>NZ_JAEACP010000009.1 GCF_015999335.1 Tabrizicola soli | reverse complement strand
GGCTGCAGTTCCTGACCGATGCCCAGATC
The DNA here is from genome assembly GCF_015999335.1 of Tabrizicola soli. Classification (GTDB taxonomy): domain Bacteria; phylum Pseudomonadota; class Alphaproteobacteria; order Rhodobacterales; family Rhodobacteraceae; genus Tabrizicola; species Tabrizicola soli. The sequence continues at coordinate 196,882 of NZ_JAEACP010000009.1, read as the reverse complement.
GGGAAGGTGCTGCACAAGTACCGCAAGAGCCGCTCGACCGAGATCGCCGAGCGGCTGCTGGAGGAGCTGGCCCGGCTGGGCGACCCGGACCAGGACAATATCAGCTTCACCGTCATCAAGGTGAACGACGCCAGCACCCGCCCGAAACAGGACCTCGCCCGCCCCTCCATGGCCGTCGCCCGCCCCAAACGGCTGACAACACTCGCGACGGAACCGATCTTCGTCCACAAGCCGCCAAGGACGCTCGCCCCGCCCGCCGAGCCGCCGCAGCCCGAACCGCCGCCGCTGAAGGACGGCAAGGCCCGGGCCGAGGAGGCGCGGGCCACGCCGCGGCGGGTGGTGATCGAGACGGCGGAACCGGCGGACAAAGATCTGGGAGATCTCACACCTGTGCGCTTGCGGCCGAAGCGGGTGATCGTCATAAAGTAGGTCATGGCAGAAGCAGTCGGAGAAATGACGGTCGCGCAGCGGCTTGGTGTTCTTTTGGACCGGGGCCTGCTGGCTGCTGGCGGACCGGCGGAAGCGGCCGAGCGGTTGATCGAACGGCTGGAGCGCCCGGCGCGGGTGGCGCTTCTGGGCCTGCCCGGTGCAGGCAAGTCGGCGATCCTGAATCTGCTGGCCGGGACCGTGGTCGTGCCGGAGACGCTGCGGCTGCCGACGATCGTGGTGCAGCACGGGCCCCAGGCACGGATGATCTGCACTCTGGCCGACGGGCGCAACGAGGTGATCCCCGGCAGCAACCTGTCCGAGGTGCTGCATCTGGCCCCGGCGCTGGTGACGCTGGAGCTGGACCTGCCGGCGTTGAAGGTGATCACCCTGCTGGAGATCTCGGCCGGCCCGATGGAGGCCGAGCAGCGCCGCGCGACGGCCTGGGCGCAGAAGCGGGCGGATATCGTCATCTGGTGCACGACCTCCTACCTGCCGAAGGAGCAGGTGGTCTGGGAGGACATGCCGGATGTGATGAAGGACAACGGTTTCCTGTTCCTGACCAAGGTCGATCTCCTGGGCGGGCGCGAGGCGGCGCAGGGGATGCTGGAACGGGTGGAACTGCGCGCGGGCGAGGATTTCCGCCAGGTGCTGGCGATCTCGGCCAAGCAGGCGCGGCAGGCAATGCAGGCTCCGGGTGGGCTGGACCGCGACCTGTTCCGCGACAGCGGCGCGGGGGCGGTGATCACGGCGATCAAGACCCGGGTGCAGATGGCGCGGCAGGCCGACATGGACATGGCCGAGCTTCTGCTGGCCCGCCATGTCGAAGCCAGCGAAATGGTGGCGCGCCGCTTCGCCGAGGCGGGCGAGGCCCAGCCGCAGGACCGGGTTCCCCCGCCCGAGGATATCGCCGCGCCCGAAGCGGAGGAGCCGACCGTCGCGGCGGTGCCGGTTCCCCCGGAGCCGGTTCCCTCGGAGCCGGAAACGGTTTCGGAAATGCCCGAGCCTGCGCCGCTCACCGCTCCGGCAGCAGAGGCTGCGGCACCGAAAGAGGAGGCGCCTCGGTCGGAAGCCGCCCCTGACAGCGCACCGGACGAGGCGGGGCGCAGGCGGTTCGCGGACCGGATGAAGCAGGCGCCGGCGGAGGGGGCTCCGTCGCAGATGCCGCTGCGGACGACCTGGAAATCCAAGGCCGAGATGGCCGCACCGCCGCCTGCGCCAGAACCGGAGCCAGCACCGATGGCGGTACAGCCAGAGCCGGTGGTGGCCGAGCCGGAGCCCGAGTCGGAGCCGGAGCCAAGGCCGGTCCCTGAAGCCAAAGCCGCAATCGAACCCGAACCGACCCCTGCGCCCGAACCCGAAGCCGCAGCCGAACCCGTGCAGGTCGAAACGGATGAGCAACGGATCGCGCGGATGATCGCGGCGGCGGCGGCCATGGTCCAGCGCGCCCCGCACGAGCGGAAACCGCGCGACGGGATCCGGCCTTCGGCGCCACCTGCCGCCCCCGCGACCGAGGGCGGCGATACGCACCCCCGGCTGTTCGGCGCGCCCCGCCCGGGGCTGGAGCCCGGAACCCCCTTGCCTGACCTGTCCTCGCTGCGCGCCCGGCCGGAGGAGATGACCCCGCCGGAAGCAGCCGCCGAGGAGGAAGAGTCTCCCGTGGAGCCGCCCGAGCCTGCGCCGCCCCCGGCCGCCCGGCTGCGGGTGACGGAGAGAATCCCGCGCGAGCGGGTCGCGACGCCGCCGATCACCAATGTGCCGACCACGGCCCCGCACAAGGCTGGGCCGCCGCCACCCCGCGTCGCGCGTGAGCGCATCCCGGTCGCGCCGATCACCAATGTGCCGCAGCCGGGCAGCCCCGCGCCGGAGACCCCGCCGGCCGAGCCCGCGGCCTCGCGGCGGGAGCGGCCCCGGATTGCCGTCCGTCCCCCCGCAACGCCGGTGACGGCACCGGCCGCGCCCATGCCGGTCCCGGCCAGCGACCGGGGGGTGCTGGCCCAGGCGATCGACCTGATCGTCGCCCGCTCGGCCGAACTTGCGGCCGAGGTGGACCCCGAGGAGAAGGTGCCGGTCGACCTGGTGCTGGATCATGGCCGCGAGACGGTCGAGCGGCTGCAGGCGATCCTGTCGCGGGGCGCCTCGCCGGGGGTACGCCGAATCACCGGGGATCTTGGCGAGATCCAGGATCTCATCATGCTGATGCAGCTGGAGAAGGGGCATGCGCCTGCAGATGACGCGCTGACCCTGCTTCTGCAACTTAAGCGTGAATTGGAAACATTGGTCGCAGCTTGACCTTATTATTGACCGAAGAATCGTCTAAAACGTGCCCAATTGGGACCACTTTCCAAACTTATGTCATGATCGCGGGGACTTGCGGCTTTGCGTGTGCCATATAGGTGGTTCTGTACGGAATTGGTGGGGTGATCATGGGACTTGGCGCGGTAGTGCAAGATGATGATCCGGTTGCAGAACCCGGCGTTCCAGAGGTGCAGGAAACTCCGGCTCCCGCAGTTGCGCTGACGCGCAGCTTCCCGGGCCTGGGCCGGATTGCCGAGACGATCACTCGATTCGAGGATGTGCTGCGCGATTTCGTGACGATGTCGGACGCCGACACGTCGAAGAAGGTCACGCGCATCCAGCAGCAGGTGCGCGAGGTCGAGCCTTCGGTTACCGTGATCGGCCAGATCAAGGCGGGCAAGACCTCGCTGATCAACGCGATGATCGGGGCGCCCGGCCTGTTGCCGACCGACGTGAACCCCTGGACCTCGGTGGTGACGTCGCTGCACATCAACACCCCCACGCCCGAGCTGAACGTGCGGGCGAAGTTCAAGTTCTTCGACCATGCCGAATGGGACAAGCTGATCTCGAACGGCGGAAGGATCGGCCAGCTGGCGGCCCGCGCCGGTGCGGATGACGAGCTTGAGAAGCTGCGCCTGCAGGTCGTCGCCATGCGCGAGAAGGCGCAGGCGCGGCTGGGCCGCAAGTTCGAGCTGCTCTTGGGCACCGAACACCGCTATGGCACGGTCGATGACGCGCTTCTGCGCCGCTATGTCTGCGTTGGCGACGAGGATGCGGTGGGGGCGGACCAGGGGCGATTCACCGACATCACCAAGTCGGCCGACCTGTATATCGAGCGCGACGACATCCCGGTCATGCTGTGCGTGCGCGACACGCCCGGCGTGAACGACACCTTCATGATGCGCGAGCAGATCACGATCAACGCGGTCCGCGACAGCCGGTCCTGTATCGTCGTGCTCTCGGCGCACCAGGCGCTGACGACGATGGACATGGCGCTGATCCGCCTGATCGCGCACCGCCAGTCGCGCGAGATCATCATCTTCGTCAACCGGATCGACGAACTTCCCGACCCGGCGAACCAGGTGCCCGAGATCCACCGCGCGATCCTGGAGACGCTGGAGAAGAACAACGCGCCGCAGGACATCGACATCATCTACGGCTCGGCCCATTGGGCGAACGCCGTCCTGGAAGGCAAGATCGACGAGATGACCGACGACTCGACCGAGTCGGCGATCAACTGGACCCGCGCCGCCTTCGCCGACAAGATGGACGAATGGTCGGCCGAACAGCTGGTCTGGCATGCCTCGGGCGTGCCGGCGCTGCTGGATGCGCTGGGCCAGCGGATGTACGAGGGTCCGGTGCATGAGGCCCTGCAGAAATCGGCCCGGCAGGCGCTGAACCTGGCGCAAAGCCTGGACGTGGTGGACCAGGTCCGCATCCTGGAGTCGGATGGCCAGCTGAACCGGACCATGACGCCCGAGCAGCTGGACACCGAACTGCGCAAGATCGAGGCCGCGGCGGTCGAGAAGCTCACCGTGCTGACCGATTCCGCCTGCAAGGATTTCACCAACCGCATCGACCAGAGCTATGAACGCTTCCTGGACCGCGCGACCAACAGCCTGATCGAGCATCTGCAGACCAATGGCGAGGATGCGACCTGGCATTACAGCCCCCTGGGGCTGCGGATGCTGCTCAGCTCCAGCTATCAGGTCGTGCTGAAGAAGATGCACGGCATCGCGGCCGAGGTGAACAACGAGACCGCGGTCCGGATCGCCGAGCTTTACGGCAGGACCTTCTCGATCACCGTCGAGGGCTTCAAGATCGAGACGCCGGTCGTCTCCTACATCCCGCCGCCGATCAACCTGGGCCAGACCATCGCGCTGGACCTGCAGGTCAGCTGGTGGAAGGGCTGGTGGCAGCGCCGCCGGGGCTACAAGGCCTTTGCCCAGGATTTCAACAAGTTGATCCGGGCGGAAACCGACCCGATCATCAACGACCTGAAGACGATCCAGATCGGCCTGTTCCGCGAACGGACCCAGCATACCCTGCGCGACTTCCTGCAGGAACAGCGCGAGCTGCTGACAAGCGCGCTGGCCAGCTCGGAAATCTCGATGGAGGAGATGAAGGAGCTGTTCGGCGTGAACGCCTGGGAGGACCGGCAGGAATGCCTGGCCTCGATCATGGACGAACTTGGCGTCTATGCCGATTGAGCCCGGCCTGGACACGGAAGGATCCTGAAGCATGCCCCTCACCCGCAAACCCCGCCTCGCCATCATGGGCGAGTTCAGCTCGGGAAAGAGCACGCTCTGCAATGTGCTGATGGGCGCGCGGCCGCTGCTGGAGAAGGTGACGGCCACGCAGTTGCCGCCGGTCTGGCTCTCCTACGGGCCGGAGGATGCCTATACGATGGGGCTGGACGGGCAGGCCTACGAGCTGGACCTCGCCGATCTGGAGCGGGTCAGCCTGGAGACGACCGAGCATGTCCGCATCTTCATGAAGAGCGACATCCTGCGCTATGCCGACCTGATCGACATGCCGGGGATCAGCGACCCCTCGATGTCGCCCGAGGTCTGGGAGCGGATGGCGCATCTGGCCGATGGCGTCTTGTGGTGCACCCATGCGACCCAGGCCTGGCGGCAGTCGGAAAGCGGGGTCTGGAACAGCTTTCCGGCCGAGATGCGGCGGAACAGCCTGCTTCTGGTCACGCGCTTCGACAAGATCCTGGGCGACAGCGACAAGGCCAAGGTGCTGAAGCGGGTCCGGCAAGAGACCGGGGGGCTTTTCGCCGAAGTCTTCCCGATGTCGCTGATGCAGGCGATGACCGCCGGGGACGATGAGGCCAGGTGGCAGGACAGCGGCGCGCAGGACTTTACCGGCGCACTTTTCGACCTGATCCACCGCATCATCGACGAAGGCTATCCCGAGCCCGGCGAGGAAGGGATGCCGGCGGTCCGCCCGGATGACGCCGATACCGCCGAAGTCGGGCAAAGCCTGATCGCCCGCGCCTTCGAGCGGAAGATGGCGATCCGCAACACGCCGGTCGTGCGGATCGCCCCGCGCCGGGTGGCCAATACCGGCGAGCGCCTCTTGCGGACCGAGCGGCCGACGGCCGAATCCGGGCCGACGGTGGTGTCCTTCTCGGACATGCTTGCCACCGCTGCCAAGGGCGTGTGACGGGTGGCGGTCAGCGACCATCTTGGCGCCGTGGTGAAAGCCTATCCGCAGGCGCGGATCGTGGCCTTTGCCGACCTGTCCTCGCGGATGGTGCTGGCCAGCCATGGCAATCAGGCAGTGACGCAGGAGAAGCTGGACGCGCTGTGCGAACAGGCGCGGATCGCCTTTGACGATCCGCTGTTCTCGCTGTCGGTCGAAGCCTTCGGCGAACCTCATGCCGCGGTGGTCATGGCGCTGGACGGGGTGCAGGTCTTCCTGCGCTCGGAAAGCGAGCCGGCCGATGCGCTGGTCTGTGTCTGCGATCAGACCATTGACCTTCCCGGATTTGTGGCGAAGATCCGTGAAACACTAGAGAAGATCACGGCCGGCACATGACGGCAGCTGGATCTGGCCTGAACCGGACACGAGATTGAACAGGGGCACCCTTCCGATCGTGGCGCGCCTGACGGCGTTGCAGACGCCTGCACGGCTTGCGCCCGGCGGGGCGCGCGTGGTTGCCGAAATCGGCCATCGCAACCCCCTGGCGGCCATCCTGCGCGAGGTGAACGAGACCATCCTCGCCCGGTCGCTGTGCTTTGAATCCGGTTCCGGCAGCAGCCTGACGCTGGAGGTCGCGGGCCGCCGCGTGCTGCGCCTGACCGGCGCGACCGGACTTGCCGGGGCCGAGACCTGCCTGGCCGCGCCGGTGCTGGAGGATGAGCACAAGGATGCGCTGATCAAGCTTCTGCAGGCCCTGGCCGCGCAGCGCAGCGAGTTGCGGGTGATGTCCGCCCCCCCTGGGCGCGGGTCGGACGGGGTCAGCGTCGGCCTGCCGGTGGCCCTTCTGGCGGATCTCTGCCTGATCGAGTTGAACGATGCCGGAGAGGCCGAGGAGCCGGAGCCCGTGGCAGAGCCGCCCGAACCCGCAACCGGGGTCGAGATCGAAGCCGGGGATGAGGCTTTCCTTGTGCGCTTTGCCGCGCGCATGGGCCCGACGCTGGCGGCCTGGCTGATTTCCGGCGGCAGCCGGGACGGGAAAAGCGACGGACCCGAGGAGATGGTCTCGCATCTGCGCGGCTTCCTTGACGACGAGAGCGAGAGCATCGCGCGCCAGCTGGACCTGGTCTCGATGGTTCCGGCCGGGCCGGTTTGCATCGCACTGGGCGCCGCGCTGAGCGAGGGGCACGGCATCCTCTGCGCCCGCGCCGAGGGCGGCACGCTGCTTGGCGTGATCGAGGGCGACGCGACCCAGAGCCTGCTGACCGCCTGGAACGCGGCCCGCGGCTAGGTCCGGCGCTTGCCGGCGGGGTCGAACTCGAACATGCGCTCGCGGTGCAGGGTCAGGTGCACCGTTTCATCGACGCTGTAGTCGTGTTCGCCGAACAGCCGCACCGTCAGCATCCCGTGCTGCGGGTGGCGGGCGTAGACCAGGGTCTCGCCGCCCAGCTTCTCGATATGGCTGACCGTGGCCGGAATCTCGCCGGTGCCGCGCGAGATCGTCAGATGCTCGGGCCGGATGCCGACCCTGCCCGGCGCAAGGCCCAGCGCGGTGGCGTCCAGGAAGTTCATCTGCGGACTGCCGATGAAGCCCGCGACGAAGGTGTTGGCCGGGTTGTTGTACAGCTCCATCGGGCTGCCGACCTGCTCGATCCGCCCCTGGCGCATCACGACGATGCGGTGGGCCAGGGTCATCGCCTCGATCTGGTCGTGGGTGACATAGATCATCGTGGTCTTCAACTCGCGGTGGAGGCGCGCGATCTCGATCCGGGTCGCCACCCGCAGCGCCGCGTCCAGGTTCGAGAGCGGCTCGTCGAAGAGGAACAGCTTGGGGCGCCGGACGATGGCGCGGCCGATCGCGACGCGCTGGCGCTGGCCGCCGGACAGCTCGGCCGGGCGGCGGTCCATCAGCGGCTCAAGCTCCAGCATCGCGGCGGCGCGGTCGGTGGCGGCCGTGATCTCGGACCGCGAGGCCCCGGCCTGTTTCAGCGCCAGGCCCATGTTGTCGCGCACGCTGAGATGCGGGTAAAGCGCATAGGTCTGGAACACCATCGCCAACTCGCGCCGGGCCGGGGCAAGATCGTTGACCCGCCGCCCGTCCAGCAGGATATCGCCGCCGGTCGTGTCCTCCAGCCCGGCGATCATCCGCAGAAGGGTGGACTTGCCGCAACCCGAGGGACCGACGAAGACGCAGAATTCACCGGCGTTCACGGTCAGGTCGACACCCTTGATCACCTCGGTCTTGCCGAAGTTCTTGGTGACGCCTCTCAGTTCCAGTGCGCCCATGGCACCCCCTACAGTTTCACGGGCTTGCCGGAGCGGACGCTTTCGTCGGCGGCAAGACAGATGGCAAGCGACTGGACGGCATCTTCCATGTGCCGGGTCAGGTCGAGGTCCTCGGTGATCGCGCGGGCGACAAAGGCCTGCTCGCGCTCGCACAACTCCTGGTGGCCGGGTTCGTCGGCCATCGACAGGTCCTGGTCGGGCTGGCCGACGCGGTGGACCCGGATGGTCTGGGTGGCGGTGTGGGTCGAGTGGTCATCCGACCGGGCACTCTCCGGCATCTTGATCGACACCGCGCCCTTCGGGCTGACCACGTCCTTCACGAAGAAGGCGGTGTCGGACATCATCGGACCCCAGCCCGCCTCGTACCAGCCGACGCTCCCGTCATCGAACAGCACCTGGAAATGGCCGTAGTTGTACATATCGGGCGCGATTTCATCGCTCAGGCGCAAACCCATGCCGCGCACCTCGACCGGCCGGGCGTCGGTAATCTGGCACATGACGTCGACATAGTGCACCCCGCAATCGACCAGCGGCGAGGTGGTCCGCATCAGGGTCTTGTGGACCTCCCATGTCGGACCCGAGGACTGCTGGTTCAGGTTCAGGCGAAAGACATAGGGCCCACCCAAGCTGCGCGCCTCGGCGATCAGGCGCATCCAGCTGGGGTGGTGGCGCAGGATATAGCCGACGACGACCTTCTTGCCGTTCGCCTTTGCGCAATCCACCACCCGTCGGGCGTCCTTCACGGTTGTCGCGAGGGGCTTTTCGACAAAGACATGCGCCCCGGCCTCAATCGCGGCCACCGCATAGTCGGCGTGGCTGTCGGAATAGGTCGAGACGTTCACGAGGTCCGGCTTCAGCCGGTCTAGGGCCGCGTGGAAATCGGGCTCGATGGCGTAGCCGTCCAGCGCCGGGTCCAGCCGGGGGGTCGAGCGGTTGACGAGGCCCACCAGATCGAAGGCCGGGTTGCGGTGATAGGCCAGGGCATGGCTGCGGCCCATGGTGCCCAGACCGGCGACCATGACACGGATCATTTGACGGCTCCTGCGGTGATCCCGCGGATCAGCTGCCGCGAGAAGATGAGGTAGAGGACCAGCACCGGCACGATGGCCAGCGACAGGGCGGCGAGGACGGCGTTCCAGTTGGTGACGAACTGCCCGATGAAGACCTGCGCGCCAAGGGTGACGGTCTTGGTATCCTCCGCCGGGGCCAGGATCAGCGGGAACCAGAGGTCGTTCCAGATCGGGATCATGGTGAAGACCGCGACCGTCGCCATGGCGGGGCGGACCAGCGGCAGGACCAGGCTGAAGAAGATCCGGTACTCGGACAGCCCGTCGATCCGCCCGGCGTTCTTCAGGTCGTCCGAGACCGACTTCATGAACTCGGCCAGGATGAAGATCGCGAGCGGCAGGCCCTGCGCCGTATAGACCAGGATCAGCGCGGTCAGGGTGTTCACCAGCCCCGAGGCGACCATCATCTCGAGGATCGCCACCGTTCCCAGCCGGATCGGGATCATGATCCCCAGCGCCAGGTACAGCCCCATCAGCGTATTGCCCCGGAAACGGTATTCCGACAGGGCAAAGGCCGCCATGGCCCCGAACAGGAGGACACAGAACAGGCTGGCGACGGTGACGATCAGGCTGTTCTGAAAATACAGGAAGAAGTCGCCCTGGTGCAGCACGGTCCTGTAGCCCACCAGGTCGAAGCTGCCGGGCAGGGGCAGGCCCAGGGGATCGGCGAAGATCGCCTTGCGCGACTTGAAGCTGTTGATGACGATGACGAAGACCGGGAACAGCGCGATCAGCGTATAGGCCAGCAGCACCGCATGGGCGGCGATCGTCCGTCCGGTGGAAGCGCGCGCCTTCATCAGAACTGGTACCTCCGCAGACGGGTCTGGATGCCGAACAGGTAGATGCAGACTCCGATCAGGATGATCCCGAACATCGCCGTGGCGATGGCCGAGCCCATGTAGGGATCGCCCAGTTGCAACTGGAAGCCGAAGAAGGTGCGGTAGAGGAAGGTGCCCAGGATGTCGGTGCTGAAATCCGGCCCGGCCAGCGCGCCCTGCGCGACATAGATCAGGTCGAAGGCGTTGAAGTTGCCGACGAAGGTCAGGATCGAGATGATGCCGACCGATGGCAGGATCAGCGGCAGCTTGATCCTCCAGAACTGCGACCAGCCGGTGATCCCGTCCATCTCGGCCGCCTCGATCACCCCGTCGGGGATCGACAGCAGCGCGGCATAGATCAGCATCATCGGGATGCCGACGAACTGCCAGACCGAGACCAGCGCCAGCGCGGTGAGGGCGTATTCCTCCTTGCCCAGCCAGGGCGCGAACAGGAATTTCAGGCCTACCGCATCCAGCATCCCCGGCGCGATGCCCCAGATCGGCGAGAGGATCAGCTTCCAGACGAAGCCGACGATCACGAAGCTGAGAATGGTGGGGATGAAGATCGCGGTGCGGTAGAACCCGGCCATCCGCAGGCGTGGGGTGGACAGGATCGCGGCCAGCGCGATGCCGATCGGGTTCTGGACCAGCATATGGATCACGAAGAACCAGGTGTTGTTGCCCAGCGCGTTCCAGAAGGCATCCGACCAGACCGCATCGCCGAAGAGCGTGGCGAAGTTGCGCAACCCCACAAAGATCCGGGCGCCGGTCGCGTCGTGGTTCATCAGCGACTGCGCCAACGTCCCGAACAGGGGAACGATCATCAGCGCGGTGTAGACCAGCACAGCCGGGGCCAGGAACACGGCAATATGCCAGCGCACGGGCTTACGCGAAGCCAATGTTCGTCCCCTTTCATCTTTGTGGAAATATCCCGCGGGGGGTCCGGGGGGCGCGAAGCCCCCCGGTTCCGCCGGTTCAGCTTACTTCTGCGGCTCGTACCACGAGGCCAGGCCGTCCTGCAGGCGCTTGGCGGCATCCTCGGGCGTCTCGGTGCCCTTGATGACGTTGGCGCTGGCGTTCCAGGTCTCGTTCTCGAGGTTCGGCGTGCCGCGCGACAGGATCTGGTAGGTCGAGCGGATCGTCGACTGGCACTTCTCACGCCAGGACACGAATTCCTGCGCCAGCGGGTCCGTCATCTCGACCGGGGTGGAGTTCAGGCTGAAGAAACCCGGCAGGGCGTTGGCGTAAAGCGTCGCGAATTCGGGCGTGCCGACCCATTCCAGGAAGGTCCTGGCCGCCTCGGCGTTCGGCGATTTGGCGTTCATGCCGATGGCGATATCCGTGTGGTCCGAAATATAGCAGGTGTCCCCGGCAGCGGCGACCGGCGGCGGGAAGGCGCCCATCTTGAACCCGGCTTGGGTGTTGAAGCCCGAGATCTCCCACGATCCTGCCGGGTAGATCGCAGCGCGGCCGAGGGTGAACAGGTTCTGGCTGTCGGGATAGGTCTGCGCCTCGAACCCGTCGCCGAGGTAGTCCTTCCACTTCGCCAGCTCGCGGTAGGGGGCCACCCAGCCCTCATCCGTCAGCTTCTGCTCGCCCTTGATCAGGGCCAGGCGGCCTTCCTCGCCCTTCCAGTAGTTCGGCCCGATGTTCTGATAGCCCATCGTGGCGGCTTCCCACTGGTCGTTGGTGCCCATCGCCATCGGGATATAGGTGCCGTCGGCCTTGATCTTGTCCAGCGCGGCGTAGAATTCCTCGTTCGTGGTGGGGACGGCGATGCCTAGCGCCTCGAAGGCGTCGGCATTGTAGATGAAGCCGTGAATGACCGAGGCCATCGGCACGCAGAAGGTGGCGGCGCCGTCATCGGTCTGCCAGGCGGATTTGGCCACCGGCGAGAAATTGGCCATCGCGGCAAGATCGGTCAGGTCGGCAAGGTTGCCCTGGTTGAAAAGCTCGAGGCTGGCGTCGAAGGGGCGGCAGGTGATCAGGTCACCGGCCGAGCCCGCCTGCAGCTTGGAGTTCAGCACGGCGTTGTATTCCGCCGGGGCCGAGGGGGAAAAGACCACCTTGATGCCGGGATGCGCGGCCTCGAACGCGGGGATGATGGTGTCCTGCCAGATGGTCAGGTCGTCGTTGCGCCAGCTTTCGATGGTCAGCGTCACGTCCTGCGCAAAGGCGGCGCTGCCCAGCAAGGTGCTGGTCAGAAGGGCCAGTTTAAGCGTCTTGGTCATCGCAATCTCCCTGTAGAGGCTTTCGCCAGTTGGTATTCTTCAGCTTTTCATGGCCTTGGCAAGGATGCCGCCTGCGGCGGCCAGCCGCGCCCCGGCGCTTTCGGGCGAGGCGCCGCGCGCCACCAGAACGGCCGGTTTCACCGCGCCCCGGGTGCGGTTCAACGCGACCCGGGCGATCCCGGTATCCACCCCCGCCACCCGCGCCACGATCCGGGCCGCGCGGTCGCGCAGCTTGGCATTGTCGGCGACCAGGTTGACCATCATCCCGTCGTGGACATGGCCCAGTTCCACCCCGACCAGCACCGAGACCAGGTTCATCGCCACCTTCTGCGCCGTGGCCGCCCCCAGCCGGGTCGAGCCCGCCACGATCTCGGCCCCGGTCTCCAGCAGCACCGGGACGTCGGCCGCCTGCAAGAGGGGCGAACCGGGGACATTGGCGATCCCCACCACCTTCGCCCCGGCCTTCGCCGCACCGGCGGCCACCGCCAGCGTATAGGGCGTCGTGCCCGAGGCCGAGACGGCGATCAGCACATCGCCCACGCCCAGATCCGCGCGCGCCAGGTCGGCGGCGGCCAGCGCGGGGTCGTCCTCGACCCCGCCGGTCATCTTCAGCAGCGCCTCCGCGCCGCCCGCGAACAGCATCGGCGTCCGTTCCGCCGGGATGCCGAAGGTCCCCAGCATCTCCAGGCAGTCGGCCAGCGCCATCAGGCCCGAGGAACCGGCCCCGGCATAGGCCAGCTTGCCTCCGGCACGCAGGGTCTGGGCCGCGATCCGTGCGGCCGCGGCAAGCTGCGGCAGCGCGGGGCCCACCGCCGCCAGAGCGGCCTGCTGCGCCGCCAGCGCGCGCGACAGCACCTGCTCCGGAGGGGCAAGATGCAGCCCCTCGGCCATCGGATGCAGCGCCTCGGTCGGACGGTCGGCCATGTGATTCCCCCTCGGGGTCAACAATGCCAAACTGATACCACTTGTAAAGCGTGTTCTTGTCTTCGTCATATTTTCTCGCTTTTTCGACCGTTTCCAGTTATCGCTTTCCAAATGGTCTTGTTTTGGTATTCTTTTCGCGAAAGGGATTCGCATGGGCTTCTTCTTGGGCATAGACGGCGGGGGAACCGGCTGCCGCGCGGCGGTGGCGGATGCGTCCGGCCGTGTGCTGGGCGAGGGGGTTGCAGGCCCGGCAAACATCGCCAGCGACCTTGCGGGGGCGCGGGACAACATCCTCGCCGCCACGACAGAGGCGCTGACCCGTGCGCTCGGCGTCGGGGCTGTCGCGGCCGAACTGCCCGCGCTTTCCGCTGGTCTTGGCCTGGCCGGGGCCAATGCCGCAGGCAGGGCCGAGGCGCTGCGCCGCGCCCTGCCCTTCGCCCGGATCAAGTTGGAAACCGACGCGATTGCCGCCGTGAAGGGCGCCCTGGCCGACCGGGACGGGATCGTCGCGGCGCTTGGCACCGGGTCGGTCTTTGCCGCGCAGGCCGGGGGCCGGATCCGCCAGGTCGGCGGCTGGGGCCTGGTGCTGGGGGATGAGGGCAGCGGGGCCTGGTTGGGACGCGAGGTCCTGCGGCAGGCGCTGCTGGCGGCGGACGGGTTCCGCGCCGGAACGCCGCTTCTGGACGCGGTGTTGAAGAGCCACGGCGGGACCGAGGGCGTGATCGCCTTCTCGCTGGCCGCCCGCCCGGCGGATTTCGCACGACTGGCGCCGGAGGTTCTGGCCGCAGACGATCCCATCGCGCACGAACTTGTCGCCATCGCGACTGCCGATGTCGCCCGGGCGGTCCATGTCCTGCAGCGGGACCCGCCCTTGCCGGTGACCTTCATCGGCGGGCTGGGGCCAAGCTATGCCGCGCGCCTGGGAAACCGCTGGGCGATCCGCCCGGCGCAGGGTTCGGCCCTGGACGGCGCGCTGATCCTGGCGCGGGAGGCGGCGTGATGGAGGAGATGTTCTCGCCCGAAGGCTTCGCGACCGGCGCCGGGCCGCTTTATCTGCAGCTGCAACGCCGGATCGCCGATGCGATGACGCGGGGCGTGCTGCCCCCCGGCGCCAGCCTGCCCGCCGAACGCGACATCGCGGCGATGACCGGCCTGTCGCGGGTGACCGTGCGAAAGGCGATCGAGGCGCTGGTGGCACAGGGCGCGCTGGTGCAGCGGCGCGGCTCGGGCACCTTCGTCGCGCCCAGGGTGGAGCGGCTGGAGCAGGCGCTCTCGCTCCTCACCTCGTTCACCGAGGACATGGCCCGGCGCGGCAAGTCGGTGGAATCCTTCTGGATCAGCCGTTCGGTCCAGTCGCCGACGCCCGAGGAGGTGATGGCGCTTGGCCTTGGCGCGGGCGACCGCGTGGCCCGGCTGGAACGGGTGCGCCGCTCGGACGGGGTGCCGCTGGCGATCGAGCGGGCCTCGCTCTCGACCCAGGTGCTGCCGGACCCGGACCAGGTCGGAACCTCGCTTTACGCCTGGCTGGAGACCAGGGGCCAGCGCCCGGTCCGTGCCGTGCAACGCATCTCGGCGGCCAACCTCGGCCCCCGCGACGCCGAGCTGCTGGGCGTTACCGCCGGTGCGGCGGGGCTGCGGATCGAGCGGATCGGCTATCTGGCGAATGGCCGCGTGGTGGAATTCACCCGCTCGCTCTACCGTGGCGATGCCTATGATTTTGCCGTCGAACTGAAACTTGCCCCCGATACGGAAAGGGCCCCCGGATGACCCAGTCGCACATGGCCCGCGAAGTGGCCGAGATCCCCGAGGCCGCGCGCCGCTTCCTCTCGCTTTCGGCCGAGGCCACGGCCCGCGCCGCCCAGGCGATGCGGGCGACCGACCCCGAGCTGGTCGTGACCGTCGCGCGCGGCTCTTCGGATCATGCGGCGACCTACCTGAAATACGCGATCGAGCTTGCGGCCGGGGTGCCCGTCGCCTCGGTCGGCCCGTCGCTGGCCTCGATCTACCGCCGCCCCTTGCGGATGGGGCGCGCAGCCTGCATCGGCATCTCGCAATCCGGGCAGGGTCCGGACACTGTCGAGATGATGCGCGCGGCCGCTGATGGCGGCGCGCTGACCGTGGCGATCACCAACCATGCCGACAGCCCGCTGGCCCAGTCCTCGGCGCATTGCCTGGCCCTGCGCGCGGGGGTGGAGCAGAGCGTGGCGGCGACCAAGACCTTCGTCGCCTCGGTCCTCGCCGGGCTGGCGCTCTTGGCCGAGTGGCAGGAGGATGCCGAGCTGCATGCTGCCGTGGCGGGGCTGCCCGACGCCTTCGCGCAGGCGCTGACGATGGACTGGTCCCCGCTCGCCGCCCGGCTGGCGCGGGCGCAGTCGCTGTTCGTGCTGGGGCGTGGCCCCGCCTTTGCCATCGCCTGCGAGGCCGCGCTGAAGTTCAAGGAGACCTGCGGCCTGCATGCCGAAAGCTTCTCGGCCGCCGAGGTGATGCATGGCCCCTCGGCCATCGTGCAGGCGCAGTTCCCGGTGCTGGCGCTGGGGGTGCAGGACGCCGCCCTGCCCCGGCTGGCCGAGACCGCGGCCCGGCTGGTGGCGCAGGGCGCGGATGTGTTCCTGACCGGGGCCGAGGTCGAGGGCGCGGTGCTGCTGCCCTCGGTGGGCGAGTTGCACCCGCTTTGCGCGCCGCTGGTCCTGACCGTGTCGTTCTACGCCTTCATCGAGGCCTTGGCCCGCCGCCGCGGCTTTGACCCCGACCTGCCCCCGCATCTGCGCAAGGTGACGCAAACGGTATGACAGCCCAGCTTTTCACCGGCGCCTCGGTCTTTGACGGCACGCGGATGCTGCCTGGCCCCCTGCGGGTCGAGGACGGGACCGTCACCGGCCCCGGTCCGGGCGAGGAGGTCCGGCTGGACGGCGGCTTCCTTGCGCCCGGCTTTCTGGACCTGCAGGTCAACGGCGCGGGCGGGCGGATGCTGGATGGCTCCTGTACCGCCGACTGGCTGGCCGGGATGTGCGGGATCCACGCGCGGCTGGGCGCGACCGGCATCCTGCCCACGCTGATCACCGACACGCCCGAGGCGACGGCCCGCGTCCTTGCCGCCGGAGCCGAGGCCGCCCGGCGTGGCGTCCCCGGCTTCCTGGGTCTGCATCTCGAGGGTCCACATCTGGACCCGCGCCGCAAGGGCGCGCATGACCCGGCGTTGATCCGGCCGATGACCGAGGCGGACCTTCTGGCGCTGCTGGAGGTGCGGGCCCGTCTGCCGTCGCTGATGGTGACGCTTGCGCCGGCCGGCGCGACCGCCGAACAGATCGCGCGGCTGGCCGGGGCCGGGGTGATCGTCAGCCTTGGCCATTCCGACTGCACCCATGCCGAAGCGGAGGCCGCCGTCGCCGCCGGGGCCTCCTGCGCCACGCATCTCTTCAACGCGATGAGCCAGCTTGGCAACCGCGAGCCGGGTCTCGTCGGCGCGGCGCTGACCTCTCCGATCCACGCCGGGCTGATCGCCGACGGCATCCATGTCGCCGCTCCGGCGATGCGCATCGCCATGGCCGCCAGCGACCGGCTGTTCCTGGTCTCGGACGCCATGGCCCCGGCCGGCAGCGACATCACCGAATTCACCCTGAACGGCCGCCGCATCCTGCGCCGCGACGGGCGGTTGACGCTGGAGGACGGCACCCTGGCCGGGGCCGACCTGACCCTGCCGCAGGCGGTCGGGGTGATGCTGCGCCTTGGCACCCCGCCTGAGGTGGCGCTGGCCATGGCGACTTCGCGCCCTGCCGCCTGCCTGGGGCGTGGCGACCGGCTGGGCCACCTTCTGCCGGGCCGCGCGGCCGACATGGTGCACCTCGGCCCGGACGGCAGCCTGTGTGGCGTCTGGCGGGGCGGAGAGCGGCTGCGGTGAATTGTGGCCCGGTCGCGGCCTTCCGTTAAAATCCAAGCGGTTAAGCCGGCATAAAGGCTGGGATGCTATTCCTGTTCCCGGGTGTGTAATTGGGTGATGTGGGATGGCAGGGCCAGGCAATGGCGCGCCGGTCATCATCAAGCGGAAGAAAGTCGTCGCGGGCGGCGGTCACCATGGCGGGGCCTGGAAAGTGGCCTATGCCGACTTCGTGACGGCCATGATGGCATTCTTCCTGTTGATGTGGCTGTTGAACGCGACGACGGAAAAGCAGCGCAAGGGGATTTCGGACTACTTCAATCCCACAATCCCGGTGAACCGCATCTCGGGCGGGGGCGACGGCGCCTTCGGCGGGGACAGCGTCTTTGCCGAAGAGACGATGGCCCATACCGGCACCGGCGCGATGGATCGCGAGACCTCGACCGCGACCGACACCGGGGTCTCCGGCCGGGGCGCCGGCGGGGCGGAGGCCGAGCTCGAGGATGTGGAAAAGGCGTTGCTGGCGCGGGGCGGCGAAAGCAACACGATGCAGCAGCTTCTGCGCCATGTCGTGACCCGCGTCACCGACGAGGGGCTGGTGATCGAGATCTTCGATCTTCCCGAAGCGCCGCTGTTCGAGGGCGAATCGGCCGATCCCGCGCCCGTCACCAGGTCGATCGCGGCGCTTCTGGCCGAAGTGCTGAACCTGACCACCAACGAGATCGCGGTAAGCGGCCATCTGCGCGCCCTGCCGGTGACGCTGATCGACAACCCGGTCTGGGACCTTTCGGCGGATCGCGCGCAGGCGACGCGGGGGCTCCTGGAAACGGCGGGACTCGACCCGGCACGGATGCAGCGCGTCTCGGGCTATGCCGACCGCAAGCCTGCGGTGACCGAACCGGCCGACCCGCGCAACAACCGGATCGAGATCATCCTTCTGCGCCGCGACCGCTAAGGGAATCCGTCGAATTTTATCCGTTAGGCCATTGTTAAGCGCCGCTGATGCACCTTCGCCCCCATCAGGGTCGAAGCTGCAGAAAGGCGCTTTCCAATGACGATCTCTTCCTCGCTGTCCGCAGGCGTGGCCGGCCTGAATGCCAATGCGACGCGGCTGGCGTCGATCTCCGACAACATCGCGAACTCGTCGACCTACGGCTACAAGCGCGCCTCGACCGATTTCGCGAACATGGTCATCACCTCGGCCCGGGGTTCGGGCACCTATTCCGCCGGCGGCGTCCGCGCCACCACCGTCCGCCTGATCGAGGAGCGGGGGGATCTCGTCGGCACCGGCAATGCGCTGGACATCGCCATCGCCGGGCGCGGCATGTTACCCGTCATCAACGAGGTGTCGCTGGGCAACGCGCTATCCGACACGCCGATGCTGATGACGCGGACCGGCGGCTTCCGCACCGATGCGGACGGCGTCCTGAAGACCGATTCGGGCCTAGTCCTCCTGGGCTGGCCGGCCGACGCCGATGGCACGATGCCGTCTTTCGCGCGCGACACGATCTCCAGCCTGGTGCCGATCGTGATCAACACCAACCAGACGGCGGGCGACCCGACCACGACGATGAACCTGGGCGTGAACCTGCCGGCGACCTATACGCTCGCCGGAAACACCGCAGTCCCGCCGCCCTTGTCGGTGGAATATTTCGGCAACCTCGGCACCTCCGAATCGCTGGAGGTCACCTTCGTCCCCGTGGTTCCGGCAACCGGCCGCTCGAACCAGTGGACGATGGAGATCCGCGATTCCGCCCAGGGCGGGGCTTTGATCGGTGAATATGGGCTGACCTTCGACGATTCGCGCGGTGCGGGGGGTACGCTGGCCTCGGTCACGGTGATCTCGGGCGGGGCCTACAACCCGGCGGACGGCACACTGGCGCTGACCGTGGCAGGCGGACCGCTGTCGGTGGGCATCGGCAAGACGGGCGACCCGAACGGGCTGACCCAGCTCTCGGACAACTTCACCCCGGTGCAGATCACCAAGAACGGCTCGCCCGTCGGCAACCTGACCACGGTCGAGGTCGACGAGAAAGGCTATCTGAACGCGACCTACGACACCGGCTTCACCCGGCGGCTCTACCAGATCCCGATCGTCGACGTCCCGAACCCGAACGGGCTTCTGTCGATGTCGAACATGACCTACCAGGTCTCGCCCGATTCCGGCTCCTTCTACCTCTGGGATGCCGGCAGCGGGCCCACCGGCTCGATCCAGGGCTATTCGCGCGAGGGGTCCAAGACCGATGTCGCGGCCGAGCTGACCAACCTGATCCAGACGCAGCGCGCCTATTCCTCCAATGCCAAGGTCATCCAGACCGTGGACGAGATGCTGCAGGAAACCACCAACATCAAACGGTAACCGGCCATGAGCATCACCTCCGCCCTGTCCAGCGCGCTTTCCGGCCTGACCGCCGCGTCCCGGCGGGCCGAGGTCCTGTCATCGAACGTGGCCAATGCCGCGACCCCCGGCTACGCCCGGCGCGAGGTCGGGCTGCGCGCGGCGGTCCTTGCCGGGACCGGGCAGGGGGTCTCGGTCACCGGGATCAGCCGGGATGTGGACAAGTCGCTCCTCGCCAACCGGCGGCTGGCGCAGGCGGGGGATGGCGACCGCAACACCCGGGCGAGCTTCCTGGCCGGGGTCGAGCAGGCTTTCGGCACGCCCGACAGCCTGGGCTCGCTCGCGGCGCGGCTCGCCGCCTTCGACTCCGCCCTGGTCGAGGCTGCGGGCCGCCCCGACTCGCAGGCGCGGCTGGCCAATGTGCTGACGGCGGCAAAGGGGCTGGTCTCGGGCCTTGCCCTGGCCACCCGCGACATCCAGACCGCGCGCGAAACCGCCGACCGCCAGATCGCCGACCAGGTGGGGCTTCTGAACTCCACGCTGGAAAAGGTGCATGTCCTGAACACCGAGTTGCGGTCGTTCACCGGCACGGGCCGCGATGTCTCGGCGCTTCTGGACGAAAGGCAGCGGCTGGTCGACACGATCTCGACCATCGTGCCCCTGCGCGAGGTCGAGCGCGAGGGCAACCAGATCGCGCTGTTCACCACCGGCGGCGCGCCCTTGCTGGAGGGGAACCGGGTCGAGATCGGCTTCACCCCGGTCCACGCCATCACGCCCGACATGAGCCAGGCCCTCGGCGGGCTATCGGGGATCACGATCAACGGGCGGCCGTATGATACGTCGGGCGCGGCCAGCCCGATCCTCGGCGGCTCGCTCGGGGCGCTGTTTGCAGTGCGGGACGAGCTTGCGACCGGCGCCCAGGGCAGGCTGGACGCGGTGGCCCGCGATCTGGTGGAGCGGTTTGCGGCTGCGGGCCTCGACCCGAGCACGACGCCGGGCGCGCCGGGCCTGTTCACCGACGCCGGCGCGCCCTTCCTGGCCGCCGACGAGGTGGGGCTGGCGGGCCGCCTGCAGGTCAATGCGACCGCCGACCCCGAGCAGGGCGGGGCGCTTCACCGGCTGCGGGACGGGCTTGGCGCGACGGTCGAAGGGCCTCCGGGCGACGCGACCTTGCTGAAGGCCCTGCATGGCGCCCTTGTCGGCTCGCGGCCGCTCTCCTCGGCCGCGCTGCCTGCCGGCTCGCGCAGCCTTGCGACCCTCACCGCCGAGGTCCTCTCCGACGCTTCCGCCCGGCGGCTTTCCGGCCAGTCGGACCAGGCCTTCGCTTCGGCGCGGCTGACCGCGCTGACCGACCTCGAGGCGCAGAACGGCATCGATACCGACCGGGAGATGCAGGAGCTTCTGACCATTGAAAAGCACTATGCGGCCAATGCCCGCGTGATCCAGACGGCAGACCAGATGATCGACATCCTGATGAGGTTGGGAGAATGAGCCGGATTTCCCTGGGCGATGCCAGCCTGACCAATATCCTCGCCCGCCAGGGCACGCAGCTGCGCGCGCAGATCCAGCGGACCGCCAATGAGGTCGCCAGCGGCCGCCAAGGCGACCTCGGCCAGGCGCTTCGCGGCGATTTCTCACCGCTTCTGGCGGTGGACGCCAGCCTGGCGCGGTTGAAATCCTTTGCCGGAAACACGGCCGAGGCCGCGTTCCAGACCGCGGCCCAGCAATCCGCGCTTGCCGGTCTATCCGGGCTGGCGGCCGACCTTGGCGCCTCGCTCCTGCGTTCGAAGGACATGGCGACCGCGGCCCAGGTCGGTCTGTTCGGGGCCGATGCACGGGGGCGTCTCGCCAGCGCAGTGGGCCTCGTGAACGCCGAGGCGGGGGGGCGGGCGGTCTTTGCCGGCACCGCGACCGGCACGCCGCCACTCGGCCCGGCCGAGGACATGCTCACCGCGCTGGAGACCGCGGCGGCGGGCGCGACCAATGCGGGCCAGGTGGCCGATGCGGTCGCGACCTGGTTCTCCGACCCTGCCGGCTATGCGGCCTTCTATCAGGGGGGCGGTCCGCTGTCGCCCAGCCCGATCACCTCTGGCGAGATCGCGGATCTTGCGACCACCGCGCTTGACCCGGCGATCCGCGACACGCTGCACGGCTTTGCCCTGGCCGCGCTTCTGGACCGTGGCGTGCTGGGCAGCAACCATGTGGAGCGGGCCGATCTGGCGCAGCGGGCGGGCGGGCTGCTGCAAGGCTCGCAGGACTCGCGGGTCGATCTGGCGGCGCGGATCGGCATGGTCGAGGCCAAGATCGAATCCGCCGCCGTCCGCAACTCAGCCGAGGAAACGGCGCTTGGCATCCTGCGCTCCGAGACCGGGGCGGCCGATCCCTATGAGGCCGCCACCCGGCTCGAGGAGCTGCGCGGACAGCTGGAATCGCTCTATCTCGTCACCGCCCGCGTCTCGCGGCTCAGCCTTGTGGACTATCTGCGATGATCCGCCTCCTTCTTGCGCTGCTCCTCTTCACCGCCGCCGCCTGGGGCGAACCGATCCGCATCAAGGACCTGGTGGAGTTCGACGGGGTGCGGGGCAACGATCTGGTGGGCTACGGGCTGGTCGTGGGGCTGAACGGCACCGGCGACGGCATCCGCAACGCGCCCTTCACCGAGGAGATCATGGCCAACCTGCTGGAGCGGCTGGGGGCGAATGTCACGGGCGAGGAGTTCCGGCCGAAGAACGTGGCCGCCGTCTTCGTGACAGCAGAGCTGCCGCCCTTCGCCCGGTCGGGGGGGCGGATCGACGTGACGGTCTCGGCGATCGGCGACGCGAAAAGCCTCTTGGGCGGCACATTGGTGATGACGCCCCTCAACGGCGCGGACGGGCAGATCTATGCGGTGGCGCAGGGCACGATCATCGCCGGCGGCATCTCGGCCGAGGGCGAGGCGGCAAGGGTGGTGCAGGGCGTGCCGACCGCCGGGGTCATCCCCTCGGGCGCGCGGGTCGAGCGCGAGGTGGAATTCGATTTCTCCGGCCTGTCGAACCTGCGTCTGGCGCTGAAATCGGCGGATTTCACCACGGCCGAGCGGATCGAGCGGGCGGTGAACGCCGATTTCGGCCGCCGGGTCGCGGTGATGCAGGATGCGGGCACGGTGGCGGTGGACATCGGGGCGGCGGGAATGCGCTCGCCCGCGCATGTGATCAGCCGGATCGAGGGCATCCTGGTCGAGCCGGAGACGCGGGCCCGGGTGGTGGTGGACCAGCGGTCGGGGACGATCGTGATGGGGGCCGACGTACGGATCAGCCGGGTCGCGGTGGCGCAGGGGAACCTGACGCTGCGGGTCGAGGAAAGCCCGCTGGTCGTCCAGCCCAACCCGTTCAGCGAGGGCGCGACGGTGGTGGTGCCCCGGTCCAGCGCCTCGATCGGGACGGATGGGACCGGGCTGGCCGAGGTCAGGGGCGGGACCGACCTGGCCGAAGTGGTGGCGGGGCTGAACGCGCTGGGGGTGGCTCCGCATGACATGATCGACATCCTGAAAAGCATCAACGCAGCCGGGGCGCTGCATGCGGAGTTCGTGGTCAACTGAGATCTGGACACGCGTGACCAGCCGTGCTGATGCAACAGGATCAAAGGGTTGCAGAACCCGATTAACGAACTGGAAAGATTTGGGTTCCGGTCCGCAAAGGGCTTGGGCGAAGGACCTGGGGCGGGCCGGTGGGATAGCCGCAAGGGCGAGCCTTCCCCATGGACGGCCCCACACCTGCACTTGCGGGCGGCCAACCCCTCCTGGCGATCCTCGGCGGCGGTGGGGTAGCGCCTTGGCTACCGGATCCCGGACGGATGGTCTGCGAGTGGCGTCGAAGCGGTTCGCCTCCGCCGAACGGCCGGCACTTGCGCCGGTGGATGGCCTATCCCTCCCGGCGCTCCTCGGTGGCGGCTGCGACACGCCTCGGCTGCCGGATCCCGGACGGGTGGTCTGCGGCTGGCGTCGAAGCGGTTCGCCTCCGTTGAACGGTCCAGCACTTGCGCCGGTGGATGGCCAACCCCTCCCGGCGCTCCTCGGCGGTGGTGGGGTGGCGCCTCGGCTACCGGGTCCGGGGCGGCGGCCTGCGGCTGATGCCGAAGTGGCCCGCTTCCGCCAAACGGCCGGCACTTGCGCCAGTGGATGGCCTATCCCTTGCGGCGCTCTTCGGCGGCGATGAGGCGCTCGGCGGTTGCGGCACGCCGCGCCTCGGCTGCAGGGTCCCCGGCGGCGGCGTGGAGTTTGGCCAGATGGGCATGGGCTGCAGGCAGGGCCGGGGCGCAGGCAAGCGCGACCCGGCCCAGCGCGACAGCCCAGCCGGCATCCCCGGCCGCAAGGGCCTGATCGGCGGCCAGCGACCAGAGACGCCGGGCGCTGGGGGCGGCGAGGGCAAGGCGCTCGGCCAGATGCAGCGCCGCGACGGGGCCCTCCAGCGCGTCCCGTAGGGCGATCAGGGCGGCGACGGCCCGCTCATCCGCCGGAGAGAGGGCCAGGGCAGCCAGAAGCGCAGCCTCGCCCCCGGCCATGTCGCCCGCCGCGAGGCGCAGGAGCCCGAGGGCGAGCGACTTGGACGGATCCTCCGGGTCTAGGGCAAGGGCCTCCTCGGCCAGGGGAATGGCCTGATCGGGATCGTCCTCCTGCGCCTTGGCCAGGGCCAGAAGCGCATCGGCGCGGGCGATCCGCTGCAACCCCTCGACGGTGCCCTGCCCGTCGGCCTGGGCGGCAAGCCATTGCACCGCCTGCACGGCCCGACGCTCGGCGGCTGACAGGCCGGGCTCGCGCGCGACCAGTTCCCAGGCCTGATGCAGGCGGCGGCGGAGGAAAGGCGCGGCGGCAAGCGCGGGGTCCGGACTGGCCGCGAGGGCGCGGAAGGGCGGGTGACCGGCCCGGCGCTGGCCGCGCATCCGCTCGTCGGCCACCAGCAGCGCCAGATCGGTCAGGTCGCGGTGCAGGGTCACGACCCCGGGCGTCCAGTGCGGCTGGGAAAAGCCGACGGCGGCACGGTTCAGCGCGGTATCCTCGCCCGCCGAAAGTGCAGGCGGAAAGTGCCCGCTGAGGCCGAGGAGATGGCGGGAGCAGGACTGGCCATAATGCGAGAGGCTGCGGGGATCGGCGAAGGGATTGCGGGCGGAATAGCGCAGGCGGTTGGCCGCAAGCGCGACGAGGCCCGCACCGGGCAGGCCGCTGACGGCGGTGGAAACCGAGGCCGCCCCCGCGTGGTGACGGGCAAGGCGGCCCGCCACCCAGCCCGGTTCCGCCAGGCAATCGCCGGCTAGGAAGGCGATGAAGGGTGCGCGGCTGGCGGCGACACCGATGTTGCGCGCGGCCCCGACGCGGAGCGGCGTGTCGCTGGTGATCAGCCGGATCCGGTCGGCGACCGGGGCCAGATCGGCGCGGACGCTGCCGCCGCCGGAGTTGACCACGACGATCTCGGTCCCCTGATCCAGCACGGAGCGGACGGCAGACAGAAGGCCGGGCTGGCTGCGGAAGCCGATCACCACCGTCGCGAGGTCGGAGCGGTCGGGTCGCTCCTCGTAGATCGCGGCATCCGGCGGGGCGAGGTCGCGCCACTGGGCATCGGCGGCGGTGAAATCGGCGGTCGGGCGCGCGGCCTCGGCCCGAAGGGCGGCGATGACGGGGCTGCCGGGCAGTCGTGCGGCGAGGGCGGACAGGCCGGCTTTTCGACCGCTGGCGACAAGGGAACGGGCGCGGATCAGTTGGGCAGAGAGATCCTGCGGCCGGGCGGTCAGGATTTCCCCGGCGAGCGCGATGGCGGCAGGATGGTCTCCGGACTGGAAGGCGTAGCTGGCAGCCAGGAAACAGAGATCGTGATCGACAGGATCGGCATGGAACAGATCGCTGGCGATATAGCAGGCATTGCGCTGGCCGCTTCGGCGCAGGGCATGGGCGACGCGCACGAGGCTGACCTCGGGCGGATCGGGGCGGATCTCGCCCAGATCGTCGGGGTCGGGGGACCAGAGTCCGTGATCCTCGACGAAGGGCGGATCGAAGGTGCGGCCGGGGGGCAGGGGTTCCAGCACCATGCCACGCTCGTCGTCGAGATAGTCGTAGCCGATCGCCTGGAAGCGGCGCTCGGGGTCGGCGGCGGCGTAAAGTTCGCGTCGGAGTTTGCGGCGCGCGGGCGAGGCCATGCGCAGGTGGTAAAGGTTGATCCGGCTGGCGCGGCGGCGAAAGCCGCTGTCGTCGGCGACCCAGAGGCCGTGCAGCGCGGCCTCTTCGGCCCCGGCGGCGGCGATGGGAAAGAGGCGCAACACGGATTTCGCGCCCCAGGGACCGTCACTGCGGTATTCCGTGGGCGAGAACATCTCGCGCAGGGAGAAGTGCCAGAGGCAATCGCCCTCGGCCAGGAGGGCGGGCAGCCAGGTGGCGAAGCCCTGCTCGAAGCGTTCGTCCGGATCGGGGACGAGGAGCCAGTCGGCCCCCCTTTCGCGGGCGGCGGCGAGAAGGCGCCGGCGGCGGGCGGGCTCATCGGACAGCGCGGCCTCGGCCGAACGGTCGTCCCAGGCGACGAAGCCGTGGATGGCGGGGCGGATGTTCTCGATGAGGTCGGGGACGAGATGGGCGTCGTATCGGAAGGAAAAGGCGGCGAGTACGCGGAGCTGGCCCGGAGCGGGATCGCGGAAGCTATCGTGGTGCAGCATCGGGGTGCCTTCTGGGGTGGCTTCAGCCTAGCGCGGGGCCGTGCGGCCCGCCAGTGTTGACCCCGTTGGGTGCCGGGCGTAATCCGGGTGGGATTTCAGGAGATCCGACCCGTGGCCATTCATCTGCACCGAAACGACCTTCCCGACGGGCTGACGCTGGGCCCGGTGGTGGCGATCGACACCGAGACCATGGGGCTGGATCCGCGCCGCGACCGGCTGTGCGTGGTGCAGCTCTCGGACGGGACGGGGGACGCGCATCTGGTGCAGATCGCGAAGGGGCAGGAGCGCGCGCCGAACCTGGAGCGGCTTTTGGCCGATCCGGCGGTGCTGAAGCTGTTCCACTATGGCCGCTTCGACATCGCGGTGATGAAGAAGGCGTTCGGGGTGACGACCGCCCCGGTCTGGTGCACCAAGATCGCGTCCAAGCTGGTGCGGACCTTCACCGACCGGCACGGGCTGAAGTACCTGCTGGCCGATCTGGTGGGCGTCGACGTTTCGAAGCAGCAGCAGACCAGCGACTGGGGGGCGGAGGTGCTGACCGAGGCGCAGAAGGAATATGCAGCCTCGGACGTGCTGTATCTGCATGCGCTGAAGGCGGAGCTTGAGGGGCGGCTGAAGCGCGAGGGGCGGATGGAACTGGCGGAGCGGTGCTTCGCCTTCCTGCCGACCCGGGCCGAGCTGGATCTTCTGGGCTGGGAAAACGTGAATGACATCTTCCTCCACTGATTTCCTGGCGACCGGCCGCCGGGTGATCCGGCGCGAGGCCGGGGCGCTGGAGACTCTGGCGGGCGCGCTGGGGGACAGCTTCGGCGCGGCGGTCGCTCTGCTGATGGCGGCGAAGGGGCGGGTGATCGTCTCGGGCATGGGGAAGTCGGGGCATATCGCCCGCAAGATCGCGGCGACCTTCGCCAGCACGGGAACGCCGGCGCATTTCGTCCATCCGGCCGAGGCAAGCCATGGCGACCTGGGCATGGTGGCCGAGGGCGACGTGCTGATCGTGCTGTCGAACTCGGGCGAGACGCCGGAACTGGCGGATATCCTGGCCCATGCCAAGCGGTTCGGCATTCCGCTGATCGGCGTGGCGGGGCGCGAGGGCTCGACCCTGATGCGGCAGGCGGATGTGGCGATCCTGCTGCCGCAGGTGCCGGAGGCCTGCGAAAAGGGCATCGTGCCCACCACCTCCACCACGATGACGCTGGCGCTGGGCGATGCGCTGGCCATCGCGCTGATGGAGCATCGCGCCTTCACACCCGAGCATTTCCGCGTCTTCCACCCCGGCGGCAAGCTGGGGGCGCGGCTCTTGAAGGTGCGGGATCTGATGCATGACGACCCGCCGCTGGTGCCGATGGACATGGCCATGGGCGAAGTGCTGGTCGAGATCAGCCGCAGGGGCTTTGGCGTGGTCGGCGTGACGGATGCCGATGGCGCACTGGCCGGGATCATCACCGACGGCGACCTGCGGCGGCATCTGGACGGGCTTCTGTCGCATGTCGCGGGCGAGGTGATGACGCGGAACCCGCGCACCATCGGGACCGAAGCACTTGCCGGCGAGGCGCTGGCCCTGATGAACGACCGCAAGATCACCTGCCTTCTGGTCACGGGCGAGGACAAGAGCCGCGCCATCGGCATCCTGCATGTCCACGACTGCCTGCGCGCCGGGGTTGCCTGAGGTGGCGGGGATCGACAAGCATACGCGGGTGGTGGGCTGGCTCAAGGTCGCCCTGCCGCTGGCCGCGCTGGCGATCCTGTCGACGCTGTTCCTCGTGGCCGACCGCATCGACCCCGAGGACGCCCTGCCTTACGCCGAGGTCGATGTCGAGGAACTGGCCCGCGAGCCGCGGATGACCGCCCCCAGCTATGCCGGGACCACCAGCGACGGCGCGGCCCTGACCCTGACCGCCGAGGAAGCACGCCCCGAGGCGACCGATACCCCGGCCGAGGCGCGCGGCCTGCGGCTGGACCTCGATACCCCCGACGGCGCCCGGACCGAGTTGCATGCGGCGACGGCGGTGATGGACGATGCGGCGAAGCAGGTGGTGCTGTCGGGCGGAGTCAAGGTCACGACCAGCAGCGGCTATGTGCTGGATACACCCGAGATCGCGGCGCAGCTGGACCGTTCGGGCCTGGAGAGCCGGGGCGAGGTGCGGGCGAAAGGCCCGGCGGGCGATATCGTTGCGGGCGGCATGACCCTGAGTCAGGACAACGTGACCCCGGGCGCCTATCTTCTGGTTTTCACCCAAGGCGTCCGGCTGGTATATCTGCCGGGCGGCGCAGGCCCGTGAGGTTCCGACGAATGGCATTCCATCGCGCATTGATCCTGATGCTTGGCCTTGCCGCCGGGATGGCCCAGGCGCAGCAGGCGACCATCGCCTTCGGCGATCTGGAGCAGGACACGAGCCAGCCGGTCGAGGTTACGGCCGACCAGCTTGCGGTCAACAACGCCGACGGCAGCGCGGTGTTCAGCGGCAATGTCCAGGTAAAGCAGGGCGAGATGACGCTGGCGGCGGCCAAGGTCGATGTGCGCTATGGCACCGACCAGTCGCAGATCAAGGAGCTTCTGGCCAGCGGCGGGGTGACGATCACCAACCTGGCCGACAAGGCCAGCGCCGAAGAGGCGGTCTATACCATCGAAACCGGCGTGATCGTGCTGACCGGCAATGTGCAGCTGGCGCAGGCCGGCTCGACCATGCAAGGACAGAAGCTGACGATCAACCTGAAGGACGGGACCGGCATCATGGAAGGCCGGGTGACCACGACCTTCGTGCCGGGCGGCAACTGATGGCGGCAAAGCCGGAACTGACGATCACCGAGGGCGCGGGCGGGCTTCAGGTCCGGTCCCTGCGCAAAAGCTACAAGAAGCGGCCGGTGATCCGCGATGTCAGCCTGGATCTGCGCCGGGGCGAGGTGGTGGCGCTTCTGGGGCCGAACGGCTCGGGCAAGACGACCTGCTTCTACTCGATCGCCGGGCTGGTGACGCCCGAGGGCGGTCAGGTGCTGATCGACGGCAAGGACGTGACCGCCCTGCCGATGTATCGCCGCGCCCGGCTGGGAATCGGCTACCTGCCGCAGGAGGTGAGCATCTTCCGGGGCCTGAGCGTCGAGGACAACATCCTGGCCGTGCTGGAGATCGCCGAGCCCGACCGCCACAAGCGGCGCGAGCGGCTGGAAGAGCTCTTGAGCGAATTTTCCATCACCCATCTGCGGCGGACCCCCGCGCTGGCCCTTTCGGGCGGCGAGCGGCGGCGGGTGGAAATCGCGCGCTGCCTGGCGGCGGATCCGAAATACCTGCTCCTGGACGAGCCCTTCGCCGGGGTGGACCCGATCGCGGTGGGGGAAATCCGCCATCTGGTGCATGACCTTAAGGCGCGGGGAATCGGGGTGCTGATCACCGACCACAACGTCCGCGAGACGCTGGAGATCGTCGACCGCGCCTATATCCTGCATGACGGCAAGGTGCTGATGAGCGGGACGACGGATGAGGTCGTCCGCGACGAGACGGTGCGGCGCGTTTACCTGGGCGAGAACTTCCGCATCATCTGAAAAGGACCCGGTTGACAAGCCGCATCGCGGGTGCGCCAAATACCTTCAATGCGTGCGTCACTTGCCCCTGTTCGGTCCCGTCCTGCCGCGAAGTCTTCTGCCGGCCGTTCTTGCGTGGCGCTACGTTCTTTCCATCTCTTGTGTAGGGGATCGGCCGGTTGGGACTGACCCGAACCGGCCGGAAAGCATGCGAAAGGAGAGGCCATGCGCTATCAGATCAGTGGGAAACAGATCGACGTCGGTGAGGCTCTTCAAACCCATGTGAAATCGGAAATGGGCGAGCTGGTCGAAAAATACGCCCAGCGCCCCACCGAATGCATCGTGGTTTTCTCGCGTTCGGCGCACGAATATGTCTGCGAGACGGTGATTCACCTGTCCACCGGCCTGAACGCCCAGGCCAAGGGTCACGCGGTCGAGATCTATGCCGCCTTCGAAAGCTGCCGCGAGAAGCTGGACAAGCAGCTGCGGCGCTACAAGCGGCGGATCCGCAACCACCACAACCACCGCACGGCCCCTGTTGAATTCGCCGGTGGGTCCTCGTATATCCTCGCCGCGTCCGATGAGACCGAGGATGCGGAGCCCGATACGCTCCAGCCCGTCGTCATTGCCGAGATGGAAGCGAAGATTCCTTCGATCACCGTCGGCGAGGCCGTGATGCAGCTGGAGCTTGCCGGACATCGCATGCTGGTCTTCCGGAACGAAGGACATGGGGGCGTGAACGTGGTGTATCGTCGCGATGACGGGAACATCGGCTGGATCGACCCGCGCAACAGCAGGTAAGGCGCCGACGTGGCGCGGGAACAAAGCCCGACGATGGAACTCTCCAAGCTACTCGTGCCGGCTGCCGTCAAGGTGGTTGGGCAGTTCACCTCGAAGAAGCGGCTTTTCCAGGAGCTGGGAGAGATCGCGGCGCAGGCCTACGGGATGTCGGCGGCGGTGGCCATCGACGGGCTGCAGGAGCGGGAGACGCTGGGCCCGACCGGCGTGGGACATGGCATCGCCCTGCCCCATGCCCGGCTGGAGGACCTGAAGGGGATCGTCGGCGTCTTCGTCCGGCTGGAGAAGCCCTTGGATTACGACAGCGTGGACCGGCAGCCGGTGGATCTGGTCTTCGGCCTCTTCGCCCCGAAGGACGGGGGGGTCGACCATCTGAAGGCGCTGGCCCTGGTCAGCCGGACGATGCGCGACCAGGGGGTCCTGGCGAAGCTGCGGGCGAACAACGATCCGGCCAAGCTGTATGCGATCCTGACCGAAGCCAAGGCCCCCCAGGCGGCCTGAGCCGGTTCGGCGCGTTCAGACGAATCAAGGGCGCGCAGGGTTTCTCGACCCTGTGCGCCCGCATCACATGCGCCAGCGGGTGAAGCCGAAGCCGGTGTAGTCGCGCGCATAGGCAGCCTCGGCGGCGGTCTCGAGGCTTTCGTCCCAGATCGTGGCCAGCGCCTGCGCGGCCGGGTCGGCCGCGGGCGGGGGCGGGGCAGTCACGCCGATCTCGGCGGCGAGGAAGGCCAGAGACCGGGGCAGACAGTCCTCGCGGATCACGAGGTCGAGGGGGTGGAAGCCGGCAAAGCCCTGCAGGATCGCGCTCTGGCTGGCCCAGTTCGGATCGACCCGGTTGCCGGTCTGGCCCGAGGTCGCGAGGCGGCACCAGTTCAGGAACACCAGAAACGCCTCGCGCTCGGCCGCCGGATCGGGGAAGGGCCGGCCGGGATCGGGCAGGTTGGCCTTCCAGGCGCGGATCAGGCTGCGGCGCTGGTCGGCCAGCTGGCCCGAGACGATCTTCTCGCGGAAGGCGACATGCGCGCGGAGGAGAGGATGGCGCACCACGGTAAAGGCGCGGTGGCCGGGATGGTCGCGTTTCCACTGGCGCAGCGTGCGGTTGTCGAAGCCTTCGACCAGCCCGCCAAGGGAGGAAAGCCAGTCGCGGACCGCACCCTCGGGGCCGGAGCGGACGGGGAAGAACAGGAGGGGTGCGTCGCGCGCGGCGGTGACATGGGGAATCGCCGCGGGGCGGCGCGGCTCGAACACCGGAGAGCGGGCGAGGGCGAAGAGATCGGCCCGGGCGACGGCGGCGGCCAGGTCCTGCGGGTTCTCAAGCTTGTCCTCCAGCGCCTCGGGGTTCTGCTTCTTCAGCGTGTCATCCACCGCCTTGAGCCGCCCTTCGACGCCAAGGAAGGCGGCGAGGCCGTTCAGGACCTCGACCGAGGCCAGGTCCTCGTAATCCAGCACGAAGGCGGTCTGGCCCGAGGTCTGCAGCCCATGGAGGATCTGTCGCTGGAAAGATTGCTCTGCGGAAAGGTGGTCGCGGAATTCGCCCTCATCAAAGCGGGCGGTCGCGGTTTTCAGGCGCTTGGCATCGGTCAGCTTCCACTGGCCGGTCGCGCGGGCGATCTGCCAGCTGACATAGCTGTCGACCGGATTGCGGGTGAGGATGATCTTGGCGCAGGCGGGATCGGCGAGCAGGATGTCCAGCACGCGGGGATCGTGGTCGTGGAAGAAGCGAAAGCCCGAAAGACCGGGGCTCTCGGTCCGCAGCTTGCGCAGAAGCGGCCTGGGGTTCGCCTCGCGGGCTTCAAGCGTGATCCCGAACAGTTCGGTCACGTTCTGCTTGCCGATGAAATGCGGATTGAACACCTCGCCATGGCTGACGACGCCGGGCAGCGCGTTCAGGTTCGCTTCCAGGAAGTTCGAGCCGGTGCGCATTCCGGCAAGGATGACAAAGCTGGTGAAGGGCTGCGGCATCAGGTCACTTCAGGCGCAACAGCGGCGAGGGGGCGGACTTGCTGCCGAAATCGATCGGGAAATCGCCCATCAGCACGGGATGCATCCCCTGATTGCGCAGGTCCTGGAGAAAGGCGCCGAAACCCAGAAGCGGGATCATCGGCGGCAGGTCCACGTCGCGATGCGAGCCGCGCGGGTTGAGGTCGTCGAGAAGTTGCATCAGCGGCTCGGCCGGGTTCTCGACAAATTCGGCCAGGCTCCAGATCCGGACATTCGCCTTGGCCTCGGGGTGGTCGAGCCGCGCGATCAGATCCGCTTCGATCTTCTGCAGGCGCGCAGCCTCGGCCCGGACCGCGGCCGCCGGGCGGGCGGAGCGCCAGAGCGGCACGGCGAAGGCACCCGAGATGATGAAGACGCGCGCGTTGCTATCGCCCGCGATGAAGCGCGTCACGTCCTGCACATCGGCGGGGCCGAACTGGAAGCACTGCGTCTCGCCCCTGGTGTTCCAGACGAGGTTGGTCAGGAAGCTGCCGGGGTTGTAGTCGCGCAGGGCGGCCGAGTTGGAGAGGCCGCCGGTAAAGACGCGCTCGTTCTCGGCAAACTCGACGCGATCGGGGGCGAAGAGATGGCCGTGGACCCTGGCCCCGGTGGCGCGGGCGAGCCAGGGATGGAAATCCGGGAAGAGCTGGGCAAAACCCTGGAAGACGCCATAGGTCGCGGCCGCGCGATTGCCGCCGCGGGCACGGGTCGGGAAGCGGCTTTGCATGAACAGGCCGGGGCGGCCACGGGTCCGCCGCTCGACCGCCTTTGCGAACAGGCGGTCGATCTTGGCCGGGTTCGGCGCAGCCCGCCGCTCGGGCAGCTCGGTCAGGAAGGTGCGGTAGAGCAGGTCGGCCTGGGGCCAGATCTTGCGGGCGACGAAGGCGTCCGACTGGCGCAGGAGATGCAGGTGGTCGTCGTAGAACACATGCGGGCGACCCTGGAAATCGAACTTGCAGAGCGTGAGCGAGCGGCTTTCGATGCGGGTGGAGACCTGGCGCACGAGGGTCTGGAAATAGCTTTCGTCCGGAATCCAGACGCGGCGGAAATAGCGGTCGAGGCGGGGCCGGTCGGGATGCGACAGGATCGCCTGCAGCGAGCGCCGGGTCAGGCACCACCACTGGCTGCCGAGGTGCGGAACCAGGCCCGCAGGGATGCGGCGCTGGACTCCGAGGCGGCGTTGCAGCACGACATAGCGGTCGAAGAGGCGGCGCTGCTTCTTCCAGGAGAAGGGGAAGCGGAGGGTGAACCGCTCCTTGTTCAACCCGCCGATGGTCCAGCCGACATCGGCGGTGGTCACGCTTTCGATGAAATCGGTGTCGGGATGGGCGCCGAGATGGGCCTGAAGCTCGGCCACCGGGCGGATCGGCAGGCAGGCGCCCGAGGCGAGGAGGACATGGCCGACCTGGGGAAAGCTGGCAAGCAGCTGGGTCGCGGCGATATTGGTGGCCTGGACCAGGCTGAAGGTGCCCCATTCGCAGGGGACGCGGGCCGAGAAGCGGACGTCGGGCAGGTCGGAAAGCGCCGCGGCGAGGGCGGCGCGCTGGGCTTCGGGGACACGGCGGTCGAGGTGGATGACGACGGGACAGCCATTGGCCGCCCAGTGCCGCGCGACCTGGGCGGCGCGGTCCAGCGCCGTATGGCAGAGCATGACGACGCCGAAGCTCATGCCCAGTTTCCCTTCGACATCAGGCCCAGGATCTCGAGCTGGCGCCAGTTGACGTATTTCTCGCTCCAGTTGCACCAGAGGTCGCGCTCGCGGCTGATCCCGGCCCGATAGGCGCGGTATTCGTGGCCTTCGGCATAATGCTGGCCGCGACGCATCTCCTCCTCGGCCTTGGCGGCGAAGGTGTCGAGGAACTTGGCGTGCAGAAGGCAACCCGAGGGCTTCTCGCCGCCGGCGTCGTCATAGGTGAGGTTGAGGCCGCGGGGCAGGAGCATGTGGGTCGAGGAGACATAGGCGAAGGAGCGGTGCCAGCGGACGAGCGGGATCTTGTTCAGCGCGGGGGCGCGGTAGGGCTCGTCGGTGAAGAACAGCCGGGCGCGGGGGCCGCCCTGGATCCAGAGGTTCAGAAGCGGCCAGCTGCGGTTGAAGGTGTAGTTGCCGCTGTCGAAATACTGGGCGATCTCGAAGGGGTTCTGCCCCTCGTGGTAGGGTTGCTCGTGCATGGCGCCGCGGGGATACATGTCGAGGAGCATCGAGGAGAAGGTGCGGTTTCCGGCGCTGTCCAGCCAGTCGGTCAGCGCGCGCAGGGGGCGGGTCTCGCAGAAGGGGTAGACCAGGAACTCGTCGACATCGACGGTCAGGCACCAGCGCCCGTGACCATGGCGGCGCAACAGATGCATGATCCAGTCCATACCGAAGCGCGACTGCTTGTAGCCGGCCGGGGTGCTCCAGAGCGAGACGTCGGGCTGGTCGGCCAGATACTCGCGGGTGCCGTCGTCCGAGGCGTTGTCGACGATCAGGAAGTGGTCGACCCCGAGCTTGCGGTAGTAGTTCAGGAAATAGGGCAGGCGGACGCGCTCGTTGCGCATGGTGGAGAACAGCAGGATCGGCTGCGGCCCGAGGCCTGCCATGCGCTGCGTCACCGGCTGAAGCTGCCGCCGCTTGGTGAAGGCGCGCCACAGGAGTTGCTTGCGCTGGAGGCGCAGGCGGTAGATCGACAGCATGCGCGAAAGGGCAGTCATACCCAGCCCCCCCGCGACATCAGGCCCAGGGCTTCCAGCTGGCGCCAGCCGGTGTAGCGCGAGGAGGCGGGGCTGTGCAGCACCGGATCCCGGATCAGCCGGTCGTAGTAGCTGGCATATTGCGCGCCATCGGCAAAATGCTCGCCCCGCGCCTTTTCCTCGGCCGAGCGGTCGATGATGCCGGGCAGGAACTTGGTATGGAGAAGCACCCCCGAGGTCAGCTCGCCGCCGTCGGTGGCGTAGACCTGGTTCAGGCGCGGCGGCAGCAGCGCATGGGTCGAGTTGACATAGGCATAGCGCCAGTGCCAGCGCACCAGAGGGATCTTGTTCAGCGTCGGCGCGCGACGGGGGGCCTCGGCAAAGAAGGCGCGGGCCCTGGCGCCGCCCTGGATCCAGAGGTTGCGCAGCCGGGGCTGGACCTGGACCTGGTAATTGCCGCCGTCGAACCAGCGCAGGATCCGGGTGGGGTCGTCCCCGGCGGCGTGGCGGGCCTGCGAGATCGGGCCGTCGGGATAAAGGTCCAGGGTCAGCGCGCCAAGGCTGGGCTGGCCCTGCCGGTCAAGCCAGTCGGTCAGCGCCGGCAGGGGGCGGGTCTGCCAATGCGGGTAGACCAGGATCTCGTCGGCATCGAGCGTCAGGCACCAGTGGCCGTGCCCGTGGCGCAGCATCAGCCAGGTCAGCCAGTCCATCCCGAAGCGGGCGGCCTTGTAGCTGGCCCCGGTCTGCCAGAGCGACACATCGGTCTGGTCGCGAAGCAGGCTGTCGGAGCCGTCGCTGCTGGCGTTGTCGACGACGAGGAAGTGCCGCACGCCAAGCCCGCGGTGATGGTCCAGCAGGAAGGGCAGGCGCTGCGCCTCGTTGCGCAGGCAGAGGAAGCACAGGATATCGCCCGGCCGGATCGCGGCGGTCCGGTCGCAGAGCGCGGTCAGCTGGCGGCGGCGGCGGAGGGCGCGGGCCAGAAGCGTCCGGCGCCGGATCCGCAGCCGCAATGCCTGCCAGAGCGCCGCCGGGCCGCGCCCGGGGTCTGGCAACTCGCCGACCGGGCAGGCGTGAGGAAGCCGGCCCAAGGGGCTATTGGGCGGCTTTCTGCATGGCAAGAAGCTCGTGAAGGAACACTTCGAACTCACCACACAGGTCGGGACGGGACAGGCCGAAAGCAACGGTGGCCTGAAGGAAGCCGATCTTGGAACCACAATCGTAACGCTGGCCCCGGAAACGCAGGCCATGGACCCCGGAGGCAGAGCCGGTTTCTTCGGCAATGGCGTCGGTCAGCTGGATCTCGCCGCCGGTACCCTGCTTCATCCGGTTGAGGTTGGTCAGAACCTTGGGGGTCAGGATGTAGCGGCCGATGACCGCGAGGTTGGAGGGAGCCTCCTCGGGGCGGGGTTTTTCCACCATACCGCGAACCCGGACGATCGAGCCGGTATCGCTACCGACGTCGAGCACCCCGTAGGAGGAGGTGCGGGACGGCGCGACCTCCATCGCGGCGACCATGCAGCCGCCGGTCTGGGCATGGGCCTCGACCATCTGCTGCAGACAGGGGGGATCCGCCGCGATCACGTCATCGGGCAGAAGCACGGCAAAGGGTTCATTGCCGATCAGGCGGCGGGCGCACCAGACGGCGTGGCCGAGGCCCATCGCCCGGTTCTGCCGGACATAGGCGATGGCGCCCGAGTCCATGTTGGTATCCTTGAGCATCTCCAGAAGGTCGGTCTTGCCCTTCTTGCGCAGTTCGGATTCCAGTTCGGGCGCGTGGTCGAAATAGTCTTCAAGCGCGGATTTGCCGCGCGCGGTCACGAAGATGAATTCCCTGATGCCGGCGGCGCGCGCCTCGTCGATGGCGTATTGGATCAGCGGCCGGTCCACGAGAGTCATGATCTCTTTCGGGATCGATTTCGTCGCGGGCAGGAATCGGGTTCCAAGACCGGCCACGGGAAACACGGCCTTCGTGATCTTCTTCGCTTTCATCCCACATCTCACTTGTCACAGGCAACCAACGGATCGCCTCGCCCTGTCGTGGTCGCGGATTCTGTCCATATCTGGACCGCGCCGGGGCAATTATTAGTATTTTGCGCGACCGGAATCGCGATGCACGCCCGACTTTGGCATGCCCATGCAGAAAGAGCAATTTCTGCCTAGTCCCGGCCCAGCATCGCCTCGATCACCGCAACGTCGGAGGGATTGTTCAGTTCCCAGAACTCACGGCCCCGGGATTCGACCTCGACACAAAGGACGTGGCGGCCGTTTTCCAGGAAGCGGAGCTGCTCCAGCCCTTCCAGGGTTTCGAGAGGGCCGATGGGCCAGGCGGGATAGGCGGCCAGGGCAGCCGGGCGGTAGGCGTAGACGCCGACATGGTGGAAGACGGGGGTGGGCTCGTCCGGGGCGTAGTCGCGCCCGGTATAGGGGATGACCTCTTTGGAGAAGTAGAGCGCCCGGCCTTGCGCCCCGAATACGGCGGTGGTGCCGCCGACCCGGCCCTGACGGCGGTCGGCAAGGAAGCCCGCGACGGCGCGGCCGGTGCAGCGCAGTACGGGGGTGGCGATGTCGGCCTGCGGGTCGGAGGTCAGTCCGGCGACCAGATCCTCGACGAACCAGGCCGGGGTGAGGGGGGCGTCGCCCTGCAGGTTCACGATCACGTCGAAGCCGGGCAGTTTCGCGGCCACCTCGGCGCAACGCTCGGTGCCGTTGCGGGCGTCGGAGGAGGTCATCACGACCTCGGCCCCGAAGGCACCCGCGTGGTCGGCGATGCGGGCGTCATCGGTGGCGACCACGACGCGGTCGACGCCGCGGACGGCCATCGCTGCCTCCCAGCTGCGGCGGATCAGGGTCTTTTCGCCGTCGGGGCCCCTGAGCGGGACCAGCGGCTTGCCGGGGTAGCGGGTCGAGGCATAGCGGGCGGGGATGGCGATCAGCGTGGTCATTTCAGCACCACGCCCGGCGCATAGGCAATGAAGAACGGGTTGTCCCAGCCGGGCTTGCCATAGGTCAGCGGCTGGTGGGTGTCGAAGCGGACGACCTGGCCACCGGCCCCGCGCAGCACGGCGTCGCCGGCGGCGGTGTCCCATTCCATCGTGCGGCCGAGGCGGGGGTAGAGATCGGCTTCGCCGGTCGCGACGAGGCAGAACTTGAGGCTGGAGCCGGCGGAGGTCATGTCCTTCACGGCGTAGCGCGAGATGTAGTCGTCGGTCGCCTGGTCGCGGTGGGACTTGGAGGCCACGACCATGAGGGCGGCATTGTCGGGGGTGGAGACCTTCAGCGGCGTCAGCGGGCCGGGTTCCGGGCCGAAGGGTCCAGCCTCCTCGGCCGCCCGGCCGTCGGGGGTGGTGTAGAACAGGCGGCCCCTGGCCGGGGCATAGACCACGCCGCGCAGGGGGATGCCGTCCTGCACATAGGCGATGTTCACGGTGAAGTCGCCGCGGCGCTGGACGAATTCCTTGGTGCCGTCCAGCGGATCGACGATGAAGAAGGTGGAAGCGGTCAGCGCGTGGCTGGCGGCCTGTTCC
Organism: Tabrizicola soli; assembly: GCF_015999335.1. Classification (GTDB taxonomy): domain Bacteria; phylum Pseudomonadota; class Alphaproteobacteria; order Rhodobacterales; family Rhodobacteraceae; genus Tabrizicola; species Tabrizicola soli. The sequence continues at coordinate 158,307 of NZ_JAEACP010000009.1, read as the reverse complement.
TCGGTGATCAGGGTCACGTCGGGGAAGGCTTCGCGCAGGCCGGCGGAGATCACCGCATCGGCGGCCTCGTCGGCCTCGGTCACCGGCGAGGCGTCGCCCTTGGTGCGGACCTCGAAATCGGGGCCTTGGTAGACCTGCATGATCGCTTCGCCCGCCCGAAGCGCCAGACGGCGCAGAAGCGGCACCAGGTGGTCGAAATCCATCATCCCCTCCTTGCGGCGTTGATCTGCCGCGGCGCGCCCCTTATCCTTCGCCGGTAACGGAACGGCAAGGTTTCGCTGGCAAGGTTCGCGCATCAGGACGAAGGACGCTGGATGTTCCGCCACAGGCCGATTGCCGGATCGCCGCTGAGCAAGGGTTTCGAGACCCTCGAGCTTATCTTCCATGCCGCCGTCCGCAACCTGCGCAAGACGAACGGCAATGCGGTCCTGGGCCTGGTCATGTCGATCGTGCAGGCGATGATCATGGTCGTGATCATGTATTTCATGATGGAGATCCTGGGCCTGCGCCGGGTCGCGGTGCGTGGCGACTTCATGCTTTACGTGATGTCGGGCGTCTTCATGTTCATGACGCATATCAAGGCGATCGGCGCCGTCAGCGGGGCCGAGGGGCCGACCTCGCCGATGATGATGCACGGGCCGATGAACCCGATCATCTCGATCTGCGGCGCGGCGCTTGCGTCGCTGTACCAGCAGGTTCTGGCGGCCGCGGTGATCCTGTTCTTCTATCACGCGGTCTTCACGCCGATCTCGATCGACGAGCCGGTGGGAATGCTGGGCATGTTCCTGCTCTCCTGGCTTTCGGGGGTCGGGATCGGGATGGTGTTGATGTCGATCCGGCCCTGGCAGCCCGAGCTGGCCTCGATCGTCACCACGATCCTGATGCGGGTCAACATGATCGCCTCGGGCAAGATGCTTCTGGTCAACAACACCCCGCCCAGGATCCGCGCGATGTTCGACTGGAACCCCCTGTTCCATACCATCGACCAGTCGCGCGGCTTCATCTTCCTGAACTACGGGCCGCGCTACACCTCGATCGACTATCCGGTGATGGTGGCGCTGGCCTGCGTGATGATCGGCCTGATGCTGGAGTTCTTTACCCGCCAGCTTGTCTCGGCCAGCTGGAACAAGCGGCGATGAGGGCGCTTCTGTTCTTCCTGCTCCTGGCCCTGCCCTGCCGGGCCGAGGAGATGCCCGCGCTCTATTCAGTGACGGGGGTGGCGGCCTGGGACGTGCTGAACATCCGCGAACGACCCGAGGCCGGTGCACCGATCCTGGGCACGCTCGCCCCCGATGCGACGGGGGTGGAGCTGCTGGCGGTCGAGGGCGACTGGGCGCTGGTCAATGCCGGAGAGCGGGCGGGCTATGCTTCGCTCCGCTATCTGGAGCGTGAGGCCGGGCCGGACTGGAACGCGCTGAAGCAGCCGCTGACCTGCCTCGGGACCGAGCCGTTCTGGTCGCTGCGGATCGACCCGGCCCAGGGCACGGCCCGGCTGTCGACGCCCGAGGCAGAGGGGGAACCCCTGCCGATCCGCCAGGCCTGGCCCGGCCAGCCCCGGGCAAGGGCGGCGGCTCTCTCGCTGCCGGTGGGAATGGTGGTCCTGTCGCCCGCCGCCTGCAGCGACGGCATGTCCGACCGAAGCTACGGCATCGCGGCCGACCTATTCCTGGACAGCCCCGCGCCGGACCGGCTGGGCGGCTGCTGCACGATCCAGCCGCCATAGCGCCGCCGGGCCGGTCCTACCGACCCGCAGAAGATTCACGCCAGAGAGAGCACGGCAGCCGTTGCACGGCAAAACCGGCCTGCCTATATACGCCAAGTCCGGTCAGGGGAGCCACCCGAAGCCGACACCCCCGACCCCGTGTGCCGAAGTCTCCGGGCTCTGGGTCGGAAGATCGCCTAACGAAAGGGATGAAAACATGGCCAAAGTCATCGGTATCGACCTCGGGACCACCAACTCCTGCGTTGCCATCATGGACGGCTCGCAACCCCGGGTGATCGAGAATTCGGAAGGCGCGCGCACGACGCCTTCGATCGTCGGTTTCACGGAAAGCGAACGCCTGGTCGGCCAGCCCGCCAAGCGCCAGGCCGTGACCAACCCCACCAACACCGTCTTCGCGGTGAAGCGCCTGATCGGCCGCCGCCTGGGTGATGCCGAGGTGGAAAAGGACAAGAAGCTTGTCCCCTATGCCATCGTCGACGGCGGCAACGGCGACGCCTGGGTCCAGGTCCGCGGCGAGAAATACTCGCCGAGCCAGGTCTCGGCCTTCATCCTGCAGAAGATGAAGGAAACGGCGGAAAGCTATCTGGGCGAGCCGGTGACGCAGGCCGTCATCACGGTTCCGGCCTATTTCAACGACGCCCAGCGCCAGGCGACCAAGGACGCGGGCAAGATCGCGGGCCTCGAGGTGCTGCGCATCATCAACGAACCGACCGCGGCCGCGCTGGCCTATGGGCTGGACAAGAAGGAAACGAAGACCATCGCGGTCTATGACCTTGGCGGCGGCACCTTCGACATCACCATCCTGGAGATCGACGACGGGCTGTTCGAGGTGAAGTCGACCAACGGCGACACCTTCCTCGGCGGCGAGGACTTCGACATGCGCGTCGTCCAGTACCTGGCGGACGAGTTCAAGAAAGAGCATGGCGTCGACCTTACCCTGGACAAGATGGCGCTGCAGCGGCTGAAGGAGGCCTCGGAAAAGGCCAAGATCGAGCTGTCGTCGTCGCAGCAGACCGAGATCAACCAGCCCTTCATCAGCATGGACAAGAACACCGGGCAGCCGCTGCACCTGGTGGTCAAGCTGACCCGCTCCAAGCTGGAAAGCCTGGTCGAGGACCTGATCAAACGCTCGATCAAGCCCTGCATGGCGGCGCTGAAGGATGCCGGCGTCTCGAAGGACGACATCGACGAGGTGGTGCTGGTCGGCGGCATGACCCGGATGCCCCGCGTGATCGAAGAGGTCACCAAGTTCTTCGGCAAGGAGCCGCACAAGGGCGTGAACCCGGATGAAGTCGTGGCCATGGGCGCCGCGATCCAGGCCGGCGTGCTGCAGGGCGACGTCAAGGACGTGGTGCTGCTGGATGTGACCCCGCTGTCCTTGGGGATCGAGACGCTGGGTGGCGTCTTCACCCGCCTGATCGACCGCAACACGACGATCCCGACCAAGAAGAGCCAGGTCTTCTCGACCGCCGAGGACAACCAGAACGCGGTGACGATCCGCGTGTTCCAGGGCGAGCGCGAGATGGCGGCGGACAACAAGATGCTGGGCCAGTTCAACCTGGAGCAGATCCCGCCCGCCCCGCGCGGCGTGCCGCAGATCGAGGTGACCTTCGACATCGACGCCAACGGCATCGTGTCGGTGAAAGCCAAGGACAAGGGCACCAACAAGGAACAGGCGATCACGATCCAGGCCTCGGGCGGCTTGTCCGACGACGAGATCGAAAAGATGGTCCGCGACGCCGAGGCGAATGCCGAGGCCGACAAGGAACGGCGCGAACTGGTCGAGACCCGGAACCAGGGCGAGAGCCTGCTGCACTCGACCCGCAAGTCGCTGTCGGAACACAGCGACAAGGTCGATCCCTCGACCGTCGAGGCGATCGAGCTGGCGATGGGCCCGCTGGAGGACGCGCTGAAGGGCGAGGATGCCGGCAAGATCAAGGGTGCGATCCAGAACCTGACCGAAGCCGCGATGAAGCTGGGCGAGGCGATCTACAAGGCCAGCCAGGCCGAGGGTGGCAGCGCCGAGGACGAGCCGCGGCCGGTGGATGACGACGACATCGTCGATGCCGACTTCGAGGATCTGGGCAACAACAAGCGGAAGTAAGCCGCGGGAATCGGGGAAAGGGGCGGTCTGGCAACGGGCCGCCCCTCCTTGGTTCCAGATGGGGGTTTTGCCGTGGCAAAGCGCGACTATTACGAGGTTCTGGGGGCGAAGAAGGGCGCTTCGGCGGATGAGCTGAAGAAAGCCTATCGGGCGAAGGCGAAAGAGCTGCACCCCGACCGCAACGCCGACAATCCGCAGGCCGAGGCCCAGTTCAAGGAAGTGAACGAGGCCTACGAGGTCCTGAAGGACGACCAGAAGAAGGCGGCCTACGACCGCTTCGGCCATGCGGCCTTCGAGGGTGGCATGGGCGGCGGCCCGCGGCCCGGCGGCGGCTATGGCCAGCAGGGCGATTTCGCCAGCGCGTTTTCCGACGTGTTCGAGGATCTGTTCGGCGATTTCATGGGCGGCCGGGGTGGCGGCGGCGGTGGGCGCAGCCGGGCGCAACGCGGCTCGGACCTGCGCTACAACCTGCGGGTGACGCTGGAAGAAGCCTATTCCGGCGTCCAGAAGACAATCAACGTGCCGACCTCGGTCACCTGCGACACCTGCCATGGCTCGGGCGCCGAGGGCGGGGCCGAGCCGGTCACCTGCCCGACCTGCTCGGGCATGGGCAAGGTCCGGGCGCAGCAGGGCTTCTTCACGGTCGAGAGGACCTGCCCGAACTGCAACGGCATGGGCCAGATCATCAAGAATCCCTGCCGCAGCTGTGGCGGGCAGGGACGGGTGCAGAAGGACCGCAGCCTCTCGGTCAACATCCCGCAGGGGGTGGAGACCGGAACCCGGATCCGCCTGGCCGGCGAGGGCGAGGCGGGCCTGCGCGGCGGGCCGCAGGGCGATCTCTACATCTTCATCGAGGTGAAGGAACACGCGATCTTCCAGCGCGACGGGGTGCATCTGTTCTGCCGGGTGCCGGTCAGCATGCCGACCGCCGCCCTGGGCGGTGAGGTCGAGGTGCCGACGATCGACGGCGGCCGGGCGCGGGTGAAGGTCCCGGCCGGGGCACAGACCGGCAAGCAGATGCGGCTGCGGATGAAGGGGATGCCCGCGCTGCGCAGCGGCAACACCGGCGACATGGTGATCGAGTTGGCGGTGGAGACCCCGGTCAACCTGACCAGCCGCCAGCGCGAGTTGCTGCGCGAGTTCGAGAAGCTGAGCGAGGAGAACAACCCGGAAGGGTCGTCGTTCTTTTCCAAGGTGAAAAGCTTCTGGGACGGGATGAAGGGGTAGCAACCTCCTCGAGCACTTCGTGCACTCGTCGGAGGGTCGGTCAGCGAGGAGTGCACGAAGTGCTCGACGAGCGGGCGCGTTAACGCTTCCTCAATCATGACGCGGCAATCCTGCCGCCCATGGCCCAGTCCTTCAACGAACCTTTCCTGCCCCTGACCGTGCCTGCCGAGCCCGATGAGGCCGAGCCGCAGGCGCTCACCGGGCGGCTGCCCTCCTACATTGCCGACCACCGCCAGCGCCTGCGCGACCGTTTCATGCAAGGCGGCGGCGCGGCGCTACCGGATTACGAATTGCTGGAACTGGTCCTGTTCCGCGCCATCCCCCGGCAGGATGTGAAGCCGCTCGCGCGGCTCCTTCTCGACACCTTCGGGGATTTCAACCGGGTGATCACCGCCTCTCCGGCTCGGCTGCAAATGGTCAAGGGCGCCGGTCCTGCCGTGGTGCTGGAACTGAAGCTCATAGAGGCGGCGGCGCAGCGGATGATGCGGGCGCGGGTGATCCAGAAGCCGCTGCTCTCCAGCTGGGACGCGCTTCTGGACTATTGCCATACCACCATGGCGCATCGTGAAACCGAACAGTTCCGCGTGTTGTTCCTCGACCGGAAGAACGTGCTGATCGCGGATGAGGAGCAGGCGCGGGGCACGGTGGACCATGTCCCGGTCTACCCGCGCGAAATCGTGAAGCGCGCATTGGAGTTGAATGCCAGCGCGCTGATCCTGGTCCACAACCACCCCTCGGGCGACCCCACGCCCTCGGATGCCGATCTGTCGATGACGGCGCAGGTCCAGGACGCCTGCCAGGCGCTGGGGCTGGTGCTGCACGACCACCTGATCATCGGCAAAAGCCGCGAGCTGAGCTTTCGGGGGAGTGGCTACCTGTGACGGGCCCGGCGCTGCTGCAACCGCTTCTGCCGCCGGATCTCGTCAATCCGGGCGCGCTCGGCATCGGCGATGGCCTGCAATTCGGGCGAGAAGGTCAGCGTCTCCGGGCCATCCCCGGGGCGGGTGAAGGACCAGGAGGGGAAGCGGTTATAGGTCGCGTCCTGCACCAGGTCGGTGACCTCCAGCCCGGTGCCCAGCTGCGCGGCGGCCTCATGCACGGCCCAGACGACCAGCGGCCAGTACTTCGCGTCATAGTCGTCGCCCGCCATGATCCCGCCGGGCTTCAGCTTGGGATACCAGTCGGCCAGGGTCCGCCCGCCCTCGAGCCCGCCATGGGCGAAGCCGTCCACATAGATGAAGTCGAAGCTGGCGTCCGGGAATAGGTCCACGGCCTGGGCGAAGGCCAGCCGCAGGAGACGGTAGTCCGACGCAAGGCCGGTCGCCAGAAGCGCGGCCTTGTATTCGCGCGCGGAATGGCCGTCGCTGTAGGCATCGACGCCGTAGAAGCGGGCGAAGCGGCCGGACTGCATCATCCGGGCCGAGAAGGAACCGGCGGCGACGCCAAGCTCGATGCCGATGTTGCCGCTGGCGGGCAAGGGGTCGATGACGTTCCAGCGCGCGGTGCCGGGACGACAGGTGACCGCGACCCGGGGTGCGCGGGCGGCGGCTTCCGCAATGACCTCAGGGAGATGGCGCATCGGAGTCCGGGAAATGCGGCACCAGCCAGAGCTCCACCCGCCGGTTCAACTGGCGGCCGATCGCGGTTTCGTCGCAGGCCATGGGCAGCGCCTCGCCGAAGCCGTCGATCCTGGGCAGGGCCTCGGGCGGAAGGTCCGGGGCCAGCGCGGCGAGTTCCTGCGCCACGCGTCCGGCCCGTTCCAGGGACAGCGCCAGATTGGCGGAGGCCGCGCCCGAGCCGTCGGAAAACCCCGCCAGCACCATGCGCTCGTTGCGGAAGCGGCCCGAGGCGATGAGCTGGGCGAGGTCGGCGAGGTTCTCGCGCGAGGTGGTGTCGAGGGTGGAGGAGCCATCCTCGAAGCGGAAGGTGAGCGACAGGCGGTCGGCGCCGTCCATCAGGTCCACCAGCCGCTTGAGGTCGGCAAGGGTGATGTCCTCGCCCGCGCCCTGGATCGCATTGATCAGGCGCAGCCCGTCGGCGGTCATCGGCTGGCGCGAGGGCGAACGGTCGATGTAGCCCCTGGCGGCGATCACCTCTTGCGCGGCGGGGCTGCGGAGGAATTCGAGGAATTCACGCGTCATCAGCGGCAGGCGGCGCTTGGGCGCGAGGATCAGGACGGGGAGGGCGAGCGGGTAATCCTCGGCCTTGACGGCAAGGGGGGTCGGCAGGAGCGGAAAGCCGCAGCTGTCGGTCAGCGGGATGCGGCGGGCGGGGCCGATGTTGGCGCGCCCGATGATCGCCAGCGCCCAGGGGTCGAGGGCCACGGCGGCGGCGAGGGCCTGCTGGTCGGGGTGCAGCACCGCAGCGGCAATCGGAGCGCCGATCCGGGCGGTCAGGGCGCGCTGCATGTCGGTGTCGTCCTCCAGCGCGTGCAGCACGATGGACATGTCCGGGCCGCCGATCCGGGCCCAGTTCGTCACCTCGCCCGACAGGACGCGCGCGAGGCTGGTCGTCGAGATCTCGGGCGTCGGGTTGTCGGGGGCGACGATGGCGGCGAGCGCGTCAAGGGCGAGGGCATGGCCGACCAGCGCCGCGTCGGGCAGGAAGGAGAGCTTGAGGTCGGCCGCACCCTCGGCAAGCGCGGCGGAGGCCGCGTCGGGGGACATGGGCAGGAAGCTGACGACGGCGAGTTCCTTGCGGCTGTCGGGGTCAAGGAGTGCTGCGGCATAAGCGCCGTCCGAGCGGTCCTCGTAGATCAGGCGGCGCTTCGCGGCGAAGCTGCGGAACAGCGGCTCCAGCAGGTTGGCGCCCACGTCACCGGCCCCGGTGATGCGGATCACGGCGCGCGGGGCGACGAGATCGGGGCAGGCGGGGCCTTCGCAGATCACGCCCTGGCCATCGACGGTAAGCAGGCCATAGGAGGTCTGGATCCGGTAGAATTCGCCGTCATAGCCCTGCAGGGCACCGGAGAGGACGATCCCGCCCTCGCGCGCGATCAGGGTCACGTCCTGTGCCAGCGCCGGAAATGACGTAACGGTGGCGACCAGAAACGCCGCCACCCGCGCGGTGAAACCCATGAACCCTGCCCTTAATCCGGCGCGGCGAGTTTCAGGTCGGGCGCAAGATTCTTCAACACCAGAATGTCGCCGGAGGTACCACAAAGCGGAACTGCGACCGGATAGTCGCGCGTTTCTGCCCGGCCTGCGGCAGCCGTGATGATCTCGGCCGGGAGGGTCTGGCCGCAGGTATCCTCGGTGATCCGATGCTCGACCGTCAGGTCGATGGCGGTGTCGGCGGCCGGGAAGGTATAGACTTGGGCCAGGAGGGGATCGCTGACTTCGGCCGAACCAAGGGTGAGGACCTTGAGATCGGCCCCCGGCGCCTGGCTGGAGGTGCCGACAAAAAGGCGGCCGCCCTCGCTGACCCGCAGGTCGAACTGGGCCGGGGCCGCCCATTGGAAGGCAAAGCGGCGCAAGGCGCGAACCTCGGGCAGCGCGACCTCGCCCAAGACGATGGCGGAGCCTTCCAGGTAGACGGCGACGAGGCCGGCTTCCTGCAGGGCGGGGAAGGTGAGCTGCAATGTCCCCTGCGCCCCGGTGCGGGCGGTGAAGGAGAGGCCGGCGTGGCGGATCACCACCCGTTCGCCAAGGTTGCAGGGGGCGTTCAGCGAAAGCCCGATCAGCGCGCCGGGCAGGGCGGTGAGGTCGAGCGTGACCGGACATTCGGACCGGGCGGGCAACTCGGCCGCGACGGGGGTTATGCCGGTCGGCTGCGGCAGGCCGACACCCTGGCCGGTGCGCAGAGAGGCGGATTTCGGCACGGCTTCCGACGGAAGGTCGGTGCGGGGGCTGACCGCTGCCAGGTTGGCCATGACGGCCCCGGCCGGCCGGACCGACTGTGCCAGATGCCCCGCCGCCAGGGCAACACCCAGCGCCGCTGCACCACGCAGAAGGGACCAGCGAAAAGACACGGAGACCATCCCGAACTCGAATCACGAGAGTCCGAAGTAGTGGCCAATCCCGGCAACTCGGTGGCAATTCTGCGGAAATCCGCCTAAAAACGTCCCGATTGTGGCCAGAATTGGCGCAAAGCCTTACGCGATGCGGCCGTGGCAGTGCTTGAACTTCTCGCCCGAGCCGCAGGGGCAGGCGTCGTTCCGGCCCGGATTGCCCCAGGTCGAGGGATCGGCCTCATCGAAACCGGCCAGGACCGGAGTACGCTCCTGCGCGGGGGCCTCGATCTTCGGCGCGGCGGCGGCGGGCTGCTGGGCGGCCAACATCTGCTGCAGCATCGCCTCCTGCTCCTCGCGCGTCACGGGACGGACGCGGGAGAGCTGCTGCGTCACCGCCTCGCGCAGCGATTCCAGCAGGCCCTCGAACAGCTGGAACGCCTCGGTCTTGTATTCGTTCAGCGGGTCGCGCTGGGCATAGCCGCGGAAGTTCACCACCGAGCGCAGGTGGTCCAGCCGTTGCAGATGCTCGCGCCACTTGCTGTCGATCGCCTGCAGGAGGACCTGCTTCTCGATGTTGTCCATGGTGGCCTTGCCGAAGGCCTCGGTCTTTTCGGCCATCATCTTGTCGGAAGCCTCGATCACCCGCTCGCGGATGACCTGCTGGTCCACGCCTTCCTCGGCGGCCCAGGCGGCGATGGGCAGGTCGATGTTCAGCATCTCGCGGCAGGCATCGGCGAGGCCCTGGGTATCCCACTGGTCGGGATAGGCCTTCGGCGGCAGGTTCAGGTCGACCAGATCCTCGATCACCTGATGGCGCATGTCGGCGGCGACGTCGGCGACATGATCGGCCTCGAGGATCTCCATGCGCTGGCCGAAGATCGCCTTGCGCTGGTCGTTCATCACGTCGTCGTATTTCAAAAGCTGCTTGCGGATGTCGAAGTTGCGGCCCTCGACCTTTGCCTGGGCCTTTTCAAGGCTCTTGTTGACCCAGGGATGGACGATGGATTCGCCTTCCTTCATCCCCAGCTTCGACAGGATGCCGTCCAGACGCTCGGACCCGAAGATCCGCATCAGGTCGTCTTCCAGCGAGAGGAAGAAGGCCGAGCGGCCGGGGTCGCCCTGACGGCCCGAGCGGCCGCGGAGCTGGTTGTCGATGCGGCGGCTTTCGTGGCGTTCGGTGCCAAGGACGAACAGACCCCCGGCAGCCTTGACCGCCTCTTCCTCGTCCTTGTGCTCGGCCTCGATCCGGGCGCGAAGGGCGATGTGGTCGGCCTCGGGATCGGCGGCGATCGCCTCCATGATCTTGAATTCGACGTTGCCGCCCAGCTTGATGTCGGTGCCGCGGCCGGCCATGTTGGTGGCGATGGTCACGGCGCCCAGCTTGCCGGCATCGGCGACGATCTTGGCCTCCTGCTCGTGCTGGCGGGCGTTCAGCACGTTGTGCGGGATGCCTGCTTTCTTCAGAAGCTCGGACAGCTGTTCGGACTTCTCGATCGAGGTGGTGCCGACCAGGATCGGCTGGCGCTTCTCATGCGCTTCCTTGATCGACTTCAGGATGCCGTCGTATTTCTCGCGCGCGGTGCGGAAGACCTGGTCGTGTTCGTCGATCCGCTGCACCGGGCGGTTGGTCGGGACCTCGACCACGCCAAGCTTGTAGATCTCGGCGAATTCCTCGGCCTCGGTCGCGGCGGTGCCGGTCATGCCGCCGAGTTTTTCGTAGAGGCGGAAGTAGTTCTGGAAGGTCACGCTGGCGTAGGTGACGTTCTCGGGCTTGATCTGGACGTGTTCCTTGGCCTCGATCGCCTGGTGCAACCCGTCGGAAAGGCGGCGGCCCTTCATCATCCGGCCGGTGAATTCGTCGATCAGCATCACCTCGCCGTCGCGGACGATGTATTGCTGGTCCTTGTGGAACAGCTTGTGCGCTCGAAGCGCCTGGTTGACGTGGTGGATGATGGTGGTGCTTTCGGCGGCATAGAGGCTTTGCCCCTCGGGCAGGATGCCGGCCTTCTGCAGGATGTCCTCGATCGCCTCGTTGCCTTCCTCGGTGAACGTGACGTTGCGGGCCTTTTCGTCGATCTCGTAGTGCTCGGGCTTGACCTGCGGCATCACCGCATCCACCGCCTGATACAGGGTGCCGCGGTCCTGGCTGGGGCCGGAGATGATCAGCGGCGTCCGCGCCTCGTCGATGAGGATGGAATCGACCTCGTCCACGACGGCGTAATAGTGGCCGCGCTGCGCCATGTCCTCGAGCGAGGATTTCATGTTGTCGCGCAGGTAGTCGAAGCCCAACTCGTTGTTGGTCGCATAGGTGATGTCGGCACGGTATGCGGCGCGCTTCTCGTCCTCGGGCTGGTGCGAGTAGACGACGCCGGTGGTCAGGCCGAGCTGGTGGTAGATCTTGCCCATCCAGTCCGAGTCGCGCTTGGCGAGATAGTCGTTCACGGTGACGACATGCACGCCGCGCCCGGCAAGCGCGTTAAGATAGGCGGCGAAGCTGGCGACGAGGGTCTTCCCCTCGCCCGTGCGCATTTCGGAGATGTTGCCCTGGTGCAGGAAGATCGCACCTTTGAGCTGCACGTCGAAGGCGCGCAGGCCGAGGGCGCGCCTGGCGGCCTCGCGGCAGTTGGCGAAGGCTTCGGGCAGCACGTCGTCCAGGCTTTCGCCGCCTTCCTGCACGCGCTTCTGCAGCTCGCGCGTCCTGGCGATGATCTGTTCGTCGGTGAAGGCCTGATACTCGGGCTCGAGCGCGTTGATCTGCGCCACCAGCGGGCGGACCGATTTCACCTTGCGGTCGTTCGGGGTGCCGAACACCTTCCGCGCGAGCGTTCCGAAACCCAGCATGTTTTCTCCGTGGGGCGACAATCTGACGGCATCGTGTGGGCGCAGAGACTTGCCCGACCACTCTCCCTTCCATAGAAGGGCCAGGGAAGAGAGCCGTGCCCCCGTTCCACGCGACTGTCGCGATGTAAGGGGAAGGCGGCTCATAGTCAACGAGGCAGGGTGGTTCGCCCTGATCATGAGGGTGTGAGCATGCTGAAACCTGCGGGAATTCTGGGTCTGGCGCTGGTACTTGCGGCGCCGGTCTGGGCCGAGGGCGAGACGGCCGGGACGGTGGTGGCGACGGTGAACGGCACCGAGATCACGCTGGGCCATATGGTCGCGTTGCGCGAAAGCCTGCCCGAGCAGTATCAGACGCTGCCGGACGACGTGCTGTTCAAGGGCATCCTGGACCAGTTGATCCAGCAGGAGACGCTGGAGCAGGCCACGACCGACCTGAGCGCCCGCGACGAGATCACGCTGGAGAACGAGCGTCGCGGCTATGTCTCGGGCGTGGCGATCCAGCGGATCGCGGCCGAGGCGGTGACGGAGGAGGCGCTGCAGGCGGCCTATGACGCGCGCTTCAAGGATGCGGCACCGCAGACGGAATATCACGCGGCGCATATCCTGGTCGCGACGGCCGAGGAGGCCGAGAAGCTGAAGGCCGATCTGGCCGGCGGCGCGGATTTCGCCGAACTCGCCAAGGCGCATTCGACCGACACCGGCTCGGGCGCGGCGGGGGGCGATCTGGGCTGGTTCGGCCTGGGCCAGATGGTCAAGCCCTTCGAGGAGGCCGTGGTTGCCGCCAAGATCGGCGAGGTGACCGGGCCGGTTCAGTCGGACTTCGGTTATCACCTGATCCTGGTGCAGGAGACCCGCGTCGCCGAGAAGCCCACGCTGGAGATGATGCGCGACGAACTGGCAGCGGAGATCGAGAATGCCGCGATCAAGGCGAAGCTTGACGAACTCACCAAATCCGCCACGATCACCCGCGAAGGCGAGGGACTTGATCCGGCGCTGCTGAAGAACTCGGCGCTGATCGACTGATCTCGCGCGGATCTGGGGGCCAAGATGGCAAAGACCGACTGGAAGGCCGAAGCGAAGGCCCTGAAGAAGAAGGTGCGCAAGCTGAAGGACAGCCTGAGCGCAGCGGCCGGTCCGGTTGCGGAAGCCCTGGGCGAGGCGGTGGGCGATGTGGTCCAGGCGGCGAAGAAGGCGATGAAGCCGGTCTCGCCGCTGGCCCCGGCGGCCTTCCCGGTGCTGCCGCCGATCAAGGGCGCGGAATTCGCCGCCGTCGAGGCGGGGGTGCGCTATCAGAACCGCAAGGACGTGATGCTGGTCCGCCTGGCGCCGGGGACGGCGATGGCGGGGGTGTTCACCCGCTCCTCCACCCGGTCGGGCTGCGTGCGGGATTGCCAGGCGAAACTGGCGCTGAAACCGGCGGCCGATGCCGGGGCGGCGATCATCGTGAACTCGGGCAATTCCAACGCCTTCACCGGCAAGGTCGGGGATGCAGCCGTCGCCGCCGTCACCGGCGCGGTGGCCGAGGCGCTCGGGGTTCCGGCAAGCCGGGTGTTCTCCTCCTCGACCGGCGTCATCGGCGAGCCGCTGCCGCATGAGCGGATCACGGCGAAGGTGCCCGACCTTGTCGCGGCGCTGACCGAGGATGCGGTCGAGATGGCGGCCCAGGCGATCATGACCACCGACACCTTCCCCAAGGGGGCGGCCGCGACGGTCCAGGGCGAAGGCGGGACGATCCATATCGCGGGGATCGCCAAGGGCTCTGGCATGATCGCGCCGGACATGGCGACGATGCTGGTCTACATCTTCACCGACGCGAAGATCAGCCAGGCGAACCTGCAGAAGATACTGTCGCGCAATGTCGATGCGACCTTCAACTCGATCACCGTGGACAGCGACACCTCGACCTCGGACACGCTGCTGGTCGCGGCGACCGGGCAGTCGGAGGCGGCCGAGGTGAAGGGCACGGTCGCCAAGGCCTTCGAGACGGCGCTTGCGGGCGTGATGCGCGACCTTGCGCTGCAAGTGGTGCGGGATGGCGAGGGCGCGACCAAGCTGGTCGAGGTGCGGGTCACCGGCGCGGCCAGCGACGAGGATGCGGCGAAGGTTGCCTTCAGCATCGCCAATTCGCCGCTGGTCAAGACGGCGGTGGCAGGGCAGGACCCGAACTGGGGCCGGATCGTCGCGGCGGTCGGCAAGTCGGGCGCGCAGGCGGATCGCGACCTGCTAACGATCCGTTTCGGCGACATCCTGGTGGCCGAGAAGGGCTGGCGGAATCCCGATTACCAGGAAGAGCAGGGCGCGAACTACATGCTGGGGCAGGAATTGCTGTTCCATGTCGACCTTGGCCTGGGCAAGTCGAAGCGCAGCGTCTGGACCTGTGACCTGACCTCGCGCTACATCGAGATCAACGCCGATTACCGATCGTGAGGACGCTTCTCGTCTCGGCCGTGGCGCTGGTCGATGCGGACGGGCGCGTGCTTCTGGCGCAGCGGCCCGAGGGCAAGTCCTTGGCAGGCCTGTGGGAATTTCCCGGCGGCAAGGTGGAGCCGGGCGAGACGCCCGAGGCGGCACTGATCCGCGAATTGAAGGAGGAGCTGGACATCGACACTTGGTCCAGCTGCCTGGCGCCGCTGACCTTTGCCAGCCACAGCTATGACGACTTCCACCTTTTGATGCCGCTGTTCATCTGCCGGCGCTGGCAGGGCACCGTCCGCCCGACCGAGGGGCAGACCCTGGCCTGGGTGCGGCCAAACGCATTGCGGGACTATCCGATGCCGCCCGCCGACATACCTTTGCTACCCATTCTGCGCGATTGGCTGTAACGGATTGATTTTTGTCATATGGCGCAACCGGAGGATCTGCGATCAGGTGCACTTGAGATGACTCAGACAGCCGAGTGCGGTGCCATGGTGAGAACGATCGGAATCGGAAGCAATCTGCAGGTGCAGGGGGATCAGGTCGGCGCGCTGCCGGATGGGCGCATCGTCATCCGCGTCGGCAGCCGTGAGTTCACCGGCTTTCCGATCCCGGTCGTCCGGGCTGCCTGAACGCCCATACATTCGGCCTGCATGAAAAAGCCGGGCGCTTGGCCCGGCTTTCGTGTTTCTGGGGCACGGATCAGTCCAGCGTGCGCTGGACTTCCTCGCGTTCGAAGATCTCGATCACGTCGCCCTGACGCACGTCCTCGTAGTTCTCGAAGGCCATGCCGCATTCCTGGCCCGAGATGACTTCCTTCACCTCGTCCTTGAACCGCTTCAGCGTCTTCAGCGTGCCCTCGTGGATCACCACGTTGTCGCGCAGGAGGCGAACCCCGGCAGAACGACGCGCCACGCCTTCGGTGACAAGGCAGCCGGCAACCTTGCCGACGCCAGAGACCTTGAAAACCTCGAGGATCTTGGCATAGCCGATGAAATGCTCGCGCACCTCGGCCTTGAGGAGGCCGGAGGCGGCCGCCTTGATGTCGTCCACCAGGTCGTAGATGATCGAGTAGTAGCGGATCTCGACGCCCTTCTGGTTCGCCGACTGGCGGGCGCTGGCATTGGCGCGGACGTTGAAGCCGATGATCGGGGCCTTGGAGGCCTCGGCCAGGCCGACGTCGGTATCGGTGATCGCGCCGACGCCCGAGTGCAGCACGCGGACGCGCACTTCCTCGTTGCCGATCTTCTCCATCGCCTGGACGATGGCCTCGGCCGAGCCCTGGACGTCGGCCTTGATCAGGATCGGCAGCTCGGCGACCGACTGGTCGGCCTTGGCCTTGGCCATCAGCTGTTCCAGCGTGGTCGCGGCCCCGGCAGCGGCGCGTTTGTCCTTGGCGGTCTTGATCCGGTAATCCGCGATCTCGCGCGCCTGGGCTTCGGTTTCCACCACGTTCAGCGTGTCGCCGGCAGAAGGCGTGCCGGACAGGCCCAGCACCTCGACCGGAACCGACGGGCCGGCCTCGGTGATCGTCTCGCCCTTGTCGTTGATCAGCGCGCGGACCTTGCCCCACTGTTCGCCGACGACGAAGATGTCGCCCTTGCGCAGGGTGCCGTTCTGCACCAGCACGGTCGCGACCGGACCCCGGCCCACGTCGAGCTTGGCTTCGATCACCGCGCCGGAGGCCGCCCGGTTCGGGTTGGCCTGCAGTTCCAGAACCTCGGCCTGCAGCGCGATGGCTTCCAGAAGGTCGTCCAGGCCCAGGCCGGTCTTGGCCGAGACCTCGACGTCCTGCACGTCGCCGGACATCGCCTCGACCACCACCTCGTGCTGGAGGAGGTCGGTGCGGACCTTGGTCGGGTTCGCCTCGTGCTTGTCGATCTTGTTGATCGCCACGATCATCGGCACCTTGGCGGCCTTGGCGTGGTTGATCGCCTCGACCGTCTGCGGCATCACGGCGTCATCGGCCGCGACCACCAGGATCACGATGTCCGTCACCTGCGCCCCGCGCGAGCGCATCGAGGTGAAGGCCGCGTGGCCGGGCGTGTCGAGGAAGGTTACAAGCTGGCCGTTCGGCGTCTTCACCTGGTAGGCGCCGATATGCTGGGTGATCCCGCCGGCTTCGCCGGTGGCCACACTGGTCTTGCGCAGCGCGTCCAGAAGCGAGGTCTTGCCGTGGTCGACATGGCCCATGATCGTCACGATCGGCGGGCGCGGCTGCAGGTCCTCGGACTTGTCCTCGACGGTGTCGATGACCTGTTCCACGTCGGCGTCCGACACGCGGACGGCCTTGTGACCGAATTCCTCGATCACCAGCTCGGCGGTGTCGGCGTCGATAGCCTGGTTCATCGTGACCATCATGCCCATCTTCATGAGCGCCTTGACCACGTCGGCGGCACGTTCGGCCATCCGGTTCGCCAGCTCCGAGACCACGATGGTCTCCGGCAGCTGGACGTCGCGGCTCTGCTTCTCGGCCTTGTGGCCCAGGCCCAGGGCCTTGGCCCGCGCCTTTTCCTGCTTGCGCTTCATCGCGGCCAGGCTGCGCTGGCGGCCGCTCTCGCCCGAGAGCGCGTCGCTGAGCGTCAGCTTGCCGGAACGGCGGCCATCATCCGCGCCGCGCTTGGCGCTGCGGTCGGAACGGTCGTCCTTCTCGCGGTCGGTCTTGCGCGGGCTGAGGCCCGGCTTGGCGCCGGCGGGACCGCGCGCCTCCTCGGTCGCGGCGGGCGCGGCCGGGGCGGCGGCGTCGGCCTTGGCCGGACGCTCGGCGGGTTTCGGCGCGGGCATGGTCGAGCGCGAGCGGGTGCCCAGCACTTCGGCCCGGCGGGCCTCGGCGGCCGCGATCTTGGCGGCGGCCTCGGCCTTGGCGGCGCGTTCCTCTTCCTCGGCCTTCAGGCGCAGGGCCTCGGCGCGTTCGCGATCCTCGCGCTCCTTCGCCTCGATCTCCTCGCGGCGGCGGGCACGATCTTCCTCGCGCTGGCGCTCTTCCTCGGCGCGGCGGGCGGCATCCTCGGCCTCACGCGCCTTGGCGGCGCGCAGGGCGGCGAGACGACGCTCCATCTCGGCGTCGGTGATGCCGGCGGGCCGCTTCGACGGATCGCCAAACCCCGAGCCAGACGACGCAGCGCCCGCGCCCGGCGCCCCCGGCTTGGCCGGAGTGGGCACCACGACGCGCTTGCGTTTGGTTTCGACCACGACGCTCTTGGTCCGGCCGTGGCTGAAGCTTTGCTTCACCTGTCCGGAACGGGGGGCGCCCCCGAGGCCAAGAGGTTTCTTGCCGTCTGTATCGCTCATGCGTTCTACGTATCCTTCATGGCGGGAGTACCGCCCGATTGCCCATCAGTCTGCTGACGCAGCCCGGCAAGCCTTGCCGCTTCCTCTACAACACGGGTTCTGAGTCCACCAGCGGCAAGCGCGGCGTGTATGGCACGTTCACGCCCGAAAGCCAAACCGATTTCCCCAGCCGAAAGGCAGCCGATGAAGCCGTTTCCGCCATCCGGCGCATGAAGCTTCGTCTTGCCGCGTTCCGACCCGTCGCTTGCCTGGATCAGCGTTGCCGCCGTGCCCTTGGCAAGCCAGTCCTTCACCTTCTCGTAGCCCATCACCGCATCGCCCGCCTTGCGCGCCATGCTGAGCAATTCGACCACCCGCGCCGCCTGCAACCGCTCGACCAGATCGGCCAACCCCTCGGGCAGCTTCACCGGCTGGCGCAGCGCGCGGGAGAACAGGTTCTTCTTCGCCGCCTTCTCCAGCGCGTCGCGGTCGGCCGAGACATAGACCCCCCGGCCCGGCAGGCGGCCCAGGATGTCCGGGACCAGCTGGCCGTCAGGGCCCAGGCAAAAGCGGATCAGCCCCGCCTTCGGCTGGCTTTCCCCGGTCGCAATGCACTTGCGTTCCGGATCGATCCTGTCCTTTTCCCGGCCGCCGCGCGTCATGGCGCGAAACCCCGAGGCCTGAGATCAGGCCTCGGCCTCCTCGTCGTCGTCGGCGGGCTCTTCCTCGGGCTCCTCAAGCTCGGTCGGGTCGACCCAGCCCAGCATGACGCGGGCGGTCATGATCAGGGTCTGCGCCTCGTCCAGCGACATGTCGAACTTCTCGAGCACGCCCTCGTCCTTCTTGCGCTGGCCGTTCTCGGTCGTCCAGCCGCCCGCCAGTTCCCAATCGGCGCAGGTGGCGAAGTCTTCCAGGGTCTTGATGCCGTCCTTGGCCAGGGCTTCCAGCATCTGCGGCGTCAGGCCGTCGAAGTTGATCAGGCTGTCCTCGACCCCCATGGCACGGGCGTTTTCCATCGCCTTGGCGTTGGCCGCTTCCAGATAGTCGCGGGCGCGGGCCTGAAGCTCGGCCGCGGTGCCTTCGTCGAAGCCGTCGATGGACAGAAGTTCGTCCTCCTCGACATAGGCGACTTCTTCCAGATTGGTGAAGCCTTCGGCGACCAGCAGCTGCGCCATCATCTCGTCCACGTCGAGCGTGTCCATGAAGAGCTTGGTGCGCTCGGCGAACTCGGCCTGGCGGCGGGCCGATTCCTCGGCCTCGGTCATGATGTCGATATCAAGGCCAGTCAGCTGGCTGGCCAGGCGCACGTTCTGGCCACGACGGCCGATGGCGAGCGAGAGCTGCTCGTCCGGGACCACGACTTCGATCTTCCCGGCTTCCTCGTCGAACACGACCTTAGAGACCTCGGCCGGTTGCAGCGCGTTCACCAGGAAGGTGGCGGTGTCCTGGTTCCACGGGATGATGTCGATCTTCTCGCCCTGCAGCTCGTTCACCACGGCCTGCACCCGGCTGCCGCGCATCCCGACGCAGGCGCCGACCGGGTCGATGGAGTTGTCGTAGCTGATCACCGCGATCTTGGCGCGCGAGCCGGGGTCGCGGGCGACGGCCTTGATCTCGATGATGCCGTCATAGATTTCCGGCACTTCCATCTTGAACAGTTCCGCCATGAACTGCGGGTCGGTGCGCGAGAGGAACACTTGCGGCCCGCGCGGCTCGCGGCGGACGTCCTTGATGTAGCAGCGGATGCGGTCGCCGATGCGGTAGGCTTCGCGGCCGATCTTCTCGTTCCGGCGCAGGATGCCCTCACCCCGGCCGATGTCGACGATGACGTTGCCGTATTCCTCGCGCTTGACGGCGCCGTTGATGATGGTGCCCTTGCGGTCCTTGAATTCCTCGAACTGGCGGTCGCGCTCGGCCTCGCGGACCTTCTGCAGGATCACCTGCTTGGCCGATTGCGCGGCGATGCGGCCGAGATCCACCGGGGGAACCTCGTCCACGATCTCGTCGCCGATCTGCGGGTCGGCGAGGTAGGACTTGGCCTGTTTCACCGTCAGCTGGGCGTGGTGGTTCTCCACCGCCTCGTCCTCGACCACGGTGCGCACGCGGGAGAAGGTCGCCCGGCCGGTCTTGCGGTCGATCTTCACCCGGATGTCCATCTCGGCCCCGTAGCGCGACTTGGCGGCGCGGGCGAGGCTGTCCTCCATCGCCTGGATCACCAGATCCGGGTCGATCATCTTCTCGCGCGCCACGGCTTCGGCGGTCTGCAGAAGCTCCAGCTGGTTGGCCGAGGTGATTGCCATGGGTGTTTACTCCCTAGTGTTTCGTCTCGGGGGCGGGCTCGTCATCCTCATCCCCGTCACTCTCTTCGATCTCGTCGAACTGGCCTTCGGTGGGCTCGGCCACCTTCTTCTGGCGCAGCATCTCGGTGATCAGCTCATCGGTCAGGATCAGCTTGGCGTCGGACAGCCAGTCGAACTGCAGCCCGATGGTGACCTCCTCGCCGCCTTCCTCGATGGTGATCAGCACCTCGTCGCCCTCGACCCCCGCCAGATCGCCCTTGAAGCGGCGGCGGCCGTCGATCAGCTCGGTCGTCTCGATCCGGGCCTCCCAGCCCTTCCACATCTCGAAATCCTTCAGCCGGGTCAGCGGCCGGTCGATGCCGGGCGAGGAGACCTCAAGGATATAATTATCCTCCAGCGGGTCTTCCACGTCCAGCACGGCGGAAACGGCGGTGGAGATGTCGCCGCATTCGTCGACGCCGATGCCACCCTCGGGGCGGTCCGCCATGATCTGCAGCACGCGCGTCTTGCCGCCCATCAGCCGCAGGCGGATGAGTTCAAACCCCAGCCCCTCGATCACCGGGCCGACGATGTCGGCCAGGCGGCGGTCGATGGCGGTCTTCGCGACGAGATCGGTCATCCGGGTTCCAGAAACAAAAAAGCGGACCAGGCGGCCCGCTGCGTCTTTCGGTAGCTTCGGGTGTGGACCCCGAAACCGCTGTTGAAGGCCATATACGCCCCCGGACCCGAGTCTGCAAGGGCCGATGCAACCGGGCGGCGGATCGGGCGTTACGGTCCAGCCCGTTCACTTGTTCGCCCAGCGCCACGGGGTCCGATTGCCCCGGTCCGGCCAAGCTGCAATAGTCGGGCAAAGGCCGGAGGAGGGACCAGCGCGCATGTCTGCCGGAAGGACGACGCTTTTGCCAGGGGCTCTCGCCGCGCTGGTGGGCCTGTGGCTGGCGATTCCGGCGCTGGCGCTGGACCGGGTGGCCCTGGGCGTGGCGGGCGGAGACGAGGACCTGACCGATGCCGTCCGCACCGCCTCGCATCTGATGGCGCTGACGAAGGATGCCGAGCCGCAGGACGTGCTGGCCGCCGCAAGGGCGGATTACGCCGCGATCCTTTCCGCGCTTTATGCCAAGGGCCATTACTCGGGCGTCATCGCGATCCGCATCGACGGGCGCGAGGCGGCGAACATCCCGGCGCTGGAGGTTCCGGCGACGGTCCACCGCGTCGAGATCGCGGTCGATCCCGGCCCGCCCTTCCGCTTTGGCCGGGTGGCGCTGGGGCCGCGCGCGCCGCGGACTGAACTGCCGGAGGGTTTCCGTCCCGGTGCCGCGGCCGAAAGCGGCGTAGTGACCGAGGCGGTTGAAGTGGCGATCCGCGCCTGGCGCGAGGTGGGCCATGCCAAGGCCCGCCTGGCATCCGAGGATGTGGTGGCCGACCATGCCGCCGACCGGCTGGACGTGGCGCTGGGGCTGGAGCCGGGGCCGCGCCTGCGCTTCGGCCCGCTGAGGATCGAGGGCGAGCAGCGGATGCGCGAGGCGCGGATCCGCAAGATCACCGGGCTGCCGGAAGGCGAGACCTTCAGCGAAACCGAGCTGCGCCGGGCCGAGACGCGGCTGCGGCGGACGGGCATCTTCGCCTCGGCCAACCTGGTCGAGGACGAGGCGATCACCGCGCCGGACCTTCTGGGCATCACGGCGCAACTGGTGGAACAGAAACCCCGCCGCTACTCGCTGGGGGCCGAGGTCGCGAGCCTGGACGGCGTCTCGCTGACCGGCTCCTGGCTGCACCGCAACCTCATGGGCGGCGGCGAGAGGCTGCTGGTCGAGGGCGAGGTCACCAACATCGGCTCGGGCGAGAGCGGGGTGGACTATGCGCTTGGGGTCTCGCTGGACCGGCCGGCGACGCTGACGCCGGACACGACGGCGGGGCTTTTGCTGAACTACAGCCACCTGGACGAGGTGGACTATTACGCCGACACGGTAGAGTTCGGCCTGAACTTCTCGCATATCTTCTCGGACACGCTGACCGGCAAGGCGGGGCTGACCTATTCGTATCAGGACGGCCACGATCCGGGGGGCGACTTCACCTTCCGCAACCTCTCGCTGCCCCTGGGCCTGATCTGGGACCGGCGCGACGACAAGACGGATGCGACGCGCGGCTTCTACATCGACGCGACGCTGAAACCCTTCCTCGGCTTCGGCACCACCGGCTCGGGCGTCCGCGCCACGATGGACGCGCGCGGCTATCGCAGCCTTGGCGAGGCAGGGCGCTTCGTCATTGCCGCGCGGGCGCAGGCCGGGGGGATCTGGGGGCCGACGCTGCTGGAGACCCCGCGCGACCAGCTGTTCTTTTCGGGCGGCGGCGGGACGGT
Source organism: Tabrizicola soli (assembly GCF_015999335.1). Lineage (GTDB taxonomy): Bacteria > Pseudomonadota > Alphaproteobacteria > Rhodobacterales > Rhodobacteraceae > Tabrizicola > Tabrizicola soli. The sequence continues at coordinate 136,116 of NZ_JAEACP010000009.1, read as the reverse complement.
GCGGGGGCAGCCCTACCGCTCGCTCGGGATCGCGGTGACGCGGGGTTTCGGACCCGAGTTCCTGATCGGCGGCCAGTTCTTCGCCGCCGGGTCGCTGGAGCTGCGCGCCAAGCTGACCGAAAGGATCGGCCTGGTCGGCTTCGTCGACGCCGGCAGCGTGGGGCTGGACGGGCTGTTCAGCGGCGATGCCGAGTCACATGCGGGCGCGGGGCTGGGCCTGCGCTATGACACCGGAATCGGACCGATCCGGCTGGACGTGGCCGCGCCGATCTCGGGCAATACCGGCGACGGGGTGCAGGTCTATATCGGCCTCGGGCAGGCGTTCTGATGCTGCGCCGCGCCCTGCTGATCGCCTGTCTTGCCACTCCGGCCCTCGCACAGGAGGACGACAGGGGCTACCTGACCGCCTTCCTCGAGGACAACCTGTCCGATGCCGGGCGGCAGGTGACGATCACCGGCTTTGAAGGCGCGCTCTCCTCGCGCGCGACGATCCAGTCGCTGACCATCGCCGACGATGCGGGCGTCTGGCTGACGCTGAACGATGTGGTGCTGGACTGGAGCCGGTCGTCGCTGCTGTCGGGGGCCTTGGTGGTCTCCGAGCTTTCGGCGGGCGAAATCCTGGTGGCGCGGCTTCCCGACACCGGCGAAACCAGCGCCCCGAGCCCCGAGGCGCGCGGCTTCCGCCTGCCGGAGCTGCCGGTCTCGGTCGAGATCGGAAAGATCGCGGCCGAGAGAATCGCATTGGATGAAAGCGTGCTCGGCCAATCGGTCGAGGGCAGCCTTTCGGCTTCTGCCACCTTGGCCGAAGGCAACGGCAAAGCCGGGCTCGTGCTGTTGCGCCAAGGCGGGGGGCCGGAAGGCGAGATCCGGCTGGACGCAAGCTTCACCAATGAAACCGGGCAGTTGACCATCGACCTCGGCGCGCGTGAGGGGCCGGGCGGGCTGGTCGTCTCGGCCCTGAAAATCCCCGAAGCCCCGGCGGCCGAGCTGGAGCTTGTGGGCTCGGGCCCGCTGGAGGATTTCGGCGCGCGGCTGCGGCTGGCCACGGATGGCGAGGAGCGGCTGGCGGGGACGATTACCCTCGCGGCGGCGGATCCAGGGGCCTATCGCCTGCGGGCGGATGTGGCGGGGAACCTCGCCCCGCTGCTGCTGCCGCAATATGTCGATTTCTTCGGCGACCGCGTGGCGCTGGTGCTGGACGCCACCCGCTCGGCTTTCGGCGGGCTGCAAGTCGATGCCTTCGACCTGAAGGCCCGGTCGCTTGCCTTGCAGGGGCAGGCACGGCTCGCCTCGGACGGCCTTGTGGAAATGCTGGACGTGACCGGCACCCTGGCCTCGCCCGAGGGGGGCAAGGTGCTGCTGCCGTTCGGCGCGCTGCCCACCCGGCTGGACCGGGCCAGCTTCCGGCTGGCGGCGGAAAGCCGGGACGGTGCCGGCTGGCGTGGCGCGGTCACGCTGCAGGGGCTGGAGCGGAGCGATCTGCGGCTGGGCGAGGCGCGGCTGGAAGGCTCGGGCCGGATCGGGCGGACCCCGGCGGGCAAGACGGTGGGCGGCACGCTGTCGCTGGCGCTGCGCGATCTTGCGCCCTCGGACCCCGGCCTTGCGGCGGCGCTGGGGCCGGGGCTGACCGGCAGCCTGAAATTCCACGCGCTGCAGGGCGGCGACCTGAACCTGTCGAACCTGACCCTGACGGGTCAGGATTATGAACTGCTGGGCCAGCTGGCCGTCGGCGGGCTGGAGGGCGGGCTGCGGACCGGGGGGCGGATCACGGTCACGGCGCAGGACCTGTCGCGCTTCTCGGCGCTTATGGGCCGCGCGGTGGGCGGCAGCGGGACGATCCGGGCCGAGGGCTTCGTAGGCCTGCTGTCGGGGATGATCGACGGACAGGTCGATGTCGAGGCGCAGGGCCTGAGCCTTGGCATCCCGGCGCTGGACCGGCTTCTGGCGGGACGATCCAGCGCCAGCGCCTCGATCCTGCGGGACGAGACCGGCACCCGGCTGCGCCAAATGGCGCTGACCGCCCGCAGTCTGGTGCTTACCGCCTCGGGCACGGTCGCGACCGCAGGGTCGGACCTGACCGGACGGCTGGACTTTGCCGATCTGGCTGACCTGGGCGGCGGTTTCGGCGGCGGTCTGGGGCTGGAGGTGACGTTCAGGGGCACACCGGAATCGGGGATGCTGACGGCCGAGGGCGAGGGCCGGGGGATCCGGCTGGGCAACCCGGAGGCCGACCGCCTGCTGGCCGGGACCAGCCGCGTTGCGCTGGCGGCGCAGCTGCGGGACGGGCGGCTCTTGATCGACCGGGCCAGCCTGGCGAACCCGCAACTGGAAGTCCTGGCCAGCGCGGAGGGGGACAGCATCCCAAGGCGGCTGAACCTGACCGGACGGCTGGCCAATGTCGGACTGCTGCTGCCGGATTTCCAGGGGCCGGTGACGCTGGACGGCCAGGCAAGCCAGGATGAGACAGGAACCGAGCTGTCCGCCGCACTGCGCGGGCCGGGCGGCATCGACGCGCGGATTTCGGGGCGGGTCGCGGCGGGATTCGCCTCGGGCGACCTGAGCATCACCGGCACCGGGCGGGCGGGGTTGGCGAACGTATTCCTCTCGCCCCGGGCGGTGGATGGGGCCTTGTCCTATGATCTGCGGCTGAACGGGCCGTTCCGGCTGGCCTCGGTTTCGGGAAGCGTGACGCTTGCGGACGGGCGGGCCACCGATCCGGGTCTTGGCCTCGCGCTGGAGAATGTGCAGGCCATGGCGCGGCTGGAGGGGGGGCAGGCGCAGGTCTCGCTGACCGGGCGGCCCTCGACCGGGGGGCAGCTGCGGCTGGACGGGCCGGTGGGGCTGACGGCTCCGTTCCCGGCGAACCTGTCGGTGGCGCTGGCGGGGGTGCGGCTCTACGACCCCGAGCTTTACGATGCGGTGCTGGACGGTGCGGTGACGATCGACGGCCCGCTGGCCGGGGGCGCGCTGATCGCCGGGCGGCTGGACCTGCGCGAGGCCGAGCTTCGGGTGCCGTCGAGCGGCTTCTCCTCGGCTGCGGCGCTGATGGCGCTGCGGCACCGCAACGAACCCGCCGCCGTGCGCGACACAAGGCGCAAGGCCGGGCTTCTGGACGAGAGCCGCGCGGGGCGGGGCGGCAGTGCGGAGCGGGCGTTCGGGCTGGACCTGCTGATCGCGGCACCGAACCAGATCTTTCTGCGCGGCCGGGGGATCGACGCCGAACTGGGAGGCGAGATCCGGCTGGGCGGCACCACGGCGGCGGTCATCCCCTCGGGCGCGTTCGAACTGGTGCGGGGCCGGATCGACATCCTGGGCAAGCGCCTAGTCCTGTCGCGTGCGGATCTGGAGCTGGAGGGCAGTTTCATCCCGCTGATCCGCATTTCCGCCAGCAGCGAGAACGACGGGATCATCAGCTATGTGAACGTGGACGGCCCGGCGGATGATCCGGTGGTCAGCTTCACCTCGACCCCCGACCTGCCGCAGGAGGAGGTGCTGTCGCAGCTTCTGTTCGGGCACGGGTTGCAGCACCTGTCACCCTTGCAGGCGCTGCAACTGGCGAACGCCGTGGCGACCCTGGCCGGGCGCGGGGGCGAGGGGCTGGTGAACAGGCTGCGGCAGGGGTTCGGGCTGGACGACCTGGACATCACGACCTCGGACGATGGCTCGGCGGCGCTGCGGGCGGGGAAATACCTGTCCGAGAACGTCTATACCGAGGTGGAGGTCGGGCAGGGCGGCACCAGCCGGATCAACCTGAACCTCGACCTGCGCGAGGGCGTGACGCTGAAGGCCCGCGTCGGGGCCGATGGCGAGACCGGCGTCGGCATCTTCCTGGAGCGCGACTACTGAAACGAAAACAGCCCGCCGGTGCGGCGGGCTGTTCCTTCGAGGTGATCTAGAGGCGATGGATCAACCTGCCTCCTCGTCATCGTCATTGCCGCACAGCGCGACGCAGAGGATGATCGGGATCAGCAGCAGCGGCAGGATGCCGGCCGAAGAGCCGGGCCGTTCCTCGACCACCGGAACCTCTTCCTCGACCACGACGACGGGGCCGCCGGCAAAAGCTGCCGACGCCAGAAGAGAAGACGCGAGAACACCAGTTACAAGTTTCTTCATTCGAACCTCCAGGGTTGGACTTGGACTTGCACCGGATCAGCCTATCACCAACCCGTGTTCCGGCAACCGGAACGACATCATTTGCAGGTGCAAGGCCCAATGAAGGTTAAGAAATTCGGCATGAGACCCGATTCCGTTGCATCAAGGATACAGCCCCGGCATCCGACGGGTCCGAATCAGTCCACCACGCGCTCGAGGTCGATGTAGCCGGTCAGTCCGCTGACCCATTGCCGCGACTTGCGGACGGTCGCGCCTTCCAGCCAGAACTCGTTGGTGATCCTGCCTTGCGGACGGACGCATTCCTCGGTCACGCGGGTGGTGGCATGGGCGCGGCCGAAGATCGTGACGCTTTCGCCGCCCCTGACCTGGACCGTGCAGTCATAGGTCCGCGTCGTGGTCCGGTCATCTGCCCCGAGGAAGTAATAGACCCGCTGGTGCGTCCCGCCGTTCTGGCGCAACTGCCCGAGGCTGGGGGCGCGGGCGGACATCAGGTCGGGACCAAGGCCGCGCGTCTGGATCAGCACGCCGTCGCGCAGGCTGAAGGTGGTGCCGTCGGTGGTGCTCCAGGTCACGACCGGACCTTTCCTGTCGCTGATCGTGACCAGCGCATCCGCCCCGCGCGACGGGATCACCGCGCGCAGGATCGGCATGCCGTATTTCTCGATCTCGGCCCGGCTGGGCGCAGCGGGGGTCTTGGCCTCGCCTCCCGCGCGGCGGGCGCTCATGCGCGAGAGGGTCGCCTTGGCCAGCGTGCCGACTGCCGCGCCCATGGGCGAGGGTTCGGATTTCTCGCTGCCGCAGGCGGCCAGCAGGGCCAGGACGGCAAGGGCGGCGGTCAGCCGGGACACCGCGCTCACCGCCAGACCCTCCCCCAGTCGGGGTCGAGCGACTGGGTGTGGTATTCGCGGATCGACTCGTAAAGCCGCCCGTCCACATCCACCCTCGCGCCGCCGTCGCCGGTATCGGTCCGCAGGGTGGCGGCGAAGGTCTGCCGGGTCTCGGTGCCCATCGCCCAGGTCAGCGGGATGGTGAAGCGGATGCCCTTGTCAAAGCCGCCGTCGCCGAATTCCTCGGTGCTGACGTCGGTCACGGTGGCGAAGGCGCCGACGCGCCAGCCGTTGGCAAAGACGCGGTCCAGCGAAACCGTGGCGCCCAGGTCGCCGGCCAGGTACTTGCCCACGTCCAGCTGGCCCAGATAGCCGTTGCCGAAGTCGTAATAGGCCGAGACATGGCCGGTCACCACGTCATAGTCGTATTCGTCGAAGCCGAACCCGCCATCGGTATCGCGCTGCCTGGTATAGTTGACCTCGGCGCCCAGCGCGAAACGGCTGTCCACCGGCTTCCACAGCACCTCGCCCGAGATGCCCGCGTGCATCCGCTCAAGGTAGCCCAGCGTCACGCGCGAATAGATGTCGGTCGCCGGGCGGGAATACCAGGCCAGCGTCAACTGCTCGAGCCCCGGATCGGCATATTTGCTGTAGCGCGAATTGTCGGTGCGGACATGCGGCAGGGTCGAATCGGAATATGCGCCGTCACGATCCACATTGCCGAGCACGCGCTTGTAGACCGCCCCGCTCAGCACCAGTCCGGGGCGGATGTCATAGCTGGCCGCCAGCCGCAGGCCGACGTCGCCCTTCAGGGGCTCGCTCAGCTTCAGCGCGGGCTTCAGGCTCCAGCGGAATTTCGGGTAAAGGCCGTCGTCGCCCACCGCATTGGCCGGAAGCGGCCCGGCATCGGTGATCGTCACCCGCTGCCGCAGGAGCGAGCCGTTGTCGGCGGCATATTCCAGCTGCTCGAGGTCGGAGCGGCGGATGGTGACCTTGGACGCCCCCATGCCGTTGACCACCGGCACGATCTCGAAGGTCTCGACCGAAGCGGGCATGACATGGCTGAGGGCGCGGGCGGTGCGGCCGATGGCCTGCGCCCCGGCGTCGATCCGGTTCGAGCGGATGCGGATCTGCGCCGTGGTCGCGGTATAGGACAGGTTCTCGATCGCGATCCCGTCGCTTGCCAGCCGCTTGGCCAGGTTCTTGCGCAGAAGCGGCCCGGCATCGGCCTGCGTGACCCAGCCGCCGTCATAGGCCTCGGGGTCGGCGGTGCGCGCGGGGCGGGCCTTCACCGGAACCGGCGCGGCTCCCATCACCCCGCCGGTGGCGCGGGTCTTGGGATCAAGGATCAGGTGGAAGGCGAAGGCGACCTCGGTGCCGTAAAGCGAGTAGAGGCCATAGCGCATGTTCGGGCCGCGCTGGTATTCGAAGCCGAAGTTGAACGGGCTGTCGCGCTCGATCAGGCCCCGCTCCTCCTCCAGCACATAATCATCCGAGGAATATTCCGCCTTGAAGGTCCACTGGTCGCTGATCTTGTATTCCACGCCCGCGAAGGGCGCGGCCTCGCCCCGGAACCACTGGTCCACGTTCGGGGTACCCCAGTCGCTTTCCGGCAGCGCGGGACGATCGCCGAAGGGCGCGCCGATCCCGCCGTAGCTGCCCATCCGGCCCCAGCCGAGGCCCGCCGTCAGCTTCAGCCGCTCGCCGAAATTCTTGGTCGCGGCCAGGTATTCCGACGAGAATTTCCCCTCGCTGGTGAAATCCTGCAGGCCGATGGTCAGCGCCGGGACATAGGTCCCTTCCTTCAAAATCTGGTAGCGCAGGTCGAAGCTGCGATCCTCGAACTTGTCATCGCCGGGGATGATCGTGTCCCAGTCGCGCCAGACCTGGAACCGGAACGTGCCGGAGAGCCGCTCCGTGATCTGGAAGCTGATGGAGGAGCGGGTGACCGGCCCGATCAGCGCGGTCGAGAAGGTGAAGCGCGCGTCTTCCTGCGCCTCGCCCGAAGGCATGTCGATCAGGCCCGTCGCCCCGTTCAGATTCAGCGATTTCGGCATTTCCGCTGCGGCGGGCAGGCCGGAAAGGGCGGTGCCAAGGGCGAGAAGGGCAAGAAGGCGCGTCTGCGGCATGGTTTCCACGTTTCCCGGAATACCGCGCCAGTCTATGCGAAGTTCGGCAGGGCAGGGCAAGACCTAACCGCCGCCCCCCGAATCAAAGGCCCGGCGCATGGCATGGATGCCATGGCTAGTCCTCTTCCAGCCGCACCCGCAGTTCGCGCAGGACCGTTACCAGCGCCCGCACCCGGTCGGCGCCGATCGACTGCACCACATCGGCGATCAGGGGCACCACGGCCGCCACGGCGGAATCCCGCGCCGCCCGGCCCGAGGGGCTGATGGCGACGAACTTCTGCCGCGCGTCCTCCCAATCGGGGCGGATGTGGACATGGCCGGCCCATTCCAGCCGCGAGAGCGTGTTGGTCATCGCCCCCCGCGTGACATGGAAGGCCCGCGCCAGCTGCGCCGGAGTACGCTCGTCATTGATCCGCGCCAGATGGTTCAGGACCGAGAAATGCGACAGCTCCATCCCCTTGGGAAGAACCTTCGAAATCCGGTTCCGCGCCAGCTGGTCGGCCATGAACAGCTCGCCGAACAGGGCGACGGCGATGTCCTCCGACTTCTCGGCGCTCATGGCCCGTCGAAGTCCCGGTCATGCGAGAGCGAGGGCACGCGGTGACGCGCCTCCTCGACCCGCGCCAGGTCGAGGTCGACGAAGGTCACCCCCGGTGCGGTTCCCGCATCGGCCAGCACCTCGCCCCAGGGCGCGATGGCCAGCGAGTGGCCATGCGTGCGGCGGCCCTTGCCACCCGTCTCGGGGTGAAAGCCGGTCTGCGCCGGAGCCAGGACGAAACAGCCGGTCTCGATCGCCCTTGCGCGCAGCAGGGTTTCCCAATGCGCCGCGCCGGTGATGTGGTTGAAGGCCGCCGGAACCGTGATCACCTGCGCCCCGCCCTGCGCCAGCCGCCGGTACAGCGCCGGGAAGCGGATGTCGTAGCAGACGCTCATCCCCAGCCGGGCAAAGGGCGTCTCGGCCACCACCGCGCGGGTGCCCGGCCGATATCCCTCGCTCTCGCGATAGACCTCGGTTGCCGAGACATTGACGTCGAACATGTGGATCTTGTCATAGCGGGCCGCGATCCCGCCATCCGGGCCGACCAGCAGGCTGCGGTTGGCAAAGCGGCCGTCCGCGTCATGGGTCAGCAGGCCCAGGGAGCCGATCAGCAGCCAGATCCCCGCCGCCTTCGCCTCGGCGCGCAGGGCGGCAAGGGTCGCGTCCTCCTCCTCGTGCCGGAAGACGCTGCGCTGCCAGGCGCGGCTGGAGGAGAGACCGTTCGTCAGTTCCGGCGTCAGGACGAAGCCCGCGCCCCCGGCCACGGCCTGCCGCACAAGGTCCAGCGTCACCGGCAGGTTCGCCGCCGGATCGTCGGACACGTTCAACTGGATCAGGGCGCTGCGCATCAGTCGGCCAGCAACGCGTCAAGCTTGCCCGCATGCTCCAGCGCATGCAGGTCGTCCGAGCCGCCGACATGCACCGGCCCGATGAAGATCTGCGGCACCGTCCGCCGCCCGTCGGCGCGCTGCACCATGGCCGCGCGCAAGCTGGGATCGGCGCTGACGTCGATCTCGCGATAGGTCACGCCCTTGCGCTGCAACAGCCGCTTGGCCATGGCGCAATAGCCGCAGGTCGGGGTGGTGTAGATTTCGACGGGACGCATGGAAAACCTCATTTGCGCCCGACTATAGGCAATCACCCGTCTTTCGCAACGCGCGCCAGACACAAGACGTTGACCGAGCGGGCACCGGCCGAGACCAGCGCCCCGGTCGCCGCCGCGAAGGTCGCGCCCGAGGTCATCACATCGTCCACCAGCAGGATGTCGCGCCCCTCGACCCTTGCCATGCGGCGGCGGGGGACAGCGAAAGCATCCACCAGATTGGCAAAGCGGGAGTCGCGGGTCTTGCCGTCCTGGCTGCCGGTGTTGCGCTGGCGGACCAGCGCATCCGGGCAATGGTCCAGCCCCGCCCCCCGCGCCACCGCGCCGGACAAGAGCGCGGCCTGGTTGAACCTGCGCCGGAACAGCCGCAGCCAGTGCAGCGGCACCGGCACCACCAGCATCCCAGGTTGCAGGATGGGCCGCGCCGCCTTCAGCATCCAGCCGCCCGCCGGTCGTGCCAGGTCCATCCGGTCGCCATGCTTCAGCGCCAGCACCAGCCGCCGCCCGTTGTCGCGATAGACCAGCGCCGCGCGGCCCCGGTCCCAGGGCCTTGCGATGGCGATGCAGTCGTCGCATTGCGCGACCTCCCCCGCCTCGCCGCCCGGCAGGGGGATGCCGCACTGGTCGCAGGCCAGGCCCGCGACGAACGGCGTCTCACGCCAGCAATCGGCGCAAAGGCCAAAGTCACTGGCGACCGGGGCCGCGCAGCTGAGGCATTGCGGCGGGTAGATCACCTGCAGCGCGGCTTGCAATCCCATCCGGTCCTCCGCATCTTCGCGCGCGATGACACAGCCGCCCATCCTGACCGACCGCCCCGCCCTTCTCCGCCAGCGCCAGCGCGCCCTGCGCCTGCCCGGCCATGCCGATTCGCTGTTCCTGCACCGGCTGGCGCTTGCCGATGTCCAGGAAAGACTCGCCGAGGTTAACAGGACGTTTACGTCGCCCGTGGTGATCAGCGGCCACCCCGAAATCTGGTCCGGTTTCGCCCCGGTCGTGCCGGATGACGAGGTCCTGGCGCTCACTCCCGGCGCGCATGACCTGGTGATTCACGCCATGGCGCTGCACTGGGCGAACGATCCGCTGGGCCAGTTGGTGCAGGGCTTGCGCGCCCTGCGGCCGGACGGGCTGTTCCTTGCGGTTTTCCCCGGCGGACGGACGCTGCACGAACTGCGCGCCAGCCTGGCCGAGGCCGAATCGCAGGTCACCGGCGGCCTTTCCCCGCGCGTCCTGCCGATGGGCGAGATCCGGGACCTTGGCGCGCTGATGCAGCGGGCCGGATTCGCGCTGCCGGTGGCGGACAGCGTGACCCAGGTGGTCCACTACCGCGACTTCGGCCGCCTGGTGGGCGACCTGCGCGCGATGGGCGAGACGAGCGCGCTGGCCACGCGGCCGCGCCACTTCACCCGCCGTTCGGTCATCGGCGCGGCGGCGGCGGTCTACCAGGGCCTCGCGACGCCAGAGGGCCACCTGCCCGCCACCTTCGAGCTGGTGTTCCTCACCGGCTGGGCCCCGCACGAGAGCCAGCAGAAACCGCTCCGCCCCGGTTCGGCCAAGGCAAGGCTGGCGGATGCGCTGGGGGTGCCCGAGAAGCCGCTGGACGGTTGACCCCGCGCGGGAAGCCTTTATCTCCCGCAGGGAACAAGCAGGATCCTCGCGATGCGTGACGCCAAATCCGACACTTCTCCCCTGCGCCCCGGCGAGGGCCGGCTGGCCCATGCCCCCGCCGACCACCCGCCCGTCCGCAAGGCTAGGATCGGCGTGCTGGTCGCGAATCTCGGGACGCCGGACAACTACGACTACTGGTCGATGCGCCGCTATCTGAGCGAGTTCCTTTCTGACAAAAGGGTGGTCGATTACGCCAGCTGGAAGTGGCAGCCGCTTCTCCAGCTGATCATCCTGTCGAAGCGGCCGTTTTCCTCGGGCGCGAACTACAAGCTGATCTGGAACCACGAGTTGAACGAAAGCCCGCTGCTGACGATCACCAAGGCGCAGACTGCCGCGCTGGCCGAGGCGCTTGCCGCCCGGCACGGGGGCGAGGTCATGGTCGATTTCTGCATGCGCTACGGCAATCCCTCGACCGAGGCGAAGGTCCGGGCCATGGTCGAGGCAGGCTGCGAGAAGATCCTGTTCTTCCCCCTCTACCCCCATTACGCCGGCGCGACCTCGGCCACGGCGAACGACCAGTTCTTCCGCGCCCTGATGCAGGAGAAGCGGCAGCCGGCGGTGCGGACCGTGGCGGAGTATTTCGAGCATCCCCTGTATATCGAGGCCCTCGCCCGCTCGGTCGAGGCGGCCTATGGCAAGCTGGAAACCCGGCCGGACGTGCTGGTCGCCAGCTACCACGGCATGCCGAAACGCTACCTGATGGAGGGCGACCCCTATCACTGCCAGTGCCAGAAGACCTCGCGCCTGCTGCGCGAGAGGCTGGGGTGGGAGAAGGGGTCGATCGACACGACCTTCCAGTCGGTCTTCGGCCCGGAGGAATGGCTGCGGCCCTATACGGTCGAGCATGTGGCCGAGCTGGCGAAGGCGGGGAAGAAGCGGATCGCGGTGATGGCGCCGGCTTTCTCGGCCGACTGCATCGAGACGCTGGAAGAGATCAACGGCGAGATCCGGGAGGCCTTCCTGCATGCGGGGGGCGAGGAGTTCACCTACATCCCCTGCCTGAACGACGAACCCGCCCATATCGAGGCCCTCGTCGCGGTGATCGAGGAGAACCTGGGCGGCTGGCTGCCGAAGGTCTAAGCTGTCCACGCATGGACAGCGGGGCAGGCGAAACGATTTCAAGGGGTTGCGGAGGCGCGTTAGGGAAGTCTTAACCTTCCTTCCGCAAAGGAAAGCAGGCTCCGGCCGGGCGCTTTGCGGCTTGCCGCCCCGTGCGGCAGGGGCGATGCTTTGATCCGACGGAGGATTCCATGCGCCTGACGAACAGCGACATCGCCGAGCTGACCGAATTCCGCCACCACCTGCATCGCCACCCGGAAGTGTCGGGGCAGGAAGAATGGACCGCGGCCGAGGTCGTGGCTGCGCTGCAGGCGCTTGCCCCTGACCAGATCCTGACGGGCCTTGGCGGCCATGGCGTCGCGGCGGTCTGGCAGGCTGCCGAGCCGGGGCCGACCGTGATGTTCCGGTCGGAACTGGATGCCCTGCCGATCGAGGAACAGTCGGAGGTCAGCCACCGCTCCGCCATTCCGGGCAAGGGGCATCTCTGCGGACATGACGGCCATTCGACGATCCTTCTGGGGCTTGCGCGACTGCTTTCGCGCGAGGGGCCGGCGCGGGGACGGGTGATCCTGTTGTTCCAGCCGGCGGAGGAGGACGGTTCCGGCGCGGCGGCGGTGCTGGTCGATCCTCGCTTTGCCGCGATCCGGCCGGACTGGGCCTTTGCGCTGCACAACATGCCGGGCCATCCGGTGGGACAAGTCATCATCGCGCCCGGCCCGGCGAACTGCGCCTCGGAAGGGCTGCGGGTGCTGTTCCGCGGGCGGACGGCGCATGCCTCGCAGCCGGAGACGGGTGTTTCGCCCGCGCTGGCGCTGGCGGCGTTGATGCCCGCGGCGCTTGCCGCCGGTCCGGGTGGCCGGCTGGAACCCGGTTTCCGGCTGGTCAGCATCTGCCATGCCCGGATGGGAGAGCCGGCTTTCGGCATCACTCCGGGCGAGGGCGAACTGTGGCTGACCCTGCGCACCCTTGCGGATGCCGACATGGCGGCGCTGCGCGAAGAGGTGACGACCCTGGCGCGCGATCTGGCCGAGCGGCACGGGCTGGGGCTGGAGTTCAGCCACCACGACCGCTTTGCCGCCTGTGTGAACCATGCCGACAGCGCCAGGGCGATCCTTCGCGCGCTGGAGGCGTTGGGAATGAAGCACTCTGAAACCGGCCTGCCGATGCGCGCATCCGAGGATTTCGGGCTGTTCGGCGGGCAGGCGAAAGCGGCGATGTTCCTGCTGGGCTCGGGCGAGGCGTCGCCGGCGCTGCACAACCCGGATTTCGACTTCCCCGACGGCCTGATCCCGCAGGGCGTGGCGATCTTCGACCGCGTGATGCGCGACCTGCTGGGGTAAGCCCGGAAAAGCAAGGGACCGCAGGCGGGTGCCTGCGGTCCCATGAAGCCGAAGTTTGGCCGGGTCAGATCAGCAGCACCTGCGTCCCGACATTCGCCATCGCGAACAGTTCCTCGATGTGCTCGTTGTACAGGCCGATACAGCCGTTCGAGGACTTCCGTCCGATCTTGCGGGTGTCGTGGGTGCCGTGGATCCGGTAGTAGGTCCAGGAGAGATAGAGCGCGCGGGTGCCCAGCGGGTTGTCCTTGGCGCCGCCCTCGACCACGGTCGGCCATTCGGGGTTGCGCTCCAGCATGGCGGGGGTCGGGCGCCAGGTCGGGTTCATCACCTTCTGCACCACCTCGGTCCGGCCGCGGCGGGTCAGATCCTCGGACAGGGGGACAGAGGTCGGGTAGAGGCGGTAGATCGACTGGTCATCCGACCAGTAGTGCAGCGCGCGCGAGGTGATGTCGACGAGGATCGCCCCGTTGCGCGTGTTGTCGAAATAGTCCTGCCACTGCAACATGCGGAAGCTGGAGACGTTGTTGCGCACCGTGCTGGAGGCCGGCGCGGTGAATTCGGTGGTGGCGTCCTGCGCCAGCGACGGGAGCGCGGCCAGCCCGGCCATGCCCGCAGCGCCGCCAAGCAGAGAACGACGGGTGATGATGCCCTTCGTCATTCTGGTGTCTCTCCTGCTCTCATAGGGTGTTTTCGCGTCCTATAACCGCTTTGTGACCGCCTCGCAATTCAAAGACCCGTTAGCTTTCGCCGATCGGCAGAAAGCCCGTTTGATCCTTGCACGGGCTTTCGCTAGAGAGGGGCGGAAGGCCGCCCCAGCGCGGCGAGATCTGGTGGATGCAATGGAAAGACGCATGTTTCTGCTGTCAGGCGCGGGCCTGGCGCTTGCTGCCTGCACTCCGGTGCGGGGGCCGACGCTGGGCGCGGACGGCAAGCCGCTGCCGCAGGTCTATCGGATCAAGCCCCAGGACGAGCAGCTGGTGTCCTTCCGCCTCCTGGATGCGGTGAACACGCTGCGCTCGGCCAAGTCGCTGACGCCGCTGACCTTCGATTCGCGGCTGAACGCCGCCGCCGCGACGCATTCGCGCGACATGTCGGTGCAGAACCGGCCCTGGCACTTCGGCTCGGACGGGTCGTCGCCGCTGGTCCGGGTGCAGCGGGCCGGCTATACCGGGCGCCTGGTGGGCGAGCTGATCTCGGAGACCTACGAGACGGAACTGGTCACGCTGTCCACCTGGATGGCGCAGCCGGACACCCGCGCGGTGATCATGGATCCCTCGGCGCGGCAGATCGGCTTTGCCTGGTATCAGGAACCGGGCGGCAAGATCTGGTGGACGATGGTGACGGGCGCCTGAGGGCGCCCTTTTCCGTTCAGGGCAGGATAACGATCGGCGTGCCCGGCCTGACCATGGAATAGACCACTTCCATCTGCTTGTCGGTCAGCGCGACGCAGCCAAAGGTCCAGTCGCGCTGGCTGATCCGGCCCCTGGGCCCGCCATGGATGAAGATCTCTCCGCCCGGCGACTTGCCCTGCGCTTCAGCGAAGGCGATGTCGTTCGGGTTCGGGTAGGAGATGCCGAGCGACAGGTGGTAGTTCGAGTTCGGGTTCTTGTGGCTGATGTAATAGGTGCCCTCGGGCGTCTTGCCGTCGCCTTCGAACTGCTTGTGGCCCTGGGGCGCGAAGCCGAGCGCGATGTCGTAGGATTTCAGCACGCGGTCATGGTGGAAGAGATACATCTTCCGCTCGGTCTTGTGGACCTGGACCTGAGTGACCTCGGGCCCGTTGTAGCGGCGGAACTTGCTGTTGCCGCAACCGGCAAGACCCAGCATGACCACCAGGAGAACCAGAATACCGAAGCCGCGCATGCCTGTGACCGTCTGCCCCTTTTTTGTCCCATGGATACAGGATTCTGGCCCGTCTGCAAAGACGGTCAGGCTGTCGCAGGGTTCACGGAAACGTCAGCGTGACAGGCGGGCCACCAGTTCGACATGGGTGGACCAGCGGAACTGGTCGACGACCTGCACCCAGTCGAGGCGGTATCCGGCATCGGTCAGGCTGCGGGCGTCGCGGGCGAAGGTGACCGGGTTGCAGGAGACGGCGGCGATCACCGGGATGGCGCTGGCGGCAAGGCGGTCGGTCTGCGCCTCGGCCCCGGCGCGGGGCGGGTCGATGACGGCTGCGGAGAAGGGTTTCAGTTCGTCCGGCTCCAGCGGGCGGCGGAAGAGGTCGCGGGTTTCGGTCGTGACGCGGTGGAGGCCGGGGGTGCCGCGGGCGGCGAGGTCGAGGGCGCGGGTCATCGCGGCATCGCCCTCGACGGCATGGACCTCCATGGTTTCGGCGAGGGGAAGGGCGAAGGTGCCGATGCCGGAGAAGAGGTCGACGACGCGCTTCTGCGGACCAAGCGCCTGGCGGACAGCGGACAGGAGGGCGGCTTCGCCCTCGGCCGTGGCTTGCAGGAAGGCGCCGGCGGGGGGGATGACGGTGGCCTGGCCCATGGTCAGCGCGGGGCGGTCGCGCAGCGCGACGGTCTCGCCATCCCAGGTCAGGCGGGAGAAGCCATGCGCCTCGACCAGGCGGGCGAGGTCGAGGCGGAGGGTGGAGTCGAGGGGCTTGCCGCCAGTAACGCTGACATCGGGGCCGCCACGGGTGAGGGTGACTTGCAGCGACAGCTCGGTCGTACGCGAGCCGCCGGCCTGGACCAGCGCCTGCAGGCCGGGGAAGGCGGCGAGGATGCCGGGATGGAGGAGCCGGCAATCGGGGATCTCGGCCAGGGTGTCCGAAGCGCGGGCGTGGAAGCCGATCAGCACGCCGGACCTGGTGCGGCGGGCAGAGAGCGTCGCGCGGCGGCGGGACCTGGCGGGCGAGGTGACGAGGGGCAGGAATTCGGCGGTCAGGCCCTGGCCGGCAAGCGCATTGGCCACGACCTCCTGCTTCCATCCGGCGACGAAGGCATCGGAGGCGTGTTGCAGCTGGCAGCCGCCGCAGGCACGGGCGTGGCGGCAGGGCGGTTTCACCCGGTCGGGCGAGGGGGTGATGATCTTGGGGTTCAGCAGATGGTCGCCGTCGGGCGTGCCCTCGACCACCTCACCCGGAAGGACGCCGGAGACGAAGATCGGGCCGGGGGCGATCCCGTCGCCCAGATGGCCCAGCCGGTCGATGGTGACGATCACTCTGCTGCTTCCGCTTCGTCTTCGGTGCCGATGAAGCCGCCAGATTGCCGGTTCCAGTAGCGGGCGTAAAGGCCGCTGCGCTCCAGCAACTCGGCATGGCTGCCCTGTTCGACGATCCGGCCCTGATCCATCACGATGATCCGGTCCATCGCGGCGATGGTCGAGAGGCGGTGCGCGATGGCCAGCACGGTCTTGCCCTGCATCACCCGGCCCAGCGCCTCTTGAATG
This sequence comes from Tabrizicola soli, assembly GCF_015999335.1. Taxonomy (GTDB): domain Bacteria; phylum Pseudomonadota; class Alphaproteobacteria; order Rhodobacterales; family Rhodobacteraceae; genus Tabrizicola; species Tabrizicola soli. The sequence goes on along the minus strand of NZ_JAEACP010000009.1, from coordinate 119,947 downwards.
CTTGCCTCGACCTCGGAGTCCAGCGCCGAGGTCGCCTCGTCCAGCACTAGGATCGGCGCGTCCTTCAGGAAGGCGCGGGCGAGCGCGATGCGCTGGCGCTGACCCCCGGAGAGCTTGACCCCGCGTTCGCCCAGGAAGGCGTCGTAGCCCTTGCGGTTCTGGTGGTCGAGCATGTTCAGGATGAACTCATCCGCCTCGGCGGCCTTGGCGGCGGCGATGATCTCGGCCTCGGACGCCTCGGGTCGGCCGTAGGCGATATTGTCGCGCGCGCTGCGATTGAACATCGCGGTTTCCTGCGTGACCATGCCGATCTGGCGGCGCAGGCTTTCCTGCGTCACCTGTCGCAGGTCGTGGCCGTCCAGGGTGATGCGGCCCTGTTCGGGGTCGTAAAGCCGCAGGAGGAGCGAGACGAGCGAGGATTTCCCCGCCCCGGAAGCGCCGACGATGGCCAGCTTTTCCCCGGCGCGGATGGTCAGGTCGATGTCCTGGACGCCACCGCGCTGCCGGCCATAGGCGAAGGTGACGTGGTCGAAGCGGATCTCGCCCCGGACGCGGGGCAGGGACAGGGCCTCGGGCGCGTCGGTCAGGGTGTGCGGGACGGAAAGGGTGCGCATCCCGTCCTCGACCTCGCCCACCGAGGTGTAGATCGACATGAGGGTGAAGCTGACCCAGCCCGACATCTGCGCGATCCGCAGCGCGATGGCCCCGGCGGCGGCGATGTCGCCGGCGGTGGCGCTGCCCGCCTGCCAGAGCATGACGGTGCCGCCGATCAGGAGGACCGGCAGCACCCCGGCCAGAAGCATCAGCGCAAAGCGGAACCAGGTGGAGATGACGCCGAACTCGAGGGAGCGTTCGCGGAAGACCTCCATCGCGTCGAGAGCCACGCGGTCCTCGAAGGCGGCATGGGCAAAAAGCTTGACGGTCTTGATGTTGGTGATCGTGTCGACCACCTGACCCGAAACCATGGCGCGGGACGAGGCGCGGGCGGCGGAATTCTTGCGGACCACCGGCAGGAAGAAGCGGATCAGGAACAGGTAGGCAACGAGCCAGACCATCAGCGCCACGGCCACCTTGGCATCGACGGCGACAAGGAAGGCGACCGAGCCGATGACGGAGGCGAGCGCGAAGCAGACGGTGTTGATCACCTCGGTCGCGACATCGGTGACGGCCCGGGCGGCCTGCATCTGCTTTTGCGCGATGCGCCCGGCGAAATCGTTGTCGAAGAAGGTGACGGCCTGGCCCAGCGTCCAGCGGTGCAGGCGCGACAGCACCAGCGGCAGGACGTTCGGCCCGATGATGATGCTGTTCGAGGCAGAGGAGACGGCAAAGGCCAGCGGGCGCAGGACCAGGTAGAAGACCAGGAACCAGAGGATCAGGCTGCCGTGCTGCCCGAAGAAATCGGCGGGGCCGGAGGAGACGGCGGCGTCGATCACCCAGCCGAGGATCAGGGCCGAGACGACTTCGGTCACCCCGGCGAGCGAGGAGAGGAGGCCGGCCGCGACCAGCATCGGCCAGCTTCCCGCCAGCGCCCAGCGCATGAAGGCGCCCAGCCGCGTCGGCGGCGGGCCGTCGGCGGGGCGGAAGGCGTCGATGAGGGAGCCGAGGCTTTGAAGCGCGCTCATGGGGGAGAGGTAGGCCGGGGGGCGCGGTGAAGCAAGGGCGAATGGACGCGACCCCTCCCCGTTCGACTTCGTCTCCTCCTCGGGGGACCTGCGAGGAGTGACGAAGCCATCGACGGGCCTGCCTATTCCGCCGCGTCCTCCTCCAGCCCGATGAAGCCGCCGGATTGCCGGGCCCAGAAGCGGGCATAAAGGCCGTTCCGGCGCAGAAGTTCGGCATGGGTTCCGTCCTCGACCACCTGGCCGTCCTCCAGGACGACGATCCGGTCCATCGCGGCGATGGTCGACAGGCGGTGGGCGATGGCGATCACCGTCTTGCCCTGCATCACGCCGTAGAGCGCGGCCTGGATCGCGGCCTCGGCCTCGCTGTCCAGCGCGGAGGTGGCTTCGTCCAGGATCAGGATCGGCGCGTCCTTCAGGAGGACGCGGGCAATGGCGACGCGCTGGCGCTGGCCGCCGGAGAGCTTGACGCCCCTTTCGCCGACATGGGCGTCATAGCCCCGGCGGCCCTGCGGGTCCTCGAGCGTGAGGATGAAGTCATGCGCCTCGGCCTTCTGCGCGGCGGCGATCATCTCGGCCTCGGTCGCGTCGGGGCGGCCGTAAAGGATGTTCTCGCGCACCGAGCGGTGGAGGAGGCTGCTGTCCTGCTGCACCATGCCGATGTTCTGGCGCAGGCTTTCCTGCGTGACCTCGGCGACGTTCTGCCCGTCGATCAGGATCGCGCCGGATTCGCTGTCGTAGAAACGCAGCATCAGCTTGACCAGCGTGGACTTCCCCGCGCCCGAGCGGCCGACGACGCCGATCTTCTCGCCGGGGCGGAGGGTCAGCGTCACGTCGCGCAGGCCGCCGAAGCCCCGGCCGTAGTGGTGCGAGACGCCCTGGATCTGGATCAGGCCCTGCCTGAACTCCAGCGGGCGGGCGCCGGGGTGGTCGGTGAGGGTGACGGGCTGGGCGATGGTCTCCATCCCCTCGGCGAGCGTGCCGAGGTTCTGGACGAGGTTGGTCGAGGCCCACATGATCCAGTAGGTCATCGAGTTGATGCGCAGGACCAGCGCCAGGGCCGCAGCGACCACGCCGACGGTGGCCGTGCCCTGGACCCAGAACCACAGCGCCAGGCCGCCGACGCCCAGGATCATCAGCCCGTTGAGGAAGGTCAGCGCCACGTCCATCTTGGTGACGATGCGCATTTCCGTCTGGAAGGTCCTGCGCGAGGTCTCGATGGCCTCGCGGGCATAGTCCAGTTCGGCGTCCTGATGGGCGAAGAGCTTGACGGAATGGATGTTGGTGTAGCTGTCCACCACCCGTCCCGTCACCGCCGACCGCGCATCGCTGGAGGCTTTCGACGCCGGGCCGGCGCGGCGGATGGTCCAGCGCATCAGCCAGAGATAGCCGATCACCCAGGCCAGTAGCGGCAGCATCAGCCGGGGGTCGGCCTCGGCCAGCATCAGGAGCGCGCCGATGAAGGTGGCGGCGGCGAAGGCGGCCATGTCGAAGACCTGGAACACCGCCTCGCCCGCCGCCGGGGGGGCCTGCATGATCCGGTTGGCGATGCGGCCGGCGAAATCGCTCTCGAACCAGCCGACGGGCTGGCGCAGGACATGGCGGTGCGCGCGCCAGCGCATCATCGTGCCGAAGTTGGTGAGGATCGTGTTGTGCAGCAGCCCGACCGAGCCGCCGGCGACCAGCGGCCGCAGGATCAGGATGACCAGCGCGGCGACCAGGATCTCGGCCCCGTGGCTGGCCAGGAAGGCCTGCGGGCTTTGCCCGGACATCAGGTCGACGAGGCGGCCGAGATACCAGATCAGGCCGACGTCCAGCACCGCATTGCCGACCGAGAACAGCGCGGTGACGGCAAAGACCGCGCGGAAGGGGCGGACATAGTCGCGCAGGAAGGGCCAGAGCCGGCGCGGGGGCGCATCGGTCTGGACATAGGTCTGATAGGGATCGACGAGGTTTTCGAAGAAACGGAACATCTGGGGAGACCCGGGAAAGGTGGCAGCATCGGGGTGAAGCGGTGCCTGTGGGCGACCGCCACGACGGGAACGGTCAACTCAGGCGAGTGTGATCGAAATCCCGTTTTCCATGCTGGTCTCCATCCTGGGTGCCGATTCCCTAGCGCAGGCGCGGCAGTTTGTCACGCCCTTTCAGCAGCGCCTCGCGGCTGGCGGTCAGGTCCGAGGCGAGCCAGCGGGCCTGCAGCTGCTTCATCCGCGCGCCCAGAGCCTCGCCGGTGTGCTCGGGCATGAGGTCGGCGGCGGTGACGGGGAAGCGGGCCGCCACGCCACGTTCGACCTCGGCCTGCCAGGCGGGCGGAAGCGGCGTTTCCAGAAGCGCGGCACGAGCGAGGAGGGCGTCGGCGGCAAGCGCCCTGCCGAGCCGCCAGCCCAGCGCGGCGGGGGTCTCCATGGAACCGAGGGCGGCGCGGAGGGCGGACAGGTCGCGCGTCTCGGCCTTCGACAGCCGCAGGTCGGCGGTCTCGCCCCCCAGCACGGCAAGGCGGCGGAGCCAACGCGGCGGCTGGACGGCGTCGAGGTGGGCGAGGGGCGCGAGCGCGCGCGGGTCGGCGCCGGGCAGGACGCGGGCCAGGATGCCGGCTTGCGCCATGGCGGCGACGGAGGGGGCGGGGTCGCGGGCGGAGAGGAGCTTCTTCAACTCGGCCCGGATGCGTTCGCGGGAGATCACGTCCAGCCCCCCGGCCAGCGCAGCGCAGGCAGCGAGACCTTCGGCATCCAGACCGCCCTCGGGGTCGCCATAGGCGGCGTGGAAGCGGAAGAAGCGCAGGATGCGGAGGTAATCCTCACGGATGCGGGTTTCCGGGTCGCCGACGAAGCGGACACGGCGGGCCTTGAGATCGGGCAGACCGCCGAGAGGATCGAGCACGATGCCGCGCCGGTCGGCGTAAAGCGCGTTCATGGTGAAGTCGCGGCGGGCGGCGTCTTCCTCGATCCGGTCGGAGAAGGCGACCACGGCGCGGCGGCCGTCGGTTTCGACGTCGCGGCGGAAGGTGGTGATCTCGTGCGGCTCGCCGCCGGCGATCACGGTCACGGTGCCGTGGTCGATGCCGGTGGGGACGGTCTTGAAGCCCGCATCCCCGGCGATGCGGACCACGCTCTCGGGCGTGGCGTCGGTGGCAAGGTCCACGTCCCCGACCGGCACGCCGAGCAGGGAATTGCGCACGCAGCCGCCGACGAAAAGGGCGCGGTGGCCCGCAGCCTCGATCGCGGCACAAAGCGATTGGGTGCCGGGGTGATCCAGCCAGTCGCTCGCGACTTTCTCGCCCACGACTTTCATGATTGCATCCGTTCCGCAAGACCGCGCAGGATGCGGGCGGTCGCGCCCCAGATGTAATAGGGACCATGCGGGACGGCATAGTAGCGGCGCCAGACGCCCATCCACTGCCGCCGCTCGATGGAAAACCGCGCGGGATCCAGCACATGCGAGAGGGGGACGGTAAAGACCTCCTCGACCTCGCCCGCCTCGGGGACGGGGGCGAAGGGGCCTTGGATCAGGCCGACGAAGGGGGTGACGGCAAAGCCGGTGACGGTTTCATGGACCGGCAGGGTGCCGAGGATCTGCACGCGGGAAGGGGGGAGCCCGATCTCCTCCTGCGTTTCGCGGAGCGCGGCGGCCTCGGGACCGGCGTCGGAGGCATCGACCTTGCCGCCGGGAAAGGCGATCTGGCCGGGGTGGTGCTTGAGATGCGAGGACCGCTTGGTCAGGATCACCCCTGCACCCTCAGGGCGCAGCCAGATCGGCACCAGCACCGCCGCCGGGCGCAGCGGCGTGCCGGCGGCGGGGCGGATACCGGGGTTCAGGTCGAAGTCCGAGGACGGCCCGGCCGGGCGGGCCAGCGCAGCGCGCAAGCCTGCCTCGACCTCGATCATTCCGCCGGCTTCCCTTCGAAGCCGAGAGTCGCCGGATCCAGCTCGTAATGCGCGCCGCAGAACTGGCAGTCGGCGGTGACGACGCCAGCCTCGGTCGTCATCTTCGCGATGTCCTTCTGGCTGTAGATCGACATGGTGCTGCGGACCTTGTCCTCGCTGCACGAGCAACCGAAGCGCACCGGCTGGGCGTCGAAGATGCGGGGGCTTTCCTCGTGGAACAGGCGGACCAGAAGGTCGGTGGGCGCGACCGAGGGGCCGATCATCTCCAGCTCCTCGACGGTGTCGAGCAGCACGTTGGCGCGGTTCCAGTCGTCGGATTCCGCACCGCCAAGGATGTCGGCATGGGTCAGAAGGCCGCCCTCGCCACTGCCCTGCTCGGCCGCGACGCCGCCCGTCGCGGGCATGTGCTGCAGCATGATCCCCCCGGCGCGCCAGTGCAGCGGACGCCCCGGCTCGGCGCTTTCGCCATAGGCAAGCTGGAAGCGGGTGGGGATCTGTTCGGACTGGGCAAAATAGGTCTCGGCGCAGGCGGCGAGGCTGCCGCCGGCAATCGGGGTGAAGCCCTGGTAGGGCAGCATCCCCTCGCCCTGGTCGAGCATGACGGCGAAATAGCCCTCGCCGATCTGCGAGAACGGGTCGGCGCCGGGGTCCAGCCGCTCTGCGTCATAGCTGGCATAGGCGCGGATGCGGGCGGGCTGGCCGTCCTCGGTCGGGCCATAGTAGTCGGTGGCGATCAGTCGGGCCGGACCCTTGCCGCGCACCTGGAGCGAGAGCTTCCAGCGCAGCTTGATGGTCTGGCCGATCAGCGCGGTGAGAAGCGCGGTCTCGGCGACCAGCGCCTCGATCACCGACGGATAGGCGTGCTGCTTCAACACCTGGTCCAGCACCCCGTCCAGCCGCGCGACGCGGCCACGGATGCCCGAGGCGTCCAGCTGGAATGGGAGGACGGTATCGTCCCAGGCGATCTGCGGTCCGGTGGTCATTCGGGGATTTCCTGATGGTACCAGTGCTGGCATATCGCGCCTATATAGGCAGGGCAACGCCTGGTCCAAGGGGGAAGGACATGATCCGACGCTATGGCGAGCCGGTTCGGGCGGGCCAGCGGTACATCCGGCGGCCGGGGATCTATGCCGTGCTGTTGCGGGGCGACCACATCCTAGCCACGTATCAGGCCGAGCCGGTGCCCGAGTTCCAGCTACCCGGCGGCGGGATCGACAGGGGCGAGCAGCCGATCGCCGCGCTGCACCGCGAGGTGTTCGAGGAGACCGGCTGGAAGATCGCGGTGACGCGACGTCTGGGGGCGTTCCGGCGCTTCACCTACATGCCGGAATACGACCTCTGGGCCGAGAAGCTGTGCACGGTCTACCTGGCGCGGCCCGTGCGACGCCTGGGTCCGCCCGGCGAGGCTGGGTATGCCGCGGTCTGGCTGCCGGTAGGGCAGGCGCTGTGGCAGCTGGGCAATCCGGGGGATCGGGCGATGCTGGCCTCACTCCTCGGCTAGATCCAGGATGATGCCCGAGACATCGTCGGGGAAGCCGCCGCCCCCGGACTGGTGGCTCAGGTCCCAGACGAGCGATTCCAGCAGGTCCGACCCGGACAGATGGGCCGAGCGGCGGAGGCTTTCGACCAGCCCCTCCTCGCCGAAATCGCGGCCGTCGGGCAGGGGACATTCGGTGAAGCCGTCCGAGACCAGGACCAGCCGGTCGCCCGGAACGAGATGGCCGTGCAACGGGTCGTAGCGCGCCTCGGGGATCAGGCCGATGGGCAGCCCGCCAGCCCCCAGACGCTCCACCCGGCCATCGCGGCGCAGGATCAGGGGATGGGGATGGCCGGCCTGCACCAGGCTGAGCCGGCCCGTCACCCGGTGGATCACCGCGAAGGCCATGGTGAAATATTGTTCCGCCTGGATCTCGTCCAGCATGAGCTGGTTGAAGCGTTCCGCCACCGCCTCGGGCGGCAGGAGGACATGGATGCCGCCCGGCCCCTTCCGGAAGGCGAGGTTCTGTTCCGGCGAGGATCCGGTCAGGAAGCCCGCCAGCCGCGCCGTCATCATCGCCGAGGCGACGCCATGGCCCGAGACGTCGATCGAATAGACCGCCACCCGGTCGTCATCCACGCGGAAACTGCCGACCAGGTCACCGCCCACCCGGCCCGAATTGCGCAGAAGCAGCGAGGCGCGCGACCAGCCGTAGTCGCGCACCCGGTCGCGGATCAGGGTTTGCTGCAGCTTCCGCGCCTCGATCAGGTCGCGGTCGAGCGAATCGTAGAGCTTCTGCAGCTCCGAGAGCGTGCTGGCGATGACCCGGTTCTTGGCCAGAAGCTCGGCTTGGGTGGCCAGCATCCGCTCCCCCGCCCGGAGCCGGGCCCGCAACTCGTTGCTGGCGACGGGCTTGGTCAGGAAGTCGTCGGCCCCGGCTTCCAGCCCGTCGGCAATCTCGGCCGTCTCGGATTTCGCGGTGAGCAGCACGAAATAACCGTAGTTCTCGCGCCCGAGGCGGCGGAAGCGGTGGCAGAAATCGAGACCGGACATGCCGGGCATCATCCAGTCGCTGATGATGATATCGACATCCTCGCGGGCGCAGATCTCCAGCCCGGCTTCGGCCGACCCGGCCTCGGTCACGAGATAGCCCCAGCGGCGCAGCTGCATCGAGACGACATGGCGCTGCGCCCGGCTGTCATCGACCACCAGGACATGGCGCGGGCCGGTCTGGAGGCCGGGCGTTTCGGCAAGGCTGGGGCTGGCTGACACGTCGTCCTCTCCGAATCCATCGGCACCAGCCTGCCGCCCGCCCCCTTAACGTGCGGTGAAAGCTAAAATTGTGCCTGTTTCGCGGGCTCGGGGCCACGAATTGTTAAGGCCGGACCCGCCAGGCTGGGACGGTGAGTACGGATGAGGCGGGCCATGATCGACTGGCGCAGGGTTGAGGAATTGCGGGAAGAGATTGGCGCCGACGGATTTTCCGAGGTCGCCGACATGTTCCTGGACGAGGCGGAACAGGCCGTGCGGGCGTTGCAGTCCGGCCTGGCCGCAGGCGACATCGCGGCGCAGCTGCATTTCCTGAAGGGCAGCGCGCTGAACCTCGGGCTCTCGGACCTGGCCGCGATCTGCCAGGAGGGCGAGCGCAAGGCCGCCACGGGCGAGGGCGGGGCGATCGACATCGGTCAGGTGGCGGCGGTCTACCGCGACTCGCGTAGCCAGCTGGTGCGGCGTCTCGCCACCGATTCGGCAGCCTAGATGAGGAATTCCGACAGGGCCTCGTCGCTGGTGATATCGCGGAACGCCAGGCCCGCGGCGTCCATCCGGTCGGTGAACTGGCGGAAATGCCCGGCGTCCTTCGTCTCGATCCCGATCAGGACCGAGCCGAAGTTGCGGGCGGATTTCTTCAGATACTCAAAGCGCGTGATGTCGTCGTCGGGACCCAGCATGTTCAGGAACTCGCGCAGCGCACCGGGCCGCTGCGGCATCCGCAGGATGAAATATTTCTTCAGCCCCGAGAACCTTTGGGCACGTTCCTTGACCTCGGGCAGGCGCTCGAAGTCGAAGTTGCCGCCCGAGGTGACACAGACCACGGTCTTGCCCGCGATCTCCCCGGCCAGCTCCGGCAGCACGTCCACGGCCAAGGCCCCGGCGGGTTCCAGCACGATGCCCTCGACGTTCAGCATCTCCAGCATGGTGACGCAGATCCGGTCCTCGGGCGCGAGATGGACATGCTCGCGCCTGACCCAGTCGAGCATGGCAAAGGTCCGGTCGCCCATCCGCGCCACGGCCGCACCGTCGACGAAGCTGTTCACGCGCGGGAGCTTCACCGGCCCGCCCTCGCGCAGCGCGGCGGTCAGGCTGGCCCCGCCAAGCGGCTCGACGAAACGGAACTCCACCTCGGGCGCGACCTCGCGCAGATAGCTGGTCACCCCCGAAGCCAGACCGCCGCCGCCCACCGGCAGGACCACCATATCCGGCGCGCGCCCCAGCTGGTCCAGAATCTCGACCGCGACCGAGGCCTGGCCCTCGATCACGTCGGGATCGTCGAAGGGGGAAAGGAAATGCGCCCCGCGCTCGGCGCAGAAGGCCTGCGCCGCGGCGAGGGTCTGGTCGAAATAGTCGCCGGTCAGCCGGATCTGCACCTGGTCGCCGCCGAAGATCCGGGTCTTGTCGATCTTCTGCTGCGGCGTGGTCACGGGCATGAAGATCACGCCCTCGACCCCGAAGTGGCGGCAGGCGAAGGCGACCCCCTGGGCATGATTGCCCGCGCTGGCGCAGACGAACTGCCGCTGACCGGGATCGCGCAGCCGCATCTTGCGCATCGCGTTGAAGGCGCCGCGAATCTTGTAGCTGCGGACGGGGGTGAGATCCTCGCGTTTCAGCAGGATTTCGGCGCCATACCGCGCCGAGAGATGATCGTTGCGCTGCAGGGGCGTTGCGGGAAAAAGTTCGCGCAGGGCCTCGCTCGTCACACGCGCTGGCAGAATCTTGCCGGTTTTCAAAGCTCTATACCCTCGGTTTATGCCCGGTTTATTGGCCTCGTCATATTTTTGCCATCGAGTGACCCTGTGGTCCATCCATGACATTCCCAGCCATATGCGAAGGAAACAAAACTATGAACCTGAAACCTTTGGCTCTCACCCTGGCGGTGTCCGCCCTGACCTTCACTCCGGTCCTGCCGGTCTTCGATCTGGGCGACGGCGGTGCCGCCTATGCCGAAAAGGGCGGCAACGGCGGCGGTAAAGGCGGTGGTAATGGTGGCGGCAACGGCGGTGGCAACGGCAAGTCCGAAGGAAAGGGCAAGGCGGAAGCAAAGGGCAAGGCCGCCAAGACCGAGAAGGCGAACCCCGCCGCGACCAAGGTGAAGGCCTCCAAGGCCAAGACGAAGACCACGGTCGAGGGTGAACTTGCCCCGAACGAACTGGGCAAGATGAACGGCGCGCTGCACGCCAACATCAACGCGGTCCTGGCGCATATCCGCAACGGCCAGACCACCAACGGCCCGGTCGGCCTGCTGGCGGGCCTCGCCATCGCCGATTCCGCCGCGGCCGAGGCTGCCGGCGCCGCCACCGAGATGGCCGAGATCGAAGCAGAGTTCGACGCGCTTGACGCCGCGCTTGCGGAAAGCGGCTATGCCACGGTCGAGGATTACGTCGCGGCGAAGGACTTGGATCCCACGCTTGCCAACCAGGATCTCGACGGTCTGATCGCGGCCGTCGACGGCAAGACCCGCCCGACCGAAGAGGAGATCGCCGCCGCCGAAGCGGCCGCGCTGGAAGCCGAGCAGGGCGTGACCGATGCGGAAACCGCGATCGGCGACGCCTGGAACAAGGACGGCGACCTCGACACGCTGCTGGGTCAGCTGCGGGAGCGGCTGGCGACCGACCAGGAGGCCATCGACGCCGCGATCGAAGAAACCCAGGCCGAGGACGATATGGCGGCGGTGGTCCCCGAGGAAGAGGTCGTCCCGGAAGGTGAAGTCGTCGTCGTGGTCGAGTGACCGATCCGGCACGCGCGATCCGGAACGGCCCGCCCAGGTGGCGGGCCGTTCCATGTCCGGGCCGCCGGTGACCTTGCTAAGGCGGCGGTTTGGCTTTAATCGCCAGCAAAACCCGCGATGGAGCCTTCCCGATGCTGAAGCCCAAGAAAGTCGTCCTTGCCTATTCGGGCGGTCTCGATACCTCGATCATCCTGAAGTGGCTGCAGACCGAATACGGCTGCGAGGTGGTGACCTTCACCGCCGACCTGGGCCAGGGCGAGGAGCTGGAACCGGCGCGGCAGAAGGCGATCCTCTTGGGGATCAAGCCCGAGAACATCCATATCGTCGACGTGCGCGAGGAATTCGTGCGCGATTTCGTCTTCCCGATGTTCCGGGCCAATGCGTTGTATGAGGGGCTGTATCTCCTCGGCACCTCGATCGCGCGGCCGCTGATCAGCCAGCATCTGGTGCGGATCGCGCATGAGACGGGCGCAGATGCGGTGGCGCATGGCGCGACCGGCAAGGGCAACGACCAGGTCCGGTTCGAGCTTTCGGCCGCCGCGCTGGACCCGGCGATCAAGGTGATCGCGCCCTGGCGGCTGTGGGACCTGACCAGCCGGACGAAGCTGCTGGAATTCGCCGAGGCGAACCAGATCCCGATCGCCAAGGACAAGCGCGGCGAGGCACCGTTCTCGGTCGATGCGAACCTCTTGCACACCTCGTCCGAGGGCCGCGTGCTGGAGAACCCGGCCGAGGAATTCCCGAACTATGTGCTCCAGCGCGTCGTGCCGGTGGAAGAGGCCCCCGACCAGGCCGAGATGGTGGAGATCACCTTCGAGAAGGGCGACGCAGTGGCGATCAACGGCGAGGCGATGAGCCCGGCCACGATCCTGACCAAGCTGAACGAACTGGGCGGCAAGCATGGCGTCGGCGTGCTGGACCTGGTCGAGAACCGTTTCGTCGGCATGAAGTCGCGCGGGATCTACGAGACCCCCGGCGGCACGATCCTTCTGGAAGCGCATCGCGGGATCGAGCAGATCACGCTGGATGCCGGCGCCGGCCACCTGAAGGACAGCATCATGCCGCGTTATGCGGAACTGATCTACAACGGCTTCTGGTTCTCGCCCGAGCGCGAGGCGCTGCAGGCGCTGATCGACAAGACGCAGGAGCATGTCTCGGGCACGGTGCGGGTCAAGCTCTACAAGGGTCGGGCGGCGACCGTGGCGCGCTGGTCGGAGCATTCGCTGTACAGCGAGAAGCACGTGACCTTCGAGGAGGACGCGGGGGCCTACGACCAGAAGGATGCGGAAGGCTTCATCCGGCTGAACGGGCTGCGGCTGCGGCTGATCGCGAGCCGGAACGCGCGGGTGGCGAAGAAATAGCCGTCCAGCGTGGGCAGGTCTCGTCCACCAGGAACATCAAGGGGTTGCAGGGGGCGATTCACGCCCCCTTAACTTTTGCGCGGCGGCCGCTTCGGCCTGGATCAAGGCGTTCGCCAGCGACAGGGGCGCCGCCAGGTCGCGCAGCGCGGCCTGCACATCGGCGAAGATGCGGTCCTCGCCAGGGAAAAGCCCCCCGACCCGGAACAGGTTGCGGCCGTGGGTCAGGGCGACATGGATGACCTCTCCGTTCGAGGTGGCGGCGTAGAGTTGCGCGCCCGGCACGACGGTCTCCAACCCCGTCAGAATCCCGATCACCGCCGACAGGGCTGGCGGCTCGGGGCCGTCCTTCGATGAGGTCCAGATGCCATAGCTCCGCTGGCCGACAGCAACGTCGCGCCGGTGATGCAGGCCCTCGGTCGAGAGATTTGCGCCGGAGAACAGGCCCGAGCGGGTGTCATCCGCCAGCGCGATGAAGAAGGCGGGCATCGCCGTCCGGTTCGGGAACCGGGCGACAATGCCCCGGAAGAGGATGCGGGAGCTTTTGCCGCCGGTTTCGGCCGTGACCTCGGCCATCTCGATCGCATGTGCGCCCAGTGTGCCGTGGATGTGGTCCTCTCCCTTCCGCAAGGAGCGCTCGGGCAGGAGGCGTTTCGGCAGGGACCGGACGAAGGCGCTGGCGTCCTTGGCATGGGTCAGGCCGATGGATCGGGCAAGGATGGACATCACCGCCACCTCTTGCCGGCGGACGGCCCATCGCCGGGCGGCGACGACGACGAGGCCGAGGCCGATCACGCCGACCATCACCACCTTCAGGAGGGCCCTGGTCTCCAGCCCCGACCCCAGCGCCACCAGGACGGCGGTCGCCGCGAAGGCGGCCGACAGGGCCATGACGGCAAGGGCAAGCCGGGCCTGGCGCCGAAAGGCGGGCATCAGCGCCCGCACGGCCCGCGCCACCGCGTCGGGGTCGTCCGGGAGTGCGGCAAGGTCGACCATTTGGGGAACCCGTTGCGGTCAGGGCAGGCGCGGCAGGTGCACGGGCTGGCCGTTCCAGCTGCCCGAGATCGACCAGGCCTCATCTGCGAGGCGGTAAGTGTAACGAATTTCGCCACGTCCGTCGCCGGCGATGGTCAAGGCCAGGGTGATGCGGTCGTCAGCCTCGCCCAGGTTGCTCTCGACCCCGGTGCCGGTGACGGCGAGTCCGGGCCAGAAGCTGCAGGCCCGGAAATCGTAGTCGGTGCCCCGGTCGGTGGGCAGGGCAGTGAAAAGTCCGCCATGGTCGCAGCCGATGCTCACCGGATGCACCCCGTCCCAGACCGAAAACGCGATGCTCTGGTAGAGCTCGGTATCCACGGCCTGGGCGATGGCGAGCGGGTCGCCAAGCTGGGCCGGATCGGTAAGGGTAAGCGGCGTGTAGTCCTGCACCAGATCCTCGCGGCAGTGCTGTTCGCGCGCCGAGGGCAGGATGCCGTCCATCAGCGCGGCCCGGACGATGCCGTCGGGGCAGGCATGGCCCCGGCCCCAGATCACATGCGGGCCGCCCTGCATGAAGATGCCGAAGGCATTGGCGGCGCGGTCCAGCACGTCCTGGGCCATGGCGACCGGAGTGATCGGATCGGCGTCGCCGTTCAGGACCAGCGTCGGCCAGTCGCCCCCGGCATAGGGTGCGGGCCGGGTCGGCGGACCCTGGTGCGGCCAGTAAGCGCAGGCGAGCTGTTCCGGGAAATAGGCCCGCAGAAGGCGCGGTGCCTCTGGGGCAAGGGCGGTCGCGCGGGACAGGATCCGGTCGGCGCGTTCGTCGGGCGTGCCGGGGCCGCTGTCGTAATCGGTGCAGGTGATCGCGTAGAAGGCGGCGCCGAACCAGCCGGGATCCTCCATCCCCAGACCGGTTTCCGGGTCGATGAACATGTTGGCATAGCCCAGCTGCAAGAGCGGCACGAAATTGTCGCGGCCGGCGGCGGCGAGGGCACGCAGGAACTCGGCCCTGCCCTCGGGCGCGTAGAGGGCGAAGAAGGCGCTGGCCTCGAACAGGCCGCGGGTCAACCGGCGCTTCTCGGTCCTGCCGTCGGAAAGGGTGAGGGCCACCGGGATCGCTTCGCGGTCGAGGCGCGCGGCGAGGCGGTCGTACAGCGCGGCGGGATCGCCGCCGGTGTCGCGGGCACAGGACGCGATCTCGGCGCAGGCGGCAAGGGTGCGGGCCAGGATGCCCTCGGCCGCGGTGGTGAAGCCGGCGTAGAAGCCGGGCGCGTCCAGCGAAAGGTCCACCACACCGTCCAGGATCACGCCCCTGACCGCCTGGGGGAAGGCGGTGGCATAGGCCTGGACGAACTGGGTGCCGTAGCTTTCGCCGTAAAGCCAGACCTTCGGTGCGCCGATCTTCTGGCGGAAAGCCTCGGTATCGCGGATCGCCTGGTCCGAGGCGACGAAGGGCAGAAGGCCGGGCCGGTCCATCTCGGCGGTGCAATCGGCGACATAGGCGTGGGCGGCGGCCTTGGCGGCCTGCGGATCGCGGATCGAGAAGTCGGCGGCGTCGAAGCGGCCCTGCGCTGCGGGACAGGCGAGGCCATGGTCGGGGCCGGTGCCGCGCTGGTCGACAAAGACGATGTCCATGTAGTCGGTCAGCTCCCGGTCGAAGGAAGACAGGTAGCCTTCCGCCGAGGCGAGGCCCGAGGCCCCCGGCCCGCCGACGACGTAGAACAGGATGCCCCGGCTTTCGACATTGGCGAAGGAAAGGGCGAAGGTGATGTCGATGGTGCGCGACGGATCGTTGGCGCGATGGTCGAGCGGCAGTGTGAGCGTGGTGCAGGAGAGGGCGGAAAGCTCGCAAGGGTGCAGGTCGAGGGCCGAACTCGCCTCGTACAGCGATTGCGCCCCGGCGGGGGCGGCAAGGCCGAGGGCAAGGGCCAGCGCGCGCATCACCGGGCAAGCCCCGCGCGGCGGTCGCGGGACATGGCGGCGGGGACCATCTGCGGTGTCATGTGCTTCCGATCGGGACGTTAGGCGGCCGGCCGTAGCGGCGCCGGGGTCCAGGCAACCCCAGCGGGCCATGTCAGTCCTGCAGGCAGGTCTGGCGCTGGGTGCCCAGCCCCTCGACCCCGAGTTCCACCACATCCCCGGCCTTGAGGTATTGGGGCGGCTTCTTTCCCATGCCGACGCCGGGCGGGGTGCCGGTCGAGATGATGTCGCCGGGCTGCAGGGTGAAGAACTGCGAGAGATAGGAAACGAGAAAGGCCACCCCGTAGACCATGGTCCGGGTCGAGCCGCTCTGCATCGTCTCGCCGTTGACCTTCAGCCACATGTCCAGGTCCTGCGGGTCCGGCACCTCGTCGGGGGTGACGAGCCAGGGGCCGGTCTGGCCGAAGTTGTCGCAGCTTTTGCCCTTGGTCCACTGGCCCGAGCGTTCGGTCTGGAAGGCGCGCTCGGAGACGTCGTTGACCACGCAGTAACCGGCGACATGGTCCAGCGCCTGCGCCTCGGTCAGGTATTTGCCCGGTTTGCCGATGACGATGCCAAGCTCGACCTCCCAGTCGGTCTTTTCCGATCCCCGGGGAATCAGGATAGGGTCGTCCGGGCCGCAGATGGCCGAGGTGGCCTTCAGGAAGACCACCGGCTCGGGCGGGACCTTGAGGCCGCTTTCGGCGGCGTGGTCGGCATAGTTCAGGCCGATGCAGATGAACTTGCCGGTGCCCGCGACACAGGGGCCGATGCGCGGGGCGCCGGGGACGAGGGGCAGGCTCTCGGGGTCGATGCCGGCAAGGCGGCCAAGGTCGCCCAGCACGGAGCCGGCAAGGTCGGGCACATGGGCCGAGAGGTCACGGATCGCGCCTTCGGCGTCGAGGAGACCGGGTTTTTCCTGGCCCTGCGGCCCGTAGCGAAGAAGTTTCATCTGATGATCCCTGTTGGTTTTGCCGACATGCTAGCCGCCTTACGCCAAGGGTGGAAGCCCGGCGGCGGCGCGAAGCTCGGGCGAGCGGACGTCAAGCTCTTGCCCGGCCAGCGCATCGGCGGCCGGGGTGCAGAGCCAGGCGATGGCGCGGGCCGGTTCTTCCGCCGGGGCAAGGCTGGCGCGCGGCAGTTTCGAGACCGGGTTGATCCCCGAGGCCCGGATCGTGCCCTGCATGTTGGTATCCACCACGCCGGGCGCGAAGCCGAAGATGCGGATGCCCTCTGCGCCATATTCCAGATGGACCGAGCGGGTCAGCATGGCGAGGCCCGCCTTGCCGGCGCAATAGGCGCTCCACCCCTCCTGGGGGCGGTGTGCGGCGCCGGAGGAGAGGTTGACGATGGTGCCTGCGCCCTGCGCGACCATGTGGCGCAGCGCCAGTTGCACGACATGGAAGGCTCCGGTGAGGTTGGTGTCGATGTTCGTCGCCCAATCCTCGACCTGGACGTCCAGGATGCGGCCGATGGGGCCGATCACGGCGGCGTTGTTGACCAGGATATCGAACGGCTGCTCGAAAAGCGTGGTCATCGCAAGCCGGTCGGTCATGTTGGCGACATGGCCGGTGGCGGCGACGGGGCCAAGCTCGCGCCGGGCGGCGGCGAGGTTGGCGGCGCTGCGGGTGGTGAAATGGACGGTCGCCCCGGCCTCGGCCAAAGCGCGGACGGTGGCGAGGCCGATGCCGCGATTGCCGCCGGTGACGAGGGCGGTCTTGCCGGAAAGGGTCATGGAGTCCTCCGCTTGCTGTGCGGCCAAGGGTGGACGCCCGCCGCGACAAGGGCAAGTCGGAACCGACCGGCGCGATCGGGGGTTGAAGCCTTGGCGTCCGGGGGCGAGGATCGTTTCCGGGAAGCGGCGGGGGGCATGGCGTGCGGCGCATTATCGTGGTGGTGGTCATGGCGCTCGCGGCCTGTGCGCCGAGGGGCAATTTCGCCTCGGTCCCCCAAGGGGCAAAGGTCGAGGCGACCGAGGCGATCTTCGTCGGCACCACACGCAAAGCGGGCGATGCAGGCGGCTTTGGCCGCGAACGCTCGGACGATGCGCATTTCCTGCGTTATGACATCGCGATCCCGGTGGACCGCGATCCGGGAGAACTGACCTGGCCGCCCACGGTAGGCAAGCCCGACGTGGCGAAACACTTCCTGACCCAGAACGCGCTGCTGTTCGACGGATCGGATTCCTTTCGCAACAGCCTGCGCGAGGCGATGCGCATCCGCAAGCAGACCAGCGCCGTGGTCTATGTGCACGGGTTCAACACCCGGATGGCCGAGGGCGTCTACCGGGTGGCGCAGATGCACCATGACCTGAAGGTGCCGGGCGTGGCGGTGCATTACGCCTGGCCCTCGCGCGGGTCGGCGCTGGGCTATGTCTACGACCGCGACTCGATGCTGTATTCCCGCAGCGGGTTCGAAGACCTGCTGAACGAGGTGGCCGGCGCCGGGGCAAAGGACATCATCGTCGTCGCGCATTCGATGGGCGCGGCCCTGACAATGGAGACGCTGCGGCAGATGGCCCTGCGCCACCGCTCCAATGCGCTGGACCGGGTGGCGGGGGTGATCCTGATCTCGCCCGACCTGGACCTGGACGTGTTCCGCAGCCAGGCCAAGGACATCGGCAAGTTGCCCGAGCCCTTCCTGGTCTTCGGCAACTCGCGCGACCGCGTGCTGGGCCTGTCCGCGACGCTGTCCGGCACGGGCGAGCGCCTGGGCAATCTGGAGGATGTCTCGGCAATTGCGGACCAGAAGATCATCTACCTCGACACGGCGGCCTACAATACCGGGGACGGGCATCTGAACCTGGGCGAGAATGCCGCGCTTCTCAGCCTGTTCGCGGGGCTGGTGGGAATAGACGAGGCGTTCCGGGCCGATGCCAGGGCGCGGGTCGGCCTGCTTCCGGGGCTGGTCCTGACGGTGCGCAACGCGACCGAGGTGATCCTGTCCCCGATCGGCGAATTGGGCGAGGTACGGGCGGGTCGCTAGGTCTATGGCCGCTGGGCGCCGTTGGTGGCCAGGTAGACGGCGTAGAGCGAGGTGGTGGCGGTGAGGAACAGCCGGTTCCGCCGCGCGCCGCCGAAGGCAAGGTTGGCCACCGTCTCGGGCACCAGGATCTTGCCGAGGCGGGTGCCGTCGGGGGCGAAGCAATGCACTCCGTCGGCGGCCGAGGACCAGAGATTGCCCTGGACATCGACCCGGATCCCGTCCGGGACCCCGGCGTCGATCCGGGCAAAGACGCGCTGGTTGGAGAGCTTCCCCTCGGCCAGGTCGAAGGCGAGGATATGGCGCGGCGTCTCATGCTGCGGGCTGGTGCCGCTGTCGGCAACGTAGAGAATACGCTCGTCCGGGGAGAGACAAAGGCCGTTCGGTTGCAGGAAATCCCCGGCCACGCAGTCGAGCTGGCCGGTGGGGCCAAGGCGGTAGACGCCGCGCACGGGCTGTTCCGGCTCGGCGTGGTAGCCCTCGTAATCCGAGCGGATGCCATAGGTCGGGTCGGTGAACCAGATCGCGCCGTGCGAATCCACGATCACGTCATTGGGCGAGTTGAGGCGGCGGCCCTGGTAGCTGTCGGCAAGGGTGGTGATGCTGCCGTCGATCTCGGTCCGGGTCACGCTGCGGCTTCCGTGCTGGCAGGTGACAAGCCGGCCCTGCCGGTCGCGGGTCTGGCCGTTGGCAAAGCCGGAGGGCTGGCGGAAGGTGGTGATGGCGCCCGGCCCCCCGGCGGCGTCCTGCGACCAGCGCAGGATGCGCTGGTTCGGGATGTCCGAGAACAGCAGGCAGGACTGGTCTGCGAACCAGACCGGCCCCTCGGCCCAGCGGCAGCCGGTGGCGAGGTGGTCCAGCCGGGCCGAGCCGATGATCAGGTCGCGAAAGCGGGGGTCGTCGATCTGGTAGGTCATGGGCTTGCCCCTTTGCATGCAGAATAGGCCAGATGCGAGGGTTGAACAGCCCCGAGGCCAATCCTTCAGCGATCAGCCCCGGCGGCGGAGGTAGACATAATAGGCGCCCGAGCCGCCGTGTTTCAGATGCGCCTCGCTGACCTGAAGCACCGCCGGGCCGAGGGGCGGCAGTCGCAGCCAGTGCGGGACCTGATGGCGCAACGCGCCCATGCGCTGCGGGATCGGGCCCAGATCCTCGCGCTGCTTGCCCTTGCCGGTGATGACGAGGACCAGCCGCATCCCCTGCGACTGGGCGTTCAGGATGAAGCGGATCAGCTCGGGATGCGCCTCGGAGAGCGTCAGGCCATGCAGGTCGATCCGCGCCTCGGGGGCAAGCTTGCCGCGGGTCATCTTGCCGTGGGTGCGGGCATCCATCTGCAGCGGCGCGAGAATCTGGGGCAGCGTGGGCGCAAGGTCGCGGCGCTCGGGCAGGCGGGTCTTTTCGCCCAGCGCGAAGGGCGAGAGGCGGGGCCGCGCAGGCGGCAGGGGTTCGGGCGCAGGCGGCAGCTCGGCGGGTTCGGGCAAAAGCCGGGGGGCGGCATGCATCGGGCGCGCGGTGCTGGCGACGCTGCGCCAGAGGTCGGCCTCCTCGGGCGTCAGATGGCGGCGGCGGGCCATGTCACTGGTCCAGCATGGCGAAGGCGCGGTCGATGGGAAGGAGGAGGACCATCCGCCCGCCGCCCCGGACCGTCCCGGCGGCATTTCCCGCCCCGGAGCCGGTGCCGTAGAAGATGTCGGCGCGCTGCATCCCCTTGATCGCGCCGCCGGTGTCCTGCGCGACCATCAGGCTGCGGATCGGCGCGCGGCCATCCTTCTCGATCCAGACCGGGGCGCCGAGCGGGGTGTAGCGCGGGTCGATGGCGATGGAGCGCAGGGTGGTGATCGACCGGCCCATCGCGCCGATCGGGCCGTCTTTCGGGTCGAGCGTGCCGATCTTGCGGAAGAAGACGTAGGACGGGTTGGTGTCCAGCAATTCCCGCCCCGCGGTCGGTTCGGCGCGGACATGGGCCGCGATCTCCTGCGCCGAGACCTGGTCCAGCGTATGCGTGCCGCGCCGGATCATTTCCTGCCCGACCGAGCGGTAGGAATGGCCGTTCGACCCGGCATAGCCCACGCGCACCACCGTGCCGTCGGTCATGCGGATCCGGCCCGAGCCCTGGACCTGCAGGAAATAGACGTCCACCGCGTCGTCCAGCCAGGCAAGCTCCAGCCCGCGCCCGGCGATGGCCCCGCCCTCGATCGCGGCGCGGGTGTGGTAGGCCATCCCCTCCTGCAATTCGGGCGGGCGGCGATAGAGCGGAAAGCGGAAGCGCCCGGTCGGCACCGGCGAGCCGTCGAGCTCGGGCTCGAAATAGCCGGTGAAGAGGGCGGGGGGATCGCCGACGACGACCGGCTTGAAGAACAGCTCGAAGAAGCTGCGGGCCGAGGCGTCGTCCTGCGGCACGTCGGCGGCAAGGGCGCAGACCGGCTTCCAGTCGGAATCGTCGATCAGGTCGCAAGTGCGCAGGAAACTGGCCAGCGCCTCGACATGGTTGTCGTCATACCAGCCGTCCAGCGCGTCGAAATCCAGCATCTCGGCCGGGGCGGGCTGGGCGGCCATCAGGGCCGCCGCAAGGATGCCAAGGCGCGCCCGCATCGCATCAGTCGCCGGTCGCGACCAGCTGCCAGTTCGGATCGGCCGAACCCATCTGGCGGGCGAAGGTCCAGATGTCGCGCGACTTCTTGATCTCGCGCGGGGAGCCCTCGACGATCTCGCCGGCCTTGTTGCGCACGACATAGGTCTGTTCGCCGACGAAGCGGACCGAGATTTCCGCGAATCCGCTGTCCTTGTTGAAGGTCGCGTCCTGCAGTTCCAGCTCCTTCATGCCGACGAAACTGGCCTCGACCGTAAGGCCCTCGGCCTCGCGCTGGGCGATGGCTTCGGCGAAGCTGGCCTCGACGTCATCCGACAGGAAGGGGCGGATACGGTCGAGCTCGCCCTTCTCGAAGGCCATCAGGATCATCTCGTAGGCCCCGCGCGCACCTTCCAGGAAGGGGCGCACGACGAAGGAGGGTTCGGCCCGCTTCATCTCGGCCAGGGCGCGGGCGCTGTCCGAGCCTTCGGGCACATGGTCGGTGATGTCGCGGTCAGGGCCGCCCTCGATCACCTCGAAGTCGCGGCGCACACGGGGTTTCACGTCTTCCAGCGGGACGGGGGGTTTCTCGAAACCGTCACGGGTGCCCAGGACCGAGCGCAGCTTGAGGATGAGAAAGATCGCGATCCCGGCAAGGACCAGGAGTTGGATCAGGGACCCGTTCATGCGTTGACCTCTGAAGGCTTGTAGTTCCGTTTGGATTTTGCACTGCTTGACCCTATGTAGGGGCGGGCATGGGCGAAGTCTACCACAGGCGACCGGCCAGAGTGGCAAGAGGGTGAGTGAGATGTGGATTCTGCTGGCAATTCTTGCCGTTCCGCTGATCGAGATCGGGCTTTTCGTGACCCTCGGCGGGGCGATCGGACTGTGGGCGACGCTGGCCTGGGTGCTGATCTCGGCCGCGCTGGGGCTGGTGGTGCTGAAGGGGATCGCGACCACGGGCTCGGTCACGCTGGGCCGCGACATGCACGAGCTGGCCGATCCGCTGTCGCCGATCGCGCATCGGGTGATGGTGGTGATGGCCGGGGGCCTTCTGCTGCTGCCGGGCTTCTTCACCGATGCGCTGGGCATCCTGCTTCTGATCCCGCCGCTGCGGACACTGGTGATCCGGCTGGTCGGGCGCAGGCTGGCCAAGCGCGGGGTGGTGGTGCAGTCCACGGTGATCGAGGGCGAATGGCATGAGGTTCCGCCCCCCGGTCAGGGCAATTCCTCGGCGCCGCCCTCGCAATGGACGCGGCATTGAGGGCGCGGGCCTGACCTGATAGGAACGCGGCAGTCCCGCGAAGGAGTATCAGGAATGGCCGAAGAAACCCCGGCAGAAAACGGCAACGGCGCCGCCGCGCCGGCCCAGCCGCAACAGGTCCGCATGCAGGTGCTGGCGCAATATGTGCGCGACCTGTCGTTCGAGAATGTCGTCGTCCAGAAGGGCCTGAGCGCGGGCGAGGTCCAGCCCGACATTCAGGTCGCCGTCAGCCTGGACGCGCGCAAGCGGCCGGCAGCGAACCAGTTCGAAGTGATCACCAAGTTCAAGGTGACCTCGAAGAACAAGGCCAACGGCGACACGCTGTTCCTGCTTGAACTGGAATACGGCGGCACCTTCCTGATCGAGGGCGTCGCGGACGAGCAGCTGCATCCCTTCCTGCTGATCGAATGCCCGCGCATGCTGTTCCCCTTCGTGCGTCGGATCATCTCGGACGTGACGCGCGACGGCGGCTTCCCGGCGTTGAACGTGGATCAGGTGGATTTCCTGTCGCTGTATCGTCAGGAACTGGCGCGGCGTGCGCAGGCCCAGGCACCGGAAAAGGTGAACTGAGGCTTCAGGCCGGTTTCTTCCAGATGGCCGCATCGCCCAGCTTTGCGACCATCGCCTCATGCGCCGCGATCTCCTCGGGCGTGATCAGGGGGGGCAGGGGCACCGGCCGGGGACGGGGGCGCCAGCCGGTCTCGCCGCCCTGGCCCCGGTTGGCGGCCGGCGTCGCGCTGCCCAGCACCAGATCGGGCTGACGGCCGCCGATCAGCTCGAGATAGACCTCGGCCAGGATCTCGCTGTCGAGCAGCGCGCCGTGCTTTTCGCGCATGGTGTTGTCCACCCCGAAGCGGCGGCACAAGGCATCCAGCGAGGCGGGAGAACCGGGGAACTTGGTCCGCGCCATCATCAGCGTGTCGGTCGCGCGCGCGAAGGGCAGGCCCGGCAGGCCGCACCGTTCCAGCTCGAAGTTCAGGAATTTCATGTCGAAGGCGGCGTTGTGGATCACCAGCTGCGCCTCGCCGACGAAATCCAGGAAGGCGCGGCCGATGCGGGCAAAGACCGGCTTGTCGCGCAGGGTCACGCTGCCGGGGACGGGCTGGCCGGGGGTTTCAAGGATGTCGTGGCCGATGCCATGCACCTCGAACGCCTCGCGCGGCATCCCGCGCTCGGGGTTGATGTACTGGTGGTAGGTCCGGCCGGTGGGCAGGTGGTTGAACAGTTCCACCGCGCCGATTTCGACGATGCGGTGGCCTTCCGAGGGTTCGAAGCCGGTGGTTTCGGTGTCGAGGACGATCTCACGCATCAAGGGTCCGCCGGATGGTTTCCAACACCTCTTTCACCGCCGTCTCGGCGGATGCAAGGCTGGTGGTGGGGATGATGTAATCCGCCCGCACGCGTTTTTCGGCATCGGGCATCTGGCGCGAGAGGATCAGCTGGAAATCCGCCTCGGAGGTGCCGCGCGCCAGCACACGCTCGCGCTGCACCTCGGGGGGGACCGAGACCACCGCCACGGCGTCGCAGGCAGAGTCGAGGCCGGTCTCGTAGAGAAGCGGCACGTCGAGGAGCACGATGGGGGCATCGTGGTGGTCGGCAAGGAACTGCGCGCGATCCTGGGCCACCAGCGGATGTACGGCGGCGTTGATCCGGTCCAGCGCAGAAGGGTCGTGCTGAATGATTTGACGCAGGCGGGGACGGCTGACGGCGCCACCCTCGATCGCCTGCGGGAACAGCGCGGCGATGGCCAGCGCGGCCGGCTGCCCGGCGCCGTAAAGACGATGGACGGCGGCGTCGGCATCCCAGACCGGAATCCCCTCGGCTGCGAACATCTGCGCGGTGGTGGACTTGCCCATGCCGATCCCGCCGGTGAGGCCCAGCTTGAAGCTCATGCGGCCAGCACGGCCTTGCGGGTGGCCTCGTCGACCTCGGGCCGGACGCCGAACCATCGTTCGAAGGCGGGGACCGCCTGGTGCAGAAGCATCCCCAGCCCGTCGACAACGGTGCAGCCGCGCGCCTCGGCCTCGATCAGCAGCTGGGTCTGCAGGGGCGTATAGACCAGATCGGTGACCAGCGCGCGGGGGTTCAGCCCGTCCAGCGACACCCGGAAATCCGGCTTGCCGGTCATGCCCAGCGAGGTGGTGTTGACCAGCGTCGCCACGTCACCCAGGAGGTTCCCGGCCTGCACCCATTCATGCACCTGCACCTTGGCCCCGAAGTCCGAGCGCAGCGCATCGGCGCGGGGGCGGGTGCGGTTGCAGATGCGGATTTCCGGCACGCCGACCTCGATCAGCGCGGCGACCACGGCGCGCGCGGCGCCGCCCGCGCCCAGCACCATGGCGGGACCGGCGGCGGGGGCCCAGTTCGGCGCGTTCTGCCGCAGGTTGGCGATGAAGCCGGAGCCGTCGGTGTTGTCGGCCTGGATCTTGCCGTCCTTGCGGAAGATCAGCGTATTCGCCGCCCCGATCAGCGCGGCGCGGTCGGTCACGATGTCGGCGATATGCAGGATCGCCTCCTTGTGCGGAATCGTGATGTTCGCCCCGACGAAGCCGAGGCGCGGCAGGGTGCGGATCAACTCGGCCAGGTCGGTGGGGGCGATGTCGATCGGGATGTAATGCCCCGGCAGGCCGTACCGCTTCAGCCAGTAGCTGTGCAGGGCGGGGCTGCGGCTGTGGGCGATGGGATGGCCGATGACGGCGGCAAGCGGGATGCGGGGATGGTCGGTCATCTGGCGATCATGCCCTTTGTTCCCGCCCAAGCCAACAGGGGCAGCAGCGGCAGGCCGAGAATGGTGAAATGGTCGCCGGAAATGGCGGAAAACAGCCGGACGCCCTCCTCCTCGATCCTGTAGCAGCCGACCGAGTGGCGGATGCTGTCCCAGTTCCGGGCCAGATAATCGTCCAGATAGGCGTCGCTGAAGGCGTGCATGGTCAGCCGCGCCTCGGCGACATGGCGCCAGACGGGCTCGCCCTTCTCATAGGCCACGATGGCGGAGAGGAGCTTGTGCGACCTTGCGCGCAGGCGCAGCAGCTGGTTGCGGGCATCCTGCGGCGTTTCGGGCTTGGCGAAGGTCTCGCGGTCCAGCGCCAGGACCTGGTCGCAGCCAAGGACGATGGCCTCGGGCCGTTTCTCGGCCACCTTGCGCGCCTTCATCTCGGCCAGCGCATCAGCAATGTCGCGGGGATGCGCGCCCTCGGCGACCAGCGCGTCGCGGACCGCCGCCTCATCGACGCGGGGGGCGACGGCTTCGACCGCAAGACCGGCGGCGCGAAGCATCTGCAGCCGGGTGGGCGAGGTGGAAGCGAGGATGAGATGCATGGAGGATCCTGTGGATATCCGCGGTTTGTTCCTGGGCCCTCTGCGGGGGTGAAAGTGATGCCGGCGGGCCGCCTGTGGGCTTCTGTCGCAGTCCGGGCCGCCCGGGCCAGAGATATCCCGCTGTGCAGGGGATTGCCACGCACTTGCGGAAAACAGGTTGTGCCTGTGGCCCCCGCGCCGTGTGCCTGTGGATGACCTGGCGCCATGAAATTCCGCAATGCGTTGAAATCAAATTATTTTCATCCAGGACATGCCCGACGGTCCCGGCTTTTACCGATCTTGTCCCCAGCCTGGCCCCTGTGGAAGAAGCCGGGGATCAACCCGCTAATCCCGTTCTTCACAGGCCCTGCATCATCAACATTCCTTCTTCATTCTTTTCTTTATAGAAGGAGGACCGCAGGAAACGGGAAGGTGACGATGGACTGGATCACGGATCTTCTGGCCGACTGGTACCTGGTCACGAAGTCGCTGCACGTCATCTCGGTGATCGCCTGGATGGCGGGGATGTTCTACCTGCCCCGGCTCTACGTTTATCATGTGGAGCAGGTGGAGCCGGGTTCGGCGACCGACAGGATGTTCCAGACCATGGAGCGGCGGTTGCTGCGCGCGATCATCAACCCGGCGATGGCGGCGACCTGGACCTTCGGGCTGGCGCTGGTGTTTACCCCCGGTGTGGTGGACTGGTCCTTCACCTGGCCCTGGGTGAAGGCAGGCGCGGTGCTGGCGATGAGCTGGTTCCACGGCTGGCTGTCCGCCAGGCGCAGGGAGTTTGCCAAGGGGACCAACACCCGCAGCGGGCGGACCTACCGGATGATGAACGAGGTGCCGACCGTCCTGATGGTCATCATCGTCTTTTCGGTGATCACCCGGTTCTGATTGCCCATTCTGATTGATTGACTTTTGCGGCCCCGCGCATTAGGTGCGGCTTCGCAGGGCTGTCCGGCCCAAGGCATCTCCCGTCCTCCACTTGTGACGATCCGCCCCTTTCCGGGCCGATCCGCCAAAGGTCTGTCCATGTCCGTCGAACGCTTGAATCTCGCACAACTCAAGGCCAAGACCCCGGCCGACCTTCTGGCCATGGCCGAGGAATGGGAGATCGAGAACGCGCCCTCGATGCGCAAGGGCGAGATGATGTTCTCGCTTCTGAAGGAACATGCCGAGGAAGGCTGGGAAATCGGCGGCGACGGCGTGCTGGAGGTCTTGCAGGACGGGTTCGGCTTCCTGCGCTCGCCCGAGGCCAACTACCTGCCGGGGCCGGATGACATCTACGTCTCGCCCG
Source organism: Tabrizicola soli (assembly GCF_015999335.1). GTDB lineage: Bacteria > Pseudomonadota > Alphaproteobacteria > Rhodobacterales > Rhodobacteraceae > Tabrizicola > Tabrizicola soli. The sequence goes on along the minus strand of NZ_JAEACP010000009.1, from coordinate 93,260 downwards.
AGATGATCCGCCAGTTCTCGCTGCGGACCGGGGATTCCATCGAAGGGGTGATCAAGGCCCCGTCCGAGACCGAGCGTTATTTCAGCCTGACCAAGGCCACCAAGATCAATTTCGACGACCCAGAGAAGGCCAAGCACAAGGTCCATTTCGACAACCTCACGCCGCTGTATCCCGACGAGCGTTTGAAGATGGAAGTCGAGGATCCGATGATCAAGGACCGCTCGGCCCGGATCATCGACCTGGTCTCGCCCATCGGCAAGGGCCAGCGCGGGCTGATCGTGGCGCCGCCGCGGACGGGCAAGACGGTGCTGCTGCAGAACATCGCGCATTCCATCGCGACCAACCATCCGGAGTGCTATCTGATCGTCCTTCTGATCGACGAACGCCCCGAGGAAGTCACCGACATGCAGCGCACGGTGAAGGGCGAGGTCGTGGCCTCGACCTTCGACGAACCGGCGACGCGGCACGTCGCGGTGGCGGAAATGGTGATCGAAAAGGCCAAGCGCCTGGTCGAGCACAAGCGCGACGTGGTGATCCTGCTCGACTCGATCACCCGCCTGGGCCGGGCTTTCAACACCGTGGTTCCGTCCTCGGGCAAGGTGCTGACCGGCGGTGTCGATGCCAACGCGCTGCAACGCCCGAAACGCTTCTTCGGCGCGGCGCGGAACATCGAGGAGGGCGGGTCGCTGACCATCATCGCGACGGCGCTGATCGATACCGGCAGCCGGATGGACGAGGTGATCTTCGAAGAATTCAAGGGCACCGGCAACTCCGAGATCGTGCTGGACCGCAAGGTGGCCGACAAGCGCGTCTTCCCGGCGATGGACATCCTCAAGTCCGGCACCCGGAAAGAGGACCTGCTGGTCGACAAGACCGACCTGCAGAAGACCTACGTCCTGCGCCGCATCCTGAACCCGATGGGCACTACGGATGCGATCGAGTTCCTGATCTCGAAGCTGAAGCAGACGAAGTCGAACTCGGAATTCTTCGAGTCGATGAACACCTGACAGGCGGCTGGCGATGGACACGATCTATGCCCTCGCCACGGCGCGGGGTCGGTCGGGCCTCGCCGTGGTTCGTGTATCGGGACCGGCGGCTTTTGCGGCCGGTCTTGCGCTGTGCGGCTCGCTTCCAGATGCGCGGGTGGCGGGGCTGCGGCGGCTGATCTGGGGTGGAGAGCTGCTGGACGAGGCCTTGGTTCTGTCCTTTTCCGAGGGCGCGAGCTTTACCGGCGAGGCGGTGGTGGAACTGCACTGCCACGGCGGCCCGGCGGTGGTGGGCGCGGTGCTGCGGGCGCTGGCAGGGCAACCCGGCTTGCGGTTGGCCGAGCCGGGGGAGTTCACCCGCCGCGCGCTGGAAAACGGCGTTCTGGACCTGGCGCAGGTCGAAGGTCTGGCCGACCTGATCGACGCTGAGACCGAGGCGCAGCGACGGCAGGCGGTGCGGGTGCTGTCCGGCTCGGTGGGCCACAAGGTCGAGGGCTGGCGGCGCGACCTGATCCGGGCCGGGGCGCTTCTGGAGGCGACCATCGACTTCGCCGATGAAGATGTGCCGGTGGATGTCTCGCCCGAGGTGCTGGCGCTGATCGACGGGCTGATGGCCGACCTCGGGCACGAGGCGGCGGGGGTGGCGGCGGCGGAGCGGATCCGGGATGGGTTCGAGGTCGCCATCGTCGGGGCGCCGAACGCCGGGAAGTCGACGCTGCTGAACCAGCTCGCGGGGCGCGAGGCCGCGATTACTTCCGAGATTGCCGGGACGACGCGCGACGTGATCGAGGTGCGGATGGAGATCGCCGGGCTGCCGGTTACCTTCCTGGATACCGCCGGCCTGCGGGAAACCGAGGATCGGCTGGAGCAGGCAGGCATCGACCGCGCCCTGGCCCGGGCGCAAGCGGCGGATTTGCGCCTGTTCCTGACGGATGGATCCGCCGTGCCGGGGTTGGAGCCTGTTGGCAATGATCTTGTGGTTCTTGGTAAGGCTGACACAAGATCAGGTGGCGCTGAACTGTCGGTCTCGGGAAAGACGGGGGCCGGAGTGCCAGAACTGATGGCCCGGATCGGCGAAATCCTGGGCGAACGCGTCGGTTCCGCCGGCGCTTTGGTGCGCGAACGGCATCGCGTGGCTGTTACAACCGCGATTGCCGCTCTGGCCGAGTCACGGGTGGAAGTGGTAAGAGATGACTCGCGCGTCGAATTGGCGGCGGAGCATCTGCGGCAGGCTGTCCGCGCGCTGGACGCGCTGGTCGGGCGAGTGGATGTCGACGACCTCCTCGGCGAGATTTTCGCCAGCTTCTGCATCGGCAAGTGAAGGGTGTTCCACGTGAAACACTACGATGTCATCGTGATCGGCGGCGGCCATGCGGGCGCTGAAGCGGCTGCTGCAGCGGCCCGGATGGGCGTCTCAACGGCCCTGGTGACGCTGCGGATCGAGACTTTGGGCGCGATGTCGTGCAATCCGGCGATCGGAGGCCTGGGCAAGGGGCATCTGGTGCGCGAGATCGACGCGCTGGATGGTTTGATGGGACGGATGGCGGACCGGGCAGGCATCCAGTTCCGCTTGCTGAACCGGCGGAAGGGTCCTGCCGTGCAGGGGCCGCGCGCCCAGATCGACCGACGCCTCTATCGGGACGCGATGCGAGCCGAGCTCCTGGCGACGCCGGGGCTGGAGGTGATCGAGGGCGAAGTGGCGGGTTTCCGCCTGACCGGCGGCGCTGTCGCCGGAGTCGTGCTGGCGTCCGGCCTGGAGCTTGCATCGGGCCGGATCGTGCTGACGGCCGGGACTTTCCTGAATGGGGTGATCCATATCGGCGACCGGCGGATGTCGGGCGGGCGGATGGGGGATTCGCCCTCGCGCCTGCTGGCGGCGCAACTGGCCGAACTGGCCTTGCCCGTTGGACGGCTGAAGACGGGCACCCCGCCGCGGCTGGACGGTCGCACGATCGAATGGTCGCGGCTTGAGCACCAGGCTGGAGATGAGGTTCCGGTTGTGTTTTCCTTCCTGAACCGGGCGCCGGAAGCACAGCAGATCTCCTGCGGCATCACGCATACTTCCGAGGCAACACACCAGATCGTGCGGGACAACCTCTCCCGATCCGCAATGTATGGGGGGCATATCGAAGGCGTGGGTCCGCGCTACTGCCCCTCGATCGAGGACAAGGTCGTACGCTTTGCCGAGAAGACCTCGCATCAGGTCTTCCTGGAGCCCGAGGGTCTGGATGACCACACCGTCTATCCTAACGGGCTCTCGACCTCGCTGCCAGAGGAAGTGCAGTCTGCCTATATCCGGACGATCCCCGGCCTTGAGCGGACCGAGATCCTGCAACCGGGTTACGCGATCGAATACGACTACTTCGACCCGCGCGGGCTGTACCGTACCCTGGAAACCCGTGCGGTGAAGGGCCTGTATTTTGCCGGCCAGATCAACGGGACCACGGGCTATGAGGAGGCGGGGGCGCAAGGTCTTGTGGCTGGCCTGAATGCCGCCGCAGCATCAAGGGGTATGGTCCCGATCGAATTCAGCCGGACCGACAGCTACATCGGCGTGATGCTGGACGATCTCATCTCCCGCGGCGTTACCGAGCCGTATCGGATGTTCACCTCGCGCGCGGAATTCCGGCTGACTGTTCGGGCGGACAATGCGGACCGCCGGCTGACTCCTCTTGGCATCGCGGCAGGCTGCGTAAGCGACGCCCGCCGGGCTGCTTTCCTGGCCAAGCGAGAGGCTCTTGAAACCAGTCGCGATGCTCTGTCCGCCGTGATGGTCGGCGCGAAGGTGCTTGCGGAAGCAGGTGTGAACATCAGCCGAGACGGGAACAAGCGGAGCGCTTATGCGGCACTGGCTCTGCCTGGCGCGGATCTTGGCGTGCTGGCCAGCGTGGTGGATGTGTTCGGGACTGTGTCATCGGAGCTGCTGGAACAGCTCCAGATTGATTCGATGTATGACCAATATGCGGATCGGCAGGCGCGGGAAGTCTCCGACTTGCGTCGGCAGGAGACGCAGCTGATCCCGGAGTCTTTTGATTATTGTGGTATTTCGGGACTTTCGACGGAACTTCGGCTGAAATTGATGCGCGACCGCCCGGAAACGATCCTGCAGGCGTCGCGAATCGAAGGCGTGACACCTGCGGCTCTCGTCCTGATTCTCGCCCATCTTCGCAAACCGAAGGCGGAGCCTGTCCGGGCATGACAGCTGTGGGCCTTCCCGGCGTCGATGTTTCACGTGAAACAGTCCAGACTCTTCTGGATTTCGAAATGCTCGTCCGAAAATGGACGACAGCGATCAATCTCGTGAGCAAGTCGACAGTTTCCGAGATCTGGCAAAGACACATCTCCGATTCGGCGCAGATCTTCCAGTATTTTCCAGCGGGGGCGAAAAACTGGCTCGACCTCGGGTCGGGCGGCGGTTTTCCGGGAATCGTTGTCTCGATTCTGGCGCGTGAACTGGCTCCTGGGCTGCGCGTGACGCTTGTCGAATCCGATAGACGTAAAGCGACATTTCTTCGGCAGGCCGCACAACAGTTTGGATTGGACGTCGTGGTCCTCGATAAACGAATCGAATCGATTCCGCCGCAGGCGGCAGATGTGCTGTCAGCCCGCGCGCTATCGCCGCTCTCCGACCTGCTGTCTCATGCCAGCACACATCTCCACCCCGCGGGCGTCGCGATTTTTCCGAAGGGTGCGCGTTACAATGAGGAATTGGCAGAGGCCCGGTCCACTTGGGACTTCGATGTCGAAATCAAGCCGAGCTGCTCCGATCCAGGTGCGGCGATTCTCGTGATCAGGAATATACATCGTGCTGCCCAAGCCTGAAGCAAAGCCGCATATCCTTGCCCTGGCCAATCAGAAGGGCGGAGTCGGCAAGACGACAACTGCGATCAATCTGGCCGCAGGCCTTGCGGAACTTGGCAAGCGCGTGCTTCTGGTGGACATAGATCCGCAAGGAAACTCTTCCACCGGCATGGGAATTCGCCCGGATGACCGGAAGCGGACGAGCTACGACTTGATCGTCGATGGCGCAAGCATACAAGATGTGGTGATGCCGACATCGATGGAACAGATCTCCATCATTCCGGCGAATGCGGATCTCTCCTCGGCCGATCTGGAAATCGTGTCCAACGAACGGCGCAGCTACTTGTTGCATGACGCGCTGCATCGGCCGGAAATCGACGGTTATGGCTTCGACTACATCCTGATCGATTGCCCCCCGGCCCTCAGCCTGTTGACCATCAATGCCCTGGTCGCAAGCGATTCGGTCCTTGTCCCGCTGCAATGCGAGTTCTTCGCGCTTGAAGGCCTATCCCAGTTGATGTTGACGATTCGCGACGTGCGCCGCTCGGCGAATCCCGACCTGCGGATCGAAGGTATAGTGTTGACCATGCATGACCGCCGCAACAGGTTGACGGCGCAGGTCGAAGCGGATGCGCGCGCGAACATGGGGGAACTGGTCATGCGGACCACGATCCCGCGCAACGTGCGAATCAGCGAGGCGCCGTCCCATGCCTTGCCCGTGCTGAGCTACGACCCGGCCTCCAAGGGCGCCGAGGCCTACAGGGCCCTGGCCAGGGAAATCGCCGATCGCCGCAAGACTCCCGCAACAGCAGAGGCCTGACCATGACGAAGACGGAAAAGCGCGGACTTGGACGCGGGTTGTCGGCGCTGATGGCGGATGTGCACCTGGCGGGGCCGGATCAGATCCAGGCGCGGAAGGCGGAATTGCACCTGCCGGTGGACAAGCTGGAGCCCAATCCGCAGCAGCCGCGTCTGGATTTCAAGCAGGAGGAGCTTGAGAGCCTGGCTGATTCGATCCGGCAGAAGGGCGTGATCCAGCCGCTGATCGTGCGCCGGAAACCCGGCCGGGATGCCTATGAGATCGTGGCCGGCGAGCGGCGCTGGCGGGCGGCGCAGTTGGCGCAATTGCACGAAGTTCCCGTTGTGGTCCGGGACCTTAGCGATACCGAAGTGCTGGAAGTCGCGATCATCGAGAATATCCAGCGCGCCGACCTGAACGCCATCGAGGAGGCGCTGGGCTTCCGCCAGCTGATGACCCGATTCGGTCACACGCAGGAGAAACTGGCCGAGGCGCTGAGCCGGAGCCGCAGCCACGTGGCGAACCTTCTGCGTCTGCTGAGCCTGCCGCCCGAGGTGCAGGACATGGTGCGCGACGGGGCGCTTTCGGCGGGTCACGCGCGGGCGCTGATCGGGCATCCCAGGGCTGCGGAGCTTGCTGCGCAGATCGTCGCCAAAGGCCTGTCGGTGCGCGAGACCGAGCGGCTGGTCAAGGCGCAGGACGAAAAACCCGCTGCGGGCAAGACCCGGAGAAGCCCGGAAAAGGATGCCGACACCCGCGCGCTCGAGGCGGATCTTTCGGCCAATCTGAAGCTGCCGGTGCGGATCGACCATGCGGCGGGCGGCGAAAGCGGAGAGCTGACGATCCGCTATGCCTCGCTGGATGACCTCGACAGGTTGTGCCGGGTTCTTTCTCAGCTACCAGACGAAGATTGATCAGCCTGCGCTCTGCCGGTCCGCCAGCAGGGCGCGCAGGATGCCGTTCAGCATCATCACCCCGGTTTCGGTCGTGCGGATGAGGTCGCCCTCGCGGTGAAGCAGGCCGAGGTCGAGCATCTCGGTCAGCCGGGCCTCCGCCAAGGGCCTGCCCGAAAGCGCGGCGAAGCGGCCCAGGGAGGCGCCTTCCTTCAGCCGCAAGGCGAACATCAGATATTCGGTGGCGCGATCTTCGGGCGCCAACCGCGTGCTTGCTTCGGCAGAGCCGGGGCGGGCGAGGGTCCGGTCGAGCCATGCGGTCGGCATCCGCTCGGCCTCGGTCGCGAATCGGGTCGACTCAAGGGTGAGCCGGCCATGCGCGCCGGGGCCGATGCCGGCATAGTCGCCCATGCGCCAGTAGATCAGGTTGTGCCGCGATTCGTCGCCGGGCCGGGCATGATTCGACACCTCATAGGCCGGTCGCCCGGCCTGCGAGGTGATTTCCTGCGTCAGTTCGAACATGTCGGCGGACAGGTCTTCTTCGGGCAGGCCGCGCAGCAGGTTCTTGGCCTGCATCTGGCCGAAGACGGTGCCGTCCTCGATGGTCAGCTGGTAAAGCGAGAGATGCGAGGTCTCGAAGTCGAGGGCGCGGTTCAACTCGTCGCGCCAGGCGGCGAGGGACTGGTTCTGGCGGGCGTAGATCAGGTCGATCGAGACGCGCTGGAAGGTGGATTGCGCGATGGCGATGGCGGCCCTCGCCTCGTCGACCGAGTGCATCCGGCCGAGGCGTCGCAGATCCTCCGGGTCAAGCGATTGAATCCCGAGGGAAACCCGGTTGACTCCTGCCTTGGCGTAACCCTCGAATCGGGCGGCCTCGACCGAGCCGGGGTTCGCCTCCAGCGTGATCTCGACATCGTTCGCCAGGGTCCAGGTGGCGCGGACGCGGTCAAGGATGCCCTGGACGGTGCCGGCCTCCATCAGGGATGGGGTGCCGCCGCCGAAGAAGACGCTGTTCAGGATGCGGCCCTGGGTGAGGGCGCCGATGCGGTCGATCTCGGCCTCGAACGCGGTCAGCCAGCGCGATTGGTCCACCCGCGCCGCGACATGGCTGTTGAAGTCGCAGTAGGGGCATTTCGACTGGCAGAAGGGCCAGTGGAGATAGAGGCCGAAGCCGGCATGGCGCCAATCTTCGTAAATCGGGGCCTCCATCAGGGGAACAGCGCCGCGACCAGCCTGGCGAAGGCGTCGGCGCGGTGGGAGAGGCGGTTCTTCTCCCAGCGGTCCATCTCGCCGAAGGTCTGGGCATGGCCGTCGGGCAGGAAGATCGGATCGAAGCCGTGGCCCTGCTCGCCGCGGCCGGGCCAGACCAGGCGGCCGGGGGATTTTCCTTCAAAGACAAGGTCCTGACCATCGGGAGAGGCAAGGACCAGCGTGCAGCAGAACTGCGCCCTGCGCGGTTCGGGGGCGTGGATCGCCTCCAGCTCGCGCCAGACACGGTCCATCCCGACCCGGAAGTCGCGGCCTTTCGATGTGGTGGCCCAGTCGGCGGTGAAGACCCCCGGCGCGCCGCCTAGCGCATCCACGGCAAGCCCCGAATCATCGGCCAGCGCCACGAGGCCCGAGGCTTTCGCCGCCGCATGGGCCTTGAGGCGCGCATTGCCGACGAATGTGGTCTCGGTCTCCTCGGGCTCGGGCAGGCCAAGCTCTCCGGCACCGACGACGGTCACGCCGTAGGGGGCCAGAAGATCGGCGATCTCTTCCAGCTTGCCACGATTGTGCGTGGCGACCAGCAGGCGATCCCCGCGTTTCAGCATCAGACCCCCAGCGCCGTCCGTTGCGCCGCAACCAGCGCGGCATTGCCCTGCCGGGCAAGGTCGAGAAGGCCCAGAAGCTCCTCCTGGCTGAAGGCGGACCCCTCGGCCGACATCTGCACCTCGATCAGCTTGCCTGCGCCGGTCATCACGAAGTTGCCATCGGTTCCGGCAGCCGAATCCTCGATATAGTCGAGGTCCAGCACCGGCTGGCCGGCGTAGATGCCGCAGGACACGGCGGAAACGTGATCCATGATCGGGTCGCTGCTGATCACGCCCGAGGCGAGAAGCCTGTTCACCGCCAGCCGCAGCGCGACCCAGCCGCCGGTGATCGAGGCGCAGCGGGTGCCGCCATCGGCCTGGATCACGTCGCAGTCCACGACGATCTGCCGCTCGCCCAGGGCCTGACGGTCGACTCCGGCGCGCAGAGATCGTCCGATAAGCCTTTGGATTTCTTGAGTTCTTCCGGATTGCTTGCCAGCCGCCGCCTCACGCCGGGTGCGCGAATTGGTGGCGCGGGGCAGCATTCCGTATTCCGCCGTCACCCAGCCCTGTCCGGTGTTCTTCAGGAAGGGGGGCGCCTTGTCCTCGATGGTGGCCGAGCACAGGACATGCGTCTCTCCCATCTTGATCAGGCACGAGCCTTCGGCATGTTTCATCACGCCGGTTTCGATTGAAACCGCCCGAAGATCGCTTAATTTCCTGCCTGACGGACGCATTGCCGGACCTTTCACTGGGATGCGGCCACATACGCAACCAGAGGCCAGGGATGCAACCCCGATTGCCAGGACGATGAGCACGCCGAAAGCCATGCTTTCCGACATGAACGACCGCACGCGCGAGGTGTTTCGCCGGGTGGTCGAGGGCTATCTGACCTCGGGCGAGCCGGTGGGTTCGCGCACGCTGACGCGCAGCCTGTCCGAGAAGGTCTCGGCCGCGACGGTGCGGAATGTGATGCAGGATCTGGAATATCTGGGCCTTCTGGACAGCCCGCATGTCTCGGCCGGGCGGATCCCGACGCAGATGGGGCTGCGGATGTTCGTCGACAGCCTCTTGGAGGTGGGAACCGTCGCGCATGAGGATCAGGAGCGGATCGACGCCACGCTCGGAACCAACGACCAGGACGTGGCCAGCCTGCTGGACGAGGTGGGGGCGGCCCTGTCGGTGATCACCCGGGGCGCAAGCGTGGTGCTGGCCCCGAAGCGCGAGGCGGCGATCCGGCACATCGAGTTCGTCAGCCTGGCCGCCGACCGGGCGCTCGTGGTGCTGGTCTTCGCCGATGGTCAGGTCGAGAACCGGGTTTTCGTGCCACCGCCGGGTCAGACTCCCGCCTCGATGCGCGAGGCCGCGAATTTCCTGAACGCGCTGGCCGAGGGGCGCACGCTCTCGGAACTGCGCGCCAACATGACGCGCGAGATCGCCCATCGGCGGCAAGAGATCGACTCGCTGGCCCGCGATCTGGTGGAAAGCGGGCTGGCGCTTTGGGAAAACGCCGGCGAAGCCTCGGAGCGGCTGATCGTGCGCGGCCGGTCGAACCTGATCGACAGCGTCTCGGACCAGACCGAGATCGAGCGCATCCGGGTGCTGTTCGACGACCTCGAGCGCAAGCGGGACATCGCCGAATTCCTGAACCTGACCGAGGCGGGCGAAGGTGTGCGCATTTTTATCGGATCGGAGAACAAGCTTTTCTCACTTTCCGGTTCAAGTCTGGTTGTTTCTCCCTATATGAACGCTGATCGAAAGATCATCGGCGCGGTGGGCGTCATCGGTCCGACCCGGCTGAACTATGGCCGGATCGTCCCGATCGTCGATTACACCGCCCAGCTGGTGGGCCGCCTGGTTTCGGACCGCGGCAAGGGCTGACAGAAGGGTGTGACGGATGTCGCAGGAAGAAACCACCTCGTCGCAGGTGGAGCTGGAAGAGTTTGAAACCCAGGACGCCGGTGAGCTGGAGGCCCTTCGGGCCGAGCGCGACGAGCTGCGCGACAAGTTCATGCGCGTCCTCGCGGATGCCGAGAATTCGCGCAAGCGGGCCGAGCGTGACCGGAAGGAAGCCGAGATGTATGGCGGCACGCGGCTGGCCCGCGACCTGCTGCCGGTCTACGACAACCTGAACCGGGCGCTGCAGGCGATCCCCGACGACAGCCGCCAGGCTTCGGGCGCGCTGATCGAGGGGGTGGAGCTGACCCTGCGCGAGCTGACCAATGTGATGGGCAAGCACGGCATCACCAAGGTTTCTCCGGCGGCGGGCGACCAGTTCGATCCCCAGCTGCACGAGGCGATGTTCGAGGCGCCGCTGCCCGGCACCAAGGCGGGCCAGATCATCCAGGTCCTGACCGAAGGCTTCCTGCTGCACGACCGGCTGCTGCGTCCGGCGCAGGTGGGGGTTTCCTCGACTCCGGGTTGACGCGCGGGCTTTCCCCTCCGGCGGTGCCCTTGTAGTCTCCGCCGGATCTTGGGGGACCGAAGTGAGCGACGACACCGTCACGCCGATGATGGCGCAATATCTGGAGATCAGGGCGCAGAATCCCGGCGCCCTCCTGTTCTACCGGATGGGCGATTTCTACGAGATGTTCTTCGACGACGCGGTGGCTGCGGCCGCCGCGCTGGACATCGCCCTGACCAAGCGCGGATTTCATCTGGGCGAACCGATCGCCATGTGCGGCGTGCCGGTCCATGCCGCCGAGGGCTATCTGCTGACGCTGATCCGCAAGGGCTTTCGCGTCGCCATCGCCGAACAGCTGGAGGACCCGGCCGAGGCGAAGAAGCGCGGCTCCAAATCGGTGGTCAAGCGCGATGTGGTGCGCCTCGTCACCCCCGGCACGCTGACCGAGGATTCGCTGCTCGAGGCGCGACGGCACAACTTCCTTGCCGCCTTCGCCGAGGTGCGCGAGACCGGCGCGCTGGCCTGGGCCGACATTTCCACCGGCGAGTTCCGGGTGATGCCCTCCAGCCTCGTGCGGCTTGGCCCCGATCTGGCGCGCATCGCCCCGCGTGAGCTTCTCATGAACGAAGCGCGCGAGCGCGAGACGGCGGATGTCGTGGCTGACTCCGGCGTCGCCATCACGCCGCTGTCGCGCGGCAGTTTCGATTCCACCAATGCCGACAAGCGGTTGTGCGAGATGTTCGGCGTCGCCTCGCTGGACGCCTTCGGCAGTTTCGACCGGGCCGAGGTTTCGGCCATGGGCGCGCTGGTGGATTACCTGCACTTGACCCAGCGCGGCCGGATGCCGCTCCTCCGCCCCCCGGTGCGCGAGGCTTTGGGCGGCACGATGCAGATCGACGCCGCGACCCGCCGCAATCTCGAGGTGACGCAGGCGCTGTCGGGCGGGCGTGAGGGTTCGCTTCTGTCCGCCATCGACCGGACGGTCACCGCCGGCGGCGCGCGGCTGCTGGAGCGGCGGCTCTCCTCGCCCTCGCTGGACCTCGGCGTGATCCACGCCCGGCAGGCGGCCTTGGGCTTCCTGCTGGAGGCGCCCGCCCTCCGCGACCGTCTGCGCGAAAGCCTGCGGCGCGTGCCGGACATGGACCGCGCCCTGTCCCGGCTGGCGCTGGACCGCGACGGCCCACGCGACATGGCCGCGATCCGCGCCGGGCTTGGGCAGGCTGGCGTGATTGCCGGGATGCTTATCGATGCGCCGCCGCTGCTCGCCGAGGCGGCGCGGGCGCTGGTCGGCCATGACGCGCTGGTGGACCTCCTGACGCGCGCGCTGGTGGCCGAACCGCCGCTTCTGACGCGGGACGGGGGCTATATCGCGCCCGGCTACGACGCGGAACTGGACGAGACCCGCGCGCTGCGGGACGAGGGGCGCGGCGTGATCGGCCGGATGCAGGCGGATTACGTCGAGCGAACCGGCGTCGCCAGCCTGAAGATCAAGCACAACAACGTGCTGGGCTATTTCATCGAGACGACGACGACCCACGAAGACCGGATGCGCGCGATGCCCGAGCTCTTCATCCACCGCCAGACCACGGCGGGGCAGGTGCGCTTCACCACACTGGCCCTTTCCGAGCTGGAAACCCGCATCCTGAACGCCGGGAACCACGCGCTCGAGATCGAAAAGCGGCATTACGTGGCGCTGAAGGCCGGGATCCTGGATGCCTCGGCCGCCATCGCCCAGGCTGCGCGGGCGCTGGCCGAGATCGACCTCGCCGCCGGTTTCGCCGACCTTTCGGCCGAGGAGAACTGGTGCGAGCCGGTGGTGGACGACTCCCGCGCCTTCCTGATCACCGGCGGGCGGCATCCGGTGGTGGAGCGGGCGCTGAAGCACGGCGGGACGCCCTTCGTCGCTAACGACTGCGCGCTGACCGATCAGGGGACGCCCGCGATCTGGCTCTTGACCGGGCCGAATATGGCCGGGAAATCCACCTTCCTGCGCCAGAACGCGCTGATTGCCCTGCTGGCGCAGGCGGGTAGCCATGTCCCGGCGGCCGAAGCCCGGATCGGGCTGGTCAGCCAGCTTTTCAGCCGGGTCGGCGCCTCGGACGATCTGGCGCGCGGCCGGTCGACCTTCATGGTCGAGATGGTCGAGACCGCCGCAATCCTGAACCAGGCCGACGACCGCGCGCTGGTGATCCTGGACGAAATCGGGCGCGGCACCGCGACCTATGACGGCCTCTCCATCGCCTGGGCCACCCTGGAGCATCTGCACGAGGTCAACCGCTGCCGCGCGCTTTTCGCCACGCATTACCACGAGATGACGGCGCTGGCGGGCAAGTTGCCGGGGGTGAAGAACGCCACCGTCACGGTGAAGGAATGGGAAGGCGAGGTGATCTTCCTGCACGAGGTCCGCGAAGGTGCCGCCGACCGCAGCTATGGCGTGCAGGTCGCCCGGCTGGCCGGCCTGCCGCACAGCGTGATCGAACGGGCCAAGGTCGTGCTGGACACGCTGGAGAAGGGCGACCGCGAGGGCGGCAAGCAGGCCACCCTGATCGACGACCTGCCGCTGTTCCGCGCCGCTCCGGTTGCTCCACCGCCCAGGGTGGTGAAGGCGTCGGAAGTGGAGGACCGGCTGAAAGCGGTCCACCCCGACGAGTTGACGCCCATCGAGGCGCTGAAGCTGGTCTACGACCTCAAGCGGCTGGCCGATCAGAGCACATAGCGCGAGATGTCGGCCGACCGCGCCAGCGCGCCGATGTTGGTCTCGACAAACCCGGCATCCACGGTGACGGACTGGCCGGAACGGTCGGGGGCGTGAAAGGACAGCTCCTCGAACACCCGCTCCATCACCGTGTAAAGCCGCCGCGCGCCGATGTTTTCGACCGAGCGGTTCACCTCGGCGGCGATCCGGGCCAGGGCGGCGATGCCGTCGGGGGTGAAGGTCACCGTGACCTCCTCGGTCTCCATCAGCGCGGTGTATTGCCGGGTCAGAGCATTGTCGGTCTCGGTCAGGATGCGGACGAAGTCCTCCTCGGTCAAAGGTGCGAGTTCCACCCGGATCGGCAGCCGGCCCTGCAACTCGGGCAGCAGGTCCGAGGGTTTGGCGATATGGAAGGCGCCCGAGGCGATGAACAGGATATGGTCGGTCTTCACCGGCCCATGCTTGGTGGAAACCGTCGTCCCCTCGATCAGCGGCAGCAGGTCGCGCTGCACGCCTTCACGTGAAACATCCGCCCCGCGTGCGTCCGACCGGGCGCATATCTTGTCGATCTCGTCCAGAAAGACGATCCCGTTCTCCTGCACCGCCTCCAGCGCCGCCGTGCGCACCGCTTCGTCGTCCAGAAGCTTGTCGGCCTCCTGTCCGATCAGCACGTCATAGCTTTGCGCCACCGTCATCCGCTTGCGCGAGGTCCGGCCGCCGAAGGCCTTGAACAGGTCCTGCAAGCCCTGCATCTGCTGCTCCATCCCCGGCATGCCAAAGCCCATCGGCATCGGCGCGGAGTCGGCGACGTCGATCTCGATCATCGTGCCGTCCAGCTCGCCGCGCTTCAGCTTCGCCCGGAACATCTCGCGCGTCTGCTCGCGGGCGTCCTTGCCGGCCAGCGCCTCGATCACCCGGTCCTCGGCCGCCTTGTGGGCACGGGCCTTCACCTCCTCGCGCATCGCGGCGCGGGTGTCGTTGATCGCCACGTCGACAAGATCGCGGACGATTGAATCGACGTCGCGGCCGACATAGCCGACCTCGGTGAACTTGGTCGCCTCGACCTTCAGGAAGGGCGCTTTCGCCAGCTTGGCAAGGCGGCGGCTGATCTCGGTCTTGCCGACGCCGGTCGGGCCGATCATCAGGATGTTCTTCGGATAGACCTCGTCCCGCAGGTCGTCGGCCAGCCGCTTGCGGCGCCAGCGGTTGCGCAGGGCGACGGCCACGGCGCGCTTGGCGTCGCGCTGGCCGATGATGAAGCGGTCAAGCTCGGAGACGATCTCGCGCGGGGTCAGGTCGGTCATTCGGTCGATCCATATGGGGGAAGGCTGGACTTGCCGGGAAAGTCGGGCAGGGCGCGCATCACCACGGCGCGCAACTGCACCCACCAGGTGCCGATGGCGGTGATGAACGCCCCCAGAAGGAGCAGGACGAAGATCCAGCTGGTCCCGCCGCCTTCGCCCATCACCCAGCCGATCACGATGGCGATATAGGCGATGGCGGCGGTCAGGAAGCTGCGGCGGTCGATCACCAGCGCAAGCAGCGTGACCAGCGCCAGCGCGATCGCCAGAAACCCGATCCCGCCGCCGTTCAGCAGGGTCATGGCGACCGTGTTCACCAGCGCCGGGGCCGCGAGGAGGTGGCACCAGAAGGCCGTCGCCGAATGGCGGCCGAGGCGGTGCGGGTCGCGGGTGTCGAACCACATGCCCACCAGAAAGGCTCCGATCCCGAAGACCAGCGTCGCCGTGGCGAAGGCCGGACTTTCGCCAAGGTCGAACAGCGCGCGATATCCACCCGCGCCGACCAGCCCGACCAGGTTCGAGGCCGAGGCGGTCAGGGAATAGACCGCGCCCAGGATCGCTCCGCCGGCCAGGAAGGCCGAGAAGGGCAGCCGGAAATGCCGGTACCACAGGATCATCGCCGCAGCGGAAAGCGAGAATCCCGCGATGGCGATGGCCCGGTCGTCAAAGCCGGAGCGGGCCAGCAGGCTGAAGGCGAAGATCACGATCCCGGTGCCATAGGCCGTCGCCAGCACCATCGAAGGCAGGGTCATCCGCCGCCTCAGGGTGAAATACCCGGCCCACCACCAGGCAATCCCGGCGGTGGCCAAAGGCACCAGCGTCAGCAGGGCAAAGCCGCCGAACACGGTCAGCAGGGCGGCCACGCCGGACAGCAGGATCACCAGCCCGATCGAGATGAAGATCTCCGAAAATCCCCGGAAGAACTCGAAGGGCTCGTCCTCGGCCGGCAGGGCGGCGCGGCGGCCCTGGCGGTTGTTGGCCAGGGCCGTGAGCGATGCCGCCTGCGCCTCGGTCAGGATCCCGGCGGCGACGGCGGCGCGGAGGTCCTCTGGCGTCATTTGCGGATCGTCTCCACGGTCAGGTTGCCGTTGGTATAGACGCAGATGTCGGCCGCGATCGCCATGGCCTGGCGGGCAATGGCCTCGGCGGGCAGGTCGGTGGACATCAGGCCCCGCGCGGCCGCCAGCGCGAAATTCCCGCCCGAGCCGATGGCGGCGACGTCATGCTCCGGCTCCAGCACGTCGCCGGCGCCGGTGATCACGAACAGGTCCGCCCCGTCGGTGACGATCAGCATGGCTTCCAGGTTGCGCAGGTACTTGTCCATCCGCCAATCCTTCGCCAGATCGACGCAGGCGCGGGCCAGCTGGCCGGGCGCGGCCTCCAGCTTCTTTTCCAGCCGGTCCAGCAGGGTGAACGCATCGGCGGTTGATCCGGCAAAGCCGCAGACGACCGCATGGCCGCCGGGATTCAGGCGGCGCACCTTGCGCGCGGTGCCCTTGATCACGGTCTGGCCAAGCGAGACCTGGCCGTCCCCCGCCACCACCACCTCGCCGCCGCGCCGGACCGCAAGGATCGTGGTGCCGTGCCAGCCGGGAAATCTGTCGTCTGCCATCCGGGCCTCCGTTTTGCCCTATATGGCCGGGGCGGAGGGTCTTCTCAAGTCAGGCAAAGCAAAACGCCCGCGCCTTGGCGGGCGCGGGCGTTCTGGAACCTTGTTCCTGGCCTCAGCGGCGCAGGCCCAGACGGGTGATGAGCGTGGAATACCGCGACTCATCGTTTTTCTTCAGGTAGTCCAGCAGCTTGCGGCGCTGGGCGACCAGCATCAGCAGGCCGCGACGCGAGTGGTTGTCGTTCTTGTGGCCCTTGAAATGCTCGGTCAGGGTGGCAATCCGCGAGGACAGGATCGCAACCTGCACTTCCGGCGAGCCGGTGTCGCCTTCCTTGGTCGCGTATTCCTTGATCAGGCGGGCTTTTTCTTCAACGGTGATCGACATCGTGGTCTCCTGTGTCTGAAGGTCATGGCGCAAGCCGGGATGTCGTCCAGCAGGGCCCTTGGAGGCTCCGCCACCAGGCGGATGCGCGCGTATAGGCGGATTCGCTGCGGAAGGAAAGCCCGATCGCCGGGGGGTGGCGGTAACTCCCGGTTAAGGGACTGCGGAGATTCCGGGCGGCGGTGCGTATCGGCAGGCTGCGATTCGTGATATGACTGATCCCGGGTTTTTGTCGTATCGCCAGAGAGTTAGCCGGAAAATTGGTTAACGCGGGCGCGGCGACACTGTGTCGGAGTGGTGTGGTGTTGACGATACTGGGTGTTCTGGGTGTCCTCGCGGCGGGGGTGATCGCCGATGCAGCCTTGTCCGGCCGTCCGCCGGAGGAGGACGGCGATCCCGCCGATCTTCCCGAAGACCCGGACGAGCCGGCCTTCGACCTGTTCGAGGAGATGGATCCCCACTCCGACGACCTGCCCCGCGAGGCGGAGGCGGGGCGCCAGCTTCACGGCAGCGCGCGCGGAGAGGTGCTCTCCGGCGGCGCCGGCGACGACCGGATCGAGGCCGGGGATGGCGCCGACCTGATCGACGGGCGCGACGGCGACGACTGGATCGACGCGGGGTCCGGCGACGATGCGGGCTGGGGCGGCGGCGGTGACGACCGGCTCCAGGGCGGCGAGGGGCATGACAGCCTGACCGGGCAGGCGGGCCATGACACGATCCTTGGCGGCGCCGGCGACGATTCGATCCTGGGCGATCTGGGCGAGGATTCGCTCTCGGGGGATGCCGGGAACGATACTGTTCTGGGCGGGGCGGGCGATGACACGCAGTCGGGCGGCGCCGGCGACGACTGGCTGGCCAGCGGCGATGGCGACGACCGGCTGGCCGGCGGCGACGGCGTGGACATCCTGGACGGCGGCAGCGGCAATGACTGGCTGTCGGGGTTTGACGGCGATGCCGATGACCTCGACGAGGATTTCCTGAACGGCGGCGCGGGGGACGACAGCATCTTCCTTGGCGCGGGCGACCATGCCACGGGGGGCGAGGGCGAGGATGTCTTCCTGCTGGCCGGGACCGGGCCGGACGGCGAACTGGCCGAAATCGCGGATTACAACGCCCTGCAGGATCAGCTGGTGGTGATGTATGACGCCGCCCAGCACCCGGATCCCGTGCTTGGCATCAAGACTTCGCCGGATGCCACGCAAAGCACGATCCTGCTGAACGGCAAGGCGGTCGCGCTGGTCCGGGGCAGCGCCCTCGATGCCGATGACGTGCGCCTGGTCGCCTTCCCGACCTAACGCGGCCAGCTTTGGGGCTGGCGGTCGTAGGCGATATACAGCGGATGGGTCGGCTGGCCCCGGCCGGTAAGGCCCAGATGGTGCAACTCGGCCCCCGCCTCGCGCAGCATGGCCTCGACCCTTGGGCCCCGGTTCAGGTGCAGCCCGTGATTGCCCCAGGCGCAGACCACCGTATCCGCCCAGTCCAGGCTGTTCAGGATCGCCCGGTCGTTCTCGGCGCCCACCGGATCGGGGACCGCGCGCATCGCCCTGGGGTCGGTGGCACGCCAGGCGAAGATGTTGGTCACCCGGAAGGCGCCAAAGCCCAGCGTCCGCGCCCGCCGCTCGCAGCGTTCGACGGTGGGGTCGTTCTGCACCTCGGTCGCGGTCGAGGGGTTCAGCATCACGAACAGCGCGCGCGGCCCCGGACCCCAGCTGCGGGTCAGCAGGAAGCGATAGTTCTCGCAGTCGGAATAGACCGCTTCGGACTCTGCGTCGCCCTTGGTGAACCGCCGGGTGATCATCCGATCCCCTCCTTGCCAGCCTTCGTGTCGCACCGATACATAGTCGCCGCACCCGGGGACACAAGCGGATCGCCTTGCATCGCGGGGGCTTCGCCATTAGCAGAGAGGCCGGTTTTACCGGGAGACGGACGATGGACGGGATCGACACGCTCAAGGCCAGATACCTTGCCGCCGTGGCCAATGCGGCGGACGAGGCCGGGTTGGAAGAGGTCCGCGTCGGCGCCCTGGGCAAGAAGGGCGAGATTTCCGGATTGATGGCCGGTCTTGGCAAGATGGAGCCCGAGGCGCGCAAGGCCGCCGGGGCCAGCCTGAACGCGCTGAAGGACGAGATCGACGCCGCGCTGCGCGCCCGCAAAGTCGCGCTGGGCGACGCCGCGCTGGACGAGCGGCTGAAGACGGAATGGCTGGACGTGACCCTGCCGGGCCGGCCGCGCCCGCGCGGGACGATCCATCCGGTGTCGCAGGTCATGGAGGAGCTGACGGCGATCTTCGCCGACATGGGCTTCTCGGTCGCCGAGGGGCCGCAGGTGGAGAGCGACTGGTACAATTTCGACGCGCTGAACATCCCGCCGGAACACCCCGCGCGGCAGGAGCATGACACCTTCTTCATGCACCGGGCTGAGGGCGACAACCGCCCGCCGCATGTACTGCGCACCCATACCTCGCCGGTGCAGATCCGCGCGATGATGGACCAGGGCGCGCCGATCAGGGTGATCGCGCCGGGGCGGGTCTACCGGATGGACATGGACCAGACCCATACCCCGATGTTCCACCAGGTCGAAGGCATGGCCATCGACCGCAACATCTCGATGGCGAACCTGAAGTGGACCCTGGAAGAGTTCTGCCGCGCCTTCTTCGAGGTGGACAAGGTGGAACTGCGCTTCCGCGCCAGCCATTTCCCCTTCACCGAACCCTCGGCCGAGGTCGACATCCGCTATTCCAACGTCGGCGGCCAGCTGAAGATCGGCGAGGGCGACAAGTGGATGGAGATCCTCGGCTCGGGGATGATGCACCCCAAGGTGCTGGCGGCGGGCGGGATCGATCCTGACCAATGGCAGGGCTTCGCCTTCGGCATGGGGATCGACCGGATCGCGATGCTGAAATACGGCATCCCCGACCTGCGCGCCTTCTTCGAGGCCGACCTGCGCTGGCTGCGGCACTACGGCTTTTCCGCGCTGGACGTGCCGGATCTGGCGGGCGGGCTCTCGGCCTGAATGGAGGACGAGGATCTTTCCGCCCGCAAGCACCACGCCGCGCATGATCCGGCGTTCCCGGCGCGGCGGGAAGAGGCCCATGCCCGCATCGTCGCGGCGCTGGACGGGGCGCTGCGGCCCTTTGGCTATGTCCTGAGGGGCAGCACCTGGAGCCGATCTTCCCCGCACGGAAAGTCCGCCGTCCATCTGCAACGCAATCGCTATGGCTGGGAGGTGCAGATCCTCCTGCGCTTCGTCACGCCCGAGGGAGAGCCGCCGGCGGAATGGGACGAGGACGAGATGACGATGGAGCGTTTCGGCGGCGGCGGCGGCGAGGATCCGGGGCGGCTGGCCTTCCTGGACGTGCTGGAGAAGCCCGCGTATCTGTCGCGCACGATCGACATCCTCACCCTTGAGGCGCTGCCCTGGCTGGACCGCCTGCACGACTGAGCGCCGCCGCGGCCGCCTGCCCGGCCCAGCGCCCCGTCGCCCAGCAGGCGGTGAGAAGATACCCGCCCGTCGGGGCCTCCCAGTCCAGCATCTCGCCGGCGACGAAGCAGCCGGGCAGGGCCTTCAGCTCCAGGTCCTGCGTCACCGACCCCCATTCCACGCCCCCCGCGACCGAGATCGCCTCGTCCAGCGGCCGGGGGCCCTGCAGCGGGATCGGCAGGTGCTTGAGATGGGCCAAGGGCTCGGCGCGGGAGAATTCCATCACCAGCGCGGCCTGCGTGCGGTCCAGGCCCAGCTTGCGCAGGCGGTTCATCGTGCTTTCGCCGGACCGCATCCCTGCGAGGCGGCGGTCGATCTCCGTTTGCGACAGGCCGGGCAAGAGGTCGAGCGCCAGCGTCGCGCCCTCGCGCAGCGGACGGCTGAGCGCATAGATCCCGCCGCCTTCCACGCCTCTCGCCGACAGGACGAACTCTCCGCGATGCTCCTCGAGCACTTCGTGCACTCGTCGCCGGCCGTCGCGAGGAGTGCACGAAGTGCTCGAGGAGCAGGCCATCAGGGTGACGCCCTTCACCGGATGGCCGAAGAAAGGCGTCATCTTCGGCGACCAGTCCACCCGGAAACCCATGTTCGCGGGCTTCCATTCCGCGACGGCGACCCCTTTTCCTCGCAGCCAGGGGACCCAGGCGGCATCCGAGCCGAGGCGCTGCCAGCTTGCCCCGCCCAGGGCGAGGACCGTCACGCCGGGGCGCAGCGTCTGCGGCCCGTCCGGGGTGTCGAAGCGGTAGCCCCCGCCGTCGAACCCGGTCCAGCGCCAGCGGGTGCGGATCTCGACGCCCTGCGCCGCAAGGCGCTGCACCCAGGCGCGAAGCAGGGGAGAGGCCTTCATCGCCACCGGAAAGACCCGGCCCGACGATCCGGTGAACACCTCCTGCCCCAGGGCGCGGCACCAGTCCTGCACTTCGCCGGGGCCGAACCCGGCCAGGATCGGGCGGAGTTCCGGGGCGTCGTAGCGGGTGACGAAGCTGGCGAAAGGCTCGTCCTTGGTGACGTTCAGCCCCGACTTCCCGGCCATCAGGAACTTGCGCCCGATCGAGGGCCTGGCCTCGCAGACCAGGACCCCGATCCCGGCACGGGCCAGTTCCTCGGCCGCCATCAACCCGGCGGGACCGGCGCCGATGACCAGGACCTCGGGCATCGCCGCGACCTACTTCCGGTTATGGGCGATGCGCCCGATGGTGTTCAGCAGGATCTGCGCCGCAAGGATCGCGGTCATGCCGGAGTGGTCGTAGTCGGGCGCCACTTCCACCAGGTCGATGCCGATGATGTTGCCCTGTTTCGTCAACCCGTCGATCAGCTCCAGCACCTCGTAATACAGGAAACCGCCATGCGAGGGTGTCCCGGTGCCGGGCGCGATCGAGGGATCGAAGCCGTCGATGTCCAGCGTCAGGTAGTAGTCGACGCCCTTGGGGATGCGGGCCAGCGTCGCCTCGACCCCCAGCTTGCGCATCTGGCGGACGGAGAGGATGTCGTCGCCCATCCTGCGCGCGGCATCGTAGCCGTCCTTGGCGGTGGAGGAGACGTTGCGAATGCCCAGCGCGGTGATGCCCTTGACGTGGTCCTGTTCGGCGGCCCGGCGCATCGGGTTGCCGTGGCCGTGGCGGACGCCGTGCCGCACGTCGACGAAGTCGAGATGCGCGTCGATCTGGACGATATGCAGCGGGCGGCCGGTGAAGGCGCGGATGCAGGGGATGTTGATGGAATGGTCGCCGCCGAGGACCACGGGGACGGCCCCGGCGGCGAGGATGGCGCGGACGCCGGTCTCGATGTTGGCGTGGCTGGTTTCGGTATCGGTGTGGACGATGTCGGCGTCGCCGATATCCAGGATGCGGACGCCCTCCAGATAGGTCACGTCGTCCTCGTGGTCATAGGCCCCGGCGTGGCCGAAGGAGAACAGGGTCGAGGCCTCACGGATCGAGCGCGGGCCAAAGCGTGCGCCCGCGCGGAACTGGGTGCCGAAGTCGAAGGGCGCGCCGAGGATGGCGAAGTCGGCGTCGATCTTCGACCAGTCGGGCTGGTAGGGGTTCTTGCCGAAGGTCGAGATGCCCACGAAGGGCAGGTTCAGGCGGCCGCTTCCGTATCCGTTGCTCATGCTGGTTCCCCGTTGCTCATGCGTTTCAGGGCGGCAACATGCCCCGGATCGGCCGCAAGTGCATGCTCGGCCAGCGACATTGCCATGTCGGTCAGGGACTCGGGCGGGACGACGCGGTCGATCAGCCCCCAGGCCAGCGCCTCCTCGGCCGCGATCCTCTGCCCGGCCAGAAGGATCATCTTGGCGCGGGCCGGGCCGACCAGCGCCGCCAGCCGGATCGGGTCCGAGGGCTGCGGCCGGTAGCCAAGCCGCATGACAGGGTAGAAGAACTGGGCCGGGGGGACCGCGATCCGCAGGTCGCAGGCCAGCGCCACGCCCATCGCGCCGCCCGCCAGCGTGCCGTTCAGCGCGGCGATGCTCAGGCCGGGGAAGCGGGCGATGGCTCCCGAGGCCGCCTCCCATGCCGGCGACAGGCCAAGGCCGGCCTGCATCTCCTCCAGGTCCGCTCCGGCGGAAAAGACCTTGCCCTCGCCGGTCAGGATCAGGACTCGCGCCGTCTCCGCTGCCCCCGCTGCGGCTTGGGCTATGTCGCGCAGCATCGCCCCGGTCAGGGCATTGGCCTTCTCGGGCCGGCAAAGCCTGATCGTGCAAGCGCCGCCCATCTGTTCCACCCTGATCATCCATCCCTCCGGCTTTCCCGACCCGCGCCCGGAATCCCTTGACGCCTCGGGGATCAGATTGAAAGGTTGAACGACGCGATTTCAACCCGAAAGGCCGGTTCCATGTCCCGCGCTGTCCGTTCCACGGCCCTGGCATTCGTGCTGGCCCCCGCCGCCGCACTGGCCGACGTGACGCCGGCCGAGGTCTGGGAAAGCTGGCAGGCGATGGCGACCGCGGCCGGGCAAGAGCTGACGGTCGGCGGCACGGCGCAGGAGGGCGACCGGCTGGAGGTGACCGATCTCGTCCTGACCCACAAGGACCCGCTGGCCGGAACCGCCTCGGCCACCTTCGACAGGCTGGTGTTCACGGGCAATGGCGACGGCACGGTGACGGTGACTCTGCCGGACAGCTATCCGCTGGCCATGGCCTTCCCCGAGCGGGTGGACGGGCCGGGCTCGCTGAAGCTGACGATCAGCCAGCCGGGCATGGCGATCATCGCGGGCGGCAGCGCGAGCGAGACCAGCTATGACTTCACCGCGCCGAAGGTCACGGTGACGCTGGACGAGGTGACGGACGAGACCGGCAAGGTCCTGGACACGACGGCCGAGATGGTCGTGACCGAGGCGACGGGGCATTATCTGGTGACCCGGGACGGCGACCGGACCGCGCTGGACGCCAGCTTTGCCGCCAGAGACCTGGCGCTGGACATCGCGGGCAAGGACCCCGAAACCGGCTCGGACGGCAGGGTCGCGGTCACGCTGGCCGATATCGGCGGCGCGACGAAGGGCAATCTGCTGAACGCCGATCTGATGGCGAACCTCGCCGTGGCGCTGAACGGCGGCTTCAGCGTCGACACCAGCCTGTCCTTCGGCGCGGCCAGCCTGGACTTCGACCTGACCGAGGCGGCCGGCCCGACGAAGATGGCCGCCCGTGCCGCCGGCGGCAGTCTTGTCCTGGCGTTGGACAAGAGCCGGATGAACTACGGCACCTCGCTCTCCGGGGCCAGGTTCACGCTGTCGTCGCACGACCTTCCCTTCCCGCAGGTCGAGATGGCCTTTGCCGAAAGCGGGTTCAATCTCGTGATGCCGGTCAGCAAGTCCGACAGGCCGCAGGACTTCGCCTTCCTCACCCGCCTGGTCGATTTCACCATCTCGGAGGAGCTCTGGGACCTGTTCGACCCCGGCGCCCGTCTCTCGCGCGAACCGGCCAGTTTCGTGCTGGACACGAAGGGCACCGGCCTCTGGACCAGGGACATCATGGATCCCGCGGTCGATCTGGACGCGCCGACCCCACCGGGCGAGCTGCATTCTCTGGAGCTGACAGAGCTTCTGACCAAGGGCGCGGGGGCCGAGGTTTCGGCCACCGGCGGGGTCACCTTCGACAACACCGACCTTGTGACCTTCGACGGCGTGCCGCGCCCGGATGGCAAGTTCAACGTGAAGATCAGGGGCGTGCACAAGCTGGTCGAGAATCTGATCGCCCTGGGGTTGCTGGGCGAGGACGAGGCGACGGGCTTCCGCATGGGGCTGGCGATGTTCGCCCGTCCCGCCGGGCCGGACGAGCTGGTTTCCGAGATCGAATTCCGCGATGGCGGCGTCTTCGCCAACGGGATGCAGCTTCTCTGACCCCTGCGCGGATAGCCCGGCCTTGCAGCGGGGGGCGGGCAGGGCTACCTCATGGCGGGAGACCCAACGGAAGCCGACCATGACCCCCAGCCTTGCCGACCTCAGCCATTCGCTTCTGGACGCCGCGCGCAAGGCGGGCGCCGAGAGCGCCGATGCGCTGGCCGTCGCGGGCGCCGCGCTCTCGATCGAGATCCGCAAGGGCGCGCTGGAACAGGCCGAACGCTCGGAAGGGGTGGAGATCGGGCTGCGCGTGCTGGTCGGGCGGCGGCAGGCCTGCGTCTCGGCCTCGGACACATCGGCGGCGACGATCCGGGCGCTGGCGGAACGCGCCGTGGCGATGGCGCGCGAGGCGCCCGAGGATCCGACCTCGGGCCTTGCCGACCCGGATCAACTGGCGCAGGGCTGGGACCTTGCGGCGCTGGAGCTTGCCGATCCCGCCGGAGAGCCGGGCGCCGCCACGCTGGAGGCGCAGGCCCGCGCCGTCGAGACCGCGGCGCTTGCGGCGCCGGGCATCACCCAGGTCGAGGCCGCCGCCGCCTATGGCCGCCGCTCCCTGCACATGGCCGCGACGAACGGCTTTTCCGGCGGCTACGGGCGCAGTTCCACTTCGCTCTCGGCGGTGGCCTTCACCGGCCAGGGCAACGAAATGCAGCGCGATTACGCGGGCGAGGGGCGGGTCTACGCCTCCGACATGCCGGGGGCCGAGGAGATCGGGCGACTGGCGGCGGAACGGGCCCTGCAGCGCGTCGGCTCGGTGAAGCCCCGGACCGGGACCTTTCCGGTGGTCTATGACGAACGGGTGGCGGCCTCGCTGGTCGGGCATCTGCTGTCGGCGATCAACGGCACCTCCATTGCGCGCGGCTCCAGTTGGGCGCGCGATCTGCTGGGCAAGCCGGTGCTGCCCGCTGGCCTCTCGCTGATCGAGGACCCGCACCGTCCCCGCATCGGCAGCTCGCGCCCCTTCGACGGCGAGGGGCTGGCGACCCGCCGGCGCGAGATCGTGGCCGATGGCGTGCTGACCGGCTGGGTCCTGGACCTTGCGACCGGGCGCAAGCTGGGGATGCCCTCGACCGCCAATGCCTTCCGGGGGACCAGCGCGCCGCCCTCGCCCTCGACCACCAACATCGACCTGACCCAGGGCGCGCGCAGCCGCGCCGACCTGATCCGCGAGATGGGGACGGGCCTCCTGGTGACCTCGATGATCGGTTCGACCATCAACCCGACGACCGGCGATTATTCGCGCGGGGCGGCCGGGTTCTGGGTCGAGAATGGCCAGCTGGCCTATCCGGTCCACGAATGCACCATCGCCGGCAACCTGCGCGACATGCTTCTGCGGCTGGTTCCGGCCAATGACGCGCGGGCGCATCTGTCGACGCGGGTGCCCTCGATCCTGATCGACGGAATGACCCTTGCCGGCGCGTGACCTCGCGCTTCTGACCGACGCCGCGCGCGAGGCGGGGCGGATCGCCATGCGCCACTGGCGGCGCGACGTGAAACATTGGGACAAGGGCGGCGAGCATGGCCCGGTCAGCGAGGCCGACCTTGCCGTGAACGAGATGCTGAAGGCCCGGCTGCTGGCCGCCCGGCCCGACTACGGCTGGCTCAGCGAGGAGACGCCGGACGATTCCGCCCGCCTGTCGCGCGATACGGTCTTCATCATCGATCCGATCGACGGCACCCGCGCCTTCATCGCCGGAGAGGAATCCTTCTCGCACTCGCTGGCCGTGGCGCATCAGGGGCGGGTGACGGCCGGGGTGGTCTTCCTGCCCGCGATGGACCGGATCTACGTCGCCTCGGAAAGCTCGCCCGCCTTGCGCGACGGCCAGCCGATCTCTGTCAGTCGTAGCGATCGGCTGGAGGGCTCGGATGTGCTGACGACCAAGGCCAATCTGCTGCCCGAGAAATGGCCCGGCGGGGTGCCCGACCTGAAGCGGCATTTCCGCGCCTCGCTGGCCTGGCGGCTGTGCCTTGCGGCCGAGGGGCGGTTCGATGGGATGCTGACCCTGCGCGATGCCTGGGAATGGGACATCGCGGCGGGCAGCCTGATCGCGGCCAAGGCGGGGGCGGTGGTCTCGGATCGCAAGGGAGAGGCGCTGCACTTCAACACGCCGGGCGCGATGGCCGAGGGGGTGCTGGCCCTGCCGCCCGCCGCCCATGCCGAGGCGGTGCGCCGGTTGCTGGGCTGACCATGTGAAAAGGGCCGGGAAGTCCCGGCCCCTCTGCATCAGCGTTTCGGCCCCTTCGGCGGCACGAACCGCTTGGAGGTATCGCGCGCATCGGTCCGGGGCTTTTCGGCCCGGGGTTTGTCGAACGGCTTCTTGCCCCCGGCCGCATGGCTCTTGAACCCGCCGGGCTTGCCCGGACCCTCACGTTTCACGAAGGGCCGCGCCTCGTCGCCCTTGGGCGCATAGGTCTTTTTCGGCCGGTCGCCCTCCTCACGCGGGCGGTAGCCCTCGCCCTTGGGGGCATAGGGTTTCCGCGCCGGACGGTCGCCTTCGTCACGCCGGAATCCCTCGGGCTTCGGCGCATAGGGCTTGCGGGCCGGGCGGTCGCCCTCCTCGCGCGGCTTGTAGCCCTCGTCGCGGCGCTTGAAGCCGGTGCCTTCGGCGGCATGGCTCTTGTAGCCGCCGGCGCGGGCGGGCCTGTCGGACGCGCCGCCATGGCTCTTGTAGCCGGCCGCGCGCGGAGCGGATTTCTGGTCCGGCGACCAGCGCGGCTTGCGCGGGCGGTCCTCGGTCTCGCCCTCGGGACGCGGGGCATAGGGCTTGCGCGCCGGGCGGTCGTCGTCGCGCGCCGGGCGGTCCTTCCACTCGGGCCGCGCTTCGGACGGGCGGGGACGGTCGTCGTATTTCGCCTTCGGCTTCGGCCGGTACTCGGACGGGGCCTCGTCCCCCTCCTCGACCACGCGCGGCGGTTTCGGAGTATAGGCGGGTTTCTCGGCCCGCTCGCGCCGTTCGGGACGCTCGAACCGGGGCTTCTCGGCGCGCGGGAAACGGGGCTTGTCGAATTCCGGCTCGCCCTCGACCCGCTGCATCGTCAGGCCCTTGTCCAGCTCGACCTCGCCGCCAAAGCGCGAGGCCAGCGCCTCGGCGATCTGCACGAAGGTCTCGTCCTCGCGCACCCGGATCGCGCCGATGCCGTCCTTGGCGATGCTGCCCGCGTCGCAGATCTTGGGCAGCAGCCAGCGCGCCTCGGCTCGGCCCGCGCGGCCGACCGAGATCCGGAACCAGACCGAAGGCCCGAATTCGCCGCGTTCGCGCGGGGCCGAGGGCGGCGGGACCGGCAGGTCGGTGGACAGGACCTCGGGGGCCGAGCGACCCTCGCGCCACAGCCGGACGAAGGCGGCGGCCAGGGCCTCGGCGCCGAACTGCTGCAAGAGATCGCCCGCGATCCCGGCCTCGTCGCCGATGGGGGCGGTCAGGGCGGGATGCTCCAGAATCCGCAGGTCATCCTTGGCCTGCACGTCGTCCGCGCCGGGGGCCGCGCCCCATTCCGCCACGACCTTCGCGCCCGACAGCAGGCGCTGGGCCTTCTTGAACTCGGCCGGGGTCACGATCAGCGCCGAGACGCCCTTCTTGCCCGCCCGCCCGGTGCGGCCGGAACGGTGCAGCAGCGTTTCCGAGTTGGAGGGCAGGTCGGCATGGATCACCAGCTCCAGCCCCGGCAGGTCGATGCCCCGCGCGGCCACGTCGGTGGCGATGCAGACCCGTGCGCGACCGTCGCGCAGGGCCTGCAGGGCGTGGGTGCGTTCCTGCTGGCTGAGTTCGCCCGAGAGCGCCACGACCTGAAAGCCCCGGTTGCCCATCCGCGCCAGAAGGTGATTCACGTTTGCCCGCGTCTTGCAGAAGACGATTGCCGTCCGCGCCTCATGGAAGCGCAGCACGTTGAAGATCGCATGTTCCCGGTCCCGCACCGCGACCGAGAAGGCGCGGTATTCGATGTCGACATGCTGCTTCGCCTCGCCCTGCGCCACGATCCGCAGCGCGTCCTTCTGGAACTCGCCGGCGAGCCTCTCGATTTCTTTCGGCACAGTGGCCGAGAACATCAGCGTCCGCCGGTCCTCGGGTGCGGCGGCCAGGATGAACTCCAGGTCCTCGGCAAAGCCCAGGTCCAGCATCTCGTCCGCCTCGTCCAGAACCACGGCGCGAATACCCGACAGGTCGAGGCTGCCGCGCTCGATATGGTCGCGCAACCGGCCGGGAGTGCCGACAACGATATGCGCCCCGCGCTCCAGCGCGCGGCGTTCGGTCCGGTAGTCCATCCCGCCGACGCAGGTGGCCAGCCTGGCCTGGGCGCCAGCGTAAAGCCATTCCAGTTCGCGCGCGACCTGCAGCGCCAATTCCCGCGTCGGCGCGATGGCCAGCGCGATGGGCTTGTCGGCGAACAGCAGCACGTCCTGCCCGCCCAGGATCTCGGGCGCAATCGCCAGGCCGAAGGCCACCGTCTTGCCCGAGCCGGTCTGCGCCGAGACCAGCGCATCGCGGCCCGCGACGCCGTCCGCCAGCACCGCCTCCTGCACCGAGGTCAGCGTCTCATAGCCCTTGTCTGCCAAAGCCTGCGCCAGCGGCGAGGCCACGTTCTCGATCGTCATGGATGTCTTTCCAAAGGGGGGCGAAGCCAGCGCCCGAATAAGCCAAACGGCCCCTGTCCCCCTGGTGTGGGCCTCCTCGCCCACAGTCGTGGAATCTCGACCGTCCGGGGCACCTATCCGAAAGCGGCGGTGCTGTATAGGCCCGGAAAACCGAAGGCCGCGCCCCTTGCGGGAACGCGGCCTTGGGGTAGTGGTGCCCAGAAGAGGACTCGAACCTCCACGCCTTGCGGCACTGGTACCTGAAACCAGCGCGTCTACCAATTCCGCCATCTGGGCGATGTCGTGAGGGCGATGTAGCGGCCCCTTCCGGCAGAGTCAACGGCCCCCGAATGGAAAAAATGCAATGCCGCTTTCGCCTTGCCCGCCCCCGGTGCCGGGGGTATTGATCCGGAAGGTTCCGGTGTCTTTTCGGCGCTTTCGCAGGGGTGCGCACATGAGCAAGCTTGTCACCATCTTCGGCGGTTCGGGCTTTGTCGGCCGCTACATCGCGCGCCGCATGGCGAAAGAGGGCTGGCGGGTGCGGGTGGCGGTGCGGCGGCCGAACGAGGCCCTGTTCGTCCGCCCCTACGGCGTCGTCGGCCAGGTCGAGCCGATCGCCTGCAACATCCGCGACGATGCCAGCGTCCGCGCGGCGCTGCGCGGCGCTGATGCGGTGGTGAACTGCGTCGGCGTCATGGTCCGCTCGGGCAAGAACACCTTTGCCGCGGTGCAGACCGAAGGCGCGGGCCGGATCGCCCGGATCGCCGCGGCGGAAGGGGTGGGGGATCTGGTCCATGTCTCGGCCATCGGGGCCGACAAGGGGTCGGATAGCACCTATGCCCGCACCAAGGGCGAGGGCGAGGCGGCCGTGCTGGCGGCTTTCCCCAATGCGGTGATCCTGCGCCCCTCGGTGATATTCGGGACCGAGGACCAGTTCTTCAACCGTTTCGCCGGAATGACCCGGGTGGGTCCGATCCTGCCGGTCGTCGGCGCGGATACGCGGTTCCAGCCGGTCCATGTCGATGACGTCGCCCGCGCGGCCGTCAAGGGCGTGCTGGGCGAGGCCGCTCCCGGCGTCTATGAGCTTGGCGGGCCGGAGGTCGACACGTTCCGCGGCCTGATGGACCGGATGCTCGAGGTGATCCAGCGCCGTCGGGCGGTGGTCAACATCCCCTTCTTCCTCGCCAGCGTCATCGGTTTTGCCTTCGACGCGGTGCAGGCGGTGACGCTGGGCCTGGTCGAGAACAAGATGCTGACCGTCGACCAGGTGCGGAACCTGCGGCGCGACAACGTGGTCTCGCCCGGCGCGAAGGGCTTTGCCGAGTTGGGGATCGCCCCTGTCGCGATGGAGGCCGTGCTGCCGGAATATCTCTGGCGCTTCCGGCGTTCGGGGCAATATGCGGCGATCAAGGCTTCGGCCAAGAACCTGAAGAAAGCCTGATGCATCCGGTCCTGCCGGCGCGCAGGACCCCTGACGCGCTGCCCGCCGACTGCCGCGTGATCCTTGTCATCGGCGGCAGATCCCGGCCTGAGAGCCGGTGGGGCAGGACATGGAAAACCAGACGCTTATCGCCGCCTTTCTGGGCCTTCTCGAAGGGCTGACCGAATTCCTGCCGGTGTCCTCGACCGGGCACCTCTTGCTGGCGGGGCATTTCCTGGGCTTCGAATCGAAGGGCAAGACCTTCGAGGTGGTGATCCAGCTGGGCGCGATCCTGGCCCTGACCTCGGTCTATGCCGCGCTGGTGCTGCGTCTGTTCCTGCGCGCGCGACATGACGACGCGGCGCGGCGGTCGATCGTCTCGGTCCTCCTGGCCTTCCTTCCGGCCGTGGTGGTGGGCGTGCTGGCGCATGACTTCATCAAGGAGGTCCTGTTCGAAACCCCGGCCCTGATCACCGTCATGCTGATTCTGGGCGGCGTGGTACTGCTGGTGATCGACCGGATCGCGCCCACGCCCGTTCATCGTGACGCGCTGGCGCTGCCCTTCGGCAAGTCGCTGGCCATCGGCGTCTGCCAGTGCCTTGCCATGGTGCCGGGCGTCTCGCGCTCGGGTGCGACCATCGTGGGGGCGCTGCTGATGGGCGTGGAGAAACGGGCGGCGGCGGAGTTTTCCTTCCTGCTCTCGCTGCCGACCATGGGCGCGGCGGTGGCCTATGACCTGTTCAAGAACCGCGAGGTGCTGGATTTCGGCGCGGTCTGGGAGATCGCCATCGGCTTTGCC
This sequence comes from Tabrizicola soli, assembly GCF_015999335.1. Lineage (GTDB taxonomy): Bacteria > Pseudomonadota > Alphaproteobacteria > Rhodobacterales > Rhodobacteraceae > Tabrizicola > Tabrizicola soli. The sequence continues at coordinate 61,993 of NZ_JAEACP010000009.1, read as the reverse complement.
GTGGCCTTCGTGACCGCGATCCTCGTGGTCCGGTGGGTGCTGAATTTCATCAGCCGCAGGGGTTATGCCCTGTTCGGCTGGTGGCGAATCATCGTCGGAACAGCGGCTTTGCTGGCCCTTTGGCTAGGATTTTAGGGATATATGGAAATTATGCTGACCTATTTTTAGAGTTAATGGTCACCTTTTCTGCCCTAACTGCGAAAAAACCTGCAATTAGGTAAACCATACTGACTTTTATTACGAAATGATCCGCTGTACCCATCGAAACCCGTGAGGATCGTTGGGAGGCGCAGCCGTGGCCACGCAGAAGATGCTGAAATTCGTCACCCTCGGGCGCGAGATGCCCGAGAAGCGCGAGGCATCCCTACGCTCTCAGGATTTCCACGAGATTTATCGCGAGTTCGCCGACCGCAAGGCCGCCGAGCAGGCCAGCCGCTGCAGCCAGTGCGGCGTGCCCTATTGCCAGTCGCATTGCCCGCTGCACAACAACATCCCCGACTGGCTGAAGCTGACCGCCGAGGGTCGCCTGCAGGAGGCCTATGAACTCAGCCAGGCCACCAACACCTTCCCCGAGATCTGCGGCCGGATCTGCCCGCAGGACCGCCTCTGCGAAGGCAATTGCGTGATCGAGCAATCCGGCCACGGCACTGTCACCATCGGCAGCGTCGAGAAATACCTGACCGACACCGCCTGGGAGGAGGGCTGGGTGAAGCCGATCCGTCCCCATGCCGAACGCCCGGAAAGCGTCGGCATCATCGGCGCGGGGCCGGGGGGCCTTGCGGCGGCGGACATGCTGCGGCGGCAGGGGGTGCAGGTCACGGTCTATGACCGCCACGACCGCGCGGGCGGGTTGATGACCTATGGCATCCCCGGCTTCAAGCTGGAGAAGGAGGTGGTCGAACGCCGAAATGCGCAGCTGGAACAGGCTGGCGTCGAATTCGTGCTGAACTGCAACGTGGGCGAGGATATCGCCTTCGATGCAATTCGCGGCCAGCATGACGCGGTGCTGATCGCCACCGGCGTCTACAAGGCGCGGGACATGGAAGCCCCCGGCATCGGCGCGCGCGGCGTGGTGAAGGCGCTGGATTACCTGACCGCCTCGAACCGCAGGGGTTTTGGCGATGACGTGCCCGAATTCGACAGCGGCGAGCTGAACGCGTTGGGCAAGCGCGTGGTGGTGATCGGCGGCGGCGATACGGCGATGGACTGCGTGCGCACGGCGATCCGGCAGGGCGCGCTTTCGGTGAAGTGCCTGTATCGCCGCGACCGGGCGAACATGCCGGGCAGCCAGCGCGAGGTGCAGAACGCCGAGGAGGAAGGCGTTGAATTCCTGTGGCTTTCCGCTCCGAAGGCGTTCACGGGCGGGATCGAGGTCGAGGGCGTGATGGTGCAGAAGATGCGCCTTGGCGCGCCGGATGCGACCGGCCGCCAGGCGCCGGAAGTGATCGAGGGCGCGGATTATGTCGAACCCGCCGAGCTGGTGATCCAGGCCCTTGGCTTCGAGCCCGAGGACCTGCCGGGCCTCTGGGGCGTGCCGGAACTGGCCGTCACCCGCTGGGGCACGATCAAGGCCGATTTCCGCAGCCATGCGACCAGCCTGGCGGGCGTCTATGCCGCCGGCGACATCGTCCGAGGGGCCTCTCTGGTGGTCTGGGCGATCCGCGACGGGCGCGAGGCGGCCGAGGCGATCCTGTCCTATCTGGCCCAGACCGAGGCCGTCGCGGCGGAATAGTGAACGGTTGGTGAAGCGTCTGGCAGATGTCTGGCATCGGTCCGGCAAGCGTCTGGCGCGACAGGCCGGCCCGAAAGAGTGAAACGTCAGGACCCATGACCTGATTCAGGGTGAACCGAAGATGCGGAAGTTTCTGATCCTTGCCTGCCTGACCGCCCCCGCCGCCCCTGCCTTGGCCGGGACCTGGACCGCGCCTTCGGGCTGCGATGCCTTCCTGACTGTGCAGTCGAAATCCTGCCGCGTCTCGCATTATTACAAATGCGGCGCGGATGCCCCCGGCGACCAGTGGCGGGTGGACATGGATCAGGAGGGGGCGTTCTTCTTCTCGCGCATCGACCGCGAGGGGCAATGGGTCGAAAGCTTCGATCCGGTGCGCCAGACTTTGGACCCCGGCGCGACGGATGCCGCCAGCTTCTCGGAGCTTCTGGCCGAGGGGATCGACACCTGGGACTTCACGCTGAGCCGCGACGACGGGCAGGGCAGCCGGGCGACGGGCTATGACCGGCTGACCGGGCAGAGCGTGGTGATCGACGGCGTGACCCTAAGCCAGACCGAGGTGGAGTTCACCGAATACGACGGCGCGGGCAGCGTCCTGCGCCGCTCGCGCGGCAACGAATACCTGCACCCGGACTGGCGGCTGTTCTTCGCCGGGCCGGGCGAGACCGATCTGGGCGACGGCCAGTGGCTGCCGATCGACGGCAGCCCGGTCGATTTCGTCTTTCCCGGCGACAAGGGCTTTCTTGCCACCCAGCCGATCTATGACTGCGACGCGCTGACGGCCGAGGCCGCGCGCCCCCTTGCCGACATTCTTCCCGCCAGCCTGAAGGAGTGAGCCATGACCAAATATGATGCCGCCTGGGTAAAGGCCGAGGAAGAAAAGCGCGCCTGGCTGGATGCCAACGGGCTTTACAAGGCCGAGGACGAACATTCCTCCTGCGGGGTGGGGCTGGTGGTGTCGATCAGCGGCAAGCCCAGCCGCAAGGTGGTGGAGAACGGCATCAACGCGCTGAAGGCGGTCTGGCACCGGGGCGCGGTGGACGCGGACGGCAAGACCGGCGACGGGGCGGGGATCCATGTGCAGATCCCGGTCAAGTTCTTCTACGATCAGGTGCGGCGGACGGGGCATGAGCCGGACGCGCAGAAGCTGATCGCCGTGGGCCAGGTCTTCCTGCCGCGGACCGATTTCGGCGCGCAGGAGCGGTGCCGGACCATCGTCGAGACCGAAGTGCTGCGGATGGGGCATTACATCTATGGCTGGCGGCATGTGCCGGTGGACACCTCGGTCCTGGGCGACAAGGCCAATGCGACCCGGCCCGAGATCGAGCAGATCCTGATCCGCTGCGAGAAATCCATCGACCAGGAGCAGTTCGAGCGCGAGCTCTACATCATCCGCCGCCGGATCGAGAAGGCGGCGACGGCGGCGGGCATCCAGGGGATGTATCTGTGTTCGCTGTCCTGCCGGTCGATCATCTACAAGGGGATGATGCTGGCCGAGCAGGTGGCGACCTTCTATCCCGACCTGACGGACGAGCGGTTCGAGTCCGCCTTCGCGATCTATCACCAGAGGTATTCGACCAACACCTTCCCGCAATGGTGGCTGGCGCAGCCGTTCCGGATGCTGGCCCACAACGGCGAGATCAACACGCTGAAGGGCAACGTCAACTGGATGAAGAGCCACGAGATCCGCATGTCGTCGGAGGCCTTCGGGGCGGCGGCCGAGGATATCAAGCCGATCATTCCGGGCGGGACCAGCGACAGTGGCGCGCTGGATGCGGTGTTCGAGGTGCTGGTGCGCTCGGGCCGCTCGGCGCCGATGGCCAAGACGATGCTGGTGCCCGAGGCCTGGTCGAAGCAGACGGTGAACATGCCCAAGGCCTGGGCGGACATGTATTCCTACTGCAACTCGGTCATCGAGCCCTGGGATGGTCCGGCGGCGCTGGCGATGACGGACGGGCGCTGGGTCTGCGGCGGGCTGGACCGGAACGGGCTGCGGCCGATGCGCTTTGTGGTGACGGGCGACGGCATGCTGATCGCGGGCTCCGAGGCCGGGATGGTGCCGGTGGACGAGGCGACGGTGCGCGAGAAGGGGGCCCTCGGGCCGGGGCAGATGATCGCGGTCGACATGGCCGAGGGCAAGCTTTACCGCGACACCGAGATGAAGGACCGGCTTGCCGCGAGCCAGCCCTATGGCGAGTGGGTGGGAAAGATCGTCGACCTGAACAGCCTGCTCCGCGACATCCCCGAGACGCGGACCCATAGCGGCGCCGACCTGCGCAAGCGGCAGATCGCGGCGGGGTTCACCGTCGAGGAGCTGGAGCAGGTGCTGGCGCCGATGGCCGAGGACGGCAAGGAAATGGTCGCCTCGATGGGCGACGACACGCCGCCGGCGGTGCTGTCTTCGGTCTACCGGCCGCTGAGCCATTACTTCCGGCAGAATTTCAGCCAGGTGACGAACCCGCCCATCGACTCGCTTCGCGAGGGGCGCGTGATGTCCTTGAAGACGCGGTTCGGCAACCTGCGCAACGTGCTGGACGAGAACAACAGCCAGACCGAGATTCTGGTGCTGGAAAGCCCCTTCATCGCCAACCGCGAGTTCGAGGTGATGGTGGAGCGTTTCGGCGACCAGGTGGCCTTCATCGACTGCACCTTCCCGGTGGGCGAGGGGCTGGACGACCTGCGGCTGGGGCTGGAGCGGATCCGGGCCGAGGCCGAGGATGCGGTGCGTTCGGGCGCGGGGCAGCTGGTGCTGACGGATGAGCATCAGGGGCCGGAGAAGGTGGGGATGCCGATGATCCTGGCCACTTCGGCGGTGCACAGCTGGCTGACGCGCAAGGGCCTCCGGACCTTCTGTTCGGTGAACGTGCGTGCGGCGGAATGCATCGACCCGCATTACTTCGCGGTGCTGATCGGCTGCGGGGCGACGACGGTGAACCCCTATCTGGCGCAGGATTCCATCGCGGACCGGATCGAAAAGGGGCTGATCGAGGGCACGCTGACCGATGCAATGCGGCACTATCGCGATGCCATCGACGCGGGGCTTCTGAAGATCATGTCGAAGATGGGGATCTCGGTGATCTCCTCCTATCGCGGCGGGTTGAACTTCGAGGCGGTGGGGCTGAGCCGCGCGATGGTGGCGGAGTATTTCCCGGGGATGCAGTCGCGCATCTCGGGCATCGGCCTGACGGGCGTGGAGCAGAAGCTGGAGGAAGTGCACAAGCGCGGCTGGCTGGGCGGGGCGGATGTGCTGCCCATCGGCGGCTTCTACAAGGCGCGGCGGTCGGGCGAGAAGCACGCCTGGGAAGCGCAGACGATGCACATGCTGCAATCGGCCTGCGAGCGGGCGTCCTATGACATCTGGAAGCAGTTCAGTGCGGCGATGCGGGCCAATCCGCCGATCCACCTGCGCGACCTTCTGGACATCAAGGCGCTGGGGAAACCCGTTCCCATCGAGGAGGTCGAAAGCATCACCTCGATCCGCAAGCGGTTCGTGACGCCGGGCATGTCGCTGGGCGCGCTGTCGCCCGAGGCGCACAAAACGCTGAACGTGGCGATGAACCGGATCGGGGCGAAGTCGGACAGCGGCGAGGGCGGCGAGGACCCGGCGCATTTCCTGCCGGAGCCGAACGGGGACAACCCCTCGGCGAAGATCAAGCAGGTGGCAAGCGGGCGGTTCGGCGTGACGGCGGAATACCTGAACGCCTGCGAGGAGCTGGAAATCAAGGTCGCTCAGGGCGCCAAGCCGGGTGAGGGCGGGCAGTTGCCGGGGATGAAGGTCACGGCGCTGATCGCGCGGCTGCGCCATTCGACGCCGGGGGTGACGCTGATCAGCCCGCCGCCGCACCACGACATCTATTCCATCGAGGATCTGGCGCAGCTGATCTACGACCTGAAGCAGATCAACCCGCGCGCCAAGGTTACGGTGAAGCTGGTGTCCTCCAGCGGCGTGGGCACCATCGCGGCGGGGGTGGCGAAGGCGAAGGCGGATGTGATCCTGATCTCGGGCCACAACGGCGGGACGGGGGCCAGTCCCGGAACCAGCATCAAATATGCCGGGCTGCCATGGGAGATGGGCCTGACCGAAGCGCATCAGGTGCTGGCGATGAACAACCTGCGCGAGCGGGTGACCTTGCGCACCGACGGCGGCCTGCGGACGGGCCGGGATATCGTGATGGCGGCGATGATGGGGGCCGAGGAATACGGCATCGGCACCGCCGCGCTGATCGCGATGGGCTGCATCATGGTGCGGCAGTGCCAGTCGAACACCTGCCCGGTGGGCGTCTGCACCCAGGACGAGAAGCTGCGGGCCAAGTTCTCCGGCAGCGCCGACAAGGTGGTGAACCTGATCACCTTCTACGCGCAGGAAGTGCGGGAAATCCTCGCCCAGATCGGCGCGCGGTCGCTGGACGAGATCATCGGCCGGGCGGACCTGCTGACCCAGGTCAGCCGCGGGGCGGCGAACCTGGACGACCTCGACCTGAACCCGCTGCTGATCGCGGTCGATGGCTCGCGCTCGATCACCTATGACCGGACGAAGCCGCGCAATGCGGTGCCGGACACGCTGGACGCCGAGATCATCAAGGACGGGCACCGCTTCTTCGAGGATGGCGAGAAGATGCAGCTGTCCTATGCCGTGCGGAACACGCTGCGGACCATCGGGACGCGGGCCTCGAGCCATATCGTGAAGAAGTTCGGGATGCGCAACGCCTTGCAGCCCGACCACCTGACGGTGAAACTCGCGGGCTCGTGCGGGCAGTCGCTGGGCGCCTTCGCGGTGCGCGGGCTGAAGCTGGAGGTGCAGGGCGATGCCAACGACTATGTCGGCAAGGGCCTCTCGGGCGGCATGATCACCGTGCGGCCGCTGATGGAATCGCCGCTGAAGGCCGAGGCGAATACGATCATCGGCAATACCGTGCTGTACGGCGCGACGGACGGCTTCCTGTTCGCCTCCGGCCGCGCCGGGGAGCGGTTCGGGGTGCGGAACTCGGGCGCTTCGGTGGTCGTCGAGGGCTGCGGCTCGAACGGCTGCGAATACATGACGGGCGGGGTCGCGGTGATCCTGGGCCGGATCGGGGCGAACTTCGGCGCGGGGATGACGGGCGGGATGGCCTATGTCCATGATCCGGAGGGCGTGGCCGAGGATTTCATGAACCTCGAATCGATCCTGACTTGCGCCGTCGGCCACCCGCATTGGGAGATGCAGCTGAAGGGCCTGATCCAGCGCCATCTGGACGAGACCGGCAGCCGTGTCGCCGGGCGCATCCTGTCCGACTGGGAGGCGGAGCGGCGGAACTTCGTGCAGGTCTGCCCGAAGGAGATGGTGGAACGGCTGCCGCATCCCCTGTCGGACGAGGTTGCGAAGGTTCCGGCGGAATAGCGGGGGCGACCGCTCTTGACGCTGGGGGCTTCCTTGCGTCTAACCGGCGGCATGACCGAAAAGGGCGCAGAGAAACCCGCCGCTTCGCCGCGCAGGCGCAAGCCGAAGGCCGAGGCGGCCCCGCCGCCGCCGAAGCCGCGCCTCGGGCGGGTGGCGGCGACCTGGCTGCTGCGCGGTTTCGGCGGGGTGGCGGCGTTCTATGCGCTGCTGATCCTGCTGTTCAGCTTCGTCCCGCCGCCGGTGAACCTGTACCAGCTGGGCGAGATCTGGCGGCTGGGCGGGATCGACAAGGATTGGGTCGCCTACGAGGAAATCGCGCCCGTCATGGGCCGCTCGGCCGTGGCGGCGGAGGATGCGAACTTCTGCGGCCACTGGGGCTTTGACATGACGGCCATCCGCCGGGCGATCGAGGACGGCAGCACCCGGGGCGCCAGCACGATCACGCAGCAGGTGGCGAAGAACGTGTTCCTCTGGCACGGCCGGAGCTGGCTGCGCAAGGCGATGGAGGCGGTGCTGACCCCGGCGGTGGAGCTGGTCTGGTCCAAGCAGCGGATCCTGGAGGTCTATCTGAACGTCGTCGAATTCGACGAGGGCGTGTTCGGCGTCCAGGCGGCGGCGCAGCATTATTTCGGCGTGGATGCGAAGGACCTGAGCGCGCTGCAGGCGGCGCGGCTGGCCGCCGTCCTGCCCGATCCCAAGGGCCGCAGCGCCAGCGAGCCGACCAGTTTCGTCCGCAGCCGCACCCGCGCCATCATCTCGGGCGCCGAGACGATCGCGGCGGACGGCCGTTCCGCCTGTTTCGAGGGTTGAGGCCCGCCGGCTATTGAATTCCCGGCCCCCGCGCGGCAATGAGTTGCAAGACCGGAGGCCCCGATGAACCGCCCCACCAACCGCCTGTATCACGTTCCGCTTTCGCCCTTCTGCCGCAAGGTGCGGCTGACGCTGGCCGAGAAGAAGATCGAGGTCGAGCTGGTCGAGGAACGCTACTGGGAACCCTCGCCCGACTTCCTGCGCCGCAACCCGGCGGGGAAGGTGCCGATCCTGAAGATGGGCAACCGGGTGATGAGCGAAAGCCAGGCGATCTGCGAATATATCGAGGAGCAGACGCCCGAGCCGCCGCTGATGCCGAGGGGGGCGGAGGGGCGCTATGAGGTGCGGCGGCTTTGCGCCTGGTTCGACGACAAGTTCCACAACGAGGTGACCTCGAAGCTGCTGTACGAGCGGGTGAACAAGAAGGTCACGGGCCAGGGCTATCCGGATTCGAAGAACGTCAAGCTGGGGTCGACCCGGATCAAGTATCACCTCGACTACATGGCCTGGCTTCTGGACCAGCGCCGCTGGCTGGCCGGCGACGTGATGACTTTGGCCGACTTCACCGCCGCCGCGCATCTGAGCTGTCTGGACTATATCAGCGACGTGGACTGGAACCGGCACGCGGTGCTGAAGGACTGGTATGCGAAGATCAAGTCGCGGCCGTCGTTCCGGCCGCTTCTGGCCGACCAGATCTCGGGCTTTCCGCCGGCGCCGCATTATGCCGACCTGGATTTCTGATCCCGGCCCCCGGGGCGCTGCCCCGGACCCCGGGATATTTGGGCAAAGATGAAAGGGCTTTCGAAAGACGAGCTGGTGGCGCGGGCCCTGGAGGAGGGGTTCGTGAAGGCCGGGTTCTGCCGGCCGGATGCGGTGCCCGAGGCGGCGGGGCGGCTGCGGGCCTATCTCGCGGCGGGGCGGCACGGGCAGATGGGCTGGATGGAGGAGCGCGAGGCCTGGCGCGGCGCGGCCGCGGCGCTGTGGCCGGAGGCGCGGACGGTGATCATGCTGGCCGAGGCCTATACGCCGGAGGCCGATCCGATGGCGGGGCTGGCGCAGAAGGACCGGGGGGTGGTCTCGGTCTATGCGCAGGGGAAGGACTACCACGACCTCTTGAAGCGGCGGCTGAAGCGGCTGGGGCGCTGGATAATCGAGCGGGCCGCCCGATCTGCGCTGGACTGCGAGATCAAGGTCTTCACCGACACGGCCCCGGTGATGGAGAAGCCGCTGGCGCAGGCGGCGGGGCTGGGCTGGCAGGGCAAGCACACCAACCTGTTGGGCCGCGACCTGGGCAGCTGGGTCTTCCTGGGGGCGATCTTCACCACGCTGGAATTCGCCCCGGACGCGCCCGAGGTCGGCCATTGCGGGCGCTGCACCGCCTGCCTGGACGCGTGCCCGACCCGCGCCTTTCCCGCGCCCTGGCAGCTGGATGCGCGGCGCTGCATTTCCTATCTGACGATCGAGCACAAGGGTCCGGTGGACCTCGAGCTGCGCGGGCTGATGGGCAACCGGATCTATGGTTGCGACGATTGCCTGGCGGTCTGCCCCTGGAACAAGTTCGCCGTCGCGGCGAAGGAGATGGGGTATCAGCCACGGGTCGGCCTGCCGGAGCTGGCGGAGCTGGCCGCGCTGGACGATGCGGGGTTTCGCGAGCGGTTCTCGGGCTCTCCGGTCAAGCGGATCGGGCGGGGGCGGTTCGTGCGCAACGTGCTGTATGCGGTGGGAAATTCGGGTCTGGCGGCGCTGGTCCCGGTGGCGCGGGCGCGGCTTTCCGACGAGGACCCGGTGGTGGCCGAGGCGGCGGCCTGGGCGCTGGGCAGGCTTTCGCAGGTGCAGGACAGCGGGGTGGGGACGCCGGGCGAATCGTGCTAGGCTGGCGGCAATCTGGAGGAGAGCGGACCATGGCACGGCATCTGGCGGATCATCGGAAATCCAGCAAGGGCGGCAGGGTGAAGCATTTCCTGCGGCTGGCAAGGACGCCGAGGGAGACCTGGAAGGTGGCGCGTCCGGGCTCGGCCGGGGGGCGGCTGGTGCAGTTCCTGCGGATCGAGCGGGGGAAGACGGCCTGAGTCTGGCCACGCGCGGGCATGGGCCAAGTCCCCGCAATATCAACGGGTTGGCTGTCGCCGTTTACCGATTGTCAAGGCTTTGCCGGCTTCAGCCGGTCGCGCAGCACGGCCAGGACGTCGCGCAGGTCGATCACCTGATCCAGCGTGAGTCCGGTCCGTTCGGCGAAGGCGCGCGGGATGCCGGCGGTCCGGTCGGCGAGGTTGTGCCCGTCCTCGGTCAGCGAGACGCGGACCTGGCGTTCATCCCGGCTGTCGCGCCGCCGCGTCACCCAGCCCGCGCTTTCCATCCGCTTGAGCAGCGGGGTCAGGGTGTTCGATTCCAGCCGCAGGTCGGCGCCGATCTCGGACACGCTTTGCCCGTCGCGGGCCGCGAGGGCGGAGAGCACCAGATATTGCGGATAGGTCAGCCCCAGCGGCTGCAGGAGCGGCGCATAGGCGGCATGGACCGCATGGGCGGTGGAATGCAGCGCGAAGCAGAGCATGTCCGAGGGTGCGAGGGTCATGCACCTGCCATACATCGCGGGCGATGGAAGCGCAAGCGTCTTTCTCTGGCCGGGTGGCAGATCGGACCGCGCAGCCGACCCCGGCCGGTTGGGAACCCATGCGCGCGCCGGGGCGTTGTTCGCCGATTGCCGGCAAGCCGAAGTTTTGCGGGGCTCGGGGGATGCGATGGCCACACCAGATGACTCAGCCAGGCCATGGTCGATTCGAAGTGGCGAGGAGTTTCGCGCCCTCTACGAATTCACCGACGCGATCTACCACGCCCATTCGATGGAAGATGTCTATGCCTCGGCGCTGGACGTCATCACCAAGACGCTGGGATGCGACAGGGCGTCGATCCTGCTGTTCGACGCCGCCGGCAGGATGCAGTTCGTCGCATGGCGCGGCCTGTCGGAGCGATATCGCGCGCAGCTTGCCGGCCATTCGCCCTGGCGGCCGGGAGAGGCGGATCCGCCGCCGATCTTCGTCGAGGATATCGGCCAGACCGGGGAAGCCGACTGGATCAAGCAGGCGATCCGGGCCGAAGGCATCGTCAGCCTGGGCTTCGTGCCCCTGACGCTGGAAGGCCGGGTCATCGGGAAGTTCATGACCTATCACGGCACCCGGCGCCGGTTCGACGAGCACGCGCAGGCGCTGGCCGTCACCATCGCCCGGCATCTGGGCTTCAGCATCGGGCGCGCGCGGGCCGAAGCGGCGCGCGAGGCCGCCCTCGCCGAACTGCGGATGTCCGAGGCGCATTTCCGGCACATGACCGACCAGGCCCCGATCATGATCTGGATGAGCAATGCGGAGGGGCATTGCGAACATCTCAACAAGGCGGCGCGCGACTTCTGGGGGGTGGAGGAGGAGCGGATCGGCGTCTTCGACTGGAGCACGACGATCCACCCCGAGGATGTCGGGAACGTGCTGGCCCGGATGGGGCAGGCAATGGCGTCGAACGAGGCCGTGCTGCTGCGGGGACGGTATGCAAGCACCTCGGGCGAGTGGCGGGTGCTGCAGACGGAGGCGCGGCCGAGGCATGCCTGCGACGGGCGCTTTCTGGGCATGATCGGCGTCAATGTCGACATCACCGAGCAGGACGGCATCGCCCGCCAGCGCGAGCTGATGCTGGCCGAGCTGAACCACCGGGTGAAGAACACGCTGGCGGTGGTGCAGGCGATCGCGCACCAGACCTTCAGGTCCGAGAGATCGATCCCGTCGGTGGCGACCTTCATCGGCCGCCTGGGGGTTCTGGCGGCGGCGCATGACATCCTGTCCAGGGACAACTGGGAAAGCACGCCGATGCCGGAGCTGGTGCGGGAAGTGCTGACCCGCGATCCGGCCAACCGGCGAAACGTGCAGATGGAGGGGCCGGCGCTGCTTCTGGCGCCGAAGCAGGCGCTGGCGATCGCGCTGGCGCTGCACGAGCTGCAGACCAACGCCTTGAAATACGGGGCGCTTTCCGTCGAGCGGGGATCGGTTTCGCTGCACTGGAACCTTGCTCCGGAGCATGGGCTGGATATCGTCTGGCAAGAGAGCGGCGGGCCGAAGGTGAAGCCGCCGAAGCGGCGGGGCTTTGGAACGCTGATGATCGAGCAGGCCCTGGCGGCCGACCTGAACGGCTCCGCCCATATCGATTTCCGGCCCGAGGGGCTGGTCTGCAAGATCAGGGCCACCTGCGAAAGGGTTCAGTGATGAGCATTCTTGCCAACCGGCGCGTCCTGCTTGTGGAGGACGAATTCCTGATCCTGGCCATGCTGTGCGACATGATCGCCGACGCCTCGGCGACCGTCGTCGGCCCGGCGACGACGCTGGACGAGGCCTTGCAGCTGGCGAAGGTCGCCGAGATGGACGCGGCGATCCTGGACATGAACCTGAGCGGCCAGTGGAGCGATCCGGTGGCCGAAACCCTGGGGCGGCGCGGCATCCCGTTCGTGTTCACCACCGGCTACGGGGTGACGGAAAGAAGCCAGCGGTTCGGCGCCAGGACGGTGGCGAAACCCTATACCTGGGAGGCCCTTGAAAGGGAGCTGGGGCAGGCGATCTCGGACGCCGCGCGGCAGAAGCCCCTTGACGAAGAGGCGGCGGATCGGTGACGCGGTCCTGGCCCGGCGGGTGGGGCCGGGCAAAAGATCCTGTTGACGAAACTCATTCGTATGCTAGCGTTATTGCGAGCTGAAGTCGGCAGGCAGTCAGCCTAATCGGTGTGTGCCATGGGCAATCCTTTTTGCAGGGAGGCAGTCATGGAAGCCAGCAGGAACACCCCCAAACGCGCCCGGACGGTCCGGGTCAGCCATCCGGCGAACGCCTTCCGGCAGGAACCCCCGGGCTTCCAGCGCGCGACCTTCGGTTTTCTCTCGGACGACGAGGTGGCCTGGATGAGGGAGCGGGTCGAGGATGTGCTGGCCGATTACGGCGTGGCGATCCTGCACCCCGAGGCCTACAAGCGCTTCCTTGCGGCGGGCGCGAAGCCCGGCAGCGACGCGAACCGCATCCGGATGCCGCGCGAGCTGATCCGCGAGGCGATGGCCGCCACGCCCAAGGCGGTGCGGCTGGGGGGCAAGGAGGCGCGGTTCGACATGGACCTGCCGCGCGCCGATGGCGGGTTCATCATGCGCACCGGCACCGGCGCGCATGGCTATGTCAATCCGCGCGACGCCAGCTATCGCAAGATGGACCTGACGGCGGTCTCGGAGATCGCGGCGGTCGCCAACACGCTGGACGAGGTGGGGTTCATCGCCCATCCCTTCGTGCATGGCGTGCCGGAGGTGACCTCGGACATCCACAGCTACGGCCGGCTGATCGGGCGCACGCCGAAGCATATCTGGATGCAGCCCTACCAGTGGGAGAACGTGGATTACCTGATGCGGATCGCCGCCATCGCGGCCGGGGGCGAGGCGGAGTTGCGCGCCAATCCGATCACCAGCTGCATCACCTGCTCGTTCACGCCGCTGGAATTCAAGTACATGGACACGCATGTGATCATCAAGGCGGGGGAATACGGCATCCCGCTGCATGCCTGCAGCCTGCCGTCCTCGGGCGGGACGGCGCCGCTGTCGGTGCCGTCGATGGCGATCATGTCGGCGGCCGAGATCGTCGGCATGACGGTGATGGCGCATATCCTGTCGCCGGGGATTCCGGTCATCGCCACGCCGCTGATGTTCACGCTGGACATGCGCACGGGCAGCGCGCTGCAAAGCTGCGTCGAATCGCTGCAGGCGGCCAACATGTCGGTCCAGCTGATGAAGCGGGGCTGGGGGCAGGTTGCGCATACCTACGGCTCGGGCTCGGACACGCCGGACGCGGACCATCAGTCGATGGCCGAGCGCGCGATGCTGACGCAGACCGTGGCGCTGGCGGGGGCCGATATCCTGGGCGGGGTGGGGCAGCTGGAATGCGCCACCGTCTTCAGCCCGGTGCAGGCGGTGCTGGACAACGAGGTGGGCGCGATGATGCGCCGCTTTGTCCGCAAGCCGAGCCTGGACAAGGAGGCGCTGAACTGGGACGAGCTGATGCAGATCCGCACCGGCGGGCATTTCCTGGACAGCGCGCATACCATCGCCACCTGCCGCGACCAGCTTGCGCCCAGGGTGTTCCGCCGCCAGGGCCGCGACGATTACGAGAAATCGGGCCGCCGCACCGCCTTTGACGAGGCGCGCGATGCCGCGCTGGCCGCCATCGCCGCGGCGCCGGAGCAGGGGCTTCTGAGCGAGGAGCAGGAGCGCGAGATCGCCGCGCTGACCGCCCGCGCCGACGAGCATATCGTCGCCGCCTATACCGGGGCCGTCTCGGTCATCTGACCGCGAGTGCCTGGCCTGACCGGGCGCCGGTCAGGTCAGGCGGGACAGGAGCCGCAGCAGGGTCGCGCGCTCGCTCCGGGTCAGGGGGGCGAGGGTCTGTTCGGTGATGGTGCGGCCCATCCCGTGCAGCCTGTCGCGCAGCTCCGCTTCGGGTCCGGCCGGCGAGATGGTCGTCCGGCGCTTGTCCTTCGGGTCGGGCTTCAGGTTGACCAGCCCCTTGGCGCGCAGCCGGTCCACGACGCCCTTGATCGTGGCCACGTCCATCGCCGTCCGCCGCCCCAGCTCGTTCTGCGAACATTCGCCTTCGTCCAGAAGCCGGACCATCGCCGAGAACTGCGTGGGCGTCAGGTCAAGGATGGCATGTTCCTGGAAGATCAGCGCATGGCGCTGGTTGGCAAGGCGCAGGAGGTAACCGATCTGCGCATCGAGGACATAGGGATCCGCGGGCGCGTCATCCACGGCCGCAACCTGATCATCGGCTTTCGTCATTCCATCCGGCCTTTCGCCACTGTTCTTCCGGCGCCAGCCCGGCCCGGCACTTGATCCCGTTTTTCTTGCAGGCCGACCGAGGCCGAACTTGCTTTTGCAGGAACTTCCATTAGCATACAAATGAAAAGAGCCGCAAGAAAGGTACCATGCAGATGTCTGTATCTCCCATGCCCGACAAGCTCGTCATCCGGAATATCGGTCTTTTGCTGACGGGCAAGATCGAATCGCCGATTGCCGAGGGCGATTGCGTGGTGGCCGTCGGCGGCAAGATTGCCGCCTGGGGCCGCGAAAAGGACCTGGACACCGAGGGCGCGACCACGGTGGTCGATGCGAAGGGGGCGACGCTGGTTCCCGGCCTGATCGACAGCCATGTCCACCCGGTCGTCGGCGACTACACGCCGCGCCAGCAGCAGCTGAACTGGATCGACAGCTCGCTGCACGGCGGCGTCACCACGATGATCTCGGCCGGCGAGGTGCATATGCCGGGGCGGCCGAAGGACATCGTCGGGCTGAAGGCGATGGCGATCGCGGCGCAGCGCTGGTACGAGAATTTCCGCCCCTCGGGAGTCAAGGTCCATGGCGGCGCGCCGGTGATCGAGCATGGCATGGTCGAGGACGACTTCCGCGAGCTTGCCGCGGCGGGGGTGCGGCTTCTGGGCGAGGTGGGCCTTGGTTCGGTCAAGGATGGCAAGACCGCGCGGCAGATGGTGGACTGGGCGCGCAAATACGGCATCCAGAGCACGATCCACACCGGCGGGCCGTCGATCCCCGGCTCGGGCCTGATCGACGCCGACATGGTGCTGGAGACCGGGGCGGATGTGGTGGGCCATATCAACGGCGGCCATTCGGCGCTGCCGGACGACCAGATCGTCTGCCTGTGCGAGAACTGCACCAAGGGGCTGGAGATCGTCCACAACGGCAACGAACGCGCGGCGCTGTTGACGATCAACACCGCGCGCGAGCTGGGCAAGCTGGACCAGGTGATCCTGGGGACCGACGGGCCGGCGGGATCCGGCGTGCAGCCCCTGGGCATCCTGCGCATGGTGGCGATGCTGTCCAGCCTGGGCAACGTGCCGGCCGAGGTGGCCTTCTGCTTTGCCACCGGCAACACGGCGCGGCAGCGCGAACTGGACGCGGGCCTGCTGGAGCCCGGCTTCGCCGCCGATTTCGTGCTGATGGACCAGGCCCAGCACGCGCCGGGCCGGAACATCCTTGAATCCGTGCAGCTGGGCAACCTGCCGGGTGTGGGCATGACGATCATCGACGGGGTGGTGCGCAGCGAGCGCAGCCGCAACACCCCGCCCGCGATGCGCCTGCCCGAGCTTGTCGCGCGGCGCTGAGACAGCGGCGCGTTGACAGGCGGGCGGAAATGAATAATCATTCGTAAGCAAACGAATTTGGCGCGATGGAGGACAGGCCGGGGACGGGGGCGGGACCCCGGCGGCGGATGACAGGAACGGTCCCGGACCGAAACAATAGGGGAGGAAAACGATGTTCAAGACACTTGCGACAGCAACGGCCCTTGTCGGCGGCATGGCCCTGACGGCCTCGGCGCAGGACATGGTGTTCACCAGCTGGGGCGGCACCACGCAGGACGCGCAGGCCGCGTCCTGGGCGGCGCCCTTCACCGAGAAGACCGGCATCAACGTGCGGCAGGACGGGCCGACCGACTATGGCAAGCTGAAGGCGATGGTCGACAGCGGCAATGTCGACTGGGACGTGGTGGATGTCGAATACGACTTCGCCATCGCCGCCGCGCAGATGGGCCTGCTGGAGCCGATCGACTTCGGCGTGGTGGACCGCGCCGCGATCGACCCGCGTTTCGTCACCGACCACGCGGTGGGCAGCTTCTATTATTCCTTCGTGATCGGCTACAACAAGGACGCGCTTTCGGGCGAGCCGGCAAGCTGGGCCGACGTGTTCGATACCGCGAAGTTTCCGGGCAAGCGCAGCTTCTACAAGTGGTCCGCGCCCGGCGTGCTGGAGGCAGCGCTTCTGGCCGATGGCGTGGCGGCGGATGCGCTGTATCCGCTGGACCTCGACCGGGCCTTCGCCAAGCTGGACACGATCAAGTCCGAGATCATCTGGTGGGGCGGCGGCGCGGAATCGCAGCAGCTGCTCGCCTCGGGCGAGGCGCCGATCGGCAGTTTCTGGAATGGCCGCGTCTTTGCCATCCAGCAGGAAGGCGGCAATGTCGGCGTGTCCTGGGCGCAGAACCTGACCGCCGCCGATGTCCTCGTGGTGCCGAAGGGCGCGAAGAACAAGGAAGCGGCGATGAAGTTCCTGGCCGAGGCGACCTCTGCCTCGGGGCAGGCCAGCCTGGCCACGGCCACCGGCTATGCGCCGATCAACGTGAATTCGAAGGCCGAGATGGACCCGGCCGTGGTGGCCGAGCTGCCGGACGCCCATGTCGACAGCCAGATCGACCTGGACATGGCCTATTGGGCCGAGCACCGCGACGAGATCGCGAAACGCTGGTACGACTGGCAGGCCCAGTAAGCCGCATCCTGCCGGCGGGCCGCAGGGGCGCGCCGGCACCTTCACCCCCTTACGGTGAGTCGCATGGCCGCAAACGCATCTGTTCCAAGGCGGCAGTGGCGGGGCTTCGGCCCGGCTGTCCCTGCCCTCGTGCTTCTGGCGCTGTTCTTCGTGATCCCGGTGGTCAGCCTGCTGCTGCGCTCGATCCTGGAGCCGGAGCCGGGGCTGCAGAACTATGCCGAGCTGTTCGCGACCTCGACCTATGCGCGGGTGCTGTACAACACGTTCCTGGTGGCCTTCGTGGTCACGGCGGTCTCGCTGCTGCTGGGCTATCCGGTGGCCTGGCTGCTGGCGATCATGCCGCAGCGGTATGCGAACCTGGTGCTGGCCATCATCCTGGTGTCGATGTGGACCAACCTGCTGGCGCGCACCTATGCCTGGATGGTGCTGTTGCAGCGGACGGGGGTGATCAACACCACGCTGATGAAGCTTGGCCTGATCTCCGAGCCGCTGGCGCTGGTCAAGAACCTGACCGGGGTCACCATCGGGATGACCTATATCATGCTGCCCTTCATCATCCTGCCGCTCTACGCCAGCATCCGCGCCATCGACCCGACCACCTTGCAGGCGGCGGCGCTGTGCGGCGCGGGGCGCTGGCAGGCGTTCCGGCGGGTGCTTCTGCCGCTGTCGGCGCCGGGGGCGGCGGCGGGGGGATTGATGGTCTTTGTCATGTCGCTGGGCTATTTCGTCACGCCCGCCCTTCTGGGCAGCGCCTCGCAGATGATGCTGGCCGAGATGATCGCGCAGCTGGTGCAGTCGCTGTTGAACTGGGGGCTGGGATCGGCGGCGGCCTTCATCCTGCTGACGGTGACGCTGGCGCTGTATGCGGTGCAGATCCGCTTTTTCGGGGGGATGCGCTGAGATGCTGCTGACCTACCGTCATCTGGGCGGGCTTGGCGTGGCGCTCTGGGCGGTCACGATCCTGGTCTGCCTGTTCCTCCTGGTGCCCATCGTCTTCATCGCGGCGCTGTCCTTCGGGTCGTCGCAATGGCTGGTGTTCCCGCCGCCCTCCTGGACGCTGCGCTGGTACCGCGAACTGGCGGCCGATCCGCGCTGGCTAGAGGCGGCGCTGACCAGTGCCAAGGTGGGCCTCCTGTCGGCGGCGCTGGCGGTGCTTCTGGGGCTGATGGCGAGTTTCGCGCTGGTGCGCGGCCGGTTCCGGGGGCGGGGTCTGCTGAAGGCGCTGTTCCTGACGCCGATGGTCCTGCCGGTGATCGTCTTCGCGGTGGCGATCTATGCGCTGTTCCTGCGCGTGGGCCTGAACGGCACCCTTGTCGGCTTCGTGCTGGCGCATACGGTGCTGGCCTTTCCCTTCGCGGTGATCCCGATCGTCAACTCGCTGGAGGGGTTCGACAAGTCGATCGAGGATGCGGCGGTCCTGTGCGGGGCCTCGCCCCTGCAGGCCAAGCTGAAGATCACGCTTCCGGCGATCCGGATCGGCCTGTTCTCGGCCGCCGTCTTCGCCTTCCTGATTTCCTGGGACGAGGTGGTGGTGGCGATCTTCATGGCCAGCCCCGACCTGCAGACCCTGCCGGTGCGCATCTGGGGTGCGCTGCGGCAGGACCTGTCGCCGGTGATCGCGGCGGCCTCCACCATCCTTGTCGCCTTCACCCTGCTGGTGATGGCCGCGGCAGCCCTTCTGAGGAGACGGATTTCCAGATGACCCCGGCCTTCCTTTCCATCCGCGGCCTGCGGCAGACCTATGGCAGCTTCGTCGCGGTCGACGATGTCTCGCTGGAGATCCCCGAGGGGGAGTTCCTGACCTTCCTCGGCCCGTCGGGATCGGGCAAGTCGACCACGCTTTACGCCTTGGCGGGGTTCAACGAGCCGACCTCGGGCGATATCCTGCTGAAGGGTGCCTCGATCCTGGCGACGCCCTCGCACAGGCGCAATATCGGGATGGTGTTCCAGAGGTATACGCTGTTCCCGCATCTGAACGTGCGCGAGAACGTCGCCTTCCCGCTGCGGGTGCGCGGGCAGGCCGAGCCGGAGATCGCGGCGCGGGTGAGCCAGATGCTGGCGCTGGTGCAGCTGGAGGCCTTCGCCGACCGGATGCCGGGCAACCTGTCCGGCGGCCAGCAACAGCGCGTCGCGCTGGCGCGCGCCCTGGCCTATGATCCGCCGGTGCTGCTGATGGACGAGCCCTTGTCCGCGCTGGACAAGAAGCTGCGCGAGGAGATCCAGATCGAGATCCGCCGCATCCACCGCGAGACCGGGGTGACGATCCTCTATGTGACCCATGACCAGGAGGAGGCGCTGCGCCTGTCGGACCGCATCGCGGTGTTCAACCGGGGAAGGATCGAGCAGGTCGGCAGCGGGCGCGACCTGTATCACAATCCGGCCACCCGCTTCGTCGCCGGGTTCATCGGCGATTCCAATTTCCTCGACACCGCCGAAGTGGCGGTTTCCGGCGATCGCGGCCGGGTCGTGTTTCCCGATGGCACGGCGATGGCCGACCTGCCGGTGCACCGCTCGGCCCCCGGCGGCGGGGCCACGGCGGCGCAGGTCATGGTTCGCCCGCAGTCGCTGCGGCTGGCGGCGACGGGGCTTCCGGTGCGGGTGCTGGACGTGACCTTCCTGGGCGATACCTCAACGGTGCAGTTCCGCACCGATTGGGGGCAGGAGATCTGGATGCGGGCCGGGGCCGAGGAGATCGCCGGGCTTTCCCCCGGTGCGAGCGCGCAGCTGGGCTGGGCGCCGGGCGAAAGCCACCTGTTCCTGTGATCTGCTAGCGCAGCGTCGTGCGCTGCGCGCCGGGCGAGACCTGGAAATGCGCGCGGTAGACCTTGGAGAAGGTCGAGGGGGTCTTGAAACCGCAGGCGACCGCGACCTCGGTTATCGACAGGTCGGTCTGCACCAGGAGGTTCCTGGCCCGGGTCAGCCGCGTCTGCATGATGAAGCGTTTCGGCGAGGTTCCGAGATGGCGCTGGAACAGCCGCTCGATCTGGCGGGTCGAGAGGCCGAGGGCCCGCGCGATCTCGCGCGGGGAGACCGGATCCTCGAGGTTTTCCTGCGCCAGTTCCACCGCGCGCATCAGGGATTCGTTGCGCATCCCGTGGCGCGCCTGCAGGGAAACCCGCTGCTCGGCCGTGGCTTCGCGGACGGCGTTGTAGACCATCCGGTCGGCGACGGCGGTGGCAAGCGCGGGGCCGTGCTCGGCGGCGATCAGGTGCAGCATCAGATCCGCCGCCGCCGTCCCTCCTGCGGCGGTGATGAACTTCTGGTCGGCCACGAAGACCCCGCGCACCAGCCGGACGTCGGGAAAGAGCTCGGCGACGACATCGTGGTATTCCCAGTGGATCGCCGCCGCCTGATCCTTCAGGAAGCCGGCGCTGGCCAGGAGATAGGCCCCGGAGCAGATCGCCCCGATCGGCGTGCCGGCAGCCCGTTCCCGGCGGAGATAGGCCAGGATTTCGGGCGTGGCGCGGTCCTGCACCTCGTCGCCCGAGATGACCAGCAGGCGGTCGACATGGCGCAGGGGCTCCAGCCCCCGGTCGACCAGCGTGACCGAACGGTTGGAGCAGACCGCCGAAACCCCGTCGGCGCTGGCCAGCGACCAGCGGAACAGCGTCTGCCCCGAGACCCGGTTGGCGATCCGCAGGGGTTCGATGGCGCAGGAAAAGGCCAGATGCGAGAAGTTGTCGACCAGGAGGAAGACGATCTCGGCCGTGCGGTGGCTGGCGCGCGGGGAGGCCGGCCGCTTCCCGGCGGCGGCATGGTCCCTGCGGTCCGGCTGGTCAAAGGGGGCCATGGCGCGGACCGATCAGTCGACGAAGGCGCGTTCCACCACGAAACTGCCGGGCTGCGCGTTCGACCCTTCGACCAGGCCGTAGCCTTCCAGCATGTCCCTGGTGTCGCGCAGCATCGCCATCGAGCCGCAGATCATGCCGCGGTCCTCGCCGGGCGCGATCGGCGGCACGCCCAGATCGGCGAACAATCGGCCCGATGCCATGAGGTCGGTGATCCGGCCCATGACTGGGAAGGGGTCGCGGGTGACCGTGGGATAGTGGCGCAGCCGGCCCCGCGCCAGGTCGCCGACCAGCGGATCCTCCATGAGGTTCTTCACCAGTTCCTGCCCATAGGCCAGTTCGGCGATCTCGCGGCAGGTGTGGGTCAAAATCACCTCGTCGAATTTCTCATAGGTCTCGGGGTCGCGGATCAGCGAGGCGAAGGGGGCGATCCCGGTGCCGGTCGAGAACATGTAGACCCGTTTGCCCGGCAGAAGCGCGTCCAGCACCAGCGTGCCGGTGGGCTTCTTGCGCATCAGCAGGGTGTCGCCGGGCCGGATCTTCTGCAGGTGCTCGGTGAGCGGGCCGTCGGGGACCTTGATCGAGTAGAATTCGATCTCTTCGTCCCAGGAGGGGCTGGCGATGGAATAGGCGCGGTAGACCGGGCGCTCGGCGTTGGGCAGGCCGATCATCACGAACTCGCCCGAGCGGAAGCGGAAGGCGCCGGGACGGGTGATGCGGAAGCGGAACAGCCGGTCGGTGTAGTGCTGCACCTCGGTCACGGTTTCGGCATAGACGCCGGCGGGGATATGCGTCCCGGCAGCTGCTTGAAGGGTGGCCTGATCCTGCATCATGGTCTCCGGTCTCATTGCGGGGCGGCGGGGTTGCGCGACAGGGAAGCGAGCTTGCCCTGCTGCCCGGCCCAGGCTTCGTGGTCCGGCAGCGGCGCGATCCTTTCGCGGATGTTGGGCCAGACCTCCGCCAGCTCGGCGTTGAGCGTGAGCCAGGGCGCGACCCCGGGCGCCGTGTCGGGAAGGATGGCGTCCACCGGACATTCCGGCTCGCACACGCCGCAGTCGATACATTCGTCGGGGTGGATCACCAGCATGTTCTCGCCCGCGTAGAAGCAATCCACCGGACAGACCTCGACGCAATCGGTGTATTTGCAGGCGATGCAGCCTTCGGTGACGACATAGGTCATGGCGCCCTCATTCATTTGTATACGAACGATAATAGGGTGCGGCGGGCCTTGTCAACATCAAAGAAATAGTTCTGAAAATTCCACCACATGCGCGGCCGGACCTGCGCAGCGGAACGCACCCCGCCCGAGGGGGCGAGGTGCTATCGCCTGGCGGTCCGGTCTAGCGCAATCCGTCCTTGCCGGTGATTTCCCCGACCTTCAGCCCGCCCACCCTCGGCAACGGGCGGCCGCTGTCGGTCACGGCGACGGCGACGACGATCTCGTTGGCGCGGGGGGCGTCGTTGAAGCGGATCTCGACGCCGTCGAAATGCGAGCGCACGAAGGCCGCGTCCTTGTGGCCCAGCGGAATGCCCAGGTCCTGTCCCATGCCGCCGCGCTTTTTCGACGAGGGGACCAGGGCCGCGCCCTTCTCCACCGCCTTGCGCAGGGGGGCGCCCAGTTTCGGGTGCAGGAGGGCGGCGGCATGTTCCAGCTCGCCGTTTTCGCCGACCAGCGCCGCCTTGCCGTAGCTTTCCGCCCGATCGGGCCGGATCCCCAGCGCCGCCACGCATTTCTCGCCCAGAAGCGCGCCCAGCTCCTCGCCGATATCCATCAGGTCGGTCAGATCCTCGACATAGCGCCCGGCGAAGGGGTTCTCGATCACCGCCGCCGCGACGGCCTTGCGGGTGGGGGGATCAATGGCGCGTCCGGCTTCCTCATGCGTTTCCTCGACCCAGACGCCCAGCTTGCGAATCCTTGCCTTCATCTCAGACCGTCCTCTCCCTTGATCTGCGAGGCCTCCAGCCCGCCGGAGCGGGAATGGACGCGGGGGCCGGTGGTCATCGCCAGGATCACCACCATCTCGTCGGCGCGCGGGGCGTCGTTCAGGCCGACCTCGATCGAATCGAAATGGCTGCGGACGTAGGAGGCGTTGACATGGGTGATCGGCACGTCGATCCGCGCGCCCGCGCCGCCGACCTTCTTGGCCGAGGGCACGATGGCCTTGGCCCCGTTCAGCACCTCGCGCATGGCATAGCCGCCGGGGGCATGCCAGAGCGCGCCGTGTTCCAGCTCTCCCGCCGCGCCGACGAGCGAGGCCTTGCCGTAGCCCTCGATCCTGTCCGCGCCGCCGAGCGCCGCCGCAAGCTGCTGCGCCATCTCCAGCCCGAGGGGGCGGAGGTCGTCCATGAAGCCCTGGATCTCGGGCTCGTAGCGCCCGGCGAAGGGGTTGCGGATCACGGCGAGCACGGCGCCGCGCCGGTGCGGATCGCTGCGGGGCGGGCCGCCCTCGTGAAAGATTTCCTCAAGCACAAGCAGCCGCTTGCGCACCTCGACCTTGGGCATGTGCCACCTCGTCCTTCTGGATCAATCCCGTGAAACCCGTCCCGGCCAGCCGGGTCTGGCCCTGCAGGAACAGCGCCACCCCCGCGATCAGGCCCCGTGTCAGCAAGTCTTGCGCGCGGGCCGCCCCCGCGTCCAGCGCCCGTGCGACGTCATCGGGCGAAAGCGGCGGCACCCCGGTCACCACCGGGCGCGTGCCGAGGTCGCTGTCGGGCTGCAGGTCGCAGGCGCGGGTGCGGCGGATGCCGGGATGGCGGGGCAGGTCGACGGCATTGGCGATCATCGTCGCCGCCGCGTCGGCCTCGGCCGCCGAGCGCGCGAGGACGGTGACGCTGTCGGCGATGCCCAGCGAGAAGCTGCGCCCACCCGCGCCGCTGGTGGCGATGCCGCCGATCCCGGCCCCGGCGGAAACCAGGATGCGGCCGAGGTCGCGCCCGTCCAACCCGGCCATCGCGCTGGTGAAGCTGCTCCCTGCGGCAAGGTGGAGGGCGATGTCGCCGCCGTTGTTCACATAGGCGCGGGAAAGCGGCGCGGCAGCGGTCATCGCGGACAGGATCTCGTCGGCGACGGCGCCGGCCACGGCGGCCATGCAGGTGATGAAGACATCGGCATGGGGGCGCACGGCGCGATGCATCCGGCGCGCGACCGGGCCTTGCGGGGCGGGCAGGCCGGCGGTCACCCCGGCGCGCAGGAGCGGCAGTTCGGCCACCAGTTCCTGAAGCAGCCCGTCGAAGCGGGCGGCGGCGGCGGCGAAGGCCTGCGCCCGCGCCAGGCCATCGGCCCCGATGATCAGGTCGATGGGCCCGTGCTGCAGGTGCAGCCGGTCGCCCGGAAGCAGCGCGGCCGCCGGCCCCGTCATGCCTGGCTGTCCGCCGGCCAGCGGAAGTGGTGCCGCGCCATCGGATCGTCCTGCGCCCCGCCCGGCCCGACCCGGCGCACCTTGTCGCTGACGACGCCTTCGATGGGGCGCACCTGATCGGCATGGCCGCCAAGCGCGATGTAATCCGAAAGGCGCATGGTGAATTCGATCGGCGCCACCAGCGCGGGGGTGGGGACATAGCCGAAGGAATTGCTGGGCATTTCGGTCACGTCCACCATCACCGTGATCCCGCCGCCGGGCCAGACATAGGCCCCGGCCCCGCCGCAGGAGACATAGGTGAGCGAATCCTTGACCGAGCGCGTCAGCCGCACCGGGTTCTGCGTCACGCCCGCGCGTAGCGAGCCGCCCGCGCCGGCCATGAACAGCACCGAGCAGAGCGAAGGCTCGCAATTCTCGGCGATCAGGTCGACCGAGCTGCGCAGGTCGGGCGGGAGAGGCTTCGGGACCGGGTTCAGCGCGGCGTCCAGCTCGTAATAGGCGGATTGTTCGCCGGTGGTCGAGACCATGAGAAGGCGCAGGCCCTCCCAGGCGGTCTCGGGGTCGGGCTCCTTCAGGATGGTGAGCGGGTCCTCGATATCGGTGCCGCCCCAGCCGGTGCCGGGTTCGGCGACCTGGAAATAGCGCCCCGGCGTCGAGCGGCGGCCCTTCACGCGGATGCCGCTGGGCGGCACGTTCAGAAGCTTGCCGGCCTGGTGTTCGGACAGGACGCCGGTGATGTGGTCGTCCACCACCACCACCTCGTCGACATGCTGCGCCCATTGCTTGGCGAACATGCCGATGGTGGCCGAGCCGCAGCCGACCCGCATCAGCTTTTCCTCGGCGCCGTTGATCACCGGCGCCCGGCCGGCCTGCACGATGACGGTGGCGCCCTCGTCCACCGTCATCTCGACGGCTTCGCGGTTGCACAGCCGCAGCAGCGCGTCGCAGGTGACGCGGCCTTCCTTCTTGCCGCCGCCGGTCAGATGCTCGACCCCGCCCAGCGACAGCATCTTCGAGCCGTATTCCGAGGTCATCACATGGCCGATGGGTTCGCCATCGACCCGAACCACGGCGCGCTCGTGGCCGATGAAACGGTCGGTGTCGATCTTCACCTTGACGCCGCAGTAGCTGAAGATGCCTTCGGTCACCACGGTGACCATGTCCACGCCCTCGACATTCTGGCTGACGATGAAGGGGGCGGGCTTGTAGTCGGGATAGGTGGTGCCCGCGCCGACCGCGGTGATGAAGGGCCGTCCGCCCTGCACCAGATCGCCGTCCCAGTCGGTGCCCTGGCTGCCCTTGAGGAAGGGCACCGCCTTCACGCCGTGGCTGGCGGCGCTTTCGATGATGGTCAGCGGATCCAGCCGGACCAGCGTGCCGCCGTGGTTGGCGTAGCGGTCGCAGGCCCCGGCCCGGCCCTCGGCGATGTAGCACAGCACCGGGCAGGCGTCGCAGCGGATCTTGTCGGCTGTCCGGTCGGCGGGGCGGTCGGCTTTGTCGGTCATGTCAGTCTCCTGCCAATGCGGCGGCGAGTTTCGCGGGGGTCACCGGAACGCTGGTCATGCGCACCCCGGCAGCGTGGGAGATGGCGTTCAGGATCGCGGGCGCGGTCGGGATCAGGACGTGCTCGCCCAGCCCCTTGGCGCCGAAGGGGCCGTGGGCGTCGGCTTCCTCGATGATGATCGGTTCGATGGGCGGAACGTCCCCGATGGTCGGGATCAGGTAGTCGTGCAGGTTCTCGGTGCGGCCGGGGATGTATTCCTCCATCAGGGCCATGCCGATGCCCTGGGCGACGCCGCCCTGGATCTGGCCCTCGACCAGCATCGGGTTGACCGCGAGGCCGACGTCATGCGCGGCGACGATGCGCTTGAGGCAGACGGTGCCGAGGGAGGTGTCCACCTCGGCCACCACCAGCTGCGCGGCATAGCCGAACTGGGCATAGGGTTCGCCCTGGCCATTGGCGTCGAGCGGTTTGGTCGGCGGGTCGTAATGGCCGCTGGCGGCAAGGACGAAGCCGTCGCCATCGGCGGCAAGCTGGTCCAGCGCGAGGCGGTGGCGGCTGGCGCCGTCGTCCACGGTGATCGCGCCCGCCGTGACCGACAGCGCCGCCGCCCCGGAGACGTTGGCCGCGCGCAGTACTTCGGCCCGGAGCGCCTCGCCGCAAAGCCGGGCGGCATTGCCCGAGACGAAGGTCTGGCGCGAGGCGGAGGTCTTGCCGGCATCGGGCGTCAGGTCGGTATCGGGGCCGATCAGCGTGACGGAGGCGACCGGAACCCCCAGCGCCGTGGCGAAAAGCTGGGTGATCACCGTATTCGCGCCCTGGCCGATGTCCATCGCGCCCTGATGCAGGACGATGGTCCCGTCGGCCCGGATCCCGGCCTTGATCGTCGAGGGGTTCGGCAGCGAGGTATTGCCGCAGCCATACCAGCCCGAGGCGAGGCCGACGCCCCGGCGCAGGGGCCCGTCCGTGTCGCGGTTGAACGCCGCCGCCGCCGCGCGTTCGGTTTCCCAGGCCGGGCGCAGCGCCTCCAGGCAGGCGCGGATGCCGACGCCCTGCGGGAAGACCTGGCCGCAGACGGTGGGCGCGCCGTTCGTCAGCGCGTTCTTCAGCCGCAGCTCCAACGGGTCGATCCCCAGTTTCGCGGCCAGTTCGTCCAGCAGCGACTCCAGCGCGATGGCGGCCTGCGGCACGCCGAAGCCGCGAAAGGCCCCGGAGGGCGGGCAGTTGGTGTGGATCGCCCGCGCCTCGGCCCGGTAATCGGCGATCCGGTAGGGGCCGGAGGCATGGACCGGCACCCGGTTCGCCACCGTCGGGCCCCATGAGGCATAGGCGCCGGTGTTGAAGGTGCCCCGGAAGTCGCAGCCTTTGAGGATGCCGTCCCGCGTCGCCCCCAGCCGCAGCCGGATGTCGGAGGGGTGGCGCTTGGTCGTCGACTGCATCGATTCCGTGCGGCTGTAGGCCATCCGCACCGGCCGCCCGGTCTTGAGCGCCCCGAGCGCCAGATAGGGCTGGAGCGAGATGTCGAGCTTGGAGCCGAACCCGCCGCCCACCGCCGTCGGGACGATGCGGATGCGCGAGCGGTCCATGCCGAGGAGGATCTCCATCGACTCGAGGTCCATGACCGGGGCCTGGGTGCAGGCGTGGATTTCCACCCTGCCGTCGACGACCTGGGCGAAGCCTGCCTCGGGCTCGATATAGGCGTGCTCGACGAAACCGCTGGCGAAGCGTCCCTCGACCGTCACATCGGCCGCTGCCAGCGCCGCCCCGGCATCGCCGCAGGCGACGAAGCCCTTGCACATCAGGTTGCCTGCTCGGCCCTCGTGCAGGAGGGGGGCGCCCGGTGCCTCGGCTGTTGCGGGGACCTCGACCGCGGGCAGTTCTGTCCAGGTGACCGGGAAGCCGGCCGGATCGAAGGCGCGGATCGTGGCCTGGGTGCCGACGACGGCCGCCACCGCCTCGCCGCGGAAGCGGGCGGTGCCCTCGGCAAAGGCGGGCTGGTCGGCAAAGGCCGGGATCACGCCGAAGACGTTGCGTCCCGGCACATCGGCGGCCGTCAGCACCGCCGCGATGCCGTCCTGCCCGGCGCGCCAGGCCTCGAGGTCGCCGAAGGCGAAGGCCGCGCGCGGGAAGGGCGAGCGGATGACCAGGATCTCCAGCGTGCCGGGCGGGGCCACGTCGTCGCCGAAGGCCTCGGTCCCGGCCAGTTTCTGCGCCCCGTCCAGCCGCCGGATCGCCGCGCCCGCATGGCCCGGCGCATCCGCTTCGGCCAGCGCGGCGGGAACCGAGGCCACCGCGTCGATGATCTTGCGATAGCCGGTGCAACGGCAGAGGACGCCGCCGAGCGCGCGGGTGATCGCCGCCTCGTCCGGCTGCGGCTCCTCGCGCAACAGCGCGACCGAGGCGGTGACCATGCCCGGCGTGCAGAAGCCGCATTGCGCCGCGCCGTGGTCCTGGAAGCGCCCGGCCAGCGCCTGCGCCACCGGGTCAGAGGCCACCAGCCCGCCGACCGTCTCGATCCGGCGGCCTTCGGCCTTGTGCGTGGGCGTCAGGCAGGAGCAGACCACCTGCCCGTCGATCAGGACCGAGCAGGCCCCGCAATCGCCCGCGTTGCAGCCGATCTTGACGTCGCGCGCCCCCAGCCGCTCGCGCAGCGTGTCCGACAGGCGCTCGCCGGCGGGGGCGCTGACCGCGACCGCCGCGCCGTTCAGGATGAACCGGGTCGCCCCCAGGCCATGCTCACCGTCCATCCGCGCCTCCTGCTGCATTTGCCGCCCGCACCAGTGCGCGCTGGCAGAGTTCGCGCACCGCCTCGATCCGGTAGGCCGCCGTCGCGCGAATGTCGTCGATCGGCGAGAGCACCGACAGATGGAAGGGGTCGGGTTTCAGCCCGGCCAGTTCGTCCAGCCTGCGGCCCTGAAGCGCGGATTCCCACGCGGGCAGGCGCCGTGCCACCGGCGAACAGGCCCCGACGGCCACGCGCGCCTCGGCGATGCGGTCTTGGTCGATGTGAACCACCGCCGCGACCATGGCAATCGAGATCACCAGCGATGAGCGCGTGCCCAGTTTGACGAAGGCCCCGCCTTCGCCCGGGGCCGGGTGGGGCAGGTGCAGGGCGGTGACCAGCTCGTCCGCGGCGCGGGCGGTGCGGCGGACGCCGGTGATGAACTCTTCCAGCGGGAGGCGCCGGGTCCCGGCGTGCGAGGCGAGCTCGACCTCGGCCCGCAGAGCCAGGAGCGGCGGCACCCCGTCGGCGGCGGGCGAGGCGTTGCAGATATTGCCGGCGACGGTGCCCGCGTTCTGGATCTGGACCGCGCCGACCTCGACCGCCGCCTCTTGCAGCGCGGCGAAGGCCGGGGGCAGGGGGGCCGCAGCGATCTCGGCCCAGGTGGTCGCGGCCCCGATGCGCCAGCCCCGCGGCTCGCGCGCGATCCCGCGCAGGGCGGGCAGGCGGGTCACGTCGAGGATGTCGCCGCTGCGCTGGCCCTGCCGCCGCGCGGGAAGCACATCGGTGCAGCCAGCCACGACCTCGGGCCGCCGGTCGCGCAGCAGGGTCAGGGCCTCCGGAAGCGAGTCGGGAACGAGATACGCCAAGAGCCCCTCCCATGCGGCGCTTGTCATTTGTATACGAATGATATTGCGAAATCCGGCCAAGTCAATCACCGGAATCGCAGTCGAAGCGCGTGCCGGGTCGAAAGTCGCATCTCGATCAGTTCGGGCGTCCAGCCTCGGGGTCCGCTGTTGCCGGAGGCCGGGCCGGGCTACCGGATCACCTCGACCCGTGCCCCCGCCGCCGCCAGCGCCCGCGCCAGGGCCGGGGGCGGCGGCGCATCCGTAACGAGGAGATCGACCCGGGACAGCGGGGCGACCCGGATGACGCCCCGGCGGCCGAACTTCGTCGCATCCGTCACCACGACCCGCCGCGCGCCGCAGCCCAGCACCACGCGGGCGAACTCGGCCTCTTGCAGGTCGAAGTCCATGATCCCCTCGGCATCCACCGCGCCGGCCGAGATCACCGCATGTTCGACCGAGAACCGCGCCACGAATTCCAGCGCCGAGGCCCCCAGCGCCGCCCCGGAATCGCCGCGCAATTCGCCCCCCGCCATGAACACCCGGTTGCCGTTCACCGTGGCCAGGGTCCGCGCGATGTCCGAGGAATTGGTCACCACCGTCAGCCGGCGATGCTTCAGCAACTCGCGCGCAAGGAAGCTGGTCGTCGTGCCGGTATCCAGCATCACCGAGGCGCCGTCGGCGATCCCTGCGGCCACCGCCCGGGCGATCACCCGCTTGGCCGCCGCATTCTCGCGCATCCGCCGTTCGAACGGCGCCTCGCCGGTCTGTCCGGCCAGCCCCACCGCCCCGTGGCTGCGCACCACCGCGCCGGCATCGACCAGCGCCCGGATCTCGCGCCGCGCCGTCTCGGGCGACACGGCCAGATGCGCCGCCAGCTCGGCCACGGGAAGCACGCCGCGCCCATCCAGCAATGCCAGGATCTCTGCCTGCCGCCGCGATGCCATCCGCGCCCCCTTGACCGTATCCTTACCGGATATTGCCCGTTTCAATGCCGAGATCCAGATATACGGTCAGGAAAATTCCACGACCACCCAGATTCCATTTGACAGGCCCTCCTCCCGGCTTCCACCCTTTCCCCATCAGCCATCCCAGACCCGGAGGTTTCCCATGCCACGCCGCCTGTTCCTTTCCGGTCTTCGCCCGCTTGCCCTTTCCGCCCTGATCGCCTGCTCCACCACCCTCGGCGCCGCCGCGCAGGAATCGTCGGATCCGATCCGGCTGACCCTGCATGACTGGACCGGCCAGCTCATCACCACCCAGCTCATGGGGGAGGTGCTGAAGAAGGCGGGCTACAGCGTCGAATATGTGCAGGCCGACTATCTTGCGCAGTTCACCGGCCTCGAGTCGGGCGATCTCCACCTTGCGATGGAGATCTGGGAAACCACCGGGCGCGACGCGATGGATGCCTCGCTCGCCACCGGCAATGTCGAGAACCTGGGCCCGAACGGGCTGCAGGCCAAGGAGGAATGGTGGTATCCCGCCTACATGAAGGAGCTTTGCCCCGGCCTGCCGAACTGGGAGGCCCTGAAGGACCCGGCCTGCGCCGAGGCCTTCTCGACCGCCGAAACCGCGCCCAAGGGGCGTTACCTTGGCGGCCCGGTGACCTGGGGCGGCTTCGACGAGGAGCGGGTCGAGGCGCTGGACCTTCCCTTCGAGGTGATCCACGCCGGGACCGACGCCGCCCTCTTTGCCGAGCTGGAAAGCGCCTATCAGCGCAAGGCGCCGGTACTTCTGTGGATCTACGCCCCGCACTGGGCCCCCGCGAAATACGAGGGCGAATGGGTCGAGTTCCCGACCTATTCGGCGGAATGTTATACCGATCCGGCGGCGGGCGTGAATCCCGACATGGCCTATGACTGCGGCAAGCCCTTCGGCGACATCTGGAAGGTCGGCTGGGCCGGGCTCAAGGACAAGTGGCCGGGGGCGCACAAGGCGATCCAGGCCTTCACCATCGACAATGCCGAGATGGGCCAGATGATCACCGAGGTGGACCTGAACGGCAAGACCGTCGAGGCCGTCGTCGCCGACTGGATGGCCGCGAACGAGGCCCGGTGGAGCGGCTGGATCGCCAGGTAAGCCGCCCCCCTGATCCGCCATGGGGGGCGGCGCTGTCGCCCCCGATCCTCCAGCGCCCCGACCGGACGCCGCATGACCGACGCAGCCCCCAAACTTGTCTGCCGCAACGTCTGGAAGGTCTTCGGCGCGCGCGCCGAGGACAGCCTTGCACGCATCGGCCCCGACGCCGGCAAGCTCCTCGCCGCGGGCCTGATCCCGGCGGTCCGCGACGTGAACCTGGCGGTCCGCGCCGGGGAGATCTTCGTGATCATGGGCCTGTCCGGCTCGGGCAAGTCGACACTGGTCCGCTGCCTGTCGCGGCTGGTGGAACCCACGTCGGGCGAGATCCTGTTCAACGGCCGGAACCTGCTGGCCGCGACCGAGGCGGAGATGATCGCCATCCGCCGCCACAAGATGGGCATGGTGTTCCAGCATTTCGCGCTGCTGCCGCACCTGACCGTGCTGGAGAACGTGGCCTTCCCGCTGGAGGTGCAGGGCGTCCCGCGCGCCACCCGCGACGCCCGCGCGCGCGAGATGGTGGCGCTGGTCGGCCTTGCCGGGCGCGAGGCCAGTTTCCCGCGCCAGCTTTCCGGCGGCCAGCAGCAGCGGGTGGGCATCGCCCGCTCGCTGGCGGTCGAGCCGGAGCTCTGGTTCCTGGACGAACCCTTCTCGGCCCTCGATCCGCTGATCCGGCGCGAGTTGCAGGACGAGTTCATCCGCCTGCAATCCCGGCTGCAAAAGACCATCGTCTTCATCACCCATGATTTCGACGAGGCGATCCGGCTTGCCGACCGCATCGCGATCATGAAGGACGGCCGCATCGAGCAGATCGGCACGCCCGAGGAACTGGTCCTGCATCCCGCGACCGATTACGTCCGCGAATTCACCCGCGCGGTGCCCAAGGCCAAGGCGGTCCGCGTCGCCTCGCTGATGTCCGCGTCGCCGCCGCCCGAAGGCGCCCCCGCGATTCCGGCCCGCGCCACCGTGGCCGAGGCGGGCGGCGCGCTTGCCTCGGGTGCCGGGGCCCTCGCCGTCACCGATGCAACGGGCCGCCCCGTCGGCACGCTGCACCGCGAGGACGTGATCCGCCTTCTACTGGCAGGCACCGCATGACCGCGCTGCCCGCCCCCCGCCTGTCCCATGCCCGCGCGTTGTGGCTGGTGGCGGTGGTGCTGACGGCGATCCTCTGGCTTTGGGGGCAGAGGCTGGCCCCCTTCGCCTTCGACTACCCTAAGGCCTGGCAGATCCCCGCCGCCCGCTGGATCGGCAATGCGATCAACTGGCTGATGAAGGAGGCCGCCATCGGCCCCCTGGCCTTTTCGGACGTCACCCGGTTCATCGCCGCCCTGATCGACGCGCCCTACCGCGTGGTGCTGTCGCTGCTGTCCAGCGGGCTTCTCTCCGGCGAAGGCTCCAGCGCGGTGCAGCTCTGGCCGCCCTTGTCCTGGGTCGCGGCCGTCGGCCTGTTCGCGCTGCTCGGCCTTTACGCGGGGGGCCTGCCGCTGGCCCTGACCGTGACCGCCTGCATGGCTTTCGTCGCGGTCTTCGGCCAGTGGCAAAGCGCGATGGTCACGCTGTCGTCGATCGTGGTCGCGGTGCCGATCGGGGTGGCGGGGGGGCTTCTGGCCGGGATAGCGGCCTGGCGGTTGCCCTGGCTTGACCGCGCGCTGAAGCCGGTTCTCGACCTCATGCAGACCATGCCGGTCTTTGCCTATCTGGTCCCGATCCTGATCCTGTTCGGCTTCGGCCCCACCGCCGCCGTCGTGGCGACGCTGATCTACGCCATGCCGCCGATGACGCGCCTCACCACGCTCGCCCTGCGCCGCGTGCCGGCCGAGATCCACGACCTTGGCCGCATGGTGGGCTGCACCCCGCGCCAGATGACCTGGCGCGTGCTGGTGCCCGCCTCGCGCGAGCCGCTGATGGTGGGGGTCAACCAGGTCATCATGCTCTCGCTCAACATGGTGATCATCGCCTCGATGATCGGGGCGGGGGGCCTTGGCTTCGACGTGCTGAACGCGCTGCGCCGCCTGGACTTCGGCGCGGGGCTGGAGGCGGGGCTGGCCATCGTCGCGCTGGCCATCGCGCTGGACCGGCTGTCGCAGGCGCTGGCCCGCCGCGCCTCTGCCCCGCCCCGGCAGGGGGCGCGGCATCCCTATCTGGCCGCCGCCCTGGCCCTGGTCGCTGTGGCATGGGCGCTGGGCCTGATCCTGCCGGCGGTGCAGACCTATCCCGAGGCCGCCCGGCTGAGCACCAGCCCGTTCTGGGCCGCTGCCGTGGAATGGATCAACGTGACCTTCTTCGACATGCTGGAGGCGCTGAAGAACGCGATCCTGACCACGCTCCTCGTCCCGGTGAAACGCTTCCTCCTCTCGCTGCCCTGGCTGGGCGTCGTGGCGTTGCTCGGCCTTGCCGGCTGGCGGCTGGGCGGGTGGCGGCTGGCTGCGCTGACCGCGGGCCTCGCCTTCCTCATCGCGGCGACGGGGCAATGGGAGAAGGCGATGATCACCGTCTATCTCTGCGGGCTTTCCACCCTGTTCGCCCTTCTGATCGGGATTCCCGTCGCCATCGCCGTCGCCAACCGCGACCGCGCCTGGACGGTCACGCGGGCGTTGATCGACACGCTGCAGACCCTGCCCTCCTTCGTCTACCTGATGCCCGTGGTCATGCTGTTCCGCGTCGGGGACTTCACCGCGATGATCGCCGTCGTGGCCTATGCCGTCGTCGCCGCCATCCGCTATACCGTCCTCGGCCTGCAGGGCGTCGACCCGAGGCTGATCGAGGCCGGCCGCGCCATGGGCTGCACCGACTGGCAGATCCTGACCCGCATCCGCCTGCGCCTGGCCCTGCCCGAGATCCTGCTGGGCGTGAACCAGACCATCATGTTCGCCCTGTCGATGCTGGTGATCACCGCGCTGGTCGGCACCCGCGACCTGGGGCAGGAGGTCTATATCGCGCTGACCAAGGCCAATCCCGGCAACGGGCTGGTGGCGGGCCTTGCCATCGCCTTCATCGCCATCATCGCCGACCGGCTGATCCATGCCGCGGCCATGGCGCAGCGCGAGAAGCTTGGGCTGGAGGGCGGCGGATGACCCTTCCCGAACGCCTCCGCCGCCTGCCTTTTGCGGGCGGGATCAGCGCCGAACCCCTGCTCGGCGGGTTGTCGAACGAAAGCTGGAAGGTCACCGATGCGCGCGGCAGCCATGTCGTCCGCTTCGGCCGCGACTTCCCCTTCCATCATGTTGACCGCGCGCGCGAGGTGATGACCGCCCGCGCCGCCCATGCCGCGGGTTTCGGCCCCGCCGTCGAGCATGCCGAGCCGGGGGTCAGCGTCTTTGCCTTCCTGGACGCCCGCACCTGGGGGCCCGAGGACCTGCGCGCCAACCCCGAGCGCGTGGCCGACCTTCTGCGCCGGTTCCATGCCGAGATGCCGGCCCATGTCGAAGGCGCGGCCTTCCTGTTCTGGCCCTTCCACGTCATCCGCGACTATGCCCGCACCCTGCGTGCCGGCGAGAGCCCCTTCACCCCCGAACTGCCCGCCCTGCTGGCCCTGGCGGCCGAGCTGGAACAGGCCCAGATCCCGCTGCCGATCGTCTTCGGCCACCACGACCTTCTGCCCGCGAACTTCCTGGACGATGGCAAAAGGCTCTGGCTGATCGACTACGAATATGCGGGCTTCGGCACCGCCCTCTTCGACCTTGCCGGGGCCGCCTCGAACGCGGGGATGACGCCGGAGGAGACCGACCGCCTGCTCGCCACCTATTTCGGCGCAGCCCCCGACCGCCCCCTGCGCCGCGCCTTCGACGCCATGCAATGCGCCAGCCTTCTGCGCGAGGCGATGTGGGCCATGACCTCGGCCCTGCACCTCTCGGCGCCGGGGGCCGATTACGACGCCTATGCCCGCGAGAACCTGACCCGCCTTCAGGCGGCGCTTTCCCATTACCGCAGCCAGCACGGAACGCAGACATGACCCTTCCCACCCATGCCCGGATCGTCGTCATCGGCGGCGGCATCATCGGCTGCTCCACCGCCTATCACCTGGCCCGCGACCACAAGGCCGAGGTGGTGCTGCTGGAACAGGGCAGGATCACCTCCGGCTCCACCTGGCACGCGGCGGGGCTGGTCGGCCAGCTGCGCGCCTCGGCCTCGATCACGCGGGTGCTCAAGTATTCCGTGGAACTCTACAAGGGCCTCGCCGCCGAGACCGGGCTGGATACCGGCTGGAAGATGACCGGCTGCCTGCGCCTGGCCACCAATGCCGACCGCTGGACCGAATACCGCCGCCTTGCCACCACCGCCCGCAGCTTCGGGATGGAGATGCACCTGATCTCGCCCGAGGAGGTGAAGCGGATGTGGCCGCTGATGGACACCTCCGACCTTGTCGGCGCAAGCTGGCTGCCGACGGACGGGCAGGCCAGCCCCTCGGACATCACCCATTCCCTTGCGAAGGGCGCGCGGATGCACGGGGCGCAACTGCACGAGGGCGTCACCGTCGCCGGCTTTGCCATGGACGGCCGTCGCATCACCGCCGTCCACACCGACCGGGGCACGATCGCCTGCGAGAAGGTCGTGAACTGCGGCGGCATGTGGGCGCGCGAGATCGGCGCGTTGGCGGGGATCAACGTGCCGCTGCAACCCGTGAAGCACCAGTATATCGTCACCGAGAGGATCGAGGGCCTTTCCCCCGACGCCCCCACCCTGCGCGACCCCGACCGGCGCACCTATTTCAAGGAGGAGGTCGGCGGCCTTGTCATGGGAGGCTATGAGCCGAACCCGCAGGGCTGGGTGCAGGGCGAGATTCCGAAGGACTGGGAGTTCCGGCTGTTCGACGACGATTACGACCATTTCGCCCAGCATCTGGAACAGGCCATCGCCCGCGTCCCGGCGCTGGAGAAGACCGGCGTCAAGCAGATGATCAACGGCGCGGAAAGCTTTACCCCCGACGGCAACTTCATCCTCGGCCCCGCGCCGGAATGCGCCAACATGTATGTGGGCGCGGGGTTCAACGCCTTTGGCATCGCCTCGGGCGGGGGGGCGGGCTGGGTGCTGGCCGAATGGGTCATGCGCGACGAGGCGCCGCTCGATCTCTGGGTCGTCGACATCCGCCGCTTCTCGGGCCTGCACCGCGACCGGCAATGGGTCTTCGACCGTACGATGGAGGCCTATGGCAAGCATTACACCATCGGCTTCCCGCATGAGGAATACGAAAGCGGCCGTCCCCGCATCACCTCGCCGCTCTATCAGCGGCTGAAGGAGCATCGGGCGGTCTTCGGCTCGAAACTCGGCTGGGAGCGGCCGAACTGGTTCGCGCCCGAGGGGATGGAGCCGCGGGATGTCTATTCGATGGGCCGGCAGAACTGGTTCGGGCCCGTGGGGCAGGAGCACGCCCATGTCCGCGACAAGGTCGGGATCTTCGACCAGTCCTCCTTTGCCAAATACGAGATTTCCGGCCCCGGCGCGGCCGAGGCGCTGGAATGGATCTGCGCCAACCGCGTCGCGCGCGCGCCGGGGCGGCTGACCTATAGCCAGCTCCTCAACTCCCGCGGCGGGATCGAGGCGGACCTGACCGTGGCGCGCCTGTCGCAGGACCGTTTCTACATCGTCACCGGCACCGGCTTCCGCACCCATGACCTGGCCTGGATCGCCGACCACCTGCCCGCGACCGGCTGCAACCTGACCGACGTGACCGAGGATTGGGGCACGCTTTCGCTCATGGGCCCGATGGCGCGGCGCGTGCTGGAGAAGGTGACCGCCGCCGACGTCTCGAACGCCGCCTTCCCCTTCGGCCATATGCGCGAGATCACCATCGCCGGGGCCGATGTCCGCGCCCTGCGGGTGACCTATGTCGGCGAGCTGGGCTGGGAGCTGCACACTCCGCTTGCCCATACCGCCGCCGTCTTCGACGCCCTCATGGCGGCGGGCGGGGCCGATATCCGCCCGGTCGGCTATCGCGCGCTGGAATCGCTGCGGCTGGAAAAGGGCTATCGCGCCTGGTCCGCCGATATCACGCCGAACGACACGCCGTTCGAGGCCGGGCTGGGCTGGGCCGTCAAGCTGAAGTCCGGCACCCCATTCCTGGGCCGCGCCGCGCTGGAGGCCGTGCAGGACAGGCCGCTGGCCAAACGCCTCGCCGGTTTCACCAGCGATCCCGAGGCCGTCCTCGTGGGGCGCGAGACGATCCTGCGGAATGGCGAACCCGTGGGCTATCTCACCTCGGGCGGATATGGCTATAGCGTCGGGCAGAGCATCGGCTACGGCTATCTGCGCAATCCGGCGGGCGTGACGGACGACTGGCTCGCCTCGGGCAGCTACGCCCTTGTCGTCGCGGGCGAGACCCTGCCCGCGAGCCTGGTCCTGAAGCCGCTTTATGATCCCGAAGGCAGCCGCATCCGGGCCTGACGGTCAGTAGCGGGTGGTCATCCGGTGGCCGGGCCGGTGGACCAGGCGGACATAGGTCACCATCTGGTCGTTCCAGCGCGTCGACCGTTCCGTCATCAGCAGCGGCTCGCCCGCGGCGCAATCCAGATGGGCGGCCAGCGCCGCATCCGCCGCCGTGGCGGAGATGCTGATCTCGACCGCCGAGAAGGGGATCTGCGACATCAGCCATTCGGTCGGGCCGCTGGCCGAGAAATCGGCGGCAAGCGCCTGGGGCAGAAGGGCAAGGTTGATCCAGCGGTCCTCGTGCTGCCAGGGGGTGCCGTCGGCGAGATGCAGGCAGACCAGGTGCCGCACCTGGCTGCCGGGCTGAAGCGCCAGCCGCGCGCGCAGCCATTCGGGGGCCTCGACCACCTCGGACCGGACCAGCGCATAGCGGTAGGCGCGGCCCTGTTCCTCGATCTCGCGCCGGATCACGGGGATGTCGAAGCGCGCCTGCCGGAGCGGCGTCAGCCGCACGCGCGAGCCGGACTTGCGCTTGCGCTCGATGATGCCTTCCTCGGCCAGTTCGCGCATCGCCCGGTTCACCGTGGCGCGGGCCGAGCCGTAGGTTTCGGCCAGCTCCAGCTCGCCGGGGATCAGGCTGCCCGGCGTCCATTCGCCCCGGGTGATCTTGCCCAGAATGTCCGACTTGATGTCACGATAGGTCGCCGTCACGATAGCATCCTGCCCGCCTGGCCGGGCCGAAGTCGAGCCCGTCAGAAAAACTAAAACATCGGCCATCCCGGCTAAATCGTTTTGCGTAGACAAGGCCGTTCTGTCCCTGATTATATCAGACATAATGATTTTCAAGTCCAGACAAAAAGGCAGGGCATGAGTCCCATACTGAAGGTCCTGTTGCGGCGTCTGGCGCTGGGGGCGCTGACGCTGCTGATCGTTTCGGCGATCATCTTCCTTGCGGTCGAGATGCTGCCCGGCGACATCGCCACGGAAATCCTGGGCCAGTCCGCGACCGAGGAAACGCTGGCCGCCCTGCGCGAGAAGCTGGGACTCGACCAGCCCGCCGTGGTGCGCTACCTCGACTGGGTGACGGGGGCGCTGACCGGCGATTTCGGCATGTCGCTGGCCAACCAGCGCCCGATCGGCGCGCTGATCGCGGACCGCGCCTTCAACACCTTCTTCCTTGCCGGCCATGCCGCGCTGATCGCCGTGCCGCTGTCGCTGTTCCTCGGGCTGGTGGCCGCGCTTTACCGCGAGACGCTGCTGGACAGGCTGATCTCCACCAGCACGCTGGCGGCGATCTCCTTCCCGGAATATTTCGTCGCCTATATCCTGATCCTGCTCTTTGCGGTCCAGCTGGGCTGGTTCCCCAGCCTTGCCAGCGTCGAGCCGGGGATGGCGCTGGCCGACCGGCTGCACGCCACCTTCCTGCCGGCGCTGACGATGACGCTGATCGTGACCGCGCACATGATGCGGATGACGCGGGCCGCGATCGTCAACCTGCTGGCGCTGCCCTATGTCGAGATGGCGCAGCTGAAGGGGATGCGGCGCTGGCGGGTGATCGCGGTGCACGCGCTGCCCAATGCGCTGGCCCCGATCGTCAACGTCATCGCGCTGAACCTGGCCTATCTGATCGTCGGCGTGGTGCTGGTCGAGGTGGTCTTCGTCTATCCCGGCCTGGGGCAGCTTCTGGTGGACAGCGTGGCCAAGCGCGACTTTCCGGTGGTGCAGGCGGCCTGCCTGATCTTTGCCGCCACCTATATCCTGCTGAACCTCGCGGCCGACCTGATCGCCATCCTGTCGAACCCGCGCCTGCTGCACCCGAGATGACCCGATGCCCTGGCTGACCCACCTGCGATCCGCCCCGCCCTCGGCCCTGATCGGGCTGGCGCTTGTCCTGGCCTATGCGCTGGTGGCGCTGTTCGCCCCCTGGCTGGCCCCTTACCCCGAGGCCGACGCGGCCGGGGCGCAATATGCCCCCTGGGCGGCACCGCATTACCTGGGCACCGACATGCTGGGCCGCGACGTGCTGTCGCGGATGATCTGGGGCGCGCGCAATACCGTCGGCATCGCGCTGGTGACCACGGTGCTGGCCTTCCTGCTGGGCACGACGGCCGGGCTGATGGCGGCGACCGTCGGCGGGCTGGCCGACACGCTGGCCTCGCGCCTGGCGGATGTGCTGATGGCGGTGCCCTCGCTGATCTTCGCGCTGCTGATCCTGACGATCACCGGGACCTCGGTGGTGGCGCTGGTGCTGGTGATCGCGGTGCTGGACAGCACGCGGGTGTTCCGCCTGTCGCGGGCGGTGGCGCAGGGGATCCTGACGATGGATTACATCGAGGTGGCCCGGATGCGTGGCGAGGGGCTGTTCTGGCTGATCCGGCGCGAGGTGCTGCCCAATGCCGCCGCGCCGCTGATCGCGGAATTCGGCCTGCGCTTCTGCTTCGTCTTCCTGTTCATCTCGGCCCTGTCCTTCCTGGGGCTTGGCCTGCAGCCGCCCACCGCCGACTGGGGGTCGATGGTGCGCGAAAGCGCCAAGCTGATCGCCTTCGCCAATTTCTCGACCTGGCAGACGGCGACCTTCGGCCTTGCGCCGCTGCTGCCGGCCGGGGCCATCGCGCTGTTGACGGTGGCGGTCAATCTGGTGGTCGACTGGGTGCTGCGCCTGTCGAGCGGGCTGAAGGAGTGAAGCATGGGCAATGAGTTGCTGACCATCCGGGGCCTGCGGATCGAGGGGCGCTCGGCCCAGGGCTGGAGCGAGATCGTCAAGGGCGTGGACCTTGACCTGAACCGGGGCGAGATCCTGGGGCTGATCGGCGAAAGCGGGGCCGGGAAATCGACGCTGGGCCTTGCGGCGATGGGCTATGTCAAGCCGGGCTGCCGGATTGCGGGGGGCTCGATCCGCTTTGACGGGCAGGAACTGGTGGGTGCCCCGGCCCCGGCGCTGCGCGCGCTGCGGGGGCGGCGCATCGCCTATGTCGCGCAATCGGCGGCGGCGGCCTTCAACCCGGCCTGGCGGCTGATCGACCAGCATTGCGAAGGCCCGGTCCAGCACGGCGTCAAGTCCCGGCGCGAGGCCGAGGCCGAGGCGGTGCAGCTTTACCGCGAGATCCGCCTGCCCGACCCGGAGCGGATCGGCCTGCGCTATCCGCACCAGGTCTCGGGCGGACAATTGCAACGGGCGATGACGGCCATGGCTATGGCCTGCCGCCCCGACCTGATCATCTTCGACGAGCCCACGACCGCGCTGGACGTGACCACCCAGATCGAGGTCCTGGCCGCGATCCGCGCCATCGTGCGTGACCATCACACCGCCGCCATCTACATCACCCACGACCTTGCGGTGGTGGCGCAGATGGCCGACCGGGTGAAGGTGCTGCTGCGTGGCACCGAGGTCGAGGAGGCCCCGACGCGCGAGATGCTTTCCGCCCCGCGCGAGGCCTATACCCGCTCGCTCTGGGCCGTGCGCGAGTTCCGCCGCGAACCCGTCGCCCCCGCCGGCCCGCAGGCTCTGCTGCTGGAGGTGCAGGGCCTGACCGTCGCCTACGGACCGCTGAAGGTGCTGGACAGGGTCAGCCTGACCATCCCGAAGGGGCGCACCGTGGCGGTGGTCGGGGAAAGCGGCTCGGGCAAGTCGACTACGGCGCGGGCGATCATGGGGCTGGTGCCGCCGGCTGGCGGAAAGGTGCTGTTCGACGGCAAGCCGCTGCCGCCGCGCGGCCGCGACCGGGGCCGCGACCTTCAGCGGCGCATCCAGATGATCCACCAGATGGCCGATACCGCGCTGAACCCGCGCCACCGGATCCGCGACATCCTGGGCCGCCCGCTGGAGTTCTTCCGCGGCCTGAAGGGCGTGGCCAGGGAAGCCCGCCTGCGCGAGCTTCTGTCGGAGATCGAGCTGGAGCCAGACCAGTTCCTCGACCGCCTGCCGTCCGAGCTTTCGGGCGGGCAGAAACAGCGGATCTGCATTGCCAGGGCATTGGCGGCCGAGCCGGATTTCATCATCTGCGACGAGGTGACCTCGGCGCTGGACCAGCTGGTGGCCGAGGGCATCCTGCGGCTCCTGGACCGGCTGCAACGGGAAAGGGGACTGACCTACATGTTCATCACCCACGACCTGGCCACCGTCCGCGCCATCGCCGACGAGGTGGTGGTGATGCAGGGCGGCCATGTGGTGGACTCCGGCCCGACCTCGCGGATCTTCCGGCCGCCGCACGACCCCTATACCGAGCTTCTGCTCTCGTCGGTGCCCGAGATGGATGCCGACTGGCTGACCCGGCGTCTTGCCGAGCGTGCTGCACGACACGAAAAGAGGGCGTCCTGATGCTGGATTATGGCACTGTATCCTGCCGGATCGACCTGGACAGCCCCGGCAAGCGCAGCGGCTGGCTCGATCTCGGCCATTCCGACAACCGGCACGATTTCAGCACGATCCCGGTGCCGATCGGCGTGGTGCGCGGCGGGCCGGGGCCGGTGGTGCTGGTGACGGGCGGCAATCATGGCGACGAATACGAGGGCCAGCTCATCGCCCGCCGCCTGTTCGAGCGGCTCACGCCCGCGGACCTTGCCGGCGCGGTGATCCTGCTGCCGGCGCTGAACCTGCCGGCGGTGCTGGCCGGGCGGCGGGTCTCGCCGCTGGATGGCGGCAACATGAACCGCAGCTTTCCCGGCGCGCCGGACCGGGGGCCGACCGCCGCGCTGGCGGGGTTCGTCACGACGCATCTCTTCCCGCGCGCGGCGCTGGCGATCGACCTGCATTCCGGCGGGACGGATGTCGATTTCATCACGTCGAGCTACCTGTGCCTGTCCGCCGACGCTGGCCAGAACGCCCGGGCGCTGGACCTGTGCCGGGATTTCGCGCTGCCCTGGACGGTGGTGGCCCCGCCGTCGCACACGGCCGGAGACCTGGATTCCGCCGCGCAGGCTGCCGGATGCGCGGTGATCTCCTGCGAACTCGGCGGAAGCGGACGGGTGTCGCAAAAGGCGCTGGCGCAGGGATGGGCCGGGGTGCTGCGGCTTTTGCGGGGGGCGGGCGCGCTGCATCCGCAGGCGGCGGCGCGGCTGGGCGAGGGGCCCGCAGGCCCGACCCGGTTCGCCGATCTTGGCGCCGGCGCGACCCATGCCACGGTGATGCACCACGGAATCGCCGAGCCGTTGGTTGCCCTGGGCGAGCAGGTGGCAGCCGGGCAGGCGCTGGCGCTGCTGCGCGATCCCTTCGACCTGGCGACCCCCGCGCGCGAGATCGCCGCCGTCTCGGAAGGGCTGGTGCTGGTGCGCAGGCGCAATGCGTTGGTGGCGCCGGGGGATCACCTGTTCCTGATCGGGCCCGAGATGACGGCGGATCAGCTGCTGCGCGCGGCGGACCCGCGCGCAGCCTGAGCCCTACAGATCCAGCACCACCCGCCCCTCGGGCCGGCTGCAGCACAAAAGGACCGTGCCGGCCGGAGGGTCGGTCAGCGGCGGTTCCAGATAGGTCACGCGGCCCTCGCTCAGGCCGGTGCGGCAGGTGTTGCACAGGCCCGCGCGGCAGCTGAACTCGGGTTCCAGCCCCGCCGCTTCCGCCAGTTCCAGCAGGTTCGCGGCGCTGTCCGTCCAGGCCACCTCGCGCCCCGAGCGGGCGAAGACCACGCTGGGGCCATCGGCCGGGGCCGCGACAGGCGGAACCGGGCTGCTTTCCTCGATCCCGCGCGCGGCGGGGTTGGTGAGGTAGGCCAGCCTCGCGATCGCCGCCGGGGCGCCTGCCGGGACATGCGCCCGCAGCGCGGCCCGCGCGCCTTCGGCGGCCAGGCGCGGCAGGGAGGTCTGCTTGCCGAAGAATTCATAGCGGATGTCGTCTTCCCGCAGGCCAAGGCCGGTCAGCAAGCGCCACATCGCCACCATGAAGGGCGTCGGGCCGCAGAGATAGGCCTCATAGCGGTCCAGCGGCAGCAAGCCCTGCAGGAAGGCCGCGTCAACCAGCCCCTCGGCGTCATATGCCCCCGCCGCGCGATCCGCGGCAGAGGGCGCGCGGTAGAGGGTTCGGGCCACGATCCGCCCGTCCGAGGCGGCGGCGAGCGCGGCCACTTCCTCCCGCAGGGCATGGACCGCGCCGTTCTCGCAGGCCTGTACGAAATAGACCCGCCGCTTTCCCCGCGCCAGGCGGTGCAGCATCGACAAGAGCGGGGTGACGCCGACGCCGCCCGCCAGCAGGAGCACCGGGCGGTCGCTCGCCTCGTCCAGCACGAAGCTGCCGCGCGGCGCGGCGATCTCGACCGTATCGCCCTCGGCTACCCGGTCGTGCAGCCAGCAGGACCCAAGCCCCTCCGGCAGGCCGGGCGCCGCCTCGCGCTTGACCGAGATGCGGTAGCCCGTGCCGTCGGCCACGTCGGAGGAGATGGAATAGGTGCGAAGCGGCCCGCCGGGCGCGGGCAGGCGCAGCGTCAGATACTGGCCGGGCAGCGCGGGCCAAAGCGCCGCGCCGTCCTGCGGCACCAGATGGAACGAGGTGATGACCTCGCTTTCGCGGACCTTGCGGGCCACGGTGAAGGGGCGGAACGGATCGGCCATGCCCTAGCCCCGCATCTTTTCGTCGACCAGCGCCTCTTCGGCGATCATCGCCTCGAGCTGGCGGCGAAAGCGCAGGGGGCCCGCGTCGAT
Organism: Tabrizicola soli; assembly: GCF_015999335.1. GTDB lineage: Bacteria > Pseudomonadota > Alphaproteobacteria > Rhodobacterales > Rhodobacteraceae > Tabrizicola > Tabrizicola soli. Next base: position 17,456 of record NZ_JAEACP010000009.1, on the reverse strand, counting down.
CGACAGGTCGATATGCGGCGAGGTCTTCTGCGTCATGCCGCGCTGGACCTCGGTCAGGACGGCGCGGTCCTCCTCGAAGGCCTTGCGGACGTCATGCGCCATCATCTTCGACAGTTCCTCGTCCTGCGGGCGGACATTGCGCAGCTGGAACCAGTAATAGCGCGTCTCGCTCTCGCTGACCGGGGTCATGAAGTTGTAGCTGTCCATGACGAAGGTCCTGTCGTGCAGGCTGCCCTCGGGCCCGCCGGTGCCCGCGGGGGTGAACACGGCGCGGATCAGGGCGTGGCTGGGATAGCGCACCTCGTAATGCTGCAGCCGGTCGCAGGCGCCGTCGAATTCGATGATCTTCTTGTAGAAGGGCGCCGGTTCGACGTTCATCATCCAGCGATGCACGATCACTCCGTCGTCGGTGCGCGTCACCCGAAGCGGCGTGTCCTTGGTCGCGGCCTGCGCGAAGGAGGTTTCATGCACCCAGGCGACATGGGTCGGATCCAGCAGGTTGTCGCACATCAGCAGATAGTTGCACTTCAGCTCCATCGCGTCGCCCGAGTTCATCCCCCAGTCGGGGCTGTCGAAATTCGGGATGTCGATGATGTCGGAGGTGTCGGCGATGGCGGCGTTGCCCATCCAGATCCAGACCAGGCCGTATTTCTCGTGCACCGGATAGGGGCGCACCTTGGCGGCCGAGGGGATCCGCCCGCCGCCCGGCGCCCAGACGCATTGCCCGGCGCAATCGAAGGTCAGGCCGTGATAGCCGCATTCCACCGTGTCGCCCTTGATGCGGCCCTTCGACAGCGGCAGCTTGCGGTGCGGGCAGGCGTCCTCCAGCGCGATCACCTCGCCGGCTTCGGTGCGAAAGACGCAGATCTTTTCGCCCAGAACGACGATCTGCCGCAACTCACGGGTGATTTCCTTGCTCCAGGCGGCAACGTACCACGCATTCTTCAGAAACATGGGGGTATCTCCGGTTAGGGTTATGACTATTATGTATAGTCAAATTAACCGGATCGGCGACGAAATCAGCTTCGCAACAGTTTAGGTCCGCTCAATCGTTGGGCGTGCGGTTGCCACGCGCAGCCTGCACCAGCCAGTTCAAGAAATCCCGCGCGACCTGATGGCCAAGCGTCTGCGGGCCCCAGCAGATGTAATAGGCCTCGGGCAGGGCAAGCGCCTGGTCCGAGAGCCGCACCAGACGGCCCATCTTCAGGTCCGCCTCGGCGAAGGCGGCCTGCGCCAGCGCGATTCCCTGCCCGCTCGCCGCCGCTTCCAGTGCCAGGCTAGACAGCGAATAGACCCCGATCGGGCGCGGGGCCAGGCCCGGCGCCAGTCCGACATGGGCGAACCAGTCCTTCCAGCGCGGCACGTTGGCATAGCCCGCCCCCCAGTCGACATCGACCAGCGGCAGTTGCGACAGCGAGGCGGGATCGAGGGCCTCGGGCTGGCGGGCAAGGAAATCGGGCGAGCAGACGGGAAAGCAGGTGTCGGTGAACAGGACCCGCGAATGGGCATAGCGGTTCGCGGCCTGTCCGTAGGTCAGCCGGAACATCTGGTCCAGCATCTTCGAATCGGGCTCGCGGTGGGTCGCCTCCAGCCGGACCGAGATTTCCGGCGTCTCGGCCTGAAAGCGGTGCAGGCGGGGGCCAAGCCATTTCAGCATCAGCGTCGGCAGGCCTGAAATGGTGATCTCGGCCCCGGTCTTCTGCGCCTCGATATAGTCGCGGGCAAGGCGCAGCCGGTCGAACCCCTGCGAGACCAGATCCAGATAGACCCGGGCCTGCGGCGTCAGCGACAGGCCGCGCCCGTCCCGGACCACCAGCGTCAGCGCGACATGCTCTTCCAGCAGCCGGATCTGCTGACTCACCGCCCCCGGCGTGACCCCCAGTTCCTGCGCGGCGCTGTTGACGGACCCCAGCCGCCCCACAGCCTCGAAGGCTTGCAGCGAGCGAAGCGGGGGAAGCTGTCCGGCCATGCGCGACTCCTGTGGTTGTCCGGGTCAGGTTTAGAAAAACTCTAAAATAAGGCAGCGGTTCTGATTTGTCGGAAAATGTGTGCAGGCATTACGGTATTAAAAATAGACATAATACGCAACCCGGGCCCCCGGTCCACCTTCAGAACAGGGAAGAAGCCATGTCTGCCTTGATTACCCGCCGTTCACTGCTTCTGTCTGCGGGCGCCGCCGCCGGTGCCGGCCTGATCGGTCTTTCTCCGAAACGCGCCCTGGCGCAGGACGGCCCGCGCCAGGGCGGGGTCTTCCGTCTGGCCATCGCCGATTTCGATACCGGAGACACGCTCGATCCGCAATTGAACGAGACGCGGTTCATGATGAACCTGCACTATTCCCTGCGCAACAACCTGATCGAGGTCGGCCCCGGCGGCGTGCTGCAACCGGAACTGGCGACGGAATGGGGCTCGAACGCCGATTCGACCGTCTGGACCTTCAAGCTGCGCGACGGGGTGACCTTCCACAACGGCAAGACGATGACGGCCGATGACGTGGTCTGGTCGGTCAACCTGCACCGCGGCCCCGATACGGTGTCCGAGGCCAAGTCGCTGATGGCCGCGATCACCGAGGTGCAGGCCAGCGCGCCCGACGAGGTCACGATCACGCTGGCCGCTCCGAATGCCGGCTTCGCCTCGCTGATGTCGATGACGAACCTGCTGATCGTCCCGGCCGAGAACACCGACTTTGCCGCCGGGATCGGCACCGGGGGCTATACGCTGGAAAGCTTCGAGCCCGGCGTCAGCGCGCGTGTGGTGCGCAATCCGAACTACTGGAAGGAGGGCCGCGCCCATTTCGACGCGGTGGAGTTCAAGGCGATCCGCGACGTCAATGCCCGGATGACGGCGCTGCAGACCGGCCAGATCGACGCGATGAACTATGTTGATGCCACGACGGCCAACCTCCTGAAGGCGATGCCGAACGTGCAGCTGATCCAGACCCAGGGGAAGATGCACTATGGCTTCTCGATGCGCGTGGCGGACGGGCCGTTCAGCGACCCCGACGTGCGCCGGGCGATGAAGATGGCGATCGACCGCGAGGATATCGTCGCTAAGATCCTGTCGGGCTTCGGCTCGGTCGCCAACGACCAGCCGATCTCGACCGCCTATCCCGACCACAACCCGAACCTGCCGCAGACCGTCTACGATCCCGAGCAGGCCCGCGCGCTGTTCAAGAAGGCCGGCGTCGAGGGCGCGAAGATCCCGCTGCATGTGGCCGACACGCCCTTCACCGGCGCGGTGGACGCGGCCCAGCTTTACCGCGAACACGCCGCCGCCGCCGGGATCGAGCTGGATGTGGTGCGCGAGCCGGATGACGGCTACTGGTCGAACGTCTGGGGCAAGAAGCCCTTCTTCGCGACGAAATGGTCGGGCCGGGTGAACGAGGACGCCATGCTCTCGCTGGCCTATTCCCGCGAAAGCATCGGCAGCTGGAACGAGACCGGCTGGGACAACGAGGCCTTCAACACCACCCTGCTTGCCGCCCGCGGCGAGAAGGACGAGGCGAAGCGGCGCGAGCTCTACTGGGAATGCCAGCGCCTGATCCATGACGACTGCGGGCTGGTTGCCCCGGTCTGGGCGGATTTCCTGGATGCCACCGCGGCCAATGTCCGCCATGGCGACCTCGCCTCGGACTGGGAGCTGGACGGCGCGCGCGCGGCCGAACGCTGGTGGTTCGCCGCCTGAGGCGCAGCAAGACCCATTCCGGGGCGCGCCCGTGTGCCCCGGTTCCCGCCGATGGAGAGGCAATGACAGACCCCGCCTTCAAGCATCCCGCCGCGCCCGCGGCGCTGGCGGCGCTACGCCCGCTCATGGGCGACCGGATCTCGGCCGGCCCGTCGCTCCGCGCCCTGCATGGGGCGGGCGAAAGCTGGCTGCCCGCCGCCCCGCCGGATCTGGTCGCGATGGCCGAAACGACCGGGGAGGTGTCCCGGATCCTCGCCACCTGCAACGACCTCGGGCTGCCCGTGATCCCCTTCGGCGCCGGATCCTCGATCGAGGGCCAGATCCACGCGCCCCTGGGCGGGCTGTCGCTGGACCTGTCGGGCATGGCCCGGATCCTGCGGATCGGCGCCGAGGACATGGACTGCACCGTGCAATGCGGCGTCACCCGCCAGCGCCTGAACGAGGAACTGCGCGCCACCGGCCTGTTCTTTCCGGTCGATCCGGGGGCCGAGGCGACGCTGGGCGGCATGGCCTCGACCCGCGCCTCGGGCACGACGACGGTGCGCTACGGCTCGATGCGCGAGCTGGTGCTGGGCCTGACCGTGGTGTTGCCCGACGGCCGGATCCTGCGCACCGGCGGGCGGGCGCGCAAATCCGCGGCGGGCTATGACCTGACCCATCTCTTCGTCGGCGCCGAGGGGACCCTGGGGGTTATCACCGAACTGACCCTGCGCCTCTTCGGCCAGCCCGAGGCGCGCCAGACCCTCTTGTGCAGTTTCCCCGACATCGCCGCCGCCACCGCCACCGTGGTCGCCGCCCTGCACTGCGGGCTGGGCCTGAACCGGATCGAGCTGGCCGACCGGCTGCAGATGCAGGCGATCAACCGCCACGCCGGCTCGGACCTGCCGGATGCGCCCGCGCTCTGGGTCGAGCTGGTGGGCTCGCCCCCCGCCGTGGCGCATGACCTCGGCGTGTTCCAGGGTCTCGCGGCGGATGCCGGCGCGCTGCGGCAGGACATCGCCGAAAGCGCGGACCAGGCCAATGCGCTCTGGCGGCTGCGCCATTCGGCGCTCTACGCCTCGCGCGCGCTGCGGCCGGGGCTGAAGGGCATCTCGACCGATGTCTGCGTGCCGATCTCGGCCCTGCCCGAATGTATCGACCGCATCCTTGCCGTGGTGGCCGAGACTGCCATCCCCGCGCCGCTGGTGGGCCATGCCGGAGACGGCAACTTCCACCTCGTCCTCCTGTTCGACCCCGCCGACCCGAAGGAAACCGGCGATGCCCGCCGGATCAATGCCCGGCTGGTCGAGATCGCGCTGGAACTGGGCGGCACTTCGACCGGCGAACATGGGGTGGGCTTGGGCAAGAAGGCCTATATGGCCGACGAACACGGCCCCGCGCTGGACCTGATGCGCCAGATCAAGCAGGCCATCGACCCGCGCGGCATCATGAACCCGTCGAAGATCTTCGATGTCTGACCCGGAAAGGCGACAGATGACCCTTCACAGCAGCCTCATCCGCCCCGAGATCGAGGGCCTGCCGACCTATAACGCCGGACTGGCCGCCGCGCGGTTCCAGGCCACCTATGGGGTGCCGCTGCGGGCCAAGCTGGACAGCAACGAAAATCCCCTCGGCCCGTCGCCCGCCGCGATCGCCGCCGCCCTTGCCGCCGCGCAGGGGCTGGGGCGCTATCCCGACGCCTCCGGCACCGCGCTGCGCACCGCGCTGGCGGACCGCCTTGGCGCCAGCCCCGACCGGATCATCCTGGGCAATGGCTCCGAGGATCTGATCGGCGTCATCTACCGCACCGTCCTGCGCCCCGGCGACCATGTGGTGACCCTGTGCCCCTCCTTCGGGCTGCACGAATTCGCCGCCCAGGCCTGCGGTGCCGGGGTGACCAAGGTTCCGTTCCCGGCCGATTGGCGCTTTCCGGTCGCGGGGCTGCTGGCGGCGCTGGAGAAGGGTGCGCGCGTGCTGATCTTCTCGTCGCCCAGCAACCCCGCAGGCCCCGCGATCACCGCGGCGGATTTCGCCCGCCTGATCGCCGGCACGCCGCCGGATACGCTGATCGTCTTCGACGAGGCCTATGTCGAATACCTGGATCCCGAGGCGCGCTTCGATGCGCTGGCGATGCTCGAATCCTCGGGTCATGCCTGGATTTCCCTGCGCACCTTCTCCAAGGCCTATGGCCTGGCCGGGGCGCGGGTGGGCTATGGCATCGCCCATGACGCCGGGCTGGTGGCGGCCATGGCGAAGGCGCGCAATCCCTTTGCCGTCAATGCGGTGGCCGAGGCGGCGGCGCTGGCGGCGCTGGGCGATGACGGGCATCTTGCCCGGGGCCTCGCGCTGGCCCGGTCGGAACGGCGGCGCGTGTCGGCGGTGCTTGCGGCGCTCGGCGTCGCCTGCGCCCCGAGCCAGACCAACTTCCTGTTCTTCGACTGCGGCGACACGGCGACCGGAACGGCGGAAATGCTCCGCCAGCACGGCATCCTGGTCAAGGCCTGGATGGAGCCGCCCTTCGGGACCCATGCAAGGGTGACCATGGGCACAGCGGAAGAAAACGACCTGTTCCTCGGCGCCCTGCGGCAGATCCGCGAAAGCCGGTAGCCTCTCCGCCGATGACGTGCGGCGCGGCGCGCTTCCGCGCCGCGCCGGCTGAAGGCGTCAGCCCGGCCCGATCAGGAACGGACCAGCTGCTCGTAGGCGGTGGCGACGCGGCGGGTCAGGTCGCCGACCTCGAAGGTCCAGTCGCCGATCTGGCCCACCGGCGTCACTTCGGCGGCGGTGCCGGTCAGCCAGCATTGCTCGAAATCCGCCAGTTCCTCGGGCTTGATATGGCGTTCGTGCACCTTGATCTGCATGTCCTTCAGCATCCCGATCACGGTCTGCCGGGTGATGCCGTTCAGGATGCAGTCGGGGTTCGGGGTGTGGACCTCGCCGTCCTTGACGAAGAAGATGTTGGCCCCGGTCGCCTCGGCCACATAGCCGCGGTAGTCGTAGAAGAGCGCGTCGGAGCAGCCCTTCTCCATCGCGGCATGCTTGGACATGGTGCAGATCATGTAGAGCCCGGCGGCCTTGGCGGCGGTGGGGATGGTTTCCGGCGAGGGGCGCTTCCACTTGGCGATGTCGAGCTTGGCGCCCTTCATCTTGGCGTCGCCGTAATAGGCGCCCCAGCTCCAGCAGGCGATGGCCAGCCGCACCGGGTTGCCGAGCGAGGCGACCCCCATCTCGTCGCCCGCGCCACGGAAGGCGACGGCGCGGACATAGGCGTCGGTCAACCCGTTGGCTTTCAGCACCGCTTCCTTGGCGGCGTCGATTTCCTCGGCGGTATAGGGGATCGGCATGTCGAGCAGACGACCGGATTCGAGGAGGCGCAGCGAATGTTCGTGGCCCTTGAAGATCTTGCCGTTGTAGCAACGCTCGCCCTCGAAGACCGAGGAGGCGTAGTGCAGGGCATGGGTCAGGATGTGGACGTTCGCCTGCCGCCATTCCACCAGCTTGCCATCCATCCAGATGAACCCGTCGCGATCGTCGTAGCCTGCCATCCTCGCCTCCAGCTTTTGCGAATGTTGCGCCTGAAAGGTCCGCATCGGACAGATTCTTGCGCGAAATCGCCTTGGAATTACGGGTTCGGACTTGGAAAGTCAACAAGGCTGACGTAAATTCGGCGCGAGATGGAGGCGCGCATGGTGGAAAGACCGGGTGGCGAAAGCCTGCTTTTCCTGACGGACGAGCAGTTGCGCAAGGGGATCGAGGCGATGTTCTTCGCCTATCGCGGTTTCACGGCCGATCCCGACCGGATCCTGGAGGGGATGGACTATGGCCGCGCGCATCATCGGGCGCTGCATTTCATCCATCGCGCACCGGGGACGACGGTCTCGAACCTCCTGTCGATCCTGGGGGTGACCAAGCAGTCGCTGAACCGGGTGCTGCGGACCCTGATCGAGGATGGTCTGGTGCGCAGCGAGAAGGGCAAGGCCGACGCGCGCGAGCGGCACCTGCACCTGACCGAAAAGGGCCTGGTGCTGGAGCGCGAGCTTTCGGATGCGCAGCGGGCGCGGATGCGGGCGGCCTACCGGGCGGCGGGGCCGGCGGCGGTGGCCGGGTTCCGGCAGGTGCTGGAGGCGATGATGGACCCCGAGATGCGGCGGCAGTACAACCGGCTGAGGGAGGGCGGCTGATGGGTCCCGACACGCATCTTCTGATCGTCGACGATGACGAGCGCATCCGGGGGCTTCTGCAGAAGTTCCTGATCCGAAACGGTTTCCTTGTGTCCGTCGCGAAGGATGCGGCGCAGGCCAGGCGGGTGCTGGCCGGGCTGGAGTTCGACCTGATCGTCATGGACGTGATGATGCCGGGCGAGGACGGGGTCAGCCTGACCCGCGATCTGCGCAACAAGCGGCTGGCGACTCCGATCCTGCTTCTGACCGCGCGGGGCGAGACGGCGAACCGGATCGAGGGTCTGGAGGCCGGGGCGGACGACTATCTGGTCAAGCCCTTCGAGCCGAAGGAGCTGCTTCTGCGGATCAACGCCATCCTGCGCCGGGTGCCCGCGGTCCGCCCGGCCGAGCCGGTGCGGCAGGTGATCCATCTCGGGCCGGTGCGCTATGACCTGGACCGGGGCGAGATGTGGCGCGGCGAGGCCCCCGTCCGCCTGACCGCGACCGAGGCGCAGCTGATGCGGGTCTTTGCGGCGCAGCCGGGCGTGCCGATCAGCCGCGACCGGCTGGCGGGCGAGGCGGGCGGCGCGGATGCGGCGCAGGAGCGGGCGGTGGATGTGCAGATCACCCGCCTGCGCCGGAAGATCGAGGACGACCCGAAAAGCCCGCGCTACCTGCAGACGGTGCGGGGCGAGGGCTATATGCTGCAGCCGGATTGAGCTTGCGGCCGGCGGCGGACCGGGGGCCAGCCCCCGGACCCCCGGAGTATTTTCGCCAAGAGGAAGATGCAGGTGCTGGTTTTCACGCATGAGGCGTTTCGCGGCCATGTGACGCCGCCGGGCCATCCCGAGCGGGTGGAACGGCTGGCGGCGGTGGAGCAGGGGCTTGCCGGGATCCCCGTTGAGCGGCGGGAGTGCCCGCCGGGGGAGGAGGCGGAGGTGCTGCGCTGCCATCCTTCGGGCTATCTGGCGCGGGTGAAGGCGTCGGTGCCGCGCGAGGGCTGGGCGCAGCTGGACGGGGATACCTATCTCGCGCCGGGGTCGTTCGAGGCGGCGATGCGCGCGGTCGGCGGCATCTGCGCGGCGGTGGACGCGGTGGTGGCGGGGGAGGCGAAGACGGCGTTCGTGGCCGGGCGGCCGCCGGGGCACCATGCCGAGCGCGAGACGGCGATGGGGTTCTGTCTCTTCGGGACGGTGGCCATCGGGGCGAAGCGGGCGCTGGATCATCATGGGCTGGGCCGCGTCGCCATTGTGGATTTCGACGTGCATCACGGCAACGGGACGCAGGATCTGATGTGGGACGAGGGGCGCTGCCTGTTCGTCTCCAGCCACCAGATGCCGCTCTATCCCGGCACCGGGCGGGTGGAGGAGCGGGGCGCGCATGGGCAGGTGGTGAACGTGCCCTTGCGCTCGGGCTCTGGCGGCAGGGCGTTGCGCGAGGCCTATGAGCGGCTGGTGTTCCCGGCGCTGGCGGAATGGAAGCCCGAGCTCCTGCTGGTCTCGGCCGGGTTCGACGCCCATGCCGACGATCCCCTGGCCGGGCTGGAGTGGCAGGCGGAGGACTACCGCTGGCTGACCGGCCGCCTCTGCGATTTCGCCGGGGGGCGGGTGGTGTCCTCGCTGGAGGGTGGCTATGATCTGGAGGCGCTGGCGGCCTCGGTCGCGGCGCATGTCGCAGTGCTGGAGGAGCGGGGCCGATGACGGACAAGCCGGTGGAGACGATGAGCTTCGAGGAGGCGATGGCCGCGCTGGAGCAGGTGGTGGATGCGCTGGAACGTGGCGAGGTGCCGCTGGAGCAGTCGATCGCGCTTTATGAGCGCGGGGCCACGCTGAAGGCGCATTGCGCCAGGAAGCTGGCCGAGGCCGAGGAGAAGGTGGAACTGATCCGGGCGCAGGAAGGCCGGGCGGTGGGCACGACTCCGGCGGAGGGGATGTGATCTTTCAGGAGCGGTTGGCGGCGGATGCGGCGCTGGTCGAGGCGCGGTTGCTTGCCGCGCTGGAGGGCCGCGCGGACCAGCCGGTGACGCAGGCGATGCGCTATGCCGTGAGGGGCGGCAAGCGGCTGCGCGGCTTTCTGGTGCTGGAGGGCGCGCGGATGCATGGCCTGGCCGAGGACCGGGCGCTCGGCGCGGCGGCGGCGGTCGAGGCGTTGCACGCCTATAGCCTCGTTCACGATGACCTCCCCTGCATGGACGACGACGACCTGCGGCGCGGCCAGCCGACGGTGCATCGCAAATGGGACGAGGCCACGGCGGTGCTGGCGGGGGACGCCTTGCAGACGCTGGCCTTCGAGCTTTTGTGCGACCCGGCGCTGGGGTCTGCCGAGGTGCGGATGGAGCTGGTCGCAGGTCTCGCGCGGGCCTCGGGCATCAACGGGATGGTGCTGGGGCAGGCGCTGGACATCGCGGCCGAGACGGCGGGGCGGAGCCTGACGCTGGAGGAGATCACGGCGCTGCAGGCGGGCAAGACCGGGGCGCTGATCGGCTTCGCGGCCGAGGCCGGGGCGGTGATCGCCGGGGCGGACCCTGCGCCCTTGCGGCGCTATGCGGCGGCGCTGGGGCTGGCCTTCCAGATCGCCGACGATATCCTGGACGTGACCGGGGACGAGGCCCGGACCGGCAAGCGTGTCGGCAAGGATGCCGGGGCGGGGAAGGCGACCTTCGTCTCGCTGCTGGGGCTGGAGGGCGCGCGGGCGCGGGCCGACGCGCTGATCGGCGAGGCCGAGACGGCGCTGGCGGGTTATGCTGCGCGGGCGGGGAACTTGATCGCCGCGGCGCGCTTCGTTATTGCGCGCGACAACTGAACGGCCCGGGAGGGCAAGGCATGACCGACCGACCCCAGACCCCGCTGCTCGACCGGGTGAAGCTGCCTTCGGACCTGAAGGCACTCTCCGACCGCGAGCTGCACCAGCTTGCCGGAGAACTGCGGGCCGAGACGATCTCGGCCGTCTCGGTGACGGGCGGGCATCTCGGCGCCGGCCTCGGCGTGGTGGAACTGACCGTGGCGCTGCATGCGGTCTTCGACATGCCGCGCGACAAGCTGATCTGGGATGTCGGCCACCAGTGCTATCCGCACAAGATCCTGACCGGGCGGCGCGACCGGATCCGCAGCTTGCGGATGGAGGGCGGGCTGTCGGGTTTCACCAAGCGGTCCGAATCCCCCTATGACCCGTTCGGCGCGGCGCACAGCTCGACCTCGATCTCGGCGGCGCTGGGCTTTGCGATGGCGGCGGAGCTGGGCGGCGACCCCGGCGATGCCATCGCGGTGATCGGCGACGGGGCGATGAGCGCCGGCATGGCCTTCGAGGCGATGAACAACGCGGGCCACCTGAAGAAGCGGCTGTTCGTGGTGCTGAACGACAACGAGATGTCGATCGCCCCGCCTGTCGGCGCGCTGTCCTCCTATCTGTCGCGGCTTTATGCCGAAGCGCCGATCCAGGACCTGAAGCAGGTGGCGAAGGGGATCGTCGGCCTCCTGCCGCAGCCGCTGCAGGACGGGGCGAAGCGGGCCAAGGACATGCTGAAGGGCATGGCCGTGGGCGGGACGCTGTTTGAATCGCTGGGGTTCGAATATGTCGGCCCCATCGACGGGCATGACCTGGACCAGCTCCTGCCGGTGCTGCGGACGGTGAAGGCGCGGGCGACGGGGCCGGTGCTGATCCATGTGCTGACCAAGAAGGGCAAGGGCTATGCCCCGGCCGAGGCGGCGCGCGACAAGGGCCATGCCACGGGCAAGTTCGACGTGCTGACCGGGGTGCAGGTGAAGGCGGCGTCGAATGCGCCGTCCTATACCAAGGTCTTCGCGCAAAGCCTGATCGCCGAGGCGGAGCGGGACGCGGGTATCGTCGCGGTGACGGCGGCGATGCCGGACGGGACCGGGCTTGACCTCTTTGCCGGACGCTTCCCGAAACGCTGCTTCGACGTGGGGATCGCGGAACAGCATGCGGTGACGTTCAGCGCGGGGCTGGCGGCGGGGGGTCTGAAGCCGTTCTGCGCGATTTATTCGACCTTTTTGCAGCGCGGGTACGATCAGGTCGTGCACGATGTGGCGATCCAGTGCCTGCCGGTGCGCTTTGCCATCGACCGGGCCGGGCTGGTCGGGGCCGATGGCGCGACCCATGCCGGGGCCTTCGACATCGCCTTCCTCGCGAACCTGCCGGGGATGGTAGTGATGGCCGCGGCGGACGAGGCCGAGCTGGTGCATATGGTGGCGACGGCGGCGGCGCATGACGCGGGGCCGATCGCCTTCCGCTATCCGCGCGGCGAGGGCGTCGGGGTGGAGATGCCGGCGCAAGGGGTTCCGCTGGAGATCGGGCGCGGCCGGATCGTGCGCGAGGGATCTCGGGTCGCGATCCTGTCCTTCGGCACCCGGCTGGCGGAAAGCCTGAAGGCGGCCGAGGCGCTGGCGGCGCGCGGCGTCCCGGTGACGGTCGCGGACGCGCGTTTCGCCAAGCCCCTGGACCGCGCGCTGATCCTGGGCCTGGCGCGCGGGCACGAGGCGCTGGTGACGGTCGAGGAAGGCGCGGTCGGCGGCTTCGGCAGCCATGTCGCGCAGCTGCTGGCCGAGGAGGGGGTGTTCGACCGGGGGCTGAAGTTCCGCTCGCTGGTCCTGCCCGACATCTTCATCGACCAGGCCTCGCCCGAGGCGATGTACCGCGTCGCCGGGCTGGACGCGGCCCATATCGAGGAACGTGTGCTGGAGGCGCTGGGCGTCGCGGTGGTGGGCAAGCGGGCGTGACCTACGCCCGCGCTACATGAGGGGGCGTCGCTCCTCGTGGGCCTGCGGCAGGCCGGCGAGGGCGAAGAGCCGGGCGGGGGCGAGGATCTCCAGCCTGCCCCGCGTCCATCGGAGGATGCCCAGCCCCCGCAGCACCGTGACCGTGCGGTTGGTGTGGACCGGCGACAGGCCGAGGGCGTCGGCAAGCTCGTGCTGGCGGAAGGGCAGGGGCACGGCGCTGCCGTCGCCAAGCCCCAGGGCCACCAGCCTTTGCCAGATCCGCGCCAGGGCCCAGGCCACCTTCTCCGTCGCGTCGCGCTGCCCGAGGGTGGTGATGGTCTCGCCCAGGAAATGCTCCTCGACCGCCGCGATCCAGGTCAGGTCATAGGCCCGGTCCGGGCGGTCTCGGAACAGGGTCCACAGCTCTTCGCGCCGGAAGGTGCACAGGCGCATCGGCGTGCTGGCCTGGATCGTATGGCGCATCTCGCCCATGAGTCCGGCCTGCAAGCCGATGAAATCGCCCGGAAAGACGAAGTTGATCACCTGCCTGCGCCCGTCCTCGAGCAGGATCGAGCGGGTGCCGAAGCCGTCGAGCGCGGTATAGAGATGCGGCGAGGTCTCGCCCTGCGCCAGCACGATACCGCCGCGCGGAACCAGCCGCTCGCCGGTCTTGAAGCCGCGCATGAAGGCAAGCTCCTCCGGGGTGAAGGGCAGGAACATCGGCCGGGGACGAAGCGGGCAGGCGGCGCAGTCGGTGAATTGCATGCGGACCTCCTCCGAACTTGATGCAGGTTAATGCGGGCGACCGCGGAATGGTTGCATCCGGGGTGGTCAGGAGGTGCCAATGGGATTCGTCTGCCTTGTCCTCGAGCCGGTCGGCCTGATCGCCGAGGATCTTGCCGCCCTGATCGGAGACATCGCCCCGGATGCCCGCGTGATCCTGGCGGCCTCGCCCGAGGAGGCCCTGGCGGCACTGGGCGATCCGGTGCGGATCGGCATCGCCTTCGCCGACCTGCCCCCGGCCCGGTTGCGCGCATCCCTGCTGGGCAAGGTGCTGGAGGGCGCGCAGGTGCCCGTGGTCTTCCTGGGCTATGAGGCCGAGGCCCGCGCCGAGGCGCAGCGTTTCCTGGAACTGCCCTTCGCGGAGGAGGCGGTGGCGGCCGAGCTGGAGCGGGCCCGGCGCGCAAGGGCCTGAGGTTCAGCCGCGGCGGAGATTGTCCATCACCCGGACCAGCGCCTCGCTGATCCCCGGTTCGGACAGGGCGTGACCGGCGAGGGGCACCATGTCCAGCCGGCATCGGTCCCAGCCATCGGCAAGCCGCCAGGCGGCCAGGGGCGGGCAGATCATGTCGTATCGGCCCTGGATGATGCTGGCCGGGATATGCTCGATCCGCCTGCGCTCACGCAGGATCCAGCCGTCGCCGTCTAGGAAGCCGGCGTTCTGGAAATAGTGGTTCTCCAGCCGGGCGAAGGCGCGGGCATAGTCCGAGGGGCTTTCGCCCATGAGACCGTCGTTCTGGATCGAGGCGAGCGCGTTCTCCCAATTGGCCCAGATCCGGCCGAAGCGGGTTTCCTCGATCAGGTTGCCCGAGAACAGGCGGCGATGGTAGGCGGCGATGAGGTCGCCGCGCTCGGCCTCGGGGATGGCCTCGGCGAAGCGGGCCCAGAGGTCGGGAAAGAAGGCCCCGGCGCCGCCGCCGTAGAACCACTGCAGCTCGGCCCTTGTCATCAGGAAGACGCCGCGCAGGACCAGGCTGGTCACCCGCGCCGGGTGGGTGAGGGCGTAGATGAGCGCGAGCGTCGCGCCCCAGCTGCCGCCGAAGCCGATGAAGCGGTCGATCCCCAGCGCCTTGCGGATGGTCTCGACATCCTCGACCAGGTGCCAGGTGGTATTGGCGATGACGCTGGCATGGGGCCGCGAGCGGCCGCAGCCGCGCTGGTCGAACAGCACGATGCGGTAGAAGCCGGGATCGAAATAGCGCCGCATGGCGGGCGAACAGCCGCCGCCGGGCCCGCCGTGGAAGACGACGACCGGGCGGCCTTGGGGATGGCCGCATTGCTCGACATAGATGCGGTGGCCGTCGCCCATGTCGATCATCCGCTGATCGAAAGGCTCGATCGGCGGGTAAAGGTATTCGACTGCGCGCTTTTGACCTGATCTCTGATCCATCATTGACCTATATAGCGCCGGGCAGACCCGGAGTCGAAGGGCAAAGAGGAGGCGGCGATGGCGGTGGATACGGTCGATCCGGCGGAAGTGGCCAAGTTCGAGGCGATGGCGGCCGAGTGGTGGGACCCGAACGGCAAGTTCAAGCCCTTGCACATGCTGAACCCCTGCCGGCTGGACTATATCTGCGCCCAGGTGGCGGCGGAGTTCGGGCGCGACCTGGCGGGTCCGGCGCCGTTCGAAGGGCTGCGTATCCTGGACATCGGCTGCGGCGGCGGGCTTCTCTCGGAACCGATGGCGCGGCTGGGGGCGGAGGTGACCGGCGCCGATGCGGCGGCGCGCAACATCCCGGTGGCCCAGGCCCATGCCCGGCAGTCGGGGCTGGCGATCGACTATCGCCACACCACGGCCGAGGATCTGGCCGCGGCGGGCGAGCGGTTCGACGTGGTGCTGAACATGGAGGTGGTCGAGCATGTTGCCGACCCGCAGGCCTATCTCGTGGCCTGCCAGGAATTGCTGAAGCCCGGCGGGCTGATGGTCTGCTCGACGCTGAACCGGACGGCGAAGAGCTTCGCCATGGCGATCCTGGGCGCGGAATGGGTGATGCGCTGGCTGCCGAAGGGGACGCATGACTGGGCGAAGTTCATCACGCCGGATGAGCTTTATGCACTGATCGGCAAGGCCGGGCTGCGGCCGGTGGACCGCAAGGGGATGGTGTTCAACCCGGTGGCCTGGCGCTGGAGCCTGTCGGAGCGCGACCTGAGCTGCAACTATGTCACCGCCTCGGTGAAGCGGCCGGAATTCTGAAGAAGAATTCCGGGGCGGAAATCTTCGATTTCCGGGCGCGCGCCCCGCGGCAACCGGCGGTTTCTGCAACAATTCCGCAACGCTGCGCCCTAAACCTTTCCGGGCAAAGGCCGCAAAGGCTTGCAACTGCCGGTTCCAGGCAGAATGCACGGTGCATTGCACGCAGTTGAGCGACCGCTTAGCCTTGCGGCAATTGTTCGGGGTACATGATGTTCATTCGCCTGGTTGGCGTCCTCGAAGTGCGTGATGACGAAGGCAGCCTCTGCACGCCGCGCGGGGCCAAGGCGCGGGCCATCCTGGCGATGCTCTGCCAGGCTCCCGACCGCCGCCGGGCACGCCGCTGGCTTGAGGCGCGGCTCTGGTCGGACCGGGGGGCGGAGCAGGCCTCGGGCAGCCTGCGCCAGGCGCTGAGGGAGATCCGCAAGGCGCTTGGCGCCACCTCCTTCCGGCTGGAAAGCGACCGCGACATGGTGCGGCTGACCGGGGTGGAGACGGATCTCGAGCGGGACCGGGCGGCAGCGGCGCAGGCGCTGGCCTCGGGGCGCGAGTTCCTGGAAGGCATCGACATTCTCGACCCGGCCTTCGAGGACTGGCTGCGCGACGAGCGCGCGCGGGTCGAGGCGCAGCTCGGGATCCGCCGTCCCGACCAGGTCTCGGCGACGGCGCGGCTGCCCTTCGTGATCCGGCTGGGCGGTTTGTCCGACGGCGTGGGCTCTTTCGCGGGCCGCGCGCTGGGCGATGCGGTGGGCTCCCTGCTGTCGGAATTCGCGCATGTCAGCGTCTATGGCGCGGGCGGGACGCCGGTTCCCGCGGACCTGCCGCGCGAGGGGATGGCGCTGCATGTCGAGGGGGTGCAGATCCAGGACCGGGTGCATGTGCTGGTCAGCCTGTCGTCCATCGCCTCGGGCCGGATCATCTGGAACCAGCGCGCGGCGCTGCCGGCGGCCGAGGCGGATTTCACCGGCGCGGGCGACCTGCCGCCGCTGGTGTTCCAGGCAGCCGACGCGGCCCTGGCGCATTTCCCGCAGCTGCCCGAGTGCCAGAACGGCCCGCGCCGGGCGAATGCGCTGATCGCCAGGGCGGTGGGCGAGATGTTCAGCTATGACCGCGCCCGCCTGCGCGAGGCCGACCGCCTGCTGGTCGAGGCCGAGGGCATTGCCGTCTCGGCGCGGGTCCATGCCTGGCGGATGCTCTTGCGGCAGACATGCTGGTCGAGCGGACCGAGCCCGAACCGGCCCGGCTTCTGGCCGAGATCGACGGCCTTGCCCGCAAGGCGCTGGAGCGGTCGAAGGGCAATCCGCTGGTTCTGGCGCTGGTCGGGCTGACCCGGCTGATGATCGACGACAAGCCCGGCGCGGGCGGCAGCCTGGCGCGGGACGCGCTGGCGCTGAGCCCCTACAACGCCTATTCCCGTCTGGCGCAGGCGGTGGCGCTGAGCCGGCAGGGCGACGACCATGGCGCGCTCGAGGCCGCCCGGCGCGGGGCCGAGATCGCGGCGCGGACCGTGCATGTCCATTGGTGGGAAGCGGTCGCGGGCCTGGTGGCGCTGCGCGGCCGGCACTACCGGGCCGCCATCGCGCATTACGAGGCGGCGCATTACCGCGCCCCCGGCTTCCGCGCGGCGATGCGGCATCTGCTGTTCCTCTATCTTGCGGTGGGCGAACGCGAGAAGGCGGCGCGGGTCTATCGCGACCTCTTGCGCGCCGAGCCGGATTTCACCCTGGACCGCATCCGCCTTGAGCCCGCCTATCCCGCCGCGACCCTGCGGCACAGCGGGCTGCTGGAGGAGTTCGGGCCGGACCTGGCCGACCTCTAGATGTGAATTCTCAGGAGGTTGTTCACCCGAGGCGGGGTTAGGCTGCAATCGCCAAACTCCAGCCGAGGACCCCGCAGGATGAACAACCCGCACCAAGGTGCCCGCCTTACCGTCTACAGTCGAGAGCA
>NZ_JAEACP010000008.1 GCF_015999335.1 Tabrizicola soli | reverse complement strand
CCCACATCCGACGCGAGAAACGCCGATCTGCCGCGCTGGCTTGACTGGTTCAACCGATCAAGACCACACTCCGCACTCAACCGAACGCCTCCCCTCTCAAAGGTGAACGACCTCGTAAGAACTCACAGCTAGGCCTCCGAGGACTGCGCCCAGAGGTTGAGCGCCTTCTCCTCGGCAATGGCGTCGATGCGGGCCAGTTCCTCCGGCGTGAAGTCCAGGTTGCGCACCGCGCCGGCGCAATCCTCCACCTGTTCGGGACGCGAGGCGCCGATCAGCGCGCTGGTGATCCCGCCGCCGCGCAGCACCCAGGCCAGCGCCATCTGCGCCAGCGTCTGGCCGCGCGCCCGCGCCATCCCGTCCAGTTCGCGGACCGGGGCCAGGGCCCTTTCGACCAGCGCCGGGTCCAGCGACTTGCCCTGCGTGGCGCGGCTGCCCTGCGGAATGCCCTTCAGGTACTTGCCGGTCAGGATGCCCTGCGCCAGCGGGACGAAGGCGATCGAGCCGACGCCAAGTTCCTGAAGCGTGTCCTTCAGCCCGTCGGTCTCCACCCAGCGGTTCAGGATGTTGTAGCTGGGCTGGTGGATCACGAGCGGCGTTCCCAGCTCGTTCAGGATCGCCACCGCCTCGCGCGTGCGCTGGCTGTTGTAGCTGGAGACGCCGATATACTGCGCCCGGCCGGACCGCACGATATGGTCCAGCGCGCCCATGGTTTCCTCAAGCGGCGTGTCGGGGTCGAAGCGGTGCGAGTAGAAGATGTCGACGTAATCCAGCCCCATCCGCTTCAGCGACTGGTCGCAGGAGGCGATGAGGTATTTCCGGCTGCCCCATTCGCCATAGGGGCCGTCCCACATCAGGTAACCGGCCTTGGAGGAGATGATCAGCTCGTCCCGGTGGGAACGGAAGTCGGTGCGGAGGAGTTCGCCGAACGCCTCCTCGGCGCTGCCGGGGGGCGGGCCATAGTTGTTGGCCAGGTCGAAATGCGTGATCCCGTGGTCGAAGGCGGCGCGGCAGATCGCCTGTTTGGTCGCATGCGGCGTGTCGTGGCCGAAGTTGTGCCAGAGGCCAAGGCTGATCGCCGGAAGCTTCAGGCCGGACCTGCCGCAGCGGTTGTAGACCATGCGCTCGTATCGGTCGGCGCGGGGGGTGTAGCGGCTCATGGCGATCCTCCTGTGATCGCCAGGATTTCACGGGCAGGCCAAGGCTTCAAGTTGCGGTGGCGCGCAAAGCGGGGGATGCTGGCGGCATGAGGCATGTGCTGCGGGTCTGGGACTTCATCACGGCGGTCTGGAGCCGGGTCGGCGAGGGGCATTTCGGCCTGATCGCCGCCGGAGTGGCCTTCTACGCCATGTTCGCGGTCTTTCCCGGCCTGGGCGCGGCGGTGGCGCTCTGGGGGCTGGTGGCCGATCCCGGCGTGATCCAGGGCTATCTGACCGTGGGCGAACGCTTCCTGCCGCCGGAGGCGCGGATGCTGATCCATGACCAGGTGATGGGGCTGATCAACACCCCGCGCAGCGCGCTGCAATGGACGACGCTGCTGTCGCTCCTGATCGCGCTTTACTCGGCGCGGGCCGGGGTCTCCGCGCTGACCGCCGGTCTGCACGTCGTGCACCGGGCCAAGCCGCGCGGCTGGCTCTGGGGCTGGGCAGTGGATTTCCTGCTGACGGCGGCGCTGATCGGGGCGCTGTTCGTCGCCTTGGTGACGATCGTCGTGGTGCCGATCCTGCTCAGCTATGTGAAGCTCGGCACGTTCGAGGCCTGGCTGACCGGCGTCCTGCCCTGGGGGGCGATGTTCCTGCTGGTGCTGACCTGCCTGTCGATCCTCTATCGCTTCGGCCCCAATGTCGAGGGCGGGTTCCGCTCGCCCTGGATCAGCGTCGGCGTGCTGGTGGCGACGCTGGCCTGGGCCGGGGTGTCGCTGGGGTTCTCGATCTATCTGGCGAACTTTAACAGCTACAACGCGATCTATGGCTCGATCGGGGCGGTGATCATCCTGATGATGTGGCTGTACCTCAGCGTCTGGTCGATCCTTCTGGGCGGGGCGATCAACGCCGAGCTGGACGCCCGGCTGCGGGGACGGCGGCCGGTGATCGGAACGGACGGGCGGCTGCGCTGGGTGGAGCGGCGCGAGTAGACCCCGCGCCGCAGATCATACGAAGCGGTTCCAGAGGTTCTCCAGCCGCTCCTGCCGGCCCGAGCGGGGTTCCGGCTCCAGCCCCTCGGTGCTGACGCGGGCGGCGGCGTCCTCCAGACCGCCCTTCAGCATCGCCTGCGCCCCGGGGCTGTCCCAGCCGGCGTAACGGGCCTTGCGGGCGGCCTCCAGCTCGCCCGACTCCAGCAGCGCGGCGGCGGCTTTCAGCGCGCGGGCGCAGGTGTCCATGCCGCCGACATGGGCGAGGATCAGGTCCTCGGGGTCCAGGCTCTGCCGGCGCAGCTTGGCGTCGAAGTTGGTGCCGCCGGTGGCATAGCCGCCAGCGCGCAGGATCTCGTAGAAGGCCAGCGCCTTTTCGGCATGGTTGTTCGGGAACTGGTCGGTGTCCCAGCCGGACTGGTAGTCGTTCCGGTTCATGTCGATCGAGCCGAAGATGCCCAGGCTCGCCGCCAGTGCGATCTCGTGCTCGAAGGAATGGCCGGCAAGGATCGCGTGGCCCTGCTCGATGTTGACCCGGACCTCGCCCTCCAGACCGAAGTCCTTGAGAAAGCCGTAGACCGTGGCCACGTCATAGTCGTACTGGTGCTTCGACGGCTCCTGCGGCTTCGGTTCGATCAGGATCGTGCCCTGGAAGCCGATCCTGTGCTTGTACTCCACCACCTGTTGCAGGAAGCGCCCGGCATGGGCGCGCTCGGCCTTGAGGTCGGTGTTGAGGAGCGTCTCATAGCCCTCGCGCCCGCCCCAGAGGACGTAGTTCTGCCCGCCCAGCCGATGCGTCACATCCATGTTCGCCTTCACCGTGGCGGCGGCATAGGCATAGACGTCCGGGTCGGGGTTGGTCGCCGCGCCCGCCATCCAGCGACGGTGGCTGAACATGTTCGCCGTGCCCCAGAGGAGCTTTGCCTTGTGGCTGGCCTGCTTCTCGCCGATGTAGTCGGCAACCTCGTTCAGGTTCTTCAGGCTGTCGGCAAAGGTCGCGCCCTCCGGCCGCACATCGGCGTCGTGGAAACAGTAGAACGGCACGCCCAGGATATCGAACATCTCGAAGGCCACGTCGGCCTTGAGCCTGGCCAGCGCCATCCCGTCGCCGAACCAGGGCCGCTCGAAGGTCTGGCCGCCGAACGGGTCGCCGCCGGGCCAGGCGAAGCTGTGCCACCAGGCGACGGCGAAGCGGAGATGGTCCTCCATCCGCTTGCCCATCAGGATTTCGTCGGGGTTGTAGTGGCGGAAGGCGAATTCGTTGGTGGACGAAGGGCCTTCGTAGCGGATTTGCGGGATGCCCTTGAAGAAATCGGTCATGTCAGGTCCTTGATGGCAGCTTGGGCGGCGCGGAACCTTGCGTGGCCCGCGTCGAAGGCATCTTTCAGGCCGGGGTCCGGCTCGATCACCCGGGCGATGGGCGGCAGGCTGGCGATCTCGGCCCCCGCGCCGGTCGCCGCCATCAGCGCCAGCCGCGCGGCACCGAAAGCCCCGCCGAAGTCCCCCGCCACCGGCAGTTGCACCGGACAGTCCAGCGCCGTGGCGATGAGCCGCAGCCAGTAGTCGGAACGCGAGCCGCCGCCGACGGCCAGCAGGTTCTCCAGCCGGGTTCCGGTCGCCGCCAGCGCGTCGCGGCTGTCGCGGATGGCATAGGTCACCCCCTCCAGCACGGCGCGGGTCCCGGCCTGGCGGTCGGTCGCATGCTCCAGCCCGGTGAAGGCGCCCCGGACGGATGCCGAGTTCAAGGGCGTCCGCTCGCCGCCGAGATAGGGCAGGAACAGCGTCTTGCCGGGCGCCTGCAGCGCGCCCAGCTCTCCGGTCAGCTTCGCCGCATCGGTGCCGACCAGCCTCGCATACCAGTTGAGCGCATCGCTCGCCGCCAGGATCACCCCCATCTGGTGCCAGGTGTCCGGCAGCGCATGGCAGAAGGTATGCACGGCGGTGGCCGGATCGGGCTGATAGCCGTCGTTCGCCGCGAACAGCACGCCCGAGGTGCCGAGGCTGACGAAGGCCTCCCCCGCCCGCACCACGCCCACACCCACGCCCGAGGCCGCATTGTCGCCGCCGCCACCGGCCACGACCACGCCCTTCGGCAGGCCCCAGCGGCTGGCCAGCCCCTCGCGCAAGGTGCCCGAGACCTGCGACCCCTCCACCAGCCGGGGCATATGCCCGCGGCTCAGGCCGGTGGCGGCCAGCAATTCGTCGGACCAGTCGCGCTTGCCGGTGTCCAGCCACGAGGTCCCGGCAGCATCCGACATCTCGCCGACATGCTCTCCGGTCAGCCAGAGGCGCAGATAGTCCTTCGGCAGCAGCACCTTCGCCACCCGGTCCCGGATCGCCGGTTCATGGCGGGCGACCCAGACCAGCTTGGGCGCGGTGAAGCCCGGAAAGACGATGTTGCCGGTCAGCTGGCGGAAGCGGGGATCGGCGTCCAGCGCGGCGGCCTCGGCATGGGCGCGGGTGTCGTTCCACAGGATGCAGGGGCGCAGCACCTCGTCCGCCTTGTCCAGCAGGGTGGCGCCGTGCATGTGGCCCGAAAGCCCGATGCCCCGGACCTGTCCCAACCCCTTCGCCGCCAGCTGGTCCAGCACCGCCTCGGCCGCAGAAATCCAGTCCGAGGGGGATTGCTCGCTCCAGCCCTCATGCGGCCGCTGGACGGTCAGCGGCGCGGTCGCCTCGGCCAGCACCTTCTGGTCCGCGCCGATCAGGACGCCCTTCAGGCCCGAGGTGCCAAGATCCAGTCCGATGAACATCTTACGCCGCCATCGCCGGTTTCTTGCCCAGGATGATCATGCCCAGGATGTCCTCGTCCGTGACCTCATCGACGTTGACCGTCCCGACCAGCTGGCCGTTCTTCATCACGCTCGCCCGGTCGCACAGCTTCATCACGTTGTGGATGTCATGCTCGATCAGGAAGATGCCAAGACCCTGCGCCTTCAGCTCCTGGATCAGCTCGGCCACCATCTGCGTCTCGTGCGGGCCGAGGGCGGCGGTGGGTTCGTCCATGATCAGGATGCGCGCGTTGAAATAGACCGCCCGCGCGATGGCGACCGACTGGCGCTGGCCGCCGGAAAGGGCGGACACAGGGACGTTGAACTTGCGGAAGTTGGGGTTCAGCCGGCCCATGATCTTGCGCGTCTCCGCCTCCATCCGGGATTCGTCCACGAAGCCGAGGCCGTTCACCAGCTCGCGCCCGAGGAACAGGTTCGAGGCGGCGTCGAGGTTGTCGGCCAGGGCAAGCGTCTGGTAGATCGTCTCGATGTTCTGCGCCCGCGCATCGCGCGGATTGCGGATCTCGACCTTCTCGCCGTTGATGAAGATCTCGCCGCTGTCGGGCTGGTAGGCGCCCGAGAGGCATTTGATCAGCGTCGACTTGCCCGCGCCGTTGTGGCCCAGAAGGCCCACCACCTCGCCGGGATGAAGGTCGACGGTCACATGATCCACCGCCTTGATGCCGCCGAAGGCGATCGAGATGTCGCGCATCTCGACCAGCGGGGTTCCGGTTCTGTCTGCCATCTCTCGGCCCCCTACTTGATGCGCTTGCGGTACAGGATGTCCAGGAACACGGCGAGGACCAGGGCCACGCCGATCACGATCCGCTGGTAGGACCCGTCGCCGAAGCCGATCAGCACCATCCCGGTCTGGAGCGAGGTCAGGATCAGCGCCCCGATGATCGCGCCGTAGATCGTGCCGACGCCCCCGGCCAGCGAGGTACCGCCGACCACGGCCGCGGCGATGACGTAAAGCTCGTCCAGGTTGCCCATCGCGTTGGTGGCGCTGTTCTGCCGCGCCGCGCCGATCACGGCGGCGATCCCGGCCAGGGCCCCCATCAGGGCGAAGATCTTGACCGTCATCGCGCGGGTGTTGATGCCCGACAGCTTCGCCGCCTCCGGATTGCCGCCGATGGCGAAGACATAGCGGCCAAAGCGGGTGCGGGTCATCAGCACGGTCATGAAGATGGCCACCGCGATCATGATCAGCACCGGATAGGCGAAGCCGTGGCCGAAGCCGGCGCAGACGCCCTCATAGATCGTCGCGTTCGATTTCGCGCATTCCGGCAGCTCCTGCCCGATGCCCGCGTAGTATTTCTCGATATTGCCCTTGGGCCAGATGTAGCTGTTCACGATGGCCGTCGCGCCGATGATCACCGTGCAGACCAGGCCGATCACGAAGGTCTCGGCCCAGACCGGGCGCTGGGCGAATCCGTGCCGCTTGCGCGCGGTGCGGCCGTTCAGGAAGGCCCAGATCACGAAGACGCAGGCGATCAGGCCGAAGATCCAGCTGCCGGTCCGGCCCAGCGCCCCGAAGGATCCGCCGCCGATCAGGGCGAAGCGGTCGTCCAGCGGCGCGATGGTCTTGCCGCCCGCCACCAGGAAGGCCGCCCCGCGCCAGACGAGAAGGCCGCCCAGGGTGACGATGAAGGACGGGATGCCCGCGAAGGCGATCAGCACCCCCTGGAAGGCCCCGATCAGCGCGCCCATCGCGATGCCGAACAGGACGGTGACGATCCAGATCGCCGGATGCCCCAACCCCAGCGCGGGCGTCAGGTACTCGACCTGCAACAGCCCCATGTACATGCCCACCATGCCCATGATCGAGCCGACCGAGAGGTCGATGTTGCGGGTGATGATCACCAGCACCATCCCCGTCGCCATGATGCCGATATAGGCGGTCTGGACCGAGAGGTTCCACAGGTTGCGCGGGGTGAGAAAGCCGTTCGCCTCGGCCTGGCTGGCCCCCAGGAGCAGCGAGGGCCGGCCCAGCGCGAGGACCGAATAGGCCTCGAACGCCAGCCAGATCAGCAAGAGCGCGCCGACCATGCCCAGGAGGCGCGGGTCGATCTCGGTCGCGCGGAGAAAGCGGGCGAAGCCGCCCTCCTCGGGGCTCTGGCTCGTCGGGGAATGGGATGTGTCGGTCATGTCCTCGTCCGGCATGGGAGGAATGGGGCCGCGTGCGGCCCGGGGGAAGCTCCGGCGCCGCCCGGTGGGACGGCGCCGGAAGCCTGGGTCACTGGCAGGCGGCGACTTCGGGCAGGGCGCCCTCGCAGGCCTGCTCCTTGGTGATATGGCCGGCGTCGATCGCAAGGTTCAGCGTGTCGCGGGTGATCGGGGTCGGCGTCAGCAGGATGGCGTTCATCTCCACGCCCTTCTCGCCGCCCGAGAACTTGGTCGCCCCGGCGACCCCGTCCAGCGCCGCGCCGTCGGCCAGCGCCGAGGCGATCTCGCCCGCGGCCTTGCCCAGCTGGCGGGCGTCCTTCCAGACCGAGACGGTCTGCGTCCCGCGCGCCACCCGGTTGATCGCGGCAAGGTCGCCGTCCTGGCCGCCCAGCGGCACGTTCAGCCCCTGCGCCGCAAGGGCAGCCGCCGCGCCGCCGGCCATGCCGTCGTTCTGGCTCAGGACCGCATCCACCGCGTTGTTGTTGGCGGTCAGGATCTGCTCCATGTTCTTCTGCGCGTTCTCGGGCTTCCAGCCGTCCGAATTCGCCTCGCCCACGATCACGATCTCGCCCGAGGCCACGGCCGCGCCGATCACTTCCTCCATCCCCTGGCGCAGGAAGCCGACGTTCGGGTCGCCCGGATCGCCCTTGATGATGGCGTAATTGCCCTTGGGCACCAGCTTGAACACTTCCTCGGCGATGATGCGGCCGACGCCGACGTTGTCGAAGGTCAGATAGAAGGTGCGGTTGTCCTCGATCAGGCGGTCATAGCCGACGACCGGGATCCCTTCCGCTGCGGCCTTCTCGATCGCGGGGCCGATGGCGTCCTTGTCCCAGGCGTTGATCACCAGCGCGTCCACGCCCTGCGCGATCAGCGCGTCGATGTCGGAAAGCTGCTTTTCGGCCGAGGATTGCGCATCCGCCGAGACATATTCGTTCCCGGCCGCCTCGATGGCCGCCTTCATCGCCGCTTCGTCGATCTTCCAGCGTTCTTCCTGGAACTGCGCCCAGGAGACGCCGATCTTCTTGCCTTCCGCCAGCGCCGCCGACGAGAAGCCAGTCACCGCCAGGACGGCGGCGAGAATTGCGGTACGCATCTTCATCCTCCCTATGGATATCGGCCCGCGTGGCCGGCCCGGCGGATTCGCCTGGACGGCAAAAGGGTGGCGCGAATAATTTCAGTTGTCAAAATAAAAAATGCGCGCGCTGCCTGGTTTCGGCTCCGCCCTGATGGCGACAGGCTGTGTGCAGATAGCGGCCGAGTCGCTGCGCTTGCGAAATGGCCAAAATTTTTCGTGTCGGAGGTGGATTGTTCCCCAAGATTGCGGCACTCTGCGCAGATAGACACGCCGAGGGGCGCGACTTTATTTTGAAGGCCGAAGAAATGCTGCGGAAGAAGCTCCGGTCCGAACCGGCCGATGGACGCAAGGGGGTCGGCCCGCTGATCCCGCCCTTGGCCGAGACGCAGCGCCCCCTGCGGCAGCAGGTGTTCGAACTGGTCCGCGCCGCCGGGCTGATTCCGCGGGTGCAGGTGGCCAAGGACCTCGGCGTCAGCCCGGCCTCGGTCACCACGATCACCTCGGAACTGATCGAGGCCGGGCTGATCGAGGAGGTCGCCGCCCCGCGCGAGGGCGAGGCCGGGCGCGGCCGCCCGGCGGTGGCGCTGGGCGTGCGGGCCGGGGCCCATCGGGTGGCGGGGATGAAGCTTTCCGACCGCGAGCATACCGCCGTGCTGGTGGATTTCGCCGGCAACCTGATCGCCGACGACGTGATCCCGCGCCGCCCCGGCCCGATGTCCCTGACCGAGATCCTGGACGCGATCGAGACGCTCCTGGACCGGGTCTGCGCCAAGGCGAAGCTGACGCGGGCCGACCTTTCGGCGGTGGGCATCGGCGTGCCGGGCTTCGTCGACAGCGCCGAGGGCACGGTGCTCTGGTCCTCGGTGCTGGCCGACCGCCCGGTGCCGCTGGCCGCCGCCGCCGGGGCGCGGCTGGGCCTGCCGGTGACCATCGACAACGACGCGAACCTCGTCGCGCTGGCCGAGCTCTGGTTCGGCGCCGGGCGCGGCCTGTCGGATTTCGCCGTGGTGACCATCGAGCACGGGGTCGGCATGGGCTTTGTCATGAACCACCGCATCTATCGCGGCGCGCAGCGGCTGGGGCTGGAGCTGGGCCATACCAAGGTGCAGCTCGACGGCGCGCTCTGCCGCTGCGGCCAGCGCGGCTGTCTCGAGGCCTATGTCGCCGATTACGCGCTCGCGCGCGAGGCTTCGACCGCGCTGAACTGGGGCCACAAGGAAAGCCAGCCGATCAACGTGCTGCTGGAAAGCCTGTACGACCATGCCAAGGCCGGCAATGCGACCGCGAAGTCGATCTTCCGCCGGGCGGGGCGCTATCTCGCGGTCGGGCTGGCGAATGTGGTGAACCTGTTCGATCCGGCGCTGATCATCCTCTCGGGCGAAAGGATGCGCTACGACTATCTTTACGCCGCCGAGACGCTGGACGAAATGGACAACCTGACGATCAACACCGGCCGCCCCCGCCCGCCGATCGAGATCCACGCCTGGGGCGACCTCCTCTGGGCGCATGGCGCGGCGGCTCTGGCCCTGTCGGCGGTGAGCGAGGGGCTGCTGGCCCCGCAAGCGCGCGAGATCGCGGCGCAGTAGCCTATTGGCTGGCGTCGCCGGGGGGTTTCACACCCCCCGCGACCATTGGTGCTTGAACCAATGGCGCATCCAATGGTCGCACCCCCCGTGGAGTATTTCTCCAAGAGGAAGCACAATTTGAATCAAATGCCGCGGGTCTCGTCCTTCAGGAGGGCGGCGAGGCCTTGCGGGTAGTCGGGGTAAAGCAGGGTCACGCCGAGTTCATCCTTGATCCTGTCGTTCCTGACCCGCTTCGACTCGCCGTAGAAGGCGCGCTGCATCGCGGTCATGCTGGCCCGGTCGAAGGGCACCTCGGGCGGATCGGGCAGGCCGAGGAGGCGGGCGGCATGGCTGAGCACCTCCTCGGGCGGGCAGGGGTTGTCGTCGCAGACATTGTAGGCCGCGCCGGGGTTCGGGTGGCGGATCGAGGCCTCCAGCACCTGGGCGATGTCGGCGACATGGATGCGGCTGAAGACCTGGCCCGGCTTGACGATCCTGCGGGCGGTGCCGTCGCGCACCTTCTCGAACGGGCCGCGGCCGGGGCCGTAGATCCCGGCGAGGCGGAAGACATGCACCGGCAGGCCGGTGGCGTGCCACTGTCCCTCGGCCAGGACGCGCTGGCGGCCGCGGTCGGATTGCGGGGTGAGCGGCGTCGTCTCGTCGACCCAGCCGCCCTGGTGGTCGCCATAGACCCCGGTGGTGGAGAGGTAGCCGACCCATCCCGCGCGGGACCGCGCGATTTCCGGCGCCGCCTGCAGGAAGGGATCGCCCCCGGCATCGGGCGCGGCAGAGCAAAGGACATGCGTCGCCTCCGCCAGGGCCGGGCCAAGATCGCCGGGCCAGAGCAGGGGTTCCACCCCCTCGGTGCGAAAGGCCTCGGCCTTGGCCGGGTTGCGGGTGGTGCCGATGATGCGCCAGCCCTGCGGCAGCAGGCGGCGGGCAAGGGCGCGGGCGGAATAGCCGTGGCCAAGCGAGAGAAGCGTCGTCATGGCGCGACTATCGGGGGGGCGGCGGGCGGGCGCAAGGGGCGTCACAATCGCTTCACTTGCGCAAGGGCGGGGCATCCGGCTTATATGGCGGATCAGTTCCGGGACCGAAGATGCAGGACGATCCGATCACCGCCATGTCATGCCCCATGCCCCGGGATCACGTCGGCTTCACCGATGCCGCCGCCGCCGTGGACCTGTTGCAGCACCTCTACGACGAGGCGACGCATTTCCTGGCCGAGGGCTTCCGCAGCACCATCGGCGCGGGCCATCCCGGCCACCGCATCCGCGCCTTCTACCCCGAGATCCGGATCACCGTCACCAGCTTCGGCAAGGTCGACTCGCGCCTGTCGTTCGGCCATGTCGCCGGCCCCGGCACCTATGCCACCACGGTCACGCGGCCGGACCTGTTCCGCAACTACCTGGTCCAGCAGATCGAGCTTCTCTTGCAGAACCACGGCGTCCCGGTCGAGATCGGCCTGTCGCATACGCCGATCCCGATCCATTTCGCGGTGGCGGCGACGGTCGGCATGGCCGTGCCGCAGGACGGGGTGATGGAGTTCGCGCTGCGCGACGTGTTCGACGTGCCGGACCTTGCGACCACCAACGACGACATCGTCAACGGCACGCTGCTGCGCTATCCCGACGGCTCGGCCCCGCTGGCCCCGTTCACGGCGCAGCGGGTGGATTACAGCCTGGCGCGGCTGGCGCATTACACCGCGACCGATCCGACGCATTTCCAGAACCACGTCCTGTTCACCAACTACCAGTTCTACGTCGAGGAATTCGAGACCTTCGCCCGCGCGGCCCTTTCCGATCCGGCGCTGGGCTATACCGCCTTCGTCGCCACCGGCAACCAGGAGATCACCACTCCCGACGGCGAGATCCAGCCCGTCGCCAAGCTGCCGCAGATGCCGACCTATCACCTCAAGCGGGCGGACGGGCAGGGGATCACCCTGGTCAACATCGGGGTCGGCCCGTCGAACGCCAAGACCGCGACCGACCACATCGCCGTGCTGCGGCCGCATGCCTGGCTGATGGTCGGCCATTGCGCCGGGCTGCGCAACAGCCAGAGCCTGGGCGATTATGTCCTGGCCCATGCCTATCTGCGCGAGGATCACGTCCTGGACGACGACCTGCCGGTCTGGGTGCCGATCCCGGCCCTGGCCGAGATCCAGATCGCGCTGGAGGATGCGGTCGAGGAGGTCACCCAGCTCGAGGGCTACGAGCTGAAGCGGATCATGCGGACCGGCACCGTCGCCACCATCGACAACCGCAACTGGGAGCTGCGCGACCAGTCCGGCCCGGTGCGCCGCCTGTCGCAGTCCCGCGCGGTGGCGCTGGACATGGAAAGCGCCACGATCGCGGCCAACGGCTTTCGCTTCCGGGTGCCCTATGGCACGCTGCTCTGCGTCAGCGACAAGCCGCTGCATGGCGAGCTGAAGCTGCCGGGCATGGCCAGCGACTTCTACAAGACCCAGGTCAGCCGCCATCTGCAGATCGGGATCCGCGCGATGGAGCTGCTGCGCGAGACGCCGATCGCGCGGCTCCACAGCCGGAAATTGCGCAGCTTCGAGGAGACCGCCTTCCTCTGACGTGGTGAAAATCCCCCGAATCGTCCGAATCCGCCGTTCGGGGGTTGATTTTGGGCGGGAAACTGTGTGTCTGGGCCGTGGCCTCGTTCCGGGGATGGCGCCGGCCGCAAAGCTGGCTGCAGTCATGCCGATTACAGTGCATATAACAACGAAGGATGATCAGATGTCCAAACCGATGACCAAGACGCAACTGGTCGCTGCCGTGGCCGAGGCCATGGGCGCCGACAAGAAGACCGCCGGTTCCGCTCTGGATGCCATCGCCTCGGTCGTCGCGCGCGAAGTCGCGGCCGGTGGCGCCGTGACCCTGCCGGGTCTGGGCAAGGTGGCCTGCAAGGCCCGCCCCGAACGTCAGGTCCGCAACCCCGCCACGGGCGAGACGATGACCAAGGCCGCCGACAAGCAGGTCAAGTTCGCCATCGCCAAGGCGCTGAAGGACGTGGTGAACGGCTGAGGCTTCCCCCGGCCGGGATTTCGTGGAAGGGTCGTCCCTGGGGCGGCCCTTTTGCATCGAGAGGCGCATATGGCCAAGGTCACCGGCATCGGCGGCATCTTCTTCCGGGCGCGGGATCCCGAAGGGCTGATGGCCTGGTATCGCCAGCATCTGGGTATCACGCAGCCGGACGAAACGGTCTGGATGCAGGCGGCGGGACCGACGATCCTGTCGCCCTTTGCCGCGGGGACCGACTATTTTCCGGCCGACAGGCAGTGGATGCTGAACCTGCGCGTCGATGACCTGCCCGGCATGATCGCGCAACTGCGCGCGGCCGGGATCGCGGTCGAGACGCGGGCCGACTGGGATGGCGACGGCAGCTATGGCACCTTCGCCCGCCTGCACGATCCCGAGGGCACCCCGGTCGAGCTGTGGCAGCCGCCCGCTTGACCTTGCACGCAGGGCCGGGCACCACGCTGCGGATGGATTTCCGCGCGCTTCTCCTCGGCACCGCCTTCGCGGCGATGTGGTCATCGGCCTTCGCCACCGCGCGGGTGATCGTCGCCCATGCGCCGCCCCTGGCCGCGCTCTCGGCGCGGTTCCTGATCTCGGGCCTTCTGGCGGTGCTGGTGGCGCGGGCGCTGGGCCAGTCCTGGCGGCTGACCGGGGCGCAGGCGCGGGCGGTGGTCCTGTTCGGCCTGTGCCAGAACGCGGCCTATCTCGGGCTGAACTTCGTCGCGATGCAATGGGTCGAGGCCTCGCTGGCGGCGATCATCGCCGCCTCGATGCCGCTGATGGTCGCGGCGCTCGGCTGGATCTGGCGGGGCGAGCGGATCCCGGCGCTGGGCATCGCCGGGCTGGTGGTGGGGCTTCTGGGCGTGGGGCTGATCATGGGCACCCGGCTGACCGCGGGGGCCGATCCCATGGGCGTGGCCTTGTGCGTCGCGGGGGCGCTGGCGCTGGCGGTGGCGACGCTGACCCTGCGCGGCGCCTCGGCCGGGGGGAGCCTCCTGATGGTCGTGGGCCTGCAGATGCTGGTCGGTGCCGTCGCGCTGGGCGCGCTCTCGGCCGCGACCGAGGCGCTGGCGGTCCGCTGGTCCGCGCCCTTCCTCGCCGCCTTCGCCTACCAGATCGCCGTCCCCGGCCTGACGGCGACGCTGATCTGGTTCTCGCTCGTCCGCCGGATCGGGGCGACGCGGGCCGCCACCTTCCACTTCCTGAACCCGTTCTTCGGCGTGGCCATCGCCGCCGCCCTTCTGGGAGAGCGGATCGGCGCCCTCGATCTGCTAGGGGTCGCCGTCGCCATGGCCGGAATCCTTGCCGTCCAGCTCTCCCGCCGGGTCTAGGCCAGCGGCTTGACGAACAGGATCCACTCGCCGGCATCGACCTGCCAGTCGCCCTTGACCACCGGCCGCCGCGCGACCTCCTGGTAGCCCTTGGCGCGATACAGGCGCAGCGCGTCCCGATGCGTGTCCTCGGCGATCAGGCTGATCGTCTTGTGGCCCCGCGCGCGGGCGATCTCCTCGGCCTTCGCCAAGAGCGCGCTGCCGCAGCCCTTGCCGCGGAAGGCGTCATAGGTCGCCAGCACGTTCAGATACCAAGCGCCGGGCGCCATCGCCTCCAACTCCAGAAGCGGGACGAAGATCGGCGGGGTGTCGGGGTCGATCGGGCCGGGTTCCTCCTCGGCGGCATAGCCCAGAAGGCAGGCCGCCACCTCGCCGTCCACCTCGGCCAGCCAGGCGTTGCGGTACGAGAAATTGCCGGTCTCCCGCGCCGCCCGCTCGCTTCCATAGGCCCAGGGGTCGCCCTCCGGGCCGACCGAACGCTTCCAGAAATGCAGCGGCAGGTCGTCCGCCGCCATGTTGATGAAGCGGACCAGATGCGCGGCATCCTCGGCCCTGGCGTCACGGATCAGCATGGTTCCCCCCTTTCGGTCCGGCCCGATTGATCGGCGAAACCGGGCGGATGCGCAAGGGCGCGGCGCTTGACTTGTCGGCGCGGCCATAGGACCAAGTCCCGATGCTTGTTGGAGGGACAAAGATGAGCGACATGGTCTACCGCTTCCCCGCGCCGGGGCCGGAGCCGATGGTCACCGATCTCGAGGGCTGGACCAAGATCGAGGGCAACCCGACGATGCGGACCTGGGTGCAGCACAGCTCGCTCGACGGCAGCGTGATCTCCGGCACCTGGGCGGCGACGACGGGCACCTGGCACACGGTCTACAAGTTCTACGAATTCGTCCACCTGATCGAGGGCCAGATCACCATCACCCCCGAGGGCGGCGAACCCGTCACCCTGCGGCCGGGCGACGGCTTCGTGGTCGAGCCGGGCTTCAAGGGCACCTGGAAGATCGAGGCGCCGGTGAAGAAGCACTTCTGCATCAAGCTGAAATAACCCGGCAGGGCGCTGGTCAGGCCAGCGCCCCCGGATCGCCGCCAGGGTCCGTGCGTCGGTCGAAGGACCCGGTCATGCCGCCTCGCCGAAGGCCAGGCTGGTCATGCCGATCGAGCCCCAGGAGAAGCTGCGGTGCAGCGCCCGGCCCTTGCCGCCGCCCGCGCCCATGGCGACGAACAGCGGCATGAAATGCTCGGGCGTCGGATGCGCGGTGCGGGCGCCCTCCATCGCCATCGGGAATTGCAGCAGCGCCGCCGTATCCCCGGCTTCGACCGCCGCGACGACGCGGTCGTCGAAATCGCGCGCCCAGTCGGGGGCCGGCGTCCCCTCCCGCGCGATGGCGCGCAGGTTGTGGACCGTTGCGCCCGAGCCGAGGATCAGCACGCCCTTGTCCCGCAGGGGCGCCAGCGCGTGGCCAAGCGCCAGATGCTCGGTCGCCGAACCGCCCCGGCGCAGCGAAAGCTGGATCACCGGCACCTCCGCCTTGGGGAAGGCCAGCAGCAGCGGGATCCAGACCCCGTGGTCATAGCCGCGCCGGGGATCGGCCTCATGCGCGATCCCCGCCGCCTCCAGCGCGGCCGCGACCTCGGCGATCACCGCCCTGTCGGTGCGGGCGGGGTAGGTCAGGCTGAACAGCCGGTCGTCGAAGCCGCCGAAGTCATGGATCGTTTCCGGCGTGGCGGCGGTGCCGATGGTCGGGCGCGCGGCCTCCCAATGGGCCGAGACGACGAGGATCGCGCGCAATCCGGGGAAGGAAGCGCCGAGGCTTTCGGTGAAGGCACGGGCCGGAGTGTCCGAATAGGGCAGGTCGGGCGCGCCATGGCCGATGAACAGGCTGGGCAGGGTCATTGCACGGACTCCAGAAGGGCGGTCACATGGGCCGGGCCGGCGGGCACGATGCCCGATGGGTTCAGCGCCTTGATCGAGTAGTAACCGACCTTGATATGGCTGAGGTTGACGGTTTCGGCGACACCCGGCAGGCGCAGGATGCGCTCCATATAGGCCTGCAGGCGCGGATAATCGGCGATCCGGCGCAGGTTGGTCTTGAAGAGGCCGTGATAGGCCGCGTCGAAGCGGATCAGCGTGACGAAAAGGCGGATGTCGGCTTCGGTCAGCCGGTCGAAGAGGTAGTCCCCGCTCAACCGCTCTTCCAGCCAGTCCAGCGTGGCGAAGACCTGGCTCACCGCCTCGTCATAGGCTCCTTGGGTCGAGGCGAAACCGGCCTTGTAGACGCCGTTGTTCAGCCCGTCATAGATCCGCGGGTTGATCGCGTCGATCTCGGCCGCCAGATCCTCGGGGTAAAGCTCGGCCTTGCCGGGCACGAGGTCGGCGAAACCCTTGTCGAACATCCGCAGGATGTCGGCGCTTTCGTTGCTGACCATCGTGTCGGTCTTCGTGTCCCACAGCACGGGAACCGTGGCGCGGCCGGTGAAATCGGCATCCGCATGGCTGTAGAGCTGGTGCATATGGGCAAAGCCGTGCAGCGGATCGGCATCCGATCCGGGGAAGCCGCCGAAGGCCCAGCCCTGCCCGGTCAGCACCGGGTTGACCACCGTGACCGGGATCAGGTCCTCCAGCCCCTTCAGCTTCCGCGCGATCAGCGTGCGCGAGGCCCAGGGGCAGATCAGCGCGACGAACAGACGGTAGCGCCCGGCCTCGGCCTTGAACCCGCCGATCCCGGTCGGTCCGGGGCTGCCGTCGGCGGTGATCCAGTTGCGGAAGGACGAGACCTGGCGCAGGAAACGGCCCTTGTCGTCCTTGGCCTGCACGGGCTGCCAGTCGCTGGTCCATTTGCCGTTCACAAGCATGGTCTGTCCTTTCGCGTGAGAGACGCCGGGCCATGTCGGCCCGGCGCGAGGGGATCGGGCTCAGGCCCGGGCGGCGGCGAGGCGCGGCTCGCGGCTGGTCGGCGAGAGCGCCAGCGCGCCGTCACCCAGCGCGGCCAGCGCCGCCTGCACCACGGCCCACATCAGCGGGTATTCGTAGCCGCCATTCGGGTTGGACCAGTTGAAGCCGGAAGCGCCGTGGCCGAAATACGCGGCCCCCAGAAGGACCGGCACAAGCGCCAGCGACACCAGCCGCGCCTTGATGCCCAGGATCAGCGCCAGGCCGCCGCCGACTTCGGCGAGAATGGTCAGATAGGCCAGCGCGCCGGGCAGGCCGATGCTCTCGAAAAAGCCGACGGTGCCGGCGGGGGTGAAGACGAACACCTTCACCAGGCCGTGGAACAGGAACAGCGCGCCGGTCGTCACGCGCAGGGCGAGGATGGCATAGGGGGCGGTCTTGGGATCGATCATGTCGGGTCTCCTTGGGGGGTCAACGTCTGATGCCGCCAATATGCGCTCCGGATGCTCTGGCGAAAATGGCGAAGGCATGGTATGACTTTCCCCATCATGTTCTGAATGGGGAAGGAATGGACCTGGTCGACGGTCTGCGCGTGCTGGTCGCCTCGGTCGAGACCGGCTCCTTCTCCGGCGCGGCGGGGCGGCTGGGGATCTCGCCCAAGCTCGCCTCGAAATACCTGGCCGAGCTCGAGGCCCGGCTCGGCACCCGGCTCCTCCACCGCACCACCCGCAGGCTTGGCCTGACCGCGGCCGGCGAGCAGCTGATGACCCAGCTGCCCGACTGGCTGGACCAGCTGGACGAGATGACCGGCGCCCTGCGCGAGGCGCGGCGCGGTCTTTCCGGCACGCTGCGCGTCTCGGCCCCGGTCACCTATGGCGAGATGCGGATCGGCCCCCTCCTGCGCGACTTCCGCGCCCCGCACCCGGACCTGGTGATCGACCTGCGGCTCTCCGACCGTTTCGTCGACCTCGCGGCCGAGGGGATCGACCTCGCCATCCGCATCGGCCGTCTGGACGATTCCGCGCTGGTGGCGCGCAAGCTGGGGGTGATCCGCCTCCTCGTGGTGGCCGCGCCCGCCTATCTGGCGCAGCACGGCCAGCCCGCCCAGGCCGCCGACCTGACCCGCCACCTCTGCCTGCGCGACACCAACATGCGCGGCGATGGCGCCTGGCCGCTCACCGAAGCCGGGCAGCTGCATCGCATCGCGGTCAGCGGGAATTTCCTGGCCAACAGCGCCCGCCTGACCCGCGACCTGGCCGTCCAGGGCGAGGGGATCGCCATCTGCCCCGACTATGTGGTGCTGGACGACCTGGCCCGGGGCCGCCTCGTCCATGTCCTGCCGCAGGCCAGCGGTCCGGTCCTCGACATCCACGCCGTCCACCTCGGCCAGCGCCGCCTTGCCCGCCGGACCCGGGCGCTGGTCGACCACCTCGCCGGCGCGCTCGGCTCAGCCCCGTAGCAGAGGCGCCAGGCCGAAGACCTCGGCCGCCGACCGCCCCTCGGCCAGGCCCCGGATCCAGCCCGCCTCCCGCGCCAGCCTGGCCTCGGCATCGCCGATCCGGGCGCGGACCACCTGCGGCGACAGGGCGACCAGCCCGTCGTCGTCGCCGATCACCAGATCGCCCGGCCGCACCAGCGTGCCCCCGATCACCACGGGCGCATTGACCGCCCCGCGTTCGGCCCCGCTTGGCCCGCGCGGCGTGATCCAGCGCGCGAAGACCGGGAAATCCTCCCAGCTGCCCAGCGTGCCTGTGTCCCGCACCGCCCCGTCGCAGACCAGCCCCGCCACGCCCTTCCGCCGCAGATGGCCCGAGAGGATATCCCCGATCATCGCCGTCTCAGGGTGCCCGCCCGCGTCGATCACCAGCACTTCGCCCGCGCGGATCACGTCCAGCGCCTGCAGCACCGCGCCGAAGTCCGGCGGCTCGCAGCGCACCGTCACGGCCTGGCCGAACAGCCTTGGCTGCTGCCCCGCCGGCCGCAGGGGGCGCAGCGCCGGGTCGATCTGCCCGACGTCCCGGCCCAGATCGACCGCCACCGCCACCGGGATACCGCCCCAGCGGTCGATCTCCGCCGGCGTCAGGTCGGGCGAGACCGGGTGCAGGGTCACGGACATGGCAGGCTACCTCGGATGGGATTTCAACGCCTCGCCCAGGGCCTTGATCCCCTCGCGGATCTTCGCCTCGGGCTGGGCCGAGAAGTTCAGCCGCGCATGGTTCGGGCGCGGGGTCAGCGGAAAGAACGTGGCGCCCGGCACATAGGCGACGCGGGCCCTTGGCAGGGCAACCTCGCGCATGAAGGCGGTCGCGTCGAAGCCTTCGGGAAAGCGCAGCCAGGTGAACAGCCCGCCCTCGGGATCGGTCGCGCCGATCTCCTGCGGGAAATGCCGGCGGATCGCGTCCAGCATCACCTCTTTCTTCGCCGCATAGGCCCGGCGCAGCCCCGCGACATGCGCGGCAAGGTCGTAGCGGTCCAGATAAAGGCTCGCCACCGCCATGTTCAGGGTCGAGGTCTGGGTATCCGCCGCCACCTTCAGCAGGCCCATCCGCGCCAGCAGCGCGGGCGCGGCGACGGCCCAGCCCAGCCGCAGGCCCGGCACCAGCACCTTGGAGAAGCTGCCCAGATGGATCACCCGCCCCTCGCTGTCCAGCGACTTCAGCGTCGGCAGGCTTTCCCCGGCAAAGCGGATCTGGCGATAGGGCGTGTCCTCGATCACCACCAGGTCATGCGCATTGGCCAGCCGGATCAGCTCATGCCGCCGGGCCAGCGACAGCGTGACCCCGGTCGGGTTCTGGAAATCCGGCACGGTATACAGCATCCGCGCCTGTGGGTTTGCCGCCAGCACTTCGGCCAGAAGATCGGTCTGCATCCCCTCGGCATCCACCGGGACCACGGCAAAGCGCGGCTGGCTGGGCTGGAAGGCGATCAGTGCGCCCAGGAAGGTAGGGTCCTCGGTCACGATCACCTCGCCCGGATCGACCAGCATCCGCGCCGCGAAATCCAGCCCCTGCTGCGAGCCTTGCAGCACCAGCACATCCTCGGCCGTGCAGGCCACGCCATCCGCCTGCATCAGCCCGGCGATCTGCTGGCGCAACCGCGGCAGGCCGTTCGAGGGCGCGTATTGCATTGCCTGCCCGCCCGGCGCGCGGATCACCTCGCGGAAACAGGCTTCCAGTTCCTCGGCCGGGAACAGGGTGGCATCCGGATAACCGCCGCCGAACGAGATGATCGACGGATCGGCCCCCAGCGCCAGCAGCTCGCCGATGGCCGAGGGGCGGACTTCCGCCATGCGTTGTGCGAATCTCGGGGTCATGGTTCAGGCCCCCAGCACCTGATGCGCCGCCGCGTCCGAGCGCAGCATGTCCTCCAGCGTCAGCGATTCGATGATCACCAGATAGGACCAGAACATTTCGGCAAAGACCTTGCGGATGCGGCAGCTCGCCTCGTCGGCGCAATCCTCGCAGCGTTGGTAGGCCCGACGCGAAAGGCAGGGCAGCGGCGCGATCGGCCCGTCGATCATCCGCAGCAGTTCCGAGATCGAGACATCCGAGGGTTTCTTGATCAGGCTGTAGCCGCCCGCGCGCCCCCGGACCGAGGCGATCACCCCGGCATTGCGCACCTCGAGCAGGATATGCTCCAGAAACCGCTTCGGCGTGCCCGAGCGGCGGGCGATCTCCTCGATGGTCAAGGGCTCGGGCTGGCCCTTCGCCGCCTCGTCGCCCAGCACCAGAAGCGCCTTCAGTGCATATTTCATCTTCTGCGTGATCATGGCGGGAAGCTACGCCCGGCCTATCGGGGAAACAAGGTCGCGATTGCCAGGGGGCGACGCCGGGGAAAGGCGATTCGGTGTCTCCCTCCTGCGTGGTTAACGCCCGCCGCCGCCAGACAGCCGCCATACGCGTGCCAGACGTCTTGCAGACAGAAGGCAGACCAAGATAGTTCTGGTACATCAACGGTTTAACGCGGCGTTCCCTGCCCGCGGCCGCCTCACGCCCTCCACCGCGCCGCCACGGCCCTTGCACCCGTCCCGCATTCCCTTATGGTCCGCCGCACCTCGGGGTGCCCTCACCGGCTGAGATGCGAGCTTCGCGAACCCGTCGAACCTGAACCGGATCATACCGGCGGAGGGAAGGTGAATGGGTTCTCCATCCCCGACCAATCCGTCGCAACTTGGAGAAAGTCATGCAAAAACAACTCCTTGCTGCGGGACTTCTGACCATCGCGCTTCCTGCGATGGCCGAGACCCCCGTCCTCACCGTGTTGACCTACGACAGCTTCACCTCGGAATGGGGCCCCGGCCCGGCGGTCGAGAAGGCCTTCGAGGCGACCTGCGCCTGCGATCTGCAATTCGTCCCCGCCGGCGACGGCGCCGCGCTGCTGGCCCGGATCCAGCTTGAGGGCGCGGCCTCGGATGCCGACGTGGTCCTCGGCCTGGACACCAGCCTGATCTCCGCCGCCGCGGACACGCAACTCTTTGCTCCGCATGGGAAAAATCCGACGACCAATCTTCCGGTCGCCTTCGCGGATCCCCTGTTCCTGCCCTTCGACTGGGGCTGGTTCGCCTTTGTCCACGACAAGACCAGGCTGCCCGAGCCCCCGACAAGCTTCGAATCCCTCGCCGCCTCGGACCTGAAGATCGTCATCCAGGACCCCCGCTCCTCCACCCCCGGCCTCGGCCTCTTGCTCTGGGTCAAGGCCGCCCAGGGCGACCGCGCGGCCGAGATCTGGAAGGGCCTCGCCGACAACATCGTCACCGTCACCCCCGGCTGGTCCGAGGCCTATGGCCTGTTCCTGGAAGGCGAGGCGGACATGGTGCTCAGCTATACCACTTCGCCCGCCTACCACCTGATCGCCGAGAGCGACGACACAAAGGCTGCCGCGCTGTTCGATGAAGGCCACTACATGCAGATCGAGGTTGCCGGGAAACTGGCTGCCACCGACCAGCCGGAACTTGCGGACAGGTTCCTCGACTTCATGCTGACCGAGGGGTTCCAGGCGGCGATTCCGCAGACGAACTGGATGTATCCCGCCGTCACTCCCGCCGCCGGGCTGCCCGAGGGTTTCGACGCTTTCCGCCCGGCAAAGTCGCTGCTTCTGCCGCCGGAAGAGGCACAGGCCGCCCGTGACGCGGCATTGGCCGAATGGCAAGCCGCGCTCGCCCGCTGAGCCTTGCCGCACCGGCGCTGGCGGCGCTGCTGCTGGCGCTGGTCGCCGCCCCGCTGGCCGCCGTGGCCTGGCGGGGGGCTGGCCTGTCGCTGGGCCCGGCAGATTGGGCGGCGGTGCGGTTCTCGGCGACGCAAGCCCTTCTGTCCGCTGTCTTTTCCACCCTGCTCGCCATCCCCGTCGCCCGCGCGCTGGCCCGGCGCAGCTTTCCCGGCCGTGGGCTGTTGATCACCCTGATGGGCGCGCCGTTCCTGTTGCCTGCCGTTGTCGCGGTGCTCGGCCTTCTCGCCGTCTTTGGCCGTTCCGGCCTGATCAACGGCGCGCTCACCGCCCTCGGCCTGCCGCCGGTGTCGATCTTCGGCCTGCATGGCGTCGTCATCGCGCATGTCTTCCTGAACCTTCCCCTTGCCACGAGAATGATCCTGCAAGGTTGGCTTGCCCTCCCGGCCGAGCGGATCCGGCTGGCGCAGTCGCTGGGCTTCACCCCGCGCGAGACGTTCCGGCACCTCGAATGGCCGATGCTGCGCGAGGTGGCGCCGGGGATCGCGCTGGTGATCCTGGTGATCTGCCTGACCAGTTTCGCGGTCGTCCTGACGCTGGGCGGCGGTCCCTCGGCGACCACGATCGAGCTGGCGATCTATCAGGCGGTGCGGTTCGAGTTCGACCTGTCCCGCGCGGCGGGGTTGGCAGGGGTGCAGGTCGCGCTGGGCGCGGCGGCGGCGCTCGCGGCCTGGACGATGGCGCGGCCGGCGGGTTTCGGCGCGGGGCTGGACCGCAAGCTGGCGCTGACGGCTCCGGGCGGCTGGCGGCGCGGCCTGGATGGGCTGGTGCTGCTGCTGGCGGCGGCCTTCCTGGCCATGCCGCTGTGGGCGGTGGTGCTGCGCGGCCTGCCCGGCCTGGCCGAGCTGCCGGCCCCGGTTCTGCCCGCGGCGGGGCGGTCGGTGCTGGTGGCGCTGGTCTCGGCCAGCCTGACCACGGTGGCGGCGCTTGTCCTGGCCCTGGCGGCGGCCCGCCGTCCATCGCCCACGATTGAAGCGGCGGCGACCCTGCCGCTTGCGACCTCTGGCCTGGTGCTGGGGACGGGGCTGTTCCTGCTGCTGCGGCCCTTCGTCAGCCCGATGTCGCTGGCCTTGCCGGTGACGGTGCTGGTGAACATGGCGCTTTCGCTGCCCTATCTCTACCGCATCCTCTTGCCCGAGGCGCGGGCCTTGCAGGCGGATTACGGGCGTCTGGCCGACAGTCTGGCGCTGCGCGGCCTGGCGCGGCTGCGCTGGCTGGTCCTGCCCCGCCTGGCGCGGCCGCTTGGCTTTGGCGCGGGGATTGCGGCGGCGCTGTCGATGGGCGACCTTGGCGTGATCGCGCTTTTCGCCGGAGAGCGGCAGGCGACCTTGCCGCTTGTGGTGCAGCAACTGACCGGGGCCTACCGGATCGAGGCGGCGGCTTCGGCCTCGCTGGTGCTGGTGGCGCTGTCCTTTGCCCTGTTCTGGGCCTGTGATGCGGGGGGCCGCCGTGCTGGAGCTTGACCATCTGGAACTTGTGCAGGGCCCGTTCCGCCTGACCGCGCATTGGTCCGCCGGGCCGGGGGAGCGGATCGCGGTGATGGGACCCTCGGGGTCCGGGAAATCGACGCTCCTGTCCGCCATCGCTGGCTTCCTGCCGCCGCAGTCGGGGGCGGTCCGCTGGCAGGGCCGGGATCTGGTGGGCCTGCCGCCGGGAGAGCGGCCGGTGACGATCCTGTTCCAGGACCAGAACCTGTTCCCGCATCTGACCATTGCGCAAAATCTTGCCCTGGGGCTGCGGCCGGACCTGCGGCTGTCGCCCGACGACCGGGCCCGGCTGGAGCAGGCGCTGGCGCGGGTCGGCCTTGCGGGGTTGGGCGCGCGGCGTCCGGCGCAGCTGTCCGGGGGCCAGGCCAGCCGGGCAGCGCTGGCGCGGGCGCTGTTGCGGGCGCGGCCGATCCTGCTGTTGGACGAGCCCTTCGCCGCCCTTGGCCCGGCGCTGCGGCAGGAGATGCTGGACCTGGTCGATCAGGTGGCGCGCGAGACCGGCGCGCTGGTGCTGCTGGTCACGCATGATCCCGGCGATGCGCTGGCGCTGGGCGGCAGGACGGCCTTCATCGCGGAGGGGGTGGTGCAGGTTCCCGTCCCCACGACCACGCTGATGGCCGATCCGCCCCCGGCCCTGCGGGACTACCTGGGCCGGAAATGAAAAGCCCCGCCGGTCGGGCGGGGCTTTCGCGTTTCGGGACCCTTCGGATCAGGCGTGCTTCTTGCCTTTGATGCCCGCCCAGATCCGCTTGTTGGTCAGGAACAGCAGGGTCGAGAGGATCACCAGGAAGATCACGCTGACGAAGCCCGCATCCTTGCGCGCCATCAGCTTCGGCTCGGCCGCCCACATCAGGAACGAGGCGACATCTTCGGCCATGTCGGCCACGGTGGCCGGATGGCCGTCGGCATAGGTCACCTGGTCGTCCGACAGCGGCGGGGCCATGGCGATCCAGCCGCCCGCGAAGGCGTGGTTCTCGTAGAAGGTCGAGCCGAACTCTTCCTTCTCCTCGCCGGTGTAGCCGGTGAGGATCGAGTAGATGTACTCCGGCCCGCCCATGCCGCGGAACAGCTGGTTGATGCCGGTGCCATAGGGGCCGTGGAAGCCCGCGCGGGCCTTGGCCATCAGGCTGAGATCCGGCGCGCCCGCGGCGGTGTTCGCCGGGAAGTTGTCGGTCGGCAGGGCCGCGCGGTCCTCGCCGGTTTCCTTGTCGATCACCGAGAAGTTGTCGGCCGCATAGGCGCGGACCTGGTCTTCCGGCAGGCCGGGGCCGCCTTCGTCCGACAGGGTGCGCAGCGGCACGTATTTCAGCCCGTGGCAGCCGGCGCAGACCTCGGTAAAGACCTGGAGGCCACGCTGGAGCTGGAACTGGTCGAACCGGCCGAACGGGCCTTCATGGGCGAAGGCGACGTCCTCGACATGCTGCTCTCCGGCGGCGAGGCTTGCGCCCGTCGACAGGATCAGCGCCGAAGCGGCAGTGAGTGCGATTTTGCGGAGCATGATCGTTTTCCTCTCACTCGGCCGCGATGGTCTTGGTCCCGCCGGTGGCCGGCGAGTAATGCGCGTTGAAGTCTTCCTCGATGGTCGCGGGCTGGGCCT
This sequence comes from Tabrizicola soli, assembly GCF_015999335.1. Classification (GTDB taxonomy): domain Bacteria; phylum Pseudomonadota; class Alphaproteobacteria; order Rhodobacterales; family Rhodobacteraceae; genus Tabrizicola; species Tabrizicola soli. The sequence goes on along the minus strand of NZ_JAEACP010000008.1, from coordinate 175,888 downwards.
GCGGCTTCTCGATCACGCCGAGGAGCGGCAGGATGATCAGGAAGTAGGCGAACCAGTAGGCCGAGGCGATCAGCGAGATCGTGGCATAGGGCTCGTCCGCGGGCATCGAGCCGCACCACATCAGCACGACGAAGTCGATGCAGAGCAGCGCGAACCACCACTTGAACATCGGCCGGTAGCGGCCCGAGCGCACCGAGGAGGTGTCCAGCCAGGGGGCCAGCGCCATGACCGCGATGGCGCCGAACATCGCCAGCACGCCGAAGAACTTGGCGTCGATGATGCCGAAGCTGACCCATTCGGCCGCGATCACGACCCAGACGTCGCCGGTGAAGGCGCGCAGGATCGCGTAGAACGGCAGGAAGTACCATTCCGGGACGATGTGGGCGGGGGTCGAGAGCGGGTTCGCCTCGATGTAGTTGTCGGGGTGGCCCAGGTAGTTCGGCATGAAGCCGACCACGGCGAAGAACACCGCCAGGATCACCGCCAGGGCGAAGAGGTCCTTCATCACGAAGTAGGGCCAGAACGGGACGGTGTCACGCTCGGCTTCTTCCTTGCTGCCACGGCGCACCTCGACCCCGGTGGGGTTGTTGTTGCCGGTGGTGTGGAAGGCCCAGATGTGCACCGCGACCAGCGCCGCGATCACGAAGGGAAGCAGGTAGTGCAGCGAGAAGAAGCGGTTCAGCGTGGCGTTGTCCACCGCCGGGCCGCCCAGAAGCCAGGTCTGGATCGGCTCGCCGATGCCGGGGATCGCGCCGAAGAGGCCGGTGATCACCGTGGCGCCCCAGAAGGACATCTGGCCCCAGGGCAGGACGTAGCCCATGAAGGCGGTGCCCATCATCGCCAGGTAGATGATCATGCCGACGATCCAGGTCACCTCGCGCGGGGCCTTGTAGCTGCCGTAGTAGAGGCCGCGGAAGATGTGCAGGTAGACGGCGAAGAAGAACAGCGACGCGCCGTTGGCGTGCAGGTAGCGCAGGAAGTAGCCGCCGTTCACGTCGCGCATGATGTGCTCGACCGAGGCGAAGGCCAGGCTGACATGCGGGGTGTAGTGCATCGCCAGGACGATGCCGGTGACGATCTGCAGCGCAAGGCAGAAGGTCAGGACGATGCCCCAGATCCACATCCAGTTCAGGTTCTTGGGCGTGGGGATCATGATGGTGTCGTAGAGCAGACCCACGATCGGCAGGCGCTTGTGCAGCCAGCGCTCGATCCCGGTCCTGGGTTCGTAATGGTCGTGCGGAATACCGGCCATGTTTCTGGTCCTTACCCGAGCTTGATCGTGGTTTCGTCAGTGAAGGCAGCGACCGGCACCGCCAGGTTCCGGGGCGCGGGCCCTTTGCGGATGCGGCCGGCGGTATCGTAGTGCGAGCCGTGGCAGGGGCAGAACCAGCCCCCGAACTCACCCGCGCCGTCGCCCAGCGGCACGCAGCCGAGGTGGGTGCAGACGCCCATCATCACCAGCCATTCGCCGGCCTCGTCCAGGGTGCGGTTCGCGTCCGAAGCGTCGGTCCCGGGCTTGTTGGCGTTCTCGGAGGCCCCGTCCGGCAGGTCGGCAACCGCGGTCGCGCGGGCGGCCTCGATCTCCTCGGCGCTGCGGCGGCGGATGAAGACCGGCTTGCCCAGCCATTTCACCGTCAGCTGCGTGCCGACCTCGACCGCCGAGATGTCGACCATGATCGACGCCAGGGCGCGGGTGTCGGCCGAGGGGTTCATCTGGTTGACGAGCGGCCAGACGGCGGCACCCGTGGCGACCGCGCCGGCGCCCGCCGTCGCGTAGTACAGGAAATCCCGCCGAGTGCCTTGGCCGGTGCCTGCGTGATCGTCTGCGTGGGACACGAGATCTTCTCCCCTTTCAGGCCGCTGAAGCCGACCCATATGACCTGGGGGGCATTGGCGAACCGATGCCCCGACGTTGGCGTATCTAGCCAAGGCTGGCGCACTCGTCCAGCGGACAAAGCCGCGCAGCCGCTGTATTCTGTCGCAGGCAACCCCTCTGTTGCGCCGGGGACGCGGCCCGGTCGGGCGGATCAGGCGGTGGCGGCCATGGCGGGGCGGGCGGCAAAGCCGGTCCACCAGGCGGCCAGCGCGGGATGCGCAGCCCGCCAGTTCCGCCCGGCGTGGCGCAGGTCCAGGTAGCCCAATGCGCAGCCAAGCGCGATCTGGCCCATGTCCAGCGGCCCGGCCAGGTGACTGGCCCAGCGGTCCTCGACGGCCGAAAGGGCGCGGTCGACCTTGCGCCACTGGCCCTCGGCCCATTCGGGCGAGCGGCTGGCTTCGGGCCGGACATGCATTTCGTAGCGCATCAGGACCGCGGCCTCGGCGATGCCGTCGCCCGTGGCCTCCAGCGTCAGCGTGTCCCAGAGATGCGGCGCGGGCGGATAGAGGCCGGTTGCCAGCAGATCGTCCAGATAGCGGGTGATGACCCGGCTGTCGTAGAGCGTGGGGCCGTCCGGCCGCTCCAGCGCGGGGATCTTGCCCAGGGGGTTGCGGTCCACCGGCATGGTGCCGGAGTCGAGCGGCGTGCCCGCGGCGGGGACCAGCGTCACCCGGTCGGCGGCCCCGGCCTCGTGCAAGAGGACCATGACCTTGCGGACGAAGGGCGAGGCGGGGGCGTGGTAGAGCTTCATTCCTTTCTCTCGTTCAGCCGGACCCGCGCCATCAGGCCGGCGTCCAGTTCCCATGTCTTGCCCCGGAAGCGGACCACCCGGCGGACCCGCGCGGTGGCGTTGGTCTGCCTGTCCTCGGCCCGGTCGGCGGGGCGATGCAGGGACAGGCCCTCGCCGAGGTCGTCCAGGGCATCCTCGGCCCGCTGGTCGGTGCGGCCGGGGTGGGTGGCGGAGCGGACCAGCCGGGTCAGGGCGAAGGTCGTCGTCGCGACCAGGCCCAGGCGAACGGCGAGGGGGATCAGGGGGGCGAGGGGCAGGGGCATGGCGACCTCCGGGATGATGGGGGAGTGTAGGGGCGGAGGGGGCAGGGTGTAAACGGGTGTCCGGGGGCGCCCGCGCGGCACCGGGGGCGCGGGTCGAGGATCTCAGTGGGTTGAGCGGGGGCGGCCACGAAATCTTAACGATTGCGCCGGAAAGGGAGACCAGCGCCACGGCGTTCATCAGGAGGCCGATGATCGCGCTGGGCTGTCGGCGCGGGGGATGACCTTGATCGTCGGCAGATCAGGGCAGGTCCCGGATGAGGGCGGCGATGGCTTGCGCCGAGGCGTCGCCCTGCGACAGGGCCTCGGTGACCCCGGAGCGAGCCTTGTTGGGCTTGTTCTGGTTCAGCTTCCAGGTGCCCTCGACCGAGGTCACGCGGAAGCGGAATGGCAGGATCATCCGCAGCATCCGGGACAGCGCGCCGTCGGTCATCTTGGCGCTGGTCCAGGGGCGCTTGCCCGCGATCCGGTTCTCGTGCTCGGCCGAAAGAGCGTCGACATGCGGGTGGAGAGCCTCGTCGGGAAGGGGCTCCAGCGTGCCCCGCAGGTGGACGGCGACGTAGTTCCAGGTCGGGACCTGGTCGGGGACCTGCTCGTGCGGGCCATACCAGTCGGGGGAGATATAGGCGTCCGGTCCCGAGATGGCGATCAACGCGGGGGCGGGCAGCGTGGCGCGGGCGATGGGGTTGGAGCGGGCGAGGTGCAGTTCGGCGAAGCTGGCGTCCGCGTTCAGGAGGAAGGGGACATGGGCGGCAAGCGGGCCGTCGGGGCCGTTGACGGAGAGGACGCCGAATCCTCGGGTGCGGGCGAAGGCGAGGTTCTCTTCGCGGCTGGCGGTGCGGAAGGCGGGGTTCGGGTGCACGGGCGATTCCTTCGGGCGGGCGCAGGGGCAGGACAAAATCCTTCGAAGGATTTTGCAAATCTTTTCGAAAAGATTTGGCGCCCGGCAGGTCAGCGGGGCGCGGTGGGCATCGAGTAAAGGGCAAGCTCGTCGCGGCGGGTGGCGCCGATGCCGGTCCAGAAGGCCGCGCCCCCGGTGTTGCCGGTGAAGACCATCAGGTGGCACTTGTCGATGCCCTGGTCGTGCAGGGCGGCGAGGCCGGCCTCTACCAGCCTGCGGCCGAGGCCGGACCGGCGGCGGTCGGTGGCGACGGCGAGGTGATGGATCAGCCCCGCCGCCCGTCATGGCCGACAAGGATGGTGCCGGTGAGGCGGCCTTGCGCAACAGTGACGAAGCAGGTGCCGGGGTTGCGGGCCAGGAAGGTCGTGAGCGCGGTCGGCTCGTCGGCGGTGGAGAGGCCGACGCCGGGCATCGCCTGCCAGAGCGCGCGGGCGGCGGGGATGTCTTCGGGGCGGAAGGGGCGGACGGTCATGGCAATCTTCGAAAGCTGCTCCTCGTGCGACTTCGTCTTCTCGTCGCTGCTCTGCGAGGAGTGACGAAATCATCGACGAGCGGGGGTGAAAAAGGAAAAGGCCGCCGGGGTTTCCCCCAGGCGGCCCTGAATTCCGTCTGCCGGAAGCGATCAGCCCTGGCGGGCCTTGTAGCGCTTCTGCGTCTTGTTGATCACATAGACGCGGCCCTTGCGGCGCACGACCTGGCAATCGCGATGACGCGTCTTCAGCGAGCGGAGCGAGTTGGCGACTTTCATGGTCGTCCCTCCTTCTGCGCGGCGCGTCTGCGCCGATTGAAAACAACGTTCCCCCTGCGGGGAGGTGAATGGTGGGCGGTACTGGGATCGAACCAGTGGCCACTACGATGTCAACGTAGTGCTCTACCGCTGAGCTAACCGCCCACTTGGCCTGGCGACCCATCCTGCCCTTTCCGGTGAAACGAAAAGGACGCGGAAGGAACCGCGTCGGTCGGCTGGGTCTATACTGAACCGCGCGGGGGCCTGCAAGGGGTTTTGGAATCCCGGATTCTGCGGCTATATCCGGGAGAGGGGAAGGAGCGCGATTGCCCGAGATCCTTGACGAAACGACCGAAGCCTTCGTGCTGCACCGCCCCCTCCGGGCGGTGGGGCCGGTGATCTTTGCCTCGCCGCATTCGGGGCGGGACTATCCGTCGAGCTTCCTGTCGCAGGCGCTTCTCGACCCGTCGGCGATCCGCTCGTCGGAGGACGCCTTCGTCGACCAGTTGTTCGACTGCGCGCCGGGCCTCGGCTCTCCGCTGCTGGCGGCACGGGTGCCGCGGGCCTATCTGGACCTGAACCGCGCCGCGGACGAGCTCGACCCCGCCGTGATCGAGGGAATCAGCCGTCCGCCGCATAATCCGCGGGTTTCCTCGGGTCTCGGGGTGATTCCCCGGGTGGTCGCGGGCGGGCGGGCGATCTATCGCGGCAAGCTGCCCCTGGCCGAGGCCGAGGCGCGGTTGCGGCGGTTCTGGCATCCCTATCACCGGGCCCTGGCCGCCCTGGTCGAGGAGACCCGCTCTGCCTTCGGCCAGGCCGTGCTGATCGACTGCCATTCCATGCCGCATGAGGCGATCGAGGCGCATACCCGGCCCGGGCATGACCGGCCCGAGGTGGTGCTGGGCGACCGCTATGGCGTGGCGGCCGGGCGCGAGGTGGTGGACCGGATCGAATCGGCCTTCGCCGGGGTCGGGCTGCGGGTGGGGCGGAACGCTCCCTTCGCCGGGGCCTATGTGGCGCAGGCCTATGGGCGGCCCTCGCGCGGGGTGCATGTGGTGCAGGTCGAGATCGACCGGGCGCTCTACATGGACGAGGCGCGAATCGAGCCCCTGGCGGGGTTCCAGGCCTTCCGCGCGCAGATCGCGCAGGTGGTGGTGGAACTGGTGCGGCCCGAAGGGATGGCCCTGGCGGCAGAGTAGGGTGCGCTACAGCGCACCCTCCCCGATCCCTTCAGCGCAGGCTGCGGCCCTTGATGATCGCCTCGGCGCCGAATCTGGCGCGAATCGCGTCGGTGGCGCGTTCGGCGGCGGCGCGGCGGCGGGCATCGGGGTCGAGGAGGTCCTGCGACAGGTCGGCCCGGTCCTCGGGCGCGAGGTCGGAGATGCCGACGCCGATCAGCCGGAAGGGGCCTTTCGTGCCCGCGTGGTCGTAAAGCTCGCGCGCGGCGCGGTAGATGCGGTCGGCAAGCTGGGTGGGATCGCTCAGCGCGTGGCGGCGGGTCACCAGCTGGAAATCGCCCTTCTTCAGCTTGAGCGTCACCGTGCGGCCCGCCAGCGCCTTGGCCTTGGCCCGGTCGGCCACCTGTTCGGCCAGCCGCCAGAGATGGCCGTCGAGGAGGTCGGGGTCGGAGGTGTCCTCGAAGAAGGTGGTCTCCTTCGAGATCGACTTCGGCCGGTCGTCCCGGTTGACCCGGCGCATGTCCATCCCGCGCGCGAGGTGCCAGAGCCGGTCGCCCATGCTGCCGAATCGCGCGCCAAGGTCGGCCCGGTCCCAGCGCAGGAGGTCGGCGATGGTGCGGATCCCCGCGGTTTCCAGCGCGGTCTGGGTCGCCTGGCCCACGCCCCAGATGATGCGGACGGGTTTCGGCTTCAGGAAGGCCTCGGTCTCGGCCCTGCCGATCACGGAAAAGCCGCGCGGCTTGTCGAGGTCGGAGGCGATCTTGGCGAGAAACTTGTTGTGGGAAAGGCCGATGGAGCCGGTGAGGCCCAGTTCCGCCTCCATCCGCCGGGTCAGCCTTGCCAAGAGAACGGCGGGCGGAGCGCCGTGCAGGCGTTCGGTGCCGGTGAGGTCCATGAAGGCCTCGTCGAGGGAGAGCGGCTCGATCGCGGGGGTCAGCTCCTCCATCATCGCGCGGATGGCGCGGGAGGCCTCGATATAGGCGGAGAATCGGGGTTTGACGACAACCGCCTCGGGGCAGAGCTTCAGGGCCTGGAACATCGGCATGGCCGAGCGGACGCCCTTGATCCGGGCGATGTAGCAGCAGGTCGAGACCACGCCGCGCTGACCGCCGCCGACGATGACGGCCTGGTCGCGCAGGGCCGGGTTGTCGCGTTTCTCGACGCTGGCATAGAAGGCGTCGCAGTCCATATGGGCGCTGGAAAGGGCGAAAAGCTCGTCATGCGCGACCATCCGGGGCGAGCGGCAGGACGGACAGCGCGCGGGCGCGCCATCGGTCCGGGTCAGGCAATCGCGGCAGAGGCTGGGCATGGGCCGAGGCTAGCACGCCGGGGTGGAGGGTCGCCAGCGTGACCGGCGACCGCAGGCGTCAGCGGCCAGGCCTCGTCTTCCACAGCGAGAACAGCACGCCGGCCGTCAGGAGGGCGAAGGTGATGGCCAGCGACCAGTTGGCGGGGAATTTCTCCCAGCCCATCAGGTCGGCGAGGAAGATCTTGGAGCCGATGAAGATCAGCAGGATCGCCAGCGCGTATTTCAGGTAGTGGAAGCGGTGGATGATCGCCGCCAGGGCGAAATACAGCGCCCGGAGGCCGAGGATCGCGAAGATACTCGAGGTGTAGACGATGAACGGGTCGGTGGTGATCGCAAAGACGGCGGGCACCGAATCGACGGCGAAGACCAGGTCGGCGATCTCGATCAGCACGAGGGCGAGGAACAGGGGCGTGGCGAAGGTCGCCAGCCTGCCGGTCGCGGGATCGGGCCGGCGCAGGAAGAAGGCGTTGCCGTGCAGACCCTCGGTCACCTTCATCCGCCGCTTCATCCAGCGCAGGACGGGGTTCCGGCTGATGTCGAGGTGCTGGTCGTCGGTCACCAGCATCTTGATGCCGGTGAAGATCAGGAAAGCCGCGAAGATGTAGAGGATCCAGCCGTATTGCGCGACCAGCGTCGCGCCGAGGCCGATCATGATCCCGCGCAGGACGATCACGCCCAGGATGCCCCAGAACAGCACGCGGTGCTGATATTGCCGGGGAATGGCGAAATAGCCGAAGATCAGCGCGATGACGAAGACGTTGTCCATCGCCAGCGTCTTTTCCACCACGAAGGCGGTGAGGTAGAGCTTTGCCGCCTCGGCTTCCATCTGCCACCAGACGAAGCCCGCGAAGGCCACGCCCAGCGTGATGTAGAAGGCCGAGAGGCGCAGGCTTTCGCCGACGCCGATCTCGTGGTCGGTCTTGTGGAAGACGCCCAGGTCAAGGACCAGAAGTGCGATCACGATGCCGATGAAGACCAGCCACATCCACAGCGATGTGCCCAGAACCGGCAGGAGGAGGAATTCCATCCCCGTTTTACCCTCTCATGGGTGCGTCGATAGGCCAGCCTTGTTCAGGGGCAGTTTGCGCCGGGCTGACATCGAGCACGATTTCTCGATGCGGTCCGACATCACGACTGGCGTCGTCAGAGGGGCCCGGCCCGCCGGGAAAAGGTGGGGCCGGCGGGCGGCATTTCAACCCCGGACGCGCCGGAATTTTCACGGCGGCGTGACCGTTCGACGCCGTGGGGAGGATTTTCCGTCGGTCAAGGCTTGTGGCAAGGGTCGCGCGGCCTGTATGCCCGATCCGTAGGAGACCGCCATGAGCCTGAACACCTTCGGACATCTCTTCCGCGTCACCACCTGGGGCGAAAGCCACGGGCCCGCGATCGGCTGCACGGTGGATGGCTGCCCGCCCGGCGTGGCGCTGTCCGAGGCCGACCTGCAACCCTGGCTGGACCGGAGGAAGCCGGGGACGTCCAAGTTCACCACCCAAAGGAAAGAGCCGGACGAGGTGCGGATTCTCTCGGGCGTGTTCGAGGGGAAGACGACGGGCACGCCGATCCAGCTGATGATCGAGAACACCGACCAGCGGTCGAAGGATTATGGCGAGATCGCGCAGTCGTTCCGGCCGGGACATGCGGACATCGCCTATCACCAGAAATACGGCGTCCGCGATCATCGCGGCGGCGGCCGGTCCTCCGCGCGCGAGACGGCCAGCCGGGTGGCGGCGGGCGGGGTGGCGCGGGCGGTGCTGGCGGCGCTGGTGCCGGGGCTGCGGATCACCGGCTACATGGTGCAGATGGGGGTGAAGGGTATCGACCGGGCGCGGTTCGATGCGGCCGAGATCGAGGAGAACCCGTTCTGGTGTCCCGATCCGGTGGCGGCAAAGGACTGGGCGGCCTACCTGGACGAGCTGCGGCTCGCGCACAACTCGGTCGGGGCGGTGATCGAGGTGGTGGCCGAGGACGTGCCGGCGGGGCTGGGGGCGCCGCTCTACGGCAAGCTCGACAGCGACCTGGCCGCGGCGATGATGTCGATCAATGCCGTGAAGGGCGTGGAGATCGGCGAGGGGATGGCGGCGGCCAGCCTGACCGGGGTGGAGAACGCGGACGAGATCCGCATGGGGCCGGGGGGGCCGGAGTACCTGTCGAACCATGCCGGCGGCATCCTGGGCGGAATCTCCACCGGGCAGCCGGTGGTCTGCCGCTTTGCGGTCAAGCCGACGTCCAGTATCCTCACGCCCCGGCGGACGGTGACGCAAGCCGGGGCCGAGGTGGACCTGATCACCAAGGGCCGCCACGACCCCTGCGTCGGCATCCGCGCGGTGCCGGTGGGCGAGGCGATGATGGCCTGCGTGTTGCTGGACCATCTGCTGCTGGACCGCGGCCAGACCGGGGGCCGGCGCGGGCGGATCGGGTGAGCGGAAATCGGACGATTTCCGGCACGATTTCCATTCGGAAATCGCCGTCGCGCGGGATGGGTCAGGAGCCGCCCGGTTTGTCGGCCTGGGTGAGCCGCCGGAACCCGGCCACCGCCTGCGCCGCTGCCGCCGCGAGGAAGCGGGAATCGCCGCCGACCGTGGTCATGCGGAAGCCCCAGCCGATGGCGCGGTAGGCATAGTCCGGCGTCCCGCAATGCAGCGCGGCGATGATCCCGCGCTTTTGGCAGGCCTCGGCGATGCGACGGATCTCGGCGATCATTTCGGGTTCCTCCCGGTCCATCCCGAACGGGAGCCGCCCTTGGCCGACCGATTGGGTCAGGTCGGCCGGGCCGACGTAGATTCCGTCAAGTCCGGGGGTGGAAACGATCGCGTCGAGGTTCGCCAGCGCCTCGGCGGTCTCGACCATGGCGAAGGCCAGAAGGCGGGCGTTGGCCTGCGCGGCATAGTCGGGGCCGTGGGCGAAGACGGCGCGGGTCGGGCCGAAACTGCGCAGGCCTTGCGGCGGATAGCGCATGTAGCTGACGAAGCGGGCGGCCTCCTCGGCGGTGTTGACCATCGGGCAGATGATCCCCTCGGCCCCGGCGTCCAGCGCCTTCATCACAGGGGCGGGGTCGAGCCAGGGCACCCGCGCCAGAAGCGTCGCCCCGCTGGCCCGCATCGCCTGCAGCATCGGCAGCATGTCGGCATAGTCCAGCGCGCCGTGCTGCATGTCGACGGTCACGCTGTCGAAGCCCTGCGCGGCCATGATCTCGGCGACGAAGGGGTTGCCGATCGAGCACCAGGCGTTCAGCGCAGGCCGGTCCTGGTCCCAAAGGCGGCGGAGGCGGGTCATGCGGAATCTCCGTTCCGGAAGGCGGCGGCGAGCGGTTCGGGCAGGGCGAATTCCACCAGCACCCGGGCCCGGGCCTCGGGCGACATCTTGCGGGCGGTCTTGCGGACGATGTCCTCGACCTCGGCCGGATCGCGGGCGGCGGCGAAGGCGGGGAAATGGTAGCGCAGGAAGACGAAGCAGGCCACATCCTCGAGCGCCTGCACCTCGTCGTCGCGCTTCAGCCCCTCTTTCCGCAGAAGCGTGCCGACGCGGGCGCAGGTCTCCTGGTCATAGCCCGCGCGCTCCATGATGCCGGCCACGCGTTCGGCATGGCGCCGGGCCTGTTCGCGCCGCCAGGCGAGGTAGCCCGCTTTCCCCTCCGGGTAGTCCGAGCGCGGCAGGAGCCAGCGTTCGACATGCTGGCCGCGGGCCGCGATCTGCAGGACTTCGGAGGCGCCGGGAAAGAGCTGGGCCAGTTCCTCGGACATGCGCTGGCCGTAGACCAGCGCCTCGCCCTTGGGATCGACCGAGTTCGCCTCGTCGATCGCCGCCAGGGCCTGATGCAGATCGCCGGCCATGTTCCCCCCTCCCGCGCAGTGACTTTGCCGATCTTGCACGGAAGCCGGGTGCACCGGAAGGGCCGGTTGCGACAAATGACCGGATTGGGACGCCGCCGCCGGCAGATGCGGGGACGGGCGCGACCATCCCCGCATATCCGCAAGCCGGAACCCGAAGGCCGGCGACCCATGCCGGGGCGCTCAGCCCGCGCCAAGCCGGCGGGCGAAGCCGTGGACGAACTCTGCCAGCCTGGCGCGGGTTTCCTCGCTGGTCAGGTTGCCCTCTGCGTCGAAGCTGCCCTGCGCGCGTGAGACCAGCATCCGCCCGTCGGCCCAGAGATCCGCCTTGAGGGTCCGCAGGACCGGCAGCCAATGCGCCTGCGCCATGATGGTGCCGAAGCCCCCCGGCGAGGCGCCCAGCACCGCCACCGGCTTGCCGACGAACATCGACAGGCCGGGGCCGCGCGACACCCAGTCGATCGCGTTCTTGAACACGCCGGGAATGCCGTTGTTGTATTCCGGCGTCACCAGCAGAAGACCCTGCGCCCCGGCCAGCTGGTGCTGCAGGGTGGCGACGGCGGGGGGCAGGCCCTCGGCCGCCTCGAGATCGGCGTCATAGAGCGGCACCTCGCGGAGCGAGCCGATCTGGATCGTCACGCCCTCGGGCGCGACTTCGGCGGCGGCCCGCAGCAGCCCGGCGTTGAACGAGGCCTTCCGCAGGCTGCCCGAGAGGCCAAGGATCGTGGTCATGCGTCAATTCTCCTGAGCGGTCGTAAAAAGGGCGCAAGCAGCGCAGGATCCGGCTTTGGTCGTGATGCGGGGAGCGTCAGGCATGAAGCTCGCCTGTCCCTCACCGTTGCAGCACATAGGTTCCCGGCGCTTCCCCCAGTACCGGATAGCCCCGGTCATCCGCGCCCGGCGCCGTGGGTGCGGGCACCGGGTCGGGGGAGGAGCGCGCGGCAAGCCAGTCGCCCCATTCCACCCACCAGGAACCGTCCTTGCGGCTTGCCTCTTCGGCCCATTGCTCGGCGGTCCGGCAGGCGCCGCCGGCCCGCTTGACGGCGATGCGATAGCGCCGCCTTGGCCTGCCCGGCTCGCTGACGATGCCGGCATTGTGGCCGCCGCTGGTCAGGGCGAAGGTGACTTCGGCCCCGCTCAGGTAATGGATCTTGTAGACGGATTTCCAGGGCGCGACGTGGTCGCGCTCGGTGCCGACGGCGAAGATCGGCACCCGGATGTTCTGAAGTGCGGCCGGCCGCCCCTCGACCAGGAACCTGCCGGCGGCCAGTTCGTTGTCGAGATACAGCTTCTGCAGGTATTCGGCATGCATCCGGTATGGCATCCGGGTCGCATCGGCGTTCCATGCCATGAGGTCGATCATCGGGCCACGCTCGCCCATCAGATATTCGCGGATGCGGCGTGACCATACCAGGTCGTTGGCGCGCAGCAGCTGGAAGGCCCCCGCCATCTGGTCGGCCGAAAGATAGCCGCGCGCCCACATCATGCTTGCCAGGAAATGCATCTGGCTGTCGTCGATGAACAGGGCGAGCTCGCCCGGTTCGGTGAAATCGGTCTGCGCCGCCAGGAGCGTGAGCGAGGCAAGCCGCTCATCCCTCCGGCATCCCATCGACGCGGCGGCGATCGACAGCAGCGTGCCGCCCAGACAATAGCCGGCGGCATGGATCTTCTGCCCCGGCACGATGGCGGAAACCGCATCCAGCGCCGCCATGACGCCCAGCTTGCGGTAATCTTCCATCCCCAGGTCGCGGTCCTCGGCCGTCGGGTTGCGCCACGAGATGCAGAAGACGGTGTAGCCCTGCGCCACCAGCCAGCGGATCAGCGAATTCTGCGGCGAGAGGTCGAGGATATAGTATTTCATGATCCAGGCCGGCACGATCAGCACCGGCTCGGCCCGCACCGTTTCGGTCGTGGGGGAATACTGGATCAGCTCGATCAGGTCATTGCGCCAGACCACCTTGCCCGGCGTGACGGCGACATCGCGGCCGACGACGAAATCCTCGGCCCCGACCGGCGGGCGGCCGTCCAGCATGCGGGTGGCGTCCTCGAGCCAGTTCTGGAAACCCTGGACGAAGTTCATGCCGCCCGAGCGGACGGTCCTGGCGATGACCTCGGGGTTGGTCATCGGGTTGTTCGCCGGTGACATCATGTCAAGGATCTGGCGGGCGGTGAAGGATACCACCTCTTCGTGATGCGGGGTCACGCCGGGAACCGCTGCCGTGGCATCGCGCCACCACTGCTGGCCAAGGAGGAATCCCTGCGCCCAGAGACTGTAGGGCAGCCTGCCCCATTCCTCGGCGGCAAAGCGGTTGTCGCCCGGCGGTGCCTCGATCGGGGGAGGCGCCGCGCGGTTGAGCGCCGCGCCGAAGGCATGGGCCGCGAACCGGCCGGCCGCCTTGCCGCCTTTCACGGCCAGGTCCATCCGCTTGCCGGGAGCGTTGGCCAGATGCACCGACCAGTCGATGAACGCCAGCGCCAGCGCCGCCGGCGACAGGCCGCCGGTGAAGCGGCCCCGCTGTGCCGACCAGAGCCGGTCGACCGCCCGGAAGCCTTCCTCCTCGGCGCCGTCGCCCGTGGGGGCGCCAGTGAGCGGGGCGGTGTCTTGCGGGTTCATTGCGGTGGTCTCCCTTCCGGCGAAACGATCCGGCCCCCCGAAGGCGACCGCATGCCTCTGACTTGGGTCCTGCGGGCCGGATAGTCCAGTGCCCCGGTCATCCGGTCACGCTCATCGACCTGCGGAACAGCAGAAGGCTGGCCGCGAAGAAGGCCGCCCCCAGCCCCGCCATCAGCAGAAGCTGCGACCAGACCGCGGAAAGCCCCGCGCCGCGGAAGGCGACCGCCTTGGCGAAAGCCAGGAAATGGCGCGAGGGCAGCGCCTGCGTCAGCTTCTGCACGGTGTCGGGCTGGCTTTCCACGGCGCCCATGCCGCCCGACAGCATGATGACCGGGATGATCACCATGATCACCAGGAGCGCGAACTGCGCCATGCTGCGCGCCAGCGTGCCCAGAAGCATCCCGATGGCCGAGGCGGCCCAGAGATAGACCGCGGCTCCTCCGACCAAGAGCGGCATCGAGCCCGCGACCGGCACGTCCAGCACCCCCCGGACCACGATCAGCAAGGACCCGGTGAAGGCCGCAAGCACCACGATCATGGTCGCCAGCACCTTGGACACCGCCACCTCGGCCGGGCTGAGCGGCATGACCATCAGATGCTCGATGGTGCCGTGTTCGCGTTCGCGCAGCATGGCCGCGCCGGTCAGGGCGATGGTCAGCACCGACAGCTGGTTGAGGAGCGAGGACATCGCCTTGAACCAGACCGGGTTGCCGTTCGGGTTGAAGGCGCGGCGCAGCTCCAGCTTCAGCTCGGGCTGGGCGACGTCGGGGCCGGTGGCCAGGAAGACCCGCACCTCCTGCTGAACGATGTTGCGCAGGTAGTCCGTGCCGAGCTGCGCCTGCGACACCGCCGTGGCATCGGCAAGCAGCTGCGCGGCGGGCACGCGGCCGGCGATGGCATCGGCGGCAAAGCGGGGCGGGAAGGACAGGACGAACATGATCTCGCCCCGGTCCATCGCGGCGGCGGCCTGATCGGCGCTCATCGCGACCGGCGTCTGGAACCAGGGCGGCATCAGCGCGTCCGGGATCCGTCGCGACAGGGGCGAGCGGTCCTCGTCGACGATGGCGATGGAGGCATTGCGCACCGTGTCGCCCGCGCCCTGGGCCTCGAGCATGACGGCCACGACGAAGGACCAGGCGATCAGGATCACCATGACCGGATCGCCAAGGACGCTTTTCAGCTCTTTCCCGGTCAGCCAGAAGGTGTTGATCAGGGGGCGCATCTACCGCTCCTGCTTCTTCAGGAGGGCAACCGCGATCGCGGTGAAGACCGGCCCGAACAGCGCAAGCCGCATCAGCGCGCCGCCAAGGTCGGCCAGCCCCAGCCCCTTGGTATAGCTGCCGACGCTGGCCATCATGTACCAGGTGGTGGGCCAGAGGCTGCCCATCACCCGCGCGGGACCCTCCAGCGAGGAGACCGGGGTCAGCATCCCGGAAAACTGCAGGGTCGGCATCACCGACAGCACGGTGGCGGCGAAGACCGCGGTGACCTGGGTCGCCGTCAGCATCGACACCATCAGGCCGAAGCCGGTGGCCGCCACGACATAGAGGACGGTCGCCAGCACCAGGGCCAGCGGGTTGCCATGCAGCGGCACCCGCAGCACCAGCACCACAAGCGCCGTCAGGATGGCGAAGTTCAGAAGGCCGATGCCGATATAGACCAGCTGCTTGCCGATCAGGAACTCGGCCCGGCCGGTCGGCGTGACGTAGAAGTTGGTGATCGTCCCGATCTCCTTTTCCCGGGCCACGCTGACCGCCATCAGGATCGCCGGGAACAGCAGAAGCAGCAGCGGCGGGATCGACGGCCCGATCGAGGGCAGGCTGGCCATGTCGGGGTTGTATCGGAATCGCGGCTCCAGCGTGACCGGGGGCGGCATCTGCGCCTCGGCCCGCCCCGGCGCGATCCCGGCCGGCGAGGCGCCATGCGCGCCGGAGACATAGCTTTCGACGGTGCCGGCGCGGCCGGTATCGGCGCCGTCGATGGTCGCGGCGACGGCGGCGCCATGCCCGGCCCGCAGATCGGCGCCGAAGCGGGGCGGGATCTCCAGCGCAAGCGCGAGCTCCCCGCTGGTCATGCGGTCGTCCAGCGCCTGCACGTCCAGGACCGGCGGTTGCAGCTTGAACCAGGGGGAATCGCGGAAGGCCGAGACATAGGCCCGGCTCGCGGGGCTGTCGTCATGATCGAGCACGGCAAAGGGAATGTCGCGCACCTCCTGGGAAATGCCGAAGGACATGACCAGCAGCAGAAGCGCGCTGCCGAGGAAGGCGAAGGCCAGCCGCACCGGATCGCGGCGCACCTGCATCGCCTCGCGCGAGGTGAAAGCGAGGAGACGGCGGAGACTGAAGCCCGCCGCATCCGGCGGGGGGGCCGCCTTGGCGGCCAGCGCGGGCGGCGCCTGTGTCTCCGGGGGCAGTTCGGCGGCCATATAGGCGATGAAGGCCTCCTCCAGCGAGGCCGCGCCGCTGTCGGCCACGATCCTGGCGGGCGGGTCCGACACCAGGACGCGCCCGGCATGCATCAGCGAGATCCGGTCGCAGCGCATCGCCTCGTCCATGAAATGGGTCGAGATGAAGATCGTCACCCGCTCGTTGCGCGACAGGTCGAGGAGCAGCCGCCAGAAATCGTCCCGCGCCTGCGGATCGACGCCCGAGGTGGGCTCGTCCAGGATCAGGATCTCGGGCGAATGGATCACCGCCACCGCCAGCGACAGCCGCTGCCGCAGCCCCAGCGGCAGGTCGCCGGCCTTATGGTCCATGTGCCCGGTCAGCCCGAAGCGGGGCACCAGGTCGGCCAGGCGCTGTTCCGAAAGCGCCGCCCCGAGGTGGTAGAGCCGCGCATGCAGGACCAGGTTCTCCCGCACGGTAAGCTCGCCGTAAAGCGAGAAGGATTGCGACATGAAGCCGACGCGGGCCCGCGCCGCCATGCCCTGATCGGCGACCGGCTGGCCGAAGATCCAGGCCTCGCCCTCGGAGGCGGGCAGGAGGCCGGTGAGCATCTTCATCGTCGTCGTCTTGCCGCAGCCGTTCGAGCCGAGAAAGCCGAAGATCTCGCCCCGGCGGATGTCGAAGCTGACCGAATCCACCGCGACGAAATCATCGAAACGGCGGGTCAGGTTGCGCGCGCGGATTGCGATCTCGCCGCTGTCGGGCAGGGGGGTGGCGGCAGGGGGCTGCGGGGCTGCTTCTTCCTTTTCGCCCGACCGGCGCAGGAGCGAGACATAGGCATCACCGACCGAAGCGGTGCCCGTGCTTGCCATCAGATCCTCCGGCGGACCCTCGGCCAGCACGCGGCCGGCGTCCATCGCCACCAGATGATCGAACAGCGCCGCCTCCTCCATATAGGCGGTCGAGACCAGCACGCTCATCTGCCGCCGGTCGGCGCGGATCGTGGCGATCAGGTCCCAGAACTGCCGCCGGGACAGGGGGTCGACGCCGGTGGTCGGTTCGTCCAGCAGCAGGAAATCCGGGTCGTGGATCAGCGAGGAACAGAGCCCCAGCTTCTGCTTCATCCCGCCCGACAGCTTGCCCGCCGGCCGGTCGAGGAAGGGATGCAGCCCGGTGGCCCGGGTCAGCCGGTCGATGCGGTCGCGCCGTTCGCCGCGGCCGAGGGCGAAGAGCTTGCCGAAGAACTCCATGTTCTCGCGCACCGAGAGGTCGTGATAGAGGTTCCGCCCCAGTCCCTGCGGCATGAAGGCGATGCGCCCGCCCATCGCCCTGCGGTGGCGGGCCTGGGCCATGTCGCCGCCAAGGCAGGTCACCTCGCCGTGCTGCAGCCGCTTGGCCCCGGCGACCAGGCCCATCAGGGTCGACTTGCCCACCCCGTCCGGCCCGATCAGGCCGACCATCCGCCCCGCCGGCAGCGCCAGCGTCAGATCGGCCAGCGCCACCATCCTGCCATAGCGGTGCGTGACACCCTGAAGCTGCGCCACAGGGTCGGGTAGGGCCGTCATGGCCTGGCCTTGCCCGGCAGGCCGACAGGGGGCGGGGTCAGACCCTCGGGCCAGGCGGCCAGCGTGCCATCCGGGGCGGCCAGCCGGACCCAGGCCACGCCCCGCACGCCCGTCTTGACCTGGTCCACGCGGGACAGCACGAATTCGGAGGGTATCCGCACCCGGACCCGGAACATCAGGCTTTCGCGCTCGTTCAGCGTTTCCACCTGCTTGGGCGTGAACTGCGCCTGCGGCGAGACGAAGATCACCTGTGCCGGGATGGATCGGTCGGGTGCCACATCGGCGACGATCCGCGCCTCGTCGCCGATCACGACGCGCGGGGCGTCGGTCGCGGGCAGGAAGAACTCCATATAGACCTCATCGAGGTCGATCAGCGTCAGGATCTTGCCGCCGCTGCCGACGATCTCGCCCTGCTGGGCAAGGCGATAAAGGACCCGGGCAGCGCCAGGCGAGGTGAGCGTCGCATCGGCGATGCGTTCGGCGATCTCGGCCCGGACGGCCTTCTCGGCCTCGACGGCCCGCTCCTGCGACAGGCGCATCGCCTCGGCGGCGGCGAGATTGGCCTCGGCCAGTTGCGTCTCGGTCCGCTTCACGTCCAGGTTCTCGCGCGAGATCACGTCACGTTCGCCCAGCGTCTCGGCGCGGGCCTGTTCGCTTTGCGCCAGCGCAAGCCGCGCCTGCGCTTCCTTCACCTGCGCCGCCGCCACCCCGACCGAGGCCTCGGCGCTGGCGACGGCCGCATCCGCCCTGGCCAGCTGCGCGCGCAATTCGGCGGTGTCCATCACCGCAAGCACATCGCCCTCCTGCACGAGATCCCCCTCGCGCACCCGGACTTCGGCCACCCGACCGGCCAGCCGGGGCGAAATGTCGACCAGGTCGGCCTCGATCCGCCCGTTGCCGCGGGAAAACCCCTCGGGCGGCAGGTCGGAGGGGCGGAACAGCACGGTCCAGGCGCCAAGGCCCAGAAGTCCGGCAAGAAGAAGGACGATGATGAGGATACGGCGTGACATCGCTGGGATCTCCGGCAGCGGCAGGGGTCTTTCAGGGGACTGGCGACGGCTCCCGCGCCTGTGGCCCGGCAAGGAGGCCAGCACGGTAGATCGTCCATACCCGCGCGGCATCGGCCCGCATGCGCGCGCTGTCGCCGTGGATGAGGTGCTGCATCACCAGCCCCTGAATCATCCCGAGGAAAAGCGCGGCGGCGGCTTCGATATCGAGGGTCGGATGCAGGACACCTTCGGCGCGGGCGGCGGCAAGGATCCGGCGCAGCCGGTTGCCGTAGTTTTCCACCAGGGTCCGCGCCATCCGCTTCGCCGGGGTCTCGCCGGCGTTCTGCAACTGGCCCGCCATCATGCGCGGAACGCCGGGATGTTCGGCAATGAAGTCCACATGGCCAAGGAACATCGCCTGAAGCGCGGCCAGCGGGTCCGCCTCGGCCCCCGCCAGCCGGTCGATACGCGCCAGCAGGCGGTCGGAGACCCATTCCATCACGCCCTGCCAGATCGCATCCTTGGTGGGGTAATGCCGGAAAAGCGCCCCCTGGGTAAGCTTCATCCGCGCCGCGATGGCCGAGGTGGTTATCTCTTCGGGATTGGACCTGGCCGCAAGCTCGACCACCGCCTCGACCGCTTCGGCCCGGCGTTCGTCCGACGGCAGATGCTTCGCGCGTGATGTCATGGTAAGCTTCGCATAAAAGTGAGTATCTACTTACTTTGATCAAGACATGAGCTGTTTGTCAATAAATCTAGTATGAGAAGCTGTTCGCACACGCCAGTCCGTCAAGCATGTCCAGATTTCTGTAATAGGCCGCTTGCTTTCCTCTCGGCCAGGAACCGGACCCGGGACGGTTCTTTCAAAGGTTGTCATTGTCCTGCGCATCTGCGGGTCCATTCGACGTGCCGTCGCCCGAGCCTTTCCGGAATCGTCCCTGTGCAGCCTCGGCCCAAGGCAATAAATTTGACAATACTGCACCGCAGAAAGTCAAAAAAATATCAGTTCATCATTCCCCCTGTGGTAGCAGGGCCTGATTCCTTGCGGCAAGATAAGGGTGCAGGGGCGAGCGTCAGGCTCCGCTGCGCCGTGGGGGAGACGCGGCGGAAGGGGGGATCGCATGAAGCCGGATCTAGAAGTCGTCCAGATCGGCCAGGGCCAGTCCTTCAAGGCCTGGGAGCACGGCTATCCGTTCCACACCGTCCGCTGGCATTTCCACCCCGAGCTCGAGGTGCACCAGGTCGTCGCGACCTCGGGCCGGTACTACATCGGCGACTTCATCGGCGAGTTTGCCCCCGGCAATCTCGTGCTGACCGGGCCGAACCTGCCGCACAACTGGGTCTCGCATATTGCCGAGGGCGAAACCGTCCCCCTGCGCAGCCGGGTGCTGCAATTCCCCGAAGAGCTGCTCCTGCGTATCGCCGAGCTGTTTCCCGATACCGGCGGCTTCGCGGGCCTGTTCCAGCTCAGCCGGCGTGGCGTCCTGTTCTCGGACGGCTGCTCGGAGCGTTGCGCGCCGATCCTGGCCGAGCTGACCCAGGCCCGCGGACCGCGCCGGGCCAGCCTGTTCCTTGACCTGCTGGCAACCCTTGCGGCCGACGGCGGGACGCGGGCGCTGGCCTCGGACGCCTACCTGCCCGACCCGTCCGGCTTCATGACGGCCGGGGTCAACAAGGCGCTGGCCTATATCAACGACAACCTGACCGAGGATTTCGGCGAAACCGACCTTGCCGCCACCGCCGGGATGACGCCATCCGCCTTCTCGCGCAGCTTCCGCCGGCATACGGGCATGGGGGTGGTGGAATATGTCAACCGCCTGCGGATCAATCTCGCCTGCCAGATGTTGATGAACGACGCCGGCAAGACGGTGACGGACATCTGCTATGCGGTGGGCTTCAACAACCTGTCCAACTTCAACCGTCAGTTCCTGCGACGAAAGGGAATGCCGCCCAGCCGGTTCCGCGCGCTGCACGAGGACAACAGCACGCTGGCCGCCTGACCCGAACAAGGACCGAGATGACTGGCCGCGCCCGACCCTCCGGTGCGCAGCGCGGCCGGGTGTTGCCTGACGCCGGGCAACCGAACAGCGCAGCCGGGAATGACCGCGCCGTCCCGGACGGCAGGACAGAAGACGTCACCTTAGGGAGAGAGAGAATGAAACGCACCCACCTGACCCTCATGGCCGGCACCGCCCTGGCCCTGCTTTCGGGCACCGCCTTCGCGCAAGAGGCCGCGACCGTGGCCTTCCTGATGCCCGACCAGGCCTCCACCCGCTATGAGGAGCACGACTATCCCGGCTTCCAGGCCGAGATGGCGAAGCTTTGCCCCGACTGCACGGTGATCTATCAGAACGCCAATGCCGACGTGGCGCTGCAACAGCAGCAGTTCAACTCGGTGCTGGCGCAGGGCGCGAAGGTGATCGTGCTGGATCCCGTCGACTCGGCTGCCGCCGCCGCGCTGGTGACGCTGGCGCAGTCGCAGGGCGTCAAGGTCATCGCCTATGACCGCCCGATCCCGGATGCCCCGGCGGATTACTACGTGTCCTTCGACAACAAGGGCATCGGCCAGGCCATCGCGCAATCGCTGGTCGACCACCTGAAGGCCAGCGGCGTGCCGGACGGCGCGGGGGTCCTCCAGATCAACGGCTCGCCCACCGACGCCGCCGCCGGGCTGATCCGCGACGGCATCGACTCGGCGCTCGACGCCTCGCCCTACAAGACGCTGGCCGAGTTCGACACGCCCGACTGGGCGCCGCCGGAAGCCCAGCAATGGGCGGCGGGCCAGATCACCCGCTTCGGGGCCGAGATCGTCGGCGTGGTCGCCGCGAATGACGGCACCGGCGGCGGCGCGGTGGCGGCCTTCAAGGCTGCGGGCGTCGATCCCGTCCCGCCGGTGACGGGCAACGACGCGACCATCGCGGCGCTGCAACTGATCATCTCGGGCGACCAGTACAACACCATCTCGAAACCCTCCGAGATCGTGGCGGCTGCGGCAGCCAACGTCGCGGTGGCCTTCCTCAAGGGCGAGACACCCGAGGCGAAGACCACGCTCTACGACACGCCCTCGGAGCTTTTCGTCCCGGCGGTGGTGACGGCCGAGAACATCAAGGCGGAAATCTTCGACAAGGGCATCAACACGCCCGAGGAAATCTGCACCGGCGAATATGCCGAAGGTTGCAAGGCACTGGGGATCACCCAGTAATTGACCAGGCCCGGTCCCTTAAGGGGCCGGGCACTTCATGGGGGAGGAAGACATGCAGGCACGCGAAAGACTGCCCGCGAAGGGGGAACGCATCCTCTCGCTCCGCGGCGTTTCCAAGCGCTTCGGCGCGGTCTCGGCGCTGACCGACATCGAGCTTGACGTCCACGCGGGCGAGGTGGTGGCGCTGGTCGGCGACAACGGCGCAGGCAAGTCCACGCTGGTCAAGGTGCTGGCGGGCGTCCACCAGCCGACCGAGGGCGCCATCGAATACATGGGCCGCCCGGTCACGCTGGATACCCCCGCGACGGCGCTGGAGATGGGGATCGCCACCGTCTTCCAGGACCTCGCGCTCTGCGAGAACCTCGACGTGGTGGCGAACCTCTTCCTCGGCCACGAACTGTCGCCCTGGCGGCTGGACGAGGTCCAGATGGAGGTCCGGGCCTGGACGCTCCTCAAGGAACTCGCCGCCCGCATTCCTTCCGTCCGCGAACCCGTCGCATCGCTGTCGGGCGGCCAGCGCCAGACCGTGGCCATCGCGCGCTCGCTTCTCCTCGACCCCCGGATCATCATGCTGGACGAACCCACCGCCGCGCTTGGCGTGGCGCAGACCGCCGAGGTGCTGAACCTCATCGAGCGCGTCCGCGACCGGGGTCTCGGCGTCATCATCATCAGCCACAACATGGAAGACGTCCGCGCCGTCGCCGACCGCATCGTGGTCCTGCGCCTTGGCCGCAACAACGGCGTCTTCACCGCCGAGACCTCGCATCAGGACCTGGTCGCCGCGATCACCGGGGCCAGCGAGAATTCCGTCTCGCGCAGGCAGGAACGGCTGGCAGCCGAAGCAGGGGGGACACCGGCATGAGCGACAAACCCACTCTCGACCGGGCCGATGCACGCGTCCACCACGACGACAGCCTGAAAGGCGCGCTGAAGGACTTCTCCGACCGGCTGCGGTCCGGCGACCTCGGGATGCTCCCGGTCATCATCGGGCTGATCCTGATTTCCACCGTGTTTTCAATGCTGAACCCGGTGTTCCTCGCGCCGAACAACCTCGTCAACCTGCTCTTCGACTGCGCCACCGTCGGCGTCATCTCCCTCGGCATCGTCTGCGTCCTGATGCTGGGCGAGATCGACCTTTCCGTCGGCTCGATGAGCGGCCTTGCCTCGGCGATGATCGGCGTCCTCTGGGTCAATGCGGGTGTGTCCCTGCCGCTGGCGATCCTCGCCGCACTCGCCACCGGCGCGCTGATCGGGGCGGTCTACGCGGTCCTTTACAACCGCCTCGGGATGCCCAGCTTCGTCTCCACCCTCTCGGGCCTTCTCGCCATTCTCGGCTTGCAACTCTACATCCTCGGCCCCACCGGCTCGATCAACCTGCCCTTCGCCTCGCCGCTGGTGGGCTTCGGCCAGCTCTGGATCCTGCCCGCCTGGCTCTCCTATCTCCTCGGCCTCGTGCCCGGAGCCGTCATGGTCTGGGTCGGCCTGTCGGTCATGCGGCAGCGCCAGGCGGCGGGTCTCTCCTCGCAGCCCCTGACCCGCCTCGTCCTCAAGGCCGCCGCCCTGACCGTGGCGCTGGAGGGAGCGATCTACTACCTGCACCTCGGGCGCGGCGTGCCTATGATGTTCGGCCTTTTCGTCCTTCTGGCCGTGATCCTGAACTACGGCCTGACCCGCACCCAATGGGGCCGGTCGATGTTCGCCGTCGGCGGCAACAGGGAGGCCGCGCGGCGGTCGGGGATCAACGTCCGCCGCATCTACCTGTCGGCCTTCATGCTCTGCTCCACGCTCGCGGCCTTGGGCGGCATCCTCTCGGCCTCGCGCCTCGCCTCCTCCAGCCAGCAGGCCGGGACCGGCGACGTGAACCTGAACGCCATCGCGGCGGCGGTGATCGGCGGGACCAGCCTTTTCGGCGGGCGCGGCTCGGCCTGGTCGGCGGTGCTGGGGATCATCGTGATCCAGGCGATTTCCAACGGGCTGACGCTGCTGAACCTGTCGTCATCCCTGCGCTACATGATCACCGGGGGCGTCCTTGCCATCGCCGTGATCGTCGACAGCCTGGCCCGCCAGTCGCGCGTCAGCCATGGCCGGGGGTAAGGAGACCGACATGAGACTGCACGGAAAAGTGGCCGCGATCACCGGCGCGGCCTCGGGGATCGGCCTCGAATGCGCCCGCGCGATGCTGGCGGAAGGGGCAAAGGTGGTGCTGATCGACCGCGCCGGGGACCGGCTGCAGGCGCTGTGCCAGGAGCTTGGGCCGGAGGCGAAGCCGCTGGTGGTGGACCTTCTCGACGGCGCGCAGGTCTCGGGCATGCTGCCCCGCATCCTGGCGCTGACCGGCCAGTTGGACATCTTCCACGCCAATGCCGGGGGCTATGTCGGCGGCCCGGTGCAGGACGGCGACCCTGATGCCTGGGACCGGATGCTCAACCTCAATATCAACGCGGCCTTCCGGTCGATCCATGCGGTGCTCCCCCACATGATCGAGCGGAAGACGGGCGACATCCTGCTGACCTCCTCCATCGCCGGTGTCGTGCCCGTGGTGTGGGAACCGATCTACACCGCCTCGAAATTCGCCGTGCAGGCCTTCGCCCATACGATCCGCCGCCAGCTTGCCCCGCATGGCATCCGTGTCGGCGCGGTCCTGCCCGGCCCGGTGGTGACGGCTTTGCTGGACGACTGGCCGAAGGCGAAGATGGAGGAGGCGCTGGCCAACGGCAGCCTGATGCAGCCCACGGAGGTGGCCGAGGCGGTGCTGTTCATGCTGACCCGCCGCAAGGGGGTGGTGGTGCGCGACCTGGTGATCCTGCCCAATACGGTGGACCTGTAAGATGCTGATCGGGGTCGATGTCGGAACGGGATCGGCGCGGGCGGGGGTGTTCGATGCCTCCGGGCGGCTTCTGGGCGTGGGCAAGCATCCCGTCACCATGTGGCAGGAGCCGGGCGAGATCGTCGAGCAATCCTCGGAGCAGATCTGGCAAGCCGTCTGCGCCGCCGTGCGCGAGGCGATGGTCGAGGCAGGCGTCACGCCCCAGTCGATCCGGGGCATCGGCTTCGACGCCACTTGTTCGCTCGTCGCCGTGGGCGACCGGGGACAGGGCATCCCCGTCGGCCCCTCCGGCGACCCGGCCCGCAACGTCATCGTCTGGATGGACCACCGCGCGCAAGCCGAAGCCGAGGAGATCAACGCCGGCGGCCATGCCGTGCTGGACTATGTCGGCGGCCGCATCTCGCCCGAGATGGAGACGCCGAAGCTCCTCTGGCTTGCCCGCCACCTGCCCGACAGCTTCGCCGGGGCGGCGCATTTCTTCGACCTGTCGGACTATCTGACCTGGCGCGCCACCGGCCGCCTGGCGCGATCCTCCTGCACGGTCACCTGCAAATGGACCTACCTCGCGCATGAGGGCCGCTGGGATCCGGGCTATTTCCACGCCATCGGCCTAAACGCGCTGGCCGAGGAAGGCTTCCGGCGCATCGGGACCGAGGTCGTTCCGCCGGGCACCCCGCTGGGGGGCCTCAAGGCAACCGCCGCCGCCGATCTCGGCCTGCCCGCCGGGGTAACGGTCGCCGCCGCGCTGATCGACGCCCATGCCGGGGGGCTTGGCACGCTTGGCGTCATCCTCCCCGGCAGCGTCCCCGATCCGACAAAGCGGCTGGCCTATATCTTCGGCACCTCCGCCTGCTCCATGGCCTCCACCCAAGGCGCCACCCCGGTCCCCGGCGTCTGGGGTCCCTATTTCGACGCCATGCTGCCGGGCCTCTGGCTGAACGAAGGCGGCCAGTCTGCCGCCGGGGCGGCGCTGGACCATCTTGTCCACCTGCACCGCGACGCCCCCGCCCTTGCCGCCGAGGCCGGGGCGCGCGGCCTCTCCCTGATCGCCCATGTCGCGGCCCATGCCGCAACGCTGGGCCCGACCCTGTCGGACACGATCCACGCCGCGGCCGAGATCATCGTCGTGCCCGAGTTCATCGGCAACCGCTCGCCCTTCGCCGAGCCGGACGCACGCGCGGTCATCTCGGGGCTTGGCCTCGATCGCGGGATCGACAGCCTGGCGCAGCTATATCTCGCCGGGCTCTCGGGCATCGGCTACGGGCTGCGGCAGCTTCTCGACCGTTTCGCCGACAAGGGGATCGGGATCGACACGATCATCGCCAGCGGCGGCGCGGCGCAAAGCCCGCTGTCCTGCCAGATCCTCGCCGACAGCGCCGCCCGCCCCGTTGCCCTTCCCGCCGCGCCCGAGCCGGTGCTGCTTGGCTCGGCCATGCTTGCCGCCACCGCTTCGGGCCTCTACCGGACCGCCGCCGAGGCCATGGCGGCCATGTCGGGAAGCGCCAGGGTCTTCCTGCCGGCAAGCGGCGATCTGGCAAGGCTTCATGCCGACCGCTACGAAGCCTTCTCGGCCTTCCAGCGCACCGCGCGGGTGCTGCGGGGGAAACTTCGATCGCGTTAGGCCCGCCCGGCGAGACAAGACCTCATGATCGGCCATGGTGCATGGCCGCCAGCATCCGCATGCGGGGGCCAGCGTGGTGGAAGAACATCCTGTAGGCCTCGCAAAGATAGTTCTTCGGGCCATCGTCTGACCTGAGGAACCGATGTTTCGGGCAGCCGCCGTTGCAGGCAAAGAGAAACGGGCACTTCCGGCATTCGGCCGCCAGGCTGTCCGCCTTGTCCTGGCCGAAGGCCCGCGCCTTTTCGGACCAGACCAGATCGCGCAGGGGCGTTTCCGCGATGTTTCCGATCCGGTAGGGCGGATAGACGAAATGGTCGCAGGCATAGACGTCGCCGTTATGCTCCAGCGCCAGTGCGTTGCCGCAGGTTTCGGCGAAGATGCACAGCATCGAAGGCAGGCCCGCCCAGAGCGCCAGTTGCGTCTCGATGAACTGCACGAAGACGCGGCCGACGTCCTGGCGATACCAGATGTCGAAGATGTCACAGAGGAACTTGCCATAGGCCTTGGGTGCCACGCTCCACGGGGCGGCGGGGAGGTCGGGGCCGGTTTCGATCTGCGGCGGCGCGGCCATCCGCTTGCCGCTGGCCCGTTCCACGATCGGGATGAATTGCAGGTAGGGCGAGCCGAGATCGCGGAGGAAACGGTAAAGCTCCTTGCCGCGATGGATATTGGCGTGGTGCACCGTCGTCAGGATGTTGAACTCGACCCCGGCCGCGCGCAGATGGTCCAGCCCCCGCATCACCATGTCGAAGGTGGGCCTGCCGGCGCGGTCCCTGCGGTAGTGGTCGTGCTTCTGCCGCGGGCCATCGACGCTGAGGCCGACCAGGAAATCCTGCGCGGCCAGAAAGGCCGCCCACTCCGCGTCCAGGAGGGTGCCGTTGGTCTGGATGCTGTTGGTGATCCTGACGCCGTCCGGGCGATGCCTGGCCTGCAGTTCGACGATCCGGCGGAAATACTCCAGGCCAAGCAGAGTGGGCTCGCCCCCCTGCCAGGCGAAGTGGACCTCGGCCTGCCCCGCCTCGAGCGTGGTCGCGATATGCGCGCGGACATAATGGTCCAGCGTCGCCTCGGACATGCGGAATTTCCGCTCGGCCGGGTACTGCTCTTCCTTCTCGGTATAGTAGCAATAGCTGCAGTCGATGTTGCAGCGCGGCCCGACCGGCTTGGTCATCAGGTGGTACGGGGTGGCGGTCATGGTGTCGGCTATTCCCCGCGGGGAAATCGCCTGCTCTCCTCCAGCACGTTCAGGTCCATGTGGTTGCGCATGTAACGCTCGCTCGCCCGTTGCAGCGGCTGGTAATCCCAGGGGAAATAGGCCCCGTTGCGCAGGGCCTCATAGACGATCCAGCGCCGGGCCTGGCTTTGGCGCACCTCGGCGTCGAAGGCAACCATGTCCCATTGCGTCCGGACCCGATCCCGGAAGGCGGCCACGAGATCGGCATGGTCGGGGTCTCCGGCCAGATTGCGCGTCTCGCCCGGGTCTTCGACGAGGTCGAAAAGCTGCGGCGGATCGATCTCGCAATGGATGAACTTGTAGCGTCCGTCGCGGATCGCGACCATGGGCGCATGGCTGCCTTCGGCCGCATATTCCATCAGGACGGGGCCGCGCGATGCTCCGGCGGCGACGGGCAGCAGCGACCTGCCGTCGGTCCAGGGGGTGATCTCGTCCAGCGCGATCCCGGCCAGCGCGGCCAGCGTCGGGGTGACGTCCAGCGTCGAGACAGGCGTTTCGACCAGGTCCGGTTGCAGCGTCGGGCTTGCGATCATCAGCGGCACGCGAGAAGCGCCCTCGCGGAAGCTCATCTTGAACCACATCCCCCGTTCGCCCAGCATTTCGCCATGGTCCGAGACGAAGAGGATGATCGTCTCCTGATCCATCCGGGTCCGCGCCAGCGTGTCGAGCAGCTCTCCGATCTTGCCGTCGACATAGGAGATGTTGGCGAAATACCCCTGACGGGCGCGGCGGACATCCCGGTCCGTGATGTCGAAGCCGCGATAATCGCTTGCCAGGTTCAGGCGCTGGGAATGCGGGTCCTGCCGGTCGAAGGGAATGGCGGGCTGTTCGGGGTCAAGCGCCGGGCAATCGTCGTAGAGGTCCCAGTATTTCTTGCGGGCGACGAAGGGGTCATGTGGATGCGACAGCGACACCGTCATGCACCAGGGGCGACGCGCGGGGTCGTCGCTGCCGCGTGACAGTTCGTAAAGCTTCTGGTTGGCCAGGAACACGACCTCGTCGTCGTATTCCATCTGGTTCGTCGTCTCGGCCACGCCCGCCCCGGTGACCGAGCCGAGGTTGTGATACCACCAGTCGATCCGCTCGCCAGGCTTGCGATAGTCCGGGGTCCAGCCGAAATCGGCCGGATAGATGTCGGTGGTCAGGCGTTCCTCGAAGCCGTGCATCTGGTCCGGTCCGACGAAATGCATCTTGCCCGACAGGATGGTCCGATAGCCCGCCCGCCGCAGATGGTGGGCATAGGTCGGAATGTCCGAGGCGAATTCGGCGGCATTGTCGTAGACGCGGGTCCGGGACGGCAGTTGCCCCGACATGAACGAGGCCCGCGCCGGCGCGCAAAGCGGGCTTGCGGTATAGCTGTTGGCAAAGCGCAGCGAGCGCCCTGCCAATGCTCTCAGGTTCGGCGCATGCAGGAATGCTGCCGGACCGTCCGGGAACAAGGTCCCGTTCAGCTGGTCGACCATCAGGACCAGGATGTTCGGCTGTCGCATCGTGCAGCGCCCTTCGTCGGTTCAGAGGCCAAGCGCGGCTTTCACCGCAGGCTCGCCGGGCTGACCGTCGAGCGTGGTCACGCCGTCAAGCCACCCGGCCAGAACGCCGGGGTTCGCCTTCAGCCACTCCGCCGCCGCCGCCGAGGCATCCTGCCCGCCCAGGATCTTGCCCATGAGCTGGTTCTCCATCCCGATCTCGAAGGCCATGTTGCCGAACAGGCGGGCCGCGTTCGGGCAGGTCTCGGGCCAGCCCTTGCGCGCCAGGGTATGGACATCGGCGCCGCCGTAGTCCGGGCCGAAATAGGCGTCGCCGCCCGACAGGTACTCCAAGGGGAACTGTTCGTTCATCGGATGCGGCGCCCAGGCCAGGAAGACGATGCCCTCCTCCGCCTTCACCGCGCGCTCCACCTGCGCCAGCATCCCTTGCTCGCTGGATTCGACGAGATGCCAGCCCGTCAGCCCGAAGTCGCCCTCGTCGATCATCTTCTGGATACTGGCATTGGCCGGCGCCCCGGCCTCGATCCCGTAGATCGTGCTGTCGAATTCTTCGGCATGGGCGGCAAGATCGGCGAAATCCTTGATGCCACGGTCCTTCATATAGGCCGGCACCGCCAGCGTGAACTTTGCGCCGGCCAGATTTCGGGCCAGGACCTCGATGGCACCGGCGCTGTTCAGGTCGTCGATGAAATGTTGCTGGGCCGGCATCCAGTTGCCAAGGAACACATCCGTATCCCCCGATTTCATCGCCTCGTAGCCGATCGGCACCGAGAGCGAGCGGATGTCCGGCTGGTAGCCCAGCGCCGTCAGCACGACATGCGCCACCCCGTTGGTCGCGGTGATGTCCGTCCAGCCCGGATCCGACATGCGGATCACCTTGCAGCCCGCGTCATCCGCCAGCGCGCCAAGCGTCGTGCAGCCAACCAGCCCCGCCGCGAGCATGACTGTAATGGAAACCCGCATCTTCCCCCTCCTGAGAATGCATTGCAATTTTATATCGGACCGGATGAACTGCCATGTGAAGATGGATTTTTTTCAGATCTGACCAAAGGGAATTTTATATCAGATGCGCGATATCGACCTGGGCTGGATCAGGGTCTTCGTCGAAGTGGGCCGCCGTGGCAGCCTGTCCGAGGCCGCGAGGGCGCTGCACCTGACCCAGCCCGCCGTCAGCTATCAGATCAAGCGGGCCGAGCAGGAATTCGGCACCCCGCTGATCCGCAGGCTGCATCGCGGCGTGGAATTGACCGACAACGGCGAGGCCCTGTTCGACATCCTCTCCGGCAGCGTCGAGCGTATCGACAAGCTGGCAAGCCGGATCAGGGCGCGTCCGGGACAGAACCTGCTGCGGCTTCATACCGACTACGCCTTCTCCGGCCTGTGGCTGATCCCGCGGATCCACCGCTTCAGCCAGGCCAATCCCGGCATCGACATCCAGGTGATCGCCTCGCAGCACAGCGATCCCGGCCAGTTGCAGCCCAACGACGTCGCCGTGTTCTTCGGCTCGCATGACCGCTTCGGCCCGGACGCGACCCTGCTCATGGCGGAAAGGGTGGTGCCCGTCTGCGCCCCCGCGCTGGCAAGCGACCATCCGGCGGGAAGGCCCGGTTCGTTCCGGCTGATCCACCTCGACAGCAAGGATCCGTCGCCCTGGCTTGACTGGCGCCGCTACCTTGCGGCGATCGGCCAGGGGGACGCGCCGCTGAAGGATAGCGGCAACCTGCGGCTGAACACTTATTCCCTGGTGATCGAGGCCGCGATGGGCGGACAGGGTCTGGCGCTTGGCTGGCGGGGGCTGATCGACGGTCATCTGGAACGCGGAACGCTTGTTCCTCTCGGCAGGGAGGTCACCTTGCCCGGGTCAGGGTACTTTCTTGTCGGCAACGGCGACAGCGGCCCGGCGACGCAGCGCCTGAAGGAATGGCTTCTGCGAGAGACGGAAGGCAGAGACTAGACGGGCGGCCCGCCGCATCGGGAACTGTGGGCTGCGGCTTGCAAGCCATTGGAGACCCTGGGTAAACCTTGGAAGCGTGGTGCCGGTGAAGGGACTCGAACCCCCGACCCCATCATTACGAATGACGTGCTCTACCAGCTGAGCTACACCGGCACGCTTCCATGGCCCGGCTATTAGCACCGGCTGCCGCGACTGTGTAGCCCCAATTTACGCCCGTCAGGTCGCGCGGCGGGCGATCTCGTCCAGGGGCGGTTGCTCCTCGGGTTCCTCCGGCGGGGGCAGGGCTTCGGGTTCCGGCGCGGGGCGGGGCTCGATCAGCGGCAGAAGCTCGGCCAAGGCGGGAGAGGCGGCGGCGGTCGCCGGGGGCTCGCGCCAGGAAAGGGTGTCGAAGCTGCCGCAATTGTCGCAGACCGGCTGCCAGCCGTCATGGATCGCGTGGCAATGGTCGCAGACCCATTGCGGGCCGCGCGGGGCAGCGATGGCCTTGGCCACCAGTTCGCGCACGGCGGCATCCTCGGCCCCTTCGCCGCGCGCGATCGAGGCGAGGATCGCCAGCGACCGCTGGGTCGGATGGCGGGTCGGCACATCGCCAAGCGCGCGGCGGGCCTCGGGGAAATCCTCGGCCGCGACCAGAAGCTCGGCCAGAAGCATCCGCGTCTCGTCGTGGTCGGGGTGCAGGGCGGTCAAGGTGCGGAAGCGTTTCAGGCGCTCTTGCGGCGTTTCCTGCGGTTCGATCTCGGCGAAGGCGGCGGCGAGGTCGGGGTGGGGCAGGACCTCCCAGGCCTTTTTCAGCACGCGGGCGGCGTTGCGGTGTTCGCCCTTGCCGACATAGCCGCGCGCGGCCATGGCGGCGGCGGGGATCAGGTCGGGAGAGAGGCGGTTGGCCTCGATCGCGGCCTCGCGGGCCTCGATGCTGGCGCTTTCGTCGATCACGCTGCGTGCCTGTTGCAGCGCCAGCACCGCGTCGCGGCGGCGATAGACGTCCTTGGGCAGGCTGCCGGTCTTGAGTTTCGCCCCCAGCGTCGCCCGCGCGCCGGACCAGTCGCCGGCGTCGGATTGCAGCTTGAGCAGGATGTCCTGAGTCTCGGCATGGCGCGGGCGGAGCTGGAACGCCTTTTCGGCCAGTTTCAGCGCCAGTTCACGGTCGCCCTCGGCCAGTTTCTGCTGCATCAGGCCACGGATGCCGACGAAGCGGGTCGCATCCTGGGCCAGCAGCGCCTTGTAGGCCTCGGTCGCCTCTTTCCGCTCGCCTGCCGCTTCGGCCGCCTGGGCGATCAGGAGCGTGGTGAGTTCGGGCTTGCGCAGCAGGCGTTCGGCGCTGCGGGCGCGGGACAGCGCCTGGCGCGGCTCGCCCGAGGCGAGGGCCAGCATCGCCTCCGACAGGGCGCGATAGCCCTTGCGCTCGCGGTTGCGGTCGAAATAGCGGGAAATCGCGGTCTCGTCGCCATTCAGGAAGCGGATCACCGCGCCCAGAAGGCCAAGGATCCGCAGCGCCAGCCAGACGGCGAGCAGCAGGAGGACGGCAAGGACGACCGCCTGGACCGGGCCGATGGTGAACTCCCAGCCGGCGACGGTGATGCGCATGGCGCCGCCGGTTTCGGCAAGGATCCCGGCCCCGATGGCCAAGGCGGCGACGAGGGCGATGAAGAGGATGACCTTGGTCAGGGATACCAGCATCATTTGCCCTCCAGCGCGGCAAGAACGGCCAGCCGCGCCTCGGCCCGGGCGATCCAGTCGGCGATGGGCGCGCGGATCGGTTCCGGCAGGGTCTTCACCTCGGCCAGGGCGTCGGCCAGACGGCCCTCGGCCAAAGCGAATTCGGCGCGGGAGAGCACGGCGTCGGGGTCGTCGCCTTCGCGCGGGGTGAGGGAGCGTGCGCCGGTCTGGGCGGCGAGGAAATCGGTCAGCCGCGCGCCCCAGCCGGTATCCGGGGCATTGGCGCGGGCGAGTTGCAGCGACTGCCGCGCGGCCTCGGGGAAGTCTGCCTGCAGCGCGGCGAGGGTCGCGATCCCCGCGGCATGGGGCGAGAGGCTGGCGGCGAGGTCGGGGTCGTTCAGCGCGGCAAGCTCGGCCTCGAAGGGGACGCCGGAGGCCACGGTCTCGCGCAGCTGGTCGAGCCGGGCCTTGTGCGCCGCCGCTTCGGCTGCGGCTGTCGCCTCATCGGCGCGGCGGGAAGCCTCGGCTTCGGCTTCGGCCAGGCGGGCGAGGGCGGCGTCCACCTCGGCCTGATCGGCGGCGGGGGGCTGCGCGGAGAGTTGCTGCTCCAGCCTGGCGAGGCGCGCGGCAAGGGCGGCCGTGCCGGCATCGCCGTCCTGGGGCAGGGTCTCGAGCGCGGCAATGCGCTGGTCCAGATCGTCCAGCCGGGCGGTGTCGGGCCGGGACGCGGGTGCGCCTTCCAGCTCGGCAAGGCGGGAGGCGACGGTCGCGACCTCGGAGCGGAGCGCGGCGAGGGCGGCGGCCTGGTCCTGGTCGGCCTGGGCCAGGGGGGCGAGATCGGCGGGCGGCGGGACAAGGCCGAAGACGTTGTAATGCGAGAGCGCAAAGCCCCCCAGCGCGGCCAGGGCGCCGCCAAGCAGGGGGCCGAGGATGCCGGGGCCGCGCCGGGGCGGCGGGGATGGCGAAGGACCGGGCGCGGGGTCGGCGGGTGCGGAATCGGGATGCGGCAGGATCTCGGCGGCCAGGGCGTCCGCAGGCAGGGCATCGGAGGGCAGGGCGGGGCTTTCCGCCGCCGCCTCGGCCGGGGTGTCGGCTGCGGCTTCGGCCTCCGCCTCGGTCAGGGGATCCTTGCGTCTTGCCATGGCAGCGGCCCTTTCACCAATTCCATCCCACCTAAGCACTCGCCGCAGGGGCGTTCAAGGCGGCGGGGCTGCGGCAATCAGCTCGTCCAGACCCTGAAGCATCGCCTCGGCATCCGGCCGCCGGGCCACCACCACCCGCCCCCGCAGGCCCAGCAACTCATCGGCCACGTTCCGGCTCATCGCCACGAGGCCGAGGCTGGCGGCATGGTCCGGCGGCAGGGCGGCCCGGAACAGCGCCGCGCTGCGGGGCGAGAACAGCGGCACGATCACAACGCCAGGCTTCCGGAGCAGTTCCGCCGCCGCCGGGGCGAGGGGCTGCGCCTCCTGCCGGTAGATGACGGTAGCCTCGGCCGGGACACCCGCGACCGTAAGCCTCGGGGCCACGTTTCCGCGCGACTCCGCGCCGCGCAGGTGGAGGAGCCGGCCGGGGGGCGGATTGGCCAGGATCGCGGCGATCAGCGACTCGGCATCGCCCTCGGCAGCGCGGGTCTGGAAGCCCGCCGACCGTGCCTCTTGTGCCGTCCGGCCCCCGACGCACCAGGTGAGGCGCGGCAGCGCGGCGCGATACGGCAGGGCGGCCGTCACCCCTTGCAGCGAGGTGAAGATCACCGCCGCGAAGGGGCCGGGGGGCAGGTCGGGGGAAAGGTTCACCGGCCGCATCAACGGCGAGAGGACCGGCCGCACCCTGTCGCCGTAGCGGCCGCGCAGGGCGGCGGCAAAGCTTCTCGACTGTTCCTCGGGCCGGGTCAGGAGCACCGGCACGACTCTGGATTGTATCGCCATGCCCATGGTGTTACCTGCCCCTGACCCCTTTCGCAACGGCGGCCATGGACCGGACCCTGACCCTCCTCGGCATCGAATCAAGCTGCGACGATACCGCCGCGGCGGTGGTGCGGCTGGGCGGGGCCGGGCCGGAGATCCTGTCCTCGGTCGTGCTGGGCCAGACCGCGCTGCACGAGGCGTTCGGCGGGGTCGTCCCCGAGATCGCCGCCCGTGCCCATGCCGAGCGGCTGGATGGCGTGGTGGCGGAGGCGCTGGCGGCGGCCGGTGTGCCGCTGGCCGGACTGGACGGGATCGCGGTGACGGCGGGGCCGGGGCTGATCGGCGGCGTCCTCTCCGGCGTGATGCTGGCGCGCGGGCTGGCGGCGGCGACGGGCTTGCCGCTGGTCGCGGTGAACCACCTGGCAGGCCATGCGCTGACACCCCGGCTGACCGATGGCGTCGCTTTTCCCTATCTGATGCTGCTGGTCTCGGGCGGGCATTGCCAGTTCCTGTCCGTCGAGGGCGTCGATCGCTTTCGCCGCCTGGGCGGCACGATCGACGACGCGCCGGGCGAGGCTTTCGACAAGACCGCGAAGCTTCTGGCCCTGCCGCAGCCCGGTGGCCCCTCGGTCGAGGCCGAGGCGGCGCTGGGCGATCCGGGCCGGTTCCGCTTTCCCCGGCCGCTTCTGGACCGCGAGGGCTGCGATCTTTCGTTCTCGGGCCTGAAAACCGCGCTGCTGCGGGCGCGGGATGCGCTGGTGGCGGAAAAGGGCGGGATCACGCTTCAGGACCGCCGCGATCTTTGCGCAGGGTTCCAGGCGGCGGTGGCCGAGGTGCTGGCGGTCAAGACCGCGCGGGCGCTGGAGCTGTGCGGGGTCCGGCCCACGGCGCTGTGCGTGGCCGGCGGGGTGGCCGCGAACAAGGCGATCCGGGCGCGGCTGGAGGCGGTGGCGGAGCGCGCCGGGGTGCCGTTCCTGGCCCCGCCCTTGCGGCTGTGCACCGACAATGCGGCGATGATCGCCTGGGCGGGGATCGAGCGGCGGCGGGCCGGACTGGAGACGCCGCCCCATTTCGCGGCCCGGCCCCGCTGGCCGCTGGACGAAACGGCGCCGGCGCTGCTGGGCTCGGGCAGGAAGGGGGCCAAGGCGTGATCGGGATTGTCGGGGCGGGGGCCTTCGGGACGGCGCTGGCGGTGGCGCTGGCCAATGGCGGGCGCGAGGTGCGGATGTGGGCGCGCGATCCGGCGCAGGTGCGCGCGATGCAGACGGCGCGGCAGAACGCCCGGGCCTTGCCGGGGGTGATGCTGCCGGAGAACCTTGCGGTCGAGGCCGAGCTCGCGGCGGTTCTGGGCGGTCGCGCGCTGCTGCTGGCGGTGCCGACGCAGGCGCTGGGCGGGCTTCTGGACCGCTGGCCGCAGATCGGCGCGCGCCAGCCGCTGGTCGCCTGCTGCAAGGGCGTGGACCTTGCCAGCCTTCTCGGCCCGGTCGAGATGATCCTTGCCCGGCGTCCAGGGGCCGAGGCGGCGATCCTGACCGGGCCGAGCTTTGCCTTTGACATCGCGCGGGGATTGCCGACGGCGCTGACCCTGGCCGCGACCGGCGATGCCTCGGCGCTGCAGGAGCTGCTGTCGACCCCGACCCTGCGGCTTTACCGCACGGACGACGTGCGCGGCGCGGAACTGGGTGGGGCGCTGAAGAATGTCATCGCCATTGCGGCGGGCGTGGTGATCGGCGCCGGCCTGGGCGACAGCGCGCGGGCGGCCCTGATGACGCGCGGCTATGCCGAGATGGTGCGCCTTGCCGAAGTCCTGGGCGCGCGGGCCGAGACGCTGGCCGGCCTGTCGGGCTTTGGCGATCTGGTGCTGACCTGCACCTCCAGCCAGTCGCGCAACTTTCGCTTCGGGGTCGCACTCGGCCGGAGAGAGGCCTTCGACCCCGCGGTCACGGTCGAGGGCGTGGCCACCGCCCGCGCCGTGGTGCGGCTGGCCGCCGAACGCGGCGTCGACATGCCGGTGACCGCCATGGTCGATGCCCTTGCCTCGGGCCGGATCACCTTGGAGAGTGCCGAAGCCCATCTGATGAACCGTCCGCTGAAACAGGAATGAGAGATGCGTTACGCCCTGATCTGCCTTGACAAACCCAATGCGCTGCAGACCCGCGTCGAGAACCGCGCCGCCCATCTGGCGCATATCCAGGCCTCGGGCGTGGTCGAGCAGGCGGGGCCCTTCATCGACGCCGCCGGGCAGATGTGCGGCAGCCTCGTGATCCTGAACGTCGCATCGAAGGCGGAAGCCGATTCCTGGGCGGCGGCGGATCCCTATGCCAAGGCCGGGCTGTTCCAGTCGGTGATGATCCAGGAATGGAAGAAGGTGATCGGATGACCTACTGGCTGTTCAAGTCCGAGCCCGACGTCTGGGGCTGGGACCATCAGGTCGCCAAGGGCGACGAGGGCGAGGAATGGCATGGGGTGCGCAACTATCAGGCGCGCAACAACATGCGGGCGATGCGGCTGGGCGACCGGGGGTTCTTCTACCACTCGAACGTCGGCAAGGAGATCGTCGGCATCGTCGAGGTCTGCCGCGAAAGCGCGCCGGATTCCACCACCGACGATCCGCGCTGGGATTGCGTCTGGATCAAGGCGGTCAAACCCTTGAAGCGGGCGATCAGCCTTGAGGAATGCAAGGTCACGCCGGGGCTGGAGAAGATGGTGCTGGTCAACAACACCCGCCTGTCGGTCCAGCCGGTGGCCGCCCCGGAATGGGAGATCATCTGCCGCCTGGGCGGGGTGGAGCCCTGAGCCTCAGCCCCGGATCGGCGGGGTGATCTCACCCGGCGGCGGGGGGATCGGGTCCTGGGGCGGGACCGGCTGCGGATCGGGATAGCCGGGCTGGGGGTCGTCCCCCGGCACCGGCAGGTCGGGCGGCATTTCCGGCAGGTCGGGGCCGGGATTTCCCGGCAGGCTGTCGGGAGTGGCCGGCTGGCGGCGGGGGTCGGGCAGGCCCATCTTCGTCTCCGCTGGTTGTGGTGCGGCGCAATAAACCCCCGGCCCGGCCTTATGTTCCCGGACCTCAGTCCTTGTGTTCGGGCAGGTCGCGCAACTCGTCCTTGGTCCAGTTGCTGACGCCATGCACCTTGCCGTTTTCGTCGCGCATCAGGTCAAGCTGGTCCAGCCCGACCGCCACCGGCTTCGTGCCGATGCCGAGAAAGCCGCCCACGTCGATCACCACCTTTGTCGAGGCGGCGCCCTGGTGCAGGTGGCCGATGGTGCCGATCCGGTTGTCCTCGCGGTCGTAGACCGGGCAGTCGCGCAGGACGGCCTCGGTCATTTCCGAGGCGGCAAGCGGGGTGTGGCGGGAATGGTCCATGAGCGTTCTCCTTGCTTTGGGACCAGAACCCGCTTGCCCGGCCGATGTTCCCGCTTTTGTGGGAACAGTCCGGCACGCCCGGCGGTTGTCCGGGAAAGCGAGGACCCGGTGGAACACCTTCTGTCATCCCTGCCAAGGCTTGTGCGCTTCATGCTGCGGCATTTCGCGAATGGCGCGGTGCTGGGCCTGATCCTGGCCGAACTCTTGCTGTGGGGCGATGTCCTGGGACTGCGCCAGCTGGTCGTGCTGGCCGAGGCCGGGGCGATCCTGACGCTGGCCT
The DNA here is from genome assembly GCF_015999335.1 of Tabrizicola soli. Taxonomy (GTDB): domain Bacteria; phylum Pseudomonadota; class Alphaproteobacteria; order Rhodobacterales; family Rhodobacteraceae; genus Tabrizicola; species Tabrizicola soli. The sequence continues at coordinate 137,939 of NZ_JAEACP010000008.1, read as the reverse complement.
TCCTGGCCTATGCGGCGATGCTGTTCGGGACCCTGGCGATGAGCGTCGCGGTGATGAACCTCGGGCCGGAGTGATCGTCACTCCTCCAGCCGGTCCGCGGCACCCTTCAGCGCCTGCAGCCGTCCGAAGGCGGTGGCGGCATCGGCCTTGGCCTCCATCCAGTCGACGGTCTGCCGCGCGATGGTGGCGGTCAGTTCGGTCCGGCGGATGTCGGCCCAGCGGCGGTAGGCGATGTCCACCAGCCCGGCCGCGACCGGGGGCAGGTCGGCGGGCGCGGCGGCGGCGTTGATCGCCTGCATCTGCGCCCGGCTGCGCTCCAGCTGCCCGGCCGCCTGGCGCAGGCCGGCAAGCCTCTGGTCCAGCACCAGCTGCGACAGCGTCGCGAGCATCTGGAGGTCCTTCAGGCGGGTCATCGGCGGCGGGCCCGCCGGCGCATCGCATCGGCAAAGCGGATCGCGGCGGCGACGGCGCGGTAATGCTCGGCCCGGATCTCCTGGCCGATCTCGACCGCGGCGTGCAGCGCGCGGGCGGTCGGGGGGTCGCGGTGGACCGGGATCCCGTTCTCGGCCGCACGCTCGCGGATGCGTTTCGCGATCTCGTCCACCCCCTTGGCGACGCAGACCGGCGCCCCTTTCCCGTCGCGGTCCCAGCGCAGGGCGACGGCGTAATGGGTCGGGTTGACCACCACCACATCGGCCTGGGCCACATCCGCCAGCATCCGGTTCGTCGCCACCTCCTGCGCGCGCTGGCGGCGGGCGGATTTCAGGTGCGGGTCGCCCTCGCTCTCCTTGAACTCGTCCAGCATTTCCTTGCGCGACATGCGGTTGCGCTCACGGTGGCGGTGGATCTGCCACAGGTAATCGACCCCGCCCAGCACCAGCGCGATCAGGAATACGATGAGCAGGAAGTCGATGGTCAGGCGGCCCAAGAGCGCCGCCGACATGCCGGGGCTGAGGTAGAGCGCGCCCAGAACCTCGGGCAGGCGGGCGGCGAGGAAGTGGTAGAGGATCGCCGCGATCAGCCCCAGTTTCAGCGCGCTTTTGGCGAATTCCATCACGCCATCCGGCCCGAACTTCTGCTTTGCCGTCGCGATGGGCGAGATCCGCGACAGTTTCGGCATCAGCTTCTCGGGCGCAAAGACCATCCCGCGCGTGGCGAGGATCACCGCCAGCACCAGGATCCCCGGCACCAGCAGCAAGAGGAGCGGCGGGCCGACGAAGGCGACGAGGAGCCCCGCCAGCGTCGTGCTTGCCCCCGAGGTCAGGATTCCGGCCAGCCGGTCGGCCTGGTCGAGCATCACCATCCCGGCGCTACCCATCCGCTGCACCAGCCAGGTCCCCATACCGGCCAGCGCCAGCAGAAGCCCGCCCTGCGCCGCCGCCCCGAGGAGATCGGTCGAGCGTGGCAGGTCGCCGCGCCGCCGCGCCTCGTCCAGCTTCTGCTGCGAGGGCGCGTGTTCCTTGTCGCCGTCGTCCGCCTCGCTCATGGGGACGGATCGAAGGGTTGGGCCACCTGGGCGGCAAAGGCGTCAAGCCAGACTGCCAGAAGAAGCGGCGTGACCACGGACAGAAGCGCGAGCGCGCCCAGGGTCAGGGCCGGAGCCCCGACCATCGCGACCATGAGCTGCGGCATCGCCCGGTTGATCGCGCCGATGGCAAGGTTGTAGACTGTCGAGGCGATGACGAAGGGGGCGGCCAGCGAGAAGGCCAGCGCAAAGGTCGTGCCCACCCGCTCCAGCCCCCAGTCGAGGATCCGGGCCGGATCGGGATAGGCGCCGGCGGGAAACAGGTCGTAGGACAGCACCAGCATCCCGGCGGCGCGGACATGCAGCCCGGCCGCAAGCGCCAAGGCGACGCCGGCGATCATGAGGAGGTTGCCGATGGCCGGCTGCGGCTCGGGCGCGGCGCCGGCGAAAAGCTGCGAGAGCGTGGTCGCCTGGGCGATGATCGAGGCGGCCGTCTGCAGCGCCATGACGAAAAGCCGCAGCCCGATCCCGAGGATCAGCCCGGCCAGCGCCTCGCCACCCAGGGCGACAAGGCCCGGCTGCAGGCCGGTCGCGGCGACATGTTCGGCCACGAAGGGCGTGACCACCAGGGTCAGGACGATAGCCGCCGCCAGTTTCACCCGCTGCGGAACCGCGGTCCCGCCCAGGCCCGGCATCAGCGCGACCGCCGCGCCGACCCGCAGGAAGGCCAGTGCCGCGGCCCAGACCAGGCCATCGGCCAGATCCAGAAGCCCGGCCAGATCCCGGATCAGCTGGTTCATGCCGGAACCTGCCCAAGAAGGGCGGGCCGGGCGTCGGTGCCGATCTCCTCATAGGAGAGGACCGGCATCTGCAATCCCTTGGCCAGGACGACGGTCCGCAGGAAGCGCCGCCGCACCACCGAAGTGACCAGCGCCGGATAGACCCCGCCCTCGGAGGCGCGGTTGACCCTTTCGGTCAAGCCATTGGCCAGGCGGGCGAAAAGATCGGGCGGCAGGGCGATGTCGCGCTGCCCGTCGATCTGGTAGGTGGTGAAGGCCTTCTCCCATTCCGGCGCAAGCTGGATCAGCGGGACCGAGCCGTCCGCCCGTTTCAGCTCGGCGACGATCTGGAAGCCGAGGCGCTGGCGGACATGTTCGCATATCGCCTCGGGCGCGCCCAGGCTCCGGGCCTCGGCCACCGATTCCAGGATCAGCGGCAGGTTGCGGATCGAGACGCGTTCGTCCAGCAACAACCGCAGCACGGCATGAAGAAGGTCGAGCGGCACCTTGTCGGGCAGAAGCTCGTCCAGAAGGCGGCGGTTGGCCTCGGCCCGGACCGGATCGGAAAGCTTGACGAATTCGTCCAGCAGCCGCCGCAACCCCCGCAGCGTGAGGAGGCGCGAGAGATTGGCCTTCAGCACCTCGAGGAGATGGGTGGCAAGGACCTCGGTCGGAGAGACCACGGTCAGGCCCGAAAGCGCGGCATCCTCTTGCTGGTCGGGGCTGATCCAGCGGGCCGGGGCGCCATAGACCGGCTCTTTCACGTCGAGCCCGTCGGGCGCCTGGGCCCCCTCGGTCAACAGCACCAGCACCCGGTCGGGGAAAAGCCGGTCGGCTGCGCGCTCGACCCCGTGCAGGCGGATGCGATACTGGCCGGGGGCCAGCGTGCCTTCGTCGGTCAGCCGGATCTCGGGCAGGATGAAGCCGAAGGAGACCGCCACATGATTGCGCATGTTGGCGATCCGGCCGTCCAGCCCGGTGGCCGGATCCAGCGCCATCGCCACCAGGTTCGGTGCGAACTCGATATGGATGTCGTCGAAGTCGAGCACGTCGCCGATGGACCTGGCGCGGACCGGCTCGGCCTCGGGCGCGGCGGGTTCGGCGGGCCTTGTGGCCTGTCGCGCCTGCCAGAAGGCCAGCCCGCCAAGCGCGAGGGCCGCCAGCATGAAGGGCAGGAAGGGCATTCCCGGCACGAGGGCGAACAGCGCCATCAGCCCCGCGACCGTGCCCAGCGCGGCCGGATAGCGCCCGAGCTGCTGGAAGAAGGAGACATCGACCGCGCCCTTCTGGCTGCCCTTGGCAAGCAGCAGCGCGGCGGCGATCGAGATGATGACGGCCGGGATCTGGCTGACCAGCGCATCGCCAACGGTGAGGATCGTATAGGTCTCGAACGCGGTGGCGGCGTCGATTCCATGCAGGAAGATGCCGACGATCAGCCCGACCACGATGTTCAGCCCGGTGATCAGCAGGCCGGCGATCGCGTCGCCCTTCACGAATTTCGACGCGCCGTCGAGCGAGCCGAAGAAGTTCGTCTCGGCCAGCTCCTGCTCGCGCCGCCGCCGCGCCTCGGCATGGTCGATGGCCCCGGCGGACATGTCGGCGTCGATCGCCAGCTGGCGGCCCGGCATCCCGTCCAGCGCAAAGCGCGCGCCGACCTCGGCCATGCGGCCCGCGCCCTTGGTGATGACGATGAAGTTGACGATCAGCAGGACGATGAAGATCACCACCCCCAGGATCAGGTTGCCGCCCATGACGAACTCGGCAAAGCCCTGGATCACATGGCCGGCGGCGGCGGTCCCGGTGTGCCCTTTGCCGATGATGAGCTTGGTCGAGGAGACGTTCAGCGACAGCCGCAGCAGGAGCGAGGCCAGCAGGATCGTCGGGAAGGCCGAGAAATCCAGCGGCCGATCGATGAAGAGCGTGACGGTCAGCATCAGGATCGCGAGCGCGAAGGAGACGGCGAGACCCAGGTCCAGAAGGAAGGCCGGGACCGGCAGGATCATCATCACGATCACCGCCATCAGGGCGATGGCCAGCAGGATCGTCGGCCGGAAGATCGCGCCGATGGAAAACCCCGCCATCTCAGTTTCCTCCGATCAGGCGAAGTCCGGCGCCGGTCGCGGGGACCAGCGAGCCGTTTGCCCCGCCCGTCCCGGCAAGGAGCAGGGGAAAGCGGTTCTCGCGCGGTTCGGGATCCCCGGATGTGATCTCGTCCGGGTCCAGGGCGGCATAGACGGTCTCGAACTTCGCTTGGTAGCGTTCGGCATGTTCCGGCGTCTGCGAGTGATAGGCCGCGGCGGCGGCGGCCCAGTCGCCGGTCCGGGTGAAATTCTCGGCCAGGAAGCCCGCCGCATAGGTAGCATTTGCGGCCGGATCCAGCATCTCGGCCAGTGAGGCGAAACCCTTGGAATGCCAGCGCAGGTTCAGCTGGAAGCAGCCCAGGTCGACATTGGTCAGCCCTTGGTCCAGCATCGACCTGGCATGAGCCTCGGCTTCGCTGGCGGTGTCGAACCAGTGACCCTCGCCGCCGACGTTCACCGTCCAGGGCCAGGGCCGGGCATCACGGCCGGTTTCCACCAGCGTCACCGCCACAAGCACCCGCTCCGGCACGCCGGTCTCTTGTGCCGCCGTGCGGGCGGCGTCGATGCAGAGCGCCGAGGGATCGCCGCGGGCGGCGAGGTCCGGCGCAAAGCCCGGAAGGATCAGGATGCTTGCCAGCATCGGTGCAATCGAAGGACGGACAGTCATTCCCAACTCCGCAGTCCGGCTTCTGCCGGGATCGTCTCAGGCTAGCGGGCGAATCTTGCCAAGCGGTTAGCGGGCACGGGGTTTACGGGGCGACCGGCGACGGGACGGCGGCCAGAAGGGCCGCGACGGCCGCGCGCGCGCGGGTTCCCTCCTCGGCCAGGCGGGTGCCGCGGGCCAGAAGCCCTCCCTCCGCTTCAGGGTCCGGTGCGACCACGAGGGTGGCTGCGGCCTTCCACGGCGCGTCGCCCTCGGCGCTCAGGCCGGGCCAGTCCCGCGTCCAGGTCCGAAGGCGCGCCGCCTCCTCGGCCTCGCCTGCGGCCATGAGCAGGGCGCGGGCAGGGGCAAAATCGCCCAGCTGGACATGCGCACGGCCGCGCAGGGTTCGTGCCTCGGGCAGGTCCAGCCCACTCAGCAGGGCCAGCGCCGCCCGGGCATCGCCGCGCGCAAGCTCTCCCTCGGCGGCGAGCAGCCGGTCCCCGGCCGCAGCCTCTGGCCCGAGCGGCCCGAGCCATTGCAGCGCCGGATCGGCAAATCCGAGGTCGAGCAACCGCCGTGCGATCTGGCCACGGACCTCTGGCGCGATTCCGGGCGGGTCCTGATCGGCCGCCAGCACGGCATGGGCCAGAAAGTCGTCATCCCTGGCCAGCCGGCCGGCGATCTGCCAAAGCTCGGGCGGCGCGGTCCCTTCGCTTGCGTCGAAGGCCGCGGCTGTCTGACCGGAAAGGGCCAGGGCAAGCACCAGAGCACGGCGGATCGAAGGTTCATCCGGGCGGCCATCGCTTTCCCCCAGTACGGCGGCAAGCGAGTCCGCCACCTCCGGCGAAAGCGGTTCGGCCTGTGGCAGATGGGTGTCGACCAGGGTGATCAGCGGCGCGATATCCGCCCCGGCCTCGGCAACGGCGGCCGCCGCATGGTCCCGCGCCGCCTCGGGGCGCTCGGCGTGCAGGTCGACCTTGGCGTCCAGAAGGGCGATGGCCCCGGCATCGGCGAAGGGCGCCCGTTCCATCGAATCGCGGATGAGCCTGGCGGCATCGCCGTCCCCGCGCGCCAGCATCTTTTCCGCGAGCCCCGCGCCAAGCGCCGTGCGCAGGTGGGGCGGCAGCGCAAGGAAACCGCGCTGGATCGCCGCTACGTTGACATCCCTCCCTTGCGGCAGGCGATCCAGCGCGAAGGCGGCCCAGAGCGCGGCGGGTCCGTCACAGGGCAGCATCTTCGCGAAAGGTGTCGTCGGATCGCTTTCGCCTTCGACCAGCCGTGACATCGACTGGTACCAGGCAAGCTCTGGCGGTGCCTCTGCGGTGGGAACCAGGGCCGCATACTGCCGCGCCTCGGCCCCGAAGCCGAGAAAGAGATGCCGCCGCACCGACTCGAGCACGGCGTCGGTCTTCACCGCATCGAACTCGCCATAAAAGCCCGAGCGCCCACCCGCCAGAAGATCCAGCGCCGACTGGCCCTCGCCCCAGGCGGGGAGGTCCAGCATCTCCCCGGGCGCACATTCGGCCAGGATCGCGGGTTCGGTCGAGCCGCCGCCCAGGCTGGCGGCGACTCCGGGCAGTTCGCCGATATGGACATGGCTTCCCGGCAGGTCCTCGAGCGCCGCGTCGGCCACCTTCGGCGGCTTGCCCGGAAGCTCCATGTCGACGACACCTTCGGCAGCGCCCCGGCTGATCTCGGCAAGGAGCTGGTCGCGCAGCGGCTCCAGCGAGACCGCGCCGGTCGCGAGTTCCGGCAGGTCCAGCGGGGAATTTGTGCTGCCCGCGGTTCCGGGAAGATCCGACAGCCAGTCGTAGCCTGTCGCTTCGGCCTGCGGCGCAGGCACGGCCTCGGCCGAGCCGGGGTCGAAGGGCTGTTCGAAGCCCGATCCCGCCGGGGCCGGTCCGTCCTTGATGTCCAGGACGATCACCCCCGGACGATATTCGAAGGGCAGGACATGGCAGTCGCATGCCAATGACAATTGCAGCGCGCCAGAGCCGGGTTCGACTCGCAACGCCTGCAGCCGGGTGCGGGGGATGAGGTCCCAGACCCGGCCAAGCTCGTAATCCGGCTGCGAGGGGCCCGCAAAGGCGAAGCCGTATCCCATCGGCGTCCGGCCGAGGGTCCAGCCCGAAGCCGAGGGAAGCTCCACCACCAGGCGGGTGAACCCGTCATGCTCGCCCGATCTGATGCTGGCGGTCTCGGCCAGGGCGGGGAGCGTCAGCGACAGCAGGAAAAGGCAGGCCAGGCGGATCATGCGGCGTCCTGCTTCAGGGTGCGCATCGCCTCCTCCAGCTCGCCAAAGCCGGGGCGGACATGGTGCGGCGTGTTCTGGCGGCCGACCTCGATGCAGATGTTCGCCGGATGGCGGTGCAGGTTGGCGATCAGCACCTCGCGGATGAGCTGGTAGAAATGGATGTCCTCCTCGACCACGGTCTTCACCCGCGCGGCGAAGGGCCCCATCAGCCCGTAGGCGAGGAACACGCCCAGGAAGGTCCCGACCAGCGCGCCGCCGATCATCTTGCCCAGCACTTCCGGCGGCTGGTCGATCGAGCCCATGGTCTTGATCACCCCCAGCACGGCGGCCACGATCCCCAGCGCGGGAAGCCCGTCGGCCATGGTCTGCAGCGCATGGCTGGAGTGCATCGCATGGTGCAGAGTCGATTCCATCCGCTTGTCCAGCACTTCCTCGACCTGGTGGGGGTCGTCGTAGTTCATCGAAGCCGCGCGCAGCGTGTCGCAGATCAGTTCCATCGCCTCGTGGTCGTGCAGGATGCGCTGGTACTTGTTGAAGATCGACGAGGCCTCGGGCGTTTCGATGTGCTCTTCCAATGCGACCGGATTGGCGCGGGCCAGGCGGATCAGCTCGAACAGCAGGCAGAGCAGGTCGCGGTAGTCGTCCGGCTTCCATTTCGGGCCCTTGAAGACCTTGCCCACGTCCTTGAGCGTGTGCTTCACCGCCGACATGTCGTTCGAGATCAGGAAGGCCCCCACCGCCGCCCCGCCGATCATGATCAACTCGAACGGCAAGGCCTTCAGGATGATGCCCATCTTGCCGCCGGCGAGGACATAGCCGCCGAAGACCATGACGAGGATGACGGCAATTCCGACGAAACCAAGCATCTTGCACCCTGACCCTTTGCCTGCCGCCACTATCCGGGCGGCCGGTTAAGACTTTGTCACCCGCCGCATCATTCCTTCGGCGCGCCGGCATTGCGGCCGGCGACGATCACGCTGACGCCATAGGCGGCCTCGGAGGACATGCCGGAGAGGATGGCGGCCGCCGGTTCCGGGGGCATCCGGGCCAGGAATCCAGCCGCGAATTCCGGTGACATGGTGTTGAAAAGCGCGGCCGCGTCCTTGGGTTTCATCGCCTGGTAGACGGCGGTGAGGCGCTGGATGTCCTCCTCGGCGGCGCCATCGGCCAGCGCAAGGGTGGCCTTCAGCTCCTCCTCCATCGCCGCCATCCCGGCCATACGGCCGGCCATCGCCTGATCCGCCAGGGCCAGGGCCGCGAGCCGATCCTGCAGGGCGGCCTCTTGGACGGCAAGGCGATCCTCGCGCAGTTTCAGCGCCTCGGCCACGGCGGCGGGGGTCTCGCAGGCGGCGGGGGCGGCTTCGGGGCCGGGCTCCGGCGCGTCCCCGGACCGAGCCAGCGCGCTGCCCACGCCCGAGCCCAGCCGCAAGGCGCCGGAGGTGGCGAAGAGCATGGCGACGATGAAGAGCGCGCCCTGGCCAGCCTTGCGGCGCGCGCTCATTCCGCCGCCTCCATCGTCTCGCGCCGACGGCGGACGAAGCGGGGGCGGCGGTCGTCCTCCGCCGGGTCCGCCTCGGCGGGTCGGGCGGCGGGCTTCGGCTCGGGCAGGTCGTGCAGGGAAGCGACCAGAAGCTCCAGCCGCCGCGTCACTTCCTCGCCCCTCGCGGTCAGCGCGGCCAGGCTTTCGGCCGAGCCATTGGCCGCCCCCCGCGCCTTGTCCAGGGCGGCCGTCATCTCGTCCACCTGGGCCGAAAGCACCGCGATCGCGCCGCCCATCCCGCTTTCCAGCGTGGTGAAGCGCTTCAGCCGCGCCGCCAGGACGTAGCAATAGACCGCGGCCCCGAAAGAGCCTGCGACAAGAAGGATATCAGCGATCAGGTCCATGGCCCGTCCTTCAGTTCAGCACGAATTCGGTGATCAGCAGGTCGCGGACCCGCCCTTCGCCGGTCACGATCTGGATCCGGCGCAACATTTGCGCCCGCAGCCGCGCCATGGCGGCCGGATTCTCGATGTCCGCCGTGTCGATCGCGCGGAGATAGCTGTTCAGCACGTCCAGGATGCGCGGCGCGAGCAGCGCGACATCGTCCTGCGCCGACTCCACCACCTCGACCTGGGCCGAGAAGCGCAGATGCTCGGACCGCGAATCGGGGCCGAGCGAGATCACCAGCGTCTCCAGCGGCACGAAGGCAACGTCGGTCAACGGTCCTGGCGCTTTCCCGGCCGTGGCGCTCTCCTCGCCCCCGCCCAGCACGAGGCCCGACCAGGTTGCGTAAAAGCCGCCGCCGCCAAGGAGAATCGCCAGGACCAGCCCAATCAGCAGGGGTTTCCTCGACCGCTTCGGCGCGGTCTCCTCGGGGTTCGTATCGGTGGTTGCCACGTCCAGCTCCGTCCATTCGACGAAGGGACCATAGGCGTAAGGTCACTAACCGATTGTTAAGCCGCGCAAGTCATTGCTTGGGCATCGGCAGAAGCCAGGATGCGGAGAATCGCCTTGCAGAATGTGTTCACTCTTTGGTCCTCGCTTGACCTGCGCCGCCGGATCGTCGTGGTGGGCGCCACCCTTGCCATGTTTGCCGCCGTCCTCGGCCTCAGCCGAATGGCCGCGGCACCCGATATGGTGCTGCTCTACGCCGAGCTGGAGCCCGGCGCGGCGGGTGAGGTGATCGCGGCGCTGGACCAGCGCGGCGTGCCCTATGAGGTCTCGGGCGATTCGATCCTTGTCGATGCCGTTCAGCGCGACGGGCTGCGGATGGCGTTGGCCGCCGAAGGGCTGCCGGCGGTCGGGGGCGGTGGGTATGAGCTTCTGGACCAGCTTTCCGGTTTCGGCACCACCTCGCAGATGTTCGACGCCGCTTACTGGCGCGCAAAGGAGGGCGAACTGGCGCGGACTCTCCTCGCCATGCCCGAGATCCGGGCCGCCCGTGTCCATATCGCCAGCGGGCCGACACGGGCCTTCCAGAGCGAGACGGATGCCTCGGCCTCGGTCACGCTGACCACGACCACCGGCTCGCTGACCGAGGCGCAGGCGCGGGCGATCCGGCATCTGGTCGCCAGTGCCGTGGCCGGGATGCGGGCCGACAGCGTGCAGATCATCGACACGGTCGGGGGCCTGATCGGCGGCGAGGAGGATGCCGAATTCGCCTCGGGCCAGGCGGCCGACCGTGCCGCTGCGATCAAGGGCAATGTCGAGCGCCTGCTGGCCGCGCGGGTCGGGGCGGGCAAGGCGGTGGTGGAGGTCGCCGTCAGCCTCGTGTCGGAACGCGAATCCTTTACCGAGCGCAAGTTCGATCCCCAGGGCCGCGTCGCGATCTCGTCGGAGAGCGAGGAGCGGACAGGGTCGTCGACCGAGCCGGGCGGCGATGTGACCGTGGCCTCGAACCTGCCCGAAGGCGATGCGGAGGCCGGGGAGCAGGGCAGGAGCCAGTCTTCCGAAACGCGCGAGCGGGTGAACTACGAGGTCTCGGAAACCCAGCGCGAGGTGCTGCGCACGCCCGGCGACATCCGCCGCCTGACGGTCGCCGTGATGGTCGACGGGGTGGCCAGCGTCGCGGCCGACGGCACGCGGACCTGGGAGCCCCGCAGCGAGGAGGAGCTTGCCACCCTGCGCGAACTCGTCGCCTCGGCCGTGGGTCTGGACGAGGCGCGCGGCGATGTGCTGACGCTGAAGACGCTGGAATTCCAGGAGCTGCCGCTGGCCGAAGGCACCGAGGCCGCCAGCCCGCTTCTGCCCGCGTTCGGCCCGCTGGACCTGATGGGCATGATCCAGACCGCGATCCTGGCGGTGGTGGCGCTGGTGCTGGGGCTGTTCGTGATCCGGCCGATCCTGGCGTCCTCGGCCCGCGCCCTGCCTGCGACCGAGATGCCGCTTGCGCTGCCCCCGGCCTTCGAGATGTCCGGCGCGCTGGATGGCGAGGTCGAGCCCGCCTTCCCGATGCCGGCCTTCGGCAGCGCCATGGCCGATATGCCGGACCTTTCCGCCGTCGAGGAAGATCCCGCCTCGCGTCTGCGCCGCCTGATCGAGGAGCGCCAGGCCGAATCGATCGAGATCCTGCGCAACTGGATGGAAACCGAAGAGGAGCCCGCGTGATGGCAGGTCTGCGGCTCGAGATCTTCGACACCGCCGCCGCGCCGGATGGCGGCCTGCAGCCCCTGGTCGAGGTGAGCGCGCTGGAGGAGGCGAAGATCGCCTCGTATGAACAGGGCTATTCGGCCGGCTGGGAGGATGCCTCGGCTGCACAGCAGGGCGACCAGAGCCGGATCCGCGCCGACCTTGCGCGCAACCTGCAAAGCCTGTCCTTCACCTTCCAGGACGCCCGGAGCCATGTCCTGCAGGCGGTCAGGCCGCTGATCCTGGAGATGGCGGGCCGCCTCCTGCCCGGCATCGCGCGCGAGGCGCTGGCGCCGACCGTGCTGGAGGCGCTGGCACCGATGGCCGAGGAAATGGGGGACGCTCCGGTGACGCTGGTCCTGAACCCGGCGGCGCGCGAGCGGGTCGAGGGGCTGGTGGCGCAGGCGAGCGGCTTGCCGGTGGTGATCGAGGAAGAGGATTCGCTGGGCGAGGGGCAGGTCTACATCCGGCTCGGCCCACGGGAGACGAGCGTCGATCTGGACCGCGTGACCCGGGACATCTCGGCTGCCGTCCACGCCTTCTTCAACCTTTCAGACGAGGAGCCTTCCCATGGATGAACTGGCCGACAGCAACCCCTTCAGCCAGGTCCCGATCGAGGTCACGATCTCGGTCGGCCGCGCCCGTCCCCTGGTGCGCGACCTCCTGCGGCTGTCCAAGGATGCGGTCCTGCAACTGGACCGCAGGGTGGACGATCCGGTGGAACTGTATGTCGGCGACCGGCTGATCGCCCGGGGCGAGCTGACCGAACTGGAGGGCGAGAATGCCGGCCAGCTTGCCGTCCGCCTGACCGAGGTCGCCAATCTTCGCGGTGGACTGTGAGCCGCAGCCTGCTCCTTGCCGCGCTGCTGGCCGGCGTCGCCGGGCCTGCGGCGGCGCAGGCGCTGTCGATCGACCTGGGCGGGGAGGGCTCGCTCTCGATGCGGTCGGTGCAGCTTCTGCTGCTGGTCACGGTACTGAGCATCGCGCCCGGTCTGGCGGTGATGGTGACCTGCTTTCCCTTCATCGTCACCGTGCTGTCGATCCTGCGGCAGGCGATCGGGCTGCAGCAGGCACCGCCGAACATGCTGATCGTCAGCCTTGCGATGTTCCTTACCTGGTATGTGATGGATCCGGTCTTCACCGAGGCCTGGGTCAGCGGGATCGAGCCGCTGACCAGCGGCAGGATGGAGATGGGCCCGGCGTTGCAGGCGGCGATCCTGCCCTTCCGCGAGTTCATGTCGCTGCGGGTCGATCCCGAGACCTTCCAGATCCTCCAGGACCTGCGGGTGACGCCGGGGGCGGCGGTCGCGCCGGTTCCGCCGGGCGAGGCGCCTCTTTCCTTGCTCGTGCCATCCTTCCTGCTCTCCGAGATCCAGCGGGCCTTCGAGATCGGGTTCATGATCTTCCTGCCCTTCCTGATCATCGACCTGGTGGTGGCGGCGATCCTGATGTCGATGGGGATGATGATGGTCCCGCCGGCGGTGGTCTCGCTGCCGTTCAAGCTGATCTTCTTCGTGGTGGCGGACGGTTGGGCGCTGGTCTCGGGGGCGCTGGTGCGGAGCTATTTCTGAGAAAGGGCCGTCCACGCGGGCAGACGCTGAGGATGCCGTGATATCAATGGGTTGCCTGTGGATATTCAGGATTGGTTAACCCGGCTGTGGCTGATTGCTGCGGGCAAGGGTGGTGGGAGCCGTTCCGGAGCGTCATGGCCTGGGGGCCGGCCGCTCTGCCAAGGGGCGGCTCCTCAAGCACTTCGTGCACTCGTCGCAGTGCGTCGGAAAACAGCTGGCGGTGCGGCTCCTCGGGTACTTCGCGGCTCGTCGCGGGACCGGGGCGAGGAGTGCACGAAGTGCTCGACGAGCGGCTGTGGGAGGGGGGCAGGTCAGTCCAGGATCCGGCCGGGCGCCACCCACCAGGCGGGATGCGTGGTGCGGAGGGTCGCGGCGGCGTTCTCTGCGGTGGCGGAGTCGGCGAACAGGCCGAAATGGGTGCCGCCGGAGCCGGACATCCGGGCCAGGAGGCAGTCCGGCGTGGCCTCCAGCGCCGCTTGCACTTCCGCCAGAACCGGGGCGACCTCGCGGGCGGGGGCCGCGAGGTCGTTGCGCGTATGGGCGGAAAGCCAGGCGGCAAGCGCGGGGGCGCAGGCCAGGGCGTGGGCGGGCAGGTCGGGCAGCGGGGGATTGTCGCGCCGGGCGAGGGCGGCGAAGACCGGGGGCGTGGGGACGGGCACACGCGGGTTGACCAGGACGCAGGCCATGGCCGGAAGCGGCGGCAGGGGGTGCAGGATCTCGCCGATGCCGGACATGCGGGTGGGGCGGCCGGCAAGGCAGACCGGCACATCGGCGCCAAGCCGCAGCACCCCTGCCATCGGTGGCAGGGGCCTGCCGGTCAACCGGGCCAGAGCGCGCAGCGTGGCCGCCGCATCGGCCGAGCCGCCGCCGATGCCGGAGGCGAGGGGCAGGATCTTCTCCAGAACCAGAGTCGCGTCCAGGCCCATCGCAAGGGCCGCCCGCAGCACCAGATTGTCGGGCCCGGCCGTGAGATCCGCGGCCTCGGGCCCGGTGATCCTTAGCGTGAGCTCCGGTCCCATGTCCGCGCTTACCCGGTCGCCCACCGAGGCGAAGACCACCAGGCTGTCGAGCAGGTGATAGCCGTCCGGCCGCCGCCCGGTGACATGGAGACAGAGGTTCAGCTTGGCCGGGGCGAAAACCTGGACCGGCTCAATCGCCATTCTCGGCGGCCTTGAGCGGAGGCTTGGCCGGGGCCGAGCCGCCCTCCGCCGCCATCACCGCGTCGAGCCCGAGTTCAAGCTTGCGGCGGATGCGCTCGGCATCGGTTTCGGTCGGCTCGAAGGAAAGCGCCCGGCGCCACTGGAACCGCGCCTCGAGCTTGCGGCCCACCATCCAGTAGACGTCGCCCAGATGGTCGGTGACGACCGGATCGACCGGCTCCAGGAGCGAGGCCTTCTCCATCGGCTCCAGCGCATCGGCATAGCGGCCAAGGCGGAAATAGGCCCAGGCGAGGCTGTCGATGATATAGCCCTTGTCCGGGTCGGCGGCGACGGCCTTCTCGATCATGGCCAGCGCCTCGTCCAGCTTCTCGCCCCGGTCCACGAGGCCGTAGCCGAGATAGTTCAGGACCTGCGGCTGGTTGGGGTTCAGCTCCAGCGCCTTGCGGAAATCGGCCTCGGCCGGGGCCCAGTCCCTCAACTGCTCGTGGCAGATGCCGCGATAGAAGAACAGCACCCAGTCCTCCTTGCCGATCCGGGGCTTCAGATCAATGGCGGCGGTATAGGCGGTTCGCGCCTCGTCGAAACGGTCTTCGGCGCGCAGCATGTCGGCCAGGGCGAACTGGACCGAGACCAGGCCGGGATTGGCGCGGGCCAGGGCCTGCAGCGCCTCGATCGCGGCGTCGACCTTGCCGTCCGACCAGAGCGCCCCGGCGCGGCCGATCTCGGCCGAGACATGGGCGGGATCCTCGGCCGGGAAGCTGGCGTAGGTCTCGGCGGCGAGCTGGTGCTGGCCCAGCGTTTCCAGCACATCGGCGGTCAGAAGCTTGGCGTCGGTATGATCCGGGCGCAGGTAGCCCGCCACGCGCAGGTGCAGGAGGGTATAGACCGGATCGGCGTCGCCGTTCAGCGCGGTGGCGACCGAGAAGAACACCTCGGCGATGCCGTCGCGGGCGGAGCGGACCGTGTCGAACGGCAGGGGCTCGCCGGCCTGGAGCCGGTGGCGCAGGGCATCGACGATCGGGTCGGGGCCGGTGCCGAAGGATTTGTCCAGCAGTGCCAGCGCATCGGCGTTGCGTTCCAGCTGGCTGAGGATCTGGACATGGGCGAAAACGCCGCGACGCATCATGTAGATCGGCCCGGCGGCGCGGCCGGAGAGGATCTCGTCGGCGCCCTCGAGATCGCCGACCGAGGCGAGCGCCAGGCCCTTGTGGTACTGGCCGAAGGCGGCGAGGCCCTCGGTCCGGCTGATCTCGTCGAAGGCGGCAAGGGCGTCGGACATCTTGCCCGCGCCGACACTGGCCCAGGCGCGGACCAGGCCATCGACCAGTTCTCCGACATTGCGACCCTTGTCGGCGGCGGCCAGCAGGGCGGCGTAATCCTCGCGCTGGGCCTCGTCGGCGAGAAGGGCAAATTCGGCGAGCTGGCTGGGCTCGGCCTGCAGGGTCTTGAGCTTGCGCGCGGCCTCGACGGCCAGGGCAAAGTCGCCACTGCCCAGTTCGGCAAGGATCGCGCCTTCCAGCAGGGCCGGGGTGCTGCCGTCCGAGAGGATCGCGCGGCCGTACCAGCCCGAGGCGGCGCGGAAATCGTTCTGCGCTTCGGCCACCCGCGCGGCGAGATAGGCCCCGGCATCCTCGGCCCGCAGCGGGGTGCCCAGGGCTGCGGCAAGCGCAAGCGCGGTGAACAGGCGGGACTTGGGCATCGGACACTCCTCGGGCGGTGCCGGAAAGCTAGCGGGCCGGGCGGGACAAGGCAATGCGGGCGGGCCTTGTCCCGCCCGCCCGCAACCTTTTGCGCAACACGCTTGCGTGAACCGTCACATGTTGGGGTAGTTCGGGCCGCCGCCGCCCTGGGGCGTGGTCCAGTTGATATTCTGTGACGGGTCCTTGATGTCGCAGGTCTTGCAGTGGACGCAGTTCTGGAAGTTGATCCGGAAGGTGGCGTCCTGGCCTTCGCCCAGCACCTCGTAGACTCCGGCCGGGCAGTAACGCTGCGCGGGTTCGGCGTATTTCGGCAGGTTGACGGCGATCGGGACCGAGGGGTCCTTCAGCACCAGGTGGGCGGGCTGGTTCTCGTCATGGTTGGTGAAGGAGAAGGCGACGTTGGTCAGCCGGTCGAAGGACAGCTTGCCGTCGGGTTTCGGATAGTCGATCGGCTGGAAGTCCTTGGCGAGGCCGGTCGCCGCCGCGTCGGACTTGCCGTGCTTCAGTGTGCCGAAGAGCGAGAAGCCCAGCGTGTTGGTCCACATGTCGAGGCCGCCGCCCATCAGGCTGGCAGTCAGGCCGAACTTCGACCACAGGGGCTTGACGTTGCGGACCTTCTTCAGGTCCCTGGCGATCGGGCCGGAGCGGACCTCGGTCTCATAGGCGGCCAGCTCATCCCTGGCGCGGCCGGCGGTGATGGCGGCATGGGCGGCCTCGGCGGCGGCCTTGCCGGAGAGCATGGCGTTGTGGTTGCCCTTGATGCGGGGCACGTTCACCAGGCCCGCCGAGCAGCCCAGAAGCGCCACGCCGGGGGCGACCAACTTCGGGATCGACTGCCAGCCGCCCTCGGAGATCGCGCGGGCGCCATAGGCCACGCGTTTGCCGCCCTTCAGCAGGTCCGCCACCATCGGGTGGTGCTTGAATCGCTGGAATTCCATGTAGGGGTAGAGATGCGGATTCGCGTAGTTCAGGTGGACGACGAAGCCCACGTAGACCTGATTGTTTTCAAGATGATAGATGAACGACCCGCCGCCCGCGTTCTTGCCCAGCGGCCAGCCCATCGTGTGGGTGACGGTGCCCTCGCGGTGCTTCGAAGGGTCGATCTCCCAGATTTCCTTCATGCCGAGGCCGAACTTCTGCGGGCAGTGGCCGTTCGACAGCTGGTATTTGCCGATGACTTCCTTGGCCAGGCTGCCGCGCACGCCTTCGGACAGGAAGACATATTTGCCGCGCAGTTCCATGCCGGGCTCGTAGGAGGGGCCGGGCTCGCGCGTTTCGGGGTCGCGGCCGAATTCGCCCGCCACCACGCCGACGACGGTGTCGCCCTCATAAACCAGCTCGGAACAGGCCATGCCGGGGAAGATCTCGACGCCCAGCCCTTCGGCCACGCCGGCCATCCAGCGGCAGACGTTGGCCATCGAGACGATGTAGTTGCCATGGTTGTTCATCAAGGGCGGCATCGGCCAGTTCGGGATGCGGATCTGGCCCGCCGGGCCGAGGAGGTAGAAGTTGTCCTCCTTCACCTCGGTCTTGATCGGCGCGTCCATGGTCCGCCAGTCGGGCAGCAGGGCATCCAGGCCGCAAGGATCGAGGACGGCGCCGGACAGGATATGCGCGCCGACCTCGGAGCCTTTCTCCAGCACCACGACCGAACGATCGGGATCAAGCTGCTTGAGCCGGATCGCTGCCGAGAGGCCGGCAGGCCCGGCGCCGACGATCACGACGTCATAGTCCATCTTCTCGCGCTGGATCGCGGTCATGCCTGTTCCTCCCCCCGGGGACGCCAAATTCCTGCGGGGTTCCTGTTGCCCCAGCATCGCCCCGAGGTCAACCGTGACGCGGTGGCGCGGGGGTGCTTCGCCGCCGGTTTCCGGCATCCCCCCTTGCAATTCCGGGGCCCATCGGGTGAGGTGAGCGCGAGATCGTATGAAGTCACAGGTCGCAACCCGGCCCGTGGCTTCTTGTTTTGCAGTGGAAGGCCGATGGAAAAGATCCCGATGACGCGGCGCGGTTTCGACGCGCTGGATGGCGAACTGAAGCAGCTGAAAACCGTCGACCGCCCGGCGATCATCCGCGATATCGCCGAGGCGCGCGAGCATGGCGACCTGTCGGAAAACGCCGAGTACCACGCCGCGCGCGAGAAGCAGGGTTTCATCGAGGGCCGGATCAAGGAGCTTGAGGGCCTGCTTTCCCTGGCGGAGGTCATCGACCCGTCGAAACTCTCCGGCTCGGTCAAGTTCGGCGCCACGGTGACGGTGGTGGACGAGGATACCGATGAGGAAAAGACCTATCAGATCGTCGGCGAGACCGAGGCCGACATCGAGAACGGGCTTCTGAACATCCGCTCTCCCCTGGCCCGCTCCCTGATCGGCAAGGACGAGGGCGACAGCGTGGAGGTCAAGACCCCCGGCGGAACCCGGTCCTACGAAATCCTCAGCGTCCGCTATCTTTAGGGCGTTCCGGTGAGACCGACGCGAGATCTGCCGTCCCTGCCGCCGCTGCCCGCCGGGCGCGGGCTGGAGGCGGCCGGCGCGGGGCTGAGCCTGCTCTGGGTCCTGCTGGTCTTGTCGGATGTGTTCCTTGGCGGCGAGACGCGGGGAGTCTTCGGCTGGGTTCTGGTGCTGCTGATGGCAGTGCTGCCGGTCGTGCTGATCTGGGGGGTGGTGTCCACGCTGCGCTCGGTGCACGCGTTGCGGGACGAGGCGGCGCGATTGCAGGCGACGCTGGAGACGATGCGCGCGGCCCCCGTCCCGGCGCAGATCCCGGCGCAGGTGCGGCTGGCGGCCCGGTCCGAGGAACCGCCGGCGGCGCGGCAGAACCGGACGACGACGGCGCGGCCGCAGCCCGAACCTCCCGCGGAACAGCCCGCGCTAGCGCTGGAGCCCGAGGAGGTGCCGCCGCCGCTGTCGATCGCCGATTTCATCCGGGCGCTGCAATTCCCGGAATCGCCCCAGGACAAGGAGGGTTTCCGCGCCCTGCGTCTGGCGCTGGCGGACCGGACGGTGGCCAAGCTGATCCGCGCGGCGCAGGATGTGCTGACGCTGCTCAGCCAGGACGGGACCTACATGGACGACCTGCCGCCCGAGCCCTGTCCGCCCGAGCTGTGGCGGCGCTTCGCGGCCGGAGAGCGCGGCAAGGCGATCGCGGCGGTCGGCGGCATCCGTGACGAGGCTGTGCTGGCGCTGACCGCGGCGCGGATGAAGACGGACCCGGTCTTCCGCGATGCGGCGCACCATTTCCTGCGGACCTTCGACCGGACCTTCGCCGCAGCCGAGCCGAATGCCACGGACGCCGAGGTGGCCGAGCTGTCAGACACGCGCACCGCGCGGGCCTTCATGTTGTTCGGGCGGGTGACCGGCACCTTCGACTGAGGCGTCTTGCAGAACAAACTTGCGAAGATGTCCATGGTGGGGGAACAGTTTTCCTAATTTCAGGAGGAGAGGCCGCGGTTGATGAAACCCTGTTCCGACTGGCATATCTTCGCCCCAATCGCGATTCCAACCAGACGAGGTTTCCATGGCCGTCCGCATCAACGATACCGCCCCCGATTTCACCGCCGAATCGACTGCCGGCACGATCCGGTTCCATGACTGGCTGGGCGACAGCTATGGCATCATCTTCAGCCACCCGCGCGACTTCACCCCGGTCTGCACCACGGAATTCGCCGCCGTGGCCCAGCTGGCTGCCGAGTGGAAGAAGCGCAACACCAAGGTGATCGGCGTCTCGGTCGACTCGGTCGACGACCACGGCAAGTGGAAGCGCGACATCGAGTCCTTTGGCGGCGCTCCGGCGGATTTCCCGATCATCGACGACACCTCGCTCACCGTGGCCAAGGCCTATGACATGCTGCCGGCCGATTTCTACCTGCCGACCGAAGGTCGGACGCCTGCCAATTCGGCGACGGTGCGGACGGTCTACATCATCGGGCCGGACAAGAAGATCCGCCTGTCGATGACCTATCCGATGTCGATCGGCCGCAACTTCGCCGAGATCCTGCGCGCGCTGGATGCGGTGCAGAAGACCGACGGCGTGCCGCTGGCGACCCCGGCCAACTGGGTGCCGGGGCAGGACGTGATCGTTGCGCTGGCGCTGAACAACGAGCAGGCCAAGGAACGCTTCGGCGAACTGGACATCAAGCTGCCGTACCTGCGCTTCGCCAAGGCCTGAGATCGGCGGGGCGCCTTCGGGTGCCCCTACACGCTTTCAAGCTTGGGGAGCAGAAGCACCGGCGCGCCCAGTTCGACCGCGTCGTAAAGCGTGGTGATGTCGTCGTTGACCAGTCGCACGCAGCCGTTCGAGACGGCGGAGCCGATGGTCCAGGGCTCGGGCGTGCCGTGGATGCGCAGGAAGGTGTCGGCGCCGCTGTCGTCGAAGAGATACAGCGCCCGCGCCCCGAGGGGGTTCTTCGGGCCCCCGGGCATTCCCTCGGCCCATTTCGCATAGCTGTCGGGGTCGCGGGCGATCATGTCCTTGGTGGGCGTCCAGCTGGGCCATTCCTTCTTGGCGCCAAGGGTAAACCAGCCGGCTTCATAAAGGTTGCCGCGGCCGACGCCGACGGAATACTGCATCCCCTTGCGCGGGGTCAGGACGTGGTAAAGCGCGAAATAGTCCGGGTCCACGATGATCGAGCCGGGTTCCTGCGGGTCCTGGAAGCGGACCGGACGGGGGAGGAATTCCTCGGGCACGACCCAGGATTCGGCCGATTGCTCGGCATGGCCGAAGGCGCGGAGCGGGAGTGCGGCGGCGAGGCCCGCGCCAAGGATCTGTCGTCGTGTCAGGGGGGGTCGGATCATCTTGCCGTCTCCTTCGCTGGGGCCAAGCTTGCGACAGGCAAGCCGGGGGCGCATCCGACAAAGTCGTGAAAGCGCAGGGAGAGAATGCGAAAAAGGCCCCGGGGTTCCCCCCGGGGCCTTTCGTTCGGCTTGGAAAGTGGTTCAGCCCTCGGCCGATTCCTCTTTCTTTTCCGTGATTTCCTCGCCGGTCTCCTGGTCGACCATCTTCATGCCAAGGCGGACCTTGCCGCGGTCGTCGAAGCCCAGAAGCTTGACCTTGACCTCCTGGCCTTCCTTCAGCACCTCGTTCGGGTGGTTCAGGCGCTTGTTGGCGATCTGGCTCACATGCACCAGACCGTCGCGCTTGCCGAAGAAGTTCACGAAGGCGCCGAAGTCGACCAGTTTCACCACCTTGCCGGTGTAGATCTTGCCGTCTTCAGGCTCGGCCACGATCGACCAGATCATGTCATAGGCCTTCTTGATGGCCTTCTGGTCGTTCGAGGCGATCTTGATCACGCCGTCGTCGTTGATGTCGACCTTGGCGCCCGAGACCTCGACGATCTCGCGGATGACCTTGCCGCCGGAGCCGATCACTTCGCGGATCTTGTCGGTCGGGATCTGCATCGTCTCGATCTTCGGGGCGTATTCGCTGAAGCCCTGCGGAGCGCTGAGGGCCTTGGCCATTTCGCCCAGGATGTGCAGACGGCCGTCTTTCGCCTGGGCGAGAGCCTGTTTCATGATCTCCGGGGTGATCCCGGCGACCTTGATGTCCATCTGCAGCGAGGTGATCCCCGAGGCGGTGCCGGCAACCTTGAAGTCCATGTCGCCGAGATGATCCTCGTCGCCGAGGATGTCGGTCAGCACTGCCCAGGAGCCGTCATCTTCCAGCACCAGACCCATGGCAACGCCCGCGACCGGCGCCTTCAGCGGCACGCCCGCGTCCATCATCGACAGCGAGCCGCCGCAGACCGAGGCCATCGAGGAGGAGCCGTTCGATTCGGTGATCTCGGAGACCACGCGGATCGTGTAGGGGAAGTCGGTCGGCGCCGGGAGAACCGCCTGCAGCGCGCGCCAGGCGAGCTTGCCGTGACCGATCTCGCGACGGCCGGGGCTGCCCACGCGGCCAACCTCGCCGACCGAATAGGGCGGGAAGTTGTAGTGCAGCAGGAAGTTGGAGCGGTAGTTGCCGTTCAGGGCGTCGATGATCTGCTCATCCTCGCCGGTGCCGAGCGTCGTCACCACGAGGCCCTGGGTTTCACCCCGGGTGAACAGCGCCGAGCCGTGGGCGCGCGGCAACACGCCGGTTTCCGCCACAATCGGGCGGACGGTCCTGGTGTCGCGGCCGTCGATCCGGCGGCCATGCTTGACCACGTCGCCGCGCAGGACGGCCGATTCCAGCTGCTTGATCGCCGGGCCGAGGTTGGCGTCGGCCTGATCTTCCTCGGTCATCGCGGCCTTGATCGCCTGGACGGCGGCATCGATGGCGTTGGTGCGGTCCTGCTTGTCGCGGATCGCAAATGCGGCGCGCATCTGCTCCTCGCCCGCGGTTTTCACCTTGGCGTAAAGCGCCGAGTAGTCGGGCGGGGTGAAGTCGAACGGCTCTTTCGCCGAGGCTTCGGCAAAGTCGATGATCAGGTCGATGACCGGCTGCATCTGTTCGTGGCCGAAGACCACGGCGCCGAGCATTTCCTCTTCCGTCAGCTCGTAAGCCTCGGATTCGACCATCATCACGGCGTCTTTCGTGCCGGCGATGACGAGGTCAAGGCGCTGGTCGGGCTTCATGCGCAGTTGCGTCATGTCGTCCATCGCCGGGTTCAGCACATACTGGCCGTCGACGAAACCGACGCGGGCCGCGCCGATCGGGCCCATGAAGGGCACGCCCGAAACCGTCAGGGCGGCCGAGGTGGCGATCATCGCCACGACGTCCGGGTCGTTCACGAGGTCGCAGGAGAGCACGGTCGCCATGACCAGCACTTCGTTGCGGAAACCGTCGACGAACAGCGGGCGGATCGGACGGTCGATCAGACGCGAGGTCAGCGTCTCTTTTTCGCTGGGCCGCGCCTCGCGCTTGAAGAAGCCGCCGGGGATCTTGCCGGCTGCGTAGTATTTTTCCTGATAGTGAACGGTCAGGGGGAAGAAGTCCTGGCCCGGCTTCGCGGCGCGCGCGAAGGTCACGTTGGCCATCACCTGGGTTTCGCCCAGCGTCGCGATCACCGACCCATCGGCCTGGCGCGCAACTTTCCCCGTTTCCAGCGTGAGCGTTTCATTGCCCCACTGGATCGATTTCTTCGTCACATTGAACATGTATCGTTTCCTCTGAGGACCCGGCCCCTGCCGGTGCCCCCGCATATGGCGGCCCCATTGCCGCCGTCCCCCCGATCCTTCGCACGGGCCCCGGGGGCGGGCCTCACGTCTCAGATGGGCGGGGCCATACAGGAAAATACCTGCGATGGAAAGCGAAGTCCTGTCCGGCGGTCACTCCGCCGCCGCGGTGACGCGCATCCGCCCGGTGGCGACCAGCGCCACGCCACCAAGGGTGACGGCGAGGCCGAGGGCCATGGCGAGGGTCAAGGGCTCATGGAACAGGGTCCAGGCCCAGAGCATGGTGACAGGCGGGCTGAGGTAGACGGTGGCCGAGACCATGGCCGGCGGGTAGAGGCGCAGGAAGAGGTAATAGATCAGCCAGCCGCCGTAGGTGGCGAGGATCACCAGCCAGGCCATTCCCATCGCGTAGTCGAGGGTCAGCGGCGGAAAGAGGCTGCCGGTGGTCGCCGCCACGGGGGCGAACATCGCGGCGGCCCAGAGGCATTGCAGGCAAAGCCGCTGCGGGATGCTCAAAGGCAGCGCGGCGCGGCGTTCCTGCATCACGGTGGAGAGGGCGAAGGCCAGCATCCCGAGGATCGGCAGGGCATAGGCATGGGCCGGGGCCGCGCCCAGCGACAGCGCGTCGGCCGAGACGAGGAGGACTCCGGAGAGGGCGACGGCGGTGCCGAGCCATTGCTGCGGCGAGAGCGGCTGCGCAAGGAGGGGGGCGGAGAGGACGGCGATGCCCAGGGGCACGAGGTCCGCCATCAGCGCGACAAGGCCGGTCGGCACGCCCTCGCCGATCGCGAGGGCGAAGCCGCCGAGGTAGAGGAACATGCCGAGGAAGGCATAGGCGCCCTGCTCGAGCACGGCGCGGGGGGTGATCCTTGGACCGCGCATGAGCGCCAGAGGAAGAAGGCAGAGGCCGGAAAGCAGGCTGCGGCCGAACAGGATCTGCGGCACGGTGGCGCTGTCGGTGGTGAAGCGGATGCCGACGAAGCCCGAGCTCCAGCAGATCACGAGGGCGGTGGTGAGGGTGAGGAACAGGAGGGGAGAGGGGCGGAGCGGCATGAGCGCACTCTGCCAATGCGCGAGGAGCCGGAAGCTCTGGCCCCGACGCCTGGCGTGCCGGTTGCGACGGGCAGTGAAAAGGGGCAAAAGAAAACGCCCGGCCTTGCGGTCGGGCGTCTGGCGGGAGCGGGTCAGATCGCCGACTTGATCCAGGTCTCCAGCGCGGCCTTGGGGGCGGCGCCGACCTTGTTCGAGACGACCTGGCCGTCCTTGAACATGAACAGCGCCGGGATGCCGCGCACGCCGAGGACGGCGGGGCTGTCCGGGTTCTCGTCCACGTTGACCTTCACGATCTTGACCTTGCCGGCATATTGCGCGGCGAGCTCTTCCAGCGCCGGGCCGATCTGGCGGCAGGGGCCGCACCATTCGGCCCAGAAATCCACGACAACCGGAATCGGCGACTTGCGGACTTCGGCATCGAAAGTGGCATCGGTGACTGCGACAGTGGCAGCGCCCATGGTCGTTCTCCTACGGGATTTGTCGGGCAAGAAGGTATGGACGCAGGGCGGGAAGGTCAAGGGATCGTGGTGCGGGCCAGGGCCTGCCTCACCATCTCGGGATCGATGGGCATCAGCGCAGGCGTGCGGGTCCAGAGGATCGCGGTCTCGATCCGCCGGCCGGGGTAGATCTGGGCGAGCATGTGGGCATAGGCGCCAAGCTGGCGCAGGATACCCTCGGGAACCTGAGCCGGGCTTTGCGGCACGACGGCGTTCGACTTGTAGTCGATGACCAGCACCCGCTCGGGGGTCACGATCAGGCGGTCGATGCTGCCCGCAAGGGTGCGGCCCTGCCAGGGGGCGGTCACGGCGACCTCGGCCATTGTGTCGGGGGAAAAGAGCGGGGCGAGGGCGGGGTGATCCAGCACCAGCCGCGCCTCGGCCAGGATCTCGGCGGCCAGCGTCGGGTCGGGGATCAGGCCGGCGGCATGGGCGGGCCAGCTGGCGGGGGCAAGGCCGGGCAGGCGTTCGAGGAGGAGGTGCAGCGCGGTGCCGCGCGCCTTGGCGACGGCTTCGGGCCAGGCCGGTTCGCCCGGCAGCGCCTTGGCCCCGCCGAGATCGGAGGGGGAGAGCGACTTCGGGGGCTCGAGATGCGCGGGGGCGGGGCGGGTCAGCCAGTCCGGAAGCGCGCCGGGGGACATCTGCGCGGCGGGAAGCCGGGTCAGCGGCTCGGGCCAGTCGCCGAAGGCATGGCGGCGGACACCCGCGCCCGCGTCGAAGGCCGTGGCGCGGTCCACCCCGGCGCGGATCAGGTTGTACCAGCAATCGGGCTGCGTCACCTCGCCTGCGGCCGCCGTGATCAGCCAGCAGCGCGCCCTGGTCATGGCGACGTAGAGGAGGCGCAGGCGTTCGGCGGCCTCGCGCGTCTTGCGGGCGGCGCGTTCGGCGGCGATGGGCGCGGGGCTTTCTGCGGCGGGCATCTTCCAGACGGCGGGGCCCTCGGGCAGGCGGAAAAGCTGGTCGCGCTCCTGTGGCTTGCGATCGCCGGTGTCGGGAAGGATGACGATCTCGCCCTCCAGCCCCTTGGCGCCGTGGACGGTCATCACCCGGATCAGCCGCCCCTCGCCGTCGAGTTGCCGCTTCACCTCGACGTCGTCGGTCTGCATCCAGACCAGGAAGCCGGTCAGGCTGGGCACCTCGTGGCCCTCGTAGACCAGGGCTTGCGACAGAAGCTCGTCGATGCCGTCCTGCGCCTCGGGACCGAGGCGGGCGAGGAGCTTGCGGCGGCCGTCGTGACGCTGGAGCGCGCGTTCGATCAGGTCGTAGGGCCGCAGGAAATCGGCCTGGGCGCGCATGTCGTTCAGAAAGTCGAGCGTTTCCCGGTGGTTGGCGTCGTCGCGCAGCACTTCCCACAAATAGCCCTTGCGGGGGTTCGCAAGACGGAAAAGCTCGGTTTCGGACCAGCCGCAGAGGGGAGAGCGGAGGAGGCAGGCGAGGGAGAGGTCGTCCTCGGGCGTATCGAGGAAGGCGAGGAGGGCGGTGAGATCGCGGACGGCAAGCTCGCCGCCCAGTTTCAGGCGGTCGGCCCCGGCGATGGGCAGGTCCAGCGCCTTGCAGGCGCGGATGATCTCATGGAACAGGGGCGAGCGGCGCTGGACCAGGATCAGGAAGTCGCCGAAGTGTACGGGACGTTGCGGCGGTTTTCCATCGCGCGCGACCTGTGGGATCTGCACCCCGGCGGCGACGGTGTCGCGGATCCATTCGGCGATGCGGCGGGCGAGGATGACGCGGGGATCCTCGGCGCTGCGGGCATCGACGGGGTCGAACCAGTCGCCCGGTTCCGGCGCTTCGGCTTTTTCCTCGACCGGCCAGACATCGACGCGACCGGGCAAGCGTTCATTGAAGGCGCGGTGGCGGGATTCGCCGCCGAGGGCCTGGAATTCGGCCTGGGTGAAGGTCTGGTCCACCACGTCGAGGACCGCGCGCGAAGAGCGGAAGGAGTGTTCCAGCAAGCGGTCGACAAGGCCCGGCCCACCCTCGAGCCGACTGTGGAAATGGTTGCGCTTGAGGTCGAAGGCGGCGACATCGGCGCCCTGGAAGGAGTAGATCGACTGTTTCTTGTCGCCCACGACGAAAAGCGTGCGGGGGCGGAGGGAGGAACCTTCGCCCGCGATCAATTCGGACGCGAGATGCTCGATCAAGTCCCATTGTTCGGGGCTGGTATCCTGCGCCTCGTCGACGAGGATGTGGTCGATACCGCCGTCGAGACGGTAGAGGACCCAGGCCGCAAGCGAAGGGTCCTTCAGCAGTTTCAGGGCCTTGCCGATGAGATCGTCGAAATCGAGCAAGCCGTGTGCGGCCTTGCGGCCCTCATAAAGCGGGAGGAAGGCGGCGGCGAAGCGGTGGAGGGCGAGGGATTTCTCGGCCGCTTCAAGGCAGATGCGACGGGCACGGGTGGTTTCAACCCTGGCCATCAGCGCCTCGCAACGGTCCATGAGGGGATCGAGGCGGGCGCGGGTGTCCTTGGTGGGGAAGGTCCCGATCTTTGCGGCAAAGGGGGTCTTGGCCCCCTCGCCGAACAGGAACAGGCCTTCCAGTGCGACGAGGGTCGCACGGTCGGGATTGCCAAGGTCCAGAGGGCGCAGCCGGTCGGCGGCCTTGCCGTCGGTGGAGGAGCCCTGCGCCAGCCCGGCGATCAGGTCGGAGAACCAGAGCGGTTCGTCGCCCAGGAAGGCCTCGGCCAGGAGGTCGGTGGACCCGTAGCCCTGCGGCAGGTCGAACAGCGCCCAGATCGCAGGCCCGTCCAGCGGCGTGGCGAAGGCGGCGCGGTGGCGGGACAGCTCCTCGACCAGGGGGGCGAAATCCTCGGCCCCCTGCACCTCCGCCAGGCGGCGGACGAGGGGGGCGTGCGGGCCGTCGGCCAGTTCCTCGACGATCTCGGCGCGCATCTGGCGGGCGGAGCGGTCGTCAAGCTCGGCGAAACCTGGGGGGACCCCGGCCTCGAGCGGGAAGCGGCGCAGGAGGCTGCCGCAGAAGCTGTGGATGGTCTGGATGCGCAGGCCGCCGGGGGTCTCGATGGCGCGTGCAAAGAGTTGCCGGGCGCGGGCGAGGCGGGGGGCGGAGAAGTCGGCCTCGCCCAGGTCGAGCAGCGCCTTGCGCAGGTCGGGCTCGGGCGCCATGGCCCATTCGCCCAGCCGCTTGAACAGGCGGTTCTGCATCTCCGACGCGGCGGCCTTGGTATAGGTGAGGCAGAGGATGTGCTGCGGTTCCACCCCCGACAGGAGAAGCCGCGCCACCCGGTCGGTCAGCACGCGGGTCTTGCCCGAGCCGGCATTGGCGGACAGCCAGGTGTTGCGCTCGGGATGGGCGGCGGCGATCTGGGCCTCGAAGGCGGGGTTGATCGTCATGTCAGATCCTCGGCCCTGGGGTCCTGGGTCATGTCCCATTCGCCATAGCGCGACAGGTGGTCATAGTCGGAGCTGTCGTTTTCCGACATCAGCGCGCGGCGGGCGGTGTAGCCCTGGGCGGGTTCGGCATAGGCCCGGATCAGGCGCACGAACTCTTCCCATACCGCGCCGACCTGGCCGGGTTTCAGCTCGGTTTCCACCTTCTTCAACTCGGCCTTCAACCCGATGAAAGCCAGCTGCGCCACCTCGGAGGGACCGAGCTTGGCGAAACCGCCGCGTTCGGCCATGGCGGCGGCGAGGAGAAGCTGCTTGTCGAAGGTGCGCTGCTGCTTTTCGCTGGGCGGATCGCCGGTCTTGTAGTCGATGAGGAGAAGCCGGCCGTCGGCAAGCCGGTCGATGCGGTCGGGCTTGCCGGTCAGGGTGAAGTCGAAGCCTGCGACAGGGGTGGCGCCCTTCTCCTCGAGCAGGACGGGGGTGCCGCCGGTGCTGGCGGAATAGCGCAGGAAGGCGTCGGCGGCCTTGGCGATGCGGACGCGCCAGACGGTGCGGGCGAGCGGCCAGGCGACGCGATCCGCCAGGACCTCGTCGGCCACGGCCAGAAGCGTGGCGCGGTCGGCGCCGCCGCGCCGGATGAAGCTTTCCAGGATCTCGTGCAGGACCACGCCGCGCAGGCGGGGGTCGGCCTCGGGGCGGAGGGGGTCGAGCGGCGAGAGGCGCAGGACGTGGCGGGCGTAGATCGCGTAGGGATCGCGGACGAGGCGGCCGATTTCGGTGAGCGACAGGCGTTTCGGCCGTGCCGTCACCGGCGGGCGGGGCGAGGGGCGAGGGGCGGGGAGAACGGGATCCACCTGGTCGAAGCGGGCAGTGAGGGCGAGCCAGTGCTGGCCCCGTTGCCGCATCTGCTCCAGCGCCTGCGGTCCGTCGCGGTCGGGCAGGCCGGACATCAGGTTGACCAGCCGGTTCAGCCAGCGCGCGGGGACGGTTTCCGCCTCGGCCCCCCTGGTGGCGCGGGAGAGGACGACACGTGGCGCGGCCACGGCCTGCTGGTAGTCATGCGCGGAAAGGCCGATCCGGCGTTCCGGCAAAAGGAGACCGGCCGCCTTGCGCATCGCGCGGTTCAGCCAGGGGTCGGGCGGCGGCTGGGCGGGCCAGGCGCCTTCGTTGAGGCCGCCGAGGATGACGAGTTCGGCCCCCTGCACCCGGGATTCGATGGTGCCCCAGATCATGATTCCGGGATGGACGCTTTCCGCCTCGCGCACCTCGTGCCGTTGCAGGACGCCGTGGAACAGGCGGCCGTAGTCGCCGGGGGTCAGGATGCCGGCGACCCCGGCCTCGGCCTTCAGTTCCGCCACCGCCTCGGCCGCCTTCTGGCCGGCCTCCTTCTCCCACAGCGCGCCGGAGCCTTCGGTCGCGAAGCCCTGGGCGAGGCGTTCGGCGGTGGCAAGGTGCGTCTCGACGAAGGCGGCAAGCGGCAGGGGGCCGATGGCGGCCAGCGGCGGCAGCGTCTCGCCCAGGATCCGTGCCCAGTCCCGTGCCCCCTGGATCCGGCTGGTCCCGGCCCAGGTGGCCAGGCTTTCGGCCGTGGGAAAGGCCGGGCCGTGGCGGCGAAGGTGAAGCTCAAGCTCGCGGGTCAGGATCAGATGCGCGCCGCGACCGGGGCCGGAGAAGGCGAGCGGGTGTTTCAGCAGCGAAAGCAGCCGGTCCGAGGTCAGCCTTTCGCCGATGAGCCCCGCAACCTGGCGCAGGAAGCGGCCGGGTGCGGAGAGCGGCAGCGGGCGGCCGGCGGAATCATCGGGGCGGATCCCCCAGCGGTCCAGCGCGGCGGTGACGCGGCGGGTCAGGTTGCGGTCGGGCGAGATCAGGGCGGCGCGGATCCCGTCCTCGGCCGCCTTGCGCAGGATCAGGGCGATGGCAAAGGCCTCGGCCCTTTCGCCGGGAGCCTCGATCAGGGTCAGGTCCTGCGTCGCCGGGATCAGCGGCGGCAGCGAGGGTCCTTCGGCGAGCCATTGGTCGGTGATCGGCGCGGGGCGAAGCGAGAGGGAAATCAGTCGGTTGCGCTCTGGCGACGGAGGGGCGGCGGTGGTCCAGGGGTGGACGGCGTCCGGCCCGCAGTCCAGAAGGTCCATCAGCGCGCGGAAGCGGAATTGCGGGTGATCCTCGGCCGTCAGGGCGTCGTCGAGCCGGTCCCAGACGGCGGTGGGCTGGTCGAAGTCGTAGCCGGGCAGGACGACCGCCCCCTGCGGCAGCCGCGCCACCGCCTGCATCAGCAGCGCCGTCGTCCCGCGCGAGCCGGTGGACCCGGCGAGGATCACCGGACCGGCGGGCGGCGTCGCCTTCCAATGTGCGGCGAGGGACAGGACCGCCTGCCGCAGCCGTCCCTCGCCGTCCTCGTCGCGGTCCATGGTCTGGGCGACGATGCCGAGGAAGGCCTGGGTCCGCGCCCAATGGGCGGAATGGTCGGCCACATCCAGCGCGGCGATGTGTGCGGGCGGGACGCCCTCGCCCTCCATCTCCTCCATCAGCGCGGCAAGGCTGTCGGCCAGGTCATACAGCGCGCTGCGGGGGAAATCGGTGGTGCCGGTCTGCAGGAGCTTGTCGAGCAGCACGGTCAGTTCCAGCCGCCGCCGCAAGGGAGGCACGGCGGCGGGCAGGGGGGCAGGGCCAAGGCTGGCGGCATCGGGCAGGAGAAGGAGGCGGGGCAGAAGCCGCGCGCCTTGGGCCAGCAGGCAATCGGTCACCCGCCGCCGCATCCGCTGGGTGTTCAGGATCAGGGTGATCCGGGCCAGGGCCTCGGGCGGCTGGCCCTGCATGCGGCCGAGAAGGCCCGCGACCAGTTCGGCCGGGAAATCGACGCCGGGAGGCAGGGCGTAGAGCGCGGGGTCAGCCATGGTCACACAACAGCCGTTCGGCCTCGGCGATCCCCTCGGGATGGCCCACGTCGCACCAGTGCCCCCGGTGGACAAGGCCGAAGGCGGTGCCGGCCGCGATCATCTCGTTCCAGGGGCGGTTGAGCGAGAAGACTTCCTCCCTGCTTGCGGCCACGCGGTCGGGAGAGAGGATGCAGGCGCCGATGTAGACGTGATCCTCGCTGCCTTGACCGCGCGAGATGCGGCCCTGCGGATCCAGTCGGAAATCGCCCTTCGGTCCATGCGCCAGGGTCTGCGCCAGCGGCAGCAGGAGGAGGAGCGCCTCCATCCGGGCGGGATCCCAGACGGCGGCAAGCTGGGCCAGCGGGTTCGCGCCGGTCCAGATCCCGTCGCTGTTCAGAAGCGCGACCGGGCCGGGACCGAGAAGCGGCAGGGCGGCCTTGAGCCCGCCGCCGGTCTCCAGGATGCGGTCGGCCTCATGGCTGATGTGGACGCCATGGGGTTGCAGGTGGGCGGCAAGCTGACCGGCCCGGTAATGCGTGTTCGCCACCACCCGCCGCACCCCCGCCGCGGTCGCGGTCCGCAGCGCGTGGTCGATCAGCGGCCGGCCGGCGACGGGGATCAGCGGCTTGGGCCGATCGGCGGTCAGCGCGCCCATCCGGGTGCCGAAACCGGCGGCGAAGATCATCAGCGGGAAGGGAAAATCGGGCATTGGGCTTCGATGCGGGCAAGGATGGAAGGGCTGGGGTCGGGCAGGACCCGGTCGCAGATCGCGCGGAGGTCGGCGAGTGCCGGATGGGCGAGGTTCTGCCGCAGCTGGCCCCAGACGCGAGGCATCAGGCGCAGGTAGCCGGGCTTGCCCGCGACGGTGCAGAGCCGGGCGAAGACGCCGAGGATGCGCAGGGCGCGCTGGGCGCCGAGGGTGGCGTAATGGGCGGCGAAGCTTTCGGGGCCGGCGGCGGTTGCGGCGGCGAAGCGGGCGATCATCGCCGTTTCGGTCGCGGGCCGGACATCGCGGCGGGCGTCCTGGAGGAGCGAGACCAGGTCATATCCCGGCTGCCCCAGCTGGCCGAGCTGGAAGTCGAGGAGGCCCACCCGTGCGGTCCCTTGGCGGCTGGGTAGCCAGAGTAGGTTCTCGGCGTGGTAGTCGCGCAGGATCAGGACGCGGGGGCCGTCGGCATGAGTCTGCAGCGCGCGGGTGAGGCTGTCCGTGAAGTGGTCGGGATCGGGCGCGGTTCCGGTGGCGGCTTTTGCGTAGACGGACAGGGCCATGGCGGCGGCCTCGGCCCAATTGCGGGCGGAGAGGTTCGGCAGGCCGGGCGGGGGCGGGGCGGCCTGGAGCCGGACCAGGACATCGACGGCGGCGGCGTAAAGCCCGGCTTCCGCGTCGGGATCGCTCGCCAGGAGCCGGGCGAAAAGATCGTCGCCGAGGTCCTCCAGGAGGAGGAGGCCAAGGGCGGTATCCTCGGCCAGCAGGCGGGGCGGCGAGAGGCCGAGGGCGGCCAGATGCCGGGCCATGGCGGCGAAGGCGTCGGGATCGTCGGCCCCTCCGGGCGGGTTGTCCATCAGGACGGCCGTGTCCTTTCCCCGCCGCAGCCGCCAGTAGCGCCGGTCCGAGGCATCGCCGGCCAGATGGCGGCGGTCGGCCCTGTCCCAGCCGGTGCCGGCGAGAAAGGCTTCGATCAGGCGCTCGCGATCAGACATCCAGCGCCGCCTTGCGCAGGACCCCGCGCCCGCCGGTCAGGGTGGCAAGTCGCCCCTCGCCGGCAGCGGAGAGCTCCAGCCGCAGCGCGTCCGGCGGCAGATGCGCGCCCAGCCGGTCGGGCCATTCGACCAGGCAGATCGCGCGGGTGAAGGCCTCGTCGAGGCCGAGTTCCCAGACCTCGTCAGGATGGGTGAGGCGGTAGAGATCGGCGTGGAAGATCTCGTCCTCGGGTGGACCATAGGTCTGGATCAGGGTGAAAGTGGGCGAGGGCACCTCCTCGTGGCGTCCGAGACGGGCACGGATGAAGGCGCGGGCGAGGTGGCTTTTCCCCGCGCCGATCGGGCCGGAGAGGAGGATCACGTCGCCCGGTCGCGCCAGGGCGGCCAGCCGGGCGCCAAGGGCGGCGGTTGCGGCCTCATCGGGCAGGATCAGGGTGACGGTCTCGGGGGCCATGGAGCGAGTCTACCCGGTGCCCGGCGGGCCGCAAGGGGTGGCGGGCACCGGGTTGACCTTGCAGTGGAACCCTCATCGCCTCTGGCTGGTGGCGGAGCGGGGGTTTCACACCCCCGCACCCCCGTGGAGTATTTCTCCAAGAGGAAGCATCTTGCGGTGTTTCAGAGGGCCAGGGCAGCGAGGCGGTGGGGGGCGGGATCCTTCCGTGCACCGGCGAGGAAAAGGGGCGACCAGGGCCGCTTCACGGGTATTCTTTGCGCCGGGCCGACGAGTGCGCGAAGTGCTTGAGGAGGCGCGTCGGAGGACAGCGCGCTCATGCCTGGACGGGCAGGCGGGCGAGGTGGCTGACGGAGGGGTTCGGCATCGTCTCGGCCATCTGGCGCAGACGGAAGGTGATCAGCGTCGCCCCGCCGGTCAGGGGGCGGAACTTGCAGTCGATCAGACGTCCGTCCAGAAGCCGCGCCTCGCCGTTCCAGCCGGTGCGGTCGCTGAGGGTCAGGACGAAATCGGTCGCATCCTCCCACAGGAGGCTGGGCGCGGTATGGTCGCGCCACCAGCTGCAGAGCGTGCCGATCCCTGCGTCCGAGAGGAGCACGGCCGGATCGTGGCCCCAGAGCCGGGCATAGGCGAGGTTCGACATCACCAGCTGGCCGCCCTGCGAAAAGACGGCCACGGCCTCGTCCACGGTGTCGATCACGGACTGGCCCAGCTCCAGATCGGCGCGGTAGCGGCGGGTGCGGGTCATCTCGGTCGAGATGTCCTCGAACATGAAGGCAAGGGCGCCGTTCGGATGAGGGCGGCCGATCACGCGGTAGGTCTGGCCGCCCGGCAGGCTCCAGGTTTCCTCGAACCGGCCAGAAGCGGCCTCTTCCTCGAGGCGGACGAGCTGGCGGCGCCAGCTGCGGTAATCCTTGGGCTCGGGGATCATCGAGCGGGCCCGCATCGCATCCAGCACCGCGCTGAGGGTCGGGCGGGCGATCAGGAAATCCGGGGCCAGCGCGGTGAGGTCGGTGAGGGCGGGGTTGAAGAGCTGCAGCACCCGGTTGCGGTCGAAGATCGCCAGGCCGATCGGCAGGTCGGCGAAGGTCTTGGTCAGGGTCTGCATGAACTCGCGCAGGGCGGTTTCGGCCTGGACGGCGGCGTTGGCGGCCAGGGCGTAGCAGAAGGTCTCCTCCCCGACCGGGACGCGGAAGAGGTCGAACCATTCCGGCCCGCTCTGCATCTGCAGCCGGGCGCGGGGCGGGGTGGCGCTGCGGTTGTCGGGGCGGTCGAAGAGCCGGGGCAGGGGCCAGGTCAGATCCTCGCCCTCGGCCAGCAGCTCGACCGCGCGGATGAGATAGGCGTGGTTGGCCCAGATGACCTGGCCCTGCTCGTCCTCCTTCCACATCAGGACGGGGGAACGGGCCAGGACCGCCCGTTGCGACAGGACCTCTTGCTGGAGGGCGGCGGTGGCGGCGGCATCGCGGCCGGACTGCGGGCCATCGGCCGGGGCCACCATGGTCAGCCGGGTCATGCCTGCGACATGTTCGGCATGGATCGCCATGGCCGGGACCACGCCGGAGCCGGAGGGGACATGGACCTGACCCAGCCGCGGCAGGCTGTCGATCCGGTCGGCGAGGCCGGGAAACATCGGCCCGAGGCGGAGGAGGAGCTTTTGCCAGGCGCCGGCGCCATCGGCTTCGGGCACCAGCTGGCGCGCGGCGGGGCTGGCGTCGAGCAGGCGGTCGCCGTCGAAGAGGAAGACCGTCGCCTCCGGCCTGCCGTCGCGGAAGATGCTGGCCACGGGCCGCGTTTGCCGCGACTGCCAGGCCGACAGGAGGAGGAGGCTGGAGAGCACCACCAGCGTGGCCGAGACCACCATGCCGAAAACGTAGATCAGTTCCGTCGCCATGCCGCTTCCCCTTTGCGGCAGGCTAGGCGGAAAGTCGTTAATCGGCGGTTAATGCAGTTTCAGCCCTCGATCCGCTGGTTTTCCCCCAGGGCACCCGCGGCCGGGGCGAGGAGATCGGCGAGCGGCCAGACGGCCTCGACCACGGCACCGCAGCGGGCGGGGCGGTCCTCGTAAGGAAGGAAGGGATCGGTCGCATTGGCGAAGGTCAACTCGGCGCCCGAGCGTTCCAGGAGCGTCTTGGCGATGAAGAGGCCAAGGCCCATCCCCTCGTAGCCGGGGCGCTGGGGGGCTTCCGGCTCGGCCCTTCGCGCGCGGACGAAGGGGTCGCCGATGCGGCCGATGACGCTCTGGGGGAAACCCTCGCCATCGTCGATGATGCGCAGGGTCACGGTGCTGTCGGACCAGTCGACCTCGATCCAGACGGTCGAACGGGCAAAGTCCACCGCGTTCTGGATCAGGTTGCGCAGGCCGTGGATGATCTCGGGGCGGCGCAGGATGGTGGGCTGGGTCCTGCCCTCGGGGATCAGGATGAACTCCACCTGCTTGCCGCGTGAAAGGTGGGGTTCGGCCGCCTCGCGCAGGACGGCGGAGAGCGGGGCCTGGCGCAGGTGGAGGTCGTCCTTCCCGGCGCGGCCCATGTCGCGCAGGATGTCGCGGCAGCGGTCGGCCTGCGCGCGGATCAGGCGGGCGTCCTCTTGCAGGTCGGGGTGGTCGGACAGCTCCTCGATCAGCTCGGCGCTGACCAGCTTGATGGTGGCCAGGGGCGTGCCCAGCTCATGCGCGGCGGCGGCGACGACGCCGCCGAGATCGGTCAGCTTCTGCTCGCGCGCGAGGGCCATCTGGGTGGCCAGCAGCGCCTCGGACATCGAGCGGATCTCGGTCGCGACGCGGCGGGCGTAGAGGCCGAGAAAGAGGATGCCGATGACGATGGCCAGCCAGAAGCCGAAGGCGAAGGTGGGGGGAACGACCAGCTCGCGCCCGTCGGAAAAGCGCAGGGGCTGGTACCAGAAGGCGGCGATGGTGACGAGAAGGATCGCCACCCCGCCGATGATGACGGTGGAGCGCAGCTGCAATGCGCTGGCCGAGATGGTGACGGGCGCAAGGACCAGCAGGGCGAAGGGGTTGGTCAGCCCGCCGGCCAGGAGGATCAGGAACCAGAGCTGGCCCAGGTCGAACAGGAGGGTGAGGCAGGCCTCGGTCTCGGACAGGCGGCGGTTCTCGGGGAAAAGGGTGCTTGCGAAGATGTTCGCCAGGACCGAAAGGGCGACGACGGCGAAGCAGAGGCCGAGCGGCAGTTCCAGCCCGTAGAAGCGGTCTGCGACCAGGAGCGCGGCGATCTGGCCCAGGATCGCCAGCCAGCGCAAAAGGATGAGCGTGCGCAGGCGCACCCAGTTGGCCCGCGCTTCATGCGCCGGGGTGGTAATGCCCGCAGTCACCATGGTGCGATCCGTTGTCCTTTTCTGACGGTTTGCCATTGTTATGCCGCGCCGCATCTGGGATCAATGCGGCGCTGGAAAGAACGGAGGGTCGGATGACCAGGCTTTATGCGGGAGTTGCAGTGGGGGTCGTCGCGGCCTTCCTGGGAGGTTCTGCCTGGTATGTGATTGCGAATCGCGCCGGCGATGCCTTTGCGCAATGCCGCCAAGGCCAGATTGCCGGCGGCGAAATCGGCGGGCCCTTCACGCTGGTCAATCCGGCGGGCGAGACGGTGACGGATGCCGAAGTGATCACCAAGCCGAGCCTGGTCTATTTCGGCTATACCTTCTGTCCCGATGTCTGTCCCTTCGACATGCAGCGCAATGTCGAGGCGGTGGATATCCTGGACGAGCGGGGGATCGACGTGAACCCCGTCTTCATCTCGATCGACCCGGATCGG
Organism: Tabrizicola soli; assembly: GCF_015999335.1. GTDB lineage: Bacteria > Pseudomonadota > Alphaproteobacteria > Rhodobacterales > Rhodobacteraceae > Tabrizicola > Tabrizicola soli. The sequence continues at coordinate 101,395 of NZ_JAEACP010000008.1, read as the reverse complement.
GATACGCCCGAGGCGCTGGGCGATTACGCCCACAACATGCATCCCAAGCTGATCGCCCTGACCGGGAGCGCCGAGCAGGTCAAGACGGCCAGCCAGGCCTACAAGACCTATTATCGCAAGCAGCCCGGGGATGACGAATTCTATCTGGTGGATCATTCGACATTCACTTATCTGATGATCCCCGGCACCGGCTTTGTGGACTTCTTCCGCCGCGAGGTTACACCCGAGCAGATGGCCGACAGCGTTGCCTGTTTCGTCGAAGCGGCCTCGGCCGGGAAATAAGCACCAGAAGGGAGGGCGCATGACCGAGCATATCGAGGCCGATCTGGGAGCGGACCGTTCGCTTCTTCTGGTCGATGACGACGAGTCCTTCGTGAAACGTCTGGCGAAGGCGATGGAAAAACGCGGGTTCCAGCCGGAAACCGCGCAATCGGTGGCCGAGGGGCGGGCCAAGGCCCTGGCCCGGCCGCCCGCCTATGCGGTGGTCGACCTGCGGCTGGAGGATGGCAACGGGCTTGAGGTGATCGAGACCCTGCGCGAGAAACGTCCGGATTGCCGGATTGTCGTCCTGACCGGCTATGGCGCGATTGCGACGGCGGTGGCGGCGGTGAAGATCGGCGCGGTCGATTATCTCTCGAAGCCGGCCGATGCCAATGACGTGACGCAGGCCCTGCTTTCGCGCGGCGAGGCAATGCCCGAGCCGCCGGAAAACCCGATGTCGGCCGATCGCGTCCGCTGGGAACATATCCAGCGGGTCTACGAGATGTGCGACCGCAATGTCAGCGAAACGGCGCGGCGGCTTTCGATGCATCGCCGGACACTCCAGCGTATTCTTGCGAAACGCAGTCCGAAGTGAAACGGAATTGTTGCCAACCGGGATATACGCGCCTATGCAATGGATGCGGATATTCGAGAGGGGACAATCTTGAACAACGATCTGAATTCGCTTTCGCTGAAAGAGCTGAAGGACCTGCAATCCCAGGTCGCAAAGGCGATTGCCGGTTATGAGGACCGCCGCAAGCGCGAGGCGCTGGCGGAACTGGACGAGAGAGCCCGGGCAATGGGCTTTTCGCTGGCCGAACTGACCGGCGCGGCCTCGCCGCGCAAGCGTACGGCCTCGACGGCGAAATACGCAAATCCGGCCAATCCGTCAGATACCTGGTCGGGTCGCGGGCGCAAGCCGCGCTGGTTCAGCGAGGCGCTCGCCAAGGGCCGCCGCCCGGAAGACATGGCGGTCTGAGACCGTCAGTCGCAGGCGGCCAGCAGCCGGGCCACGGTAGCGATATAGTCCGCCCGCACCTCTGCGGGCGGGCGTAGCCGGATTTCCAGCCGCCAAAGCACCTCGGGCGCGGGGCGGCCGAACAGCCGGTCGGCCTCGGCCTCCTGAAACCCCGCGATCCGCACCGCCTCGAGCCAGGCGGAAACCTTGTCGGCCGCCTTGATCTGCTTCTTGATCGGCGCCGGCAGCACGGCGGGCAGGCCGAAGCGACGATGCACCGCCGCGGTCAGCCGCTGGTCCAACTCGCCATAACCCGGCCCCACGGCCGCCTTCACCGGGCTGATCATGTCGCCGATGACATATTCCGGCGCGTCATGCAGCACGGCGGCCAGCCGCCAGCGGGCGGCGATGCCGGGGTTCATCCGGGCGAAGATCTCCTCGACCAGCAGCGAGTGTTCGGCCACCGAATAGGCGAAATCGCCCCGCGTCTGGCCATTCCAGCGCGCGACGAAGGCAAGACCATGGGCGATGTCCTCGACCTCGATGTCCATCGGCGTCGGGTCCAGCAGGTCCAGCCTGCGGCCCGAGAGCATGCGTTGCCAGGCGCGGGGAGGCATGTCAGATCCGCGCCCGGTAGGGATCGGGGTGACGGTCGATCATCGCCTTCACCAGCCCCATGCCGCGGAAATGCCGCAGCATGATGCGCGAAGCCTCGACCAGCGGTATCGGCGCAGGATCGCAGGGCGGGGCAAGCTTCTCCAGCGCCTCGGGGAAGAAGGTGGCGTAGAACTCGCGGTAGGCGTGGTTGAAACGGGTGTCGAACCAGCCCGAGGAATCGCGGTCCGGTTTCTTGCGCGAGACGAAATGGCGGAAGAACACGGGATAGCGCACCGGGATCAGCGGATAGCGGCCATTCAGCTGCCAGTTCCAGCAGGGCGCCAGCTGGGCGAACTTGCCGCGCAGCGCGAGGTTGGTGAGCGACTGGTCGGTCAGCACGATGGCATGCGGATGGGTGTTGCAGATGTCCAGCGACCGCCGCTCGACCTCCTGCTCGACATAGGCGCGGGTCTCGATCAGCTGGAAGCCGGTATTGGCATAGGCGAGTGCGGGAAGGCCCGCCTTCACATATTCTTCGGCATGGAAGTTGGGCCGGAAGAAATAATATGCGTCCAATGCGGCGGCGATCGGATGCGGGCCGATGTCGATCTGGAACAGACCGTTCAGATCGCCGCCTTCGACGAACATGTCGCAGTCGAGATAGAGGATGCGGCGGTAGCGGTCGCCGAGTTCGCGCGCGAGAGTCAGGCGATAGAGCGGCGCCATGGTGCCGATGAAGCGGGCGACCTCGGCATGGGCGGGAAGCTCTCCGGTCCGGTGCAGGATCAGGCCCAGGTCGCGGGCCCAGTCGGGCAGGGGCAGGTCATCGCGCGAGGCGACCACGAAGTCGAAGCGGCGGAACGGGTTGTGAAAGGCGATCTGGCGCAGCATGAACAGCGCCATGGGATAATAGTTCCGGTCGCAACAGAAGACGACGGCCTGGTCGTGGCGCTGGGGATCGGTCATCGAAAGCCTCGCTTGACTATGCACGCATCAAGACCAGGTGCATTTGGCGGGTGGCCCACGTTGTCTTGACCCGACACATTTGCTATGGCCGCGCGGGAAACGAAAGACAGGAATTTCAGGACGCCATGGACCATATCGTCAAGGACATCTCGCTCGCCGAGTTCGGCCGCAAGGAACTGACCATCGCGGAAACCGAAATGCCGGGCCTGATGGCCTGCCGCGAGGAGTTCGGTGCGTCGCAGCCGCTGAAGGGCGCGCGGATCGCCGGTTCGCTGCACATGACGATCCAGACCGGCGTGCTGATCGAGACGCTGAAGGCCTTGGGCGCGGATGTGCGCTGGGCGTCCTGCAACATCTTCTCGACCCAGGACCACGCCGCCGCCGCCATCGCGGCCTCGGGCACTCCCGTCTTCGCCATCAAGGGCGAGAGCCTTGAGGAATACTGGGACTATACCGACCGCATCTTCCAGTTCGGCGGGGAAGGCGGCACCTGCAACATGATCCTCGACGACGGCGGCGATGCGACGCTCTATATCCTGCTCGGCGCGCGGGTCGAGGCGGGCGAGACCGACCTGATCGCCGTCCCGACCTCGGACGAGGAAGTGTGCCTCTTCAACCAGATCCGCAAGCGCCTCGCCGCCAGCCCCGGCTGGTTCACCAAGCAGCGCGAGGCGATCCAGGGTGTCAGCGAGGAAACCACCACCGGCGTGCATCGCCTCTACGAGCTGCACAAGAAGGGCGAGCTGCCCTTCCCGGCGATCAACGTCAACGACTCGGTTACCAAGTCGAAGTTCGACAACAAGTATGGCTGCAAGGAAAGCCTGGTCGACGGCATCCGCCGCGCCACCGACACGATGATGGCCGGCAAGGTCGCCGTGGTCTGCGGATATGGCGACGTGGGCAAGGGCTCGGCGGCGTCGCTGCGCGGGGCCGGAGCACGAGTGAAGGTAACCGAAGTCGACCCGATCTGCGCCCTGCAGGCCGCGATGGACGGCTATGAGGTGACGCTGCTGGAGGACGAGGTCGCCACGGCCGACATCTTCATCACCACCACCGGCAACAAGGACGTGATCCGCATCGAGCACATGCGCGCGATGAAGGACATGGCCATCGTCGGCAACATCGGGCATTTCGACAACGAGATCCAGGTCGCGGCGCTGCGCAACCACAAGTGGACCAACATCAAGGACCAGGTGGACATGATCGAAATGCCTTCAGGCAGCCGGATCATCCTTTTGTCCGAAGGCCGCCTCCTCAACCTCGGTAATGCCACCGGCCACCCGTCCTTCGTGATGTCGGCCAGCTTCACCAACCAGGTGCTGGCGCAGATCGAGCTGTGGACCAAGGGCAAGGACTATGCGCCGGGCGTCTACATCCTGCCGAAGGCGCTGGACGAGAAGGTCGCGCGGCTGCATCTGAAGAAGATCGGCGTCAAGCTGACCGAGCTGAAGCCGGAACAGGCCGCCTATATCGGCGTCAAGGTCGAAGGTCCGTTCAAGTCGGATCATTATCGCTATTGATCGGGCAGCGGGCCGGGCAGCTGTCCCGGCCCCCTTCCGCAGGGCGACATTTTTTCCCATTGCCTCGTAGGATCGTTGTCCTAAGCTGCCGCCGTCCCGCAGCGACGGGAGACTTTGGCAATTGAAACGAGGGATAGCATGGGCAAGCGCGACGAATTGATCGCAAAATATGCGGACGACCTGAAGACCAAGTGCAAGGTCACCCCGGACATGGACCTTCTGACCAAGGTGACCATCGGCTGCGGCCCGTCGATCTATGACAATGACGCCCAGACCGTCGCGGCCTCGGACAAGGACGAGCTGGAGCGGATCCGGGCGAATTTCCTGGTGAAGAAGCTGGGTCTGCAGGATGGCCCCGCGCTGATGGACGGGATCAATGCCGCCATCGAGACCTATGGCAAGTCCGAGCGCAACAAGTTCCGCGCGGTGTTCTATTACCTGCTAGTCAAGCATTTCGGCAGGGAAGCCGCCTACAGGTAAACGGCATCCGGCCGCATGTGACAAGCCCGCGCGTCCGGCGTGCGGGCTTTTGACTGTGTGGGATTTGTAACGAATGCGAGGCACTCCCCGCTTGCCCACAGCGGGGGATTCGGGTGAAAACAGTCTTGTCAGGGCAGGACGCCCGGGACCCTTATACAGATCACGCGGTGCTTGGGGTGTGCGCGTGGGGTGGATGAAGGGTCCCGTAGGGGTGCGGGGCCCTTCATTCCTTTTCAGTCATCCTGCCGGGGCCGGGTCCAGTCGACCTCGCCGCAGCTTTCGCAGGTGGTGACCGGGGCCGATGCGATCCGTCCGCATTCGATGCAGCAGCCGGGGTCTCCCGGCGCGGGCGGATCGCGTTCGGCCAGTTCGATTGGCGGGACGATGCGCAGGCCCGCGATGGGGCGGTCGCGCAGGAACACCGACAACTCGCCCGAAGGCTCCAGATAGGCGCGGTCGATCTGGCCAAGGTTGCGGATGCCCGCCAGGCGCAACTTCTCCATCAGCTCGGTTGCGCCATGGTCGCGCGCCGTGATTCCGTCGCGCCGGATGACCCCGTCGCGGATCACCTCCACCGGCCCGCCGTCCAGCACCCGCTTGGCCGTCCGCCAGCGGGCAAGCATCAGGTCGGCCGCCTTGTCGAACAGGACGACGAGAAGGATCACCAGCATGGCCGGCAAGAGCGGCACATCGGGCTGGAACATCGGGTCGCCCACGGCCGAGCCGAGTGCGATGACCAGTAGGAACTCGACCACCGACATCTGCGCGATGCTGCGCCCGCCGATCCAGCGCAGAAGCACCATGGTCCAGACCAGGATGATGACGACCCGCAAGGCGACCTCGGCCAGGAATAGCGGCGGCAGGTCGCCCAGGATCAGGCGCGACAGGTCGAAAGGCACGATCTCGTCCATCAGACATTTCCTCCGCCAGGGCAACCCGGCCGCGAAGCGCGTGGTTCCGCAGGAACTTTCCGGCCTTCCCGGTGTTCTTCCGGGCAGCAACCGAAAGGGCAGCCGATGGAACAGAGCGACATCGAACGCATCCGCCTGCGTGCCTACGAGATCTGGGAAGCGGCCGGTCGCCCGGCAGGCAAGGACCGCGAGCACTGGGAGCAGGCCCAGGCCGAGCTTGCGGCAAAGGACGCCTACGGGCTGGACCGCGAGGAGGTCGTCGCGATGCGTGAGGGCGCGGAGCGGGTGGAAGACGAACCCTAGCGGGAACATTGCGCGGGGTCTGGCGGTTTCAGGGGGACAGGAAGGGAGCGCCTCATGTCCGCACCGCGTACAAATCTGGAAAAGCAGAAGCGCCGCCACATCGTCCCACTTCTGGGGATGCTTCTGGTGGTGGTGTTTGCCGCCGGGCTGATTCTCTACTGGCAATTCGAGGAAGCCTCGCAGGGGGATGGCCCCGGCATCGAGGAACCCTCGGATCCCGGCGCCTCGCCCGAGGTCGGCTCGGGCACTGCCGACTGATCATTCGCCGCCGTCGGTGGCCCGGTCGTTGGTCCGGGTCTTGCGGTCCCCCTCTTCGCGGTTGACGCCGCCGGCATTCGCCTCGCGGTTTCCCGGCATGGTCGAAGGCGGGTGCTTCGTCGCCTCCTCGTTCATCTTGCGGACCTGCGCCTTCATCTGGATGCGGGCCCGAGTGTTCTGCTGGTCATTCGCGGATTGCTTCACGTCCATGCCTTTCGCAGATCGAGGACCCGGTCTTGCGGCCGGGTCCGTCCGATTGTTCGCGCTGGGTCAGTTCCCGGCGGGAAGCGTGCTGGTGGCCCAGGTCGCCGGGTCGTCGGCATTGTAGGCGGGAACGGCTTCAAGCTGCTCGCGGCTCCAGGGGAGATAGACGCGGGTGTCGTCACCGTTGCGATAGAAGGCCAGGTCGCTGACCGGGACTGCCACGCGGTGCTCGCCTATCCCGAGGAAGCCGCCGATGTCGAGCACGACATGGGTGACCTCGCCGACCGTCGCGGCCGTCGCGGTGGTCGTGTCGCCAGCCGTCGTTGCGGTATCGGCCGCGCTGTCCGAGGGAGCCGGAGCCGTATAGGCCGTGTCGTCGGCCGTGCCGGAATCGGCGGCCGTCGTGTCCGCGGTGCCGGTGTCGGGCGTGGCCGTGCCGTCATCGGTCGCGGTGGCCGTGTCGTCCGGTGCCGTAGCGTCGCCGGTGGCGGTGGTTGTATCCATCGCCGTGGAGCCATCCGTGGCCGGGGCAGTCGTGCCGTCCGTCGCGGTCGCGTCATCCGTCGCCGGAGCGGTGGTCGTGTCGGTTGCGGTGGCGTCGTCTGCGGCCGGAGCGGTCGCGTCGGTCGCTGTGCCGTCAGCCGCTTCCGGGACGGTGGTGGTTGCCGCATCGCCGGTCGCGGGGGCGGCGGTCGTGCCATCCGTGGCGGTATCGCCGGTGGTCGGTGTGGTCGTGGCGTCGGCGGTGCCGTTGCCCGTCGCCGTGGGCGCCTCGGTGCCCTCGGTGTCGGTCATGGTGAAGACCAGGTCGCCGACTTCGCCGATGGACTCTCCGGTCACGTCATAGACCTTTTCGCCCAGAAGCTCTTCGGCGGAGAGCATCGCCTCCTGGGGCTCGAAGCCTTCGGGAACCGTCACTTCGACCTGGGGCGCCGCCGGATCGGCGGTCTGGGCGAAGGCCGCGGCGGGCAGGAAAGCCGCCACCAGGGCGGTTGTCAGGGTCAGGCGTCTCATGCTTGCACCTCCGAGGGATGAAAAAGCGGCGCGAGGGTTGCTCGCGCCGCAAGGGGGTCAGTCGCGCCGCTGGTTCTGCTGGCCTTGGCCGCCTTGTTGGCCACCCTGCTGACCCGGACGCTGGGACGGGTTCTGCTGCTGCTGCTGGCCCTGGCCGCCTTGCTGACCACCTTGCTGGCCGGGACGCTGGTTCGGATTCTGTTGCTGCTGCTGGCCTTGCTGGTCTTTCCGCGGGTCGTTCTGATTAGCCATTGGTCTTCTCCTCCTTACAGGCCGGTATCCGGCGTGTGGCAAAGAAACCGCCAGCGCGCCGGGTTGTTCCCGCTGCGTGCGGCGGAACCGGGGGGAACCGCCGAAGTTGGCGGGCGTTTGCGCAGGAAGGGGGAGGCCATGGCACCGCGCACGTTCTGGAAGGGCTATCTCAAGCTGTCGCTGGTCACCTGCCCGGTCGCGATGAGTCCGGCCACGACCGAAGGCGGCAGGCTGCGGTTCCATACGCTCAACCGCGCGACGGGCAATCGTCTCGTCCAGCAATATGTCGATGCGGAAACCGGCAAGCCGGTCGCCGAGGAGGACGAGGCCAAGGGCTATCCACGGGGCGAGGACGACCATGTCCTGCTGGAGGACGAGGAGATCGAGGCCGTCGCGCTGGAAAGCACCCGCACCATCGACATCGAACGCTTCGTTCCCCAGGGCTCGATCGGCTGGATCTGGTATGACCGGCCGCATTTCCTGGTCCCGAACGACAAGGTGGGAGAAGAGGCCTTCTCGGTGATCCGCGAGGCGATGGCCGAGACCGGAATGGCCGGGATCGCGCGGCTGGTGCTGTATCGCCGCGAGCGCGCGGTGCTGCTGCGGCCGAGGGGGCGGGGGATCGTGCTGTGGACGCTGCGCTATGGCGACGAGGTGCGGCCGGAGGCGGAGTATTTCGCGCGGCTGGAGAAGGCCCCGGTGGACAAGGAGCTGCTGAAGCTGGTCGAGAAGCTGATCGACACGCGCAAGGCGGACTGGTCGCCGGGCTTCGTCGTCGATCCGGTGCAGGACCGGCTGGTGGAGATCATCGAAGCCAAGCGGAAGGGGCGAAAGACGCAGAAGCGGAAAGCTGCTGCGCCGCAGAAGCCGGACAATGTGGTCAGCATCATGGATGCACTGAGGCGCAGCATCGCGGCCGAGAAGGGCGGCTAGCCTTTCGGCAGCGGCCGCGCCCTGGCGAAGAAGTCTGCCCAGGGATCGGTCACGGCGGCAAGGCGGGCGGGAAGGTTCAGCACGGTGAAATGCGCCGGGCCGATCTCGGGGCCCAGTTCCTCCCAGGTGATCGGCGTCGAGACGGCGGCTCCGGGGCGGGCGCGGGTGGACCAGGGGGCGACCGCCGTCGCCCCGCGCTGGTTGCGCAGGTAGTCGACCAAGATCCTGCCCTTGCGCTTGGCCTTGGCGATCGTCGCGACATAGCGGTCGGGCTGGTCGGCAGCCATGGCGCGGGCAAGGGACTGGCACCAGGCCTTGACCGCCGGCCACTTCGCCTGCGGCTTCAGGGGCGCAACCACATGCAGGCCCTTCCCGCCCGAGGTCTTGAGGAACACCGCCAGCCCCGCCTGTTCCATCCGTTCGCGCACGTCCCTTGCCGCTGCGATCATCTGTGGCCAATCCACGCCCTCGCCGGGGTCGAGGTCCATCACGATGCGGTCGGGCGTCTCGATCTGCGCCAGGGTCGAGCCCCAGGGATGGATCTCCAGCGCGGCGGACTGCACCAGGCCGAGAAGCCCGTCGAGATCGGCGATCGCGATCACGCTTTCGCCCGGATCGCCGGGGTCCTGCGGCGTCAGGATCCTGCCGTTCATCCCCTTCCAGCCGTGTTTCTGGAAGAACTGCTGCCCGTCGATCCCGTCGGGGCAGCGGAGAAGCGCAAGCGGGCGGCCCACCAGATGCGGGGCGATCAGGGGCCAGACTTCGGCATAATGGTCGGCGAGCCCCGCCTTGGTGACGCCCGCCTCGGGCCAGTAGATCCGGTCGGGATGGGTCAGTCTCACCGTCCGCTTCGGCTCGGGCGCCGTCTTTGCCGGAGGTGCCGCCTCGCGGACCACTTCATGCGCGGGCTTGTCCTCGCGCAGGCCGCGGAACGAGGCGTGGCGCAGGTGGCCGTCGCCGGTCCAGGCGCGGAACTCGACCTCGGCCACCAGTTCGGGGCGGACGAAGCGGACGCCGCGCACCTCCTCGGAGGTCAGGCGGCCGGCGAAGGGGTTTTCGCGGGTCTCCAGGGCTTGCAGCCGGTCGAAGACCTGCCGCGAGGTCTGGTTGCTGAACCCGGTGCCGACGCGGCCGACATGGTTCAGCTGCCCGTTCTCGAACACCCCCATGACCAGCGAACCGATGGCCTTCTCCGAAACGGTCGAGGGCACATAGCCGCCGATGACGAACTCCTGGCGGGCTGAGCATTTCGACTTGACCCAGTTGCGTCCCCGGCCCGAGCGATAGGGGCTGTCGCGCAGCTTGGAGACCACGCCCTCCAACCCCAGGCGGCAGGCGTGGCGCAGGACGATCTCGCCGCCGTCGTCGAAATGACCGCTGTAGCGCAGGGCGGGGGGCGCTGCGTCCAGCAGGCGCTCCAATCGCGCCTTGCGTTCGGTGAGCGGCAGCTTGCGCAGGTCCTCGGCGTCCAGATGCATCAGGTCGAAGGCATAGAACACCAGCCGGTCGGCGCGGCCTTCCGACAGGTCGGCCTGCAGCGCCGGGAAATCGCTGGCGCCCGAGCCGCTCTCGACCACCAGTTCGCCGTCGATCAGGGCCGACGCCACCGGCAGGGCCGCCAGCGCCTTGGCCAAGGGGGCAAGCCGTTCGGTCCAGTCGAGGCCCGAGCGGGTCAGGAGCCGGGCCTCGCCGCGCTCGATACGCGCCTGCAGGCGGTAGCCGTCGAACTTGATCTCATGCAGCCAGCGGTCGTCCGTCGGGGTCGCGCTGACCAGGGTCGCCAGCATCGGCGGCACGAAATCGGGAAGGGTGGCCGCGCGCGTCTTCCTTGTCTTGGACTTCGAGGCTTTCGGTGGCGCGCCCTTCGCGACCTCGTCCAGATCGCGGCCGGTCTTCACCGAGAGCGGGCTTTCCTCAAGGATGTCGGGGGCATCCTCGCTGCGCGCCGCCGCATCCTCGCCCTTGATCAGCAGCCAGTTCTCGCGCTTTTCGCCGGGCTTGCCCTTGATCCGCACCAGATGCCAGCGGCCGGAAAGCTTTTCGCCGTTCAGCTCGAACTCCAGATGGCCCTTGGCATAGCCCCGCTCGGGATCGGCCACGGGGGTCCAGGTTCCCCGGTCCCAGACGATGACCGTGCCGCCGCCATACTGGCCCCTGGGGATCGCGCCCTCGAAATCGCCATAGTCCAGCGGGTGATCCTCGACATGGACGGCGAGGCGCTTCTCGCCCGCTACCAGGCTGGGACCGCGTGTCACGGCCCAGCTCTTCAGCACGCCGTCCATCTCCAGCCGCAGGTCGTAATGCAGCCGCCGCGCCGCGTGTTTCTGGATGACGAAGCTGTTGCCGGCCCTCGTCGCCCCTTCGCCCGACGGTTCGGGAGTCGCCTGGAAGTCGCGCTTGCGGCGGTAGGTTTCCAGCGCCATCTCAGCCCGCCTTCCGGCGCGGTGCCGGTTTCTGCGCCTTTTTGCCATCGCCGCCCCCGACGCTTTCGCGCAACGCGGTCAGGAGGTCCACGACCTTTTCCGGACGCTTCGTCTTGCGCGGGGCGATCTTGCGGCCTTCCAGCTTGGCCTTCACCAGCTCGGCCAGGGCGGATTCGTAACGGTCGTCGAATTCGGCCGGGTCGAAGCGGCCGGTCTTGGTCCGGATGATATGCGCGGCAAGGTCGAGCATTTCGCCTTCGAGCTTCAGCTTCGGAATCTCGTCGAAGACCTCGGCCGGGGATTTCACCTCATGCTCGAATTGCAGCGTGCTGGCCACCAGCCCCAGGCCCTGCGGCCGGATCAGCAGTGTTCGCACCCGGCGGAAAAGCACGGTCCGCGCCAGAGCGGCGACGCTGCGGGCCTCCATCCCCGCGCGGATCAGCGCGAAGACCTCGACCGAGGCGGGATCGCTGGGGGCAAGGTAATAGGGGCGGTCGAAGAACAGCGTGTCCACATCGTCGCAGTCGATGAAGCGGTCCAGCCGCAGCACCTTGTCGCTTTCGGGGATGGCGCCGGCCAGGTCCTCGTCCTCGAGCAGGACATAATCGCCTTCATCGACCTCGTAGCCTTTCACCTCGTCCTCGCGCGGGACGGGTTTTCCGGTCTCGCTGTCGACAAAACGGCGCTGGACACGGTTGCCGGTGGCCCGGTTGATGGTGTGAAAGGCGATGCGGTCCGAGGTGGAGGCGGCGGTGTAAAGCCCGACGCCGCAGCCGACCTCGCCCACCACCATCCGGCCCTTCCAGTTCGCGCGCGGAGCCATGCCGCCCTCCCGTGGCTGTCCTGCGGAAACGGCGGGAGGGGCCAGGGGGTTCCGCCGCCGCGATGCCGCCGGGATTCACGCGGGGACGGTCGGCGGGCATTCGCCTGCGGCGGGAAATGGTCCACGGCGGTGCGGAACTGGCGCCGGGCATGTGCATTGCCTTTGCGGGTGGGCTGCCCCGGGCCCTCGCGCCGGGGAGAAAACCGGAAGGCAATATCTTCATGTCGGACGACATCCTGAGTTACATCCCCGCGCTGCGTCTGTTTGCACGGTCCCTCTGCGGCCGGACCGGCGACCCGGACGACCTGGTGCAGGACACGCTGCTGCGCGCGATCGAGAAGGTGGAGTCCTATACTCCCGGAACCAACATGCGGGCCTGGCTTTTCACCATCATGCGCAACCGCTTCTACAGCCAGTGCGTCAAGCTCTCGCGCGAACGCCCGGCGGCCGAGGATTGTGCTTCCTCGGTGCCGGTGAGCCAGCCGGTGCAATACTGGCACATGCGCGGCAAGGAGGTGGAAGCGGCCCTTCTGGACCTGCCGCAGCCCTACCGCGAGGCCATCGTCCTGGTGCTGGTGACCGGGGAAAGCTACCTCTCGGCGGCCGAGATCCTGGGCTGCGACATCGGCACGATCAAGAGCCGGATCAACCGCGGCCGCCGCCAGCTGCGCACGGCGCTGGGAGAGGAGGTCTAGGCCGCGCCGGATGGGGAACAATTCCACCGCCTGCCGGTTGCCTGCACCGATCCGCTGTCCCGCATGCAAGGAGACGACCATGAAGACCCAGAACCTCGAGACCCTGTTTCACGACACGCTGAAGGACATCTACTACGCCGAGCGCAAGATCCTGCGGGCCCTGCCCAAGATGGGCCGCGCGGCCCAGTCGCCCGACCTGAAGGCGGCGTTCGAGAAGCACCACGACGAGACCCAGATGCATGTCGAACGCCTGCAGCAGGTGTTCGAACTGATGGGGAAGCCCGCGCGCGGCAAGACCTGTCCGGCGATCGACGGGCTGATCGAGGAGGGTGAGGAAGTGATTGAATCCTTTGCCGGCAGCCCGGCAGTGGACGCAGGCCTGATCGCCGCGGCGCAGGCGGTCGAGCATTACGAGATTGCGCGCTATGGCACGCTCTGCCGCTGGGCCCAGCTTCTGGACATGGGCGACGCTGCCCGCCTGCTGGAGTCCACCCTGCAGGAGGAAGGCGCGACCGACGAGGCGCTGACCAAGGTGGCGGAAAAGTCCGTCAACCAGGCTGCGCTGGCGGCCTGACACCCGGTCTTCCGCCTGTCCGGGCGCTCCCCCCGGACAGGTAAGAAGGGGAACGGCCCCGCGCGTCCTGCGCGGGGCCGTTTTCGTGAGCGATTCCATTGTGCCCGATTTCATCTGGCACGACTATATCAGCGGCGTCGGCGGCGGCCGGAGGGAGTGGTGGCCGGTCCCTCCGGGGTTGCGGCCATGCTTGCGCTGTCCTCGCCCTGCCAGACCGGGTCGACGGCCTCGCGCAACAGCTCGCTCTCGGCGCGCAGCCAGTTCGCTTCGGCCCGGCCCGGGGGTGCGCCCTCCTCCTGCCAGATTTCGTAGGCGCGCTGCCGGATGCGGGCTTCCTGGTTCTGCGTCATCTGATCCCTCCGTTCACATCGACCGGGGGCAACCGCGAGGCTGCAGGAATGTTCCGGCCGCCGTTCCCCCTGGGAACAAAGGCGAGGGGCCTGGCGTTGGACGCAGGATTCCCTGCCAGAGGATGCCTGACCATGACGGACCTTCCCAAGAACGAGGAACTGCGCCACCCGAAGCCCGGAGTGATCGACCAGCGCCAGCAGCAGATCGACCCGGCCGGCCATTTCCGCGTGGACCCGGACGTGCGACCCGATGCCAACAGCAAGCAGCCCGGCGGCTCGGTCGACCGGGAGGGCGGGCGATGACCGAGCATCCGAAACCCCCGTTTCCGCCGCAAAGCCAGGAACCGCCCGGCAGCTTCATCCCGATGCAGCCCCGCCCCGACCATGGCGAAACCTCGTGGCGCGGGGCGGGGCGGCTGCAGGGCCGCGTCGCGCTGATCACAGGGGCGGACAGCGGCATCGGCCGTGCGGTGGCCATCGCCTATGCCCGCGAGGGGGCCGATGTCGCGCTGTGCTACCTGAGCGAGACCGAGGACGCCGCCGACACCGCCCGCGTGGTCGAGGCGGCGGGGCAGAGTTGCCTCAAGCTTGCCGCCGACCTGTCCGATCCCGATGCCTGCCGCAAGATCGTTGACCGGGTGGCGGAGGAATGGGGCCGGATCGACATCCTGGTCAACAATGCCGCGCACCAGAGCGTGATCGAGACGCTGGAAGATCTGACGCCGGAGGAATGGGACAAGACCTTCGCCATCAACATCGACGCGATCTTCCACCTGGTCCGGGCGGCGCTGCCGCATATGGGGCAGGGCAGCTCGATCATCAACACGACCTCGATCAATGCCGACAAGCCGAATCCCTCGCTGCTGGCCTATGCCACGACGAAGGGGGCGATCCAGAACTTTACCGTGGGTCTGGCGCAGCTTCTGGCCGAGCGGGGGATCCGGGTGAACTGTGTCGCGCCCGGTCCGGTCTGGACGCCGCTGATCCCCTCGTCGATGGAGCCGGAGAAGGTGGCGCATTTCGGTGAGGACTATCCGATGAAGCGCCCGGCCCAGCCGGTCGAGCTGGCCACCGCCTATGTCATGCTGGCCGAACCGATGTCGAGCTATGTTTCGGGCGCGACCATCGCGGTCACGGGCGGCGGACCCATGCTGTAGGGGCGGACGGGGGCGGAACATCGGCGCAACTCGCGGGTTGTCGGGGCCTGACGTCCCGAAATCGAAAGGACACCCGATGCACAATCCACCGCCCCCTGAGGGCACGCGCCCGGTCGACGGCCGCCGCGTCCCGGCCCCGCGCAGCCGCCAGACCGGCATGTGGCTGGTGCTGGCCGTGCTGGCTGCGATCATCATCGCGATCCTGGCCTTCAGCTTCGACCGGACCGAACCCGACCCGGCGATCATCCCGGCCGAGTCGCCGGCTGCGCCCGCGACGGACGGTGCCGCCACCGATGGCGCGGCGACCGACGGCGCTGCGACCGACGGGACGGCAACCGACGGCGCTGCGCCCGAAGGTACGGGCGCGCCCGAGACCGCCCCTCCGGCGACGACGCCCTGACGCCGAAGCGACGACAAAGGGCCCGGCACTGGCTGCCGGGCCCTTCTTCTGTCTTGCCGCCGGGTTCAACGGCTTGCGCTCCGGTCCGCTGCCACGCGGGCAAGGAACTGGCGTGTGATCTCGCTGCTGTGGTTCGCCAGCCAGTCCGCCATCGCCTCCTCCTCGGCCAGGCAGCGGCGGAAGACCTCGACGGCAGCGGTCTCGCCCAGCTCTCCCGCCGCCGCGATCAGGATCCGGTACGAGGCGATCTCCATGTGTTCGAAGGTGTAGCTGGCCAGCGTACCCTTCACCACCTCGTCCGAGGCGAACATCCCGCTGACCGCCTGCCCGACGGCAGCAAGTTTGCCCAGGGCATCCTTTACCATCGAGGCGGAGGAGTCGTGGATTTCCAGCAACCGGGCGAGTTCGGCCTCCTGACCCTCGGTCTCCTTGATATGCGCCCGGATCCGATCGCGCAGTTCCGGGTAGTGTTCCAGCCGGTTGACCATGCCCTGCATCATGGTGAGGGCCTGGCCCTCCATCGCATGGGCGTCGCGCAGCCAGCTCAGGTAACTTTCCCGCATCCGTTCCATCGCCTGCTCCTTTCAGGATCAAGACCGGGCCGCCACGGATGGCGGCCCGGACGTCGGGCTGGGGTCAACGGCGCGAGAAACGCGATCCGCGACGGTCGTCGTCATCACGATTCTCCCAGCCGCGACGGGCGGCCTCGGCATGGCCTTCGCGGTCGCCGAACCAGCCACCCTGCCCCCGGTCATCGCCGCGTCCGCGCGAGGAGGAGCGACGGTCGTCGTCGTCGTCGCTCATGAAGCGGCCGTATGCGTCGCGCTCGCGGTCATTGCTGCCCCGGCCCCCGCTGCTGCGCGAAGAGGAGTAGGAACGGTGGTCGTCGTCGTCCCGGCGTTCCCAGCCGCGACGGGCGGCCTCGGCATGGCCTTCGCGGTCGCCGAACCAGCCACCCTGCCCCCGGTCATCGCCGCGTCCGTGCGAGGAGGAGGAGCGACGGTCGTCGTCATCACTCATGAAACGGCCGTATTCATCGCGCCCGCGGTCATTGTCGCTGCTCCGGCCCCGGCCACCATTGCCGCGCGAGGAGGAGCGGCGGTCGTCATCGTCACTCATGAAGCGGCCGTATTCGTCACGCTCGCGGTCATTGCCGCTGCCCCGGCTGCTGCCGCCGCGCGACGAGCGGTGGTAATCATCGTCGCTTACGAAGCGACCGTATTCGTCACGTTCGCGGTCGCTGCCGCGCGAGCTGCGGCCATCGCGGTCGTCATAGGCGCCGCGGCGCTCCCACCCAAGGCGCGAGGCTTCGGAATGGCCCCGGCTGTCACCGTACCAGCCCTGGCCGCGGTCACTGTCGTCATCGTCGCGGCGGCTGCGCGAATAGCGGCGATCGTCGTCGTCATAGCGGCCAAAACTGCGGCCCCGGCTGCCGCCGCGGTCATCGTCACCGATGAAACGGCCGCGGTCGTCTCGTTCGGGGGTGTTGGAATTTCTTGGCATTCTATCCTCCTCGGTTGTCATGGGTTGCCGCAAGCGCGGCTGTCGTGCGCAGGGGAGTCGCGTCCTACACGGTCTTGCAGGCAGCGAACTGCCTTCCCAGGTTCGGGCCTGGAGCCCTCGGCCCTGAGCCGTTCCAGAAGCGGCGCTTGGGCCATGCAGCACCTCCTTCGTCGGACGAGGTGAACAGGTCGGGGGCGGCGATTGTTCCCCGGTCGCGACGGGCCGGGCTGCGGCAAATTTGCCGTGATCCATTGCGTCACTTCGGCGTATAGTCATGACGAAAGTGGTGTTTGGACCGGGTCCCGGGCGGCGGAAATGAAGCAGACGAATGAAGGCGAAGGGCCCGAAACCCTTCTGGACGACGAGTTTTCGGCCGCGCTGGAAGCAATAATCGAGGAGATCCGCACTCAGCCCGTCAGCGAAAGGTTGCGCGACCTGAGCCGCCAGTTGCAGGAGGCGCTGAACCGCGCAGGAAAAGTCCGGAAAGGCTGATCTTCGCCGGGTTCCGAAGCCGGCGGAACAAATCCGTGACCTGCGTGTTGCCGTGGAGATGGGCGAATCTGCGGCTGCCCAGACTGGAGGAGTTCCGGGGGCATGGGGTGAGCGACAGGGAACCGGATGTCCGGCAGTTGATGCAGGGGATGGATCAGCCGAACAGCATGTCGGGCCGGATGGAGGGACTGCCCTTGTGCCTGCGCCAGGCGTCCTCCCTTGTGCAGGCGGCTATCGCACCGATGGTTATGGTCACCGGCCCGGATGGCGTGATCCTGGGCAACGAGGCCTGGGCCCGGCTGACAGGGCGGCAGGCGGCCGATCTGCCGGAGATGCTGCGTGCGGCCGCGCAGGATGTCCTGGACCACCCCGCCGCGCGGTCTCTGCTTGTGCCATGCGACAAGGCGCCGGCTGCCGCGCTTTGGCCGGTGCTGGATGAGGCGGGACAGGCGCAGGGGGTGCTGATCCTGCTGATCGCCTCTTCCGAACCTCAGGATGCCGCTTGCGCTGCCGCGATCATCGCCGGCGCCGAGGATGCGGTCCTGTCGGTGGACCGGCACCTGCGGATCACCAGCTGGAACGGCGGCGCGCGGAGGCTGTTCGGCCATGCCGCCGAGGAGGTGCTGGGTCATCCGGTCACGCTCCTCTCGCCGCATCCCGACGAGGACCGGGCCACCCTCGACCTGATCCTGCACGGCGAGCGGGTCGCTACGCGCCAGACGCTGTGGCTGCGCAAGGATGGCAAGCGGTTGCATGTCTCGCTGGCGGTCTCGCCGATCCGGGATCGGGCGGGGCAGATCACCGGGGCGGCCGTCATCGCGCGCGACAGCTCGGCCAGTCACGATCTGGAGCGGCTGCAAAAGGTCCTGATCGGCGAGATGAAGCATCGGGTGAAGAATGTCCTGTCGACCGTGCAGGCCATCGCGCGGCAGACCATGGGGAGCGAGCGGACCGAGGCCTATGTCACCTTCGAGAAGCGGATCCTCGCCCTGGGACGGGCGCAGGACCTGATCACCCGCGATGCCAGCGAAGGGGTCGACCTGCAGGGGGTTGTCGCCTCGGTCCTGGCCCCGTTCCCACAGTCGCAGTTCCGCTTCGAGGGACCGCCGGTCCGGGTATCCTCGCGCGCGGCGGTGGCGTTGGCGCTGGGGCTGCACGAGCTGGCGACCAATGCGGTGAAATACGGCGCACTTTCGGTCAGGTCCGGCTGCGTGCGGATCCGCTGGGCGGTGACGGCGGGGCCGCCGGCCGAATTCGTGCTGCACTGGCGCGAGGAAGGCGGGCCAGCCGTGGCCCCGCCCCAGCGGAAGGGTTTCGGCACCGTGGTGATCCAGGACGTCCTGGCGGCCGAACTGCAGGGCAGGGTCCGGCTCATCCATGCCGAGGAGGGTGTGATCTGCGACCTTACTGCGCCGATGGCCTCGGTGCAGGAGCAGGAGCTGTAGGCCGCGAGAGCCAGAGCCGGAACCAGGGCGTCCCGGCCTCGCCCAGGGCGGCGAGGGGCAGGGCGGTCCTGCCCTCGGGCGCGGTCCGATCCGGGGCCGAGGCGCTTGTCGGCTGGAAGGACAGCGCCGCCCGCACCGTGCCTGTGCGGAAATGCCAGTCGGCGACCAACGCCCCCGGGCCGGTGATCACCACCGTCGCGGGGTGGGCCCGGCCAGTGCGATAGATCGGCAGCAGCACCTGGCGCCGCAACTCCAGCATCCGCCGTGTGAGGTCCAGCCAGGACTCCTGGTCCGGAGCGGGTCTGGCATAGGGATGCGCCAGCGTCGCGGTCGCCGGATCGAACGGGTCGAGCATGTCCAGCCCGCCGCCCGGCAGCCCGCGGAACTGCTTGCGCCGTTCCTCCGCCATGTCCGCGGCCACCTGGCCCGCATAGTCGGCGAACCAGGGAAAGGCGCTTTGCGCGCCGCATTCCTCGCCCATGAAAAGCAGCGGCACATAGGGCGCGGTGAGGAGAAGCGCATGGGCGACCTGCGCCCGCTCCACCCCGACCAGCGAAACCAGCCGCTCGCCCCTGGGACGGTTGCCGGCATGGTCGTGGTTGAGATTGAAATTGATGAAACGGGATGGCGGCAGATGGGCGGAGGGCTCGCCCTTGGCGGTGCTGCCATCGGGGCGGGTCTGGCCCTGCAGCGCCTGCCCGTCGCGTAGCGCCACCGAAAGATCCCGCAAGGGCTGCAGCGTGAACTCGCGGTAATAGCCGAAGCTTTCCCCGGTCAGATGGACATGCAGCGCATGGTGATAGTCGTCGTTCCAGGCCGCGTCATACAGCCGGTTCGCCGGATCATAGGGAGCGGTGCGGTTCCGGCTGTCCTCGGCCAGCAGATGCACCTCGGGAAACTCGCGCCGCAGGGCCAGGGCCAGTTCGGTCTCGATCGGCAGGGCGCTGTCGTCCTTCATCTCCTGGATTGCGTCGATGCGCAGCCCGTCGAAGTGGTAGTGCCGCAGCCAGTGCCGGGCGCAGTCGACGAAGAAGGCCCGGGCGGCGGGGCGGGAATAGTCGATCCGGGGTCCCCAGTCGTTCTCCTCGGCCAGGAAGAATTCCGGGCAGATCCGGGCCAGCGCATTTCCCTGCGGACCGAAGTGGTTCAGCACCACGTCCAGATAGACCAGCAGACCCAGCCGATGCGCGGCATCCACCAGGGCGGCCAGATCCTCCGGCGGGCCATAGCTGTCCTGCGGGGCATAGGGCAGCACGCTGTCATAGCCCCAGCCGCGCGTGCCGGGGAACTGTCCGAGCGGCATCAACTCGATGGCGGTGATGCCCAGCGCGGCCATCCGGCGCAACTCGGGCGTGCGGGCGGCGGCGGCAAAGCTGCCCTCGCGGGTGAAGCTGCCGACATGGATCTCGGTAATCACCTGACGGGCAAAGGGGCCGGGGGCTGCGCGCTGCGCGCGCCGGGTCATGGGCGCAAGATCGCGCAGGACCGAATGGCCTTCGACCCCGCCCTCCTGCTGCAGCGAGGCCGGATCGGCAAAGCGGAAATCCCCGGCGCGAAAGCGGTAGAGCCCGCCTTCCGAGGCGCGGGCGATACAGCGATGCACACCGTCCGCACCCCGGACCATCGGCAAGTCCAGCCCCTCCAGTTCCAGCCGGATCGCGCTGGCCGACGGCGCCCAGAGCGCAAGGCTCCACTCATCCGGAGCGGAGCGCCGCGCGCCCCAGAACGGGGCGGCGGGCATGTCCGGCGGTTGCGCATCCGGATGTGCCGGAATTTGCGCCACGTTCAGGCGCCCGAGCCAAGCTCGCGCGACCAGAGGCGCAGGCGGCGGCAGGAGTCGACGAAGCCCTGTGGCGAGCCGGAGGCCAGTTCGACCATTCCTTCATCGGCGTCCGGCAGCACCCCGGCGGTCGAAAGCAGCGGGACCGCGCCTTCGGAGAAGCCGATGAACTTGCAGTGCACGAAGGCATCCTTGACGAAATCGACGGCGGCCACCTCGCGGCACAGGGCCTCGGCCCCGCTGCGTGACATCAGGAGACACACCGCGTCGAACAGGACCGAGGCCCCGGCCGCCACCGCGTAATGCGCTGCAACTTGAGTGCCGTCGGCCGAGAGTGCGCCGCCGACCGTGGGGGCGATCAGCTCGACCATCGCGCCTTCCGCCGTCATCGCTGCGTTCAGTTCGGCCAGAAGTGCCGCGTCAAAGCCGTTTGCAAACAGCACGCCCAGCTTACGCCCGGCGAAGGTCCCGCGCGAGTTCTGAAGGATCGACAGCGCGGGCGAGGGTGGCAGATCGCGCACGGGCACCGCCGGGGTCGCCGCCTCCGGCAGTTCGGAAACGCCCAGAGCGTCACCGACCGCCACGGCCAGCGTCTCGTCGATGCTGCGCAGATGCGCCAGCATCCGCAGCCGGATTGCGGGCACCTCGCACCGGCCCAGTTCGAAGGCCAGGGCGTTGACGATATGGCGCTGCTCGACCGCGGTCTGGCTGTGGAAGAACATCCGCGCCTGGCTGTAATGATCGGCGAAACTTTCCGGCCGCAGGCGTGACTTCGGCCCCACCTCCTGCGCCGGATAGCTGCGGAAGCCGCGGGCGGGATCCTCGCGCGGGCCGATCCCGAACGAGTTCGGCTGATAGATCGCCCGACCAGTCGGATTGCGCATCGCCATGTGGCCGTCCTGCTGGAAATTCGCGAACCGACATTTCGGCGCGTTGATCGGCAGCTGCGCAAAGTTAGGGCTGCCCAGCCGCTTCAGCTGCGTGTCGAGATACGAGAAGTTGCGCCCCTGCAGCAGCGGGTCGTCCGAGAAGTCGATCCCCGGCGGCACGTTCTGGGTCATGAAGGCGACCTGCTCGGTCTCGGCGAAGAAGTTGTCGGGCATCCGGTCCAGCACCAGCCGGCCGACCGGGACGGGGGGCAGGATCTCCTCGGGGACAAGCTTGGTGGGGTCCAGCACGTCGAAGTCCAGCCCGTCGGCGAAATCCTGGTCGAAGAGCTGCAGCCGCAGCTCCCATTCCGGGAAATCGCCGGCCTGGATGGCGCCCCAGAGGTCGCGGCGGTGGAAATCGGGGTCCGCGCCGTTGATCTTCACCGCCTCGTTCCACAGGACCGACTGCATCCCCTGCTTCGGCTTCCAGTGGAACTTGACGAAGGTGGACTGGTCCTGCGCGTTGACCAGCCGGAAGGTATGGACGCCGAAGCCCTCCATGAAGCGGAACGACCGGGGAATGGCGCGGTCGGACATCACCCACATCACCATGTGCATGCTTTCCGGCGTCAGCGAGATGAAGTCCCAGAACGTGTCATGCGCCGACTGGGCCTGCGGAAAGGCGCGGTCGGGCTCGGGTTTCACCGAATGGATCACATCGGGAAACTTGATCGCGTCCTGGATGAAGAACACCGG
Source organism: Tabrizicola soli (assembly GCF_015999335.1). Classification (GTDB taxonomy): domain Bacteria; phylum Pseudomonadota; class Alphaproteobacteria; order Rhodobacterales; family Rhodobacteraceae; genus Tabrizicola; species Tabrizicola soli. Next base: position 79,471 of record NZ_JAEACP010000008.1, on the reverse strand, counting down.
CATGTTGTTGCCGACGAGATCCCAGTTGCCCTCTTGCGTGTAAAGCTTGACCGCGAATCCCCGCACGTCCCGCGCCAGGTCCATCGACCCTTTCGAGCCCGCCACGGTGGAAAAGCGCACGAAGGCCGGGGTGATCTCGCCCGCGCGCTGGAAGATATTGGCGCGGGTGAATTGCGCCAGCGAATCGTAGGTCTCGAAATAGCCGTGCGCACCATAGCCGCGGGCATGGACCACACGTTCGGGGATGCGCTCGTGGTCGAAGTGGAACAGCTTCTCGCGGAACTGGAAGTCCTCGATCAGAAGCGGGCCGCGCTGGCCGACCTTCAGCGTGTTCTGGTCATCCGCGACCGGCGCGCCCTGGGCCGTGGTCATCGTGGGGGCGCCGCCTTCCGCGATCTGGTGGTACTCGCCGCCCGATCCCCGGCGAAGGGTAAGGTCGTGTAGCCGAGCAGGTTCCGATGCAGGCGATGGGGGTTTCGGGACAGAGGGGCGGCTGGCCATGGCGGACTCCTTCGGCTGTGATGGGACGGTTGCGGCCGGGAGGCAACCGCGCGGCCGCCAGGTTGTTCCCGGAACCTTTCCGGCCCCGATCGGCCGGATCCCGCCCAGGAGCCGCAAGGAAAGCGTTGGGCCTGCCACTCGCCTTGCGGGAGAGGAGGGCGGACCCCATAGTCTTGATCAGGTTTCGGGCTGTCCGGATCTGCGGTGGTCAGCGACTCTGGCCAGAGGCAGGAAGGAACGGGCCACATGCAGCAACTCGCCGGCAAACGCATTCTGATCGTGGAAGATGATTACCTCGTCGCCTGGATGCTGGCGGACCATTTCCGCAGCGCCGAGGCAAGCATCCTTGGCCCCTACGCCACGCTGGATGCGGCGGAATGCCATGCCTTTGGCGCCGATCTGGCGGTCCTGGACGTAAATCTGCGCGGCGAGCAGGTCTTTCGCCTTGCCGATAGGCTGCAGCGGGCGCGGATTCCCTTCGTGTTCTACTCCGGCCGCGACATGGCCGAGATCCCGGCCCGCTTCGCCGATGTGGCGCGGCTGGGCAAGCCCTGTTCACCCGACGAGGCTGTCAGCCTTGCCCGGGCCGAGCTGGACGGGCAGGAGACCACCGTGGACCAGGTCCTGCCCCGTCTTCGCGTCTCGGCCCGGCTCCTGGTCCCCGATTCGCTGGCCGCCGACCGCCTGGTCGAGGCGACCCTCAAGCTGGCGCTGGAGGAGGAGATGGATCTCTCCGGCACCACGCTGGCGGGCTGGCTGCATCAACTGATGGCGCGGGCGCTGGAGGCGCGGGCGCATCACCTGCTCAACTAGACTGTGACAGCATCTCGGCCAGGAGGCGGAATTCATCGGTCAGCGCCAGGTCGATGGCGCCGGCCTCGGACGGCACCGCGCCGGGATCCTCCTGCCCGTCGCGGGGAATCGAGCGGTCGGCCAGCCATTCGGCCAGTTCTGCCTGTCGGGCGGCGGGCAGGGATTGCAGCAGCAGCACCAGCAGGCGGCGGTGGGCCAGCAACCGGCCCTCCAGCGCGACGGACGGGTGCGGGTCGGGGTTGTCCATGGCGGTTCTCCGGGGCATGTGCAGGGCAAACCCGGCCGGATGGCCGCAGTTCCCATCGGGGGCGAGATGGACTTTGACCAGGATGTCGTGACGCTTGCCCGTACCCTTCTTGGCGCAAGGCTGGTCGTGCGCGGCGCCGGCGGGACGGTCCTCGAGACCGAGGCCTATGGCCGCGACGACCCCGCCTCGCACAGCTTCCGTGGCCCGACCTTGCGCAATGCGGCCATGTTCGGTCCGCCGGGCACGGTCTATGTCTACCTGTCCTACGGATGCCACCTTTGCCTGAACGTCGTCGGACGGCCCGGCGAGGCGGTGCTTCTGCGCGCGCTTTGCCCCGAGGTCGGGGTCGAGGAGATGGCGCGGCGGCGCGGCCTGCCGCCGGACAGTCCCAGGCTGGCCTCGGGGCCGGGGCGGCTGGGGCAGGCATTGGGGCTGGAGCTACGTGACAGCGGCAAGAGGTTCGGCGCGGACGGTTTCGTGCTTTTGCCCGCTGCCGGGCCCCTGCCGTTTCTCGAAGGTCCCCGCATCGGCATCAGCCGCGCCACCGACCTGCCCTGGCGCTTCGGCCTTGCCGGAGCCGCCGGGATCAGCCGGCCGTTTCCCGCGCTTAGCGCAATCCGAGGACGGACAGGATGATCAGGACGATGACGACCAGGCCGACAAGGTAGATGATGCGGTTCATGGCACTCTCCCGGTTTCTGCCCGGCTGAACCCGCCCGGATCGGCAATGTTCCAGCCGTCGCCGCCGGGAACCTTCCTGCCTAGCAGCAGTTGACGCGGTCCCGCCGGAGGAGAGGTCCCGATGCCCAACGAACCGAAACCCGCCGCCGCCAAGCGCACCCCGCCGCAGGACCGGAGCAATGCGGCGGGCGACCAGGAAGGCTCGCCCCATCGGTCCGAGGAATTTGACCGGGTGAACCCGGCAAGGCAGGTGCCCGATCCCGATCAGGGGCGGGAATGATCGGCTATCACGCCTCGCACGAGCAATTCGGGCCGGGAGAGCTTCTGGAACTGGTCCGCCTGGCCGAATCCGCGGGCTTTGCGACTGCGAAATCCTCGGACCATTTCCACCCCTGGAGCGAGCGGCAGGGCCAGTCCGGGTTCGCATGGTCCTGGATCGGTGCGGCCCTGCAGGCGACGCGCTTTCCCATTGGTCTGATCTCCGTCCCCGGTTGGCGCTATCACCCGGCCATAATCGCCCAAGGGGCGGCCACGCTTGGAGAGATGTTTCCAGGCCGTTTCTGGCTGGCCCTTGGCAGTGGCGAGGCGATCAACGAGGCGATCCTGGGCCAATACTGGCCCGACAAGGCCGAGCGCAACGCCAGGCTGCGGGAGTGCGTGGAGGTCATCCGGGCTCTCCTTGGCGGCGAGACCGTAACCCATCGTGGCAGGATCACCCTGGTCGAGGCGCGGCTCTACTCGCGCCCAAGGGTGCCGATCCCGTTGTTCGGTGCGGCGGTATCGCCCGACACCGCGGCCGAGGTCGCGGGATGGGCGGACGGGCTTCTGACCGTGGGGGGCGATCCGGCGCTTCTCTCGCGGGTGATCGAGGCGTTCCGTGCGGGCGGCGGCGAGGGCAAGCCCGTGCATGTCCAGCACGCCCTGGCCTGGGGCCGTACCGAGGCCGGCGCTCTGGCCGGGGCGATGGACCAATGGGCCCCTTCCATCGCGGGCGGCGAAGTCGCCTGGGATCTGCGCCGCCCCGCCGATTTCGACCTGATCGCGGAGCTGGTGACGCCCGAGGCACTGTGTCGGCGGATCGACGTATCCGCGGATCTGGGCTGGCACGCCGAAAGGATCGCCGCGCTCTGCGCCTTGGCCGATACGGTTCATCTGCACTGCGTTACCCGCAACCAGCGCACCTTCATCGAGGCCTTCGGTTCCAGCGTCCTGCCGGGGCTTGGGGAACATTCCCGGGGAGCTGCCGGTTGACCCTGCCCGCACGGAAAGGAGCCGCCGATGCCCGCAAGATCCAAGGCGCAGCAGAAGGCCGCCGGGGCCGCACTGTCTGCCAAACGCGGCGAGACCGACAAGGGCGAGTTGCGCGGCGCCTCGCGCCAGATGGTCGAAAGCATGACCGAGAAAGAGCTTGAGGATCTGGCCTCCACCCGCCGCAAGAGCCTGCCCGAGAAGAAGGACAAGGGTTAGCTGTCCTGCCGGGCGATGTCGGTGATCAGCACATCGCGGATCGCCGGCCCCAGGATCAGCCCCCCCGCCTCCTTCAGGCTGGTGCGCAGGGTCAGGAGGTTGGTGCCATCGGTGAAGGAGCCATTGAACCCGCCGACATTGGCATGATCGAACAGCACCTGCAGGAAGGCGTCGCGCAACTTCGGCTCGCGCTGGTAGACCGCTTCGGTATTGCCTGCCTCGACCTCGACCGAAAGCGACAGCACCACCATCGCAGCCACCCGGCCCTTTTCGACCACGGGAACGACGAACTGGTTGTTCATCTTCACATATTCCGGGCCGCCTTCAGCATGCCCGGCGTCCTCCTTTCCGGCAGACTCTGCCTCGTGTTCGGCAGCGGGGGGCTGGCCGCCCGGATCCGGGGCCGGGCGCAGGAAGAGACCCGCACCGGCGCCGCCGCCAAGGCCCAGCAGGGCAAGGATGATCGGGAGAATCCTGCGCATGATCAGAACGGAAGCAGAAGGTCGGCGGCCTGCTGGCCATAGGTCGGCTGTTGCACATCGGTGATCTGTCCGCGCCCGCCATAGGCGATGCGTGCGCCCGCGATCTTGTCATAGGTTATCTCGTTCTGCCGGGAGATGTCGGCGGGCCGGACATAGCCAGTCACGATCAACTCGCGCATCTCGAAGTTCACCCGCACTTCCTGCTGGCCCTCGATTCGCAGCACCCCATTCGGCAGTTCCTCGACCACGGTCGCGGCGACGCGCAAGGTCAGCTGCTCGGTCCGCGCTACGTTGCCCGAGCCCTTGAAGGTCGAGGAGGACCGAGTTTCCACTGCCTCGGCCATGCTCGCACCATCCGGCAGGCGGTCGTCCAGACGTTGCGGGATGCCGAAGAACTCCGGCAGGCCCGCCTTGACGCTGCCGTTGCGGTTGCGTCCGGTGGAATTCGAGATCGAGGCGCTGTCGTCGATCTCGATCACCACGGTCAGGATGTCGCCCCGCCGCGCCGCGCGCCGGTCGCCGAAGAGCGACTCCGTCCCGGCCGCCCAGAGCGAGGAGTCATCCGACGGCGTCGCGGCGGCCACATCGGCGGGCAGCTGGGCGGAATACATCGCGTAATGCTGCGCGCTGCCCTCCAGCAGCGAGAACTCCGGAGCCCGGCCGACCTGGCCAAGCTTGCCGCAGCCGGCAAGGGCCAAGGCGCAGATCAGGACTATTCGCGTCATCATTCGGTCCATCCTACATAGAGTGCTCCGTCCGGGCCCACACGGCCGCGGACGGTGGTACGGGAGGCAAGGTTCAGCGCACGGATCACTTCGCCCTCGGCGCCGCGTGCAAGCGCCCGGCCCTCGGTCGCGATCGCCAGCCCGCCGGAGAGGAAGAACAGCTTTACCAGCTGGTTGCGCTCCACCAGCGCGGGTGCGGCCAGATCCTTTGCCCGGACCGGCCGTCCGGCATGGATCGCGACCCGCGCTTCAAGACCGATCGCCAGCCCCGGATCGTCCAGCGCGGCGGGCAGGGCGGCCTCGACCAGGGCGACATCCTCTGCCGCGATCACGCTTTGCGCCCGGATCGTCCGCGTCGCGACGAGGCTCTCGGCCAGCGCCGGGGCGGTGAGGAGCAGAAGGGCGATGAGGCTGCGCATCACCGCACCTGGGTCGTCGCGCCAAGCATCTGGTCGGCGGCGGTGATGACCTTGGCGTTCAATTCATAGCCGCGCTGGGCCTTGATCAGCTCGGTCACCTCGCGCACCGCATCGACCGAGCTGCCTTCAAGGTAACCCTGCCGCAAGGTGCCGATCCCCTCCTCCCCCGGCACCGCCGAGAGCGGTGCGCCTGAGGCCGGGCTTTCCAGAAAGAGGTTCGAGCCTACCGCCTCCAGCCCCTTCTCGTTCGGGAAGGCCGAAAGCGTCAGCTGGCCCAGCAGCTCCGGTTCCACCCGGTCGGAGAAATCGGCCCAGACCTCGCCCGTGGGGCTGATCGTCAGGCCGCTCGCGTCCGAGGGAACGGTGATCCCCGGCGCGACCGGAAAACCGTCCGAGGTGACGATCAACCCGTCGGCCGAGCGTTTCAGCGCCCCGTCGCGGGTATAGCCGGTGACGCCCGAGGGCATCTGCACCTCGATATAGCCGTTGCCGTCGATCGCCACGTCGAGATCGCCGTTGGTCTGTTCCAGCGGACCCTGGCCCAGGATGACCGAGATCGCGGCCGGCCGTACCCCAAGCCCGACCTGCACCCCCGTCGGCAGCATCGAGCCATCCGAGGCCGAGATACTGCCCGGCCGGGCCAGCTGCTGGTAGTGAAGGTCGGCGAAATCGGCGCGGCGGGGGTTGTAGCCCGTCGTCGACATGTTCGCGAGGTTGTTCGACACCACATCGACCCGCATCTGCTGGGCCGACATGCCGGTCGCGGCGATCTGCAAGGCTTTCATGGCTGTTCCCTATCGTCCAAGCGTCTGGATCACGCCCCGGACGCGTTCGTCCTCGGCATCCAGGAATTTCTGGCCCAGCTCGTAGGCGCGCTGGACCTCGATCATGCGGGCGATCTCCGAGACCGGCTGGACGTTGCTGTCCTCGAGCATCCCCTGCAGGACCTGCCCGTCCTCCACCGGCTCCAGCTCTCCACCGTCGAACAGGGTGCCCGACTGGTGGCGCAGCGCCAGCGGGTCGCTCGGCCGCCAGAGGCCGACCTGCGCCACCGGCTCGCCATTGGCCGAGAGCGTTCCATCGCGGGCCAGTGCCACCTTGGCATCCGGCGGCACGAAGATCGGTGCGCCGCCTGCATCCAGCAGGCGGAAGCCGTCCGGGGTCACCAGCTCGCCCTCGGCCGAAGGGGTGAAGCTGCCTGCACGGGTCAGCCTTTCGCCCTGCGGCGTCTCGACCAGGAAGAAGCCCTCGCCCTGGATGGCGAAGTCGAAGGTCCCGCCGGTCTGCGACAGCGTCGCCTGCGACAGGTCGACGTGCCGCCCGCTGGCATGGGCCATCGAGAGCGACGGGTCCCGGTCCATCGCCGCGACATATTCCGAGAAGACCACCCCCTCGCGCCGGAAGCCGGCGGTCGAGCCGTTGGCGATGTTGTTGGCGATCACCCCCATTTCGCGCATCAGGCCGGACTGGCGGTTCAGCGTGGTGTAGAGTGCGGCGTCCATCTCAGCCCCCCGCGATCCGTGGCACGATCGTGTCGGTGAAGAAGGCGACCAGCGTCGTGGTCATGAAGCTCATCGAGACCCAGAAGACCACCAGCATCAACCCGGCCTTGGGCACGAAGGTCAGCGTCATCTCCTGGATCGAGGTCAGCGCCTGGAAAAGGCCCACCACCACGCCCGCAACCAGCGCGACCGTGAGCAGCGGGGCCGAGATCAGCACCGCGACCCAGAGCCCCTGACGCAGGAGGTCGAAGATCTGCGTCTCGGTCATACCGGCATCCTCAGGATCTCCTGATAGGCCTCGACCACCCGGTCGCGCACCGTGGCCACCGTCTCGACCGCCATCTGCGACGAGGCGAGTGCCTGGACCAGCGCATGCGGGTCGGCGTCGCCGGTCATCGCGGCGCGGGCGGTCGCCTCATGCTCCTGCAGGGCGTTTACGAAATTCCCGGCAAGGCCGGCGAGGCCCTGCTCCGCCGCTCCCGCCTTCGGCAGGGGGGCGGCAGCGGTGCGGGCGCTCGCGTAAGCCCTGGAAACGGCCGAGGTATTCACATCCATTCTGGATCTCCTATCTGCGCAGAAGGTCGAACAGGCTTTGCGTCATCTGACGGGTCTGGTCGAACATCCTGAGGTTCGCCTCGTAGCTGCGCTGCGCTTCACGCGCGTCAGCGATCTCGATCACCAGATCGACATTCGAGCCGTCGTAGTGACCTGTCTCATCCGCCAGCGGGTGGCCGGGGTCGTAGATCTTCGCAAGGTCGCTCTGGTCAAGCCGGACCTTGCCGGGTTCCACCAGACCCGTCTCCATCGTCTCGGCGAAGGTCATCACCTTGCGGTGGTAGCCGGGGGTGTCGGCGTTGGCGATGTTCTCCGAAACATGCCGCAGCCGCATCGCCTGGGTCTCCATTCCGGCGGCCGCGAAGGAGAGCGAACTGATCAGGTCGTTGCCCATTCCGTGCCCCCTACCGTGTCCGGCCGAGGCTGGCGCGCAGGACATCCGAGGTCGCCCGGTAGATCGCCAGTGCCATCTCGTGGCCCTGCCGCGCCTCGACCGATTTCACCATCTCGCCCTCCAGCGAGACGGTGTTGCCGTTGGGCGATTCGCGTCCCGGAGCCCGTTCCGGCACCAGCGCCGCGCTCTCCGGGCTTGCGGCCAGATGCCCCGGCCGAGTGGCGCGCATCTGGCCCCTGTCTGCGAACACCTTGTCGAAGGAGGGCAGGTCCTGCGCCTTGTAGCCCGGCGAATCCGCATGGGCCACGTTGCGCGCGATCACCGCCATCCTTGCGCCGGAATGCGCCGCCAGGGCCTGCGCCATCCGGGTGAGTTCCAGTTTCTCGAACATCGGGGCTTCTCCCTCGAGTTGTTTCACCAAGGCTTAAGAGTGATTCCTTTAGAAACGGTTGAGAGCGAACAAAGGGAGAATCCCGTGACCGGAATTTTCGATGGTCTTCTGGCGGAAATCGCCGGGGTCGCCACCGTGCGGCGTGTCGGCCGGGTGATCGAGACACGGCGCGGACTGGCCGAGGTCGGGGGCCTTGACGCCGCGGCGATCGGCGACCGGGTGCTGATTCACAGCCGCGACGCTGCCGCCGGGGGCGAGGTCCTGCGCCTTTCGCCCGGTCGCTGCTCGATCCTGCCCGATGCCTCGGGTGATGGAATGGCGATCGGCGACCGGGTGGAGCTGCTGGGGCGGGCCGAGATCGCGCCGGACGACAGCTGGATCGGCCGGATCGTCGACCCTGCCGGCCGGCCCCTCGACGGACGGCCGCTGTTGCGCGGCCCGCGCCCGCGCGCCTTGCGTGCCCCCGCGCCGCCCGCTGCCTCGCGCCGCGGGCTGGGGGTGCGGCTTGGCACGGGGACGGCGGTGTTCGACACGCTGCTGCCTCTGGTGCGGGGCCAGCGGATCGGGCTTTTCGCCGGGTCCGGGGTCGGCAAGTCCTCGCTTCTGGCCCGGTTCGCGCGGGGGGTGGAGGCGGACTTGGTCGTGATCGCGCTGGTCGGCGAACGCGGCCGCGAGCTGCGTGAATTCACCGAACGCGTCCTTGGTGCCGAGGGGATGGCGCGCTGCGTGGTGGTCACGGCGACATCGGACCAGTCGGCGCTGATGCGGCGGTCCTGCGCGCTGACCGCGATGGCCGTGGCCGAGCATTTCCGCGACCAGGGGCTGCATGTGCTCCTCCTGGTCGATTCGATCACCCGTTTCGCCGAGGCGCACCGCGAGGTCGCGCTGGCAGGCGGCGAGGAGGCCGCGCTGCGCGGCTTTCCGCCCTCGCTGAACCAGGCGATCATGGGTCTGGCCGAACGGGCCGGCCCGGGGCCCGAGGGGGCGGGCGACATCACGGCGGTCTTCTCGGTCCTCGTGGCCGGGTCCGACATGGAGGAGCCGGTGGCCGACATCCTCCGCGGGGTGCTTGACGGCCATGTGGTGATGGACCGCCGGATTGCCGAGCGGGGCCGCTTTCCGGCGATCGACCTTTTGCGCTCGGTCAGCCGGTCGCTGCCGGATGCGGCCGATGCGGATGAAAACGCCCTGATCGCCGAGGCGCGGCGGTTGCTGGGGGCCTATGACCGGGCCGAGCTGATGATTCAGGCCGGGCTTTATGCCTCCGGATCCGACCCGGTGATCGACCGGGCGATCCAGGTCTGGCCCCGGCTCGACGCCTTCCTGGCGGAACCCGCGCCCGCAAACGGGGTCGCGGGGAGTTTCGAGCGGCTGCGGACCTGCCTGTCGGAATAGGCGACGAGGCGGGCGGATGTCGCCTGCCCGATGGCGAATCCTGTTCACGTACCGCGCAGCAGCGTCAAGGCGATGGCGGCCGGCGAACTGCCCGCCCCTTGCTCTTGTGCCTGGGACTGGAACATGTACCGCCGCACCAGCGCCTCCATCTTCGCCGGATCGCCGAACTGGCTGATGTCGGGCGAGCCGAAGGCCGCGCGGGTCTTGTCCTGCAGGATCGCGACCTGCTGGTCGAGGTCGATCGCGGAGAAGCTTTTCGGCAGGCCAAGCGCGGTCTGCACCACCTCGCGCAGCGGCGCGTTGCCGAGGACGGTGTACCATTTTGCCGTCTCGCCGGTCTTGCGCGCCGCCAGCGCCGGGATCTCGCGTTCCGCGTTCAGCGCCAGCCGGTAGCTGTTGTTCTGCTGTCCGACGGCAGTCTCAAAACTCCGGGCGCGGAACTGCGCCAGGATCTCCTCGGGAAAAGTGGAAACGGCGGTCCGCGGAACGGAGTAGTCGCCAAAGCCGAAGGCTGCCGCGAATTTCTGGTACTGCTTGTTGGCGAGCCTGTTGGCGAGGCTTCCCTCCTTCAGCGTCCCGCCCTCGAGCACCTTGCGGATGAAGGCCTTGCTGTTCAGATCGGCTTCCAGTCCGAAGGCCGCCAGCGAGATCCGCAACAGCCGCTTGTCGCCGACCAGCTGCTCGGCCGTCGTCACTTTGCCGATCCTCTCGCGGAAATAGGCCTCGTCCCGCTGCTGCACGGGCGAGGCCTGCTGCGCCACCTGCTGACGCGCCAGGGTGCGTTTCAGGAAGCTCCAGCCGGCATAGCCGGCCAGGGGCAGGACCGGCTGGAAGCTCATGCCCGGCCCGCAGCGAACAGCCGCTCTTCGCGTGGCAGAAGGCTGCGAAGCGCCTTGAGCGCCTGGTAATGCTGGTCCTCCAGCACCGCGCGGCTGGCCACCGTCAATTGCAGGCGACTGTCAGGATCGGTCAGGACCTGGCTCAACTGCTCGATGCCGCGCAGAAGCTGCTGGCGCGCCTCGCCCGCCTCGGCATCGCCGGACAGGACCAGCTGTGCGATATAGCAGACGCGGCGGACGGGGGTATTCACCTGCTCGGGGTGGATCGCGTCGCGAAGGCGCAGGATGTTGGCATTTGGCGTCACGATGGCCAGCCGCGACCGCTTTTCGCCGTTCTCGACCACGGCGCCGTTGATCAGGACCCGTTCATGCGGGCCAAGCTTCAGGACAAGGCCGGTCATGTTCCGCCCCCTTCGCCGCGAAGGCCGCGCATGACGGCGGTGTTGATGTCGGCCAGGACCTCGATGGAGGCGCGGTCCTCCAGCACGGCGCGGCTGTGCTGGACGGTGAATTCGTAAAGATAGAACAATCGGGCGCGCAGCACGGCGGGCAGCGTATTGCCGGGCAGGGCAACGTCCGAGGCCAGGGTGGACCAGAGTTGCTGGTTGTCGGCCAGCGCGCGGACAAGGCCGGGGAAATCCTCGGCCCGGCTGGTCCAGGCGGACCGGAGCCGGCGGGTGATCTGCGCCAGTAGGTCGTATTCGACCGAGCGGGGCGAGCGGGCCGGCGTCTCGCGCCGAGCATAGGCGATAGGGGCTTGATAGGACATGGGGGTTCCGTCTGTGCGAAGCTGCGGGGTGAGATGGGCCGCGGAGGTTTACCCCGCGGCCCGGGTCGCTTAGCGGAACAGAGACAGGAGGCCCTGCGGCTGCTGGTTGGCGATCGACAGCGCCTGGGTGGCCAGCTGCTGCTGGACCTGCAGCGCCTGAAGCCGGGCCGAAGCCTCCTCCATGTCGGTGTCGACCATCACGCCGATCCCGGTCTTGAGCGAGTCGGTCAGGTTGCCGACGAACTCATTCTGGATGTCGATGCGCTTTTGCGACGAGCCGAAGGACGCCGCGGCGTTGATCGAGGTCTGCAGCATCCCCTCGATCGCATTCAGCGCATCCGCGGGCTGGTTCACCACGTCGATGGTGTTCAGGCCCGCCAGCCCGCCGGTGCCGCGCGTCGCCGAGGCCGAGATCGCGACCGGCTGGTTGGTGTTGTTCGCCACCTCAAGCTGGCCCGCGTTCAGAGTCAGGGTGAAGTCGCTGTCAGACAGCCCGTTCGTGGCGAGCGAGGATTTCAGGCCTGCCACCAGCGCATCGGCGGTGTCGCCCTTCTGCACGACATAACGGCCCTGGACCGACCCCACATTCAGGGTGATCGCATCGCCCGCGACGAGGCCGGTCAGGTCGGCCGGATCGGCGGTGGCGTCGTTCGCGGCAAGCGCCCCGGCGCCGCCCTGGAAGGCGAAGCCGTCCAGCGTGACCGGCGTGCCGGTGACGACGTTCGCTGCCGAGAGCGTGCCGCCCCCTGCCGTCAGCGCCGCCCCGGCATCGGTCGACAGGTTCTGCGCGTCGACGGTTATGTTCGACGAGGTCACGCCCGTCTGGCTGCGGTCAAGCGAGGAGAGCACGTTGACCGTGGTCTGCGAGCCGTTCACCAGGTTCAGCCCGTTGAACTGTGCCGCGCCGACGGTCGATTCGATCTGCTTCGTGAGCGCGTCGATGTCGGTCTGGATCTTCGAGCGGTCGACGTTCTCGGCCTGGGAGGCGACGATCTTGCCCTTCATCTCGGTCAAAAGCTTGGTCACGGTTTCCGAGGCGTTGCGGGCGACGGTCAGCGTGGCCGAACCGACGGAGAGGCTGTCGGCAATGCCCTTGAAGCCCTGAACATCCGATTCCATCACCTTCGAGATCGCCCAGACGGCGGCATTGTCCTTGGCGGTGGCCACCGACTTGCCGGTCGAGATGTCGGCCTGGGTCTTGTTCAGGTTGGCGCTGATGCCCTTCATCGTCTGCAGGGCGACCATCGCGCTAGTGTTCGTCAGGATCGACGTCATCTTGGGTTCCTTATCAATCGGCCGCAGGTTTCACGGCCTTGGAAAGCCACCGGAGTGGCAGGACGGGCATTCTGTCCGATGCCGCCGGAGGGCCCGGCAGGCGCCGCCCCGTCATGGGACGCAGGACCCATCAAGCCGCCGATAGCCTAACCAACCCCTAATGCCGCCGTGCCGAATGCCGGGCATTTGAACCAACTCAGAGACGTTTCGCCGCTACCTGGGGCAGGGGGACCGATGCCCGCCGCCCCAGCGCGTCATAGGTGGTAAGGACCGGGCCCGAGGCGATCTCGGACAGCCGCCCGCGCGCGGCCCGCACGCCCCGCGCCGCGGCCTGGGCAAGGCGCGCGTTGCGGTCGGCCTTCTCGCGCAGCCGCTCGGCACCGGGCACATCCGCCGCCGCCGAGCCGGTCTCGGAGTCGATCGCCTCGGTCAGGGCCGGCAGCGCGGCAAGGTCACCCCGAAGCAGGGCCTCGGCTGCCTGGTCAAGCAATTCCTCAAGCCGCGCCATTCTCGGTCTCCACCATCGACTGGAAGATCATCTCCGCCAGCCCGATTCCCCCCTTTTCCACCATGAGCCGTGCCTGTTCCTGCCGGAGGAACGAGGCGAACTGCGTCTCGCCCGGGCCGCCGCCGAACTCGCCCCCGCTCTCGCCAAGGCCGGTGTGCGCCAGCATCTCCGCAAGGAAGGCGGCCTCGAGCTCTCGGGCCTTGGCGTGGAGCGCCTGGTGACGCGCGGCCGGCGGATCGGGGGGCTGGGGCAGGGCGGCCGGGGGAGAGAGCATGAAGACCTCGCGAGATAGGTTGAATTTTCCGAACCATGTGCGAGGCGGGTAAAGAATGGGTAACCTATGGCCAGGATAACGGGGCGAAAGCGACAGAAGTCGTGAGGTAGCCATGCAAGCAGTCCACGCAATTGTCTCGATCGCCAAAGGAACGGGGCCCGCAATCGGCCCTGCCCCCCTCGCCCTGGTCGAGGTTGCGGAGTTTGCGGCTGTCCTGGCTGAAGGCGAAAGTGCGCGCGAGGTGACGCGCTCGGGGCTGACCTTCGATCTTGATGAGGAGGTCTCGACCATCGGCGTGCCCGTCCACTGGTCCCCGATGCCGGAATCCGCCGTCCAGGCCTCAATGGAAGGCGATCCCCTGCTGGACGAGGAGAGCGGCCCTCCGGCCAGGGTTCCCGAGGCCACTCCTGTCGCGGCGTTCGAACCGACCGAAGCCGTCGAGCCGATGGCAGCGCCAGCTATCGCGGAAACGGCAGAAACCGGGACGCCCCTGTTCCGGATTACCGCAGTTTCCGCACGGGACCTCCCTGCCAGACCCGGCAGGGAGGATGGGGCGCTTGTCCAGGCTCCCGCAATGGAGCCGCCCGTGCGTCCGGCGCCATCCCCATCGTCCGACCAAGGGCAGGCTTCGCCGCTGTCACCCGTTCCTGCCAGCGCCGATACCGATGTGCGGCGAAGTGCATACTCGGCGCGGGAGGGGATGCCCGCTTCCGACCGGGCAGAAACGGTGTTGGCGGATGTGCCGCGCGGCCCGGCGGTCTACCCGCCGATGCGGGCCGACACGTTGTCCTCGGCCGCCGCCGCAGTTCCAGCGCCCGGGATCCCCCCCGTCCCAGACGCCAGGGCCACCCCTGTCCTGCGCGCGGCTGTACCTGCTTCCGACCGGACATACGCGGTTCTGCCGGATGCGCCGGATGGGACGGCAGCCGCGCCGTCGATGTCGGCCGAGGCAACGTCTTTGGCCGTCGCGTTTCCGCCGCCACCGCCCTCCGGAAGCCCGCTCCGCCCCGATCTTCCCCGAACGGAGGCGCCGGAGTTCACCCCGCCCGTGCAGGACCCCATCGCTACCACGGTATCGGCCTCTCCGGCCGCCCAGCCCGACACGCCGCATCCTCCCGCCCCGGTCCCGCTGGCCGAAGCCATTCCGGCGGAAAATGCTCCTCCCGAAGTCCGTGATTCCCCACCGATCAAGGACACTCCCGCTTCGCAGCTCCGCGCCGATCTCCAGCCAGACATCGGGGGGCGCCCAGTGGAGCTTGTGGCCGTGCCGGCCTGGCTCCGGGTGATTCCCGCCTGGCTGGAGATCGCCACGCTGGAACAGGGCGAGGTGGAAAGCATGGCCGGCCTGGGCCAGGCACCCGGCAGTCCGGCCGCCGCCCCAGGGGCACCTCTCGCGCCCGCTCCGCCGCCGATTGCCACCCCTGTCCTGCAGGGGCTGGCGCGGCACCAGGACGGCACGACCGAGATCACCCTCTCGCCCGAGGAATTGGGAACCGTGCGCCTGCGCCTGCGCCCCGATCCGCGCGACCATGAGCGGATGGTGGTCATGCTCAGCTTCGACCGGCCCGAAACGCTGGACCTCTTTCGCCGCCACGGCGAGCAGCTGGCAGAGGCGATCCGCAGCGCGGGCTACGCCGGAGTGGACATCGGCTTCGACCAGGGCGGCGAGGCCCCGCGGCATTCCGAGCGGTCTCCCGACGGACCCGCCACGGCGGAGACCGCCCTGCATCCCCCCTTGCCCCCAGCCCGCAGCCTCACCGGGGCTGCCCTTGACCTTCGCCTGTGAGACCCATGATGGATGTAACCGCCGTTTCCACCCCGACCCGTTCCGCCTCTGCCGCCCAGGCGGGGACAGGCAAGATCAGCTCGGACTTCAACACCTTCCTGAAGATGCTGACCGTGCAGATGCAGAACCAGGATCCGATGAACCCGATCGATTCGGCCGACTACGCCGTGCAGCTGGCCACTTTCTCGGGGGTGGAGCAGCAGGTGCGGACCAACCAGCTTTTGCAGGACATGCAGTCGAGCTTTGCCCAGATGGGAATGGCGGACATGGCCAGCTGGATCGGCAAGGAGGCGCGGTCGGATGCGGCCGTGGTCTATGATGGCGGGCCGGTCACCCTCTCGCCCAATCCGGCCGCCGGGGCGACCGGCGTGACGCTGGCCGTCCGCAACGAAAGCGGCGCCCTGGTCGCGCGCGAGGAGATTCCGGTCAGCGCCCAGCCCTATCAATGGCTTGGCGCGGGGGCCGATGGCTCTCCCCTGCCGCCGGGGCGCTACACGATCACCCAGGAAAGTCTGATCGACGGCGAGGTGGTGGACAGCCGCGCCGTCGAGCACTACGCCCGCGTGGTCGAGGCGCGCGGCGGGCCGGGAGGCACCAGCCTTGTGCTGGAGGGGGGGATCGAGGTTCCGGCGACCCGGGTCACCGCGCTGCGTGAAGCAAGCTGATCAGAAAAGCGCGCTGAGACCGAACCCGGACGCGAAGGCCGCCCCGACCAGAAGCCAGGCCAGCGGCGGCACACGCCGCTCCACCACGGCCGGCATCGGCGGATTGCCCGAGCGGATCAGCTGCGCCTCGATCAGGGCCGGAAGCCGTGGTCCGAAGCGCGCCAGCACACGCGCTGCCTTGACCATGTCGCGCAGCATCGCCTTGGGCCCGATGCTCTCCGCGATGTAGCGCTCGACGATCGGCTGCGCGACCTCCCAGATGTTGATCCGGGGGTCGAGAGAGCGGGCGACGCCCTCGACCACCACCATGGTGCGCTGGAGAAGGATCAGCTCGGTCCGGGTCGCCATTCCGAATCGTTCCGTGACTTCAAAGAGATAGGACAGAAGCCGGGCCATGCTGATCCGGCTGGCGTCCATGCCGAAGATCGGCTCTCCCACCGCCCGCAGGGCGCGGGCGAATTCGTCGATGTCGCGGTCGGCGGGGACGTAGCCCGCCTCGAAATGCACCTCGGCGACGCGGCGGTAGTCCTTGCGGATGAAGCCCATCAGGATCTCGGCATAGACCCGGCGGGTGTATTCGTCGATCCGGCCCATGATCCCGAAATCATAGGCGATGATGTCGCCATTCGCCGCGACCTTCAGGTTGCCCTGGTGCATGTCGGCATGGAAGAAACCGTCGCGCAGCGCGTGGTTCAGGAACAGCTGCAACACCCGCGCGGCGATGATCCGGCGGTCGAGCCCCGCGGCGTCGATCAGGTCGTTGTCGTTCAGCCCGATTCCCTCGGCCCAGCCCAGCGTCATCACGTTGCGCGAGGACAGGAACCAGTGCGGCTTCGGCACCCGGAAGCCCTCGTCCTTCTCGGTGTTCGCGGCAAATTCGGCGGCCGAGGAGGATTCCAGCCGCAGGTCCAGCTCGCCCATCACCACGCCCTCGAAATGGGCGATCACATCCAGCGGACGCAAACGGCGCGAGAAGGGGGCGAGGCGCTCGATCCAGCGGGCGGCAAGGTAGAAGGCGTCGATGTCCTTGCGGAAGGCGCGCTCAATTCCGGGACGCAGGACCTTGACCGCGACCTCCTCTCCGCTATCCGCCAACTGCGCGCGGTGGACCTGGGCGATGGAGGCGGCGGCGACGGGTTCGGAGAATTCGCTGAAGATCTCCGAGACCGGCAGTTCCAGCTCGGCCTCGATCATCTGCTTGGCGATTTCGGTCGGGAAGGGCGGCAGCTTGTCCTGCAGGTATTTCAACTGCTGCGCCAGTTCCTCGCCCACGATGTCGGGGCGGGTGGAGAGGACCTGGCCGAATTTGATATAGGCCGGCCCCAGCGCGGTCAGCGCACGGGTCGCGGGGGGCAGGGCGGGATCGCCCTTCAGACCCAGCCATTTGAACGGCCAACCCAGAAGGCGGGCGGCAAAGCGCAGGTGCGGCGGGGCGCGAAAGGCCTCCAGCACCACATCCATGGCCCCCGTCCGCTCCAGCGTGGCGCCGGTGCGGATCAGGCGGATGATGTTGTGGGGACCCTTCACAGCTTCCAGCCGGAATGCAGCGCGGCGATGCCGAGCGAGAGGTTGCGGTATTTCACCTGGCCGAATCCCGCCTCGCGGATCATCGTGGCGAAGGTGTCCTGGTCGGGGAACTTTCGGATCGATTCGACGAGATACTGGTATGAGTCCCGATCACCGGCAACGATCTGGCCCATCACCGGGATCACGTTGAAGGAATAAAGGTCATAGGCCTTTTGCAGCAAATCATTGGGAATATGGCTGAATTCCAGCACCATCAACCGCCCGCCCGGCCGCAGCACGCGGTAGGCCTCGCGCAGCGCATCGGGGATGCGGGTCACGTTCCGGATCCCGAACGAGATCGTGTAGACGTCGAAACTCCGGTCCGGAAAGGGGAGCGCCATGGCATCGCCCACCACCCAGTCCAGGCTTTGCGCCATCTGCTCGGCCTCGGCCCGCTTGCGACCCTCGATCAGCATCGGCTCGGTCATGTCGCAGACGACGGCGCTGGCCCCCGGCGCGCGCTTGAGGAAGCGGAAGGCCACGTCGCCGGTGCCGCCCGCCACGTCCAGCAGGCGCTGGCCGGGGCGCGGGGCCAGCCAGTCCATCATCGCGTCCTTCCAGATGCGATGGATGCCCACCGACATCAGGTCGTTCATCACGTCGTATTTGCTGGCCACCCGGGAAAAGACGCCATGCACCATCCCGGCCTTTTCGGCCTCGGGCACGTCCTGAAAGCCGAAATGGGTTGTCTTTTCGTCCTGCATCGGGGCTTGCGGTCCTTGTCTCTCGCCCCCTTATAGTCCGCGAACCCGCGCCCGCAATGCGCCGAACTGTCCAAGAGGTCAGGATGCCCGAGCTGCCCGAGGTCGAAACCGTCCGCCGGGGCCTGCTTCCAGTGCTGGAGGGGGCCGTGATCGTGCGGGCCGAGGTCAACCGCCCCGACCTGCGCTGGCCCCTGCCCGAGCGGATGGCCGAGCGGCTGACCGGCCGCGAGGTGACGGCGCTGCGGCGGCGGTCGAAGTATATCCTTGCCGACCTCGACTCGGGCGAGACGCTTCTGGTGCATCTGGGCATGTCGGGCCGGATGCTGATCTCGGGCGCGCAGGTCGGCGTTCATTACCGCGACCACCCGGCCCCGCAGAAACATGACCATGTCGTGCTGCACATGGAATCCGGTGCGCGGATCACCTTCAACGACGCCCGCCGCTTCGGCGCAATGGACCTGATGCCCACGGATGGCGCGCATCCGCTGCTGGAGGGGCTGGGGCCGGAACCCTTTGGCAACGATTTCAACGGGCCCTACCTGGCCGCCCGCCTGAAGGGCCGCAGGACCCCGATCAAGTCCGCGCTGCTGGACCAGCGCATCGTCGCGGGTCTGGGCAACATCTATGTCGCCGAAACGCTGTACCGCGCGCGGATCAGCCCGCTGCGGCTTGCCGGTGACCTTGCGGAAGCGCAGGCGCAGGCCCTTGTCCCCCTGATCCGCGAGGTCCTGGCCGAGGCGATCGAGGCCGGCGGCTCCAGCTTGCGCGACTTCCGGCAGGCGAATGGCGAGCTTGGCTATTTTTCCAAGCATTTCCAGGTATATGATCGTGAGGGCCAGCCCTGCGAAACCCCCGGTTGTTCTGGCACGATCATCCGCACGGTGCAGTCCGGCCGCTCCTCCTTCTGGTGCCCCGCCTGCCAGAGGTGACTTGCCATCCCGGCTTTTGGTGCTAGGAGTCTCCGCGACTGCCAACAGGGGAGGCCACCGTGGCCTATGAAACGCTGATCGTCGAGATCGAGGATTATGTCGCCCTGATCCGGCTCAACCGCCCCGATGCGATGAATGCGCTGAACTCGGCCCTGATGCGTGAGCTGGCGCAGGCGGTCACGGCGGCGGAACAGAACGAACGCGTGCGCTGCATCGTCATCACCGGCTCGGACAAGGCCTTTGCCGCCGGGGCCGACGTGCGCGAGATGTCCGAGAAAAGCTTCATCGACGTCTTCTTCGACGACCTCTTCGGCCCCGAGGCCGCCACCATCGCACGCGCCCGCAAGCCGATCATCGCCGCCGTCGCGGGCTATTGCCTTGGCGGCGGCTGCGAACTGGCGATGCTGGCCGATTTCATCATCGCCGCCGACAGCGCCAAGTTCGGCCAGCCCGAGATAAACCTGGGCATCGTCGCCGGTCTGGGCGGCACCCAGCGCCTGACCCGCGCCGTCGGCAAGTCCAAGTCGATGGACATGCATCTGACCGGCCGTTTCATGGATGCGGCCGAGGCGGAGCGCTGCGGCCTCGTTTCCCGTGTCGTCCCGGCGAAATCGCTGATCGAAGAGACGATGAAGGTCGCGCAGAAGATCGTCGAGAAATCCATGCTGACCGCGATGGTGGTCAAGGAATGCGTGAACCGCGCCCAGGAAGGCAGCCTGTCCGAGGGAATGCTGTTCGAGCGCCGCATGTTCCATGCCGTCTTCGCGACCGAAGACCAGAAGGAAGGCATGGCCGCCTTCCTGGAAAAGCGCCAGCCGCAGTTCCGCGACCGATAAGGCCCTCCTCCTCGATGCATTTCATGCACTCGTCGGCAGCGGTCGGCCAGGAATGCACGACGAGCGGTTCGGGCCTTTCCTTTCCCCGCGACTTGCCCTATAGGCCAGCCCCACATGCGCGTGGGCCCGCTTAGGCAAGAATCACTCCCGGCCCCGGTCGGGGCCTTGTGGTCTTTCGTGCAACCGAAACGCAAAGACCACAAGGAAGCCAGATGGCCAATACCGAACAGTCCAAGAAGCGCGCCCGCCAGTCCGAGGCGCGTTATGCCGTGAACAAGTCGCGCCGCTCGCGCATTCGCACCTTCCTGCGCAAGGTCGAGGAAGCCATCGCCTCGGGTAACGGCGAAGCTGCTGCCGCTGCGCTCAAGGCCGCCCAGCCGGAACTGGCCCGTGGCGTGACCAAGGGCGTGCTGCACAAGAACACCGTCGCCCGCAAGATGTCGCGCCTGTCGTCGCGTGTGAAGGCCGTCGTCAAGGCTTGAAACGGACCGAATCCGGAACAGAAGGGCGCAGTCGCATCGGCTGCGCCCTTTCGCTATTTTACGCCCGTTCCGACACGATTTCCGGCGCTCCGTTGCCGATTTGCAAGGGGTCGCGGATTCGGTTTCGGGGAACCTCTGTCAAGCACGTTGTTCGGTTGCAGGCCCCGCTCCGGGCTTGCTAGCGTCTCCCTGCGATTCACTTCGTCCTGGGGGGACAAGCGCAGATCGTGACGGAAAGACTGCTGCACAGACCGGGCGCTGCCGTGCCACAGGGTCTGAGTTTTTCCTTGGCGATCAATGATTTGGGGTGGCGTCTCGCCGCCTTTCGTCATGCGTGGGCGGTTGCCGGATTCCGGCGGCCGGATTGCCTGCGCCCCTGTCCCCGCACGGACTGCCGGTGGGCCCGCCCTTAAGGGTGCCGGTCCGCCCCGGGGTGCCTCGCGTGTGTGGAAGGCTTCTGTGCGGCCGGTGGCTTTTCTGCCGGCTCAGGGAATATTGGCAGGCGACAGGATGACGAACGAAACTTGGGGTCAGGTCCGCGAAGAGCTGATCAAACGTGTAGGGAAGAACAATTATGTCACCTGGATCGAACCGCTCAAGCTCTCCGGGCTGAAGAACGGCGTCGCCCGCTTCGAGGTGCCGACGATCTTCTTCGGCGACTGGGTGCAGCGCAATTATGCCGATCATATCCGCACCCAGCTGGCCAATGCCGGCGCCGCGGTCGAGCGGGTAGAGTTTTCCGTGGGCCAGGCCGCGGCCGAATCCCGCCCTGCCGCCCCGAAACCGGCCGCCGCCAAACCCGCCCGCACCCGCGCCGTCGCGGATGAGGAGCTGCCCGGTGCGCCGCTCGATCCCCGTTTCACCTTCGACAGCTTCGTCGTCGGCAAACCGAACGAACTTGCCCACGCCGCCGCCCGCCGGGTGGCCGAGGGCGGGCCGGTCACCTTCAACCCGCTGTTCCTTTACGGCGGCGTCGGCCTCGGCAAGACCCACCTGATGCACGCCATCGCGCACGAGCTGCAATCCCGCCGCCCCGACCTGCGCGTCCTCTACCTGTCCGCCGAGCAGTTCATGTACCGCTTCGTGCAGGCCCTGCGCGAACGCCAGGTCATGGACTTCAAGGAGCTGTTCCGCTCGGTCGACGTGCTGATGGTGGACGACGTGCAGTTCATCGCCGGCAAGGATTCCACCCAGGAGGAATTCTTCCACACCTTCAACGCGCTGGTGGACCAGAACAAGCAGATCGTGATCTCGGCCGACCGTGCGCCCGGCGAGATCAAGGATCTCGAGGAGCGCATCAAGTCGCGCCTGCAATGCGGGCTGGTCGTCGACCTGCATCCCACCGACTACGAACTGCGTCTTGGCATCCTGCAGCAGAAGGTCGATTTCTACCGCAGCCAGTATCGTGGCCTGGTGATTGCCGGCGGCGTGCTCGAATTCCTGGCCCACCGCATCACCACCAATGTCCGTGTGCTGGAAGGCGCGCTGACCCGCCTCTTCGCCTTCGCCTCGCTCGTCGGCCGCGAGATCACGCTGGACCTCACCCAGGATTGCCTGGCCGACATCCTGCGCTCCTCCGACCGCAAGCTTTCGATCGAGGAGATCCAGCGTAAGGTGGCCGAGCACTACAACATCCGCCTCTCCGACATGATCGGGCCGAAGCGCCTGCGCACCATCGCCCGGCCGCGGCAGGTGGCGATGTATCTCGCCAAGCAGCTGACCCCGCGCAGCCTGCCGGAGATCGGCCGCCGCTTCGGGGGCCGCGACCACACCACGATCATGCATGGCGTGCGCAAGATCGAAGAGCTGATGACCACCGACAGCCAACTGGCCGACGACCTGCAGCTTCTGCGCCGCTTGCTGCAGGGATGAACCGGGGGCGGTCTTGACGGCCCCCTGAAACCTTCGCACAGTCCGAACCAAACACTTGTGAGCCGGTGGAAACCGGGTAGATTTGTCGTCCCTTCGGGGATCGGCAGGGAGAGTATGATGAAGCTCAGCATCGAACGCGTCACGCTCCTGAAGGCGCTGGCGCAGGCGCAATCGGTGGTCGAACGCCGCAACACGATCCCGATCCTCGCCAACGTGCTGATCGAGGCCGAGGGCAACCAGGTCTCGTTCCGCGCCACCGACCTGGATATCGAGGTGGTGGACCGCGCGCCCGCCATGGTCGAACGCGCCGGGGCGACCACGGTCTCGGCGGTCATGCTGCACGAGATCGTCCGCAAGCTCCCCGATGGCGCGCTGGTCAGCCTCTCCGAGGATGCCGCCGCCGGCCGCCTGACCATCACTGCCGGCCGCTCGACCTTCAGCCTCGCCACGCTGCCGAAGGAAGACTTCCCGGTGATGGCGACCAGCGAATATTCCTCGAACTTCTCGGCCAAGGCGCCCGAGCTGCGGCGCCTGTTCGACAAGGCGAAATTCGCCATCTCGACCGAGGAAACCCGCTATTACCTGAACGGCGTCTACATGCATGTCGCACAGGGCGAGGGCGGCAAGGTCCTGCGTTGCGTGGCCACCGACGGCCACCGCCTGGCCCGCATCGACGCGCCCCTGCCCGAAGGCGCCGATGGAATGCCCGGCGTCATCGTCCCGCGCAAGACAGTGGGCGAACTGCGCAAGCTCCTCGACGATGACGAGGCCACCATCGCCGTCTCGGTTTCCGAAACGAAGGTCCGCTTTGCCACCCCGGTCATCACCCTGACCTCCAAGGTCATCGACGGCACCTTCCCCGACTACACCCGCGTGATCCCAACCGGGAACACCCGTCGGCTGGAAGTGGACGCCTCCGAATTCGCCAAGGCGGTCGATCGCGTTGCCACCGTCTCCTCCGAACGCTCGCGCGCGGTGAAACTGTCGCTGGAGGAGGACCGGCTGGTGCTCTCGGTCAACTCGCCCGATTCCGGCGCGGCCGAGGAAGAACTGGCCGTCGCCTATGCCGACGAGCGGCTGGAGATCGGCTTCAACGCGAAATACCTGCTGGAAATCGCCAGCCAGGTCGATCGCGAGAATGCGGTTTTCCTGTTCAACTCGGCGGCCGACCCGACCCTGATGCGCGAAGGCAATGACACCTCGGCGGTCTACGTCGTCATGCCGATGCGGGTTTGATCCGTCGTAACTGACTGTTCCGAAAGGGAAAAGCCTTGGGCGGTCTGGTGATCGAAACCCTCGCCCTGTCGCATTTCCGCAGCCACCGCGCCCAGCGGCTGCGGTTTGACGGCCGCCCGGTCGCCATTGTCGGCCCGAATGGCGCCGGCAAGACCAACATCCTGGAAGCCGTTTCCCTCCTCTCCCCCGGTCGTGGCTTGCGCCGCGCCGCGGCCGAGGACCTGGCCCGCCGCCCGGAATCCCTGGGCTGGAAGATTGCCGCCAGCGTGCAGGGCCTTTCCGCCGCGCATGAGCTGGAGACCTGGGCCGAGCCCGGCGAGTCGCGCCAGGTCCGCATCGACGGCAAGGCCGCGACGCAAGCCAGCCTTGGCCGCATCCTGCGCGTGCTCTGGCTGGTTCCGGCGATGGACCGCCTCTGGATCGAGGCGGCCGAGGGGCGGCGGCGTTTCCTTGACCGGATGACGTTGTCGTTCTTCCCCGAGCATGCCGAACATTCGCTCATATACGAAAAGGCAATGCGCGACCGGAACCGGCTGATCCGGGACCAGGTGACCGATCCGCACTGGTATGCCGCGCTGGAAAGCCAGATGGCCGAGGCCGGGCACAGGATCACCGCCCACCGTCGCGCCGCTCTGGCCCGTATCGCCTCTGCAACTGATCCCGCCAGCGCCTTTCCCTGCGCCGACCTTGCCCTAACGGGCCCGGAGGACGAGGATCTGGCCCTTGCCCTGGCCGAGGGCCGCCGCCGCGATCTGGCTGCGGGGCGCACCCTGACGGGCCCGCACCGGGCCGATCTGCTGGCGTGCTATGGCGCGAAGAATACGCCGGCCGATCAATGCTCTACCGGGGAACAGAAGGCGCTTCTGATCAGCCTGATCCTCTCTAATGCTCGTGCCCTTGCGCAGGAGCTTGGCCGCGCTCCGATCCTGCTTCTGGACGAAGTCGCCGCCCATCTCGATCCCAGGCGCCGCGCCGCGCTTTATGACGAGATCT
The DNA here is from genome assembly GCF_015999335.1 of Tabrizicola soli. GTDB lineage: Bacteria > Pseudomonadota > Alphaproteobacteria > Rhodobacterales > Rhodobacteraceae > Tabrizicola > Tabrizicola soli. The sequence goes on along the minus strand of NZ_JAEACP010000008.1, from coordinate 55,165 downwards.
GCAGCCTGCAGGCGCAGGCCCTGATGACGGGCACCGAGCCGTCGCTTTTCGAGGCCTTGGGTCAACGGGCACAGCAAGTTTCTGTCCGCGAATCGAATGATGGTTCCGAAATTCAGCAGGATTAACGAATGAGTGTTTCAATATACCAGCTTAGTCTCTACGCCCTGGGCATGGCCGGCCTCTGGGCGGTGCCGGGTCCGGTCTGGGTGGCGCTGACCGCCCGGGCGCTGGCTGGCGGTTTCGCGGCCGCCTGGCCTCTGGCGATCGGGGTGGCCCTCGGCGACCTGATCTGGCCCCTCGCGGCGATCCTGGGCCTCTCCTGGATCGAAAGCAGCTATGGCGACGCGCTTGCGCTCTTGCGCTGGGTGGCGGCCGCGATCTTCCTGGTGATGGGCGTGCTTCTGATCCGCAAGCCCGCCGCCACGCTTTCCGCCGACAGCCGCCTGACCCGGCCCGGTCTCTGGGCGGGCCTGACCGTCGGCCTCGCGGCGGTGATCGGCAATCCCAAGGCGATCCTGTTCTACATGGGCGCCCTGCCGGGCTTCTTCACGCTCGAGGCGCTGACGAGCGCCGATGTCGTCGCGATCATCGCGCTTTCCGCGCTGATCCCGATGGCGGGAAACCTTGGCCTCGCGCTGTTCCTCCATCGGGCGCGGCAGCTTCTGTCCAGCCCTGAAAGCGTGCGGAAACTGAACATCACCTCGGGTGTCCTGCTGATCGGGGTCGGGCTGGTGATCCCCTTCCTGTAACTACCAAATCTTGTGGCGATGGGGTGACATTCCCGGCTTGAAACGCTATAAATCGCGCGCAACGACAAGGGTTTCCCACGCATGGCTGACCAGCCCAGGAAGGCTGCCGAATACGGCGCCGAATCCATCAAGGTTCTCAAGGGGTTGGAGGCTGTTCGCAAACGGCCCGGCATGTATATCGGCGATACCGACGACGGCTCGGGCCTGCACCACATGGTCTATGAGGTCGTGGACAACGGCATCGACGAGGCGCTGGCCGGTCACGCGACCGAGGTGGTGGTGAAGATCCATGCCGACGACAGCGTTTCGGTGCGTGACAACGGTCGCGGCATCCCGGTGGACCTGCACCCCGAGGAGGGCGTCAGCGCGGCCGAAGTCATCATGACCCAGCTGCACGCCGGCGGAAAGTTCAACAACACCGATGACGGCGGCAACGCCTACAAGGTCTCGGGCGGGTTGCACGGCGTCGGTGTCTCGGTCGTCAACGCCCTGTCGGAATGGCTGGAGCTGACGGTCTGGCGCAACGACACCGAATACCGGGCGCGCTTCGAGGATGGCGAATGCGTGGTCCATGTGCATGAGGCCGGTCCTGCCCCCGGCCAGCGCGGGACCCAGGTCCGCTTCCTCGCCAGTTCCAAGCAGAACCGGCCGGACGGGACGTTCTCGAACCTCGATTACAGCTTCAAGACGCTGGAGACGCGGTTGCGCGAATTGGCCTTCCTGAACTCCGGTGTGCGGATCCTCCTGGAGGACGAACGCCACGCCGAACCGCAGAACGTCGAGCTGTTCTATGAGGGCGGCGTGCGGGAATTCGTGAAATACATCGACCGCTCCAAGACCTCGGTGATGCCCGAACCGATCTATATCGTCGGCGAGAAGAACGGCATCGGGGTCGAAGTGGCGATGTGGTGGAACGACAGCTACCACGAAACCGTATTACCGTTCACAAACAACATCCCGCAGCGCGACGGCGGCACTCACCTTGCCGGATTCCGTGGCGCCCTGACGCGGACGATCACCGGCTACGCGCAATCCTCCGGCATCGCCAAGCGCGAGAAGGTGGATTTCACTGGCGACGACGCGCGCGAAGGGCTGACCTGTGTCCTTTCGGTCAAGGTGCCGGATCCGAAGTTCTCCAGCCAGACCAAGGACAAGCTGGTGTCCTCGGAGGTCCGCCCGGCGGTCGAGAATCTGGTGAATGAAAAGCTCGCGGAATGGTTCGAGGAGAACCCCGGCCCCGCGAAGATCATCGTCGGCAAGATCGTCGAGGCCGCGCTGGCACGCGAGGCTGCCCGCAAGGCGCGCGAGCTGACCCGCCGCAAGACCGCGCTGGATGTGGCCTCGCTGCCCGGGAAGCTCGCCGATTGCCAGGAACGCGACCCCGCCAAGTCCGAGCTTTTCCTCGTCGAGGGTGACTCTGCCGGCGGCTCGGCAAAGCAGGGCCGCAGCCGCGCCAACCAGGCCGTCCTTCCCCTCCGCGGCAAGATCCTGAACGTCGAACGCGCCCGCTTCGACCGGATGCTCTCCAGCCAGGAAATCGGGACGCTGATCACCGCCCTCGGCACCGGCATCGGCCGCGACGAATTCGACATCGGCAAGCTGCGCTACCACAAGGTGGTGATCATGACCGACGCCGATGTGGACGGCGCCCACATCCGCACCCTGCTCCTGACCTTCTTCTTCCGCCAGATGCCGCAACTGATCGAGGGCGGCTATCTCTACATCGCCCAGCCGCCGCTCTATAAGGTCTCGCGCGGCAAGTCCGAGGTCTACCTGAAGGACCAGGCCGCCCTTGACGACTACCTGGTCGAGATGGGCACCGAGGGCGCGGTCCTGCGTCTCACCGACGGGCAGGAGATCGCGGGCAACGACCTCTCCCGCGTCGTCGAAGGCGCGCGCCAGTTCCGCCGGGTGCTCGACGCCTTCCCGACCCACTATCCGCGCCCGATCCTGGAGCAGGCCGCCCTTGCCGGTGCCTTCGACCCTGGCCGCGCCGACGACGACCTGCAACTCGTCGCCGATACGGTGGCCCGCCGGCTGAACCTGATCGCACCCGAGTTCGAGCGTGGCTGGCACGGCCGCATCACCCAGGACCACGGCATCCGCCTGAGCCGCATCCTGCGCGGGGTGGAGGAGCTGCGGACGCTGGACGGCGCCGTCCTCCGCTCGGGCGAGGCGCGGAAACTTTCCCAGATCGCCGGGCAATACCGCGACGTCTACCGCGACCCCGCCCGCCTCGTCCGCAAGGACCGGGAACAGGCGATCCACGGTCCGATCGACCTGCTGAAATCCATCCTGGCCGAGGGCGAGAAGGGCCTGACCCTGCAACGCTACAAGGGCCTGGGCGAGATGAACCCCGACCAGCTTTGGGAAACCACCCTCGATCCCGAGGCGCGGACGCTCCTTCAGGTCAAGGTCGACGACCTGGCCGAGGCCGACGATATCTTCTCGAAGCTGATGGGCGATGTGGTGGAACCCCGGCGCGAGTTCATCCAGCAGAACGCCTTGTCGGTCGAAAACCTCGACTTCTGATCCGGGCGCAGCCGATTTCCGCAGGAAATCGTCACGGAAATCATCGATTTCCGGCGCCCGGCATCGGCGTCACAGCGGCAGGTACCAGATCGCCATGAACGGCCCCTCGCCCGAGCGCATCGCATGGGCGATGCCCGGCGGGTTGTAGATGCAGCCTGTCGGGCCGGGATCGGTCCAGTCCATCCGGGCATTCCACCATTCGCCGGGACTGAGCGACAGATAGACCTCTTCCGGCGGATGGTTGTGCGTGGCGTAATCCACCCCCGGCGCCATGACCGTGACCCCGATCCACAGATCCTCGCGCTCCTCAAGGCCTCCCGGCCCCAGGATCATCGCATTGGCATGGCCGCTCCAGAACTGCGGGTCGCTCTCTCTGGCCGAAGCGCGGCGCTTCCACTCCAGCTGTCCCTCCAGGGCCGCGAAGGTCCGTCCCAGCGCCGCCCGCTCGGGGGCCACGGCCGCCAGGGCGGGGACGATCCAGTCGCAGACCGGCAGCCGCGCCGCGTTCCCTCCGGCCGGGCCGACCGTGTTGAAGCGGCCGATCACCGTCTCCGCCGCCCGCAGCGCCTCGCCAGTGCAGGACATGCGCAGCGCCTTGGCGGAAACGGCAAGAAAGTCGCTGATTTCGGGGGATCGGGTCATGGCACCTCCGCTGGCGACCCCGGCAGGACTTGAACCTGCAACCTTCCCCTTAGGAGGGGGACGCTCTATCCGTTGAGCTACGGGGCCTTCCTGCCGTCATGCGATGAAATCGCCGCCATTTCAACCGTTGGAAAAGAAAAGGGGAGGCAAGTTTTGGCCCACTACCCCCCCTCCGTCCGTCGGGTTCCTGGTGAGAGCTTGCAGAACCCGGCGGATATGGCCAGCGCTGGCGGCTGTTAGCGCAAACAATAGCAGGCGAAAGCGGCTTGGACAAGCCTGGGTTTTGGCGCTAACAAAGAGTTATTCCACACGCTTGGACCCATGCCGTGATCAAACCCACGCCCGACCCACGCCATACGCTGACCCTGCGCGACGTCTCCGAAGCCTCGGGCGTTTCCGAGATGACGGTCAGCCGGGTCCTGCGCAACCGGGGCGACGTTTCGGCCGCGACCCGGGAAAAAGTGCTCGAGGCCGCGCGCACCCTTGGCTATGTCCCGAACAAGATCGCGGGGGCCCTCGCCTCGCAGCGGGTGAACCTGGTCGGGGTGGTGATTCCCTCGCTGTCGAACATGGTCTTCCCCGAGGTGATGACCGGCATCTCCGAAGTGCTGGAAGGCACCGGCCTGCAGCCTGTGGTAGGCGTCACCAACTATCTGCCCGATCGCGAGGAATCGGTGATCTACGAGATGCTCAGCTGGCGCCCCTCGGGCATGATCATCGCGGGGCTCGAACATTCCACCGCGTCGCACGCCATGCTTTCCCGCGCCGGGATTCCGATCGTCGAGATCATGGACATCGACGGCGCACCGATCAACCACGCCGTCGGTATCTCGCACCGCCGCGCCGGGCGGCAGATGGCCGAGGCGATCATCGCCGCCGGTTATCGCCGCATTGCCTTCCTGGGCACGCGGATGCCGAACGACTTCCGCGCCAAGAAGCGGCTGGAAGGGTTCGAGGAGGCGCTTTCCAAGGCGGGACTGACGCTCGTGGACCGCGAATTCTATTCGGGCGGATCGGCGCTGCTGAAGGGGCGCGAGATGACAGAGGCGGTACTGTCACGGTCGCCGGACGTTGATTTCCTTTATTTCTCCAACGACATGATCGGGGCGGGGGGGCTGCTCTGGTGCCTTGCCCAAGGCCTGGACGTCCCCGGCCGCATCGGGCTGGCCGGGTTCAACGGGGTCGAGCTTCTGGACGGCCTGCCGCGCAAGCTGGCGACGATGGACGCTTGCCGGCTGGAAATCGGCCGCAGGGCGGCAAGGATCATCGCCGATGTCCCGGGCGCGCCGCAGATCGAAGAACTGTTCCCCACACTGCAGCGCGGTGACACGATACGGTCAATCTCGTAGGGGGCGCTGTAGCGCACCCCACGGCATGCCTCAGGGATTGTCGTTGATATCCCGGTCCCAGATCTTCACCTGACCTTGCCGGACCCCCATGGTCCGGCGCAGGATCAGCCAGGCCGCGACCGAGGCCACCGCGAAGATCAGGATCAGCGCGGGCAACCCGGCCGGGATGCCGATGCCAACAAGAATCCCGGTGAGGACCGCCCCGATCGCGAAGCCCAGGAAGATATAGCCCGGCGCCAGGATCTCCAGTACGCCGAGGGCGAAGCCAAGGACGACCCAAGCCCACCAGGTTCCCGCCAGATCGTGCAGCATCCTACCGTCCTTTCAGCATCTTGAACGCATCCCCGAAGGCCTCCAGCAGGTTGGCCGGCACCAGGATAGTCTGCTTGCCCTGACCCGAGGCGATGGCCTGCATCGCCTCGACCTGCTTCAGCGCGACCTGGTATTGCGCCGCTTCCAGCCCGCTTTCCTTGATCGTCTCGGCGATCACGCCCGTCGCATAGGCCTCGGCGTCCGCCGTCACCCGCTTGGCCTTCGCCTGCTGCTCGGCGGCGTAAAGCTCGGCGTCGGCGGCCAGCTCCACCGCGCGCTTGCGGCCCTCGGCCTCCATGACCTGCGCCCGCCGCGCGCGTTCGGCGTTCAGCTGCTGCAACATCGCGGCCCGCGTCGCCTCATCGAGGTTGACGTCCAGGATCTCGGCCCGCGTCACCTCCACTCCCCAGTCGTCGACCATCACCGTCACCTGTTCGCGCACCCGCTCGATCAGCTGGGCGCGGTTCGACTGGACCTGGTCCAGCTCCAGCTTGCCGATCTCGCTCCGCACGATCCCCGCGACCGTGGTCGCAATCGCGCCATCCACGTCCCGGATGCGGTAAACGGTCTTTTCCGGCTCGGTCACGCGGTAGAAGACGCTGGTCTCGACCTTCACCAGCACGTTGTCGGCGGTGATCGCATCCTGGCTGGCATTCGGCAGCTGCCGTTCCAGGACCGAGACCTTGTGCGCCACCCGGTCCAGGAAGGGCACGACGAAGTTGATCCCCGGCCCCAGCACCGACCGCAGCCGGCCGAAGCGTTCCACGACGTGCTTTTCCGATTGCGGCACGATGCGGACCCCCAGGAAAATGCTGAGGATGATGAACAGGGCGATAAAGATATAGACCAGCGGCCAGCCGACCAGATCCTGGTAATCCATGAAAACCCCCTTCTTGAAATATCTGCGCGTCCTGCGCCTGCCTCAATCTCGCGCGACATCCCCATCAGCGCAAGTCCCGAGCGCCTTGTCTGCCCGGCATCTTCCCCCTGACCGGCGAAGCGGATAGGTTCGCCGCGATCCCTTGAACGGAGCCCGAAATGACCCAGCGCCTGCACCTTGTCTTCGGGGGCGAGCTTGTCGACCCGCAAGTCAATGTCTTCCGGGACGTGTCGAAGATCCATATCGTCGGCATGTTCCCGAACTACGAGACCGCCTTCAGCGCCTGGAAGGCCGAGGCGCAGCGCACCGTGGACAATGCCCACATGCGCTATTTCATCGCCCATATCCACCGCCTGCGGGATGAGGCCAGGTCGGGCTCCCCGACCGAGGAGCTGGGCGCCTGATCCATGCCCGCCTCGCTGGGTCTGACGCTGTACAACCTCGGCCAGCGCCGGGAACCGGGTGCCGAGGCCGCCCGGCCCAGGCGTCCGGCCGGGCGCCTGGTCTGGCTGCACGCGCCGGGCGAGGCGGCGGCTCCGGCGATGCTCGCGCTGGCCGGGCGGCTGGTCGAAGAGGACGGGGTTGCCGTGCTTCTGACCTGTCCGGCGGCGCTGCCGCAGCGCGCCGGGGTGATCCTGCAACCCCCGCCGCCCGACACGCCGTCCGAGGCGCGGGCCTTTCTTGACCACTGGCGACCCGAAGCCGCCGTCTTTTCGGAAGGCGAGTTGCGCCCCGCAATCCTGCACGAGGCCGCCGAGCGCGCCATTCCCATGCTTCTGGTCAATGCCCGCGCCCCCACCTTCCTGCGCGAACGGGACGGCTGGTATCCGGGGCTGATGCGCTCGGCCCTGTCGCGTTTCCAGCATGTCGCGGCGGTGGACGAAGCCGCGGCGCGCGCCTTCCGCAAGGCCGGGGCGGCGCTGTCCGCAGTGGCGGTGACGGGGCGGATGATGGAGGACAATCCCGTCCTGCCCTGCCTCGAGGCCGAACGCGCGGCGCTGGCGAAGATGGTCGCATCGCGCCCGGTCTGGTTCGCGGCGGGCATCCCCGAGGCCGAGGAGGCGGCGGTGATCCAGGCGCATCGCATGGCGCTGCAGCATTCGCACCGGCTGCTGATGATCCTGATGCCGGCCGACCCCTCGCGTTCCGCCACGCTGGCCGTGCAGATGGAGGCAGCCGAAGGTTGGGTGGTCGCCCAGCGGTCGCTGGACGAGGAGCCGGAGCCGGAAGTCGAGGTGTTCATCGTCGACAATGCGGCGGAGTACGGGTTGTGGTATCGGCTTGCCCCGGTCTGCTATCTGGGTGGCAGCCTCACGAGCAAAGGCCCGCTGCGCTCGCCGATGGAGCCGGCCGCGCTGGGATCGGCGATCCTGCACGGGCCGCGGATGGGGGGCTATGGGCCGCTCTTCGGCCGGCTGGGCGCGGTGCGGGGAACCCGGGCCGTGGCCTCGGCCAATGATCTGGGCGACGCGCTGGGCGATCTCCTGGCCCCCGACCGGGCGGCGCGGCTGGCGCATGCCGCCTGGGCCCTGGCCAGCGACGGCGCGGAAGTGACCGAGGGCGTGCTGAACCGCCTGCGCAACATCCTGGACGGCGGCTGATGCGCGCGCCCGGCTTCTGGTGGCGCAGGCCCGACCGGCCGGGGCTGCTGCCCCGCCTGCTGTCCCCTCTGGGCTGGCTATATGCGGCCGCGACGGCGCGGCGGCTGAAACAGTCGGGCTACCGGCCTGCGGTTCCGGTGCTCTGCGTCGGCAATCTGGTCGCGGGCGGCGCGGGCAAGACGCCCACGGTGATCGCCCTGGTCGAGCGGCTGGCGGCGCGCGGCCATGCGGCGCATGTGGTCAGCCGGGGCCATGGCGGGCGGCTGGAGGGGCCGGTGCAGGTCACGGCGACGCACCGGGCCGAGGAGGTAGGGGACGAGCCGTTGCTCCTTTCGGCCTTTGCGCCGGTCTGGGTTGCCAAGGACCGGGCGGCAGGTGTGCGGGCGGCCGAGGCGGCGGGGGCGCGGGTGATCCTGCTGGACGACGGGTTCCAGAACCCCTCGGTGGTGCCCTCGCTGGGGCTGGTGGTGGTGGATGCCGCCAAGGGCTTCGGCAACGACCGCTGCATTCCGGCCGGTCCGCTGCGCGAGCCGGTCGGGGTCGGGCTGGCCCGGGCGGATCTGGTGCTGACGATCGGGGACGAGGCGGCGCAGGCCCGTTTCGGCGCGATCTGGAGCGGGGCGGTCGCTGTGCCTCGGCTGGCCGGACGGCTGGAGCCTTTGCCGATGGGGATGGACTGGCAGGGGCAACGGGTGCTGGCCTTCGCCGGGATCGCCGATCCGTCGCGATTCTTCGCCACTCTGCGCGGCGAGGGGGCCGAACTGGTCCGTGGCGAGGCCCTGGCGGATCACGAGATGCTGTCGGAAACCCTGCTGCGCCGCCTGGAGGCCGAGGCGGTGGCGGCGGGCGCGCAACTGGTCACGACCGAGAAGGACGCGGCCCGACTGCCCCCGGCCTGGCGGCCGAAGGTGCTGACGCTGGTGGTGCGGCTGCGGGTCGCCGACTGGTCGGCGCTGGACGCCGCATTCGACCGGCTGGGATTGTAAGCCTAAAATTTTTCGACGAAAAATTTTAGGCTTGGAGCTTCCCCAACACCTCGTCCCGATGCTGGCCCAGCCGGGGCGCCGGGCGGTCCAGCGCCAGCTCCGCCCCCGAGAAGGACATCGGGCTGCGGACGCCGGGCAGCCCTTCCGGCGCGATCTGCATCCCCCGTGCCACGACCTGCGGATCGGCGAAGACCTCGGCCATGTCGTTGATCGGCCCGGCAGGAACGCCCTCGGCCTCGCAGGCGGCCAGGAGATCGGCCTTCGCCCAGGTCCGGGTCGCAGCGGTGATCCTTTCGGTCATCTCCTCCCGGTGGGCAATGCGGTCGGCGTTGGTCAGGAACCTGGCATCCGTCGCCATGTCCTGCAGCCCCAGGATACCGCACAGGCGCTGATACTGGCCGTCGTTCCCGGTCGCCAGGATCAGCCAGCCGTCCTTGCAGTCGAAGACCGCATAGGGGGCCAGGTTCGGATGCGCATTCCCCATCAAGCCGGGGGCCTTGCCCGAGGCGAGGTAGTTCATCGCCTGGTTCGCCATGATGCCGGTGGCCACGTCCAGCAGCGCCATGTCGATCTGCTGGCCCTCTCCGGTCGTGCCGCGCTGGACGAGTGCGGCCAGGATCGCGGTGGCGGCATAGACCCCGGTGAACACATCCGTCACCGCGACGCCCACCTTCTGCGGCTGGCCGTCGGCGGGGCCGGTGACGCTCATCAGCCCGGACATGCCCTGGATGATGAAATCATAGCCGGCGCGGTGGGCATAGGGGCCGGTCTGGCCGAAGCCGGTGATCGAGCAGTAGATCAGCCGGGGGTTCACCCGGCGCAGGCTCTCCCAGTCGAGACCGTATTTCGCCAACCCGCCGACCTTGAAGTTCTCGATCACCACATCCGCGTCGGCGACCAGCCGCCGGACGACCTCCTGCCCCTCGGGGGTGCGGAAATCGCAGGTGATCGACCGCTTGCCCCGGTTCGCGGCGTGGAAATAGGCGGCGGTCCTCTCGCCTTCCGCCTCGATGAAGGGGGGACCCCAGCGGCGGGTGTCGTCGCCCTCGGGCGCCTCGACCTTGATCACGTCCGCGCCCAGGTCGGCCAGCGTCTGCCCGGCCCAGGGTCCGGCCAGGATGCGCGCCAGTTCGATGACGCGGATCCCCTCCAGCGGCGCGGCCATTATTTCGCCAGCTCGGCGTCGATCAGCGCCTTCAGATCGGCATAGGCCATGTTCGAGTGCTTGGTGCCATTGACAAAGATCGTCGGCGTACCCGAGACCCCGTCGGCGGCCATGTTGGCCTCGAACTGCTTGATCAGCGCCTCGGCCTTGGCCTGGTCGTTCAGGCAGGCGTCCAGCGTCGCCTGGTCCAGCCCGGCCGAAAGTCCGATGGTCTTGAGCTTGTTCACCACCGCGGTCGGATCCGGCGCGGCCGCCCAGTCCTGCTGCTGGTCGAACAGCATGTCGTGGATGCCGAAATAGCGCATCTCCCCGCCACAGCGGGCGACCATGGCCGCCCACAGGCCGTAGCGGTCGAAATAGACCTCGCGCAGGGTGAAGTGGACCTTGCCGGTGTCGATGTACTCCGACTTCAGGTTCTTGAAGGCCGCCTTGTGGAAGTCGGCGCAATGCGGGCAGGTGTAGCTGGCATATTCGACGATCTTCACCGGCGCGTCGGGCGAGCCCAGCGAGAAGTCTCCGGGCGCCTCGGTCGCGGGGGCGGCCTCCTGCGCCAGCGCGGGCGTGAGGGCGGCCGTGGCGGCCGCAGCAAGGGCGATCATCGCGCGGCGGTTCAGTTTCAGCATCGTCAGGCGTCCTTCTTCATGCGCGGGCGAGTTAAGATGTTTTGCGCCAGCTGTTCAAGTGCGCCGCGCAATCCGGGATCGGCGATTCCCTCGGCCGTGCTGCGGGCGAGGGCTTGCGTGGCGGGGTCGGGTGTGGCCACCGCCTTCGGGGCGGGCGTGAACTCGGCCCGGCCCTCGGCAAAGCCGGTGGCGGCGGTTTGCGTCAGGTGGATATGGCTGATCGCGGCATAGCCGTAGACGGCGTTCACCCGCTCCTTCAGCACCGGCAGGGCCATCTGCACCATCGGCGCCTCGGCCGCCCGGACCAGGAGTGTCAGCGTGGCGCCCATGCCGCCCTTGCCGTAGCCGATCTTCACCGGCCGGGTCTTGCCGGCCATGTCCTCGCCCGCGACCTCGGTCCAGTGGGTGAGAAGGCGCGCGACGGCGAAGCCTCGCGATTCCCCGGCGGCGCGGACGGTGTCCCTCATCAGCCCGAAAGCAGGCTCGAACCCGCGCATGCGGTGTTCACTGGACGGAGAGGGGAGTGGTTTGCGCGCCATTTCCGACATTCTATCGCAGCCCGCGTCTCCCGCCAGAGAGCATTGCGTTTCAGCCCATAAAGATCGCGTGACGCCCGGAGGGGGCTGGTCGCGGGCCGGGGGATGGCTATGTTCAGGCGCGATGCAGACCGATCCCGACCTTACCACGCAGCTTCTGGCCTGGTACGACCGCCACGCAAGGGTGATGCCCTGGCGCGTGTCGCCTGCGGACCGGGCCGCGGGGCTGCGGCCGGACCCCTATCGCGTCTGGCTGTCCGAAGTGATGCTGCAACAGACCACGGTGGCGGCGGTGAAGGACTATTTCCACCGCTTCACCGCGCGCTGGCCGACGGTTACGGAGCTCGCGGCGGCCGAGGATGCGGCGGTGATGGGGGAATGGGCGGGTCTTGGCTATTATGCCCGCGCCCGGAACCTCTTGAAATGCGCCCGTGCCGTGGTCGCGGATCATGGCGGCCTCTTCCCGGACAGCCGCGCCGGGTTGCTGACCCTGCCGGGCATCGGCCCCTACACCGCCAGCGCCATCGCCGCGATCGCCTTCGACGAAGCGGCGACCGTGGTCGACGGCAATGTCGAGCGGGTGATGTCCCGCATGTTCCTGGTCGAAACGCCGCTGCCCGCCGCCAAGCCCGGACTGGTTGCGCTGGCCGGGCGGCTGACATCGCTCGACCGGCCGGGCGATCACGCGCAGGCGGTGATGGATCTTGGCGCGACGATCTGCACGCCGCGCAACCCGGCCTGCGGGATCTGCCCCTGGACCCACGCCTGCGCCGCCCGCGCGGCCGGGATGCAGGCCGAACTGCCGCGCAAGACGCCCAAAGCGGACAAGCCCCTGCGGCGGGGCAGGGTCTGGCTCGGACATCGCGACGGCGCCGTGCTGCTGGAACGGCGGGCCGAGCGCGGGCTGCTGGGCGGGATGCTGGGCCTGCCGGGCGATGGCTGGGATGGGTCCGGGGGCGAGGCGCCTGCCGCGGCCGACTGGCAGGAGGTGGGCGAGGTGCGCCATACCTTCACCCATTTCCACCTGATCCTTCGGGTCCTCGTGGGGCGGGTGGATGGGGCCGCGCAAAGGGGCGACTGGATCAGCCGCGCCGATTTTCGCCCGGCCGACCTGCCCACCGTGATGCGCAAGGCCTGGGATCTGGCTCGGTCCGGCATTTGATTGAAATCTTCAGTATATAGTTCCTCCTGTGGCCCTGTCTGCGGCGTCGTGGCCCTTCCGCGACAGGAGGCGGGCCGTTAGTGTACCCGCATGAGCCGTCTGCCCTCAGCCCTGCCGTTCTGGCTGTCGCTGTGCCTGCCGCCCCTGGCGGTGCTGGGCATGGTCTTCGGCGGCTGGACGATCGCGCTGCTGCCGCTCTCGACCTGGTGGCTCTTCACGCTTCTGGATGCGGTGACCACGCCGAATCGGGAAAATCCCGACCCGCAGACCGACGACTCCGCGCTGCTCTGGCACCGGGCGGTAACGCTGGTCTGGTTCCCGGTCCAGTTCACGCTCCTGCTCGCGATGCTGTGGTATGTCCCGCGCGCCGCGCATCTGGGAACGGGCGAGAGCATCGGGCTGTTCTTCGGCATGGGCGTCCTTTCAGGGACCATCGGCATCAATTACGCGCATGAGCTGATGCACCAGAAATCGCGGCTGGAGCGCCTGCTGGCCGACCTGCTGCTGGCCACGGTCCTCTACTCGCATTTCCGGTCCGAGCATCTTCGCGTCCACCATGTCCACGTCGGCACCCCGCGCGATCCGGTGACCGCACGCTATAACGAGGGGTTCCACCGCTTCTTTCCCCGCGTCCTGCGGCAATGCCCGCCCTCTGCCTGGCGGGCCGAGGCGGCGATGCTGGCGCGTCGGGGGCTGCCCTGGTGGCACCGGGCGAATCCCTTCTGGCGCTACGGCGCGCTGCAGGCGGCGATGCTGGCGCTGGCGCTGGCCCTTGGCGGCCGGTCGGGGCTGGGCCTGTTCCTGGTGCAGGCCTGCGCCGCGATCTGGCAGCTGGAGCTGGTGAATTATATCGAGCATTACGGCCTGACCCGCCGTCATCTCGGCGCCGCGAAATACGAACATGTCCTGCCGCACCACAGCTGGAACGCCGAGCATCGGGCCTCGAACTGGCTGCTGATCAACCTGCAGCGCCATTCGGATCACCACTACAAGCCGGATCGCCGTTTTCCGCTGTTGCAGACCTATCCCAAGGCCCAGGCGCCGCAGCTGCCCTTTGGCTATCCGCTGATGGCGATGGCCGCGATGGTGCCGCCCCTGTGGAAGCGGGTGATGAACCCCAGGGTAAAGGCCTGGCGCAAACGGCATTACCCCGACATCACCGACTGGCATCCCTACAACAAGGCGCTGAACCCGGTCGCCTAGCTGCGTCGCGCGGGGGCCGGCTGGGGTCCCGCCAAAGCGGGTCAACCGCCCACCGTGCCGGCCCCGGCGGAGCCTTTCGGCAGCGGGCCACCCAGAGCAGCGCGCGGTCGAAGCCATGTGCGCCGGGCGGCGTACGGTTCGTCCAGGGTGATCGGTGACCGAACCCAGCCGACTGGTGACAGAAAGGCCGGATTTCGAGCATATGACGACGCCAACATTGACGCAGGCCGCGCCGACCAGCCGTTGCGCAGGATGCCGGACCCGATTGGGTGTGCAGGGCATCGCCTGGAGGGCGCCCCGGTGCTGTCCGGTTTCAGCACAGGACCTCGATCAGGCGGGGGCCGCGCTGGCCCATCGCCTCGGCGAAGGCGGCGTTGAAGCCGGCCATGTCCTCCACCCGCACCGCCCGCACCCCGTGGCCCTGCGCCAGCGCCACCCAGTCCAGTCGGGGGCCCTCGACGTCGAACATCTGGCTGGCGTTGCGGCCGACCTCGTTCACTCCCATCGCCGCCAGCTCCTCGCGCAGGATCTGGTAGCCCCGGTTGGCGAAGATCACCGTGGTCACGTCCAGCCCCTCGCGTGCCATGGTCCACAGCGACTGCAGGGTGTACATCCCAGACCCGTCGCCCTCCAGCACCACGACCTTGCGCTCCGGGCAGGCCACGGCGGCACCCACGGCATTGGGCAGGCCAAAGCCGATCGACCCGCCGGTGATCGTCAGCACGTCATGCCCGCGCGCCTGCTTCAGGGCCGGGGCGAGGTGACCCGAGGCGGTGATCCCCTCGTCCACGATGATCGCCTCCTCGGGCAGCAGCGCGGCGATGGACTGGCCCAGTTTCTCCAGCGTCAGCAGGCCATCGGGCAGGGGTGGCAGCGAGAGGGCGGTGAAATCCCCCGGCCCGAGGTCCGCCTCGCCGATCTCCTCGGCCAGGGCGCGCAGGGTCCAGCCGATGTCCATGTCGCGGCCGCACAGGTCGATCAGGCGGGTATCCGGGTCATCGGGGGTCGAGGGGCGGCCGGGATAGGCGAAGAACCCGGCGGGCCGCGTGGTGCCGCACAGGACCAGCGCCGGGGCGCCGTGGAGCAGGGCAAGGTTGTCCTCGATCCGGTAGGCCATCCGCTCGACCGCCACCGACCCCGCCCCCCGGCGGAAGCGGGCGGCGAAGAAGGGCTGCATCAGCCGCGCGCCCGCCGCCTTGGTCAGCCGTTTCGCCAGCAGCCCAAGGTCCGACCACAGCGCGGGGCCATCCAGCAGCAGGATCGCGCCGGGTTGGCGCAGGGCGCGGGCGGCGGCCCCCACCTCTTCCCGTGACGGGCGGCGCAGCGGCACCGGCAGCGGCGCCACCGCATGTCCCTCGGCCCGGTCCCAGGCCATGTTGGCGGGCAGGATCAGCGTCGCGATCTGGCCATTCCCGCCGCGCGCCGCCTGGATCGCATCGGCCGCGTCCGTCGCCACTCGCCCCGGCTGCGAACAGACACGGGTCCAGTGCGAGACCGCCTGGCTGATCCCGGCCGTATCGCCCTTGAGCGGGGCCTCGAACCGCAGGTGATAGTCCGCGTGATCCCCCATCACGTTCAGCACCCCGCTTTGCGCCTTGCGCGCATTGTGGAGGTTGGCGACGGCATTGCCGAAGCCGGGCGCAAGGTGCAACAAGGTCGCCGCCACCTCTCCCGACATGCGGAAATAGCCGTCCGCCGCGCCCGAGACCCCGCCCTCGAACAGGCAGAGGATGCAGCGCAGGTCGGGATGGCGGTCGAGCGCGGCGACGAAATGCATCTCCGAGGTGCCGGGATTGGCGAAGCAGACCCGAACGCCACTGGCCAGCAGGGTCTTCACCAGGGTTTCCGCGCCGTTCATCCTTTGCCCCTCCGCTTCGTGATCGCCGCTCCCTCCTTGGCAGTCCGCGTCCCGTGGCGCAACCCCGGCCGCCTTGCGGCCCGATCACTCAATCTCCCCCGGTCCGCCATATTTTTGCCGTTCTGGAAACGCTTCCTTGGGGCAGGTGAATGGCAAGGCCGCGCAATGGGACCAAAGGTTATCCAGTTCGACACGGAACGGCGCGAGGCGACAGCCCCGGCCCTGCGCCGCGTGACGCTGATCGTGCCCGTCTACAACGAGGAGGCCAGCATCGCGCTGTTCCTCGCACGGCTCTCCCCGGTGATCGAGGAGGCAAGCCCCCTTGCCCGTATCGACATCCTCTTCGTCAACGACGGCAGCCGCGACAGGACCGAGCGGCTGATCCTGGCCGAGGCGGAAAGGCGGCCCGGCATCTCGCTTCTGAACCTGTCGCGCAACTTCGGGAAAGAGGCCGCGCTGACCGCCGGTCTCCACCATGCTGCGGGGGATGCGGTGATTCCGCTGGACGTCGACCTGCAGGACCCGCCCGAGGTCATCCTGCTGATGATCCGGCGCTGGCTGGACGGGGCGAAGATCGTCAACGCCCGGCGCAACCGGCGCGACGGGGACAGCTGGCTGAAGTCGCGCTCGGCCGGGGCCTTCTACCGCCTGTTCAACGCCATGGCCGAACGCCCGATCCCGCGCGACGTCGGCGACTTCCGCCTCATGGACCGCGAGGTGGTGCAGGCGATCCGCCAGCTCGGCGAACGCTCGCGCTGCAACAAGGCGCTGTTCTCCTGGGTCGGCTTCGAGACCGAGGAAGTCCTCTATGACCGCCCCGCCCGCGCCGCGGGCGAGACGCAATGGTCCTACTGGAAGCTCGCCAAACTGGCGCTCGATGCGATCTTCTCCTCGACCACGGTGCCGCTGCGGATCTGGACTTATGTCGGCATGCTGATGGCGCTGGTCTCGCTGGTCTACTCGCTGGCCCTCTTCGTCCGCACCCTGGTGTTCGGGATCGACGTGCCCGGCTATGCCTCGACCGTGATCCTGATCCTGGTCTTCGGCGGCATGAACATGTTCGCGCTGGGCATCATCGGCGAATATGTCGGCCGCATCTACACCGAGGTCCGCCAGCGCCCGCTTTACGTCGTGCGATCGCACCACATCGCCGAATCCGCCGAGGCCTGAATGGAACATGTCGTCTACGACCGCATGAACGAACTGGAATCGCGCCACTGGTGGTTCGTCGCCCGCCGCGCGATCATCGAAAGCCTGATCGACCGCACCTTGGGCAAGCGCCCGGCCCGCATCCTCGAGGCCGGCTGTGGCAGCGGCGGCAACCTGCAGATGCTGCGCCGGTTCGGACAGGTCGACGCGTTCGAATTCCATGAGCCCGCGCGCCAGAAGGCGGTCGAGAAATCCGGCCTGAACATCCCCTTCGGGGCCCTGCCCGACATCCTCCCCTTCGACGATCGGCGCTATGATCTGATCGGCCTTTTCGACGTGCTGGAGCATGTCGAGGACGACGTCGCTTCACTGGCCGCGCTTGGCGGCCGCCTGGGCGAGGGCGGCAAGCTTCTGGTGACGGTCCCGGCCTTCCCCTTCCTCTGGTCGGGCCATGACGTGAGGCACCACCATTTCCGGCGCTATACCAAGGCCAGCCTGGACGCAGCGGCGCAGAAGGCCGGGCTGAGGGTTTGCTATGCCAGCTATTTCAACTTCTTCCTCTTTCCGCTGGCCGTCGCGGCGCGGGCGGCAAAGCGGCTGACCGGCAGTGAGGTGCCGGACGACCAGATGCCCGCCGGTTGGGCCAACGCGGTCCTCGCCCGCATCTTCGGGGTCGAGCGTCACCTTCTCGGCCGGGTGCGCCTGCCGGTCGGCCTCTCACTCGCGGCCGTGCTGGAGAAGGCGTGAACGGGCAATGCTGGGCCAGCTGATCCGCTTCGGCGGGGTGGGCGGCCTCGCCACACTTGCGCATGTGCTGGTCGCGCTGGCCGCCGGGGCTGTGCTTGGGTTCCAGCCGCAGGGGGCCAATCTCGCAGGCTTCCTTGCCTCGGTCCTCCTGTCCTACTTCGGCCATGCCCGCTTCACCTTTTCGCGGCGGGCGGCCTCGATCCCGCAATTCCTGCGCTTCGCGGTGCAGGCCATTCTGGCGTTGGCCACCAGCAGCGCGACCGTCGCGCTGGGGACTACGGTCCTGGGTCTTGGCCTGCCGGTTGTCATGGCAGCCGTCGCGCTTGTGGTCCCGGCCGCAAGCTATCTGGCGATGCGGTTCTGGGTATTCGATGGGCACGGGGAGGCCGTGCCGCTCCCTCTGGGCGATCTGATGCTCTGCGCATTGCTGGCGCTGGCGGTTGCGGCGGTGTTCTGGGACCGGCCCGCGAACCATGATGTCGCCTGGTATCTGGTTGCCTCGCGGGCCTGGCAGGCGGGGGCGGAGCTCTATACCGACCTGGTGGAGGTCAATCCGCCGCTGAATTTCTATCTCACCTTGCCGACGCTGTGGATCGCCGATGCGCTTGGGGTGAGCGACACGAACGGGCATTACCTCGCCGTGGCGTTACTGCTTTTCGCCAGCCTGACCTGGTCCGCAGCACTGCTGCGCCGGGACGGCGGGCTGACGCAGGGCCAAAGGGCGCTGCTTCTTGTGGTCACTTTCCTTGCCGTCATGCTCCCCTCGCTGAACGGTTTGGGTCAGCGCGACCAGACCCTGGTCCTGAGCTTCCTGCCCTGGGCCCTGACCGAAGCCCTGCCGCGCGGCGCGACACGGGCGAGCACGCTGGCCAGCGCGCTGTTCGCCGCTGTGGGCATGTGCCTGAAGCCGCACTTCGTTCTGCTGCCTCTTGCTGTAACTGCACTGAACTGCATTGAACGCCGCTCGCTCCGCCCGGTTCTCGCGCCCGCCAATCTGGTTTTCCTGTTGGCGGGCCTCGCCTACATCGCCTTCGTCCGGGTGCAGCATCCGGCCTATTTCACCGATACCGTCGCCCTTGCGCTGCAGGTCTACGGTGCCTATGCCAAGTCACTGTTCACCGTCCTGTCCCGCATCGACATCCTGCTGGGTCTGGTGGTCCTGACGTTTGCAGTTGCATGGCGCCGTCAAGGCATGGATCGTCCGGCGCGGGTCTTTGCCGCCCTCGCCGCAGGCGGCCTGGCCTCGTACCTGTTGCAGGGCACCGGGTTCAGCTACCACAAGGTTCCGTTCCTGGCCTTTTCCTCCATCGCCTGCTGCTTGATTTTGCTGCGCTCACGCGTTGCAACGGCTCAGGCTGTCCTGTCACTCGTCACCGTGCTGGCGGTCTGGCTGGGTGGTGTGCAGAAAGGGTTCTACCGCTACCCGGCCGTAACCGAAATCGTCGCGGCTGTGGAGGGTCTCGGGCCCTTCGACGGCGTGATCACCCTCAGCAGCCATGTCTATACCGGCCCTCCAGTGGCGCTGGCGCTCGGGACCAGTTGGGCCAGCGGGTATTCTTCGCAATGGCTGGTGCCCGGCGCGATCAACCGGCTGGAGACGCCCGAGTGCCGGGTCGCGCCTGACCATTGCGAGCCCCTGCGCCGGATCGCGGCCCGCAATCGCAGCGACATCCTCCGCGACATGAAGCGCAACCGGCCCCAGCTGATGATCGTCGACCGCAGTTCGGGTTATTTCGACCGGCCCGGCTTCGACTGGCTCGCCTTCATGGCCGGGAATCCGGCCTGGCCCCCGATCCTGGCCGAATACAGGCAGGTCGCAGCCACCGGGCGTTTCCTGTATTTCCTGCGCCACACTGAAAAAACCCCGCCGTGACATCACGGCGGGGGTCAAGGTGTCCCCCAGGCGGTCCAGGGGACAGGCGTGTTCCGTATGTTCAATGCGGGCGGCTGACGTCGGCCTCCATCTCGGCGCGAATCTGCTGGCGCAAAAGGTCGATGGGCACCATCTTGCCGTCGCGCTTGAAGTGCCAGTAGGTCCAGCCGTTGCACGAAGGCGCCCCCTCCAGCGCCGCGCCGACCTGGTGGATCGAGCCCTTGACGTCGTTGCCGATCAGCGTGCCGTCGGCGCGAACCTTGGCCTTGAAGCGGTTGCCGATCGAGAACAGCTCCTCGCCCGGCCGCAGCATGCCGCGTTCGACCACCTGGCCGAAGGGCACGCGGGGTTCCGCGCGTTTCGAGCCGGTGACCTCCAGCGCCGAGGCGTCGAAGCGCCGCACGCGTTCGACCCGCTCCAGGGCGACCTTGCGATAGGCTTCCTCGCGCTCGATCCCGATGAAGTCGCGGCCCAGCATCTTGGCGACCGCGCCCGTCGTGCCGGTGCCGAAGAACGGGTCCAGGACCACGTCGCCCGGATTGGTCGTCGCCACGATCACCCGGTGCAGCAAGGCCTCGGGCTTCTGCGTCGGATGCGCCTTGTCGCCGTTCTCGTCCTTCAGCCGCTCGTGCCCGGTGCACAGCGGGATCACCCAGTCCGACCGCATCTGCACGCCTTCGTTCAGCGCCTTCAGCGCCTCGTAGTTGAAGGTGTACTTGGCCGACTCGTCGCGGCTGGCCCAGATCAGCGTCTCATGCGCGTTGGTCAGCCGCTTGCCCTTGAAGTTCGGCATCGGGTTCGACTTGCGCCAGACCACGTCGTTCAGCAGCCAGAAGCCCTGGTTCTGCAACTCGGCCCCCAGGCGGAAGACGTTGTGATAGCTGCCGATCACCCAGATCGCCCCGTTCGGCTTCAGCACCCGCTTCGCCGCCGCCAGCCAGTCGCGGGTGAAGGAGTCGTAGGCCGCGAAGCTGGAGAACTGGTCCCAATGATCGTCCACCGCGTCGACCTTGGAGTTGTCGGGCCGGTGCAGATCGCCGCGCAGCTGCAGATTGTAGGGCGGGTCGGCGAAGATCAGATCGACGGAGCCCGCCGGGAGGGAGTTCATCACCTCCACGCAGTCACCCGCAAGGATCTGGTTCAGCGGAAGCGTTTCCGCCGCGGTCGTTCTGGTCGTCATGTCTCTGCCTCTGCGCCCGGCATCTGGTGTGCCGATGTTGTGCCAAAGCATGAGTCAGAGCCGATTCGGCGTCAAATTCTTTTTTGAATCAAGAGGTTACAGAAACATCTTGATACAAGATATTGTGGACGGGCCTGAACGAACGCCTATGCCAAGGGGTCACGCCAAGATCTAGAAGCGCGGTCAGATGGTCGGGCGTCGGGTATCCGGCGTTGGTTTCCCAGCCATAGCCGGGGTGCTGTTGCGCCAAATCCACCATGATCCGGTCCCGCGTCACCTTGGCCACGATCGAGGCCGCCGCGATCGACAGGCACAGCGCGTCGCCCTTCACGATCGCGGTCGCCGCGCAGGCCAGTCCGCGCGGAATCATGTTGCCGTCGATCAGCGCATGGTCCGCCGAAAGTGCCGCCACCGCCCGCTCCATCGCCAGGTGGCTGGCGCGCAGGATGTTCAGCTGGTCGATCTCCTCGACCGTGGCATGGGCGACGCTGACCTCGGCCAGTTCCATGATCTCGACGAACAGGGCCTCGCGCCTTGCTGCGGGCAGGACCTTGGAATCGTCCAGCCCCTTCGGGATCCGCGCCGGGTCCAGCCGCACCGCCGCGGCCGTCACCGGCCCGGCCAGCGGGCCGCGACCGGCCTCGTCCACACCCACCACGCGGACAATGCCACGAGAGAGGATTTCGGTCTCATGCAGGAAGCTGGGAGGGATGCGCGCCATATGGCAGCACTAGCGTGGATGCGCGCGCGGAAAAAGGGGGACGAAGGCTGCTCACCCCTCCGTCCCCCAAAGCGGGCGGGGTCAAGGGCAACCCCGCCCTGTTCCCTCAGCGCCCCGTGACGCGGAAGCCCGCGTCGCGCAGGCATTCGGCGCTGTAGACCCGGTCGTCGCGGCCGAAGATCCGGGCCCGGTTGGCGCAGTCGCGCGGCAGGCGGTAATCGAATCCCTCGCGCCGCATGCAATGTTCGGAGAACAGGGTGACCGACCGCTGCGCCCCGTCGATCGAGATGGCGCAGACCGCCGGCACGCGCGGTCGCTTCACGGAATGCGCCTTGCCGGGCCTGTCGTCGTCTTTCAGCTCATGTGCGATGGCGCCCACCACCAGCGCCGCGATCAGCGCCTTGGTCAGGTCATCCTTCTTGTCGGCCTTCGCCGGGATCGCCGCCCCCAGGACCAGCGCCAGGGCAAGCGCCCCGGCGGTCAGGGCGCTGGCAAAGCGGCGGGGCTGGATGCCACGCTCGGCCACCCCATGCGAGGCGATGCGAACGGCGGCGCTGCGGAACATCGGGGTCATGGCGGCCTCCTTCTGGCTTGCGGTCCTGCGACCTGTCGATCAAGCCTCGCGCCGAGATCCCGACGTAAGCAATATCGCCCCGGCGCTAGGGCATAACACCCGCCCATGCTGCGACTGTTATCCCATAGCAGCGCCGGAAAAATCGCCATGATATTGAATATCAGCGAATCCGCGAGCATCTTCGCCGCATCGGGGCCAGCCGCCCCAACCCGGAGCCGAACATGACCCGACTGCTTCTTTCCGCCGCCCTTGCCCTGGTCCTCGCCGGCCCGGCTGCGGCGGAATGCTACGCCGATTACAAGGCCAAGCGTGACGAGCCCCTCAAGCTGCATTACGGTGTGGCGCAAGTGTCGGACGGCAATTGCAGCCCCGGCGCCGCCGAAGGCGAACTTGCGCCCAGGCTGGCCGCCGATGGCTGGACCTTGCTGACCGTTCTGTCCACATTCGGCCCCGAAGGGCTTGAGGAAAGGAAAGCGAGTGCCGGAGCCTACTTCCTCCGTTACTGACAGTCTCAAGGCCGGCAACCGCGTGGTTGCCTTCGGAATTGCCGCCATCGTCCTGATCCTGCTGGCCGCAGCTCTGTTCCTGTTCCTGAACCTGCCCGACGCCAACGCCTTCAACGCGCGCGTCGAACGGCTGTTCGTCGAGAACAATGACCTGACCACCGGCGCCGAGATCAAGCTGCTGGAGATCCTGGCCCAGTCCGGCACCGCCTTTTCCGAGGTGCTGACCAGCTACCGCATGGTGATCTTCGTGCTGTTGCTGTTTTCGACCGCCATGCTGATTGCCGCGCTCGTCTTCCTGGTGATGATCGTGGCCCTGAACCGCCGGATCTCGGCGATCCAGCGCGCGGGCATCCAGGTCGCCAGCCTGATGATCAGCCGCGAGGCGAGGGCGGTCTATATCAACGACATGGAGTTCCAGCTGACCGAGGCCGCGCTCGAGACGCTTTCCGTCCTGGCCGAGGCACGGATGGACGACGAGGTCCTGACCGGCGCCCAGATCGAGGCGGTGATTTCCGGTCGCAACGAATCCGACTGCGAAGAAGCCGCCGGCGCGACCCGGGTCAAGCGCCTGCGCGACGCGCTTGGCAACCAACTGGTGTCCGAGCTTCTGGTCAAGACCATCGCCCGCCGCGGCTATGTGCTGGCGGTGGGCAAGGATACGATCAAGATGATCTGACAGCCCCAAAATGCAAAAGGCCGGATCGCGAGACCCGGGCCTTTTGGCGTGGGTGGTGAGCCGGACAGGATTCGAACCTGTGACCCGCTGATTAAAAGTCAGCTGCTCTACCAACTGAGCTACCGGCCCCACGAGGCGGCTGATTAGTGACGCCCGTGGCGGGGGTCAAGGGCAAAAACGTGCGGCACTGGCAAAACTTGGAGCTTGGGCGTATATGCCGGGGCATGATGGATAGTCTCTCGCAATCCGGCCTGCCGTTCATGAAAATGCACGGTGCGGGCAACGACTTCGTGGTGATCGACTCGCGCGGGCGCGGGGCGGTGATGACGCCCGGCCTTGCCCGGGCCATCGGCGACCGGAATCGCGGCGTGGGCTTCGACCAGCTGGCCGAGATCACTACCTCGGACAGCGCCGATTTCGGGTTGGTGTTCTGGAACAGCGACGGCTCTCAGGCCGGGGCTTGCGGCAACGCGACGCGCTGCGTCTCCGACCATGTGATGCGCGGGCTGGGGGTGGACCGGGTGACGCTGGTCACCGCGCGCGGGACGTTGCGGGCCGAGCGGCTGGCGGATGGACGAGTCTCCGTGAACATGGGACCCCCCCAGCGCGATTGGCGCGAGGTGCCGCTGGCGCAGGCGGTCGATACCCTGCACCTGCCCCTTGCGGGCGATCCGGTGGCGATCGGCATGGGCAACCCGCATTGCATCCGCTTCGTCCCCGATGCCGAGGCGGTGGACCTTGCCGGTGTCGGGCCGGGGCATGAACGTGACCCCCTCTTCCCGCAGCGCACGAATGTCGAGTTCGCCTCGCTGATCGGCCCCGACCACCTGCGGATGCGGGTGTGGGAGCGGGGGACGGGAATCACGCTCGCCTGCGGCTCGGGGGCCTGTGCCACGGCCGTGGCGGCGCATCTGCGGGGCCTGACCGGGCGGCATGTGGTGCTGGAGGCGGATGGCGGCACGCTGGAGGTCGACTGGCGCGAGGATGGCGTCTGGCTGACCGGCCCGGTGGCGCGGGTGTTCGACGGGGTGCTTTCGCCCGGGTTCGTGGCGGCGCACCGATGAACGAGGCCACGAAACCCCCGGTCTTCGCGACCCTTGGCTGCCGGCTGAATGCCTATGAGACCGAGGCGATGAAGGAACTTGCGGCGGCCGCCGGCCTGGGCCAGGCCGTGATCGTCAACACCTGCGCGGTGACCGGCGAGGCGGTACGGAAGGCCAAGCAGGAGGTCCGGCGGCTGGCGCGCGAAAATCCCGGCGCGGCGATCATCGTGACCGGCTGTGCGGCCCAGACCGAGCCCGAGACCTTCGCCGCCATGCCCGAGGTGACGCGGGTCGTCGGCAACCACGAGAAGATGCAGGCCGAGACCTGGAAGGGCCTCGCCGCCCCCGACCTGATCGGCGAGACCGAGCGGGTGCAGGTCGACGACATCATGTCGGTCCGCGAGACGGCGGGGCATCTGATCGACGGTTTCGGGCGGCACCGGGCCTATGTCCAGGTCCAGAACGGCTGCGACCATCGCTGCACCTTCTGCATCATCCCCTTCGGGCGGGGAAATTCCCGCTCGGTTCCGGCGGGGGTGGTGGTGGAGCAGATCAACCGGCTGGTGGACCGCGGCTTCAACGAAGTGGTGCTGACGGGCGTGGACCTGACCTCCTGGGGGGCCGACCTGCCGGGAGAGCCGCGGCTGGGCGATCTGGTGCGGCGGATCCTGAAGCTGACCACGGTGCCTCGCTTGAGGATTTCGTCGATCGATTCCATCGAGGCGGACCCGGCGCTGATCGAGGCGATCGCGACCGAGCCGCGGCTGATGCCGCACCTGCACCTGTCGTTGCAGGCAGGGGACGATCTGATCCTGAAGCGGATGAAGCGGCGGCACCTCAGGGACGATGCGATCCGGTTCTGCCGGGAGGTGAAGGCCTCGCGTCCGGAGATGGTCTTCGGGGCGGACATCATTGCGGGGTTCCCGACCGAGACGGAGGCGATGTTCCAGCAAAGCCTGGATCTGGTCGAGGAGTGCGGGCTGACCTTCCTGCATGTCTTCCCCTTCTCGCCCCGTAAGGGCACCCCGGCGGCGCGGATGCCGCAGGTCCGGGGGCCGGAGATAAAGGAACGGGCGGCGCGGTTGCGCAGCTTGGGGGCCCGGGTGCTGGGGGAGCATCTGGCGGGGCAGGTCGGGCGGGTGCATCGGGTGCTGACCGAGGGGAGCCGGGTCGGGCGGACCGAGGGGTTCGCGGAGGTCGCCTTCGCGGCGGATCAGCCGGAGGGGGCGATCCTGGAGGTCCGGATTGCCGGGCATGACGGGGCGCGGTTGTCGGCCTGAGGCTGTCCACGCGTGGCGGGGTTTCGAGTTCAGCGAAATCAATAGGTTGTCGGCGAGCGTTAGGGGTTCCTTTACTCTTGCAGTACCTGCTTGCCCGTGACCTGACCCTGGGGAAAGGGGTGCGGGTCTTCGGCGGCGTGTGGGTAGGGGCGCTTCGGAAATCGAGTGCTGGCGCGCGAGCCATTTCTCTCGTCTCTGGCCTGCGGCCAACCGGCTCGGGCGTTGGGGGTGCTTCGCCCGCCAAACCCCCGGAGGATATTCGCACCAGTGTGAGGGGGGACCGGGGGGGGCGGCGTGGCACGGTGCGCTGTAGCGCACCCTACGAGGGGTCAGGTGAGGGCGACGAGGTGGTTGTCCCATTGCGTCGGGTTGGCGGTGAGGGGGGTGAGGGCATCGTCGCTGGCGGACCAGATCGCACCGTTGCCGTCGGTGACGGTGAAGGCATCGCCGCTGGCCGCCGCGCCGCAGAGATCGGGACGGTGGTGGGTGGCCCGGTGGCTGCCGCCCGTGTCGAAGAGCATCAGCGCGCCACCCCTGGGGGAGGTGATCAGGATGCGCTCTGCCGTGGTGGCGATGGAGCCGGCGTAGCCTTGCATCGTGAAGGCCTCGGCCTCGGGCGGGGCGCAGAGGACGGCGGCGCTGCCGGGGGTCCAGAGGCCGAGCTGCGGCACGGGTTCGGCGGGGTCGCCCTCCCATTGCATGGCGAAGGCGATGGTGTCGCCGTGCAGGGCGAGGTGGCGGATCGAGTTCTGGCGGAGGTCGGCAAGCTCGATCTGGTCGAGGAGAGCGCCCTCGGCGGACAGGAGCGTCAGGTTCGGCCGCATGTCGGGGATGTTCAGCTTGGCGCGGTCCACCGGATCGGTCTGGATCCCGCCATTGGCGACGGCAAGGCGGCCGTCGGCGAGGCGCTTGATCTCATGCGGACCGATGCCGTGGCTGGGCCAGTCGGTGAGGCGGCTGTAGCGCGCGGTGTCCCAGAGGCCGATCCGGCCCTCGGAGGTCTCGGCCACGACTTCGGAGGTCATCAGGAGCGTGCCGTCCAGCGTATAGGCGCCGTGGCCGTTGAACTGCATGCCGTCGGGCGGGGTCAGCCGGTGGCGGGTCTCGCCGGTGGCGCAGTCGATCACCAGGGCGAAGGTGCCGGGGCGGCGCGCGAAGGCCACGGCCTCGGCCATCTTGGGATGGGCGGCGGCGGCGTGGCCGCGGCCGGGGAGGGGAAGCTGGAAAAGCGATTCGCCGCGGGCGGTGAGGCCGTGCAGGAAGAAGTCCTCTCCCTGTTTGCCGGCGGCGAGGAAGGCGGGTGCGCCGACATCGGCCCAGGTGAGGCGCGGGGTCAGGCTGGCGGCCAGGGTGGCGAGAAAGGCGCGGCGTTGCATCAGTCACCATCCTGCGAGTTGAAGCCGAGTTCCACCCCAAGGGCGGGGCCGAGTTCCGCAACGGCGGTGTCGCGGGCGGCACGGACCGCCTGTTGCAGGATCTCCAGCTTCAGCCAGCCCTGCGGGTCGGCGATGCTGTCGATGCTCTCGATCCCCCGGGCGAGGGTGATGGCGCGGTCGAAGGCGGCGAGAGTCTTCGGGCTGTCGGGGTTCAGCTTCTGCGTCAGGTCGCGCAGGGCCTGGAGCGAAAGGGTGATGTTCTGCATCCCGCGCCCTGCGGCATGGCCCTGGGCCAAGTCGGGGCGGGGCTTGTCGAATGTGGCGAGCGGGCGGCCGATCTGGCGGTCGGCGATGAATTCGAGGCCGGTGGCCAGTTGGGTGAAGAGGGCCTGGGTGGCCTCTTCCGGTTTCAGGAATTTCTCGTTGCCGGGCTGGCCGGCGGTGAGGAGGAGATCGCCGAAGGGAAGCCAGTCGCGGGTAAGCTCGTCACCCATGCGGGCAAGGTCGTCGGCGGTGGCCTGGATCAGCGGACAGGGATCGGCGGGCAGGGTCCCGGTGGGGTAGAGCAGGCGCTCGAGCCCGGAGAGGCCGCGGGCGGCGACGGAGTGCTGGGCCATGGCCTCGGGTGTCAGGGGGGTGCCGGTGAGGAGGGCGGCCTGCGCCTTGGCGCCAAGGCCCTTGGGGTCGGGCCAGTAGAGGATGGCGAGGGAGCGGCCTTCCGCCTCGGCCGGGCCGAGATGCAGGTGGGCGACCTGCATCCAGGCGTCATAGGCGGCGTGGAAGGCGGGGCGCAGGGTGTCGGGGTTGCAACCGTCGATGGTGGCGAGGGTGGCGGCGGCCTTGGCGAAGGCGTCATAGCCGGGACGGGCGTGGTCCTGCACCACAGCGGAGGTATCGGCGGCGGCGGGGGCGGCGAGGAGGAGGGTGAGGGCCAGCGCGACGGGACCCCCCGCCCCGGCCCTCCCCCACGCGGGGGGAGAGAGGCGCGGGATGGCGGGCGGTGCGATCATCTGGTGGGCGTTGCGCATCAGAGGGACTCCAGGAAGGCGACGAGGGCTTGGCGGTCGGGGGTGGGCAGGGCGGCGACGGCGTCGCGCTGGGGCTGCGCCTCGCCGCCGTGCCAGAGGATGGCCTCGAGCAGCGAGCGGGCGCGCCCGTCGTGCAGGTATTCGGTATGGCCGGAGACCTGGGCAGTCAGGCCGATGCCCCAGAGCGGCGGGGTCTTCCACTCGGTCCCTGTGGCGCGGCCTTCGGGGCGGTGATCGGCGAGGCCCTCGCCCATGTCGTGCAGGAGAAGGTCGGTGTAGGGCCAGATCAGCTGGAAGCTTTGTTCGGGCTGGCCGTCGAGCCGGTGGGTGACATGCTTCGGCCTGTGGCAGCCCTGGCAGTTCAGGTTGTAGAATATTTCCTTGCCCCGCAGCACCTGCGGGTCGTCGACGTCGCGCCGTTCCGGCACGCCGAGGTTCCGGGCGTAGAAGGTGACGAGGTCGAGGGAGGGGCCGTCGACCTCGAGCCCGTCGCGGACCTGCGGCTCCTGGCCGTGCGGGGCGTCGATGCAGGCCTGTTCGGAGGCGGTGCAGTCGCCCCAGGGGTCGCGGTGGAGGGGGGTGGAGAGGCCCATATCGCCGGCGAAGGCCCCGGCGGATTGTTCCTTGACCGTGGGCGCGCCGCCCTTGAAGCCGAAGCGGCCGAGCATCGGGGTGCCGTCTTCGACGGAGGGAACGATCTGCGGGCGGCCGGAGATGCCGTCGCCGTTCCGGTCGCCCTCGTCGGCCAGGGCCAGGATGTCGGCGGCGGGGATGGCCTCCAGAAGGCCGAGGCCGATCATCTGCGGTGCGACGCGGGGGGAGATCAGGAGGCCTTCGGCCGGGGGGCCGTAGGCGGGGTCGGCGAAGGCGTAGCTGGGGGTGCGGAGCGGGACGGTGGTACCGTCGGCGAGGGCGACGGGGGTCTCGGTCCAGGTCACGTCCATCCGGCCCTCGGCGGCGTGGCCGGGGGCGGCGAGGTCCTGGAGCTGGCCGCCGTAGGTCGGATCGGGTTGGGTGGCGATCCAGTCGGCGATGCCTTCGGGCGTGGGGCCGCCGAGGGTGGAGAGGCGGAGGAACATCGAGACGCGGGAGGCCTCGGGCGTGGGGGGCGTGTGGCCGCGGCCGTCCTTCAGGTGGCAGTCCTGGCAGGCGCGGGCGTTGTAGAGCGGGCCGAGGCCGTCGGAGGCGAGGGTGGAGGAGGGCGCGGCGACCCAGGTCTTGCGGAAGAGCGCGTTGCCGAGCTTGAAGTCCATCTCGCGCTCGAACGGCATGTTGGCGGAGTGCTGGCCGAAGGCGTCGGCGGTGGCGATGGCGCGGACGGTGGCGGCGCCGGCGGGCTTGGCCTCGAAGGGCTCGGGCCGGGTGAAGTCGGCGGGGGGCGCGAGGACGGCGGCGATCTTCGCGGTTTCCTCGGCTGTGCGGGGGATGACGGGGAGGTGGCGGTCGTCCAGGCTTTGCGCGAGGGCGGGAGCGGCGGTCAGGCAGAGGAAAAGGGCGAGGCGCATGGAGGACTCCTTGGGGCGGAGTCATACTCCCGAGTTCTTGAGTGTTTCAATCGGAAAATGTGGGTGGGATTGTGCGCGTGCCGGACCCGTTCGACAGGGCCAAGCCGCCGAGTACCCGGCGACGGCGGGGGGCGGGACCGCAATGGGGCTTCTGGCCGTGGCGTGCCGGTAGCCGGACGGAAGCGGCGAAACGGCCGGGCTGCGCCTTGGAGAGGTGCGCTGTAGCGCACCCTGCGGCGGGTGGGCTATTCGGCCTTGCTGGCGGGTTTCGCGTTCAGGAGGCCGTAGCGTTCGGCGCCGAGTTTGTCGAAAAGGCCGAGCTGGGTCTCGAGATAGTCGATATGGCCCTCCTCATCCGCCAGCAGGTCGTCGAACAGCGCGCGGGAGACGTAGTCGCCGACCTGATCGCAGTGCTGCCGCGCCTCGATATAGAGGTTGCGGGCGTCGTGCTCGGCGGCGAGGTCGGCCTCCAGCGTCTCGCGGACGGTCTGGCCGATGCGCAGCGGGTCGAGCTTCTGCAGGTTGGGGTGGCCTTCGAGAAAGATGATCCGGGCGATGAAGCGGTCGGCGTGGTGCATTTCCTCGATCGATTCGGCGCGGGACTTGTCGGCGAGATGGCCGAAGCCCCAGTCCTCTTGCAGGCGGTAGTGCAGCCAGTACTGGCTGACGGCGGTCAGTTCGGACCGCAGGCCCGCGTTGAGGTACTCGATGACTTTCGCGTCGCCTTTCATGGTCAATCCTTTCGCTGTTTCGGGACCAGTGCCTGGCTTCGGCCGCGTGGGCCGTGACTTGAAGTTGTGCAGAAAGGCTATGGCCGCCGCCCGAGTCTGTCCAGTTCAATGCCCGAAGGGCAGGAAAGGTTCCGGGACGGGTGTGCGGCTATTCGGCGGCCAGCAGATGCAGGCGGTGGAGGGAAGGCGGCACCTCGTCCCTGCCGGGTACGCGGAAATTCTGGTTCGCCCGCATCGTGTCGAGGAACAGCGGCAGGCAGCCGCCGCAATCGGCGCGCTTGCCGAGGGCGCGGTAGATTCTGCCGGGGGTGATCACGGTGTCGGCGTCGGCGGCGCGCATCCAGTCCACCGCGGCGCGGATCTCGTGATCGGTGATCGACTGGCAGTGGCAGATCATCATTGGAAGACGGCCTCCGGGCTGTCCAGGCTGTCCGAGCCTTCGAAATCGACCTTGGAGAGGCCGAGTGCGGTGACGGCGCGGTCGATCGAGGCGGTCTGGGTGACAAGCGCGTTGACGGCCGCCATGATCAGCGCCTCGCCTTCCGCATTGCCGGGAGCGATGAGCGTGTCGAAGGTGCGGCCGGAGTCGCCTGCGTCCTTCAGGGCTTGCAGGGCGGCGACCGAGGCGTCGAGTTCGGCCTTCAGCTGCGTGTGCACGCCGGGCTCGGCGGCGGCGACCAGATCGGCCAGCGAGGGGCCCGCAAGGACCGAGCCGTCGGTCCGGGTGTAGCTGCCGAGATAGACGTTGCGGATGCCGAGACCGTCGTAGAAGTGGCTGTTGTGGGTGTTGTCCGAGAAGCAGTCATGCTCCTCCTCGGGGTCGTTCAGCATCAGGCCCAGCTTGGTCCGCTCGCCCGCGAGTTCGCCATAGGAGAGGCTGCCCATCCCGGTGAGCATCGCCAGAAGTCCGGCTTGCGGGTCGGTGGTGACGGCGGCGCGGGCCGGGCCGTCCGTGTCCCAGTTGTCCACCATCTCGGTCAGGTCGGCGACCAAGAGGTCGGTCGCGGCCTGCAGATAGGCGGCGCGACGGTCGCAGTTGCCGCCGGTGCAGGCGTCGCCCGTGGCGAAGTCGGTGAAGGGCCGCGCGCCCGCGCCGGGTTCGGTGCCGTTCAGGTCCTGTCCCCAGAGCAGGAATTCGATGGCGTGGTAGCCGGAGGCGACGTTCGCCTCGATCCCGTCGGCCTCGTGCAGGGTCTCGGCGATCAGCGCGGGGGTGATGGCGGTGGCGTCGATCTCGTTGCCGGACAGGGTGAACGTCGGCGTGGCGACGACGTTCAGCGTGGCGAGCTGGTTCTCCTCATTGCCGTAGCCGGCGCTGACATAGTCGATCAGCCCCTCGTCCAGCGGCCAGGCGTTCACGCGGCCTTCCCAGTCGTCGACGATCGGGTTGCCGAAGCGGAAGGCCTCGGTCTGCTGGTAGGGGACGCGGGCGGCGAGCCACGCCGTTTTCGCGGCGGCCAGGGTTTCGTCCGAAGGCGTGGCGATCAGCGCGGCGACGGCCCGTTGCAGGGCCTGCGCGGTGGTCAGGCTGTCCTGATAGCCGGCAAGGGCGAGGTCGGCATAGTGCGTCGTCACCTCCTCGGGCGTGGCGGCGAGGGCCGGCGCCGCGACGGCGGTCAGGAGGAGCGTGGAAAGCAGGCGCATGGGTCGTCCTTCGGCTGGGATGCCGAATATCTGACGAAAATGCTTTGGCTTGTAAACCCGATTCTTTTACTTTGGAATTCGCGATTGCGAGAGCCCAAGGTTTTCCGACGAGAAATCCCAGACTTGCGCCGGCAGCTCGGCGATCACAACGCGGGCGGCGGCGGCGGGGTCGGGGGCTTGCCAGATCGGGCGGCCGACGACGATGTGGTCGGCCCCATCGGAAATGGCCTGATGCGGCGTGGCGATGCGCTTCTGGTCGCCGGAGGCGGCGCCGGCGGGGCGGACGCCGGGGGTGACGATGAGCTTGCCCCGCGCCTCCGGCAGGGCGCGGATCATCGCGGCTTCCTGCGGGCTGGCGATGACACCGTCGGCCCCGGCGGCAAGCGCGCGCGCGGCGCGTTCCAGGGTGATCTCATGGATGTCGCCGGGCCTGATCAGGTTCGCGTCAAGGTCGGCGCGGTCGAGCGAGGTGAGGATGGTGACGGCGAGGATCTTGAGGCCGGTGCCGCCCTTGCCGGTGGCGGCGGCGCTGACCACCTGCGGGTCGCCGTGGACGGTGAGGAAATCGAGGTCGTATTGCGCGAGACCGCGGACGGCGGCCTCGATGGTCGCGCCGATGTCGAAGAGCTTCATGTCGAGGAAGACGCGCTTGCCCTGTTCGTGCTTCAGCTCGTTCGCGAGGGCGAGGCCACCGCCGGTCAGCATGCCGAGGCCGATCTTGTAGAAGCCGGCGGCTTCGCCGATGCGGGAGACGAGGTCGAGGCCCTGCACCACGTTCGGCACGTCGAGGGCGACGATCAGGCGGTCATCTGCGGGCATGGCGATCTCCGGAGTTTTGGGCGGTTTGACGGGGCGGGGTCGGGCTGTCAAGACTGGCGCAAAAGGGGGGCGGGATGATCCTTGTGTTCGACATCGGCGGCAGCCGGATCAAGGCTGCGGTCTGGGATGGCACGCTGCGGCCCCTGGGCGAGCTGCCGACGCCTGCGGGGGACAAGGCGGGGTTCACTTCGGCGATTGCGGGGTTCGTGACCGGGCGCGAGAGGGGCATCGCCATCTCCATCGCAGGGGTGGTGGACCCGGCGACGGGCGAGGGGACGGTGGCCAATATCCCGGCGATCGACGGGCTGCGGCTGGGGCCGGAGTTGCAGGCGGCGGTGGGCTTGCCGGTCAAGGTGCTGAACGACGCGGATTGCTTTGCCCTGGCCGAGGCCGCGCGGGGCGCGGGGCGGGGGCAGGGCACCGTCTTGGGCGTGATCCTGGGCACCGGCGTCGGCGGCGGGCTGGTGATCGGCGGCAGGCTGGTGACCGGGGCGGGCGGCTATGCGGGGGAATGGGGGCACGGGCCGGTGATCAGGGGCGAATACGCCTTTGCCTGCGGCTGCGGTCAGGTCGGATGCGTGGACACCATCGGCGGGGCGCGCGGGCTCGAGCGGCTGCACAGGGCGCGGACGGGCGAGGCGCTGGGCGCGGAGGCGATCGTGGATCGCTGGCGGGCGGGCGACGGCGCGACGATGGAGCTGTGGCGCGAGCTGGTCTCGGGGCCCCTGGCGATGGCGGTGAACCTGGTCGGCGCGGATGTGGTGCCGGTGGGCGGAGGCCTGAGCCGCGCGCCGGGGCTGGTGGGTTGGCTGGACGAGGCGGTGCGGGCGCGGATCCTGCGGCGGACGGTCGTCCCGCTGGTGGTGCCGGCGGAATGCGGGGCGGATGCGGGTCTTCTGGGCGCGGCGATGGCGGGGCAGGCGGAATGGGGCTGAAGCTGGAGGTCTGCGTCGAGACGCTGGCCGGTCTTGACGCGGCGGTGGCGGGCGGCGCGGACCGGATCGAGCTGTGCTCGGCGCTGGCGCTGGGCGGGCTGACGCCCTCGGTCGGGATGATGCGGGCGGCGGCGCGGTGCGGGGTGCCGGTTCTGGCGATGATCCGGCCGAGGATAGGGGATTTCGTCTGGTCCGGGGCGGAGGTCCAGGCGATGGAGGCCGAGATTTCCGCCGCAAGCGAGGCCGGATTGGCGGGGGTGGTGCTGGGGGCGAGCCTGCCGGACGGGCGGCTGGACCTGCCGGTGCTGCGGCGGCTGGTGGCGGCGGCGCGGGCGGCAGGCGGGGACCGATTTCTTGCAAGAAATCGGGTCGGAGCCTTTGAAGGCTCCGGTCCGGAATCTTCGAAGATTCCGGCGCCGCTGGACCTGACGTTGCACCGCTGCTTCGACCTTGTGCCGGATCAGGGCGAGGCCTTGGAGCAGGCGGTGGCGCTGGGGTTTCGGCGGGTGCTGACCTCGGGCGGAGAGGCGACGGCGATTGCGGGGGCGGCCCGGATCGGGGAGCTGGCGGCGCAGGCGTCGGGTCGAATCGTGATCATGCCGGGGGCGGGGGTCACGGCACAGACCGCCCCGGTGCTTCTGGCGCAGGGGGTGCGGGAGCTGCATGGCTCTTGCACCGAGGATTTCCCGCTGGATGGCAAGGTTGTTGCGATGGGGTTCGGGCCAGCGGTGGAGCGTCGGACCAGTGCCGCGCGGGTTCGGGCCTTGAGGCAGGTGATGGAAGCGGCGGGCTGAACGCTTGCGGACAATGGAGGTAGCCGGTGCGGAGCGTGATCGAGACCTTCGAGCTGGCGACGGGCAAGGTGCGCGAGGTGCTGGCTCTCGAGGGCCGGATCGAGGCGCCGAACTGGGCGCCCTCGGGCGACTGGCTGCTGGTCAACGGGGTCGGGCGACTGTTCCGGGTTCCGTTGGACGCGCCTGCCCTGATTCCGATGGAGACGGGTGCGGCGATCCGGTGCAACAACGACCATGGCTTCAGCCCGGATGGAGGGACGATCTTCCTCGGCTCGCATCACGAGGGGCAGGGGGCGCAGATCTATCGGATGCCGGCGAAGGGGGGCGATCTGGCACGGGCCTCGCTCGAGGCGCCGAGCTGGTGGCACGGGATTTCGCCGGATGGGAAAACCCTGACCTATGTTGCGGCGCGCGGCGGCAGGCGGGTGATTGACGTCTACACGCTGAGGTCCGGCGCTGAGGAACAGCGGTTGACCCATGGCGAAGGTCAATCCGACGGGCCGGAGTTCAGCGCGGATGGCCGCCGGATCTATTACAACTGCGACCGGACGGGACAGGCGCAGATCTGGGTGATGGCGGCGGATGGCCGGGGGCAGCGCCAACTGTTCCGGGACGACTGCGTCAACTGGTTCCCGCATCCCTCGCCCGACGGGCGGCACCTTCTGTATCTTGCCTATCCGCCGGGGACCGAAGGACATCCGGCCGACTTGCCGGTGGCGCTGGTCCTGTGCGACCCCGAGGGCGGCCAGCGGCGGCGGGTGCGAGAGATCACGGGCGGCCAGGGGACGCTCAACGTGCCGTGCTGGGCGCCGGATGCCAGCGCCTTTGCCTATGTGCGCTACGAGATCTAGGCGAGGCGTGGCGTCGGAACCGGGCCGCGCGGGGCGGGCTCGGGATCGGGCTCGGGGAGGACGGCCTGCAGGATCGGCTGCAGGTGGCGCGGATCGCCCCAGACCGAGATGTAGACCTCGGGCGGGAAGCCGTTCGACAGGTGCTCGGGCATCAGGTCGATGATGCGGACCCTGAGCGGGTCGCCATGGGCGAGAGAGGGGGAGACGATCTCTTCGGCCAAGGGGCCGAGATGGCCGAGCAGCGCGGGGCGCAGGCGCGGGATCAGGCCGAGGAAGGGCTGGCGCACCCGGGCATAGACCCCGATCCGGCCGTCGCTCAGCCGGTCGAGCCAGGCGGCGTCGCCGATCGAGATGCCGGTGCGCGCGACATGGACGGTAAGCCCCTCGACCGGGGCCTTGTGGATCAGGGGGAGCTTTGCATCGGACATCGCGGGGGCCTTCCGGGTTCGGAATGTCCAGATGGACGGCGGCCGGGGTGGAAGGCAAGGCATTGCGGCCATGCGCATTCGGGATGGGCCGGGGCCCGCGCAAGGGGCAGGTGGGGATCGGCGGGGAAAGGCCGATCCATGTTAACGGGGCGGGTTCCCGCCGAGAGGGATTTTCCGGATGCCGGGGATTGCAAAGCCGCGGGCGCGCGCCCAAGTCAGCGGCAAGGCCCCATGCACCGAGCCGGAAGTCCGGGCGGCGCGACGGGGGTGCTTCACCAGAGGAGATTGCCGATGAATTTGGAGAAATTCACGGAGCGGTCGCGCGGGTTCCTTCAGGCCGCGCAGACCATCGCGATGCGGGAAAGCCACCAGCGCGTGCTGCCCGACCATCTGCTGAAGGCACTCATGGATGACGACCAGGGGCTGGCGGCGAACCTGATCCGCAAGGCGGGCGGCAGCCCCGAGCGGGTGAACGAGGCGGTCAATGCCGCGATCGCCAAGCTGCCCAAGGTCACCGGCGGCGATGCGCAGACCTATGTCGACCCGCAGCTGGTCCGCGTTCTGGACGAGGCGGAGACGGTCGCGAAGAAGGCCGGGGATTCCTTCGTTCCGGTGGAGCGCCTGCTGACGGCGCTGGCGCTGGTGAACACGCGCGCCAAGGATGCGCTGACGGCGGGGGCGGTGACGGCCCAGGGGCTGAATGCGGCGATCAACGAGGTCCGCAAGGGGCGGACGGCGGATTCGGCCTCGTCGGAAGACACGATGGAGGCGTTGAAGAAATATGCGCGCGACCTGACGGAAAGCGCCCGTGAGGGGAAGATCGACCCGATCATCGGCCGCGACGAGGAGATTCGCCGCGCGATGCAGGTGCTGTCGCGGCGCACCAAGAACAACCCGGTGCTGATCGGCGAGCCGGGCGTCGGCAAGACCGCCATCGCCGAGGGGCTTGCGCTGCGCATCGTGAACGGCGACGTGCCGGAGAGCCTGAAGAACAAGAAGCTGATGGCGCTGGACATGGGCGCGCTGATCGCCGGGGCCAAGTATCGCGGCGAGTTCGAGGAGCGGCTGAAGGCCATTCTGAAGGAGATCGAGGCGGCGGCGGGGGAGATCATCCTCTTCATCGACGAGATGCACACGCTGGTCGGCGCCGGGAAATCCGAAGGCGCGATGGATGCGGCGAACCTGATCAAGCCGGCCCTGGCGCGGGGCGAGTTGCACTGCATCGGCGCCACCACGCTGGACGAATACCGCAAGCATGTGGAGAAGGACGCGGCGCTGGCCCGTCGCTTCCAGCCGGTCTTCGTCGAGGAGCCGACGGTGGAGGACACGATCTCCATCCTGCGCGGGATCAAGGAGAAGTACGAGCTGCACCACGGGGTGCGGATCGCGGACTCGGCGCTGGTCGCGGCGGCGACGCTTTCCCACCGCTATATCACCGACCGTTTCCTGCCGGACAAGGCCATCGACCTGGTGGACGAGGCGGCCTCGCGTCTGCGGATGGAGGTGGATTCCAAGCCCGAGGAGCTGGACGCGCTGGACCGGCAGATCCTGCAGTTCCAGATCGAGGCCGAGGCGCTGAAGAAGGAGGACGATGCGGCGTCGAAGGACCGGCTGGAGAAGCTGGAGAAGGAGCTGGCCGACCTGCAGGAGAAATCCTCGGAGCTGACGGCGAAATGGCAGAACGAGCGGGCTTCGCTTGAAGCGGCGCGGGGGCTGAAGGAACAGCTGGACGTGGCGCGCGCGGAGCTCGAGGGCGCCAAGCGCGAGGGCAATTTCGCCAAGGCGGGCGAGCTTCAGTATGGTCGTATCCCGGCGCTGGAGAAGGACCTGGCCGAGGCGGAAGCCAAGGAAGGCCAGGCGCTGGTGGCCGAGGCGGTGCGCCCCGAGCAGATCGCCGAGGTGGTGGAACGCTGGACCGGCATCCCGACCACCAAGATGCTGGAAGGCGAGAAGGAGAAGCTTCTCAAGATGGAGGAGGAGCTTGGCCGTCGCGTCGTGGGCCAGCGGGCCGCGGTGGAAGCCGTGTCGCGGGCGGTGCGCCGTTCGCGCGCCGGGCTGTCGGACGAGAACCGGCCGCTGGGGTCGTTCCTGTTCCTCGGCCCGACCGGCGTGGGCAAGACGGAACTGACCAAGGCGCTGGCGGAATACCTGTTCGACGACGACAGCGCGATGGTCCGCATCGACATGTCGGAGTTCATGGAGAAGCACTCCGTCTCGCGGCTGATCGGCGCGCCTCCGGGCTATGTCGGCTATGACGAGGGCGGGGTCTTGACCGAGGCTGTCCGCCGCCGTCCGTATCAGGTCGTGCTGTTCGACGAGGTCGAAAAGGCCCATCCGGACGTGTTCAACGTGCTCTTGCAGGTGCTGGACGACGGGCGGCTGACCGACGGGCAGGGCCGGACGGTGGACTTCAAGCAGACGCTGATCATCCTGACCTCGAACCTCGGGGCGCGGGCGTTGTCGGAACTGCCGGAAGGTGCGGATGCCAGCGCGGCGCGGGCCGAGGTGATGGAAGCGGTCCGGGCGCATTTCCGGCCGGAGTTCCTGAACCGGCTGGACGAGCAGATCATCTTCGACCGGCTGAACCGGGCGGATATGGGCGGCATCGTCGAGATCCAGCTGCGCCGACTGGAGCAGCGGCTGGAGCAGCGGAAGATCACCCTGGATCTGGATGCGACGGCCAAGGCCTGGCTGGCGGACGAGGGCTATGACCCGGTGTTCGGCGCGCGGCCCTTGAAGCGGGTGATCCAGCGACAGCTGCAGGACCCGCTGGCCGAGATGCTGCTGGCCGGGGAAATCCTGGACGGCAGCGTGATCCGCGTCACCGCCGGACCGGAAGGCCTGATCATTGGCGACCGGGTGGTCGAAAGCCGGCGCGAGCGGCCGGCTCAGGCGGTGGTGCACTGATCTTCAGGGCGGCCCGGGCAAACCCCGGGCCGTCTGCTTTCGGCCGGATGAAAATCTTTTGGATCTGACGGGAACCGATCCGGGATCCGGACGTTCTTGCGGGGAGTGGCGGCCATCGGCCGCCGGTTTTCAATCCGGACCCCGCCAATGACCCGTGACGGCGACAAGCAGACCGACCAGAAGCCCGAGGCGATCGAGCCTGCGCGGGTCTGGGAGATGATCGACAGGATCGACATCGCGATGCTGGTCACCTGTTCCGACCAGGGGATGCGCGGGCGGCCGATGTCCACCATCCCGAAGCCAGACCGGGGGCTGGTCTATGTGCTGACAGAAAGCACCTCGGATGCGGCCAAGGATGTCCGGGTGAATGGCTCGGTCTTCCTGTCGTTTCAGGGGCGGGGCGACCATGTGGCCCTGCACGGGCAGGCCACGGTGGATTCCGACAAGGAGCTGGTCAGGGAATTGTGGTCGCCGGGGGCCAAGGTCTTCTGGCCCGAGGGGCCGGAGGCGCATGACGTGGTCGCGCTGGTGATCGACCCGGACCATGCCGATGTCTGGGACGGACACGGGCTGTTGCGGGGAATTGCGAATATCGTTCGTGGCGCAGTGGAAGGACGCTCTCCCGATCTGGGGACGAGAGGGCGGGCCGACCTCTGATTGCCATGGAAGGGGCGGAACTTCGGTTCCGCCCCGACTTTCTCAGGCGGGCCGGGCGGGGGACTGTCCGGCCTTTTCCGTGGGCGAAGGTCGGTCGAAGGCGGCCGAAAGCACCGCCTCCATGCCCCGGACCACGAAATCGGCGCCGGCCGGCTCTGGCAGGGGGCCGTCCTCGGGCGGCCAGAGCGCCAGGCCGATGCGGATACCAGGCAGGCGGCGGCGGAGCTGGCGGAGCTGGAAATCCACCGAACGCGGCAGGCTGGCGTCCAGCGAGACGAGGACCAGCGTCTGGGGATCGAGGTCCCCGAGCGCGCGCGGCATCAGCGAGCGATGCGGCACCGCGCGCGACTCGGCTCCTTCGGCGCGCAGGGCTTGCGAGAGCATCTGTGCGGCCGCGTCGTCCAGCCCGGTGCGTGCCCCCATGACCGCGATGCGCTTGCCCAGCCCGTCAAGCACGCCATTCGACACCAGCGGCGCGGCCTCCGCCCCCTCGGCGGGAGCCTCGGCGGCCGAGGCGAGCTCGTCCTCGACCACGGCTTCAAGGTCCTCGGTCAGGCTCCAGGCGGAATGGGCGATGCGGTTGGTCTGGTAGTCGGAGAGAAGGCCCGCCTCATGGTCGGCCTGGGCCAGCGCCAGTGCCGGGATGGCACTGCGGTCGTAGTAGTCGGCCAGATAGTTCTGCGCGGTCGAGGCGGTCGCGGCCTCGGTGAAGGCGAAGGAATGGCCGGCGAGGAGGCGGTCGTAGAGGCGCGCGGATTCGGCCAGGACGGGCTGGTCGCCAAGCATGATCGGGAAGAGGCGCAGGCTGGGGACATGGTGGCCGACGACGACGAGGCAGACGGTCAGCGGTGTGGCCATGATCAGCCCGACCGGACCCCAGAGCCAGGTCCAGAACATCGCCGAGACGATGACGGCCAGCGGCGAGAGGCCGGTGCGCTGGCCGTAGAACCAGGGCTCGATGAAATTCGAGGTGGTGAACTCCACGACCAGGAACAGCGCCCCGGTCCAGAGCACCAGCGACCAGTCGGGCGAGACGGCGAAGGCCATGAGAAGCGGCAGAAGCGCCGAGATCGCCGAGCCGATATAGGGTACGAAGCGCATCACCAGCGTCACGAGACCGAAGAACAGCGCGTTGGGCACGCCGATCAGCCAGAGGCCGAGCCAGATCGGCACGGCATAGATCACGTTCACCACCAGCTGGGCGAAGAGATAGGTCGAGACCCGCGCCCCGGCCTCGGCCAGGAGGCGTGAGGTGGCGAGGATGTTGGTCCCTCCGATCAGCTGCACCAGCCGGTCGCGCAGCGCGCCGCGTTCGAGGAGGGCGAAGATGGCGACGACGAAGATCAGGCCGAAGATCCCCACCGGGGTCATGGCGGGCAGGATGACTCCGGTCAGCCAGTCCTTCAGGCCAGTGTGCTCGACCACCTCGACCTTCATCGCGGCGTCGTCGGTGACGGCGCTTTCGGCGGCGAGGCGGTCCGAGATCCGCTCGACCAAGCCCTGGAGGTGCGAGATGATGCGGCTGTCCTTGCCGGCGTCGAGCAGCGAATCGATCTTGGTCAGGACGTTGCCCTGATATTGCGGCAGATTAGAGCCGATCTGGCTGATCTGGAAGGCGAGGATCAGGACGAAGGCCCCGACCAGCGTGGCGGCGGAAAGCACGGTGAGCACGATCGCGACGGTGTCGCGCAGGCCGCGGTGGCGCAGGGCGTTGACCACGGGGGTCAGGATGAAGGCGATCAGCATGCCGAGCGCCAGGGGCAGGAACAGGTCCTTGGCGACGTAAAGGATGGCGCAGACCACGGTGATGGTGGCAAGCGTCCGCAGCGAGGCGACCGAGGTCGCGCCGGGCGGGGGATCGGGGGAAAAGGGAAGCGTGAGGTCGTTCGGCGCGGCCGGTTCTTCTGGCATCCTGATCCCCATGCGCTGGTCCCTGTCCGCCCGACAACGGCGCTGGCCCACCCCGGTTCCCGGCGTGGAACCTGTGGGCCCCGAGGGAACCGGGGG
Source organism: Tabrizicola soli (assembly GCF_015999335.1). Taxonomy (GTDB): domain Bacteria; phylum Pseudomonadota; class Alphaproteobacteria; order Rhodobacterales; family Rhodobacteraceae; genus Tabrizicola; species Tabrizicola soli. The sequence goes on along the minus strand of NZ_JAEACP010000008.1, from coordinate 14,136 downwards.
CCGTCCTTGGGGTTTGCCCCATGCCCGGACGGGAGGACGAGCCATGAGCCATGCAACGGTGACCCTGCTGAACGAGGCGGCGCTGGATTTGCCGCTGGACCAGTTGCGCCGTGCCGACGGCGCGGTGGTGATCGTGGCCGGAAGCTCTCTGGTGCGGATGACGCTGGCCGAGCTTTCCCTGCCCGGCGCGCAGATGATCTGGACCGATTTCCGGCAAAGCGCCTCGCTGCGGCATCTGCATGGCGTGATCCGCGATCTGGGCGGGCTCGATCGGCTGGTGCTGGCCGGAAACGCGCAGGATGGCGAGGCGATGTTCTCGCTGATGTGCGCGATCCTGACCTTCCTGCCGTCCTTGCGCCGCAAGCCGGGGTCGGAGGTGGTGCTGGCGATCCAGGAGGGGCCGGCGCTGGAATCGCTGCGGGCCTTCCTGCAACGGCTGGACGGGCGGATGGCGCAGGACCGGATCCGGGTGCTGTTGCAGATCCAGCCGCAGCGGCCGACCCAGCCGGTCGCCGCCTGATCCTATGAGACATGATCGCTCGTGAAAGAAGCGCGGCCGAAAGGATCGTGCATGAAAAAGGGGCTGCAACCGAAGCTGCAGCCCCAGATCGAGAGGTGACGGCAGGGAAGGACCGTCGCCCCTCGGGGGGTCGGCTCAGCGGCGGAGCGCGCCGCGGAACAGCGAGATGACGAACAGCACCAGGAAGATGAAGAACAGGATCTGCGCGATCCCGGCCGAGGTGCCCGCGATGCCGCCAAAGCCAAGGACGCCGGCGATGATCGCGATGATCAGGAATGTGACTGCCCAACTGAGCATGGGATTTCTCCTTTGGTCAGGGCGCGGGGAAGCCGCGCAGGATGACGTTTTGCGACTCAACACCCGCTCGGGGGCCAAGGTTCCGCCGGGGCAGGAAAAAGTTTGCGGCAGGCGGGGGCTGGCCGACCGGGTGCGGGGGTGGGGCAGCGGACGGGAACCGATCCGGCGGCTTTCGCATTGTCAGATCGTGACGCACAGCCGCCGGACCCTGGCGCCGTGCATGGACCTTACCCCGGAAATTTCAGGAGATCTGCCATGAACGGGACCTACAAGAAATCAGACGACCAGTCGGAAGGCTCGGGCAGCAACCTGGCCCAGTCGCTGGCCGAAACCGCGAGCGAGGGCGGCGCCGCCGCGATGGAGAAGGCGGGCGACGTCATGGACGCAGGCAAGCGCAAGCTGGACGGCCTGAAGGACAGCGCCTCGGAGGCGATGGACGAGGGCCGGTCGCGCCTGAAGGATGCCAAGGAGGCGATCGTCTCGGGTGCGGGATCGACCCTTGCGGCGGTCAAGGACGTCGCGGTGGAAAAGGCCGATACGGCGCGTGAGACGCTTTCGGACGTGGGCGAGCGGCTGGCGGCGACGCTGCAACGCTCGGCCGACGGCGAGGACGGCGATGCGCTGAAGTCGAAGGTGCTGAGCAGCGTGGCGCAGGGGCTGACGCAGGCCTCGGACGTGCTGCGGCAGCGGTCGGTCTCGGATCTGACGGCGGACGTGCGCGAGATGGCGCGGCGGCATCCGGGGGCCTTCATGGCGGCCGCGGCCGTAGTGGGTTTTGCGGCGGCGCGCTTCGTGCGGTCTTCGGCGCACCGCCGGATGGCCGAGCATGACCGTCACCAGGGGCCGCGAGTCTGATGCCGGGCCCGGCGGAAAGCACCGAGCCCACGGGCACGCTGTTGTCCGATGTGGTCACGGGTCTGGGGCGTCTGGTCAAGGGCGAGCTGATGCTGGCCAGGGCCGAGGCGGGCGCGGGTCTGCGGATGGCCGTGGGTGGGTTGGTCAAGATCGTGCTGGCGGCGATCCTGGCGCTGGTCGGGCTGAACGTCCTGGCCGGTGCCGCCGTCGCCGCTCTGGCCGAGGCCGGTCTTGGGGCGGGCTGGGCGGCGCTGATCGTGGGGCTGGCGCTGTGCGTGCTGGCCCTTGTGCTGGCGCTGGCCGGGCGCGCGGCGCTGCGGCTGCGGGGTCTATGGCCCGACCGGGCGCTGCGCGGGGTTCGGCGCGATGCCGAAGCGGTGCGCGCCGCCATAAGCGAGGAAGGAGTGCGACATGTCTGACGTGGATTGCCATGAGATCGAACGCGAACTGGAGCGCGACCGGATGCAACTGGCGAGGTCCCTGTCCGAGTTGCATGACCGGCTGACCCCTTCGGCGCTGGTCGAACAGGGCAAGGAGGCGCTGGCCGCGCAGGCCGCGCCTCTGCTGTCACGGCTGGACCATGCGATACGGGCGCAGCCCCTTGTCGCGGCGGTGGCGGGCGTGGCGCTGGCGGCGCTGATCCTGGGCCGGCATCGGCAGACGGCGGAGAGGCATCCCCGTCCGCCCGAGAAGTTCGAGGCCCTCACCCGCTGGGAGGACGAGGGCGGCCCGCCGCTGGCCGAGCCGGTCGATCCCGAGGAGGAGTGGCTGACCCGGGCCAAGGGGTTGCGCGCCCGCGCGGCCGATCTGCTGCGGCAGATCGACCATGCGGCGCGGCACGGCCTGACCCCGGCGGCGGAGCTGGCCAAGCATCGGGCCGCGGTGATGGGCGCCTTCGCGCGCGACACGGGCGCGGCGCTGGGGCACGGGCTGGAGGGGCTGACCGAAGCCGCCCGGGCCGAGGCGCTGGAGGCGCGGGAGCGGGTCTACACCGCCAGCGTGGCCGCGACCGCCAAGGGGCGCGAGGTTGTCGAGACCTACCCGCTTGCCGCAGGCATGGCCATGGCGGCGGCGGGGGCGGCGGTGGCCTGCATGTTCCCCCCGACCGAACTGGAGGACCGGCTGATGGGCGATGCCCGCGACCAGCTGGTCGATGACGCCAAGGCCGCCGCGCGGGCCGAGGTCACCAGGGCCAGCGACTTGGCGCAGGAGCTGAAGTCGGCGATGGGCCGCGACATCGAGCGCGCGCGGTTGGTGCTGCGTCCCGAACATGCCTGGCGCGGGACCGACGTCCGGCACTGATCCATCCGGCAAATTCATGCGGCCGGTCCCCGAAACAGGGGGCCGGCCGCAATCGTCTCAGACGGCGATATGGGGGAAGGTCACCTCGACCGCCGAGCGGTTGTCTGCGGAGCGGATCGCCACCTTGCCACGCAGTTGCGCGGCGAACTGAAGCAGCATCCGGCGCGGCAGGGCGGCGATCCCGCTCAGGGTCTCGGGCAGGAACTCGGGCACGATCGGGCCTTCGACCTTGAGGCAGATCTCCCCGTCCTTTTCCCGAAACGAGATGTCCACGCCTTCGCTGGCGACCGAGCGGGCGTGGAAATGGCAGCCGATGATCTCGGCAAGGGCCATGGCAAGGGGAACCGCGGCCTCGACCGGCATCCGGACGGGATCGAAATGCTTGCGCGCCACGCCAAGGGCGACGCCGTGGATTTCCTTGAGCCGCCGCACGACGCCGGCCAGGATCTCGTCCATCGGCACGTCGCGGCGGCCGGTCATGCTGTAAAGGCTGCTGTGGGTGGACGACAGCGCGATCACGCGGTTGATCAGGCCGTCGAGGATCGCCCGCACCTCGTCGTCCCGGCTTTCGCGGCGATACATCCGCATCACCGAGGCGATGATCTGCAGGCTGTTGCCGTTGCGGTGGTTCACCTCGCGCAGGAGGACGTCCTTGTCCACGATCAGGTTCTGAAGCTCGGCCTCCTCGTGCTCGATGGTGCGGATCAGCTGTTCGTAGACGGCGTGCAGGCGCTGGATTTCGGCAGGCGCGTCGGTGATGTCGGGCACCATGATGCGGCTGCGGGTCGCCATGTAGTCGGACATCGAGCGCGACAGGGCGCGGACATGGCGCACGACAAGGTGGCTGGAGGCGAAGCTGGCGGCGACAAGCGCGGCCAGCCAGGTGAGCACAGGCAGCAGATAGGGCGCCACCCAGCTGGCAGGGCTGAGAATACCGGCGCTTTCGCGCTGCCAGATCGAAAGCAGGTAAAGGTCGCGGGCGACGGAAGTGACGGAGAGGATGCGGCTGGCACCCTCGTCCTCAAGCAGGGCGGGCTTGCCGGCGCGTTCGGCAAGCGAGGCGGCGGTCACGCCGGGGGGAAGGGCGGAGGCCAGGTCGCGGCCGGGATCGGAGCCGATGAGAAGCGTGCCGTCGCCCCGGATCGTGGCAAGATAGACCGGCTGCCAGAGCGCGACGGGATCGGCATAGGCCTGCGGCGCGACCGAGAAATAGGGAAGCGAGATCGACACGATCCCGGTCTGGGCACCCTGCCGGTCGAAGACCGGATGCGTCACGGCGACGACGGCGGTGTCAGAGACCTCCCCATGCGGGTTGTACATGACCATCGGCTCGGGCCGGGAGATCGCGGTGCGGAAATGCGCGCTGGTGCCGAAGTCGTGGACAGCGCCGGTCGAGGAGCAGCTCATCAGGCCGGACATCGGCAGATAGGCGACCAGGGCCGCGCTGGGCAGACCGTCGTTCACGGCCTTTGCCCGGTCCGAGCAGGAGCCGTGTTCACTGAGCGTGATGGAGAGGGCGGCCGCCATTACCCGGGCCGAGATCCGGGCGTCGTTGATCAGGTCGATCTGCTCTTGCACCGCCTTGAGCGAGGCCCCGGCCACGCCTTCCAGGGTGGAGGCGACCATCTCGTTCTGGGCGGACTGGGTCTGGACGACGGAGAGAACGCCAAGCGGCATCAGCGCCAGGACCAGCGTGCTGCCCAAGCGGAAGCCCAAGGTGCTTTTCGCGAGTCTGCCCGCCCTTGCCAATGTCAACGCGCACCCGAAGCGGCGCGCAAGACGACCGCCTGGGTGGGCCCGTCGGTGCCCGAGAACAGATTCTCGCCTTCGGCCAGGTGCAGGATTTCGGCCAGGCGCTTGCGGGCGCGGCTGGCGCGGCTTTTCACCGTGCCGATGGCAACTCCCATCATCTCGGCCGCCTCCTCACAGGAAAAGCCCGAGGCCCCTACCAGGATGAGAACTTCGCGATGCTCGGGCGAGAGCATGTCGAAGGCGCGCTGGAAATCCTTGAACGCGAGGCGCGAGTCATGCGCGGGCTTCTCGGCCAGGGCGGCGGCGTGGACGCCGTCGGTGTCCTGCACCTCGCGCCGGGTCTTGCGCAGGGCGGAATAGAAGGTGTTGCGCAGGATGGTGAAAAGCCAGGCGTCCAGGTTGGTCCGGGGATCGAACTTGTCCATGTTCGACCATGCTTTCAGAATCGTGTCCTGCACAAGGTCGTCGGCCTGGGTCACGTCGCGGGCCAGGCTGATCGCGAAGGCGCGCAGCCGAGGGATCGCGCCCGCCAGCCGGTCGCGCGGGTCTTCGGGGACATCGGTGCTTCCGGTCATGACCTTCCGCCATCCTTCCCACCGTCCTTCGCGGCCTCGCGCGCCTTGAGCTGCAACAGAAGCTCTCGGAACCGCTCGGGAAGCTCTTCGTCCAGGGCCGAGGTATAGACACGCTTCAGATTCTCGTCGATCTGTGCCCGTATCGCCTGCCTTTTGGGGACATCTTCGTCCTTTTCTCTCGTCATATCGCTCTGCTTCCCACTCACTCGTGATGGACGAACGCCTTCAACATACACATGGTTCCAAGGCGGAGCCGAAATTTGCCGATCCATCCGCCCCTGTGGAACCGAAGCCACGGTGGAGCGTTGGCCCTGCGACGCATAGCGAAAATGACGAGGGAGAGTTTGTACATGCTCGCACAGGACACGGTGGATCTTTCGGCAACCGTTGCCCGCCATCTACCCTATCTGCGCCGCTATTCCCGTGCATTGACCGGAAACCAGACCAGCGGCGACCGCTATGCCGTGGCGGTGCTGGAGGCTGTCGTCGCCGAGCCGGCCCTTCTGGCGCAGCATGACGACCCCAGGGTCGCGCTGTTCGCCGTATTCCATTCGGTCTGGTCCAGTTCCGGCGCCCCGGTGGCCGAGGCCGAGGGCGGGCTGGCAAGCGCCGCCCAGGCGCATCTGGCGCGGCTGACCCACAATTCGCGCGAGGCGCTGCTTCTGAACACGATCGAGGGTTTCGATCTGGACCAGGTCGCGGCGATCATGGGGATCGACGAGGCCGAGGCGAAGCATCTGGTCGAGACCGCGATCCGCGAGATGGAAGACTCGGTCCGCGGCTCGGTGCTGGTGATCGAGGACGAGGCGATCATCGCCATGGACATCGCCGCGATCGTCGAGGGGATGGGGCACCGGGTCACCGACAATGCCCGCACCCATGCGGAGGCGGTGAAGATGGCGGCGGCCGAGCGGCCGGAGTTGATCCTGGCGGATATCCAGCTGGCCGACAATTCCTCGGGCGTCGAGGCGGTGAACGAGATCCTGGCCCAGTTCGGCGATATTCCGGTGATCTTCATCACCGCCTTCCCCGAACGGCTTCTGACAGGGGAAAGGCCCGAACCGGCCTTCCTGATCAACAAGCCCTATACCGAGGAGCAGGTCCGCTCGGCTGTCAGTCAGGCGATGTTCTTCTCGTCGACCGACAGTCTGCGCCCCTGACCCGATGGGATGGCGGAGCCGGACTCCGTCGCGCCCGTTGCAGGCCGGGTCGCGGTGCTGGTCACCGCGGCCGAAGCCTATCCCGCGCTGGAGCGGGCTTTCCTGAGCGCCGAAAGCGAGATCCTGGCCGGGTTCCGCGTCTTCGACCTGAAGACCCGGCTGCGCTCGGCCGAAGGGCTGGCGGTGGGACGGACCTGGTTCGAGCTGGTGATCCACACCCTGCGGCGGGGGGTGCGGGTGACGGTTATCCTGTCGGATTTCGATCCCGTCGCGCGGCCCCGGCTGCACCGGGCGACCTGGCGGACGGTCAGGATGTTCTGGGCGGCGGCCGAACTTGCCGGGCCGGGCGCGTGGCTGCAGGTGATCCCGGCGATGCATTCGGCGGTGGCGGGGATCGGGCCGCGGCTCTTGTTCTGGCCGCTGGTCCTGTCGCGGCTTGCGCGCCTGAGCCGCTGGCTGCGCCGGCAACTCCCGCCCCGCCGCCTGGCTGCGCTGCGCGAGATGCCGGGGGTGCGGCGCCTGCTGGCCGGGCCGCTGGAGCACAGGCCCCGGCCCAGGGTCCTGGCGGTGCCGGTGCTGCATCCCGCGACGCATCACCAGAAGCTGGCGGTCATCGACGGGCGGCGGCTTTACATCGGCGGGCTGGATCTGGACGAAAGGTTCTACGACACGCCCGAGCACGAACTGCCGGGACACGAGACCTGGCATGACGTGCAACTGATGATCGAGGGGCCGGTGGCCGGGGATGCGAAAGCACATCTGGAAGGTTTTCTCTCGACGGTGGCGGGGACGGCCGACCCGCTGCCCGCCCCGCCCTGGCGCGAGGGGGTACGCTTTGTCCGCACGCTCTCGCGCCGGCGCTTGCGCTGGGCGGGGCGGCAGATCGCGCCCGAGCCCCTGGTGGCCGAGATCGAGGCGGCGCATCACGAGGCCATCGGGCGGGCGCGGCGGCTGATCTATGTCGAGACGCAGTATTTCCGCGACCGCCGCCTTGCCCGCCACCTTGCCGGAGAGGCGCGGCGGAACCCGGAGCTGAGGATGATCCTGATCCTGCCCGCCGCGCCGGATGACGTGGCTTTCGATGGCTCGACCCGGCTGGACGCGCGGCTGGGCGAGTTCCTGCAGGCGCAGGCCTTGCGGATCCTGCGGAAGGGATTCGGTCGGCGGCTGTTCATCGGCGGGGCGGCGCAGCGCCGCAGGACCAGGGTAGGCGGCCGGGCGCAGCTGAAGGGCGCGCCGCTGGTCTATATCCATGCCAAGGTCAGCATCTTCGACGACTGGCGGGCGATCGTCTCCTCGGCCAACCTGAACGGGCGCTCGCTGCGCTGGGATACCGAGGCGGGGCTGGTGATCGACCGGCCGGAGGAAGTGGTCGCGCTGCGGCGGCGATTGATGGAGCACTGGCTGCCGTCGGGGGCGGGCGAGGATTTCTTCGATCCGGATAGGGCGCTGATGGCCTGGCGGGCGCTGGCGGCGCGGAACGCGAGACTGCCGCCCGCGCGGCGGCGGGGCTTCATCCTGCCTTATGACCCGAAATCGGCCGAGGATTTCGGCCGCGCTTTCCCTCTGGTTCCCGACGAGATGGTTTGAGCCTTGCGCGCTTTCCCGCCCAAGGGCGCCCGGACCGCGGAAACCGGCCGGAACCCGCCGGATGCGGGGACGTTGATCCCCGGTACAAGCGGCGAAAGACCTGCCGCATCACAGACACAGGAGAGTCCCGTGAAAACTCTGCTTCTTACAACCGCCATGGCGGCCGGCCTTGCCTATCCTGCGCTGGCCCAGACCTCTCAGTTCCAGACCGAGGCCGCAGGGCCCGCGGTTGCGGCTTCGGACATGATCGGCGCGCGGATCTATGCCAGCGAGGCCGCCGTTGACGCCGACGCCTATAACGGCGTGCAGGAGGGCTGGAACGACATCGGCGAAGTGAACGACATCATTCTGGGCCGTGACGGCAGCGTCGATGCGGTGCTGGTCGATATCGGCGGCTTCCTGGGAATCGGCGAGCGCCAGGTCGCGGTCGACATGGCGGCCCTGCGCTTTGTCCAGGACGACGCCACGGATGCGGACGACTGGTTCCTGGTGATGCAGGCCGACCGCGCCGCCCTGGACACCGCGCCGGAATGGGTTGTGCCGGGCGCTGCGGCCACGACTGACACCACGGCCGACACCACCGCCGCGACCGATGAGGCTGCCGCCGCTGACGCTGCGAACGCGGACGCCGCCAACGCCGATGCGACGGCCGACACCAATACCGACGCCAACGCCGGCGCCGAGCCTGCTCCCGACGCCGATGCGGCGGCTGCGGCCGATGCGACTGCGGCGGGTGACACCGCGACCACCCCGCCGGGGGCGGTCACCCTGCCCGAGGGCTATGTCGCCGTCGAGCGCGAGACGCTGACCGCCGAGATGCTGACCGGGGCGAATGTGCGCGACACCTCCGACAATTCGATTGCCGAGATCTCGGATCTGGTGCTGACGGGCGAAGGCCAGGTGACCGACGTGGTGCTGGACGTGGGCGGCTTCCTGGGGATCGGCGCCAAGGCCGTGGCCATCCCGCTGGATCGGCTGACCGTGGCCCAGGGCAGCGGCGGCGACCTGGCGATCTGGGTCGACATGACCAAGGAAGAACTTGAGGCGCTGCCCGAATTCAAGAAGGAGTGAGCGCGCCCCCGCGACCTAGGACGGCCCGCGCCGGGCGGCGCGGGCCGTCCTTCATTGTGCGGCCATCTGCTCGGGCGCGGCCGCGCCGACCGCAGGCTTGAGCGGAAAGCGCAACAGGATCCGCAATCCCGCAGCATGGAAGTCGCGGGTCAGTGTGCCGGAAAGCTCTCCCTTCAGGCTGGCGTCGATCAGGCGCGAGCCGAAGCCGGGGGGCGGGGCTCCGGCTTCGGGGGTCGCGGCGAAGCGTTCGCCCCAGTCCACCGTCACCTCTTCGGCCCCGTCCGGGCCGGGGCCCAGGGACCAGGCGATGCGCAGGCCCTTCCCCTCGGGCGTGAGGCCGCCGTATTTCATCGCATTCGTCACCAGCTCATGCGCGACCATGGCGAAGGCATGGGCCTGCCGCTCGTCCAGCCGCACGACCGGGCCTTCCATGAGATGCTCGACCTGGTCGGTGTCGAGGCCCTGACGGAGCTCCGTCCGCAGGATGGAGCGGACGTCGGCCTGGGGCACGGCGGTGCCGGCGAGGATCTCCTGCACGGCGGCCATGGCCTGAAGCCGGGCGTCGAAAGCATCGGTGAAAGCCTTCACGTCCGTGGCTCCGCGCGCGCTTTGCCGGGCGATGGACTGGATCCTTGCGATATGATTCTTGATCCGGTGCTTCATCTCGTTGAGGAGAAGCCCGCGGTATTCCGCCTCGCGCCGGGCGGCGGCGGCCAGGGCGCGGACCTGCTCGGCCTCGTTCTGGCGGGCGCTGACGGCGGCGGCGGCGGCCCCGGCAAAGAGGAACGAGATCACCCCGACCAGGAGGCTGCCGATGTTGCGGCGCCAGGGGGCGGGCGGATAAAGTTCCCGCACCGTGAAGGACCATTGCCGGCCCGCAAGCTCGACCGCGCGCTGCAGGACGAGGCCCTGGCCGAGCGGCTTGTCGGGGCTGGTATAGATCGGCCGGTCGGGCGCCTCGGTGTCGGTGACGGTGACGGCAACCGGAAGCGGCGGACCGGCCGCCAGAGCGGCGCGCACGAGATCGCCGCCGCGGAAGGGGGCATAGACGAAGCCGGAGGTGGGAGTATCCGGGCCGGTGCCGAAGGCGAGATAGATCAGGAAGCCGGTCTGCTTGTCCTGGGTGATTTCCTGCACGAGCTCGACCGGGCCGCTCATCTGCGGCAGGCCGCTGACGATGGCCCGGCCCATCGCGGCGCGACGGGTCGGATCGACATACATGTCATAGCCCAGTGCGACGAGATTGCGGTCCGTGACGGGGCCCAGCATCACGATCGGAGTGCGCCAGGGTTCGGTCGTGGGCGGGCGGACCTGGACGTCGACGCGGTAACGCGCCTCGATCTCTGCCTCGACGGCGGGGGAGTTGGCGGTCGGGATCAACCGGGCGAATCCGAGACCCTGCACGCCGCCCAGCTCGTTGATCGTGTCGATGGTCGCCATGAAACGGTCGAAGGCCAGGCGGTTCAGCTCGCCCTCCTGCGCCGCGATGAGGCCACGGGTGGCCTGCAGCAGGACGACGTGCTTTTCGATCCGCGTCACGACACGGTCGACGGCCAGGTCGGCGGAGGCTTCGAAATCGGTGCGGTCCCGCTGGCTTTCGACGACATGGACGGCCCAGACCAGCCCGGCGCCGACGGCCGTCGCGGCAAGGAACACGAACACGGGCAGCGGGCCGGGCCTGCGTCGCATCATGTCCTGCCCGGTGTCGCGGCGGGGGGGTCAGTAACGGGATACATTCTGTCTGCGACTCGTCTCAACAATGCCCGGAGGGAGCCGTTCCCCGATCGGTATCCTGCCTCCTAATGAATGCAGCTGCAACCCAGACGGGATGCAGCTGCGATCGGTTCGTGGATGAGGTGTCACTTCAGCCGGGACACGACGCCGTCGGCAAAGGTCTCGACCAGCCGGTTGTAGGCGCCGGTGGTGTCGGTGGACAGGAGAAGGAACGTGCCCTCGGGCAGGACGATCTGGGCGTTCTCCAACGAGACGCTGAGTTCGTAGGCGTCGAAGTTCGAGTTGTCGGTGTCGTCCTTGATGTTCACCTGACCCACCAGGACCGCATCGCCCAGGTTCAGCTCGCGGTCGAAGGCGCTGGCCAGTTCGACCTCGCGGATGTCGACCAGGATCTCGGCCCCGGTGTCGGCCACCCGGTCGGTGACGCGGGCGGCGATGGCGTTCTCGAGGTCGGTTTCCAGATTGGCCCAGAAGGCTGCGGCCTTCTCGTTTCCGATCGCGGTCAGGTCGGCGGTCACGTCGATCTTCGCGATCTGGTCGACGGCAGCGAAGGCAGAGGTCGAAAGGACGGCCACCACGGCGGTGGCGGCAAGGGTTTTCATGCGAAACATGGTCTGTCTCCCGAAATGGTGCCGGATCGGCAGTTCGGAGACACAACGCCGCCGGGAAACACGGGTTCCCGGCGGCGGAGGCAAGCGATCAGCCCTCGGGCGGCAGGATCACCGAGTCGATGACGTGGATGACGCCGTTCGACGCCTCGACATCCGGCGAGGAGATCACCGCGCCGTTGACCTTCGGGCCGCCTTCAAGGGTGACGGTGACATTGGCGCCCTGCACGGTGGCGGCGGTCATGCCTTCGGTCAGGTCGGTCGACATCACCTTGCCGGGGACGACATGGTAGGTCAGGACGGCAACGAGCTTGTCCTTGTTCTCGGGCTTCAGCAGATCCTCGACCGTGCCGGCCGGCAGGGCGGCAAAGGCCGCATCGGTGGGTGCGAAGACGGTGAACGGGCCTTCGCCCTTCAACGTCCCGACCAGGCCGGCGGCCTCCAGCGCGGTGGCCAGCGTGGTGAAGCTGCCGGCGGCGACGGCGGTGTCGACGATGTCCTTGGCGTGGTCGTCGGCGATGACGGGCATCGCGAAGGCGGAGGCGGTCAGGGCGAGAACGGTTCTGCGGATCATCTGGTCACTCCTGTCATGATCGGTTTGCCGTCATTGGCGCGGCAGATAGGGACGAGAGGCACCATCGGATCACCCGAAAATCCTTGTAAGCCGCCCTTGCCGGACGGGGTCGTCGCGCTAAGCCGCGGCCTTCCGGGACGGCAATTCAAATGGAAGTGAAGCCGGAGGGGGATGTTTCAGTCGATTGCCGAGGACGTGACCGGGATTGCTTTGCCTTTCCCGCCGACCGGCGCATCATTGTTCCCACGTTCAGGAGGTGCCATGACCCGCAAGCTTGCCTGGTCCGACGTGACCCCGAAACCGCTCTGGCTGAACCGCCGCCAGTTGATCGCCGGCACGGCCGCCCTGGCCGCGACGCCTGCGCTGGGGCGGATCGAGGCGGCGGCGAGCCGCTATTCCACCGACGCGGCCCCGAACACGCTGGAGGAGATCACCGGCTATAACAACTTCTACGAATTCGGCACCGGCAAGGAGGACCCCGCGCGCTACGCGGGTGGCCTGACCATCGATCCCTGGGCGGTGCAGATCGACGGCATGGTGGAGCGGCCCGGCAGCTATGATCTAGCCGACGTGGTGAAAGGCCAGCCGCTGGAGGAGCGCATCTACCGCTTCCGCTGCGTCGAGGCCTGGTCGATGGTCGTGCCCTGGATCGGGTTCCAGCTCTCGGGCCTTCTGGAGCGGGTGGGCGTGCAGCCCGGCGCGAAGTTCGTGGCCTTCGAGACCCTGCTCCGCCCCGAGGAGATGCCGGGCCAGTCCTCGCCCTTCATCGAATGGCCCTACCGCGAGGGGCTGCGTCTGGATGAGGCGATGCATCCGCTGACGATTCTTGCGACCGGGCTTTATGGCGAGGCGATGCCAAGGCAGAACGGCGCGCCGATCCGGCTGGTGGTTCCGTGGAAGTACGGATTCAAGTCGATCAAGTCGATCGTGCGGATCTCGCTGGTGGACCGGATGCCGCCGACGACCTGGAACATGCTTCAGCCGCAGGAATACGGCTTCTATGCCAATGTGAACCCGAAGGTGGATCACCCGCGCTGGAGCCAGGCCAGCGAGCGCCGGGTCGGCGCGGGAATTTTCGCGGGCCGCGAGGATACGCTGATGTTCAACGGCTATGAGGCCGAGGTCGCGAGCCTGTATTCCGGGCAGGACCTGGCGGTGGACTATTGATGGAGCGGCTGAACGGTCTGGCCCGGCGCCTGCCGACCTGGGTGGTCTATGGCTTGGGGCTGCTGCCGCTTTTGCTGCTGCTCTGGGGTGCGGTGGCCGGAGGCCTGGGGGTCGAGCCGGTGAAGGCGATCGAGCATCGACTGGGTGAGTTGGGGCTGCAGTTCCTCCTGGCCTCGCTGGCGATCACGCCATTGCGCCGGGCCGGGCTGAACCTGATCCGCTTCCGCCGGGCGCTGGGGCTGCTCGCCTTCTTCTACATCTCCCTGCATCTGGTGGCTTGGGTCTGGCTGGACATGGGCCTGCGCTGGACCGAGATGGCGGCGGATCTGGTGAAGCGGCCCTATGTGATTCTGGGCATGGCGGGTTTCGCGGCGCTGATTCCCCTGGCCCTGACCTCCAGCAATGCCGCGATCCGGCGGCTGGGACCGCAGGCCTGGGGGCGTCTGCACCGTCTGGCCTATGGCGCGATTCTGGCCGGGCTGCTGCATCTGGCACTGCTTTCCAAGGTCTGGACCGGGGAGATTCTCCTCTATTGGGCGCTTGGGACCCTGCTTTTGGGCCTGCGCCTTGTTCCCCGCCGCCGCTCTCGCCGCAGCGCAGCGGCCTGAGGGAAAGGAAGTTGCGCCGGTCAGGGCTCCATTGTGGCCTTTCTTGCGCCAACCCCAAGATTTTGCGGTCTTTTCCGGTCGTGAGAAGTTTTTTGCAGGATTCCGTTTTTTCCCTCTTGCGGGTTTTGGTTGGTATTCGTAAATACCGCCTCACCGAAGCGGAGACGCGGCGGCGACGGGCGGAAGCGGCGGGATACGGCGCTGAGGTTCGGAAAATCTGGAGGCAAGGCGCGAGGGATACGCCAGGTAGCTGGTGTATCGCAAGTTTTTTGTCTGCGGGTAGCTCTTTGAAAATTGGATGAATGAAGGGATATGCGGGCGGT
>NZ_JAEACP010000007.1 GCF_015999335.1 Tabrizicola soli | reverse complement strand
GGCCGGCTGAAGGACTGGAGACGCGTTGCCACCCGATACGACAGATGCCCGGAAACCTTCTTCTCCGCTATCGCCCTCGCAGCAACCGTCATGTTCTGGCTCTGAAACTCAATGAGTCTGGAGCCTAGAAATGGACAAGCGGGGCCAACGGTTTACGGTCGCTTCGGGTGGAACAATGCTGGTGCCTAGAAACTTGGTTGTGCTCGCCACCATGAACCCTTGGGACAAAGGTGTTGATGAACTTGACGTGGCGCTCGAGCGGCGGTTCGCGCAGATCGACGTGCCGCCCAGCGCGGAGCGGTTACGTGATTTGTTGGCTGAAAGGGGGGCCGCGTCAGAACTGATCGATAGAGTTGTTGGCTTCTTTCAGGCAGTCCAGCGTGAGAGCGATGAGATGGTTCGCCTCGGCCACGCTTATTTCATAAACTGTGTTGATGAAAGCAGTGCACGACGCGCCTGGGACTATCGGCTGCTACCCTTTTTCAAAAAGGCGTGCCGCCTCGACGGCGCCTTGCTCGAGAGGATCACCCGGACTTGGGCGCGGGCGTTCCCCGCAGACGTTCCCCCGCCTGCCGAACAAAATGCCGCCGAAGCGACTACTGAAGAGGAGCAGGGAGACGCCGGCCAACCCGCGCGGGAAGGGGCCACATAGGTGATGCGGGACAGCGTCGCCTTTGAAGTCGCCTTGAACGGCCGGGGACTTTCATCCTCAGGACGGATCGTGCGCACCGCAATACCGGCGATCGAGCATGAGACAGTGGCGCTGCCTGCCGAGCTGGTCCGTGATGATGGATCTCTGGACGTCTACGAGGATGTCCTCAACAAGTTCCGGCCGACCTATCAAAAGAACATTCCCTCAATACAGTGTTCGGGTTGGGTGGGCTACATTCCGCTCAACGACAGTTTCGCCCTCGAGGTGTCGACGCGGGTTCCCGTTGGTAACCTTGAACGTCTGGTCGGGATGGCAGCCGGCTACTCGCCCGCCGTGCTACGCAAATATTCTCGTCTTTTCAGCGACACCAAAGATCGGCCTGAGGCGCTCGTTGACGTGCTTGCGGACCACCTTCTCGATGCCTTCGATAGGATCTGGGCGGGCGGGCTTTTGAAGACCTATGACCAGGTGGTCAACTCTGGCTCCATGCCGAGCGGTCGTATCATGCCCTTCGAGACCGAGTTATTGTCCGCGAAAATGGGCCGGCCCGCCGCGGTCTCGATAGCCTTCCGCCGCACATCTGACTTCGGTCCAAATAGAATACTTCGGCACGCCTTTGAAAAGCTGTTGGCCCGTTACCTTGGGCTGTCGGACCCGGCACAGAGG
The DNA here is from genome assembly GCF_015999335.1 of Tabrizicola soli. Lineage (GTDB taxonomy): Bacteria > Pseudomonadota > Alphaproteobacteria > Rhodobacterales > Rhodobacteraceae > Tabrizicola > Tabrizicola soli. The sequence goes on along the minus strand of NZ_JAEACP010000007.1, from coordinate 207,121 downwards.
ATGCGGACGCAGCGGCTTCGCAAAGCTTTGGAGAGGCTCGCAGGGATTGGCTATGCTGCTCGGTCCGATTTGACAACGCAGTCGATCGCACGGCACGTCGAGCGACTGCCCTCCAATCACGCGACCTACGCCGATGCGCTTCTCGTAGCACACCTAGTAGTCCATGACCTTGGCCTTTCCATCCGTCAGGCAGGTGGGATCGCCATACTTCCCTCTATACTCATAGACATGGCGCTGGTCTTCGAGGCGTACATGCGCCGCGTTCTTGCCGATGGATTGGCGGACGATCCTGCACTAGAGGTCAAGGATGGAAACAAGGCTGGCGAAGGCGGTGCAAAGCTCGCACTTTACGATCCGATCGCGGCCGGAAATGCCAACCCGCCCGTGACCCCCGACATCGTCGTTGAGAAAGCCGGAAAGCCACTTCTGGTCATCGACACCAAGTACAAGCCCGCACCAAAAATACCCGAGCGTGGCGACGTCAATCAGGTGGTCGTCTACGGTGTGAGGTACGCCACTGAGCAGGTCATGCTGCTCCACGCCAGCCGGCCGAACGGGCGCGGACACACTGAACACTGCGGAGATATCGGCGCGTTCCGGATTCACAACGGGATGATCGACCTGAACGCGGCGTCGATCGAGAATGAAGAGCGCGCGTTCGTGTCGGCGGTCCGGGCGCTCATCAACTGAGCGCGCGTCCCTTTTCAAGAGTTGAGGCAGGCTGACAGTCGCCACGATTGCGCCTAAGGCGTCGCAGCCTTCGGTGATAGAGCTTCAAACTTCGACATTCCACGGAGACCAAGCACTTGACCGTTGCCTCTGTGTTCAGTTGGGGCTGTTCGATATCAGTTCCATCTCGCCTTGCGCCACTGGCATCGAAATGCGCCGCCGTACCCCCGAAAAAATCTTTCCATTCCAAGCGATTGCCGGAAATTCACTAAAATGGCGCAGTCATGAGGTCCAGAGAATATCGGCCCTGAGAGACCGCTTCCGGGCCACCTGGCTGCAAGGGCAGTGCTCAGCCCCACCCGCATAACCCCCGAAAACAACGGAAAAATCCGGCCGCAGCCGGATCGGGAGAACCGTTGTTTAAGGGCAAGTGGCGGAGACGAAGGGATTCGAACCCTCGAGACCCTTTAGAGGTCTGCGCCCTTAGCAGGGGCGTGCCTTCGACCACTCGGCCACGTCTCCGCCTGCCCGTTTATCGGGGAGGTCCGGCAGGGGCAAGCGGAAAGTCGGGGTTGGGTTCGGATTGCTGGCGGCGCGGCCGGAGGGGGACGGGCGGCCAGGGTCGGCAGGGACCTCGGCCCGGGGGCGAGGGGCGCTTGGGGGGCGGGAAGGGAGGCCGGTCACCGGGCATCCGGGGGATCCTGGCCGTCTCTTTCATGCGCGGCGGTGCGGGACATGGCGCCCAGACCGGCCACCACCCGGTCGGCCATTCCCCGGCAGCGCGCGCCGTCGAAGGGGAAGACCGCCTCGAACCCGCCCTGCAGCTGCGCTTCCAGCGCCGCACGCAGCCGCCGGCGCGCGCGGAAGAGGCGGGTCTTCACCGTGATCGGGTTCAGCCGCAGGTCGCGGGCGATGGCCAGCACGCTCATCGCCTCGGCCTCGCGCAGAAGGAAGACCAGGCGCAGCTCGGGCGGCAGGGCGGCGATGGCGGCCTCCAGCAGGTGGCGCACCTCGGCCCGGCCGACCAGGTTTTCCGCGCCTTCGGGCTGCACGCCGGGGAAGGCGATCACCCGGTCGCTGTCCGCTTCGCGCAGCGTATCGTACTCCTCGATCCGCCGGGCGCCGCGGCGCTGCATGGCGGCGAGGTTCAGGGCGATCCGGGCAAGCCAGGTCGAGAAGCGGGACGCGCCACGAAAGCCCGCGATGGCGGTGAAGGCGCGGACATAGGTTTCCTGGACCAGCTCCTCGGCCTCGGCATCGCTGCCGGTGAGGCCCCGCGCCAGCCGGAAGAGGCGCGGGTTGCAGCGGCGCACCAGTTCGCGCACGGCGGCCTCGTCATGCAGCCGGGCAAGGGCGACCAGCTCGGCCTCGGTCAGGCCGGGGGGATCGGCGGGCAGGGGAAGCGGCAGGCTCATGGCGTTCCTCCTTTCAGGACCGGCTGGCGCAGGATCTCCGCCACCGCCGGGAAGGCCGCCAGCGCGACCTCGGGCAGGTCGCCGGGGGGATAGTCCGGCTCCTCCCAGCCCGGATCGCCGGGACGCCCTACCACCAGCCGGCCGACCATGCCCGCCATCTCGTGCGGCTGGCAGTAGAAATCATATACCCCCGGCACCGCCGGCACGACGGCAAAGCTGTCGTCGGGCATGAGAAAGCCGCTGTCCCAGGGCGTCGCCGCCCGGGGGATGCGCCGGGGGCGGTCCAGGATCGAAGGATGGTAGCAGGTCGCGGTGTGGCTGTTGCCGGGATCGCGGTTGACGAACCGCACCCTGGTCCCCGCCGCCACGGCCAGGCCCAGGGGGGCGAACCAGACCTGTTCGCCCCGGGCGCTGCCTTTCATCTCGATCACGATCTCTCCGGCCGCCAGCGCCGGCGCCGCGCAGAGGACGGCGAGACCGCCCCCTGCCAGCAGGACCTCGCGCCGCGTGAGGGTCATTGCGCCAGCCGCCCCTTGGCCTCGGCGTCGTGATACAGCACCACATGCGCATGCGGGGCTTCGACGCCGGGATGGCCGGCGTTGTAATAGATGTCCACGCCGGTGACCGAGGGATTGCCCACCGCAAGGTCGTTGAAGGCCTTGCCGCCCTCGAGCTCGGCCAGGGGCACCATGTAGACGGTGGCCGACAGCTTGCCGTCATGGTCATAGCCGAGGAACGGGCCGGCCGGCAGCGTGGCGGGATCGACGTAGAGCTGGCCGAGGCCGGGCAGGAAATCCGGCAGCTCAACCAGAGAGCTGACGGCGGCATAGGGCGCGGGCGGCGGGGCATTGTCCTGGGCGAGAGATGCGGTCGCGGCCAGGGCGAGGGTGGCGCAAAGGATGGACAAGCGTTGCATGACGGGACTCCTTGGGACAGGGCCGGGATTGGCCCTCCTCCATTGGATGCAGCGCGCGGCGAAAGGTTCCCGGAAATCCGCCCGGTTCGCGTCTCGGGGCGCGTCTCAGGGCGCGTCGAAGGCGGGCAGGCCCTCCAGCGTCGCGATGAAGCGCGAGAAGAGTTCCCCCTGCGAGCTGATCCGCAGCTTGCCATAGATGTTGCGCCGGTGGATCCGCACGGTTCCGGGCGATATCCCCAGCATCCGGCCGATGGCCTCGGCCGAGTGGCCTTTCAGGGTGAATTCCACCACCTCGCGCTCGCGCGGGGTCAGCAGGCCCGCGCCGAAGCTGTGGAAGCTTTTCTCGATGTCGCGGCCGCGGTCGCCCTGCCGGGGCTGGGCGGGCCGGAACGACTCGCCGATGTCGCGCCAGTGCTGGCCGACCACGGCGTTGACCACCGCCCGCATCCCGGCCAGCGCGCGCAGCTCGCGGTTGGTGAAGGGCTTGTCGGCGCGCATCAGCGACAGCACGATCACCGCCCCCGCGCCGAGGTCGGAGAAGAAGGCGATCTCCTCGGCCAGCCCGGTCTGGGCATAGTAGTTGCGGAAATATTCGCCCTGGTAGAAGCGGTCCGGCGCCAGTTCGCGCAGGCGGTAAAGCCCCGGCTGCGCGGCCGAGGTCGCGGCGAGGTAGAACGGGTCCAGCAGGTAGGGTCCGGCCTGGTAGTCGGTGACGAAGACCTTGCGCTTTTCCGGCGGGAAGTCGTCCCACAGGTCCAGCGGCCGCGCCGAGCCGCAATAGCCGAAGATCACCGTATAGCTGTAGGGCACCACCGCGCGCAGCAGCTGCGCCAGCCGCGCCGGGCAGGCGGCCGATCCGATCGCCGCCACCGCCGCGCCGATCTGTTCCATCCGCGTCTGGCCTTCCGGTGCTGCGGGCTCGGGCATGAGGGTATGCATTTTATGATATATACAGGCTCGGCCGGGTTTTCTACGCTTGCGGCCGTAATGAAGCATATGCAGCGCCCGATGAACAGTGACTCCGAAACCCCGATCGCCGAGCTGAGGGGCACCTCCAAGCATTACGGTGCCGTCGTCGCGGCGCAGGAGCTGGACCTGTCGATCCGGCGCGGCGAGTTCCTGTCGTTCCTCGGGCCCTCGGGTTGCGGCAAGACCACCGCGCTGCGGATGCTGGCCGGGTTCGAGACCCCGACCTCGGGCGAGGTGCTGCTGGACGGGCAGCGGGTGAACCACCTGCCGCCGCACCAGCGCCCGGTGAACATGGTGTTCCAGCACTACGCCCTGTTTCCCCACATGACCGTGGCCGAGAACATCGCCTATGGCCTGCGCCAGCGCCGGCCGCAGCCCGACAAGGCCGGCATCGCCGAGGCGGTGGAGCGGATGCTGGAAACCGTCCGCCTGCCGGGCTTCGGCAACCGCCGGATCTGGGAGATGTCGGGCGGCCAGCAGCAGCGCGTGGCGCTGGCCCGCGCCATCGTCAACCAGCCGAAGCTTCTGCTCCTGGACGAGCCGATGGCCGCGCTGGACAAGAAGCTGCGCCGCGACATGCAGATCGAGCTGCAGAGCCTGCAGCGCCAGTTGGGCATCACCTTCGTCCTGGTGACGCATGACCAGGAAGAGGCTTTGTCGATGTCGGACCGGATCTGCATCATGCAGGGCGGCCGGATCGTGCAGGTCGGCACCCCGCGCGAGCTGTACGACCGGCCGCTGAACCGCTATGTGGCGGATTTCGTGGGGAAATCGAACTTCTTTTCCGGCATCGTGCAGGACGGCGCACTGGTGGTCGAAGGTCTGCGCGTCGCCGCTGCGCCGGGTGCCGGCGGGACCGGGGCCACGGCCAGCCTGCGCCCCGAACAGATCGCCCTGTCGCGGGCGCCCGTGGAGGGAATGGTCAACCTGCCGGTGCGCATCGAGGCCCGGATCTTCCTGGGCGAGCACACCGAATACCTGGTGCGCCACGACCGCCTGGGCGGGTTCTTGATCCTTGTCCCGCGCCAGGCCGAGGCGGCCGAGGGCGGGTTCGAGCCGGGCGCGGAAGCCCATGCCAACTGGCGCGCCGAGGCCGCGCTGATCCTTGCCGAGTGAAACAGGAACCAACTGGGGAGAAAGACCATGACCGACAGGAATGACCAGATCTCTCGCGACACGTTCATCGCCGAGCTGATGCGCTACCGGAAGGGGTCGGTCAGCCGCCGCCACTTCCTGGGCGTGACCGGCCTTGGCGCCGCGACGGCGGTGCTGGGCTCGGCCATGCCGGGCCTGCGCGGCGCGGCCTGGGCGCAGGAGGGGATCGGCGACCGCGTCGTCCTCGCCTCCTGGCCGAACTACCACGACCCGGCCAACTTCGAGGCCTTCGCCGCCGCCACCGGCGCGGCGGTGGACATGAACGTCTTCGGCTCGAACGAGGAGATGCTGGCCAAGCTGCAGGCCGGCGGCTCGGGCTGGGACGTGTTCGTGCCGACGAACTACACGATCTCGACCTATGTCGCCGAGGGGCTGATCCAGCCCCTGGACCTGTCGCGGATCCCGAACTACGACCTCGCCAGCTTCGACGCCCGCTTCGCCGAGCCCGGCACCGTCGACGGCCAGGTCTATGCCGTGTCGCGCAACTGGGGCACCACGGGCTTTGCGGTCAACACCGCGATGCTGAACGGCGCGCCGAAGCCCGTCAGCTGGAAAGAGTTCTGGGACATGACCATGGACGCCTTCTCGGGCCGGTCCATGGTGCATGACTATCAGCTGACGACCATCGGCAACGCGCTGAAATACTTCGGCTATTCCTTCAACTCGGTCGATCCGAAGGAACTGGCCGACGCCGAGAAGCTGCTGATGGACGCCAAGCCGCATCTCTTTGCGATCAACTCGGACTACCAGCCCTCGATGCGCTCGGGCGATGCCTGGATGTCGGTCTGCTGGACCGGCGACGCCAAGCAGCTGCACAACGACATGCCCGAGATCGAATACGTCCTGGGCAAGGAGGGGGGCGAGCTCTGGAGCGATTTCCTGGCCATCGCCAAGGACGCGCCGCATCCGGATGCCGCCTATGCGCTGATCAACTACCTGCTCGACCCGGCGGTGAACGCCAAGGAGGTCCTGTTCCACGGCTATCCGGTGGCCGACAAGCGCGTGCTGGCGCTGCTGCCGCCCGAGATGCTGCAGGACCCGATCATGTTCCCGGCGGCCGAGCTTCTCAGCCCGCTGGAATTCGGCGCGGCCGTCACCCTGACCGACCCGAACCGGGCCGAGCTCATGGCGCGGTTCAAGGCGGCCTGACGATCATGCGGCAGGGCACCCGCAACGCGCTTCTCCTGTTGCCTGCGGGGGCATGGCTTCTGGCCATGCTGGTCCTGCCGCTTGTCGTCGTCCTGGTGTTCAGCTTCGGCAGCCGGGGGGCGGCGGGCGGTTACGTGCCGGGCTTCGGCCTGGAGAACTACCTGAACCTCGGCTCGCGCTGGCAGGCGTTCCAGAACACGATGACGCTGGCGCCGCTGGGCACGCTGATCTGCCTGATCGTGGCCTATCCCCTGGCCTATTACCTGGCGATGCGCGCGCCGCGGCGCTGGAAGACGCTGCTTCTGGTGCTGGTGATCGTGCCGTTCTGGACCTCGATCCTGATCCGCAGCTACGCCTGGATCTACCTTCTGGGCGGGCAGGGCATCCCGTCCTGGCTGCATGCCGTCGGCCTGGGCAATCCGCGCCTGATCAACACGCCCTTCGCCGTGGTGATCGGCATCGTCTACGGCTACCTGCCGCTGATGGTCTTCCCGGTCTATGTCAGCCTGGAACGGCTGGACAAGCGCCTGCTCGAAGCCGCCAGCGACCTGGGGGCGCCGCCCTGGCGCAGCTTCCTGCAGATCACCCTGCCGATGTCGATGCCCGGCGTGGCGACGGGGTCGATGCTGGTCTTCATCCTGTTGATGGGAGAGTTCCTGATCCCCGCGCTGCTGGGCGGCGGCAAGGTGTTCTTCGTCGGCAATGCGCTGGTCGACCTCTTCCTGCAATCGCGCAACTGGCCGTTCGGAGCGGCGGTGGCCGTCAGCCTGGTGGCGGTGATGCTGGCGATCGTCGCGGCCTACATGCGCTTTACCCGGCGCTTCGCGGGCAGCCGCGACGACGTCTCGCTGATCTGACGGGGAAACGGATGCGCCTCTACGCCCTTGCGATCTACCTGTTCCTCTATATCCCGATCGGGATCATCGCGCTGTTCTCCTTCAACGCGGGGCGGCATGCCTCGCAGTTCACCGGCTTTTCGGTGCAATGGTACGGGAAGACGCTGGCGAACCCCTTCGTGATGGAGGCGCTGAAGACCAGCCTGACGGTGGCCTTCCTCTCGGCCACGCTGGCGACTGTCGCCGGGACGATGGCCGCCCTGGCGCTGCCTTCGCTGAAGGGGCGGATGCGGCTTTTCTTCGACGCGGCGCTTTACGTCGCGGTCATGGTGCCGGGCATCGTGATCGGCATCGCCACGCTGATCGCGCTGGTCACGGTCTTCGACTGGGTGAACCCGCTGCTTGCCTCGCTCTGGCCCGGCGCGGAGCCGCCGCAGCTGGGGCTGGGCCTCGGCTCGCTGGTGCTGGCGCATGGGCTGTTCGCGATGGCGCTGGTGGTGATCATCGTCCGCGCCCGGGTGGCGGGGATGGACCGCAGCCTGATCGAGGCCTCGGCCGACCTCGGCGCGACGCCCTGGGGCACGTTCCGCCAGGTCACGCTGCCGCAGATCGCGCCCGCCGTGCTGGCCGGGTTCCTTCTGTCCTTCACCTTCAGCTTCGACGACTTCATCATCGCCTTCTTCGTCGCCGGCCCGAACACGACGCTGCCGATCTATGTCTTCTCCTCGATCCGCCGCGGCGTGACGCCCGAGATCAACGCGATCGGCACCATGGTCATGGCGGTCTCGCTGATCCTCCTGATCATCGCGCAGGGCATGCTGCAAAGGCGGCGGGCATGAGCTTGCGGGACCGGGTGGCGCTGGTCACGGGCGCCGGCGCCGGGATCGGCCGGGCCGGGGCGCTGGCGCTGGCGCGCGAGGGGGCGGTGGTCGTGGTGACCGACCTCGACGGCGCCCGCGCCGCAGCGGTTGCCGGGGAGATCGCCGCCGCCCATGGCCGGGCCGAGGCGCGGGCGCTGGACGCCTCCGACGACGGGGCCGTGCGGGCGCTGGTGCAGGACGTGGCCGAACGGCACGGGCGGCTGGACGTCCTGCATTCCCATGCCGGGATCCAGATCCCCGGCCGGCTGGAGGACATCAGCGCAGAGCAGATGGACGCCTCCTGGCGGCTGAACGTGCGGTCGCATTTCGTCATCGTCCAGGCTGCGATGCCGATGATGCGGCGGCAGGGCAGGGGGTCGATCATCGTGACCGCGTCGAACTCGGGCGTGCAATATGACCGCGAGATGATCGCCTATTGCACCACCAAGCACGCGGTCATCGCCATGGTCCGCCAGATCGCGGTCGACTATGCCCGCCACGGCATCCGCTGCAACGCGCTTTGCCCCGGCTTCATCGACACCGTCTTCAATCGGGGGTTCGAGGCCCAGATGGGCGGTCGCTCCGCGCTGGAGGGCTATGTCGCCAACGCGATCCCGATGGGCCGCTGGGGCACGCCCGAGGAGATCGCCGAGGGGATCGTCTACCTCGCCTCGGACCGCTCCTCCTTCATGACCGGGCACGCGCTGGTGATCGACGGGGCCGAGTCGCTTTAGCCGAAGCGCCGCCGTGCATCGAGGGCAAGGCCGGTGCCGACCGAACCCAGCATGTCGCCGCTGGCCAGCCGCGCGCCGGGCAGGGCGGCCTGCACCGTGGCGCGCAGGATCGGCAGCTGCGACGACCCGCCGGTCAGGAAGACCGTGCCGATCCGGTCCGCGCCCAGTCCGGCCTCGGCCAGCGTCGCCCCGATCAGCGCCGCGATCCGCGCGACCGGGGCCTCGACCGCCGCCTCGAAGCGGTCGCGCCGCGCCACCGGGTTCGGTCCCCCGGTCAGCGGTGCCAGCATCAGGCGCGAGGCCTCGGCCCCGGAGAGCTCGATCTTCGCCCGCTCCACCTCCATCGCCAGCGCATGGCCGTGACGTCCGGCGACGACATGGATCATCCGCTCGACCAGTTCGGGCCGGTCGGCCTCGTGCCTGAGCGCCTTCAGGTCCGCCGCCGTCCGCGCGCTGTAAAGCGCGTTGATCCGGTGCCAGGTCGCCAGGTCCAGGTAGTAGTGCCGCGGCATCAGCCCCGCGCCGCCCTTGGTCGGGCTGAGGTAGCCCAGATGCGGCAGCGCCTCGGCCAGCGACAGGAGGCGGTCGAAATCGGTGCCGCCGACCCGGATGCCGCCATTGGCCAGGATGTCGCCCGCCCGGTCGGGCCGGCGGGCGCGTTCCGGCGACAGGCGCAGGATCGAGATGTCCGAGGTGCCGCCGCCGATGTCGAAGACCAGCACGATCTCCTCGGCCTGCAAGTCCTGTTCGTAATGCAGCGCGGCGGCGACAGGCTCGTACTGGAACTCGACCTGCGTGAAGCCGCAGGCGGTGGCGATCTCGCAAAGCGCGGTCTGGGCGGCCAGATCGCCCGCGGGATCGTCGTCGACGAAATGCACCGGCCGCCCGAAGACCGCCTGCCGCAACCCCGGCCGGGCCAGATCCAGCCGCTGCCGCAGATGCGCGACGAAGCGCTGCAGCACCTCGCGGAAGGGGACGGCGCGCCGGCCGACCGCCGTCCGCTCGTCCAGCAGGGCCGAGCCGAGCGTGCTTTTCAGCCCGCGCATCAGCCGACCCTCGTCGCCCTCCAGATAGGCCGCGATGGCCGCCCGGCCGAAACGGGGCGGCGCGCCGTCGGCCTCGAAGAACACGGCCGAGGGCAGGGTCGGCAGGCCGTCCTCCAGCGCGATCAGCGCCGCGCCGGCGGCATCCGCAAGGCCGACGGTCGAATTCGACGTGCCGAAGTCGATCCCCGCGAAAACCCTGTCCATGCCCTTGCCCCCGTTCTGCCGCCGATGCGGGCTATCCCGGCCCCCCGGCGCTGTAAAGCCGCGGTTCAGCCGCGGGCGGCGGCATGGTCCCAGACCAGGCTCTCGGTCGCATTATGCGCCCCCGCCAGCCGCGAGGCGAGGACCAGGAGCCCGGCCGAGGGCAGGCGGTCCGCCAGCGCCGTGACCTCGCCCGAGGCGATCCGCCCCGTCGCGATCGACTGCGGCACCCAGGCGACGCCGAACCCGGCGATCGAGAGTTCCAGCACCGCCAGCGTCAGCGCACATTCCGCGCGCGCGTGCAGCGTCACATCCTGTTCCAGCGAAGGCAGGACATGGCGCTGCATCACCTCGCCGAAATAGACCTCGGCCGGGTAGGTGACGGCCGGCAGCACGCCCGCGCGCAGGCTCTCCTCGACCTCGGGCAGCCAAGCCTTCCCGACGACGGGCACCAGCCGGTCGCTGCCGATCACCAGGGTCTCGATGAATTCCTCGCGCACCGGGGCGGGGTCGTCGCGCACCTGGAAGGTCAGCGCCAGATCGACCTGGCGCGACAAAAGAAGCGTGAGGCATTCGTCCAGATTGGCCGAGGTCAGGCGGAAATGCACATCCCGGCCCGCGCCCCGCACCCGTTGCAGCATCTGCGGCGCAAGCGAGGTCGACAGCGCATGTTGCGCCGCGATGGAGAGGCTTTTCCCCGCCATCCGGTCGCCCCGGCGCAGATCCTCGGCCAGCTGGTTCAGCGCGCCGACCATCCGCGCCATGCGGTCCAGATGCTCGGCCGTGGTCGGTCGCATCTGGACGGGCTTCTTCGAGCGGTCGAAAAGCTCGATCCCCAGATGCTCCTCGATCTGCCGGACCCGGCGCGAGAAGGCGGATTGCGTCAGGTTGCGACGCCGGGCGGCCTCGCTGAAAGACCCGGTTTCCGCAATGCTGATCACGTCCTTCAGCCATTCCAGCCGCATCCCGGCCTCCATCATGCAGAACCTGCATGTTTTCTGGAGAGAATCGAATTTGCAATGCCCGGCTTCCGGTGCCACGCTGGTCCCGCCCGCAGCAAAGGACCGTCCATGCATCTCGCCCGTTTTCCCCGCGTCTTCCTCGCGCATCTGCCCACGCCGCTGGAACGTCTGGACCGGCTTTCGAAGGAACTTGGCGGGCCGGAGATCTGGATCAAGCGCGACGATTGCACGGGGCTTTCCACCGGCGGCAACAAGACCCGCAAGCTGGAATTCCTGATGGCCGAGGCGCAGGCCCAGGGGGCGGACATGGTGATGACGCAGGGCGCCACCCAGTCGAACCACGCCCGCCAGACCGCCGCCTTCGCCGCGAAGCTGGGCCTGGCCTGCCATCTGCTGCTCGAGGACCGCACCGGCTCGAACAACGCGAACTACAACGGCAACGGCAACGTGCTTTTGGACCATCTGCACGGGGCCACGACCGCGCGCTATCCGGGCGGGACCGACATGCAGGCGCAGATGGAGGCCGACGCCCGGCCCTTCCGCGAGGCGGGGCGCAAGGTCTATCTCATCCCCGGCGGCGGCTCGAACCCGACCGGGGCGCTGGGCTATGTGAATTGCGCCTTCGAGCTGCTGGGCCAGTTGAACGACCGCGGGCTGAAGGTGGACCATATCGTCACCGCGACAGGTTCGGCGGGGACGCAGGCCGGGCTGGTCACCGGGCTGAAGGCGACGAACGCGCGGATCCCGCTTCTGGGCATCGGCGTCCGCGCCCCGCAGGACAAGCAGGAGGCGAATGTCTTCGCCCTGGCGCAGGCGACCGCCGAAAAGCTGGGCTGCCCCGGCGTCGTCGCCCGCGCGGATGTGCGGGCCGACTGCAATTACGTCGGCGCAGGCTACGGCAAGCCCGGCCCCGACACGATCGAGGCGATCCGCCTGTTCGCCGAGCTGGAGGGGATCCTGCTGGACCCGGTCTATTCCGGCAAGGGCGCGGCAGGGCTGGTCGACCACATCCGCAAGGGGCGTTTCGGCAAGGGGGAACGGATCGTCTTCCTCCACACCGGCGGCTCGGCGGCGCTTTTCGGCTATGACAACGTGTTCCAGGCCGGGGCCGCGCCCGGATGACAGCACCCGCAGCCGCCGGACCGCCGCGCCGGGCCGCAGTTTCGCGGCGGCGGGCAGGATTGGGGCTTGCGCCGGACGGTCTTGTCGGATCGCATGGCGGCCGGGCGGGGGGTGCCGCCATTCAGGGGTGCGTGGCATGAGTCCGCGGCGCGTGGGCATATTGGGCGGCATGGGCCCGCAGGCGACGGTCCTCCTGATGGACCGTCTCATCGCCGCCGTGCCCGCCCGCGACGATGCCGACCATATCCCGCTGGTCGTGGACCAGAATCCGCAGGTCCCCTCGCGGATGCGCTTCCTCGTGGACGGCCGGGGCGAGGATCCCGCCCCGACCCTTGCCGCCATGGCGCGGCGGCTGGAAGGGGCGGGGGCCGAGGCGCTGGCCATGCCCTGCAACACGGCGCATCATTTCGCCGACGCGATCCGCGCGGCCTCGGGCCTGCCGTTTCTCGACATGGTGGCGGCCTCGGTCGCGCGGGCGCGGGGGCTGGCGGGAGGCGGGCCGGTCGGCATCCTCGGCTCGCCCGCCCTGCGCCGGATCGGCGTCTTCGACCGCGCCTGCGCCGGCGCCGGGCCGACCCTGCTCTGGCCCCCGGACGAGGCCGCGCTGCGCGAGGCGATCGCGGCGATCAAGGCGGGCGGCAACCATGACGCCCCTCGCGCCACCCTCCGCGCCGCCTCGGAAGAACTCGCACAGCGCGGCGCAATGGTGCAGCTCATCGCCTGCACCGAGTTTTCGCTGGTCCCCGATCCGACCGCGCCGAATGTCATTCCGCTTGATACGCTTGACATCCTCGTCAAGCTGATCCGGGATTTCGCAATGGACGACAAACCGGCCACAAGTGCCGATTCCAACAGGAGAGCGACATGAAGACCAGATCCAGACTGCTGCTTGCCGCGGCCGGCCTCGCGCTGGCGGCGGGTCCCGCGATGGCCGAGACGGTCATCATCGGCATGTTCGGCAACCCGACGCCGATGCAGGCCGCCCGCGCCGAGAAGAAGTTCGAGGCCGCGACCGGCTGGGACATCGAATGGCGCGTCTTCGGCGCCGGGACCGAGGTGATCGCCGCCATGGCCTCGGGCGATGTGCAGCTGTCCGAGCTCGGCTCCTCGCCCCTGGCCATCGCCGCCAGCCAGGGCGTGGACCTGCAGGCCTTCATGATCGCCCATGGCCTTGGCACGGCGGAAAGCCTGATCGCCAAGCAGGACTCGGGCATCGCCAAGCTCGAGGACGTGAAGGGCAAGCGGATCGCGGTTCCGATCGGCTCGACCGCGCATTACTCGCTGATGGGGGCGCTGGCCCATGCCGGGATCGCCGAGACCGAGGTGACCATCATCAACCTGCCCGCCGACCAGATCGCCGCCGCCTGGGATTCCGGCCAGGTCGACGCCGCCTTCGTTTGGGAGCCGGTGCAGAACCAGATCCTGCAGACCGGGACCTTCATCATCGGCGCGGACCAGACCGCGCAATGGGGCTATCCGACCTTCGACGCCTGGGTGGTGAACCGCAGCTTCGCCGAGGCCAATGCCGACAAGCTGGTCGCCTTCGCCAAGGTGATCGACGAGGCGAACAAGGAATACCTCGCCGATCCCGCCGCCTGGACCCCGGACAGCGAGAAGGTCAAGACCATCGCCGAGATCACGGGCGCCGCGCCCGACCAGGTTCCGGCAATCCTGAAGGGCTTCACCTTCATCCCGCTGGCCGACCAGCTGAGCGAGACCTGGATGGGCGGGGCGGCCGCGACGATGAAGAACACGGCCGAGTTCCTGGTCAAAGCCGGCCGGATCGACGCGGCGGCCGACGATTATTCGGGCTTCGTCACCACCTCGATCGCCGAAGCGGCCAAGTGAGCCCATTGCCGGAAGCGGGCGCCCCCCGCTTCCGGCCTCTTGCAGGGAAGGATGCCCATGGGGCTGGATATCAGGCAGGCGTCGGTGGTCTACCCGGGGTTGGACGGCCGTCCCCCGGTCGCGGCGCTGCGCGGGATCGACCTCGCGATCGAGAACGACGATTTCGTGGTGGCGCTGGGCGCATCCGGCTGCGGCAAGTCCACGCTCCTGTCGCTGATCGCGGGCTTCCTGTCGCCCACCTCGGGCGAGGTGCTGCTGGACGGCGCCCGCGTCCTGGGCCCCGGCGCCGACCGGGCGGTGGTGTTCCAGAAGCACGCGCTTCTGCCCTGGCTGAACGTGCTCGACAATGTGGCCTTCGGGCTGAAACTGCAGGGCGTGCCCCAGGCGAGGCGCTACGAGGTCGCGCGCCGCTTCCTCAGGCTGCTGGGGCTGGCCGAGTTCGAACGCTCGCGGGTCTACAACCTGTCCGGCGGGATGCAGCAGCGCGTGGGCATCGCCAGGGCGCTGACCTGCGATCCCAAGGTCCTTCTGATGGACGAACCCCTGGGCGCCCTTGACGCGCTGACGCGGGAAAAGGCGCAGGAGCTGATCCTGGACATCTGGCACCGGACGCGGAAATCGGTGTTCTTCATCACCCATTCCGTCGAGGAGGCCCTGTTCATGGGCACCAAACTGGTGGTCATGTCGCCGCGTCCGGGCCGCATTGCCCATCGCTTCGACCTGCCCTTCTCGCGCCAGTTCCTTGCCGGCACGCCCGCGCGGACGGTCAAGTCCAGCCGCGAGTTCATCGAGTTGCGCGAAAAGGTGCTCGAGATCGTCTTTTCCGACGAGGTGGCCGTCGCATGACCGCCCGCCCCGATCCCGCGCGACCCGATCCCGTTCCCCGCCCCCGCAGGAAGGGGCTGTTCTCCCGCCTGACCAAGGCCCGCGCCACCCGGCCGGGCGAAACCTATGGCGTGCCGGGGCAGGGGGACTCGCTTCTTCTGTCGCTGGCCTCGATCGCGGGGATCCTGTTCGTCTGGTGGCTGGTCACCTCGATGGGCTGGATCAAACCCCTGTTCCTGCCCGGTCCCGGCGCCGTGGCGCGCAAGTTCCTCGACATCTGGCAGAACGGCTTCACCAACACGCCCTTCCTGGAACATGTCGCCGTCTCGACCGCGCGGGTGTTCGGGGCCTTCCTGCTGGCCTGCCTGATCGGCATCCCGCTCGGCCTCGCCATGGGAATGAGCCCGGTGATCCGCGGCATCTTCGACCCCCCGATCGAGTTCTACCGCCCGATCCCGCCCTTGGCCTATCTGCCGCTGATGATCATCTGGTTCGGCATCGGCGAGACCTCGAAGGTCACGCTGATCTTCCTGTCGGTGCTGGCCCCGGTGGCGCTGGGCGCACGGGCCGGGGTGAAATCCGCCGCGATCGAGCAGATCCACGCCGCCTATTCCTTCGGCGCCTCGCGCTGGCAGGTGATGCGGCAGGTGATCCTGCCCGCCGCCTTGCCCGAGATTCTGACCGCGATGCGCATCGGCATCGGCTTCGGCTGGACCACGCTGGTCGCCGCCGAGATGGTCGCCGCGACCGAGGGGCTGGGCTACATGGTGCTGTCCGCCAGCCAGTTCCTGCAGACCTCGACGGTGATCATGGGGATCATCGTGATCGCCGCCATCGCCTATGCCTTCGACCTTTTGATGCGCGCGGTCGAGCGCAAGGTGGTTCCCTGGAAAGGCCGGATGTAGCCCGATGCCCGTGACCCATCTCAAGACCGCAAGCCGCACGCCCGCGACCGGCCAGACCGATGTCCGCGCCGGGGTCGAGGCGCTCCTGGCCCGGATCGAGGCCGGCGGCGAAGCGGCGGTGCGCGACCTCGCGCGCGAGATGGACCGCTGGGAGGGGCCGGTCGTGGTCACCCCCGAAGCGATCCGCGCCGCCGCGCGCCAGGTGCCCGAGACGCTGAAGGACGACATCCGCTTCGCCCATGGCAACATCAGCCGCTTCGCCCGGGCGCAGCGCGGCACGATCTCGGATTGCGAGATCGAGGTGATCCCCGGTCTCTGGGCCGGGCAGAAGCAGATCCCGGTCGGCGCGGCGGGCTGCTATGTGCCGGGCGGGCGCTACAGCCATATCGCCAGCGCGATCATGACCGTCACCACCGCGAAAGAGGCCGGCGTCGCCCATGTCACCGCCTGCTCGCCGCCGCGCCCCGGCCAGGGGATCCCGCCGGCGATCCTGTTCGCGATGGACCATTGCGGGGCGGACACGATCCTGAACCTCGGCGGGGTGCAGGGGATCGCGGCGATGGCCAAGGGCCTGTTCGGCGCGCGCAAGGCCGATATCCTGGTCGGTCCCGGCAACCAGTATGTCGCCGAGGCCAAGCGCATCCTCTATGGCGAGATCGGCATCGACATGTTCGCGGGCCCGACCGACAGCATGGTGATCGCCGACCATACCGCCGACCCGCTGTTCGTTGCCTGGGACCTGGTCGGCCAGGCCGAGCATGGCTGGAACTCTCCGGTCTGGATGGTGACGACGGATCGCGCGCTGGCCGGGCGCGTGCTGGAACTGGTGCCGGAACTGATCGCCTCGCTGCCCGAGGCGAATGCCGCCAATGCCCGCGCCGCCTGGGCCGATTTCGCCGAGGTGATCCTCTGCGACAGCGCGGCCGAGATGGTCGAGGTCGCCGACCGCACCGCGCCCGAGCATCTGCATGTGCAGGCGGCCGACCTGGACTGGTGGCTTGCGAACCTGCGCTGCTACGGTTCGCTTTTCCTGGGCGAGGAGACGACCGTGGCCTTCGGCGACAAGGCCTCGGGGCCGAACCATGTCCTGCCCACCTCGGGCGCCGCGCGCTATACCGGCGGGCTTTCGGTGCACAAGTTCATGAAGACGGTGACCTGGCAGCGCGCAAGCCGCATGGCCTCGAAAAGGCTGGCCATCGCCACCGCCCGCATCTCGCGCGAGGAGGGGATGGAAGGCCATGCCCGCACCGCCGACGTGCGGCTGGCCAAGTATTTCCCGTCCGAGCATTTCGACCTCGGCCGCCCCCAGCCGTGATCGCAAGGTGGGTGATCCACCCACCCTGCGCCCTGGATCACGGGATGGCAGCCCGCCCCACCTCCAGCGAGAAGACCGGCGCGAAGCTCGCCGGGGCAAGCGAGCCCTCCACCACCTCCGGCCCCGTCGCCCCGGCCGTCACCACCCTGATCCGCGGTCCGGCATGGCGGATCTCCAGGCTTCCCTCCAGCGCGCGGACCGCCATTTCGATCGCGAGCCGGCCCTGCACGACCGGAAAATCGGTCGGCGCGGCCAGGATCCGGTCGCGGGTCACGCCGCGGTAGACCGCATGGCTGAGATAGGTCGAGACGATCCGCGCATCCCGGCCGTCCCGCGCGCGCAGCAGCGAGACCGCCGCCTCGGCCATCGGACCGCTGCCCACCAGGTAGTCCACCTGCGGCAGGGCCTCCAGGGCCTCCTCGACCAAGAGGACCTGTTCCTCCAGCCCGGTGTCGCCGTAGAGCGTCAGCACGATCTCGCCCGAGCTCTCCGCGATCGCGGCGCGGAACCCGGCCTCGACGAAGCCGACCCAGCCCGCGCCCTTCGGGCCGGGGAACCAGGCGATCGTCACCGGCGGACTGCCGGGGGGATGGCGCCCGGCGATGAAGCGGCCCGCGGCCGCCCCCATCTCGGCCCAGGGCACGCTGGCCTTGGCGGTGATGCCCCGGTCGTCGATGTCGTTCACGGCGGCGATCACGGGTTTCCGGCGCGCGATCTCCTGGACGGCCGGGGTCAGCCCGTCATACGAAACCGCCCCCAGGATCACCGCATCGAATTCCGCCCCCGCGCAGCCCTGCAACTGCTCGATCTGCCGGGCGAGGTTCGGATAGCCCCCGGCCTCGAACACGTCGAAGGCCACGCCCAGACGCCGCGCCTCCTCGACCATGCCGTAGTTGACCGAGAGCCAGTAGGCGTCCTTGAGATGCGGATAGAGCACGCAGAGGCGCCAGGGCTTCGCGGCACGGTCCAGGGCGACATAGTCGATCGGCACCGCGGCGCTGCTGTCGTCGAAGGGGACCGCGCGCGCCTCCAGCTTCCAGGTCTCGGCCGCGGCGCCCTGTCCCGCCAGCCCCGCAAGCAGCGCCACCAGCGCACCCGTCCGCATCGACTTCCCTCTCCCCTGACCCGGTTTTGGTGCTAGCCTGCGCCCTGGGCAGGCGCGGCACGGGAGGAGAGTTGCGGAAGTTCGGCTACAAGTCGAGTCTTGGCGGACGCCTCCTCCTGGCGATCGTGCTGATCGCGGGCTTTCCGGCCGCGACCGGGGTCATGGGCTGGCTCGAATTGCGCGACGTGGCCGAGAACCAGTCCCGGGTGGTGACCGAGGCGATCCCGGCGATCTCGGAAGTGCGCGGCGTGGCCGAGGAGACCAGCCGGGTCGTCGCCATGGCCCCCGAACTTGCCGCCGTGACCGACGAGGCGCAGCGTTCCGCGCGTTCGGCCTATCTCTACGACCAGGCCAGCGCGCTGCGCGCCCGGCTTCTGCGGCAGGACGGGATGCCGGACGAGGCCATGGCCAGGGCGCTGGCGGCCGAGGCGGAACTGCGCCAGTCGATCCTCGGCATCGACGCGCTGGTGCGCCGGCGCATCCGCCTGATCGCCGAGCGCGATGCGCAGCTCAAGGCCGGATTGACCGCCGCGGCAGAGCTGACCGAGATCGCCGACACCCTTGTCGCCAATGCCGAGATGGGGGCCTCGGCGGTGATCTCCAGCCTGTACGACATGGAGGACGGCCAGCCCGGCGACCGGCTTCGGACGCTGGACAAGCTGATCGAGGTCGACCTCTTCCAGATGGGCCTGATGTTCGAACTGCGCTCGCATGCCTCGGAGCTGGGATTGTTGCTCAGCCGCATCGCGGGCGTGCAAGGCCAGGCCGAGCTCCGCGCGCTGCGCAGCGAGCTGGACGCGCGGGTCAGGGTGATCTCGCGCCGGCTGAGCTCGGTCCAGGACCCGCGCCGGGCCGAGAGGGTGCGCAGCCTTTTGCGGGTGGTCGGCTCTGCCCCCGCGGCACCGCCCGAGACTGCCTCGCTGTTCGAGACCGAGGCGCGGGTGCTCGAGGTGACGGACAGCATCCTGCGGGCCGAGACCCGGTTGCGCAGCGCGGCCCTTGCGCTGGAGCTGGCGGCCTCGGACCTGGCCGACCGGATCGAGGCCAATGCCGTCGCCGCCGGCCGCTCGGCCGAACAGGCGATCTCGGCCACCCAGCGGTTCTATGCCTTCTCCGTCCTCCTCGCGCTGGTCATCTCCTCGGGCGTGCTGTGGTTCTACGTCCGCGACAACCTGATCCGGCGGCTTGACAACCTCTCGGCCCGGATGTCCGACCTTGCGCAAGGCAGCCCCGGCGAGGAGATCCACCCCTCGGGCGGCGACGAGATCGGCCAGATGGAAGGCGCGGTCGAGATCTTCCGCCGGCAGGCCATCGCCAATCGCGAACTGGGCGCCGAGCGCGAGCGGCACCTGACGGAGCTCCGCCGCCACCGCAGCGAATTGCAGGGCCTGGTGGACGAACGCACCGAGGCCCTGCGCGGCGAGGTCGCCGCCCATGACGCCGCCCGCAACCGGGCCGAGGCCGCCGACCGCGCCAAGTCGGAATTCCTGGCGATGATGAGCCACGAGATCCGCACGCCGATGAACGGCGTCCTCGGCATGCTGCGTAACCTGCCGCGCGACGGGCTGACGGCCGAGCAGGGGGCAAGGCTCGACGCGGCCCTCGCCTCGGGCAAGGGGCTGATGGGGCTTCTGAACGGCATCCTCGACTATTCCAAGCTGGAACAGGGCCAGATGGCGCTTGAGGCCGAGGTCTTCGATCTGCCGAAGGCACTGGCCGACATCGCGCTTCTGATGGCCCCGATGGCCGAGGAGAAGGGCCTGCGCCTTCTGACCGCGCTTCCGGCCGCGCCCTTGCCGGCCCTGCAGGGCGACATGGGCAAGCTGCGGCAGATCCTGTTCAACTTGGTCTCCAACGCCGTCAAGTTCACCGAAAGGGGCGAGGTGCGGCTTGCCGTGGCGCTGGACGGGCCGGTCGACGCCGATCCCCTGCAGCTGCGCTTCACCGTCAGCGACACCGGCCGCGGCATCGCGCCCGCGGCGCTGGAACGGATCTTTGCGGCCTTCCAGCAGGAAGACCCGCAGACCGCGCGGACCCATGGCGGCACCGGGCTTGGCCTGACCATCTCGCGCCGGCTCGCGGGGCTGATGGGCGGCGCGCTGTCGGTCGAAAGCCAGCCGGGCAGGGGGGCGACCTTCACCCTGCACCTGCCCTTCGCGCGCGGCGCGGCGCTGCCCGCCCTGCCCGAGGGGCCTGTCCCCGACCTCTCCCCGCTGAGCGTGCTGGTGGTCGAGGATCACCCGGTGAACCAGGAGGTCGCGCTGGGGTTCCTGAAGTCGCTTGGCCATCGCGCCGTCCTGGCCGGGACGGGCGAGGCGGCGCTGGAGCTGGCGGGGCAGGGCGGCTTCGACGCGGTTCTGATGGACGTGAACCTGCCCGGCATCTCGGGGATCGAGGCGACGCGGCGGCTGCGCGGGCTGCCGGGCCGCATGGCCTGGGTCCCGGTGATCGGCGTCTCGGCCCATGCCCAGCCCGGCGACCTGGCCGCCTGCCGCGCCGCCGGGATGGACGAGGTGGTGGCCAAGCCCCTGACGCCCGAGGCGCTGGCCCATGCGCTGCATCGCCTCTGCGGGGCGGACGCGGCGCCTGCGGTGCGCGAAACGCTTTCCGACCTCGGCCCGGCGCAGACCGCCGCCCTCCTGCGGCTGATGCTCGACCACCTCGCCCCCGAAGCCCGCGCCATCGCCACGGCCCTGCGCGCCGGCGATCCGCAGGAGGTCGAGCGCCGCGCCCACCGGCTGAAGGGGGCGGTCGGCAATTTCGCCCTGCCGCAACTGGCCGGGATCCTCGCCACGCTTTCCCGGCGCGACGCGGCGCCGGATCCCGCGCTGTCCGCGATCCTGCTGGACGCGGCCGCCGCCGCCGAGCGCGAGCTGCGCCGCGCGCTGCAGGCGCTGGAGGATCAGCTCCGGCTCAGGACAGCGGCGCAGTGAAGACATAGCCCTCGCCATGCGAGGTGCCGAAGATGCGCGGCGTCTTCGGGTCGTCGCCGAACTTGGCCCGCAGCCGCTTGACCATCACGTCGACCGTCCGCTCGCCCGTGCCGCTGTGCCGGTGGGTGACGCTGGCCAGAAGCCGGTCGCGGGTCAGCACGATGCCGGGATTCAGCACGAAGGTGCGCAGCAGCTCGTATTCCGCCCGCGTCAGCTGCACCCCCGCGCCATCGGGCGCCGTGACATGCCGCGCGGCGGTGTCGAAGGTGAAACCCGCGAAATGCACCACCCTGCGCGTGAGCTGCCGCATCGCCGCCGTCCGGCGCAGAAGGTTCTTCACCCGCGCCAGAAGCTCGCGCCGGTTGAAGGGCTTGCAGACATAGTCGTCGGCACCGAGTTCCAACCCGACGATCCGGTCCACGTCGTCGGTGCGCCCCGACAGCAGGATGATCCCCACCTCCGACCGCGCCCGCTGCTCGCGCGTGATCTCCAGCCCGTCCTTGCCGGAAAGGTTGATGTCCACGATCAGGAGGTCCGGGTTCTCCTGCGCCAGCACCTTCTCGGCCGCCTCGGCCCCGGCGCAGGCGGTGACGCGATAGCCGAAACCCTCCAGATAGCCCCCCAGTGCGGTGCGGGTCACCGGGTCGTCCTCGATCACGACGATATGCGCGGCAGGGGTCATGCAGGCGGGACTCCCGGGGGGTTGGCTCCGGTCTTGTTAACATCCTGTAACAACTTTCTCCAGCCCGTTCACGGCCGGGGTCTGACACGTTCACATCCCGGCCCTAGCCTGATCCCCGGGAAAGCGGACGACTTTCCGGGAAATGCGCCCCGCGCGGGCGCGACAGCACAGGGACCTGACCACATGCAGAGACTGACCAGACTGCTTCTCGGCGCCGCGACCATCGCGCTGGCCGCGCCCCTCCTGGCCCCCGCCGCCCTGGCCGAGGATTCCCCGGACCCGATCGTCATTCCGATCCACAACTGGTCCAGCCAGATCGTGATGTCGAACGTCGTCGGCCAGATGTTCGAGGGTATGGGCAACTCGGTCGAATATGTCTCGACCGACAGCCAGGCGGTGTACGAGGCCGTGCGCCTGGGCGATGCGACGCTGGAGCTGGAAGTCTGGGAAGGGGCCTTCGGCGCCTCGTTCGACGCCGCGGTGGCGAAGGGCGGCATCCATGACGCCGCCAGCCACAACGCCGTCACGCGTGAGGACTGGTGGTATCCGCTGTGGACCAAGGAAGCCTGCCCCGGCCTGCCGGACTGGAAGGCGCTGAACGACTGCGCCGCCAAGTTCGCCACGCCCGAGACGGGCGACAAGGGCCGGTTCCTCGGCGGGCCGGTGGACTGGCTGAAGCACGACCAGGAAAAGGTCGATGCGCTGGGGATGAACTTCGTCGTGGTGAACGCGGGCTCCGCCGCCGCGCTCTGGGCCGAGATCGCGGCGGCCGAGAAGGACAAGACCCCGATCGTCCTGTTCAACTGGACCCCGAACTTCGCCGAGGCGGTCTGGCCGGGCGAATTCGTCAACTTCCCCGAATGGGTCGAGGGCTGCGACAAGGACCCCGCCGTCGGCCCGATCCCGGACAAGACCTATGACTGCGGCAACCCGGCCAACGGTTACCTGAAGATCGCCGCCTGGGACGGGATGAAGGACAAATGGCCCGCCGCCTATGCCACGCTGCAGAAGGTGAGCTTCACCAACGCCCAGATCGCCGAGATGGCCAAGCTCGTCGACGTCGACGGGATGGAGCCCGAGGACGCCGCCACCGCCTGGATGGAAGCGAACGAGGCGGTCTGGAAGCCCTGGACCGAATGAACGCCCGTTCGATCCGTCGTCCCCTCCGGTGACGCCAACCTGCCACCCGGCCCCGGCCGGGTGGCCCTTTCGCCCAAGGGAGCGGACCCATGACAGCAGATGATGTGGTGATTTCCTGCCGGAATGTCTGGAAGGTGTTCGGCGACCGGCCGGAACGGCTGCGCCTGATGCCGCAGACCACGATGGAGGACCTGCGCGCCACGGGCCATATTGCCGCCGTCCGCGACGTGTCGCTGGACATCAGGCGCGGCGAGATGCTGGTGGTCATGGGCCTCTCCGGTTCCGGCAAGTCGACGCTGGTGCGCTGCCTGGCGCGGTTGCTGGACATCACCGCCGGCACCGTCGCGGTCGAGGGGCGCGACATCGGCCGCCTCGGCGAGACCGAGCTGATCGACCTGCGCCGCCGCAAGATGGGCATGGTCTTCCAGAGCTTCGGCCTGCTTCCCCACCGCACCGCGCTGGAGAACGTGGCCTTCCCGCTGGAGATGCGCGGCCAGGACCGCGCCTCGCGCATCGCCCGCGCCCGCGACATGCTGGCGCTGGTCGGCCTCAAGGGCCGCGAGGGCTATTTCCCGCGCGAGCTGTCCGGCGGCCAGCAGCAGCGCGTCGGCATCGCGCGCAGTCTGGCGGTGGAACCCGACATCTGGTTCCTGGACGAACCCTTCTCGGCCCTCGACCCGCTGATCCGGCGCGAGATGCAGGACGAATTCCTGCGGTTGAAGGGGATGCTGGCCAAGACCATCGTCTTCATCACCCATGACTTCGACGAGGCCCTGCGCCTGGCCGACCGCATCGCGATCATGAAGGACGGCGCGGTGGAACAGATCGACACGCCGGAGCGCATCGTGATGGCCCCCGCGACACCCTATGTCGCCAAGTTCACCGAGGCCATCGACCGCACCCGCGTCGTCCATGCGGGCGCGCTGGCGCTGCCGGTGGATGGCCGTCCCGTGGACGGCGAGCCCTTGCCGGCCGGCGAGACGCTGCATGCGCTTGCCCGCCGGATCGTCGGCGACAGCCGGGCGCTGATCCCGCTGGCCGACAGGGGCCGCATCGCCGGGCTTCTGGACCGCAAGGCGGCGCTCGACCTGCTGCTGGGACCGGCGGCATGATGACGGCCACTCTCCCGCAAGCCCCGTTCCGACTGGAGCAGAAGCGGATCGCGCAGGCGATCCTGCTGGCCGCGCTGGTGCTGGTCCTCTTCCGCAACGCGCTTCCCGCCGGGTTGCTGCGCCTGCCGGAGGGCCTCATCCTGCCCTTCGCCGACTGGATCAACGCCGCCTTCGCCTTCGCCCGCGACGACCTTGGCCTGATGGCCCTGACCCGCGCCGTCTCGGACGCGGTGGAATTCTGCCTCGATGTGACCGCGAACATGCTTTACGGCAAGTCGCGCTGGCCGAATGTCGGGCCGATCCCCTGGGTGGTGATCGCCGCCACCGCCGGGATGGCGGGCCATGCGCTGGGCGGCTGGCGGCTGGCCACGCTGGCCGCCGGGACCTTCGTCTGGATCGCCGTCATGGGCCAGTGGAAATGGGCAATGGAGACGCTGTCGGTCATCGTCGTCGCCGCGCCGCTCTCCGTCCTCCTCGGCCTCGCCCTCGGCACGCTCGCCTGGCGCTACCGGCTGGCCGAACGGATCCTGAACCCCATCCTCAACATCGCGCAATCCCTGCCGCATTTCGCCTACATGATCCCGGTCGTCGTCTTCATCGGCGTCGGACCCAAGGCCGGGGCCATCGTCACGGTGATCTTCTCGGTCCCGCCGATGATCCGCATGACGCTGCTCGGCCTGCGCTCGGTCCCGCCCGAGATCATCGAGAGCGGCAAGATGAGCGGCGCGACCCGCCTGCAGCTGATGACCCGCGTCCGGCTGCCCTCGGCCCGGACCGAGATCCTGATCGGCGTCAACCAGGTGATCATGCAAAGCCTGGCCATGGTGGTCCTGGCCAGCTTCATCGGCATGCCGGGACTGGGGCAGAAGCTGCTGCAACTCCTGCAGGCGCTGAAGATCGGGCTGTCGGTCGAAATCGGCGTGACTATCGTGCTTCTGGCCATCGTGCTGGACCGGATGTCCAAGGCCTGGGCGGTGAAACAGCCCGCCCATGCCGAAGGGCCCTGGCTCCATCGCCACCGCCTGCTGGCGATCTGGCTGGGCCTCGTCGCGCTTGGTTTCGCGCTGGCCGCGCTGCATCCCTATTTCGCTGAGGTCGAGCGGAAACAGGCCCTCAGCCTGGCCGGGCCGGTCGATGCCGTGGTGGGCCGGGTCATCGACCTGATCGACCCGGTGACCGACTGGCTGCGCTGGTTCCTGATCACCTGGGTCCTGATCCCGCTGCGCGACGCCTTCCTCTGGCTGCCGACCTCGGCCGTGCTTCTGGCGCTGGCGGGCCTGGGCTGGCGGACCGGCGGCCTGCGCTCGGCGCTGGTCTGCCTCGCCTTCGCCTTGCCCATCGCGCTGTCGGGCTGGTGGGACCGGGCGATGATCACCGCCTATACCGTCTTCGTCGCGGTCGCGCTGGCGCTGATGATCGGCGTGCCGCTCGGGCTGGTCGGGGCCGCGAACGAGACCCGCGCGCGGCGCTTCCTGCTGGTCTGCGACACGGCCCAGACCTTCCCCAGCTTCATCTACCTGATCCCGGTCATCATGCTGTTCGGCGTGAACGACGTCGCCGTCATCGCCGCCGTCATGGTCTTCGCCACCGTGCCCATCGTCCGCTACACGATCGAGGGCCTGCGCGGGGTCCCGCCCGAGATCGTGGAATCGGCGCAGATGTCGGGGGCGAGCCGGGGCCAGCTCCTGTGGCATGTGAAGCTGCCGCTGGCGCTGCCGACGCTGGTCGTTGGGGCGAACCAGTCGATCATGTTCGCGCTGTTCATGGTGATCATCGCCGCCTTCATCGGCACCCAGGACCTCGGCCAGGAGATGCAGCGCGCGCTCTCCTCGGCCGACGTGGGCAAGGGCTTCGTCCTGGGGCTGGCGGTGGCCTTCATGGGGCTGATGGCCGACCACCTGCTCCTGCGCTGGGCGCAATCCCGGGCTTCGCCGGGCGGGAAGTAGCCTTGCCAAAAGGTTAATGTCCGCAGGCAAGGCATTGAAATCATGCAGGCTGTCGCATCCGCCGCGCGCGGGCAAGCATGAGGTGGGCAATATTGCCCACCCTACCTGGCCGCGCGGAAATGGCCGGCGACCAGCTGGGTCAGCCGGCGGTGCAGGGGCTGGGTCCGGTGCCGGATGTGGATCGCCGCGAAGACCGGCTGGCGCAGCTCCGGCGCGTCCTCCACCGCCATGAACCGGCCCGCCGCGACCAGCTCGCCCAGGGTTTTTTCCAGCACATATCCCGATCCCCCCATCGCCGTCAGCAGCGAGACCACCGATCCCGACTGCCCGACCGAGACCGGCGAGGCGGCCAGATCGGGGGTGAGCTGGCGGTGCATCTCCTCGAAGGCGGGCGAGAAATGGGCGAAGACGAAGCGGTCGGGCCGCACGCCGGCCAGCCGCGCCGTCTCGGTCGAGACCATCCGGTAGATCACGTCGCCCACGCTTTCGAAATGCAGGTCCGGGTGCGGCTTCGGCGAGAACATCACCGCGAAGTCGAGGATGCCGGTCAAGAGGTCGGCACACATCTGGTTGGAATAATCCGGCTCGATGTAGAAGGCGGTCTGCGGCAGGGCGGCGCGGAACTCGGCCACCCAGTCGCCCAGATAGACCGCGGCGAGGTCGTTCTGGATGCCCAGCCGCAGCAACTGCTCGGCGCCCTGCGGGATGCGGATGCGGCGGCGGGCCTGGTTCCATTCGTGGCGCAGGGCACGGGCGTGCGGCTCGAACCGCTTGCCTTCCGGGGTGAGGTCGGTCCCGGCGCGGGAGCGGTCGAAGAGCCGCGAGCCCACCGCTTCCTCCAGCGAGGCGACGCGGGCCGAGACGGTGGACTGGGTGATCCGCAGCCGCTCGGCGGTGCGGTGGAAGCTGCGGGTCTCGGCAAGGTCGAGGAAGGTGTCGAGGAGGTCGATCTGCATGGGTCGCGCCTGTTGCTGGCCGCCGGGGGTTTCATACCCCCCAAGCCGGTGGTTTCTTGAACCAGTGGCGAAACGCACCGGCCCACCCGTGGAATATTTCCGTCAAGAGGAAGGTGCTGATCGGGGTTGTCGATCAATACCCGAGGTCCGGCCGAATTGAAAGCGGGAGCCGGGCGGGGGATAGTGGCGGCGTTCAGGGGAGGCGGTCATGGCGGAATTTGCGCAGGCGCGGGTGGTGATCATCGGGGGGGGGGCGGTCGGGGCCTCGGCGCTTTATCATCTGGCGAAGGCGGGCTGGACGGACAGCCTCCTGCTGGAGAAGAACGAGCTGACGGCGGGCTCGACCTGGCATGCGGCGGGGAACGTGCCGACCTTCTCGGCCTCCTGGTCGATCATGAACATGCAGCGCTATTCGGCCGGCCTCTACCGGGGCCTGGGCGAGGCGGTGGATTATCCGATGAACTACCATGTCACCGGCTCGGTCCGGCTGGGTCACAGCCGCGAGCGGATGCAGGAGTTCAGGCGCGTCCAGGGCATGGGGCGCTATCAGGGGATGGACCTGTCGATCCTGTCGCCCGAGGAGATCCGCTCGAAATATCCCTTCCTCGAGACGCATGATCTGGAGGGCGCCCTGTATGACCCCTATGACGGCGACATCGACCCGGCACAGCTGACCCAGGCGCTGGCCGCCGGGGCGCGGCAGCTGGGCGCGCGGATCGAGCGGTTCTGCCCGGTGACGGCGGCGCGCTGGACCGGGAGCGAATGGGTGCTGTCGACGCCGAAGGGCGAGGTCCGCGCCGAATATGTCGTCAACGCGGGCGGCTATTATGCGGCCCATGTCGGCGCGATGTTCGGCCGCCGGGTGCCGATGATGGTGATGAGCCACCAGTACCTCCTGTTCGACACCATCCCCGAGCTGGAGGCCTGGTCGAAGGCCGAGGGCCACAAGCTGCCGCTTCTGCGCGATGTGGACTCCTCCTACTATCTCCGGCAGGAGAAGATGGGCTTCAACCTCGGCCCCTACGAGAACCCCTGCCGGGCGCATTGGGCCACGCCGGACGACCCGATGCCGGAGGATTTCTCCTTCCAGCTGTTCCCCGACGATCTGGACCGGATCGAATGGCACATCAACGACGCGATGGCGCGGGTGCCGCTCCTGCAGAAGGCCAACCTCACCAAGGTGATCAACGGCCCGATCCCCTACACGCCCGACGGCAACCCGCTGATCGGCCCGATGCCCGGCGTTCCGAACGCCTTCGAGGCCTGCGTCTTCACCTTCGGCATCTGCCAGGCGGGTGGCGCGGGCAAGGTGCTGGCGGAATGGGTGACGGAGGGCGGCACCGAATGGGACATGTGGTCCTGCGACCCGCGCCGCTTCACCGGCTGGGAGGATCACGACTATCTGGTGGCCAAGGGGAAAGAGGTCTACGGCCACGAATACGGCATGCATTTCCCGATGGCCCGCTGGCCCGCAGCGCCCGACCGCAAGCTCTCGCCGGTGCATGACAGGCTGAAAGCGATGGGCGCCCAGTTCGCGCCCTACAACGGCTGGGAACGGGCGGAATGGTTCGCGCAAGCCGGCGACGATACCTCCTGGGAGGCGACGCAGACCTGGGGCAGGGCGGGCCCGTGGGAGGCCCGTATCAAGGCCGAATGCGAGGCGGTGCGGGACGGGGTGGGCGTTCTCGACCTGCCGGGCTTCACCCGCCTGCGGCTGACCGGGCCGGGGGCAAGGGCGCATCTCGCCTCGCTCACCGCCTCGAAACTGCCGCAGCCGGGTCGCACGGGGCTGCTGTATTTCGCCGACGACCGCGGCCGGATCGTCACCGAAATGACCTGCCTGCCGTTCTCCGACGAGGACGTGGGCGTGATCACCGCCGCCGTCGCGCAAAGCCACGACGCCGACATCCTGCGCAGGGGCCTGCCGGAAGGCGTCACGCTGGAGGACTGGACCGACAAGATCCATTGCTTCATCGTCACCGGCCCGAAGGCGCGCGACCTCTTGGCGGGGATCAGCGAGGCCGAGCTGACGCTGCCCTGGCTCTCGGTCCAGTATGCCGCGAAGGTCGCGGGCAAGGACGTGGCGCTGGTGCGGGTTTCCTTCGCCGGGGAACTCGGCTGGGAAATCCATTGCGACCGGGACGACGCGCCGGCGATCTACGACGCACTGCTCGCGGGGGGCGCGAAGCCCTTCGGGATGAAGGCGCTGAACAGCTTGCGGATCGAGAAGGGCTACCGCGCCTGGAAGGGCGACCTGTCTACCGACTATTCGCTGCTGGAGGGCGGGCTCGAGCGGTTCATCGACTGGCCCCATGATTTCCCCGGCAAGGCGGCGCTTGCCGCCGAGAAGCAGCGGGGCGTGAAGAAGCGCTTCGTCTCGCTCAAGGTCGAGGCGGGCGAGGCGGATGCGCCCTACATGTCAACGCTCTGGCATCAGGGCGCGGTGGTGGGCGAGACCACCTCGGGCGCATGGGGCTACCGGGTCGGGCATTCGCTGGCGCTGGGGATGCTGCGGGCGGATCTGGCGGTGGCCGGGACGGAGGTCGAGGTGGAAATCTTCGGCGAGCGGGTGAAGGCGACCGTTCTACCGGACGGCCCGGCCTGGGATGCGAAAAACGAACGGATCAAGGCGTAGGGTGCGCTATAGCGCACCATTTTGAAGCGCGGTGCGCTGTAGCGCACCCTACGGGGAACGGCAATGAACGGGATTCCAACCAAGGCGCGCGCAGTTGTCATCGGAGGCGGGGTCTCGGGCTGTTCGGTGGCCTATCACCTGGCCAAGGCGGGCTGGACCGATGTGGTGCTGCTGGAGCGGCGCAAGCTGACTTCCGGCACCACCTGGCACGCGGCGGGGTTGATCGGACAGCTGCGCGGGTCGGCGAACATGACGCGGCTGGCGAAGTATTCGGCGGATTTGTATCGCGGGCTGGAGGCGGAGACCGGGGTTGCCACCGGCATGAAGCAGGTCGGCTCGATTTCTGTGGCCTTGACCAAGGAGCGCCATGAAGAGTTGCTGCGCCAGGCCACCGTCGCGCGCATCTTCGATGTGGAGGTGCATGAGATCAGCCCGTCCGAGGCCAAGGCGAAATATCCGCATCTGAACATCGACGGCGTGGTCGGCGCGGTGGCGCTGCCGCTGGACGGCCAGTGCGATCCGGCCAACATCGCCATGGCGCTGGCCAAGGGCGCGCGGATGCGGGGCGCGAAGATCCACGAGATGACCTGCGTCACCGGCGTGACCACCGTGAACGGCCGGGTGACCGGGGTGGATTACGTAGGCGAGGCGGGGCCGGGCCATATCGAGGCGGATGTGGTGATCAACTGCGGCGGCATGTGGGGGCGCGAGCTGGCGGGCCAGAACGGCGTCACGCTGCCCTTGCACGCCTGCGAGCATTTCTACCTGGTGACCGAGCCGGTGCAGGGCCTGGGCGACCTGCCGGTGCTGCGGGTTCCCGACGAATGCGCCTATTACAAGTCGGACGCCGGCAAGATGATGCTGGGCGCCTTCGAGCCGAAGGCCAAGCCCTGGGGGATGGAGGGCATCCGCAAGGACTTCGAGTTCGACACGCTGCCCGAGGACTGGGAGCATTTCATGCCGATCCTCGAGATGGCGACCAACCGGATGCCGATGTTCGAGACCGCGGGCATCCACACCTTCTTCAACGGTCCCGAAAGCTTTACCCCCGATGATCGCTACTACCTGGGCGAGGCGCCGGAGCTGAAGGGCTATTGGATCGCGGCCGGCTACAACTCGATCGGCATCGTCTCCTCGGGCGGTGCGGGGCAGGCGCTGGCGCATTGGATCACCGAGGGCGAGGCGCCCTTCGACCTCTGGGAGGTCGATATCCGCCGCGCCCAGCCCTTCCAGAAGAACCGCCGCTACCTGAAGGAGCGGGTGACCGAGACGCTGGGCCTTCTTTACGCCGACCATTTCCCCTATCGCCAGGTCGAGACCGCGCGGGGGGTGCGGCGCTCGCCGATCCACGACCATCTGAAGGCGCGCGGCGCGGTCTTCGGCGAGGTGGCGGGCTGGGAGCGCGCGAACTGGTTCGCGAACGAGGGGCAGGAGCGGGAATACCGCTACTCCTGGAAGCGGCAGAACTGGTTCGAGAACCAGAAGGCCGAACACATGGCGGTGCGTGAGGCTGCGGGTCTCTTCGACATGACCAGCTTCGGCAAGATCCGGGTGGAGGGGCGCGACGCCTGCGCCTTCCTGAACCGGATCTCCTCGGCGCAGATGGATGTGGCGCCGGGGCGGATCGTCTATACGATGTTCCTGAATGAAAACGGGGGTATCGAGGCCGATCTTACCGTGACGCGCCTGTCCGGGACCGCCTATCTCGCGGTGGTCCCGGGTGCGACCCTGCAGCGCAACCTCGCCTGGATGCGCGCCCGGGTCGGCGAGGATTTCGCGGTCATCACCGATGTGACGGCGGCGGAATCGGTCCTCTGCCTCATGGGCCCGCAATCGCGCGAGGTGCTGGCCAAGGTCTCGCCCAACGACTTCAGCAATGACGCGCATCCCTTTGGCACCGCGCGGGAAATCGAGATCGGCCTCGGGATCGCCCGCGCCCATCGCGTGACCTATGTCGGCGAGCTGGGCTGGGAGCTTTACGTCTCGGCCGACCAGACCGCCCATGTCTTCGAGGCGCTGATCGAGGCGCAGCCGGACCTGAAGCTCTGCGGGCTCCACACGCTGGACAGCTGCCGGATCGAGAAGGCCTATCGGCACTGGGGCCATGACATCACCGACGAGGATCATGTGCTGGAGGCGGGCCTCGGCTTCACCGTCAGCCGCAAGAAACCGGCCTTCATCGGCCGCGACGCGGTGCTGCGCAAGGAACAGGCCGGGCTGGACCGCCGCATGGTCCAGTTCCGCCTGAAAGACCCCGAGCCGCTTCTGTTCCACAACGAAGCCATCGTCCGCGACGGGCGGATCGTCGGGCCCGTCACCTCTGGCAACTACGGCCATTTCCTTGGCGGCGCCATCGGCATGGGCTATGTCCCGGCCAAGGGGCAGAGCGAGGACGACATCCTGTCCTCGCGCTACGAGATCGAGGTCGCGGGCCAGCGGCACGAGGCGATCGCCAGCCTGGCGCCGATGCACGATCCGGCCAGCGAAAGGGTCCGCGCATGACGCTCGCAGCCCGGCACCAGGCCTTTCACGACCTGCACCAGTCGGGCTGTTTCGTCATTCCGAACCCCTGGGACCGGGGCAGCGCGCGGATGATGGCGGCGCTGGGGGCGAGGGCGCTGGCGACCTCCTCCGCCGCGCATGCCTTCACCCTCGGCCGCCCCGACCTGGGCGGGGTCAGCCGCGACGAGGCATTGGCCCATGCCCAGGACCTGCTGGCCGCGACCGGCCTGCCGGTCTCGGGCGATTTCGAGAACGGCTTCGGCGATGCCCCCGAGGTGGTGGCCGAAACCGTGCGGCTGGCGGGTGAGGCGGGGCTTTCCGGGATCAGCGTCGAGGATACCCGGATCGCCCCCGGCGCGCCCGCCCATGACTTCGGCCTTGCGGTCGAACGGATCCGGGCCGGGGCGGCAGCGGCCCGGTCGCTTGGCCGCCCCTTCGTCTTCTGCGCCCGCGCCGACGGGGTGATGCACGGCACCTATACCCTGGCCGAGGGCATCCGCCGCCTGCAGGCCTTCGAGGCGGCGGGGGCCGACCTTCTTTACCTGCCGGTTCCGCCCGGCCGCGGGGAGCTGGCGCAGGTGCTGGCCGCCGTCACGAAACCCGTCAACGCCCTGGCCGCCGGGCCGCTGAAGGCCATGACCGTGGCCGGGCTTGCCGCCATGGGCATCCGCCGCATCTCCACCGGCAGCCAGATCGCCCGCCTCGCCCATGCCGCCATTCGCGATTCCGTCGGCGCGATGCTGGGGCAGGGCAGTTTCGCCCCCCTCGCCGGCGCCGCCAGTGGCGACGAGATCGACGCACTTCTTCTCAAGGGGACCCCCAATGACCGAGATTGGTGACATCTGCGAACCCGCCCGCGCCCGCCGTTCCGGGGGCCGCCAGGCCCGGGTGGCGCTGCGCGCGGCCCCTCTGGCCGAAGACATCCGCCCCGTCCGTGGCGGCCTGCCGGGAGGGCAGTACAAGCCCCTGACCGAGGCAGGCGTCCAGCAGATCCATGCCGCCGCGCTGGATGCGCTGGAGCAGATCGGCCTCTCCCAGGCCTCGCCCTCGGGCGTGAAGCTTCTGACCGAGGCGGGAGCGATCCAGGGCGACGACGGCCGCATCCGCTTTCCCCGCGCCTTGGTCGAGGACATGTTGGCCAAGGCCGCGCGCGACATCACGCTCCATGCCCGCGACCCGAAGCACGACCTGCACCTGACCGGGACCAATGTGCATTACGGCACCGCGGGGGCGGCGGTGCATATCGTCGATCCGGTGACGCTGGACTATCGCGATTCGACCGCGCAGGACCTGTATGACGCGGCGCGGCTGGTGGACAACCTGGACAACATCCACTTCTACCAGCGCACCATGGTCTGCCGCGATGTCCCCGACAACAAGGACATGGACCTCAACACTCTCTACGGCTGTCTTGCGGGGACGACCAAGCATGTCGGCACCTCCTTCTCCGACCCGTCCCATGTCGCCGACTGCTTCGAGATGCTATACATGGTCGCGGGCGGCGAGGAGAAATGGCTGAAGCGGCCCTTCGTTTCGAATTCCAACTGCTTCGTCGTCCCGCCGATGAAGTTCGCCGAGGAATCCTGCATCACCATGGAGGACTGCATCCGGCGCGGGATGCCGATGCTCCTTCTTTCGGCCGGGCAGGCGGGCGCGACCAGCCCCGCGCCGATCGCGCTGACTATCGTGCAGGCGGTGGCCGAATGCCTGGCGGGCGTGGTCTATGTCAACGCGATCAGGCCCGGCGCGCCGGCGATCTTCGGCACCTGGCCCTTCGTCAGCGACCTGCGCACCGGGGCTATGTCGGGCGGCAGCGCCGAACAGGCGCTTTTGACCGCCGGCTGCGCGCAGATGCACCGCTACTATGACCTGCCCGGCGGGGCGGCCTCGGGGATCTCGGACTCCAAGCTGCCGGACATGCAGGCCGGGTGGGAACAGGGGATCACCAATGCGCTGGCCGGGCTCGCGGGCCTCAACATGTGCTACGAGGCGGTGGGGATGCATGCCTCGCTTCTGGGCTTCTGCCTGGAAAGCCTGGTCCTGGGCGACGACCTTCTGGGCCAGGCCATGCGGCTGGTGCGGGGGATCGACGTGACGCCCGACTCGACCAGCCTCGACGCGATGAAGGAGGTCTGCCTCGGCGGGCCGGGCCATTACCTCGGCTCGGACCAGACGCTGAAGCTGATGCAGACCGAATACATCTACCCCAATGTCGGCAACCGCATGTCGCCGAAGGAATGGAACGAGGCCGGCAAGCCCTTGCTGCTTGACACGGCCATCGCGCGCAAGAACTCTATCCTCGCCAGGGCGGGTTGCCGCGTCGATCCCGAGATCGACCGCGCCATCCGCGCCCGCTTCAACATCTGCTTCAAGTGAGGTCGCAATGATCCCCGCCAACATGCTGAAATTCTACATCAATGGCCAGTGGGTCGATCCGGTCTCGACCGCACGCCTCGGGGTGGAGAACCCTGCGACCGAGGAGATCGTCTGCGAGGTCGCCATGGGCAACCGCGAGGACGCCGACCGCGCCATCATGGCCGCCCGCGCGGCCTTCGACGGCTGGACCTATACTCCGGTCAAGGACCGCATCGCGCTGGTGAAGCGGATTCTCGAGGTCTACAACGCGCGCTACGAGGATTTCGCGCAAGTGATGTCGACCGAGATGGGCGCGCCGATCACCTGGGCGCGCAATGCCCAGGCCTGGGCCGGCCAGGTCCATATCGAGGCGACGATCAAGGCCGCCGAGGAGATGGTCTGGGAATACAACCGGGGTTCGACCCGGATCGTCTACGAGGGGATCGGCGTCTGCTCGCTGATCACGCCCTGGAACTGGCCGATGAACCAGATCGCCTGCAAGGTCGCCCCGGCGCTGATCGCGGGCTGCACCATGGTGCTGAAACCGTCGGAGATCGCGCCCCTGTCCGGCACGCTCTTCGCGCAGGTGCTGCATGATGCGGGCGTGCCGCCCGGTGTCTTCAACCTGGTTCACGGCGCGGGTCCCGAGGTCGGCGCGCGGATGTCGGAGCACCCGGAGGTCGACATGGTCTCCTTCACCGGCTCGACCCGCGCCGGGACCGCCATCGCCGCCGCCGCCGCCCCCACGGTGAAGCGCGTGGCGCAGGAACTGGGCGGCAAGAGCCCGAACATCATCCTGCCCACCGCCGACATCGCCGAGGCGGTGGCGGCGGGCGTCAACGCGGTGATGTCGAACACCGGCCAGTCCTGCGACGCGCCGACCCGGATGCTGGTGCCCCGCGCCCGGCAGGCCGAGGCGCTGGCCGCCGCGAAGGAGGCCGCCGAGGCGATCGTCACCGGCGATCCGCGCGACGAGGCCACCGTCCTTGGCCCGCTGGTCTCGAAACTCCAGTTCGATAAGGTGCAGCGCCTGATCCAGGCCGGCATCGACGAGGGCGCGACCCTGGTCACCGGCGGCGTGGGCCGGCCGGCGGACCTGAACCGCGGCTGGTTCGTGCGGCCCACGGTCTTCGGCGATGTGGTCAATTCGATGACCATCTCGAAGGAGGAGATCTTCGGCCCGGTGCTGGCGATCCAGCCCTACGACTCGATCGAGGACGCGATCCGGCAGGCCAACGACACGGTCTACGGCCTTGCCGCCTATATCGCCGGTCCGGTTGAGGACGCGAAGCCGGTGGCCCGCAAGCTGCGCGCCGGGACCGTGAACCTGAACTATCCCGACTGGGACACCTCCGCGCCCTTCGGCGGCTACAAGCAGTCCGGCAACGGCCGCGAATATGCCGACTGGGGCATCCATGACTTCTGCGAGGTCAAGGGCATCGTCGGCTACGGAGAGTGACCGAAATCCGGACGGATTTCGGCACGATTTCCGTCCGGAAATCGGCGCGGGGAGGAAACGATGCGCTATGGCTATATCGGGCTTGGCAATCTGGGCGGCCATCTCGCGGCGAGCCTGCTGAAAGCCGGGCACGCGGTCACCGTCCATGACCGCAACCCCGCCCTTGCCGAACGGCAGGCGGCGCTGGGGGCGCGGGTTGCGCCCTCGGTCACGGCGCTGGCGGGCGAGGTGGACCATGTCTTCACCTGCCTGCCTTCCCCCGCCGCATCCGAGGCGGTGCTGGCGGAACTCCTGACCGGCCTGAAACCCGGCGCCACCTGGATCGAGAACTCCACCCTCGGCCGCGACGACGTGTTGCGGCTCGCCGGCCTGGCGCGGACCGGCGAGGTGCGGCTTCTCGAGGCGCCGGTGACGGGCGGCGTCCATCTCGCCGCGCGGGGCGAGATCACGGTGCTGGTTGGCGGCGAGCGGGAGCTTTTCGAGATGCACCGCCCGGCGCTCTCGACCCTCGGCCAGCGCATCTTCCACATGGGGCCGCTGGGGTCTGCGGCGGTGATCAAGGTCATCACCAACATGCTGGCCTTCATCCATCTCAAGGCCACCTCCGAGGCGCTGATGCTGGCCAAACGCGGCGGGCTCGATCTCGGCCAGTCCTGGCAGGCGATCCAGGCCTCCTCCGGCAACAGCTTCGTGCACGAGACCGAGGGCGCGCTGATCCTGAACGGATCCTACGATATCGCCTTCTCGGTGGATCTGGCGCTGAAGGACCTGGGCTTCGCCCTCGGCTTCGGCAAGGAATTCGGCGTGCCGCTGGATCTCGCCTCGATCACCCACCAGACCTATATCGCCGCGAAGGCGGCCTATGGCGGCGAGGCGCAGTCGCCGATGATCGCCAGACTGCTCGAGGACCTTCTCGGCACCGACCTGCGCGCGCCCGGCTTTCCGGCCCGGCTGGAGTGACCCATGAACGATGACAACGCCCGCCGCGCCGCGCGGCTTCTGCACCACCGCAAGGCGGGCCTCGCCCCCGGCGATCCGGTCGCCCCGCCGATCACCCCGGCCACGACCTTCCATCTGCCCGCGAACGGCACCGGGGCCTATGGCTATGCCCGCGCCGGCAATCCGGGCTGGAGCGAGCTCGAGGCGCAGCTCTCGCTGCTGGAGGAAGCCGAGACCGTCGCCTTCCCCTCGGGCATGGCCGCGATCTCGGCCGCGCTCTTCGCCTGCCTGAAGGCGGGCGACCGGGTGATCCTGCCCGCCGACGGCTACTACGTGACCCGAGTGCTGGCGACGGATTTCCTGCGCGGGCTGGGCGTCGCGGCGGATTTCCTGCCGACCACGGGCTATGACACGGCCGATTTCACCGGGGCGGCGCTGGTCTATATGGAAACGCCGTCGAACCCCGGTCTCGAGGTCTGCGACATAGGCGCGGTCGCGGCGCGGGCCCGTGCGGCGGGGGCGCGGGTGGTGGTGGACAACACCACGATGACCCCTTTCCTGCAGCGCCCGCTGGACCTTGGCGCCGACCTGGTCGTCGCCGCCGACACCAAGGCCCCCGGCGGCCATTCCGACCTCTTGGCGGGCCATGTCGCGGGGCGCGATCCGGTGCTGATGGCCCGGGTGGGCGACTGGCGGCGGCTTTCCGGCGCGGTGCTGGGGCCCTTCGAGGCCTGGCTCCTGCACCGGGGGCTCGAGACGCTGGAACTGCGGCTGGAGCGGATGTGCGCCTCGGCCGGGACCATCGCCGAACGGTTGGCCGCCCATCCCGCCGTGCGCGGGCTGCGCTATCCGGGCCTGCCGGGCGATGTCTCGCACCGGCTGGTCGGCAGCCAGATGGCCAACGGCGGCTTCCTGATCGGCTTCACCCTGGCCGATGCCGGGGTGGCCGAGCGGTTCCTGTCCGCCTGTCCCTATCTGGCGCAATCCACCAGCTTCGGCGCGACCCATTCCTCGGCCGAGCGCCGGGCGCGCTGGGGCGATGCGGTGCCCGAGGGCTTCATCCGCCTGTCGGCCGGGATCGAGCCGGTCGAGGAGCTTTGGCGCGGAATCAGGGGTGCCCTGGCGGGGTAGGGCGCCAAATCCTTTCGAAAGGATTTGCAAATTCCTTCGAAGGAATTTGACCCCGGCTCAGAGCGCGTCGATGATCCGGGCGGCCTCTGCCTGGGGATCGGCCAGCTTCGTCCGGTCCTCGCCGGGGAAGAAGCGGGCGCGGGTCGCGGTCGGCATGCCTGCCGGGGTCGCGATCACCACGCGGGGGCCGTGCTTCGCGTTCTCGGCCTGCCAGCTTCGCGCCAGCGCGATCTGCGCCGCCTTGGTCGCGCCATAGGAGCCGAAGAAGGGCTTTCCCGCCTGCGGATCATCGAGGAACAGCGCCGTGCCCCGATGCGCCTTCAGAAGCGGCTCGACCATCGGGATCAGCATCCCGGTGGCGCGGGTGTTGGTGGTCAGAGACTTGTCCCAGTCCTTCTGGTCGAGATGCCCGGCCGGGGCCAGCGGCGCGGCATGGATCGCGGCATGGACCCAGAGCCCCAGTCCGCCCCAGCGGTCGTGGATGCTTCGGCAGAGATGCCGCATCGCATCGTCCTTGGTCACATCCATCGGCGCGAGCGTCAGCCCGCCCGCCCCCGGCAGGCCCGCCGCCTTCACCCGGTCGTCCAGCTCCTCGAGCCCGCCGACGGTGCGGGCCACGGCCACCACCTGCCAGCCCCGGAGCGCGAGTTGTCCGGCGAGGGCGGAGCCAAGGCCGCGCGAGGCGCCGGTGACGAGAGCGACTTTGGCGGCGATCTTCTGGGTCATGCGTTTGTCCTTCTGGCGGCGTCGGAGCCTCCGGCGGGGATATTTGGGCAAAGATGAAAGGGCAAGGGTGCGTCAGCCCTTGCGGCCATATCCCGCAGCGATCTCGGCCTGGCGGGTTTCGATGATGGCTCTCAACAGGGCATCCGGCAGCGGTCGGTCGGGCGTGAAAAGGACGCCGGATTTCGAGGCCTTGAACGGCGCGCACTCGATCTGCGGGATCACGCTGCCGGAATGGGGGTAAAGGCCGAGATGCTTCGCGAAGGCGGCGTAGCCAGCGACCATCCTGCCCTTCGGGTCCGGCTGGCGGAAGCCGGGCATGGCGTAGGACATGACCTCAATGTGGTCGGGAAGAAGCGCCTTGAGCCGGGCGCGAAGGTCGGCCAGCGCCTCGCGCTGGTCGGGGGGCAGGGCGGCGATATAGGCCGCAACCTCTGCGCTCACTCCGCCGCCTTCATCTGGAAGCCTTCCTCGATCTTGTCGGACGGGGCCACCGGGTAGTCGCCGGAGAAGCAGGCGTCGCAGAACTTCGGGTTGGCCGGATCGCGGCCCGCGGCCTCGCCGGCGGCGCGGTAGAGGCCGTCGAGCGAGATGAACTTGAGGGAGTCGACCCCGATCCAGTCGCGCATCTCCTCCTCGCTCATCGTGGCGGCGAGGAGTTTCGAGCGTTCCGGCGTGTCGACCCCGTAGAAGCAGGGCCAGGCGGTCGGGGGCGAGGCGATGCGGAAATGCACCTCGGCCGCGCCCGCTTCCAGGATCATGTCCTTGATCTTGCGGCTGGTGGTGCCGCGCACGACCGAGTCGTCGACCAGGATCACCCGCTTGCCCTTGATCAGCGCGCGGTTGACGTTCAGCTTCAGCCGCACGCCCATGTTGCGGATGTGGTCGGTGGGCTCGATGAAGGTGCGGCCCATGTACTGGTTGCGGATGATCCCCATCGCATAGGGAATGCCGCTTTCCTGGCTGTAGCCGATGGCCGCCGGGGTGCCGCTGTCGGGCACCGGGCAGACGAGATCGGCGTCCACCGGGGCCTCGCGCGCGAGTTCCACGCCGATCTGGCGGCGGGTCTCATAGACCGAGCGGCCGCCGATGATGCTGTCGGGGCGGCTGAAATAGACGTTCTCGAAGATGCAGAAGCGCGGTTTCGCGGGGGCGAAGGGGCGGGTGGAGTTCACCTTGTTGCCCTCGATCACCACCATCTCGCCCGGCTCGATCTCGCGCACGAAGTCGGCGCCGATGATGTCCAGCGCGCAGGTCTCGGAGGACAGCGCCCAGCCGTGGTCGCCAAGCCGGCCCAGCACCAGGGGACGCACGCCAAGGGGATCGCGGACGCCGATCAGCTTGGTGCGCGTCATGGCGACCACCGAGAACGCGCCCTCGACCCGGCGCAGCGCGTCCTTGATGCGTTCGGAAAGGTTCTGCTGGATCGAGCGCGCCATCAGGTGGATGATGCATTCCGAGTCCGAGGAGGACTGGAAGATCGAGCCGCGCTCGATCAACTCGCGGCGCAGGGCCGCGGCATTGGTCAGGTTGCCGTTGTGGGCGATGGCGCAGCCGCCCATCGAGAACTCGCCGAAGAAGGGCTGCACGTCGCGGATCGCGGTCGCGCCCTTGGATCCGGCGGTGGAATAGCGCACATGCCCGATCGCCAGCGATCCGGGCAGGGTGTCCATCACATCGGCCTTGGTGAAGTTGTCGCGGACATAGCCGAAGCGGCGGGCCGAGTTGAAGCCGTGGTCGGGATGATAGCTGACGATCCCGCCAGCCTCTTGCCCACGGTGTTGCAGCGCATGCAGGCCAAGCGCCACGAAGTTCGAGGCATCGGCGACACCGACGACGCCGAAGATCCCGCATTCCTCCTTCAGCTTGTCGTCATCGAAGGGGTGAGAGCGGAAAGGAGCCATACGTCCGAATCCTGTCTTGGCCGTTCAGGGCAGTTGCGGCTGATTTAAGTCAGCCGCGTCGCAGTGTCACGCCCTGAAACGCCGGATTGCCGCCCGATCACCCGTTCGTGGCCGGAGCGGCGGGGGCAGGGGCAGGGATCGGGGCCGGGGTGGCGGGCTCGGGTGCGGCGCCGGTGGCGCAGATATTGGTCAGGTCGTTGTAGCGGTCGACGATCCAGCCTGGCGCGTCGGTGGGAATGTTCTGGTCGATCTGGGCCTGGAAATTGGCGAAGACCAGCGCGGTGCGCGAATTGTCCACCATCGGGATCGCCTGGTCCGACAGCACCCGGTCATAGACGATGAAGGCGATCGCGATCAGCAGGACGCCGCGCGCCACGCCGAAGAGGAAGCCGAGCGCCTGGTCGATGCCACCGATCGCCGACCGCTGCACCGCACCCGAAAAGAGCGGGGTGAAGAGTGCGGCCACGATCAGGCCGACCACGAAGACCCCGGCAAAGGCCGCGACCACCGAAAGCTCGCAGCTGTCGGAGAGGAACTCGCCCACTACCGGCAGTTCCTTGACCAGGGGCTGCACCCCGGGGGCGAAGTAATAGGCGGCGATGGCGGCGCCGATCCAGCCGACGATCGCCATCAGCTCGCGCACCAGCCCGCGCGAGAAGGCGAGGATCGCCGAGACGAGGATGATGAGCGCCGCACCACCGTCAACCGCGGTCAAGTTTTCCATCTTCAGTCCCCATTCCGTTCTTTTGCATGGGCTTATCCCGCCCCGAACATTTCGCCGACGAAGGCGATCAGGTTGGGCATCGCCCGGATCTGCATGCCCGCGCCGCCCTCGATCTTGGATTGCGAGGGCAAGGTCGCCTGTGAGAAACCAAGTTTGCTGGCCTCTTTCAATCTGTTTTCCGTCTGGCCCACGGGACGCAAGGCCCCCGAGAGGCTGATTTCCCCGAAAAGCACCATTTCTGGCGGAATTGCCACATCTTCCCGGGCCGACAGAAGCGCCCCGGCTACCGCGAGGTCCGCCGCCGGCTCGCTGACCCGCAGCCCGCCGGCCACGTTCAGGAAGACGTCCAGCCCGGTGAAGGGAATGCCGCACCGCGCCTCGAGCACCGCAAGGATGGTCGAGACCCGGCCCCCGTCCAGCCCCACCACCGTCCGGCGCGGGCTGGCGAGGGTGGAGGGGGCGACAAGCGCCTGGATTTCGGTCAGGACCGGCCGCGTGCCCTCGATCCCGGCGAAGACGGCGGAGCCGGGGGCGGGCTGATCGCGGTTGGCCAGGAACAGGGCCGAGGGGTTCGGGACCT
Organism: Tabrizicola soli; assembly: GCF_015999335.1. Taxonomy (GTDB): domain Bacteria; phylum Pseudomonadota; class Alphaproteobacteria; order Rhodobacterales; family Rhodobacteraceae; genus Tabrizicola; species Tabrizicola soli. Next base: position 165,368 of record NZ_JAEACP010000007.1, on the reverse strand, counting down.
GCGCAAGGCCGCCGCCGGTCATCTCGAAGACGCCGATCTCGTCGGCCGGGCCGAAGCGGTTCTTCACCGCGCGCAGGATGCGGAACTGGTGGCCACGCTCGCCCTCGAAGTAGAGCACGGTATCGACCATGTGCTCGACCACGCGCGGGCCGGCGATCTGGCCCTCCTTGGTCACATGGCCGACCAGCACCACCGCCACGCCGCGCCGCTTGGCGAAGGTCACCAGCTCATGCGCCGCCGCCCGGACCTGGGAGACCGAGCCGGGCGCCGCCTCGACCTGGTCCAGCCACATGGTCTGGATCGAGTCGATCACCGCCAGCGCCGGGCGCTCGGCATCGAGCGTGGTGAGGATGTCGCGCAGGTTGGTCTCGGCCCCCAGGCCGACCGGAGCATCGGAAAGCCCCAGCCGTTGCGCCCGCATCCTGACCTGGGCCGAGGCCTCCTCGCCCGAGATATAGAGGCATTTCAACCCCCTGCGCGCGAAACTTGCGGCGGCCTGCAACAGGAGCGTCGACTTGCCGATCCCCGGATCGCCCCCGACCAGGATGGCCGAGGCCGGGACCAGCCCGCCGCCCAGCACCCGGTCCAGCTCGTCGATGCCGGAGGAGGCGCGGGGGGGCGGCGCTTCCTCGGTTGCAAGGTCCGAAAGCGGGATCGTGCGGCCCCTGGCCCCCAACGCCCTGGGGCCGGTGGAGAGCGGCGCCTCCTCGACGATCGTGTTCCAGCCGCCGCAGGCATCGCATTTGCCTGCCCATTTGCGATGGCTCGCACCGCAGGCCGAGCAGGTGAAGGAGGCACTCTGTTTCATCAGGCGGGACAATGCCGGGAATATTGGGCAGCATCAAGGCAGGGCGTGCGCGCCGGAAATCGTTCGATTTCCGGGACGATTTCCGTTCGGAAATCGCGCCCCGGTCAGCCGTCCCGCCTCGACCGCCAGGAGATCAGCGCCGAGGCCAGCACGCAGCCGGTGAAGAGGTAAAGCCCCCAGGCCACTTCCACCGTCACCATGCCTGCGCCCTTGGCGATGACCACATAGAGCGCAACCAGGAAGACATCGGCCATGGCGAGCTTGCCCAGGACCTCCAGCGCCGGAAGCACGCGCGGCGACAGGAGGTTCCAGTGCAGGAGCGCCAGCCCGATGGTCTTGGCATAGGGCGCGAAGACCGCAAGGAAGGTGACGAGAAGGGCGAGCGCGGCGTCGGATTCCCAGAGGGACTGGAGTCCGGTGATCACGCTGATCTCGTCCATCCCGAAGATCGGCAGGATCGCGGCGCGCAGGAGGGGGGCGAACCAGGCGATGGGGAAGAGGAGGAGGAGCGTGAGGTTCAGGTACTTCAACGGCATCCCTCCGTGACTGGCGTCGGACCGGGGGGTTCACCCCCCCCCCCGGACCCCCGTGGAGTATTTTGCCCAAGAGGAAGGGCAGGTCAGCGCACGCTCTCGATCGGCCCTTCCGCCCTTCCGTGGATGAACTGCTGGACGTAGGCATCTGGCGTCCTGTCCAGTTCCGAGACCGGGCCGGTCCAGCGGATCACGCCGCCGTGCAGCATCGCCACGTTGTCGGCGATCGCCCGGACCGAGGTCATGTCATGGGTGATGGTCATCGCCGTCGCGCCCATCTCGGTCACGATCTCGCGGATCAGTTCGTTGATGACGCCGGCCATGATCGGGTCGAGGCCGGTGGTCGGCTCGTCGAAGAAGATGATCTCCGGTTCCGCCGCGATGGCGCGGGCGAGGCCCACGCGTTTCTGCATGCCGCCCGACAGTTCGGCGGGGTAGAGGTCGGCCACCTCGGGCTTCAGCCCGACGCGGCGCAGTTTCTCGACCGCCACCTCGCGGGCCTGCGCCTTCGGCAGCGGCCTGGCGCCCCGGACCAGCCGGAAGGCGACATTCTCCCAGACCCGCAGCGAGTCGAACAAGGCCCCGCCCTGGAACAGCATCCCGAAGCGCGACAGGAAGGCGTCGCGGTCGCCCGCCGTCACGTCCTGCCCGTCCAGGGTGATCGCGCCGGAATCGTGCCGCACCAGCCCCAGGATGCATTTCAGCAGCACCGACTTGCCCGTCCCCGAGCCGCCGATGATCACCATCGAGCTGCCCGAGGCCACCGTCAGGTTCACCCCCTGCAGGACCCGGTTCGCGCCGAAATGCTTGTGGACCTCGCGCAGCTCGATCATGTGGTGAAGAAGACCTCGGTCAGGACATAGTTCGCGGCCAGGATCAGGACCGAGGCCGAGACCACCGCCGCCTTCGTCGCCGCCCCCACGCCCTGCGCGCCGCGCGCCGAGTTCATCCCGTGGTAGCAGCCCATCAGCGCCACGATGAAGCCGAAGACCGCGCCCTTGACGAGGCCCGAGCCGACGTCCCAGCCTTCCAGGAAATCGACCGTGTTCTTCAGATAGGCGGCCGAGTTGAAATCCAGCCGCGTGATCCCCACCAGCCAGCCGCCCATGATCCCGATGGCGTCGCCCGCCGCGACCAGCACCGGCATCGCCAGCGTCGCGGCCAGCACGCGCGGAACGGCGAGGTATTTCAGCGGGTTGGTCGACAGCGTCACCAAAGCGTCGATCTGTTCCGTCACCTTCATCGTGCCGATCTCGGCCGCGATGGAGGAGGCCACCCGCGCAGCCACCATCAGCCCGCCCAGCACCGGCCCCAGTTCCCGCGTCATGCCGATGGCGACGATCGAGGGCACCACGGATTCGGCGTTGAAGCGCGACCCGCCGGCATAGATCTGCAAGGCCAGCGCGCCGCCGGTGAAGATCGCGGTCAGCCCGACCACGGGCAGCGAGAACCAGCCGATCTGCAGCACCGCCAGCCCCAGCTCGCGCAGGTAGAAGGGCGGGCGCAGGATGTGGCCCAGCACGCTTGCGGCGAAGAGCGCCACCCGTCCCAGGGCGGCCAGCGCCTGCAGCACCGGGCGGCCGAGGGCGCCGAAGGCTGCGGTCACGCGCCGCGCTCCTGATGGCGGCGCTGGTAGCGGCGGCCGAGCGAGGTCAGCATCTCGTAGCCGATGGTGCCGCCCACCTCCGCCAGCGCGTCCACGCCCTGATGCGGGCCCAGGATGTCCAGGCTGCGCGGCACTTCCGGCAGATGGGTGATGTCGACCGTGATCAGGTCCATCGACACCCGCCCGACCAGCGGGCAGGGCGTGTCGCCGTCCCAGAGCCGCGCCTTGTTCGACAGCGTGCGCGGCAGCCCGTCGGCATAGCCGCCGCCGACCGTGGCGATCACCGAGGGCCGCTCGGCCACCCAGGTGCAGCCATAGCCCACCGCCTCGCCGGGCTCGACTTCGCGGGTCTGGATCACCGGCAGCGAGAGCGTGACCACCGGATGCGCGGCCACATGCGGCAGGCCGCCGAAGAGGCCGACGCCGGGGCGCGTCAGGTCGAAGTGATAGCGCGGGCCGAGAAGGATCCCCCCCGTCGCGGCCAGGCTGCGCGGCAGGCCGGTGCCGTCGGTCATCGCATGGAAGGTGGCAAGCTGCGCCTCGTTCAGCGGATGCTGCGACTCATCGGCGCAGGCGAGGTGGCTCATCAGAAGCTCCGGCCCCGCCTCCAGCAGGATCGGTGCCACCGCCTGCCATTCCAGCATCTCGACGCCCAGCCGGTTCATGCCGGTGTCCAGCTGCACCCCGAAGGCATGGCCGGGCAGGGCCTCCAGATGCCGGGTGATCTGCTCCAGGCTGTTCAGCATCGGCGTCAGATCCAGGTCGTGGATCATCTCGGTATCGCCCGCCATATGGCCCGAAAGCACTGCAACCTGCGGCCCGGGCCCCAACGCCTGGCGCACCGCGGCCCCTTCCTCGGCATAGGCCACGAAGAACCGCCGCGCGCCCGCATGGGCCAGCGCGCGCGCCACCCGCGTCACGCCCAGCCCATAGGCATCGGCCTTCACCACCGCCGCCGTCTGCACGCCCGGGCCGGTCATCCGGTCCAGGGAACGCCAGTTCGCGGCTATCGCATCAAGGTCAATCGTGAGGGTTGCAGTCGACATGCCCGCTGTTTCGGCCGGGCCGGTCGCGGGGTCAAGGGAAATTCAGCCGCGCCGCCTGCCCTTGTCCTTTCCGTGCCGCCGGGCGAGTGTAGCCCCGCATCAGCCATGTCGGAGAGTCGGTCTTGACCACCGCCGGACACAGCCACGCACACAGCCATGCCCACGAGGGCGAGAACGCGCGGCTTTACCTGACCGTCCTGTGCTGGGTCGGCCTGACCATCGCAACGGTCGACGCCTTCCTCCAGCCGCTGCCGCCCGGCCTGACCTGGACCGCGCTCCTCCTCGCCTTCCTGACCGGGGGTCTGCCCGCCGCCCGCTCGGCCCTGGAGGAGCTGTGGCAGGACCGCAAGCTCGACATCGACCTCCTGATGGTGGTCGCCGCCCTGGCCGCCGCTGCGGTGGGCGCCTTCCTGGAAGGAGCGGTGCTGCTGGCGCTCTTCTCGCTTTCGCAGACGCTGGAGCACCGCGCCATGGGCAAGGCCCGCCGCTCGGTCGAGGCGCTGATGCAGTTGCGCCCGGAAACCGCGCTGCGCGAGGGGCCCGGCGGGGTCGAGGAGGTCGCGGTCGAGGCGCTGGTCCCCGGCGACCGGGTGATCCTGCGGCCCGGCGCGCGGGTTCCGGTCGACGGAAGGGTCGTCGCGGGCTCGGGTCATATGGACGAAAGCACCGTGACCGGCGAATCGCTGCCCGTCCGCAAGGAACTGGGCAATCCGGTGCATGAGGCGACGGTGAACCTGGACGGCATCCTCACCGTCGAGGTGCTGCGCCCGCTCGCCACCAGCACGGTCGCGCAGATGATCCGCCTCGTGACCGAGGCGCAGGCGATGCGCTCGCCTTCGGAACGCTTCTCCGACTGGTTCGGCCAGCGCTACACGATCTTCGTCCTCCTGGGCTCGGCCCTGTCCTTCGTCGGCTTCCGGCTCTGGGGCCTGCCGGGGGGCGAGGCGCTTTACCGCGCGGCGACGGTCCTGGTCGCGGCCAGCCCCTGCGCCGTGGTGATCTCGGTCCCGGCCGCGATCCTTTCGGCGCTGTCGGCGGCGGCGCGCGGGGGGGTGCTGTTCAAGGGCGGTGCCGCGCTGGAAGGGCTGGCCGAGGTCCGGACCTATGCCTTCGACAAGACCGGCACGCTGACCACCGGCGAGGCGGCCGTGACCGGCCTGCACGCCCTTGACGGCGGCGAGGCGGAGTTCCTGGCGCTGATCGCCGGGCTCGAGGCCCATTCCGAACACCCGATCGCCGCTGCAATCCTGCGCGAGGCCGCCCGGCGCGGCGTCACCCCCGCCCGGATCAGCGACATGCGCTCCTTCCCCTCCGAGGGAATCACCGGCTGGGACGCGGGCGGGCCGCTCTGGGCCGGCAACGCCAGGATGCTGGCCCGCGTCGGGGCCGCGATGCCGCCCGACTTCCAGGCGATGGAGACCGGGGCCGAGACGCTGGTCCTCATGGGGCGCGGCGCGCGGGTCCTTGGCGCGGTGACCGTCGCGGACGAGCCGCGCGCCACCTCCGCCCCCGCCCTGGCCGCGCTCAAGGCCAGCGGCGCCGAAATCCTGATGATGACCGGCGACCGCCGCCCGGTGGCCGAGCGGATCGGCATGGGCCTTGGCCTGGCAGCCGGGGAGATCCACGCCGCCCTCCTGCCGGCCGACAAGGTCAAGCTGGTGAACGAGGCCGCCGCGCGCGGCCGGGTGGCCTTCATCGGCGACGGGGTGAACGATGCCGCGGCCCTGGCGCGGGCCGATGTCGGCGTCGCCATGGGCGTCGCGGGCAGCGAGGTGGCGCTTCAGGCCGCCGATGTGGCGCTGATGGCCGAGGACCTGCGCAAGCTCGCCGCCGCCCAGGCGCTCGCCCGCCGGACCGCGCGGATCATCCGGCAGAACCTCACGCTGGCCCTTGGCGCGATGGTGGTGCTCGTCGTCGGCGGCCTCTTCTTCGAGCTGCCGCTGCCCCTGGCGGTGATCGGGCATGAGGGCGGGACGCTTCTCGTCGTGCTGAACGGCCTGCGCCTTCTCGCCGACCCGATCCGCACCCGGTCCCCCGCGTAGGGTGCGCTACAGCGCACCTTCCCGCCGTCCCCCAGGCGCACCTTTCCCCGGTCGCCGTAGGGTGCGCTACAGCGCACCTTCCTCCGCCGTCCTCAGAACCCCACGTCCGGCCCGCCCGAGCCCTGCCAGGGCTTCGCCAGGTTGCCGAAGCGGGTGAACCGGCCCTCGAACGAGAGTTCCACCGTGCCGATCGGCCCGTGGCGCTGCTTGCCGATGATGACCTCGGCCTTGCCGTGCACCGATTCCATCAGCGCCTGCCACTGCGCCATCTTCTCCAGTTCGTGGTCGCCGGGCTTCTCCCGCTCGCGGTAGTATTCCTCGCGGAAGACGAACATGACCACGTCGGCGTCCTGTTCGATCGAGCCCGATTCCCGCAGGTCGGACAGCTGCGGCCGCTTGTCGTCGCGGCTTTCGACGGCACGGCTCAACTGCGACAGGGCGATCACGGGGATGTTCAGCTCCTTCGCGATCGCCTTCAGGCCTTGCGTGATCTCGCTGACCTCCTGGACCCGGTTGTCCTTGGACGAGCCCTTCAGCAGCTGCAGGTAGTCGATGATCAGCACATCCAGGCCATGCGTCCGCTTCAGCCGCCGCGCCCGGGCGGCGACCTGGCTGATCGGCAGGGCAGGGGTGTCGTCGATGTAGAGCGGGCAGGCTTCCAGCGCCTTGGCCGCCTCGACGAAACGGCGGAATTCCTGTTCCGTCATGTCGCCGCGCCGGATCTGTTCCGAGGGCACCTCGGCCGCTTCCGACAGGATCCGCGCCGCCAGCTGTTCGGCGCTCATCTCCAGGCTGAAGAACCCGACCGCGCCGCCCTCGACCGCGCCTTCGGTCCCGTCGGGCAGCCGGCCGCGCTTGTAGGCCTTGACGATGTTGAAGGCGATGTTGGTGGCCAGCGAGGTCTTGCCCATCGACGGACGCCCCGCAAGGATCAGGAGGTCCGAGGGGTGCAGTCCCCCCAGCTTCTTGTCCATGTCGACCAGCCCGGTCGAAATCCCCGCCAGGCCGCCGTCACGCTGGTAGGCGGCGTTCGCCACGTTCACCGCGTCGGTCACGGCCTTGAGAAAGCTCTGGAATCCGCGCTCCGCGACGCCCTGCTCGCCCAGCTTGTAAAGCCGCTGTTCCGCCTCGATGATCTGGTCCTTCGGCTCGGACGCCACCTCGACCTTGGCCGCCTGCGCCGCGATGTCGCGGCCGAGCTGGATCAGCTCGCGCCGCACCGCCAGGTCATAGACCATCTGCGCATAGTCGCGCGCCGCATAGGCCGAGATCGCCGCCCCGGCGAGGCGCACCAGATAGGCCGGCCCGCCCAGTTCCTTCAGCCCCGGATCATCCTCGAGAAACGCCTTCAGCGTGACGGGAGAGGCCAGCGCGTTCTTCTGGATCCGCGCCGCCGCGACCTGGAAGATGCGCTGGTGCACGGGGTCGAAGAAATGCTCGGCCTTCACCAGGCTGGAGATCCGGTCGAAGACCTCGTTGTTGGTCAGGATCGCGCCCAGCAGCTGCTGTTCGGCCTCGATGTTGTGCGGCAGGACCTCGGCCTCGGACGCAGCCGGGGCTGCGGCCGGAACCATCGGCCTCAGTGCGGTGATCTCGGTCATTTCTGCCCTCTGCCGTCTTGTCTGCTTTTTGGTGCCCACCGCCTAGCACGTCCTGCGGTGGAATGGGTTGGGGGAAAGCTGTGCATAAGCCGCTTATCCACAAGATTGAGCCTACCACATCTTGCCCCTCGGATGAAGCGCCAAGCTAGCCCTTGGAGCCGTGGCAGGCCTTGGTGGAAGCCTTCCCGGCGCTGCGCGATGCGGAAAGGGGAGGAATCAGCCCTTGCGGGCCTCCTGCCAGGCGCGCGGCGCCTTCAGGAAGCTTTCGACCTCGGCCAGCGTGCCCGCGTCGAACGCGCCTTGCGCCCGAGCCTCGGCCAGCACATCCCACCAGGTGCAGAGATGGTGCAGCTTCACCCCATGCGCGCCGAGCTTCGCCTCGGTATCGGGAAAAATGCCGTAGTAGAAGATCACCGCCGTATGGCCGCAGGTGGCCCCGGTCTCGCGGATCGCATCGACGAAGCTCAGTTTCGAGCCGCCGTCGGTGGTCAGGTCCTCGACCAGCAGGACGCGCTGGCCCTCGGTCATCGCGCCCTCGATCCGGGCGTTGCGGCCGTAGCCCTTGGGCTTCTTGCGCACATAGGTCATCGGCAGCGCCAGCCGTTCGGCCACCAGCGCCGCGAAGGGGATGCCCGCCGTCTCGCCGCCGGCGATGTTGTCAAAAGCCTCGAACCCCGCCTCGCGCATCACCGTGACGGCGAGGAAATCCATCAGGGTCGAGCGGATGCGCGGATAGCTGATCAGCTTGCGGCAGTCGATGTAGGTCGGCGAGGGCAGGCCCGAGGCCAGCGTGAACGGCGTCTCGGCGTTGAAATGCACCGCCTTGATCTCCAGAAGCGCGCGGGCGGCGAGACGGGCGATTTCCGCTTTCGGCGGGAAGGTCGAGGGGATCATGCGCGGGTCCTTTCGGAGGGGCTCGTCGTTCGACTTCGTCTCCTCCTCGCGATGGCGACGAGTGACGAAGTCATCGAGGAGCGGGTCAGGGGAGAACGTGCCAGTACACGGGGAAGCCGGGGTCGAAGACGGTGACGGGGCCGGTGTCCGAGACGATCTTCGCCGGCCAGACGCAAGGCTCGGCCCGCTTCTCCAGCCGGATCTCGCCCGCGTTCACCGGCAGGCGGTAGAAGGCCGGGCCGTTGCGCGAGGCAAAGCCCTCCAGCCGGTCCAGCGCCCCCTCCTCCTCGAACACATGCGCCAGCAGGCTCAGCGTATTGGTCGCCGTGAAGCAGCCCGCGCAGCCGCAGGCATGTTCCTTCAGCGCGTCGACATGCGGCGCCGAGTCGGTGCCGAGGAAATAGCGCGGGCTTCCGGAGGTCGCGGCCCTGCGCAGCGCCAGCCGGTGCTTCTCGCGCTTGGCGACCGGCAGGCAGTAATAATGCGGCCTGATGCCCCCGGCGAGGATGTGGTTGCGGTTGATGATCAGGTGATGCGTGGTGATCGTGGCGGCCAGATTCTCGCCACCCTCGGCGGCATAGGCGGCGCCTTCCTCGGTGGTGATATGCTCCATCACCACCCGCAGCTCCGGCAACCGGCGGCGCAGCGGGTCGAGGACCGTGTCGATGAACACCGCCTCGCGGTCGAAGATGTCGACCTCTGGGTCCGTCACCTCGCCATGGGTGCACAAGGGCAGGCCGATCGCCGCCATCCGCTCCAGCACCGGCATCACCTTCGCCAGGTCCCGCACGCCCGAGTGCGAATTGGTCGTCGCCCCCACCGGATACAGCTTCACCGCCTTCACCAGACCCGAGGCCGCCGCCCGCTCCACGTCCGCGGGGTCGGTGCCCTCGGTCAGGTAGAGCGTCATCAGGGGATCGAAACCCATCTCCCCGGGCAGCGCCGCCAGGATCCGCTCGCGGTAGGCCGTCGCATCGGCCAGCGTCACCACCGGCGGCACCAGGTTCGGCATGATGATCGCGCGGGCGAAATGGCGCGCGGTTTCCGGCAGCACGGCCTGCAGCATCGCGCCGTCGCGCAGGTGCAGGTGCCAGTCGTCGGGGCGGGGCAGGGTGATCGCTTGCATGGGGCGCAGGTAACGCAAACCCGCCCCCGTTTCCAGTGGCATCAGGGTCCATCCTGCAAGGATCGCGGCCGCCCGGCTGGACCGGATCGCCGACGGCTACGGCGAGTGATCAGTCATAGCCCCCGGTCAGCTCGGCCAGGCGGCGGGCGTAGCGCGGCGCGTTCAGCCGCGAGGTGACCGAGCGGCAGATCATGATCTCGCGCCGGCGCCGGCCCTGCAGCCGCGCCGCCGCCAGGATCGTGCGCAGGTAGCTGCCGTTCGACCGCCGCCCGCGCCAGAGCCACGAGAAATATTCGGCCGAGAACTTGCCCTCCATCGCCGCCTCCAGGATCCGGTCCAGGATGCGCATCTCCTTCAGCGTGTCCTCGGTGCCCTCGCCGGTATAGCGGGCGCGCAGCGGCGTGACCCAGGGGCGCTGGAACAGGGCCGCATGCATCGCATCGGGCCGGTGCAGCGGATCGTGGATCAGCCAGACCCGGGACGCGCTTTCCGTCATGTCCGGCGCATAGCCATAGCGGCTGCGGAAGTTCAGCCGCCGCGCGCTGCGGTGGCGCTCGTCCCAGCCCGCGAGCGCGGGGTCCAGCGTGGCGCGCGGCGCGACCAGCACCAGCTCGGCCCCCGGCGCCGTGATCGAATAGGCCGCCGCCGCATAGCCCGATGGCCCTGCGCCGTAGAACACCACCCGGTCGAAATCCTCCAGGAACCCGTCGTCGGCCAGCCGGTCGAAATAGCGGAACACCGCCGGATCGCGCCACCAGCTCTCGCCCTCCGACAGGACGGTCAGGAGCGACCAGCCCCTCGCCCTGGCCATCTGATAGAATTCGGGCAGGTTGTCCGGCCGCTCGCGCAGGGCGGCGGCATCCTCGAAGGTCACCAGAAGGAGCGGCCGTTCTTCCGCGAAGAAGGCATAATGCCGGTCACCCAGCGGCAGGAAGTCGCCATCGCCCTCGGCAATCGAAAGCATGGCGCGCTGCCATTCAGGAGGCGCGTTCGGATCGGACATGGCTATCGGCCTTCAATGACTGGTCAAAATTCGCACTCTTACCTGCTCACAATGGGGCGAAAATTCAGCCACGACAAGGCGTTGCACCTGGTATTCCCCGCACGCCCGGCAACAAGCCGGACCGACTGTTTCCGCCCGGCCGGGTCCGGCAACCCCGGCGAATGGGTCGACGCACAAGGCTCAACCCTTGGTGGTTGCCCGCGCCCAGGGCTTCCAGATCGTCTCGGCTTCGGCCGGAGAGAGAATCCGGCTGGGAGGCGCCAGCAGGAGCCGGCCGTAAAGCGCGCGCCAGGGCTCCTCGGCCATCAGCGCGGCAAAGCGCGCCCGGCGCCAGGCGACGGCGGCGCGGTGCAGCGGCCCCAGGACCGGATCGCCATGCAGCTCCCCGCGCAGGGCTCCGCTTGCCAGCCCCAGCACCGTCCGGTCCTCCACGGCCACGAAATTGCGCTCCACCCAGTAGTCCATCCCCAGCCGGTCGCCCCCGTGCACCGCCCGGCCCCGGTCGCTTTTCAGGACATAGCTCTCCACCGCGCCGAGGGGGTAATGGTTCAGTTGCGCCAGCCGGCCATGGTCCCGCCCCGGGGCCGAGAAGATCCGCGCCCCGTGATAGACCGCCGGCAACTCGCGCCCCGAGCCGTCGAACCAGCGCGGCTTGCGCGCGGGATCGGGCCGGCGCGGCCGATGCACCCCCAGTTTGCCATAGCTGCCGTCATTGCGGTACAGCGTCTTGAACAGCTGCGCCCGCCAGGGCCAGTGCAGCACCGCCGGCGCCGCGCGGGTGAAGACCTCGGTCACCGGCCGGTCCTCGAACCCCACCACCCCGGCATTGCCGAAGAGCCGCCAGGTCAGCGGGATCGCCGTCGCCTCGGGCAGCGCGGCCAAAAGCGCCGGGATCGTCCGGTCGCCGACATGCACATTGACGAACTCGTCCACGTCCAGCGGCACCAGCCAGTCCGCCCCCGTCACCAGCGGATGTCGGTCCGCCCGCTTCAGTGCCGCCCATTGCGGCCCCTCGGGATGCGGGCCGGGGTTCGGCACATGGGCCAGCCAGCCCAGCGCCGCCAGCCGCTCCAGCATCGCATCGGTGCCATCGTCGCAATCGTTGGAGAAGACCAGGAAATCGCTGATCCCGCAGGCCCGGTGATGCGCCAGCCACTCCAGCAGGAACGCGCCCTCGTTCCTGACCGTCAGGACGGCCGTCACCCGCATCGCGCCCGTGCTTTCATCTTTGCGAAAATATCCCCGCCGGAGGCATCCGACGCCCGCAAGGGGCGCCGGTCCCGGTTATCACGGCGGGGGCAGGGGCCAAATCAGAAAAACGCCTGCAGCCCGGTGATCGCGCGGCCCAGGATCAGCGCATGGACGTCATGCGTGCCCTCGTAGGTGTTCACCGTCTCCAGGTTCACCATGTGGCGCATGACCTGGAAATCCTCCTGGATTCCGTTGCCACCATGCATGTCCCGCGCCCAGCGCGCCGCTTCCAGCGCCTTGCCGCAGTTGTTGCGCTTGACGATCGAGATCATCTCCGGCGCCGCATTGGCCTCGTCCAGGAGCCGCCCGACCCGCAAGGACGCCTGCAACCCCAGCGAAATCTCGGTCAGCATGTTGGCGAGCTTCAGCTGGTAGATCTGCGTCCCCGCGATGGGCTTGCCGAACTGCTTGCGGTCCAGCCCGTATTGCCGTGCCGCGTGCAGGCAGAACTCGGCCGAGCCCATCACGCCCCAGGAAATCCCATAGCGCGCCCGGTTCAGGCAGCCGAACGGCCCCTTCAGCCCCTCGACATGCGGCAGAAGCGCGTCCTCGCCGACCTCGACATCCTTCATCACGATCTCGCCGGTGATCGAGGCGCGGAGGGAAAGCTTCCCCCCCACCTTCGGCGCCGAAAGCCCCTTCATGCCCTTCTCCAGCACGAAGCCCTTGATCTTGCCGCCATGCGCCTCGGACTTGGCCCAGACCACGAATACATCCGCGATCGGGGCGTTGGAAATCCACATCTTCGCGCCGTTCAGCACATAGCCATTGGCCGTCTTCTTCGCGACGGTCTTCATCCCCGCCGGGTCCGACCCCGCATCCGGCTCCGTCAGCCCGAAGCAGCCGATGAACTCGCCGCTTGCCAGCTTCGGCAGATACTTCCGCCGCTGCGCCTCGGAGCCATAGGCATAGATCGGATACATCACGAGGGACGACTGCACCGACATCATCGACCGATAGCCCGAATCGACCCGCTCGACCTCGCGCGCGACCAGCCCATAGGCCACATAGGACGCGCCCAGCCCGCCGTATTCCTCGGGCACGGTCACGCCCAGAAGGCCCATCTCGCCCATCTCGCGGAAGATCGACGGATCGGTCGTCTCCTCGCGATAGGCCGCCACCACGCGCGGCTGCAGCTTTTCCTGCGCATAGGCCCGCGCCGCATCGCGCAGCATCCGCTCTTCCTCGGTCAACTGGTCGTTCAGCCGGAAGGGATCCTCCCAGTCGAAGCGGCTCAGGTCCGGCGCGTCCTTGGCTTTCAGTTTCGGCTTGTCCAGCATGATCAGGTCTCCATCTTTGCCGGCATCCTTGCATGGAAGGCTGGCCTGTTCTATCGAAACCCCTGCACGGGTTCATGAGGGAAACTCATAATGCTCCCCCGCCGCTACCTGCCGCCGATCCCGGCCCTGATGGCGCTGGAGGCCGTCGACCGCCTCGGCACCGCCTCCGCCGCGGCCGGGGAACTGAGCCTTACCCAGGGCGCCATCAGCCGCGCCCTGCAAGGCCTCGAACAACAACTCGGCGTCCCCCTCCTGATCCGCGAGCGCCAGCGCCTGCGCCTCACCCCCGCCGGGCAGGATTACGTGGCCGAGGTCCGCAAGGCCCTCCACCTCCTCGCCTCCGCCTCGATCACCTTGCGCGCCAACCCGACCGGCGGCTCCCTCAACCTCGCGATCCTGCCCGCCTTCGGGATGCACTGGCTCGCCCCGCGCCTCGCCCGCTTCGCGCAAAGCCACCCCGAGGTCACGGTCAACCTCTCCACGCGCCTCCGCCCCTTCGACTTCGCCGGCACCGCCTTCGACGCCGCGATCCACTACGGCCGGCAGGACTGGCCCGGCGTCGACTACCTGAAACTGATGGACGAGGAGGTCCTGGCCGTCGCCGCCCCCGGCCTGCCGCCGCTCACCCGCGCCACCGACATCCTCGCCCAGCCGCTCCTGCAACTGGAAAGCCGCCCCGGCGACTGGGGCCGCTGGCTGGCGCACCACGGCGCCCCCGGCCAGCGCCCGCCCGGCATGATGTTCGACCAGTTCGCCACCCTGACCCAGGGCGCCATCCACGGCATGGGCCTGGCGTTGATCCCCACCTTCCTGATCCAGCGCGAGCTTGCCGAGCACCGCCTGGTCCCGGTCTTCGGCCCCCCCGTCGCCGCGCTCGGCAGCTACCACCTCGTCTGGCCCCGCGCCGCGCCCTCGCGCGCGCCGCTCCGCTCCTTCCGCGACTGGCTCGCCGCCGAAACGGCTTGACCGCCGCCCGCCGCCCGGACAACCTGCCCGAAAGGCAGGGGCAGCGATTGACCACCATTCCCAGGGACATCGACGGCGTGGAACAGCTCCTTGCGGGCCAGGGCTATGTCGCCTCCCGCGCGCTGGCCACCGTGGTCTTCCTCGCGCTGAAACTCGGCCGCCCGCTCTTCCTCGAAGGCGAGGCCGGCGTCGGCAAGACCGAGATCGCCAAGACCCTCGCCGCCGCGCTGGACCGCCGCCTGATCCGGCTGCAATGCTACGAGGGGCTGGACGCCGCCTCCGCCGTCGCCGAATGGAACTTCGCCGCCCAGATGATCGCCATCCGCACCGCCGAGGCGCAGGGCGGCGCCGACCGCGACGCGCTCAAGACCGAGCTCTTCACCGAAGACTACCTGATCGAACGCCCGCTCCTCGCCGCCATGCGCCCGCAACCCGGCGGTGCGCCGGTGCTCCTGATCGACGAGCTCGACCGCACCGACGAACCCTTCGAGGCCTTCCTGCTCGAGGCGCTCTCCGACTTCCAGGTCACCATCCCGGAACTCGGCACCATCAAGGCCCCCGAACCCCCCATCGTCATCCTCACCTCCAACCGCACGCGCGAGGTGCATGACGCGCTGAAGCGCCGCTGCCTCTACCACTGGGTCGACTACCCCGGTTTCGACCGCGAACTCGCCATCCTGCACGCCCGCGTCCCCGAGGCGCAGGCCGCCCTGTCCCGCGAGGTCGTGGCCTTCGTCCAGCGCCTGCGCCACGAGGACCTGTTCAAGAAACCCGGCGTGGCCGAGGCGATCGACTGGGCGAAATGCCTCCTCGCCCTCGACGTCATCTCGCTCTCGCCCGAGGTCATCGCCGACACTTTGGGCGCGATCCTGAAATACCAGGACGACATCGCAAGGATCCAGGGCTCCGAAGCCAGACGCCTCCTCGACGAGGTCAAACGCGAACTGGCCCCGGCATGATGCTTCCTCTTGGCGGAAATACTCCACGGGGGGTCCGGGGGGTGTGAAACCCCCCGGGGCTGGCCACGGATGCCGACCTATCCCGATCTCCCCCTCCCCGAAGACGGCAAGCTGGCCGAGAACCTCGCCCATTTCGCCCGCGCGCTGCGCAAGGCCGGCCTTCCCGTCGGCCCCGGCCGCACCCTCGACGCGATCCGCGCGGTAGAGGCCGCCGGCTTCGCCCGCAGGGACGACTTCTTCCACACCCTCCAGGCCGTCTTCGTCTCCCGCCCCGAGGAGCGCGCGACCTTTGCCCAGGTCTTCCGCCTGTTCTGGCGCGACCCGCGCTACATGGAGCACATGATGTCGCTCATGCTGCCCCAGGTGCGCGGCGTGGCCGAGGAACGCGCCGCCCAGGCGGCCGAGAAGCGCGCGGCCGAGGCGCTGCTGGACGGCCAGCTTCCCCCGATGCCCGAAACCGGCGAGGCCCCGGAGCAGATCGAGATCGACGCCTCCGCCACCATGTCGGCCGAGGAACGCCTCAAGACCCTCGACTTCGAGCAGATGTCCGCCGCCGAGATCGCCGAGGCGCGGCGGATGCTCGCCCGCCTCTCGCTCCCCGTCCGCCCCCTCGTCACCCGCCGCAGCCGCGCCACCCCGGCCGGCCGCCGGATCGACCCGCACCGCACCCTGCGCGAGGCGCTGCGCCGGGGCGGCGAGATCGCCCGGCTGCCCCGCAAGGCGCCGGTCACCCGCTGGCCGAACCTCGTCGTCCTCTGCGACATCTCGGGCTCGATGTCCGACTACAGCCGCATGGTGCTGCACTTCGTCCACGCCGTCGCCAACCGCAAGGGCCAGGGCTGGGCCAGGGTCCACGCCTTCACCTTCGGCACAAGGCTCACCAATATCACCCGGCACCTGCGTGCCCGCGACGTGGATGCCGCGCTCCGCGCCGCCGGGGCCGAGGCGCAGGACTGGTCCGGCGGCACCCGCATCGGCCAGTCGCTGCACGCCTTCAACCGCGACTGGTCGCGCCGGGTGCTGGGGCAGGGGGCGGTCGTGCTGCTGATCACCGACGGGCTCGACCGCGACGACGCGGGCCTGCTGGCCAGGGAAATCGAGCGCCTCCACCTCTCCTGCCGCCGGCTGATCTGGCTCAACCCGCTCCTGCGCTGGACCGGCTTTGCGCCGAAGGCGGCCGGCATCCGCGCCATGCTGCCGCATGTCGACAGCTTCCGCGCCGGCCATTCCATCGCCTCGCTCGAAGCCCTCGGCCAGGCCGTCTCGGACCCCGGCGACAGTGGCGAAAAGGCGCGGCTTCTGGCGCTTCTTCGCGAATAGGCCAGCGTTTGCATGAAGTTATGGCTTGGCAAGCCGGTGATATCGCATATCACGCCCCCCATGCCTTTGTTATGGGCATCCGTGCCGGGAACCGAGGGCGAATCGTCCGCGTTTTCCGCTCGACCATCAGGATAGGGACCTGGGAACATGAGAAAGCTTCTGATCTCCACCACCGCGCTGTCGGTCGCGATCAGCCCCATGGGCACGCTGCCGACCTATGCGCAGGTGCTGAACGAGGACGGGTCCGTGACCGGGCCGGACGGAACGGTGCTCTGCACGCCGAGCGCCGACGCCGATTGCGATTTCGATGCCATCGTGGCCAAGCTGCAGGCCGAGGCCGAGGCTGCCGCCCAGGCCGAGGCCGAAGCCGCCGCTGCAGCCGAGGCCGCCGCTGCGGAAGCCGCCGCTGCGGAAGCCGAGGCCCAGGCCGCCGCCCAGGCTCAGGCCGAGGCGGAAGCCGCTGCCGCCGCCGCTGCGGAAGCCGAAGCCAAGGCCGCCGCCGAGGCCGAGGCTCAGGCCGCCGCCGAGGCTGCTGCCCAGGCCCAGGCCGAAGCCGAGGCCGCCGCCCAGGCCCAGGCCGAGGCGGAAGCCGCCGCCGCCGCCGAAGCCGAGGCCGCTGCCCAGGCCGAAGCCGAAGCCCAGGCCGCCGCCGAGGCTGCGGCCGAAGCCGCTGCCGCGGAGGAGCCCGCCGCCGAAGAACCCGCAGCGGTCGAAGAGCAGCCCGCGCCCGAGGCGACCGTGACCGAAGAACCCGCGCCCGAGGAACCGGCGACCGATGAAGCGGTGACCGAAGAACCCGCCGCCGAGGAACCGGCGGCCGATGAAGCGGTGACCGAAGAACCCGCGGCCGAGGAACCGGCGGCCGATGAAGCGGTGACCGAAGAACCCGCGGCCGAGGAACCGGCGACCGATGAAGCCGTGACCGAAGAGCCCGCCGCCGAGGAACCGGCGACCGACGAAGCCGTGACCGAAGAGCCCGCCGCCGAGGAACCGGCGACCGATGAAGCCGTGGCCGAAGAGCCTGCGGCCGAGGAACCCGCGGCAACCGCCGAGGAACCCGCGCCGGAAGAGGCCGCGCCCGAGGCGACCGTGGCCGAGGAGCCGGTGACCGAGGAACCCGCCGCCGAAGCCGAAGCCGCCGCTTCCGCAGAAGGCACCGTTGACCCCGCCACCGGCGAGGTGATCGACCCCGAGGCCGCCGCCCAGGCGCTTCAGGCTGCGGAAGCCGAACTCGCCATCACCGATTCGGGCGAGATCGTCGATCCCGCCGCCGGTCTCGCCGTCGCCGAGCCGGCCCCGACAGCCGAGGCCGAGCCGGTCGAGGCTCCCGTGGTCAGCGAGACCGAGGTCGAGACCCTGACCAAGCTTCTGACCACCGATCCGACCGCGATCGACCCCGCGTCGCTTGAAGCCGCCGAAGTCCTCGCCGCCCGGCCCGAGTCCGAGGCGGGCCAGCCGGTCGAGATCGCCCCGGCCCCGGCCGATCTGGTGGCCTCGGTGGTCGAGGAAACCGTGACCAGGGAGAACACCCGCTCCTCGGCCGAGGAATTCGCCGCGGCGCCGAGGAAGCTCGCCGATGGCAAGAAGAGCGGCCTTTCGGACCTGGAAAAGGCCGGGCTTCTGGTTCTGGGCGCGCTCGCGGTGGGCGCGATCATCAAGAACAACCGCGAAGCCGCCGCGGGGACGCCCGTCGTCTCGTCGATGGGGGATTCCCGCGTGGTGTCGAACACCGGCGACCGCGTGATCGTGCTGCAGCCCGACGGCACCTACCGGGTGCTCAAGGACGACGACACCATCATCCGCCAGCCCGGCTCGAACGTGCGGACCGAGACCTTCAAGGACGGCTCGACCCGCACCATCGTGCGGCGCGGCGACGGGACCCAGGTGGTGACGATCCGCGACGCGACCGGCCGCGTGCTGCGCCGCGCGACCTATGACGATCTTGGCCGCGAGATCGTGCTGATCGACGACCTCGAGCCCGAGGAAGTGGTGGTGGTCCGCGACCTGCCGAAGCCGAAGAAGCGCATCGTCATCTCCTCCTCGGACAACGACGCCGCGCTGAAGCGCGAACTGGCGGCACTCGAGGCCGACCGGGCGGGCCGCAAGTTCTCGCTCCGCCAGATCCGCGAGATCCCGCAGGTGCGCGCGCTGGCCGCGGTGATCGATGTCGAGAACATCACCTTCGCCTCCGGCTCCGCCGCCATCGCCGCCGACGAGGCGCGCAACCTCACCGACCTCGGCCGGGTGATGCAGAAGCTTCTGGACGAGAACCCGCGCGAGGTCTTCCTGATCGAGGGCCATACCGACGCGACCGGCAAGGCGGCGATGAACCTCGCGCTTTCCGACCGCCGGGCCGAATCGGTGGCGCTGGCCCTGACCGAATACTTCGACATCCCGCCGGAGAACATGGTCGTACAGGGCTATGGCGAGACCGAGCTTCTGGTCGACACCCAGGCCAGCGAGCCCGCCAACCGCCGGGTCGAGGTGCGGGTGATCACCCCGCTGATGCGCACCGCCTCGGTCGAGTAAGACCCCTAGAAGGCCGCGGTTTCCCCCGCGGCCTTCCGTTTTTCATGGCAAAGCGCCGCGACGGGCGACATACTCGCGCCCATGACCCGCGCCGCCCATGACCAGATCCCCGAAACCGCGCTTCGCTGGCATCGCCAGGGCCTTGGCGCCGCCCTCGCCACCGTGGTCGAGACCTGGGGCTCCGCCCCCCGCCAGGCCGGCAGCCAGCTCGTCGTCTCCGGCACGGGCGAGATGCAGGGTTCGGTCTCCGGCGGCTGCGTCGAGGGCGCGGTCGTGACCGAGGCCCTCGATGCCCTGCAGGACCGCCGCGCGCGCCTTTTGACCTTCGGCGTCTCGGACGAGACCGCCTTCGCCGCCGGCCTCGCCTGCGGCGGCACCATCCGCATCCTGGTCGAACCCGTGGGCGAGGGGGCCGAGGCGCTGCCCGAAGCCACCCTCGCCGCCCTGGTCGAGGCCCGCGCCGCCCCCCGCGCGCTCGCCCTCGCCACCCGGCCGGAAGGCTGGACCCGCCAGCTCCTCGCGCCGGGCGAGGATCCCGCCGCCGACGCCCGCTTCCGCTCCGACCGCTCCGGCACCGAGGAGGACGGCCGCTTCATCGCCGTCCACAACCCTCCCCTGCGCCTGATCGTTGTCGGCGCGGTCCACATCGCCCAGCCGCTCCTCGCCATCGCCCGGACCTGCGGCTATGCCCCCACGCTGATCGACCCCCGCGCCGCCTTCGGTTCCGAGGCCCGCTTCCCCGGCGAAACCATCCTCGACGACTGGCCGGACGAGGCCATGGCCGCCCTGAACCCCGACGCCCGCACCGCCGTCGTCACGCTGACCCACGACCCAAAGCTCGACGATCCCGCGATCCGCGCCGCACTCGCCTCGCCCGCCTTCTACCTCGGCTGCCTTGGCTCGAAGAAGACCCATGCCCGGCGCCTCGAGCGGCTGGCCGCCATGGGCATCCCGCCCGGGGACATCGCCCGGATCCACGCCCCGGTCGGCCTCGACATCGGCGCGCGCAGCCCGGCCGAGATCGCGGTCAGCATCATGGCCCAGATCACCCAGGTCCTGCGGGCCTGAATGCGCTTCGGCCCCGTCCCCCTGACCCAGGCCGAAGGCGCGATCCTCGCCCATTCCGTCGCCCTGCCGCAGGGCCGGCTGCGCAAGGGCTGCCACCTCGGCCCGAACGAACTCGCCGCGCTCGAAGCGGCCGGCCTGACCCAGGTTACCGTCGCCCGGCTTGATCCCGGCGACATGCATGAGGATGCCGCGGCGCTTGCCGTCGCCCGCGCCCTCGTCGCCGATCCCGACCTCGCCGGGCTCCGCCTGGCCCCGGTCGGCACCGGAAGGGTGAACCTGCATGCCAGCGCGCCCGGCCTCGCCGAGGTGCTGGCCGACCGCGTGCAGGCGCTGAATACGGTCGATCCGATGATCACGCTGGCCACTGTCGCCCCCTGGCAGCGCCTTGCCGACGGAGAGATGGCCGCGACGGTGAAGATCATCGCCTATGCCGTTCCCTCGACCTCTGTGACCAAAGCGGCAGAGGCCGGGGCAGGGGCCCTGCGCCTCTGCCCCGCGCGCCGCCGCACGGCCGTGCTGGTCGAGACGCAGCTTTCCCCCCAGGCGCGCGAGCTTGGCATCCAGCCGATCGCCAACCGCCTCGCCGCGCTTGGCGTCGCGCTCGCCGCGCATCTGCGCTGCCCGCATGACACCGAGACGCTGGCCGCCACGCTGGCCAACCTGCCGCCCGCCGATCTGGTCCTGATCCTCACCGCCTCGGCCACCTCCGACCCGCAGGACGTGGCCCCTGCCGCGGTCCGCAGGGCCGGGGGCAGCGTCGAACGCTTCGGCATGCCTGTGGACCCCGGCAATCTCCTCTTCCTCGGCAGCCTGGCGCAAACGCCCGTCATCGGCCTGCCCGGCTGCGTGCGGAGCCCCGCGCTGAACGGGGCCGACTGGGTGCTGGAGCGGGTGATCTGCGGCATCCCCGTCACCGGCGCGGATATCGCGGCCATGGGGGTGGGCGGGCTTCTGAAGGAAATCCCCCAGCGCGGCCGGCTGCGCGAGGCGAAATGAAAAACGGGGGCAGATCGCCCCCGTATAGGTCCAGACGGAAATCGCAGACCCTATTTCGGCGCGATCATCATCACCATCTGCCGGCCTTCCAGCTTGGGCATGGATTCGACCTTCCCGGCCTCGCCCACTTCGGCGGCGACCCGGTTCAACAGCTCCAGCCCCAGTTCCTGGTGCGCCATCTCGCGGCCGCGGAAGCGCAGGGTGACCTTCACCTTGTCGCCTTCGCCCAGGAACTTCATCACCGAGCGCATCTTGACGTCGTAGTCATGCGTATCGGTGCCCGGCCGGAACTTGATTTCCTTGATCTCGATGATCTTCTGCTTCTTGCGCGCCTCGGCCTCGCGCTTCTGGTTCTCGTATTTGAACTTGCCGAAATCCATGATCTTGCAGACCGGCGGCACGGCCGTGGGCGAGATCTCGACCAAGTCGAGGCCCGCGTCCTGAGCCATCTGCAAGGCGCGCGCGGGGGTCACCACCCCGACGTTTTCGCCATCCGCCCCGATCAGGCGGATCTCCGGAGCGCGGATACGGTCGTTGATACGGGGTCCGGTTTCGCGTTGCGGCGGGGCATTGTGCGGGCGGCGGGCTATGGCAGTTGTCCTTTGGTCATTGCGGTTCGGCGGCGGCAATCTAGTCCCCCTTGGGACAAGCCGCAACCCGGCAGCAGGGCCATCGGGCCAGAAAAACAGCGAAAATCCGGGCTTGCGGCCCCTTGGCACCTGCATGGGCTTTTCATTGCCGCGCCAAGCTGCCATATCACCAGCGTCCGGGCCCCAGTCCGGGACAAGGGAGTATTTGACATGAACAGAACTGTCATCATCGGCGCGATCGTCATCATTCTCGCCGGCCTGGGCTATTACCAGTTCAGCTACAAGCCGGCGCAACAGGCCGCGATGGAGCAGGAGGCCGCCGCCAAGGCCGCCGAAGCCGCCGCTGCCGAGGCTGCTGCCGCCGAAGCCGCCGCCGCCGAAGCCGCCGCCAAGGCCGAGGCGGAAGCCGCTGCTGCCACCGAAGCCGCCGCCACCGCGACCGAGGCCGCGACGGATGCCGCGACCGACGCCGTCGAGGGCGCGGCCGATGCCGTGACCGAAGGCACCGCCGCCGCTACCGAAGCTGCGACCGACGCCGTGACCGAAGGCGCCGCCGCCGCCACCGACGCGGCTGCCGCTGCGCTGGACCCGGCGAACTTCAATGCCGATGCCGTGGTCGCCCTGATCGACGGCTCGGCGCTGGACGACGCCACCAAGACCACGCTGAAGACCGCCGTGGAAGCCGCCCGCGCCAACCCGGCGCTGGTCGCCGACACCGTGGCCCAGGTCAAGGCCGCTCTGGGCATGTAATCCCTTCGGCACCCGCCGAAGCCGAAGGCCGCAGGAGCGATCCTGCGGCCTTCTTCATTGCCGG
Source organism: Tabrizicola soli (assembly GCF_015999335.1). Taxonomy (GTDB): domain Bacteria; phylum Pseudomonadota; class Alphaproteobacteria; order Rhodobacterales; family Rhodobacteraceae; genus Tabrizicola; species Tabrizicola soli. The sequence goes on along the minus strand of NZ_JAEACP010000007.1, from coordinate 142,936 downwards.
GATGTGCCGCAGGACATGGGGAAGGCCGCGGGGATCACCCTCGCGGCCTTCCCTTCATGGTAAAAGTCACATGAGCGTGGACCTGCAACCCATTGAAATCTCGGGATACGCCTCCTCGCCCGCGCGTGGACGGATCAGATCCCGTCGCCGACGAAGGCTTTCTCGACCACATATTCCAGCGGCTCCGAATTCGCCCCTTCCCGCAGCCCGAACTTCTCCAGCACGGCCTTGACGTCGTGGTTGAAGGCAAGGCTCCCGCAGACCATCGCCCGGTCTTCCTCGGGGTCCATCGGAGCGAGCCCGAGGTCAGCGAAGACCTTTCCGCTCGTCAGGTTCTCGGTGATCCGCCCCATCCGGGGCGAGGCTTCGCGGGTGGTGGTGGGGTAGTAGAGCAGCTTGTCCCCGACCATCTCGCCGATCAGCGGATCGTCCTTCAGGCTCTCCACCAGCTGCCGGCCATATTCCAACTCCGCCACTTCCCGGCAGGTGTGCATCATGATGACCTGGTCGTACTTGTCATAGGTCTCCGGGTCGCGCATCAGGCTGGCGAAGGGCGCGATCCCGGTCCCGGTCGCAAGGAACCAGATCCGGCTGCCCGGCAGCAGGGCGTCATGCACCAGCGTCCCCACGGGTTTCGGCCGCAGGATGATCTCGTCCCCCGGCTGGATGTGCTGCAGCTTCGAGGTCAGCGGCCCGTCCGGCACCTTGATCGAGTAGAACTCCAGCTCCTCGTCCCAGCTGGGCGAGGCGATGGAATAGGCCCGCAGCAAGGGCTTTCCGTTGTCGCCCAGAAGCCCGATCATCACGAACTCGCCCGAGCGGAACCGCAGCGAGGCGGGGCGGGTGACCCGGAACGAGAACAGCCGGTCGGTCCAGTGCGTGACCTTGGTCACGGTCTGCGCGTCGGGCAGGTGGGGCTTGGTGCGGGCGACGTCCATCATCAGGGCCTCGGTCATTGTTTCGCCCTCCATAGGCGAGCGGGCGCGCCAAGGGAAGCCTTTCCCCTGCGGCCCGTTTGCGAAGCGGAAAGGGATCAGGCGCGCAGCCGGGCCTGATAGTGATGCGCCTGCCAGTCGGCGCGGAACTGCCATTGCTCGGCCGGCTGGCGGGCGGCGATCTCGTCCGGGATCTCGGCCCCGTCGAAGCCCACCCGGCGCAGCATGGCGTACTGGTCGGCGATCACCGGCCCCAGCGCCAGAAGCTGGCCCTTGTAGCCCAGCATCCGCAGCTTCCGGCCCAGGGTGAAGGCGCGGCCGTCGCTGAAGGCGGGGAAGGCGACGCGGATCAGGGTCAGCCGGTCCAGCTGCCCCTCCAGCACCGAGGGATCGTCGGTCTGGAGCAGGTCGACGGCCGTCGCATCGGCGGTCAGCTCGGCCAGCGCCGGGATCCGACGCTCGGGGGCGGGGGCGAAGCCCGCATCGGTCACGATCACGCTCATGCCGCGTTCTCCTTTGGGCGAACGGCCTTGCCGTCGATGAAATGGATCCCACATTCGGTCTTGGCCTGCCCGCGCCAGCGCCCGGCGCGGGGGTCCTCGCCGGGCTTCACCGGGCTGGTGCAGGGCGCGCAGCCGATGGAAGGGTAGCCCTTCGCCACCAGCGGATGCCGGGGCAGGCGGTTCTCGACCATGTATTCCTCAAGATCCTCGCGCCCCCAATGGGCCAGCGGGTTGACCTTGATCCGGAAGTCGCCCTCGTTCTCGAAGAAGTCGATGGTGCCCCGGTCGGCGTTCTGGAACCGCTTGCGGCCGGTGATCCAGCCGTCGAACGGTGCGAGCGCGCGTTCCAGCGGCTCGACCTTGCGGACGTTGCAGCAGGCGTCGGTGTTGAACTGGTGCAGCGTGTTGTCCGGGTCCTCGAAGGCCACGCGCGGTTGCGCGGCCCGGATGGTGCGCACGTCGCAGAGATGCAGCTTCTCGGCCAGCTCGCGCTGGTAGTCCAGCGTCTCCTGGAACAGCATCCGCGTGTCGATGAACAGGACCGGCGTCTCCGGCGCGATGACGCTGACGAGATGCAGGAGCACCACCGATTCCGCCCCGAAGGAGGAGACCAGTGCCACCTGGCCCAGGTCATGGTCCGCCAGCGCGTGCTCCAGCACCGCCGTCGCGGAGTGGTGCTTGTAGCGCGCGTTCAGCGTGGCGACGCGCTCGGCGACCGGGCCTTCGTGACGCCCGTCACGCGGCATCTTGCGCGCCCTCGGAGGCGTAGAGGGCAGCCTTGAACGGCTCCATCCCGACCCGCTTGAAGGCCTGAAGGAAGGTCTCCGACGCCTCCTGCCGCAGGCCCAGATAGGCGCGCAGGATGCGTTCGATCGCGGGCACGATCTCGTCATAGGCAAAGCCGGGCCCGGTCTTCTCGCCGATCACCGCATCCTCGGTGCCGTCGCCGCCAAGGGTGATCTGGTAGTTCTCCACCCCGGCGCGGTCGAGGCCGAGGATGCCGATATGGCCGACATGGTGGTGGCCGCAGGCGTTGATGCAGCCCGAGATCTTGATCTTAAGCGGGCCGATCTCGTGCTCCAGCTTCAGCGCCTCGAAATGCGTGGCCAGCTCCTGCGCGACGGGGATCGAGCGGGCGGTGGCCAGTGCGCAGTAATCCATGCCGGGGCAGGCGATGATGTCCGAGAGAAGCCCGACGTTCGCGGTGCCGAGCCCCGCCTTGACCAGCGCCGCATGCAGCACCGGCAGGTCGGACTTGTGGACATGCGGCAGGATGACGTTCTGCTCGTGGCTGATGCGCAGGTCGCCGTGGCCGTAGCGTTCGGCGAGGTCGGCCAGCAGGCGCATCTGCTCGCTGGTCGCGTCGCCCGGCGTCTTGCCCGGCGCCTTCAGGCTGACGGTGACGATGGCATACTGGTCGTTGCGATGCGCGGTCAGGTTGGTGTCGGCCCAGGCGCGGAACACCGGGTCGGCGGTGTGGAAGGCGTCATAGGCATCGACCGGTGCGTTGCGGAAGGCGGGGGGCGCGAAAGCCTCGCGGATGTCGGCCAGAAGCTTCTGGTCGTTGCCGCCGAACAGCGGCCGCAGGCGGGCGAACTCGGCCTCGACCAGGCGGGTGATCTCGTCCTTGCCGGTCTCGTGCAGGGTGATCTTGATCCGCGCCTTGAACTTGTTGTCGCGGCGGCCGAAGCTGTTGTAGACGCTGAGGACCGCCTCGACATAGGGCAGCAGGTCGGCTTCCGGCAGGAAGTCGCGCACCACCATCGCCACCATCGGCGTCCGGCCCAGGCCGCCGCCCACCAGCACCTGGAAGCCGGTCTCGCCGGCGGCATTGCGGACGATGCGCAGCCCGATGTCATGCGCCGCCGTCACGGCGCGGTCGTTCGGCGCGCCGGTGATGGCGATCTTGAACTTGCGCGGCAGGAACTGGAACTCGGGGTGGTCGGTGGACCACTGGCGCAGAAGCTCGGCATAGGGGCGCGGATCGGCGATCTCGTCCGCGGCGGCCCCGGCGAAATGGTCGGCGGTCACGTTGCGCACGCAGTTGCCCGAGGTCTGGATCGAATGCATCTGCACATCGGCCAGCGCCGAGAGGATCGCGGGCACCTCGGGCAGTTTCGGCCAGTTGAACTGGATGTTCTGCCTTGTGGTGAAATGGCCGTAGCCCTTGTCCCAGGTGTCGGCGATATAAGCGAGCTGGCGCATCTGGCCGGGATTCAGCGAGCCATAGGGGATCGCGATCCGCAGCATATAGGCGTGAAGTTGCAGGTAGAGCCCGTTCATCAGCCGCAGCGGGCGGAATTCATCCTCGGTGAGGCTGCCATCCAGCCGCCGCTCGACCTGGTTGGTGAACTGGGCGACGCGGGTGCGGACGAAGGCTTCGTCGAAGTCGGAATAGGAATACATGGCGCTCAGCTCGCGAGGTCGGCTTGCTTGCCGTGGTTGTAGTTCGAGGGGCCGCGGGTGCGGAACTCCTCGCGGAAATGGGTCGGCTCGGGGCCGCGCGGGCCGGGCCTGGCATCGGCCAGATAGGGGCCGACGATCATCAGCTTCTGCGCCGAGGCGTGCAGGAGGCGCAGCTGGGCATGGGCCTCGTCCTCGATCAGCTCGGCCTCGTGGTGAAGCTCCGACCAGCGGTCGTCGGCGGTCAGATAGACCACGTCGCCCTCGCGCAGGCGGTTGGCGGTCACGATCTTCGGCGTGAAGCGGCGGCTCATGGTCGGGCCCTTCCGGTCAGGGGTGTCGGGGGAATATAGGATATTTTCCCTTATCATGGCCAGTGGCCCTTGCAGATAAGGATGATTGTTCCGATACTGCGGCATGGCGGAACAGGGTTCCGGGAAACGCGGGAGGAAGCGAATGGCGGCCCAGCTGGACGATCTGGACCGGAAAATCCTGTCCGAACTGCAACAGGATGCCGAGCAGTCGCTGGACGAGATCGCGCGCAAGGTGGGCTCGTCCAAGACGCCGGTCTGGAACCGGATCCGCCGGATGCGCGAGCAGGGGGTGATCACCCGGACGACCGCGATCCTGGATGCCGAGGCCCTGGGGCTGGAGGCCTGTTTCTTCGTGCTGATCCGCACCTCCGAGCATGAGGCGGAATGGCAGCGCAAGTTCCTCAAGGCGCTGAAAGAGCGGCCCGAGGTGCTGGAGGCGCACCGGCTGGCGGGAGACATCGACTATATCCTGAAGGTGCGGGTCAAGAACGCCCGGGCCTATGACACCTTCTACCAGGCGCTGATCTCCGAGGTGCGGATCTACAACGTGACCGCGCTTCTCAGCATGGAGGAGATCAAGTCGACCACCGTCCTGCCGCTGTAGCGGATGACCCGTTTCGGGTCACTACCGCCTTGCCTGCATCCGGGCGCTGCTGCATTTCTGGCCCTGCGTCTCTGGCACATCTGTTTGGCGGCAGTGATCGAGTAACGAGTAGACCAGAGACGTCCCTGCCGAAGCGCCGCGCCCGCTCAACCCAGGGCGCCGCGCCGTCCCATGGCATTGACGACCGACACGAAATCGCGGGCGACATCCAGCGGGATGTCGGCCTGCGAGAGCGAGACCAGGATTCCGTCCCGGCTGCACAGCTCGCCCCGGCCACGCTCCTCGAGCAGGCCTTCGGCGAGGAGTTGCGCCACATGGCGGCGCACGGTCTCGAGCGGGATGTCCAGCACCTCGGCGATGCGGCGGCGCGAGATGGTGCCGCAGTGTTCCGGCCGCAGCGGCGCGGCGCCGCGCGTGGCGGGATCCATCTCGTCCGGATTGCGCAGGAGCTTCTGCACCGTGGCCAGCACGATCACGAAGAACACCTGGAACGGCTCCGCCCGCAGGCCGAAATGCTGTTGCATCCGCAGCATCGCGCCGAGGATCGTATTGCCCATGTCATTGGCTACGATGCGCTCGTTGGCCGTGAAGCCGGGCTTGTCGATCTTCAGGCGCATGGGCCGGACCTGTTCAGGGCTGGTCCCGGCCGAGACTGGCGCGGCCGGGCGATTGCGAGGGGTTCAGGTGCTGACCGGCAAGGCCTTCAGCCCGTGGAAATGGTAGACATCGGCATAGCGCGGCGGGGCGGCCAGCCGCAGCCGGGGGTGGCGCCGGAACAGGATCGGCAGCGCGATCTGCAACTCCAGCCGGGCCAGCGGCGCGCCGACGCAGAAGTGGAGACCGGCGCCGAAGGTGGCGAGCGGTTTCGGCGGGCGGGCGGGGTTGAAGCGGGCCGGGGCCTCCCAGACGCCGGGATCGCGGTTGGCGGCCGCCAACAACAGGCCCACCTTGTCGCCGCGCCGGAAGCGGTGGCCCATGACCTCCACCTCCTCATAGGCCCAGCGGGTGAACATGTGCAGCGCCGGGTCGAAGCGCAGGATCTCCTCGACCGTCGCCTCGATGCTCTCGGGGTCCAGCGCCTCGGGGGGCGTTCCGCTTTCCAGCAGCGCCTTCACCCCGTTGCCGATCGTGTGCACCGTCGCCTCGTGCCCGGCGTTCAGAAGCAGGATGCAGGTCGAGATCAGCTCGTCGGTCGAAAGCTTCTCGCCCTCGCTCTCGGCGGCGATCAGCTGGGTGATCAGGTCGTCGGCGGGCCGGGCGCGGCGCTCCTCGGCATAGGCGCGCAGGAAGGCCACGAAAGCCTCGGTCGCGGCCACCGCCTTGTCCTCCATCGCACGGCTGCGGCCGGCCATGTACATGCCGACCATCGCGTTCGACCAGTGCAGGAGGTCCGGCGCCATCGCCTCGGGCACGCCGAGGAGGCGGGCGATGATGCGGACGGGCAGGGGCTGGGCGAAGGCGGCCAGCAGGTCGAACTCCCCCTCCGGCATGGCCTCGGCCAGTTCGGTCGCCAGCGCGGTGATCTCGGGGGCCAGGCCCGCGATCCGGCGCGAGGTGAAGGCGCGCAGCACCAGGTTGCGCAGGCGGGTGTGGCGCGGCGGCTCCAGCTCCAGCATGGAATGGGCCTCGACCGCGTAGAAGGGGGCGAGATGCGGCGGGATGGCCGGGGGCGAGACCGGCTCGCGGCCGAAGCGGCGGTCGCGGAAGATCGCGTTCACGGCGGCCGCGTTGCCGGTGCAGGTCAGGTCATAGTCCTGCCAGTGGAAGAACGGGCCGAGGGCGCGGGCGCGTTCGTAGAACGGGTAGGGATCCTGGACGAAGCCGGGATCCTTGGGCGACTGCGTCAGGCTTTGCATCAGCGGCTCTCCCGGATGAGCAGGCCCTGGGCGATCAGCGCGCCGAGGACGACGATGGCGGCCCCCAGGGTCTGCCACCAGTTCCAGATCCCTCCAAGCAGGAAGACGATGACCATGGTATAGAAGGGCGTGGCATTGCTGTGCATCGAGGCCGCGCCGATGCCCAGGCGTCCGACCACGACGATCCAGAGAAGCTGGCTGATCGCCAGCGAGCCGATGCCGAAGACCGCCAGCCCCGCGAATTCGGCCGGCCCGATGGCCTGCCAGTCCGGCCACTGGCCGCGGATCAGCCCGTCGCCCGCCGCCGCCGCCAGCGCGATGGCGGCGCAGCCCGTGATGGTCACGGAGCAGCGGCCAAGGGGCGTGAGGTGGGGCAGGGCGCGCACCGTCTCGCGCGAGCCCCAAGTGTAGCACAGGGTCGAGACGAGGGCGGCGAGGATGCCGACCCCGAAGTCCATCCGGCCCCCGGCCCCGCCGACGGCGATCACGCCGCCGCCGACCGAGAGGACCAGCCCGACCGCCAGCGCGCGGGTGAACGGGCGTTTGTCGGCGATACATTCCAGCAGGATGCCGATGACCGGCATCACGGCGGTGACGATGGCCACGGTCACGGCGTCGTTGTAGTGCAGGGCCAGGACGATGAAGAACGAGCCGAGGCCCAGGGTGACGAAGCCGATCCAGGCCCCGGTCAGCCAGTCGGCCTGAAGGATGGCGCGGCGCCCCTCGATCAGCCACCAGAGCGGCACAAGGACCATTGCCGCCAGCGTGGCCCGCCCGGCGGTCAGCGCGACCGGAGGCATGTGCGGCAGGATCAGGTCGGCGGCGGGCAGTCCGGCGGCCCAGACCACCATCGAGGCCAGGCAGATCAGGTTCGCCAGCAGAAGCGGCCGGCGGGTGGTCGGGGAAATCGCGGTCATCGGGTCACGCTAGGCGGCTTGGGGTCGGGCGGCTGCTCCATCCGCGACCCTTCCTGTCGTCCTCAGGCGTCGGCGAGCGCGGCCACGATCGCGGCGAAATCGGCGGCCTTCAGGCTGGCGCCCCCGACCAGCGCGCCATCGACATCGGGGAGCGCGAAGATCCCGGCCGCATTCGAGGGCTTGACCGAACCGCCGTAAAGCAGGCGCAGTCCTTCGGCCTCGGCCCCGATCAGCCCGCGCAACCGGCTGCGCAGGAAGGCGTGGACCTCGGCGATCTCGGCCAGGGTCGGGGTGCGGCCGGTGCCGATGGCCCAGACCGGCTCATAGGCGACGATCAGGGTGGCCGCGCTGGCCCCTGCGGGAAGCGAGCCGTCAAGCTGGCCGCCGATCACGGCCAGCGTCCGGCCCGCGTCGCGCTCGGCCTCGGTCTCGCCGATGCAGACGACGGCGACAAGACCTGCCCCGATCGCGGCCTGGGCCTTGGCGCGCACCTGGTCGTCGGTCTCGCCATGGTCGGCGCGGCGCTCGGAATGGCCAAGGATGACATGGCTGGCGCCCGCGTCCCGCAGCATCGCGGCCGAGATGTCGCCGGTATGCGCGCCCGAGGCCGCGGCGTGGCAATCCTGGCCTCCGACCCTCAGCGCCGAGCCCCGCGCGACCTCGGCCATGCGGGCGATCAGTGTGGCGGGCGGGCAGAGGAGCATGTCGCAGTCGGGCTCGGGCCGGGCGGCGATCAGCGCCCGCACCTCGGCCAGGTCGGCCCCGGTGCCGTTCATCTTCCAGTTTCCGGCGGCTAGCTTCTTCATCGGCGCGGGTCTCCCTGCTGTCTGCCTCGGACTAGCCGGTCGGGCCGGAAAGGGAAAGGGACGCGCTCACCCCTCGTCGCGGAACTTGATCGACTCGCCGCAGCCGCAGGCCTCGACCACATTGGGGTTGCGGAACTTGAAGCCGCTCTCGATCAAGCCGGTCTCATAATCCAGTTCGGTGCCGATCAGGAACATCTGCGCCATCGGCGCGATCATCACCCGCGCGCCGTCCTGCTCCACCACCTCGTCCAGCGGGTTCACCTCCGAGACGTAGTCCATGGTGTATTCCATGCCCGCGCAGCCGCCCTTCTTGACGCCGATGCGCAGGCCGGAGGACCCCTGGCGCGACATCAGCCGCGCGATCTGGCGGCTGGCGGCGGGGGTCATGGTCACGGCGGCCTTGCCTGGAATGCCGAACATGGGATGCTCCTTTTCCCCCAATCTAGGGCGAGACCGGAAGGATTCCAAGCGGGGGCAGGGCAGCCAGTGCTGCGAGAGTGGCATAGGCCGCGACCAGCGCCCAGCCGAACGAGGCCAGCGTGCCGATGATCACGTATTCCGACAGCGCCCGGTCGTCCTTGACCGCGCCGAAGCGCAGGATCGACTTCGCCGCGATCAGCAGGCCCACGCCTTGCGCCTGGCCGAGAAGGACCAGCGCGAAGATCAGCCCGCGCTCCAGCAGGCCGATCACCCGCCCCGCTCCGGGCAGGCTTTCGGCCGTCACCTCGGGCAAAAGCCGGGCGGCAAAGGGCCCCATCAGGAAACCCACCGCGAAGCCCCCCGCGCGCGTGGCGACGACGGCCCCCGCGATCAGGGCCATCAGCCCCGGCAGGGCCGTGATGCCGGCCCAGAGACCGCTCTCCCAAAGCGTCGGCTGCCAGTGGGCAAGGGCGACAAGCGTCGCCAGATGCGCCGCCTGGTCCAGAAGGAAGGGCCGCAGCCCGCCGCGCGTCCGCGCCTTGAGGGCGTCGATGGCGACATGCAGCGCGGAGAGCCACAGCAGGCTCCAGTCCAGGCAGCCCGTCGCGGCGATTGCCGTCGCCAGCACCGCCGCGCCATGCGAGGCAAGCCCCTGCCACCGGCGCTTCATCGCGACCATCCAGCCGCTCTGGAACACGAAATCGGCCAGGACATGGGCGAGGAGGAGCGCGGCGAGGGTTTCAGGCATCGGCGGTCTCGGGGCTGAAGCTGGTCCGGAAGGCCTGGATCATCTCCTCCAGCAGCGGGTAGTCGGCGGCGCGCAGCCGGGCATCCACCGCCTGCCGCGTGATGCCGAGCTTTCCGGCAATCGTCTCGTTCGACTGGCGGTCGTCGGCCGGGCTGCCGGGATCCAGCTTCAGCGCCATCGCCTCGGCCTGGCCCGTGGTCCAGCGTCCCGCAAGGTCCGAGGCGACGGTGAAGGCGAGTTTCTGGAACAGGTCGATCCTGCCGCCGCCGGGCCATTCCCCGTCCAGCGCCAGCAGGCGGTCGGGCTTCATCCGGTCCAGCGCCCGGCCCGAGGCGGTGAAGGCGGGGCCCATGGCGGTGGAGAGATCGGCCGCGTCGGTCGGATATTCCGCGCCGATGCCCACCGCGATCCGGCAGCCGGGCAGCTCCGGCGTGCCGCGCAACCGGGCCAGGATGAGCAGGCAGGCCCGGAGGCAGTCGCCGGGCCGGATCAGGCGGATCTGCCAGCCATCGCCACGGAAGCGGGTGAAATCGCTGCGCGGACCCAGCGCCGCGGCGCAGTCGCGGATGACCCGCATCGCCTGGTCGACCGCCTGCGGCGAGGCTTCGGTCGAGCGGATCAGATCCCCGGTAAGGATGGCGACAATTCTGGTCATGCGCAAAGTATTCGGCTTGCGAACGACGAATGCAATGGAAATGTTTTGCCTGTCAGGGATGCAAGGCGATCACTTTGCAACGACCCAGGGCAAAGCCCTACATGAACCCCAGTTCAAGCCGCGCCTCGTCGGACATCATGTCCATGCCCCAGGGCGGATCGAAGGTCATGTGGACATCGACCTGCTTCACGCCGGGCAGGGGTTCCACCGCATTGGCGACCCAGCCCGGCATCTCGCCCGCCACCGGACAGCCGGGGGCGGTGAGGGTCATGATGATGTCGACCTCGTTCTCGGGGCCGATCTCGATCGTGTAGACCAGCCCGAGATCGTAGATGTTCACCGGGATCTCGGGGTCGAATACCGTGCGGCAGGCCTCGACGATCTCCGGATACAGCGGATGGTCGGTGCTGGAGGGCTTGATCAGCGGAGCACCCTCGATCTGGTCCTGCATGTCTATGGTCCCGGTCTGGTTGTTGACCGATTATATAGGGAATACGCGGACCAAGGTCCAGAGCCGCTCAGAACGGGATTTCGTCGTCCATGTCCGAGGACCTGCCGCCCCCGCCGCCCTGCGATCCGCCGCCAAAGCCGCCGCGGCCGCCCTGCGCGCCGCCGCCGCCGTAGCCCCCGCCCTGGCCGCCCTCGTCATAGCCACCGTCGCGGTCACCATAGCCGCCGCCACCGCCGCCCGCGCCGCCGCCTTCGCCCCGCCCGCCCAGGAGGGTCAGGTTGCCGGAATAGGGCCGCAGCACGACTTCGGTGGTGTACTTGTCCTGGCCGGACTGGTCCTGCCATTTCCGCGTCTCGAGCTGGCCCTCGATATAGACGGTGCTCCCCTTGCGCAGATATTGCTCAGCGATCTTTCCCAGCGCCTCGTTGAAGATCGCGACCGAATGCCATTCGGTGCGCTCCTTGCGCTCGCCCGTGTTGCGGTCGCGCCAGGTTTCCGAGGTGGCGATGCGCAGGTTCACCACCTTGCCGCCGTTCTGGAAGCTGCGCACCTCGGGATCGCGGCCGAGGTTGCCGATGAGAATGACCTTGTTGACCGACCCCGCCATGCGATTCTCCTGTTCTGGTCCGCGCCAGCATCGGGGCGGATGGTTTACAAATCCTATACCGGCGCCCCGGCACCGCTGCAACTCGGCTTGGATGCGGCCGGGATCGGCGGTTTCCCGCCCCAGGGGCGCGGCGGGGTGGGGAAAGCCCGCCGATTCGCGACTGGAAAAATTCCTGCGCGCGGCTATAGTCGCCCGCGACAAGAACAGGGGACGGGGTGTCAGGTGACGGCTTCCGGCACGGCAATCGCCAGGCTTGCGCTGGCCTTCGGGCTTTGTCTCGGCGGCGAAGCGATGGCCGAGGGGCTGAAGCTCAGCGGCTCGACCAAGTCGCGGACGGCGATCTTCGCCTCGCAGGCGGACCTGATCGACCGCAAGCTGAAGAAGCAGTACAGCGGCTCGGTCAAGTATACGCCGAAGTTCAAGGCGGGCGAGGCGGCGGCGGCCGAGGCGGTGCCGAAGTTCCGCGGCAGCTACAAGGGCGAGTATCTCGAGGTCGCCAAGGCCGCCGCGCGCAAGCATGGCGTGCCCGAGGACCTGTTCCTGCGCCTGGTGCAGCGGGAGTCCGGCTGGAACCCCGGCGCGGTCAGCCACAAGGGGGCGACGGGCCTGGCGCAGCTGATGCCGGGGACGGCCTCGAAGCTGGGCGTGGACATCGACGACCCGGCCGAGAACCTGGACGGCGGCGCGCGCTATCTGCGGATGATGTACGACAAGTTCGGCAGCTGGCGGCTGGCGCTGGCCGCCTACAACGCCGGGCCCGGCGCGGTCGAGCAGCATGAGGGGATCCCGCCCTATGCCGAGACCGAGGATTACGTGAAGGCGATCCTCGGGTAGGGTGGGCGATGCGCCCACGTTGCGCGGCGCGTGGGCAGATTGCCCACCCTACGGGGTAGGCACAGCGACCGTTGGGCATGGCCCGCGAATCGCGCGCCACGGCCGCTACTCCGCGGCGATCTTGATCACCGGCTCCATCTTCTCCAGCACCTCGCGGGAGAGGTGGCACTTGATCTGGTGGCCGCCCTCCAGCACCTGCACCGGCGGCACCTCGCGGTCGCACAGGCCCCCCGGCACCTGGGACTTCCAGCGGCAGCGGGTCTGGAACGGACAGCCCGGCGGCGGATTCATCGCCGAGGGGATGTCGCCCTCCAGCACGATGCGCTTGCGGGTGACATGGGTGTCGGCGATCGGCACGGCGGAGAGCAGCGCCTCGGTATAGGGGTGGTAGGGCGGGCTGAAGACCTGGTCGGTCGTGCCCATCTCCACCACATGGCCGAGATACATCACCATCACCCGGTCGCTGAGATAGCGCACGATGCCGAGGTCGTGGCTGATGAACAGCAGCGTCGTGCGGTTCTCGCGCTGGATGTCCATCAGGAGGTCGGTGACGGCGGCCTGCACCGAGACATCCAAGGCCGACACGGGTTCGTCCGCCACCACCACCTTGGCGCCGCCGGCAAAGGCCCGCGCGATCCCCACCCGCTGCTTCTGCCCGCCCGAAAGCTGGCGCGGCATCCGCTCGGCGAAGGCGCGGGGGAGTTTCACCAGGTCGAGAAGCTCCAGCATCCGCGCCTGCCGCTCGGCGTCGGTCTTGCCGTATTTGAAGATCTCCAGCGCCCGAATGATCTGCCGGCCCACGGTCATCGAGGGGTTGAGCGTGTCGAACGGGTTCTGGAACACCATCTGCACCGAGGATACCGTGTCGGTGTTGCGCTTCTGGATCGGGGTCGACTGCACGTTCTCGTCGAAGAGCATGATGCTGCCGCTGGTCGCCGTCTCCAGCCCCATCAGCACCTTGGCGAAGGTCGACTTGCCGCAGCCCGACTCGCCCACGATGGCCAGGGTCTCGCCCTCATGCGCCTCGAAGCTGAGGGTCTCGTTCGCCTTCACCACCTTCCTGGCCCCGCCGCCGAAGGCCCCGCCCGAGACCGAGTAGTATTTCTTCAGGTCCTCCATCCTCAGGACCACCGGGCCGATTTCGGCCTTTTCCTTCACCGCCCGCGCGGCGGGGGGCGCGGTCCAGTCGATCTCGTCCCAGCGCAGGCAGCGCGTCCCGTGCCGGTCGCCGCCGGGGACGGGGACCATCGGCACCTCGGCGGCGTCGCAGCGGCCCTTCTGGAAATAGCTGCAGCGCGGCCCGAAGTTGCACCCCTGCGGGCGTTCGTGCGGCAGCGGGAAGTTGCCGGGGATCGAGATCAGCGGCCGCGCGTTCTTGTCCGCGCCGGGCAAGGGGATCGAGCGGAAGAGCGCCTGGGTATAGGGGTGGCGCATCTCGTCGAAGACCTCGGCCACATTGCCGGTCTCGACCGCCTCGCCGGAATACATCACGCAGATCCGGTTGCAGACATCCATGACGAGGCCGAGGTTGTGGCTGATGAACAGCATCGAGGTGCCGTATTTCTCGGCCAGGTCCTTGACCAGATCGACGATCCCGGCCTCGACCGTCACGTCGAGCGCGGTGGTCGGTTCGTCGAGGATCAGGAGCGCGGGCTTGGCCATCAGCGCCATGGCGATGACGATGCGCTGCTGCTGCCCGCCCGAGAGCTGGTGCGGATAGGAATTGAGGATCCGGTCGGGGTCGGGCAGGCGCACGTCGGCGACGATCTGGCGGGCGAGCCTCCAGGCCTCGGCGCGGCCCATGCCGGAATGGATCATCGGCACTTCGGCCAACTGCGCACCGATCTTCATCGCGGGGTTGAGGCTGGCCATCGGCTCCTGGTAGATCATCGCGATCTCGGAGCCGCGGATCTGGCGCAACTCCTCCTCGCCCATCGTCGTGAGGTCGCGGCCCTTGAAGCGGATGGAGCCGCCGGTGATCCGGCCGGTCTTGCCGAGTTCGCGCATCACGGCGAGGGCGACTGTGGACTTGCCGCAGCCCGACTCGCCCACCAACCCCATCGCCTCGCCGGGCATGACGGTGCAGGAGAAATCCATCACCGCCGGGATCTCGCGCAGGCGGGTGAAGAAGCTGATCGACAGATGGTCGATCTCAAGGATCGGTTGCGAGGGGTCCCAGTCGGCCATGGTCATCTCCTTTGGCGGGCGGCGGACCGGGGGTTTCACACCCCCGGACCCCCGTGGGATATTTGGAAACAGAAGAAGGCCATCAGTCCCTGAGGCTTTCTTCGCGCAAGCCGTCGGCGAGGAGGTTCAGGCCGAGCACCAGGCTCATCAGCGCAATCGCGGGGGCGACGGCGGCATGCGGGAAGAGGGCGAGCGTCTTGCGGCCGTCGTCGATGGTGGAGCCCCAGTCGGGGCTGTCCGGCGCGACACCGAGGCCGAAGAAGCCGAGCGTTCCGAGCAGGATCGTGGTATAGCCGATCCTGAGGCAGAAGTCGACGATCAGCGGCCCGCGCGCGTTGGGCAGGATCTCCCACAGCATGATGTACCAGGGGCCCTCGCCCCGGGTCTGGCCCGCCGCCACATAGTCGCGCGCCTTGAGGTCCATCACGATGCCGCGCACGATGCGGAACACGGTGGGCGCGTTCACGAAGACCACCGAGACGAAGACGTTCAGCAGGTTCGGGTCCATCCGCCAGACCCCGAGCGGGTCGCTGTTGAAGGCAAGGCCGGAATAGGCCCAGAACCCGAGCAGCAGCACCACGCCGACATAGAGGTTGCGCTTCGCCGGATCGGTGAAGAAGCGCGCGTTCAGAAGCACGGTCAGGAAGAGGATCGGGAACAGGAACAGGACCGCGGCCATGGCGACCGGGATGCCGGTCAGCCGGATCTCGGGCGTGACCAGAAGGTAGAACAGCAGGATCACCGGGAAGGCCAGCACCAGGTTCGCGATGAACGACAGCGTGGTGTCGAGCCTGCCGCCGAAATAGCCCGCCGGCACCCCCAGCGTGATCCCGACCATGAAGGCGAACAGCGTGGCCGGCGGCGCGATCGACAGGACCGAGCGCGCGCCCATCACCATCCGGCTGAAGACGTCGCGGGCCAGGTGGTCGCCGCCAAGCAGGAAGTGGCTGTACTGCCCCTCGGCCGCGCCTTTCAGCACCGTGCCGAGCGGCTTGTTCTTCATCCCCGAGAACTGGGCATAGGGGTCAAAGGTGACGATCTGGTCGGCGAACAGCGCGGTGAAGACCCAGAACATCACGATGCCGAAGCCGATCATGCCCACCGGGCTGTCGAAGAGCTTGCCGTAAAGCCCGAGCCGCCGCCGGAAGGCGAAGGAGAGGGCGAAGGTCGCGGCCAGCGCGATCCAGACCGGCAGGAACTGCGCGAGGATCCGGCCCAGGATGGCGGTATAGGAAAGCGTGTCCATGCCCGTCCCCTACGAAAGCCGGATGCGCGGGTTCAGGAAGACATAGCCGATGTCCGAGACGAGCTGGGTGACCAGCACCACGAACACCGCCACGACCGAACAGCCGAGCAGCAGGTTGATGTCGTTGTTGCCCGCGGCCTGGACCAGCGTCCAGCCGAAGCCCTTGTAGTTGAACAGGGTCTCGACGATGACCACCCCGTTCAGAAGCCAGGGGAACTGCAGCATGATCACCGTGAAGGGTGCGATCAGCGCGTTCCGCAGCGCGTGGCGCAGCACGACCTGGGCGAAGCTCACCCCCTTCAGCCGCGCGGTGCGGATGTATTGCGCGGTCATCACCTCGGTCATCGAGGCCCGCGTCATCCGCGCGATATAGCCGATGCCGTAAAGCGCGATGGTCATCACCGGCAGGGTGAAGCTCCAGAAGCTGATGTTGTCGGGCGAGGCGGCGCCGAGGAACAGGGTCTTGCCCTCGATCCAGCCCCATTCCGCCAGAAGCGGCGACAGGCCGGTCACGGGCGAGGCCAGGAGTGCAACCAGGATCACGCCCGAGACATATTCCGGCGTCGCGGTCGAGGCGATCGAGAAGGTCGAGAGCACCCGGTCGGTCCGCGATCCCTCGCGCATCCCCGAGACGACGCCGATCACCAGCGCGGAGGGCACCATGACGATCATCACCCAGAGCATCAGCCAGCCGGTCGCCCCCAGCATCCCGGCCAGCGCGGGCAGGACGGGTTTCTTGAAGAAGGTCGAATGGCCCCAGTCGCCCTGCAGCACGCCGCAAAAGCGCGGGGCGGCGGCGGGGTCGCTGCCTGCGGCGAAGCAGCGGCCGCGCGCCACGCCCTTGTCGTCCGTCGCGGTCCAGCCCGGCACCACGCCCAGCCACTGGCCGTAGCGGCTGAAGACCGATCCGCCATGGCCGTTCTGCACGATCCAGGAGGCGACGGCCTCGTCGGACATGCGGACCGAGCCCTCGCTGCGGGCAAGCTTTTCCAGATTGGGCGGCAGGTTGGTCAGGAAGAAGACCACGAAGGTCAGCACGAAGGCCGTCAGGACCATCAATCCCAGGCGACGTGCGATGAAGGCTGGCATCGGATTACCTCTGCTCCATGCGGGCAAGGTGCGCTGCCGCGTGGCGGCACCGGCTAGGGCAAGCAGATATCGGCGAAGGGGCCGGGCGGTGGAACGCCCGGCCGGTCACCGGATCAGGCAAGCGACCACTTGTAGTGCAGGTGGTCGTTCGACGGATGCCGCTCGACGTTCACGCCTTCCCGGGCATGGGCGAAAAGCGAGCGCCAGTAGGGCTGGATGATATAGCCCTCGTCCTGCAGGATCGCCTCCAGCTTGGCCGTGACCTCGCGCCGGGCGTCGGCGTCGGCCAGGGCCAGGGCCTGCACCATGGCCGCGTCGAACTCGGGGTTCGACATCCCGGTCTCGTTCCACGAGCCGGTGGTGGTATAGGCGAGGCTCATGTTCTGCACCGCCAGCGGCCGGTGGTTCCAGGTCGTCGAGGAGAACGGATACTTCTGCCAGTCGTTCCAGAAGGTCGAGCCCGGCATGACCGTATGCTTCACGTTCAGGCCGGCATCCTTCAGCTGCGCCACCACGGCGGCGGTGGTTGCGGCCTCGAAGCCGTCGTCCAGCGAGATCACCTCGAACTCGGCATCGCCAAGGCCGGCGGCCTGCACCGCGGGCATCAGCTTCGACGGGTCGATCACCTGCGGCGGCAGGGCGGCGTATTCCGGGTGGATCGGGCAGGCATGGTGGTTCTCGGCCGTGGTGCCCAGGTTGTTGTAGCCCAGTTCCAGCACGACCTTCGGATCGACCGCGAGCTGGATCGCCTGGCGCACGGACTTGTCCTTGTAGAGGTCCGAACTGGCCGAGTTCATCCGCACCACGAGGGTGGCCGCGGTGACGACCTCGAGCTTCTTCCAGCCCAGGGCGTCGAGTTGCTCGATGAAGTCGCCGGTGGTCTCGTAATTGCAGTCGACCTCGCCCGCGGCGGCAAGGTTTACCATGGTCGAGGGGTCGGTGCCGAAGTCGATGTAGTGGATCTCGTCCAGGGGCGCGGTGCCGCCCCACCAGCTATGGTTCGGCGCGCGCACCAGGATCGCCTTCTGGCCGACCGAGACCTCCTGCGGGACATAGGGCCCGGTGCCGATCGGGTTGGTCGCCGGATCCGAGCCGTCGACATAGCTGGAATGCATCACCGCGCAGGGATAGTCCGAGAGGTTCGGCACGATCGCCACGTCCGAGGAGGAGAGGTTCAGCTGGACCGTGGCATCGTCCACCTTGACCACCGCGCCCTCGCGCAGCTGCTTGGTCGTCTCGTCGGCCAGCGCCAGGAAGCGGCTCGCGGTCGAGTTGCCGTCGACGGTGCCGTCGGCCCAGCGGGCAAAGTTGCGCACCACGTCATCGGCGGTGAAATCGTCGCCGTTGTTCCACTTGACGCCCTGGCGCACCTTCAGCGTGTACTGGGTCGCGTCGGCGTTTGCCTCCCAGCTTTCCAGCAGGCGTCCCTCGAATGTGCCGTCGGCGTTGTACTGGATCAGGTACTCCAGCCAGCCGCGGTAGATGTTCGAGATCTGCGGCCAGTCGGCGGTGCGCGGGTCCTTGGTGCCCTTCACTTCCATCGCGCAGCGGATCACGCCGCCGATCTTCGCCTCCTGCGCCTGAGCGGGGGCGGGCAGGCCGATCAGGCCGTAGGCGGCTGCGGCCGAGACGCCAAGCGCGGTCGAGCGGGCCAGGAACTCGCGCCGGCTAAGCTTGCCGGCCGCGAATTCCTCGGCATGCATCCGCGCGGCCGGGTGGATCCGGGCGGAATCGGTCTGATGGGTCATATGTCTCTCCCTGACTGGCTGTATCGTTATCGTTCTTGTTTCCGGTTGCCCGAACCATCGGCAATCCCCGGCGCCGGGGCGCGAACCCCAGGTCAGGCCAGCCGCGTCTCCGCGCGTCCCCGGCCTGCATTGCGCAACTTTTTGGCCCTCACGTCAACGGCTGCTTTCGTCGCTTCTCGTAACGAACGCGACATGCGGCAGGGTCGGAATTCCGCCCTTTCACGCAGGGATTGCAGTCAGATGCCGCGACGGAAGGCGGAAGGCGACTTCCCGGTCAGGTGCTGGAAGGCGCGGGTGAAATAGGCGGCCGAGTTGAAGCCGAGCTGTTCGGCGATGCGCCCGACCGGCAGCCGCGTCTCGGACAGGAGCTTGCGCGCCTCGAAGATGCGGCGGTCCTGCAGAAGCGCACTCGCGGGGCGGCCGCAGGCGGCGTTGCAGCAGCGCGTCAGGTGGGTGGGGGTGACGCCGAGGGCGGCGGCGAAATCGGCCACGCCCATGCCGGTGCGGAAGTTCCGCTCCAGCAGCGAGGTATAGCGCGTGACCAGCCGCCGTGTCGCCGTCGGCCGCGCCGCCTCGGCCGGGTCGGCCTTGCGGGCCTGGCGTTCCAGCCAGACGCCCAGGAGGCCCAGGTAATGCGTCGTCGCCCGGTCGTGCGCGGGGGTGTCGCTCTCCAGCTCGCGCAGGATCGAATCGAGCAGGACATTGACCTCCTGCTGGGCATGGACCTCGCGGATGCGCAGGTGCAGCGGGGTCTGTGGCAGGACGACCTCGCTGTCGCGGCCGAAGAAGACCGCCGTGCCGAAGACCTGCGGCCCGGCCTCGAACCCGTGCATCACCCCGGCCGGAATGAAGATCGCGTTGTTCGTGGTATAGCCCCGCGTGACGCCCGCGATGGTGATCCGGCCCTGGCCCTTGGTGAACCACAGCAGGCAGGGTTCGGACAGCGAGCGCATCGCCTCGACCCGCCAGCGGCCGCCGGCGGAGAGGCGGGGGATGGCGACGAGGCGGACAGAGGAGGTGGGCGACGGGATGTTCATCGCGCTGGGACCCGGATGGTGGAGCTTGCGCAAGTAAAGCAGCCCCGGTCCGCGATCCCAAGGGAAATCCGCAGCCCGGCCGGGGACTTGTCCACCGAAATCGTGATTTTCTGTGCACAACCCTGTGGATAAGCGGAAATCCG
This sequence comes from Tabrizicola soli, assembly GCF_015999335.1. Taxonomy (GTDB): domain Bacteria; phylum Pseudomonadota; class Alphaproteobacteria; order Rhodobacterales; family Rhodobacteraceae; genus Tabrizicola; species Tabrizicola soli. Next base: position 123,433 of record NZ_JAEACP010000007.1, on the reverse strand, counting down.
CGTAAAGGTCGCGCCGCAACGCCATGTCAGGGCAGGGAAATCAGACGCCAGTCCCTCATGTTCGATCTGAACCAGGTCCGCTGCCGCTTGGCATATTGCCGGCTGGCCAGCCGGGCGGCCCCGGTCGCCTCGTCCAGGGTTCGGTCGCCGCGCAGATGCGCCACCAGCTCCGGCCCCCCGATCGCGCGCGAGGAGGGCAGGCGGGGGTTCCAGCCGGCCAGGTTCGCCCGCGCCTCCTCGACCGCGCCTTCGGCCAGCATGGCGGCGAAGCGGCGGTCGATGCGGTCGTTCAGCCAGGGAACTTCCGGTGCAAGAACAAGGGCTTCCACCTGCCCGAGCGGCAAGAGCGGGGCCGGCGTCTCGGCCTGCCAGGCCGCAAGGCCCCGGCCGGTGGCGCGCCAGACCTCCCAGGCGCGCTGCACGCGGACGCCGTTCAGGGGGTCGATCCGGGCCCGCGTCTCGGGGTCGAGTTCGGCCAGGAGTGCGGCGCGGCCTTCGGCCTCCATCCGGGCGTCGGCCTCGGCCCGGACCGGGGGCGGGACTTCGGGGATCTCGGCCAGGCCACGGGTCAAGGCGTTGAAATTCAATCCGGTTCCCCCCACGACCACCACGGGCCGGGCCAGAAGCGGCGCCACCTCGCGCAGCCAGTGGCCGACGGAATAGGGCGCGTCGCGGGCGACATGGCCGTAAAGCGCATGCGGCAGGGCCGCCTCATCGGCCAGAGAGGGGCGGGCGGTGAGAATCCGCCAGTTTTCATAGACTTGCAGCGCATCGGCATTGACGATCAGCCGCCCGTCGCGCGCGGCAAGCTCCATCGCCAGGGCGGATTTGCCGCTGGCGGTGGGGCCGGCGATCAGGACCGGCGCCTCGCGCGAGATGTCGTCGATCCGCAAGCCGATCCCCCGTTGAACCCGCCGCGGTTTTGCGACATTTTGCGGCGCAGTCCAAACACAAAACGATATGCAGAGGGTGCCATGTCCGAACAGGCCACCAAATACAGCCGTGTGATGCTCAAGATCTCGGGCGAGGCGCTGATGGGAGACCAGGGCTATGGCCTGCATCCGCCGACCGTGGCCCGGATCGCCGAGGAGGTGAAGTCGGTCCGCGACATGGGGGTCGAGATCTGCATGGTGATCGGCGGCGGCAACATCTTCCGGGGCCTGCAGGGCAGCGCCCAGGGGATGGAGCGCACGACGGCCGACTACATGGGGATGCTGGCCACGGTGATGAACGCGCTGGCGATGCAGTCGGCGCTGGAGGCGATCGGTGTGTTTACCAGGGTGATCAGCGCGATCCCGATGGACCAGGTCTGCGAGCCCTATATCCGCCGCCGCGCGGTCCGGCACCTGGAGAAGAAGCGGGTCTGCATCTTCGCCGCGGGCACCGGCAACCCCTATTTCACCACCGACACCGCGGCCACGCTGCGCGCCAGCGAGATGGCCTGCCAGGCGATCTTCAAGGGCACCAAGGTGGACGGGGTCTATGACAAGGACCCGAAAAAGCACGCCGATGCAAAGCGTTACGAGCATGTCACCTATGACGAGGTGCTGGAGAAGCACCTGGGCGTGATGGATGCCACCGCCATCGCGCTGGCCCGCGACAACGACCTGCCGATCATCGTCTTCAGCCTGGACGAGCCGGGCGGCTTCCGGGGAATCCTTTCGGGGCAGGGGACCTATACCCGGGTGCAGGGCTGATCCGGCCGGAAAGCGCCGGACGGCTGCCTTCCGTCTGGCATCCGTCTGGCATCCGTCTGGCACCTGCGCGCCGCGACCCGCGTTAACCGGATCGCGATCCGGGCCGCGCCGAACCGGCGCTTTGGCCTATACCCGAGGCCCGTGGCTCTGCTATAGAGCCGGAAAACCGCCGGGCCGATCCCGGCAGTGAAGGTAAGGAACATGTCCCATGGCACATGAAGAGATCGAGATCGACACCGACGACCTGCAGCGCCGGATGGATGGCGCGATGACCGCGCTGCGGCACGAATTCGCCAGCCTGCGCACCGGGCGCGCCTCGGCCTCGATCGTCGATCCGATCCAGGTGGACGCCTATGGCCAGATGACCCCGATCAACCAGCTGGGCACGGTGAACGTGCCGGAACCCCGGATGGTGGTGATCAACGTCTGGGACAAGGCGATGATCGGCAAGGTCGAGCGCGCGATCCGCGAGAGCGGCATCGGCATCAACCCGGTGACCGACGGCCCGCTGATCCGCCTGCCGATCCCCGAGCTGAACGAGGAGCGCCGCAAGCAATTGTCCAAGGTCGCGGCGGGCTATGCCGAAAGCGCCAAGGTCGCGATCCGCAACGTGCGCCGCGACGGGATGGACCAGATCAAGAAGGCCAAGGCCGCCGGCATGGGCGAGGACGACCAGAAGATCTGGTCCGAGGAAGTGCAGGAGATGACCGACAAGGCCATCGCCGCCGTGGACAAGGCGCTGGAGGCCAAGCAGGCCGAGATCATGCAGGTCTGAGGCGGGGTCGGGCGGGTGTCGAAGGATCTGGCAAGCGACGCCGCCCTGCGGCCGGTCAATCATCTGGCGATCATCATGGACGGCAACGGCCGCTGGGCCACCAATCGCGGCCTGCCGCGGCTGGTCGGCCACCGGCGTGGGGCCGCGCGGGTGAGCGAGATCGTCAAGGCCGCCCCCGACCTCGGGGTGAAGTGGCTGACGCTCTACGCCTTCTCGACCGAGAACTGGAAACGCTCGACCGAGGAAGTGCTGGGCCTGATGGCGATCTTCGCCCGCTATATCGAGCGCGAGGCCGACCGGCTGGCCAAGGCCGGGGTGCGGATGCGCTTCATCGGCGACCGGGGGCGGCTGGATCCAAGGTTGCAGCGGCTGATGGCCGGGATCGAGGCGCGGACCGCCGGCTGCGAGCGGCTGAACCTGACGGTGGCGGTGAACTACGGCGGAAGGGACGAGATCCTGCGCGCCGCCCGCAAGCTCGCCGAGGATGTGGCCGCGGGCCTGCTGGACCCGCGCCACCTGACCGAGGGCGCCCTTGCCGGGCGGCTGGACACGGCGGGCCTGCCGGACCCCGACCTGGTGCTGCGCACCAGCGGCGAGACGCGGACCTCGAACTTCCTGCCCTGGCAGGCGGCCTATTCCGAATACGAATTCACCGGCACGCTCTGGCCCGATTTCACGCCCGAGGAACTGGCCGGCATCATCGCGCGCTTCGGCAACCGCGAGCGCCGGTTCGGAGGCGTGCTGAAATGACCGGCATGGACCCTTCGTCGGGCTCGATCCCCCCCGGCCGCCCGGTCGGGCGCTGGGAGGACCTGCGCAAGCGGGTGCTGTCGGCCGTGGTGCTGGTCGCGGTCGGCGGGGCCGAGATCTGGCTGGGCGGGCCGTCCTTCGCGGCGCTGGTGGTGCTTCTGATCGGGGCGATGGTCTGGGAGCTGGCGACGATGACCGCGCCCGAGCATCGGCTGACGCCGCTGGCCCTGGGCGGGCTGGCGGGCCTGTGCCTGGCGGCGGAGCTTTGGCTGGACGATCCCTTCGCCACGGTGCTGCTGCTGGTGCCGGCGCTGGCCATCGCGCTGACCGACCGGCGCGACCGGCGGCTGTCCAGCCTTTATTCGGTCGCGATCATGGTGGCGGGCTACGGGCTGGTCGATCTGCGGGCGACGGCGGGGACGCCGGCGATCCTGTGGCTGGTGCTGATCGTCATGGCCTCGGACGTGCTGGGCTATTTCGTCGGCCGGATCGTCGGCGGGCCGAAGTTCTGGCCGAGGATCAGCCCGAAGAAGACCTGGAGCGGCACCCTGGCCGGCTGGATCGGGGCGGCGGGCGTGGGCCTTGGCTTCTGGGCGCTGGGACATGGCGGGCCGGGGCTGGTGCTGCTGTCGGCGCTGGTCGCCCTGGCCGGGCAGATGGGCGACATCTGGGAAAGCTGGATCAAGCGGCGCTGCGGGGTGAAGGATGCCTCCAGCCTGATTCCGGGCCATGGCGGGGTGCTGGACCGTTTCGATGCGCTGATCCTGGCCATCGTGGCGGTGATGGTGCTGGGACTGTTCTTCAACCTGCCCCTGCCGGGGACGGTGGCCGGCTGATGCGCAGCGTGTCGGTCTTCGGGGTCACCGGCTCGATCGGGGCGCAGACGCTGGACCTTCTGCGCCGCGCCGGCGGGGCGGGGGCGTTCCGGGTGGTGGCGCTGACCGGGGGGCGGAACCTGGCCGCCCTGGCCGAGGCGGCGCGCGAGTTCCGGGCCGAGGTGGCGGTCTGCGCGGATGAGGGCGGGCTGGCGGAGCTGCGCGAGCGGCTGGCGGGTTCGGGCGTGGCGGCGGCGGCCGGGGCGGCGGCGATCGCCGAGGCGGCGGACCGCCCGGCCGACTGGGTGATGAGCGCGATCGTCGGCGCGGCGGGGCTGGTGCCGGGGCTGCGGGCGCTGCGGCACGGCGGGGTGCTGGCGCTGGCGAACAAGGAATCGCTGGTCACGGCGGGGCCCTTGCTGATGGCCGAGGCGGCGGCGCATGGCGCGCGGATCCTGCCGGTGGACAGCGAGCATTCGGCGATCTTCCAGGCGCTGGCGGGCGAGGAGATCGCGGCGGTCGAGCGGATCATCCTGACCGCGAGCGGGGGCGCCTTGCGCGACTGGCCGCTGGAGCGGCTGGCGGGGGCCACGGTCGACGAGGCGCTGGCGCATCCGAACTGGGCGATGGGGCAGCGGATCACCATCGACAGCGCCTCGATGTTCAACAAGGCGCTGGAAGTCATCGAGACGCGCGAGTTCTTCGGGGTCGAGCCGGGGCAGGTCGAGGTCATCCTCCATCCCGAAAGCCTGGTCCACTCGCTGGTCGGCTTCCGCGACGGGGCGATCATGGCGCATATGGGGGCGCCGGACATGCGGCACTCGATCGGCTATGCGCTGAACTGGCCCCGGCGCGAGGCGCTGCCGGTGGCGCGGCTGGACCTGGCGCAGGTGGCGAGCCTGACCTTCCGCGCCCCGGACGAGGCGCGCTATCCGGCGCTGCGCCTTGCGCGCGAGGTGATGGCGCGGCGCGGGCTGGCGGGGGCGGCGTTCAACGCGGCCAAGGAGGCGGCGCTGGACCAGTTCCTGGCCGGCGCCATCGGTTTCATGGACATGGCGGCCGTGGTCGAGGCCGCGCTGGAGGTGCTGGAGCCCGAGATGGGCCCGGCAAATCTGCCGCAGGGCCTTGAGGATGTGCTGGGGATGGACCATCTCGCAAGGCAGAGGGCCGGCGAGATCGCCGCCCGGATCGCAGGAGGCCGCTGAGGCATGGATTTCTTCGCAACCCTCGGCGCGGCGGTCGGCGGCACGGCCTGGACGACCTTCTTCTTCATCCTGGCGCTGTCGGTCATCGTCTTCGTGCACGAATACGGCCATTACATCGTCGGCCGCTGGTCGGGCATCCATGCCGAGGTCTTTTCGCTGGGCTTCGGCCCGGTGGTCTGGGCGCGGCGCGACCGGCGCGGCACGCAATGGCAGATCGCGGCCATTCCCTTCGGCGGCTATGTCAAGTTCCTGGGCGATGCCGACGCAAGCTCGGTCCGGCAGGGCGATGTCTCGGGCCTTACGGCCGGCGAGAAACGGCACACGATGGCGGGCGCGCCGCTCTGGGCGCGGACAGCGACCGTGGCGGCGGGGCCGGTCGCCAATTTCATCCTGACCTTCGCGCTTCTGATCTCGATGGCCGTGGCCTTCGGCGTCCCGCGCGAGGAGCCGACCGTGGGCGAGGTCCGCGCCTTCCCGTTCCAGGGCCCCTCGCTGCAACCGGGCGACGTGATCACCGCCATCGAGGGCCGGCCGACCCCCGACGCCGCCGCCTTCGGCGCCGCGATGGAGAACCTGCCGGTCGAGCGGGTGATGCATTACACCGTCCGGAGGGGAGACCAGACGCTGGAGGTCGAGGGACCGCATCTGCACGCGCCCATCGTCGGCTCGGTCGTGATCCGCTCGGCGGCCATCGACGCGGGGCTCGAGGAGGGCGACGTGATCCTGTCGCTGGACGGGCATGAGATCACCACCTTCCTGCAGCTGCGCGAGATCGTGCAGCAAAGCGAGGGCCGCGCGCTGCCGATGCAGGTCTGGCGCAAGGGCGAGACCTTCGACCTGACGCTGACCCCGCGCCTGCGCACCACCGAGGACGAGGGCGGGCAGCTGGTCGACCGCTACCAGATCGGCATCTTCGCCGGCCTCGCCTTCGAATTCGCCACCCGCAGCGTCGGCCCCTGGGAGGCGGTGACGCTGGCGGGCAACCAGGTGGTGGGGATGGTCGGCTCGACCTTCTCGGGGCTGTGGAACATCGTCTCGGGGCAGATCACCAGCTGCAACCTTTCGGGGCCCATCGGCATGGCAGAAAGCATGGGCGATGCGGCGCGGATCGGGGGCGAGAGCTTCATCCTGATGCTGGCGGTCATGTCGCTGGGGGTGGGGATCCTGAACCTGTTCCCGATCCCGGTGCTGGATGGCGGGCATCTGGTGTTCTACGCCTATGAGGCGGTGATGCGCCGCCCGCCGCCGGACCGGGCGCTGAAGGCGCTGATGATGGCGGGGATGACCATCGTCATCGGCATCATGCTGTTTGCGCTGTCGCGCGATCTGCTCTGCGTCTGAGGCGGGCGGGGCCGGCGCCCTGGGCATCCTCACCACAACATCTGGGAAAGTGGCCCGGAGCAAGCGCAGGCTTTTGACAAGGCTTGCCTTTCCCGCTAGTCAATTCGCAAAGCAGATTTACGGCGAGGACCCGACATGCATAAGACCCATCGCGCGGCCACGGAACGGTCGTCCAGGGCCAAGGCACGGGCGCGTCTGCTGGCGACTGCGCTTTTTATCGGCGGGGCAACGGCTTCGCAGCCGTTCCTCAGCCCGGCCTTTGCGCAGGTCTTTTCGTTTTCGAACGTGACCATCGAGGGCAACGAGCGCGTCGATGCCGCCACGATCCTGAACTATGCCGGAATCAGCCGCGGGCAGGAGGTCTCGGCCGCGGCGCTGAACGACGCCTACCAGCGCATCGCCAACTCGGGCCTGTTCGAGAAGGTCGAGCTGGTGCCGCAGGGCTCGACCCTGGTGATCCGGGTCACGGAATACCCGATCGTCAACGTCATCAACTTCGAGGGCAACAAGCGGATCAAGGACGAGCAGCTGGCCGAGCTGGTGCAAAGCCGGTCGCGCCGGGTCTATTCGCCGACCATGGCGGAATCCGACGCCGCCGCCATCGCCGAGGCCTATCGCGTCCAGGGCCGCCTGGCGGCCTCGGTCACGCCGAAGATCATCCGCCGGTCGGAAAACCGGGTGGACCTGGTGTTCGAGATCGCCGAGGGCAAGGTGGTCGAGAACGAGCGGATCTCCTTCGTCGGCAACCGCGCCTTCAGCGACCGCCGCCTGCGCCAGGTGCTCGAGACCAAGCAGGCCGGCTTCCTGCGCAACCTGATCCGCCGCGACACCTTCGTGGCCGAGCGGCTGGAGCTGGACAAGAAGATGCTGACCGACTTCTACCAGTCGCGCGGCTATATCGACGTCCAGGTCACCGATGCCAGCGCCGAGCTGAGCCGCGAGCGGGACGCCACCTTCGTCACCTATACCATCCGCGAGGGCCTGCCCTACAAGATCGGCAAGGTCACCGTCGTCTCGGAGGTCGAGGGGGTGGATGCCGCCGCCTATGAGGAAGCGGCCCGGATCCGCACCGGCCAGACCTATTCGCCGCTTCTGATCGACAACAACATCACCCGGATGGAGACGCTGGCGCTGAAGCAGGGCCTGAACTTCGTCCGGGTCGAGCCGCGCGTCACCCGCGACGACCGCAACCAGGCGGTGGACATCGAGTTCGCCGTGGTCCGCGGCGAGCGCGTCTTCGTCGAGCGCATCGACATCGAGGGCAACGCGACCACCCTGGACCAGGTGATCCGCCGCCAGTTCCGCACCGTCGAGGGCGATCCGCTGAACCCGCGCGAGATCCGCCAGTCGGCGGAACGGATCCGGGCGCTCGGCTTCTTCTCGGACGCCAAGGTCGACGCCCAGCCGGGGTCCTCGCCCGACCAGGTGGTGGTGAACGTCGATGTCGAGGAACAGCCGACCGGCTCTCTCACCTTCGGCCTGAGCTATTCGGTGGCCAGCGGCACCGGGTTCAACATCGGTTTCTCGGAGAAGAACTTCCTGGGCCGGGGGCAGGCGCTGTCGCTGTCGCTGGCCTCGGGGGTCAGCAACCAGAACTCCAGCTTCAGCTTCACCGAGCCGGCGCTGCTGGGCCGCGACCTGAGCTTCTCGGTCGGGGGGTATTACCGGATCAGCGAATACGACAATGCCAAGTATGACACCCGCAACATCGGGCTGACCACCGGCATCGGCTTTCCGGTGGGCGAGCAGTCGAAGCTGGACCTGCGGCTGCGCGTCTCGGAGGACAAGCTGGACAATGTCGACGCCGACAGCTCTCCGATCATCCAGGACGAGGCGATCATCCCGGCGCTGAAGACCTTCTCGCTGGGCTATGCCTATGAATACGACAACCGCATCACCGGGCTGAACCCGAAGGGCGGCGTGCTTCTGCGCTTTGGCCAGGATTTCGCCGGGCTGGGGGGCGATACCGAATATATCGAGACCACGGCGCTGGCCCTGGCCGAGACCAAGATCATGAACGAGGAAGTCACCGTCCGCGCGATCTTCGAGGGCGGGGCGATCCATTCGCTGGGCGACACCACCAGCCGGGTGACCGAACGCTATTTCGGCAACGGCAAGATCCGCGGCTTCGAGCCGAACGGCATCGGCCCGCGCGACCTGAACGCGGTGAACGAGGATGCGCTTGGCGGCAACCTGTTCGCGGTCGCCCGCTTCGAGGCCGACTTCCCGCTGGGCCTGCCCGAGGAATACGGGATCACCGGCGGGGCGTTCCTGGACGTCGGCTCGGTCTGGAGCCTGGACAACACGACCGGGGCGGGCGGCGTCGAGGTGGACGACAGCTTCATCCCGCGCGCCACGGTCGGCCTGTCGATCTTCTGGAGCACGCCGATCGGCCCCCTGCGCTTCAACTTCAGCCATGCGCTGAAGAAGGAAGACTACGACAAGGAACAGAGCTTCGACCTGACCATCTCGACGCGGTTCTGACCATGGCGGCGCTGCGGCCCTTCCGGCGCGCGGCCGCTTGGGCGCTCGTGGCGCTGGCCCTCGGCGCCGCCGCTGTCGCGCAGGATCAGCCGCCCGCGCCGCAGGCGATGCCGGTCCTCACCCTGGACCAGGAGCGGTTCTTCACCGAATCCGCCTTCGGCCGCGCCTCGCTGGAGCGCGAGCGCCAGGCGCTGCGGGCGCTGGACGAGGAGAACAAGCGAATCGAGGCCGAATTGATCGCCGAGGAGCAGGCGCTGACCGAGCTGCGCCGCACCCTGCCGCAGGCCGAGTTCACCGCCCAGGCCGAGGCCTTCGACCGCAAGGTCGAACAGATCCGCGACGCGCAGGACAGCAAGGCCGAAGAGCTGACCAAGGCCCGCGACACCGACCGGCAGGCCTTTCTCAAGGCCGCGATCCCGGTCCTGGGCGAGCTTCTTGGAGAGCGCAAGGCGGTGGCGATCCTGGACAAGACCGGGATCATCCTGTCGCTCTCGATGATCGACGTGACGGACGAGGCGATCGCCAGGGTGGATGCGGTCCTGACCGTCGCGCCGCCGGCGCCATAGCGGCAACTTGTCACCCGTGCCGCGACTTGCTAGCTACGGGCGCAAGGGCCAAGCGAAGGGGTGAGACCATGGATGCCAGCAGTGCCACGACCGCCGATCTGGACCTGATCCAGCGGATCATCCCGCACCGCTATCCGTTCCTCCTGATCGACAAGGTCCGGGACATCGTGGTCAACGAGTCCTGCGTCGGCATCAAGTGCATCACCCTGAACGAACCGCAGTTCCAGGGCCATTTCCCGGGGATGCCGATCTTCCCCGGCGTGATGATCATCGAGGCGATGGCGCAGACGAGCGGCGTGCTGGTCGGGCTGTCGATGGACCTCGTCGACAAGAACGCCAAGGTCTTCTTCATGGGCGTGGACGGGGTGAAGTTCCGCCGCAAGGTCGTTCCCGGCGACGTGCTGGAGCTGCATGTGAAGGCGGTGCGCGGCGGCGGGCGGGTCTGGAAGTTCGAGGGCCGCGCGATGGTCGAGGGCGAGCTGGCCTGCGAGGCCACCTTCATGGCCATGTTCGACGTGGCGAAGGCCTGAGCCGTGGCGGTTCACGGCACCGCCGTCATCCACCCCTCGGCCTTCGTCGAGGATGGCGCGACCGTCGGCGCGGATTGCCACATCGGCCCTTTCGCGGTGATCGGCCCCGAGGTGGTGCTGGGCGACCGGGTGATGGTGAAGTCGCATGCCGTGATCACCGGCTGGACCGAGCTTGGCGACGATTGCACGGTCTGGCCCTTCGCCTGTGTCGGCGAAGTGCCGCAGGACCTGAAGTTCAAGGGCGAGCGCACCCGGCTGGTCGTCGGGGCGCGCACCCGCATCCGCGAGGGCGCGACGCTGAACACCGGGACCGAGGGCGGCGGCGGGGTGACAAGGGTGGGCGATGACTGCCTGATCATGACCGGGGCGCATGTCGGCCATGATGCGCAGATCGGCGACCGGGTGATCCTGGTGAACCATGTCGCCATCGCCGGCCATTGCGTGCTGGGCGATGACGTGATCGTCGGCGGCCTGTCGGGGGTGCACCAATGGGTCCGCATCGGCCAGGGTGCGATCATTGGCGCGCTGACCATGGTGACGAACGACGTGATCCCCTACGGCCTGGTGCAGGCCCCGCGCGGCGAGCTGGACGGGCTGAACCTGGTCGGGCTCAAGCGCCGTGGCGTGGACCGGGCCGAGATCGCCGCGCTGCGCGCCGCCTATCAGACCCTGGCGCAGGACGACGGCAGCTTCCAGGACCGTGCCCGCAAGCTGGCCGAGGAGAGCGACCTGCCCCTGGTGCGCGAGATTGCCGAATTCATCCTGGCGAAATCGGACCGCAGCTTCCTGACCCCGAAAGGCGGCAGATGAGGACCGCGATCATCGCCGGCGAGGGGCGGCTGCCCGCCGCGCTGGCGGCCGGGATGGCCGAGCCGCCGCTGGTGGCGGCGATGGACGGCTCGGCCCCCGAGGGTCTGACCGTGGACCTGCGCTTCCGGGTCGAGCGGCTGGTGCCCTTCCTGCGCGCGCTGGAGCGCGACGGGGTCGGGCAGGTGATCTTTGCCGGCGCGGTGACGCGGCCCCGGCTGGACCCGGCGCTGCTGGACGAGGCGACGGCCTCGCTTCTGCCGCGGCTGATGGCGGCGATGGCGGCGGGCGACGATGCGACGCTGCGGGTGGTGATCGAGCTGTTCGAGGAATCCGGCTTTTCGGTCGTGGGCGTGGAAGCGATCGCGCCCGCGCTCTTGCCGGGGGCAGGGGTGCTGGCGGGATCGGTGAGCCCGCACGACGAGGCCGATGCGGCGCGGGCGGCGGCGATCGTCGCGGCGCTTGGCGCAGTCGATGTGGGGCAGGGCGCGGTCGTGGCGCAGGGCCTCTGCCTGGCGGTGGAGGCGCTGCCGGGGACGGATGCGATGCTGGCCGAGGTGGCGGGGATCGGCGCGCTGCGCCCCGATCCGGCGCGCGGGCGGGGCCTGTTCTACAAGGCCGCGAAGCCGGGGCAGGACCGGCGGATCGACCTGCCGACCATCGGCCCCGAGACCCTGCGCGGGGTCGCGGCGGCGGGCCTGGGCGGCGTGGCCTTCGAGGCGGGGTCGGTGATCTGCCTCGACCTGCCCGAGATGGTGCGGCTGGCGGGCGGACTGGGCCTGTTCCTCTGGGCGCGGGGATGAGCGGGGAACGCTCCTCGCTTGCTTCGCGGCGCTCCTCGCCGGGGGGGCCGTTGCGAAGAGCGGTCGCAGACAAGCGATGAGCGAGGCGGTGAACGGGGCGGTGAAGCTGTTCCTGATCGCGGGCGAGCCTTCGGGCGACCGGCTGGGCGCCGCGCTGATGGCGGGGCTGAGGACGCTGGGGCCGGTGGAGTTCGCGGGCGTGGGCGGGCCCCTGATGCAGGCCGAAGGCATGGCGAGCCTGTTTCCGATGGAAGAGCTTTCGGTGATGGGCATCGCCGAGGTGCTGCCGAAGTATCGCCGGCTGAAGCGCCGGATCCGCGAGGCGGCCGAGGCGGCGCTGGCCTCGGGCGCCGAGGCGCTGGTGACGATCGACAGCCCGGATTTCTGCCTGCGCGTCGCGGCGCTGGTCAAGGCGGCGCGGCCGGGGATGCGGGTGATCCATTACGTCGCGCCCTCGGTCTGGGCCTGGCGGCCGGGGCGGGCCCTGAGGATGGCGCGGGTGGTGGATCATGTGCTGGCGCTCTTGCCGTTCGAGCCGCCCTGGATGACCGCCGCCGGGATGAGCTGCGATTTCGTCGGGCATCCGGTGGTGGCCGAACCCCTGGCCTCGGCGGCGGAGAAGGCGGTCTTTGCGGGCGAGGGGCCGCTGTTGCTGGCGCTGCCGGGGTCGCGTCGGGGCGAGGTCACGCGGCTGGCGCCGATCTTCGGCGAGGTGGTGGCCGGGCTGAAGGCGCGGCACCCGGAGCTGCGGGTGGCGCTGCCGACGGTGCGCGGCGTGGCCGGGCTGGTGCGCGAGCTGACCTCGGGCTGGGCGGTGCGGCCCGAGATCATCGAGGACCCCGCGGCCAAGCGCGGCGCCTTCGCGGCGGCGCATGTGGCGCTGGCGGCCTCCGGCACGGTCTCGCTGGAGCTGGCGGCGAATGGCTGCCCGATGGTCATCGCCTATGACATGCATCCCCTGACCCTGTGGCTGATGCGGCGGGCGGCGCGGATCGATACGGTGACGCTGGTCAACCTGGTCAGCGAGACCCGCACCGTGCCCGAGTTCATCGGCCCCGCGGCCCGGGCGGCGAAGATCGTCCCGGCGCTGGAGGCGCTTCTGGCCGATCCTTCCGCGCAACAGGCGGCGATGGCCCTTACGATGGAGCGGCTGGGCAAGGGCGGCGAGGCCCCCGGCCTCAGGGCTGCGCGGTCGGTGCTGCGGGCGATTCGTCGCCGTTGATGATCGCCAGCACCTGCGGCATCAGCCGTTCCGAGGTGGAGCCGACCAGCTGCATCAGCCCCGGCTGCTGCGCCGCCGTCAGCTGCGGCAGCTTCGCCATCGCCGAGCGCCCCTCGGGCGTGGCGTAGAAGTCGCGCAGCGCGGTGATCTCGGCCAGGGTCATCATGTCGGCCATGAGCCCGGCCTGCTCGCGCATGAGGTCGGTCATCGGCTGGCGGAAGGCGTCGAGGTAGAGCGCGCGGATCGCGGCCACCTGCGCCTCGGTCAGGGTCTGGCCGCCCGCCGCGACCTGTTGCAGGATCGGCTGGTAAAGCGTCTCGATCACCGCAGTCAGGTCGAACTCGGCCAGGGCGAGGTCGACATAGTCCGCCGCCACCGCCACCCGCTCCTCGCGCGTTTCGGCAAGGGCGGAGAGCGGCAGGAGGGCCGCCACAAGGACCAGTGATTTCAAGGATCTAACCTTTCCAGATCCAGCCGCCGCCATGGATGCGGCCGCCTTCGGGGGCGTAGAAGACGCAGGCCTGCCCGGCGCTGACCCCGTCCTCGGGGGCGAGAAGCTCCACCTCGGCGGTGGTCGGGCCGGTCGGGCGCAGGATCGCCTCGCGCGGGGGGCGGGTCGAGCGGACCTTGACCTTGAGGTGCCATTCGGGGCGGCTGTCGAAGGGCGCGTCGCCCAGCCAGTTGATCTCGCGCACCGGGATGATCCGGGTGGAAAGCGCGGCCTTGGGGCCGACGATCACCCGGCGGCTTTCCGGGTCGAGCCGCACGACGTAAAGCGGATCGCCGAGGCCCCCGATCCCGAGGCCCTTGCGCTGGCCGATGGTGTAGTGGATCACGCCGCGATGTTCGCCCAGCACGTTGCCGTCGAGGTCGACGATCTCGCCGGGGTCGGCGGCGCCGGGGCGCAGCTTCTCGATCACCGCGGCGTAATTGCCGTTCGGGACGAAGCAGATGTCCTGGCTGTCGGGCTTGTCCGCGACCGGCAGGCCATATTTCGCCGCCAATGCGCGGGTTTCCGCCTTGGAGGCGAGATGGCCGAGCGGGAATCGCAGGTAATCCAGCTGCTCGGGCGTGGTCGAGAACAGGAAATAGCTCTGGTCGCGGGCGGGATCGGCGGCCTGGTGCAGCTCCGGCCCCTGCGCGCCGACTTTCCGCTGGATGTAGTGGCCGGTCGCCATGCAATCGGCGTCGAGGTCCCTGGCGGTGGCCAGCAGGTCCTTGAACTTCACCCGCTCGTTGCAGCGGATGCAGGGAACGGGTGTGGCACCGGCGAGATAGGCGTCGGCGAATTCCTCGATCACGGCCTCGCGGAAAGTGTTTTCGTAATCAAGGACATAATGCGGGAAGCCCATGGTCTCGGCCACCCGGCGCGCGTCATGGATGTCGCGGCCCGCGCAGCAGGCGCCCTTCTTGGCAAGGGCCGCGCCATGGTCGTAAAGCTGCAGCGTGACGCCGACGACATCGTAGCCTTCCTCGGCCAGAACCGCCGCCACGACGCTGGAATCGACGCCGCCGGACATGGCGACGACGACCCGCGTCTCGGAAGGGGGCTTGGCAAAACCAAGGGAGTTCAGGGCCAGGTCGCGCGGCATGGGTCAGGATCCGGGAATGGGGGTTGTCTGGCAATATATGAAAATGCTCTGCACTCTCAATCCCCCGTTTCAGGAATGATTAAGGCTGATCCGGCAGTCTTGTGCGGCACGAACGAGGGATTGGCCATGTTTCTGAAACGCGTCGACGGGCCCCGGCAGGTCACCCTGCCGGATGGCAGCATTCTCACCCGCGCCGACCTGCCGCCGGCGGACACCCGGCGCTGGGTCGCCAGCCGCAAGGCGGTGGTGGTCAAGGCGGTGGTCTACGGGCTGATTCCCCAGTCCGAGGCGCTGGAACGCTATGCGCTGTCCGAGGAGGAGTTCACGCTCTGGCGCACGGCGGCGGAAAAGCATGGCGACCAGGGGCTGAAGGTCACCGCGATCCAGAAATGCAGACAACTTTAGATTGTTTACGGCTCGCGCTCTGGCAAAGTAACCGCGTGTTAACCATTGACGCCCAATGTCGTTAACGATGTGACGGAGCGGAGTAAAAGGTAAATGCGCATCCTGCTTGTGGAAGACGACCCGACCACCTCGCGCAGCATCGAACTGATGCTGACCCATGCCAACCTGAACGTCTATTGCACCGACATGGGCGAGGATGGCGTGGATCTCGCGAAGCTTTACGATTACGACCTGATCCTTCTCGACCTGAACCTGCCGGACATGAGCGGGCATGACGTCCTGCGCCAGATCCGCCAGGCCAGGGTCGAGACGCCGATCCTGATCCTGTCGGGCTCGGACGATACCGAGAACAAGCTGAAGGGCTTCGGTTTCGGCGCGGACGACTACCTGACCAAGCCCTTCCACCGCGAGGAGCTGGTCGCCCGCATCCATGCGATCATCCGCCGGTCGAAAGGGCACAGCCAGTCGGTGATCAAGACCGGCAGCGTTTCGGTCAATCTGGACGCCAAGACGGTGGATGTGGCGGGCAAGACGGTGCATCTGACCGGCAAGGAATACCAGATGCTCGAGCTTCTGAGCCTGCGCAAGGGCACGACGCTGACCAAGGAGATGTTCCTCAACCATCTTTACGGCGGCATGGACGAACCCGAGTTGAAGATCATCGACGTCTTCATCTGCAAGCTGCGCAAGAAGCTGGCCGAGGCGACGGGGGGCGACAATTATATCGAGACGGTCTGGGGCCGCGGCTATGTGCTGCGCGACCCGGCCGCCGCCGCGGCGCCCCGGCTTGCCGCCAGCGCCTGACTTTACCTCGCCCGCCGGCTTGCCTAACTTGGGCGCCGGAAGTCTGGGGGCGGGAATGGGCGAGAGGCCGGTCGAGGCACTGACAGAGGCCGAGGCGCGCGGGGAACTCGCGCGTCTGGCCGGGGCGATCGCGGCGGCGAACCGCGCCTATCACACGCTGGACGCGCCCGAGATCTCGGATGCGGAATATGACGCGCTGAAGCTGCGCAATGCGGCGATCGAGGCGCGCTTTCCCGGCCTGAAGCGGGCTGATTCGCCCAGCGAGCAGGTGGGCGCGGCGGTGGCCGAGGGCTTCGGCAAGGTGACGCACCGGCTGCGGATGCTGTCGCTGGAAAACGCCTTCGCATCCGAGGAGGTGACCGAGTTCGACGACCGGGTGAAGAAGTTCCTCGGCCTGACGCAGCCGGTGGCCTATACCGCCGAGCCGAAGATCGACGGGCTGTCGCTCTCCCTGCGCTATGAGGGCGGGGTGCTGGTCCAGGCCGCGACGCGCGGCGACGGCGAGGTGGGCGAGAACGTCACCGAGAATGCGCGCACCATCGCCGACATTCCCCGGCGCCTGACGGAAGCGCCGCAGGTGCTGGAGGTGCGGGGCGAGGTCTACATGTCCCATGCCGATTTCGCCCGCCTGAACGAACGGCAGGCGGCGGCGGGCGACAGGACCTTCGCCAATCCGCGCAACGCGGCGGCCGGATCGCTGCGCCAGCTGGACGCCCGCATCACCGCCGCCCGGCCGCTGCGCTTTTTCGCCTATTCCTGGGGCGAGGTCTCGCAGCCGCTGGCCGCAACGCAAATCGCGGCAATTTCGCGCCTCAAGGCATTGGGTTTCCAGACAAATCCCCTGACCACGCTCTGCGATGGACCGCAGGAGATGCTGGCGCAATACCGCCTGATCGAGGCGCAGCGCGCAACGCTCGGCTATGACATCGACGGCGTGGTCTACAAAGTGAACGACCTTTCCTTGCAGGCGCGGCTCGGCTTCCGCTCCTCGACCCCCCGCTGGGCGCTGGCGCACAAGTTCCCGGCCGAGCTGGCCTGGACCGAGCTTCTGGGCATCGACATCCAGGTCGGCCGCACCGGCGCGCTCTCGCCGGTCGCGCGGCTGAAGCCGGTGACGGTCGGCGGCGTGGTGGTGCAGAACGCGACGCTGCACAACGAGGATTACATCGCCGGGCGCGACCGAAGCGGACAGGAGATCCGGGGCGGCAAGGACATCCGGATCGGCGACTGGGTGCAGGTCTATCGCGCCGGGGACGTGATTCCCAAGGTGGCCGACGTGGACCTGTCCCGCCGCAAGGACGGTGCGCAACCATATGTCTTTCCAACGGAATGCCCGGAATGCCACAGCCCCGCCCATCGCGAGGAAGGCGATTCCGTCCGCCGCTGCACCGGGGGGCTGATCTGCCCGGCGCAGGCGGTGGAGCGGCTGAAGCATTTCGTCAGCCGCGGGGCCTTCGACATCGAGGGGCTGGGAGCGAAGCAGGTCGAGATGTTCTTCCGCGACCCGATCCTGCCGGTGAAGACCCCGGCCGAGATCTTCACCCTTGCCGCAAGGGACGCCGCCAACCCATTGCAGAAGCTGCGAAATCGCGAAGGCTTCGGCGAGGTTTCCGCCACCAAGCTTTTCGCCGCGATCGAGGCGCGGCGGAGCATCCCCTTGGACCGGCTGATCTTCTCGCTGGGGATCCGCCACGTCGGAGAGGTCGCGGCGGGCCTTCTTGCGCGGCACTATTCCAACTGGGAAGCGTTCGAGGCCGCGGTCACGAATGCTACCCCCGGCACCCCGGAATGGGCGGAACTGACCGCGATCAACGGTGTCGGTGAGGTTATGGCGCAAAGCCTGGTGGATGCCTTCCAGAACCCCGCCGAGCGCGCCGCCATCGACGCGCTGGCCGCGCAACTGGCGATCCAGCCGGTCCAGGCGCGCGGGGCAGTGGACAGTCCGGTCGCGGGCAAGATCGTGGTCTTCACCGGCACGCTGGAGAAGATGACCCGCGCCGAGGCCAAGGCGAGGGCCGAGGCGCTGGGGGCCAAGGTCTCGGGCAGCGTCAGCGCCAGGACCGACCTGGTGGTTGCCGGCCCCGGCGCGGGGTCCAAGGCGAAGGAGGCCGAGCGGCTGGGGGTCCAGGTCATCGACGAGGACGCCTGGCTGCGGCTGATCGGATGACCCGGCCCGAGGCGCTTTTCCCGCTCTTCGCCGGGCTGGAGACGCTGCCGGGCGTCGGCCCCAAGGCGGCGCAGGCCTTCAGGGCGCTGGGGGTGGAGCGGCCGAAGGACCTTCTCTACCTCCTGCCGCATTCCGGGGTGGACCGGGCGCGGCGCGACTCGGTCCGCGACATCACGCCCCCCGCCACCCTGACGGTCGAGGTCGAGGTCGGGAGCCACGTGCCCCCGCGCCAGAAGGGCCGGCCCTACCGGGTGCATGTCCGCGACCGCAAGCTGGAGTTCCAGCTGGTCTTCTTCCACGCCCGCGCCGATTACCTGCAGAAGCTTCTGCCTACCGGCCAGCGCCGCCTGGTCTCGGGCAAGGTCGAGTTCTTCGACGGCATGGCGCAGATCGTCCATCCCGACCATGTGCTGCGGGTCGAGGAGGCGGAGGAGATCCCGGCCTACGAGCCGGTCTATCCGCTGTCCGCCGGCCTGACGCAGAAGCTGGTGTCGAAGGCGGTGGTGGCGGCGCTGACCCGGCTGCCGGCGGCCGGGGAATGGATCGACCCCGGCCTCAAGGCGCGCGAGGGCTGGCCGGACTGGCCGGCGGCGCTGGCGGCGGCCCATGCGCCCGATGGCGCGGCGGCCTTGGCCCCCACCCATCCCGCGCGCCAGCGCCTGGCCTATGACGAGCTTTTCGCGCATCAGCTGATGCTGTCGATCGCCCGCGCCTCGATCCGCCGCGGCAAGGGGATCGCAACCGAAGGCACCGGGGCCCTGTGCGCCAGGGTATTGGCAAGCCTGCCTTATGCGCCCACCGGGGCGCAGATGCGGGCGGTGGCCGAGATCGCGGCCGACATGGCCTCGGTCCGGCGGATGAACCGGCTGTTGCAGGGCGACGTGGGCGCGGGCAAGACGCTGGTGGCCTTCCAGGCGCTCCTGATCGCGGTCGAGGCCGGGGGGCAGGGCGTGATGATGGCCCCGACCGAGATCCTCGCCCGCCAGCATTTCGAGGGGCTGGCGCCGCTGGCCCGGGCGGCGGGGGTGCGGCTGGAACTGCTCACCGGGCGCGACCGGGGGGCGGAGCGGGCGATGAAGCTGGAGGATCTGGCCATGGGGCGGATCCCGATCCTGGTCGGCACCCATGCGGTCTTCCAGAAGGACGTGGAATTCAGGGACCTGCGTCTTGCGGTGGTGGACGAGCAGCACCGTTTCGGCGTGGCGCAGCGGATGGAGCTGGGCGCCAAGGGCGAGGCGGTGGACGTGCTGGTGATGACCGCGACGCCGATTCCGCGCAGCCTGGCGCTGGCGACCCATGGCGACATGGATGTCTCGGTGCTGGACGAGAAACCGGCGGGCCGGAAGCCGATCCGCACCGCGATGGTCTCGTCGGACCGGCTGGACGAGGTGGTGGAGCATCTGCGCAAGGCGGTGGCCGAGGGGCGGCAGGCCTATTGGGTCTGCCCGCTGGTCGAGGAATCCGAACTCGTGGACTATGCCAGCGCCGAGGAGCGGTTCCGCTCCCTGCGCGCCGCCCTGGGCGAGAGGGTGGGGCTGGTGCATGGCCAGATGCCGCCGGCCGAGAAGGACGCGGCGATGGCGCGCTTCGTGGCCGGCGAGAGCCTGGTCCTGGTGGCGACCACGGTGATCGAGGTCGGGGTCAACGTGCCCAACGCGACGATCATGGTGATCGAACAGGCCGAGACCTTCGGGCTGGCGCAGCTTCACCAGCTGCGGGGCCGGGTCGGGCGGGGCGAGGCGGCCTCGACCTGTCTTCTCCTGTATCAGCCGCCCCTGAACGAGACCGGGCGGCGGCGGCTGACCACGATCCGCGACACCGAGGACGGCTTCCGCATCGCCGAGGAGGATCTGGCGATGCGCGGCGCGGGCGACCTGATCGGCACCGCGCAGTCGGGCCTGCCGCGTTTCCGGGTGGCGGACCTGGAGCGGCAGGCGAGCCTGATGGCGCTGGCGCAGTCGGATGCGCGCAAGCTCCTGCACGACGATCCGGGGCTGAGCGGGCCGAGGGGCGCGGCGGCGCGGCTGCTCTTGTGGCTGATGGACCAGGATCGCGCGTTGCGGATGATCTCGGTCGGCTGAACCGGGCGCCGGAAATCGGACGATTTCCGGGACGATTTCCGTTCGGAAATCGACGTTCCGCATGGGTTCGCGTTTGTTCTTAAAAAGTTCTTTACAGGGTCGGGTTCTTGTGAGAACAATTCGGCAACAAGCATGGAGGATGCGATGAAAGACGCCATGAAGACCCTGCTGACCCACAGCCCGCGCGGCGCGGCCGAGGATCTGGTCGGGCTGACCGCTCTTGTCGTGCTTGTGTTCGCCGTGCTGTCGCTGCCCGGCCTGGCCTGAGGTTTCTGCCCCGCGCTCTGTCCCCCCGGTGACGGCCTTTGCCCGCCGTCCGATCCAGAGGCGCTCCTGCCGCCGCCATCCCTCCGGATGCGCGGCGGTTTTTTCATGCGGCGGCGGCCTCCATCGCCTCGCAGGCGGCTTCCAGCGCGAGCAGGATCGAGGCGTGGCGGTTCTTGTAGTCGCGAGCGGGCAGGAGGACCTCGTAGCCGTCGAAAGGGGCTGCGGGGACCGGGCCGCCGTCCTTGAGCATGGCGCGCAGCGCGTCGCGGGCGGCTTGCAGCTCGGGCAGGCTGCGGCCGAGGACCGCCCCGCCCAGCACCGCCGCCGAGGCCTGGCCGAGAGCGCAGGCCTTGACGTCCTGGGCGAATTCGGCGACGCGGCCGTCCTGCAGCACCACATCCGCCGTCACGGTCGAGCCGCAGAGCGGCGAGCGGCGGCGGGCGCTGCCCTGCGGGGCCTTCAGCCGGCCGAGATGCGGGATATCGGCGGCGAGGCCCAGGATACGGGTGGAGTAGAGCTTGATGAGGTCGCTGTCGCTCATGGCATTCCCTTGGCTGACCCCGTATGTAGACCCGGCGCGTCCGGCTGCCAAGGAGAGTGCCATGCCTTTCGATCCCGGTTCACTGAAGTATGACGCCGCCGGGCTGATCCCCTGCGTGGCGCAGGATGCGGTCTCGGGCGAGGTGCTGATGCTGGCCTGGATGAACGAAGGCGCGGTCCGGCGGACGCTGGAGACCGGGAAGGTCACCTATTGGTCGCGCTCGCGCGGGGCGTTCTGGGTGAAGGGGGAGAGTTCGGGGCACCACCAGCGGCTGGTCGAACTGCGGCTGGACTGCGACCGGGACTGCCTGCTGGCCCTGGTCCGCCAGGAGGGGCCGGCCTGTCATACCAACCGGAGGTCCTGCTTCTATACGGCGGTCCGGGAGGGCGAGGAGGTCGAGATCATGGCGCCTGTCCACGCCTGAACGGCGAGGCCGCTTTTTAATTCAATGGCTTGGCTGGGGCGTCATGGGGCTGGCAGCCCGACCATCCGGCGGATGTCGGCGGGGGTCGCGCCCTCGGCGCGGTATTTCGCGATGGCGCGGGCGTCGTCGCGTTTGGCCAGCCGCTTGCCCCGATCGTCGCGGATCAGGCGGTGGTGGTGGTAGAGGGGCGTCGGCAGCCCGAAGAGGTGCTGGAGGATCACCTGGACCGGGGTGAAGTCGAAGAGGTCCTCGCCCCGGACCACATGGGTGATTCCCTGGTCGGCATCGTCGAAGGCGGAGGCCAGGAAATAGGCGACGATATCCTCGCCCTTGCGGGAAAGGACCACGTCGCCGATCTGCCGCAGCGCGCGCGCGGAATCCACGATGTGGCGGCCGGCATGGGCCGGGCCGGTTTCGACGAAGGCGAGGCGCGGGATGTCCGGCGGCGGCCCCCCCTCCCCAGCCCTCCGCCACGCGGGGGGAGGGAGGCGCCCGGCTGGGGGAGGTTCCGCCGCAAGGAACGCGAGGGCGGCGGCGAGGTTCAGGCGGAGCGCGTCGCCGGGCAGGCGGCTGGCCATGCCGCGCCCGCGGCAGGTGCCGGGGTAGACGGCGAAGGCGACGCCCTCCTGCGGGGCGGAGAGGGCCGCGCGGATGTCGGCGCGGGTGCAGGAGCAGGGATAGAGAAGCCCTTTTTCTTCAAGGGTTTCGAGGCGGATATTATACTGCGGGATATGTTCGGATTGGCGATGGATCGCGCCGTCCCAGGTCAGGCCGAGCCAGGCCAGGTCCTCCTGGATCAGCGCGTCGTATTCCGCGCGGCAGCGGTCGAGGTCGGTATCCTCCATCCGCAGCAGGAACCGGCCGCCGGCGGCGCGGGCCATGTCGTGGGCGAGGATCGCGGAATAGGCGTGGCCGAGGTGCAGCGGGCCGGTCGGGCTGGGCGCGAAGCGGGTTACGAAAGCCATTCGGTGAAGGCTTCCTTCGCCCGGTCGGTATAGGCCTTGTAGCGGTCCTTGCGGCCCTTTCGCCCGCCCTTGGCGTCGATCGGGGGGAAGAGGCCGAAGTTGACGTTCATCGGCTGGAAGCTCTTTGCCTCGGCCCCGCCGGTGATGTGGGTCACCAGCGCGCCCATCGCGGTTTGCGGGGGCGGCGGGGGCAGGTCGCGGCCGAGAAGCTGGTGCGCGGCCATGCGCCCGGCGAGGAGGCCCATGGCGGCGGATTCGACATAGCCCTCGACCCCGGTGATCTGGCCGGCGAAGCGGAGATGCGGGCGGGATTTCAGCCGCATCCGGTCGTCCAGAAGCGTGGGCGAGTTGATGAAGGTGTTGCGGTGGATGCCGCCGAGGCGGGCGAAGCTCGCGTTCTCCAGCCCTGGAATCAGCTTGAAAACAGAGGTTTGCGCGCCGTATTTCATCTTGGTCTGGAAGCCGACGATGTTGTGCAGCGTGCCGAGCTTGTTGTCGCGGCGCAGCTGGACCACGGCATAGGACTTGCGGTCGGGCTGGTGGGCGTTGGTGAGGCCCACGGGCTTCATCGGGCCGTGGCGCAGCGTCTCGCGGCCGCGCTCGGCCATGACCTCGATGGGGAGGCAGCCGTCGAAATAGGCGGCGGTTTCGCCCTCGTGGAACTCGGTCTTCTCGGCCGCGAGAAGGGCGTCGATGAAGGCCTCGTACTGCTCGCGGGTCATCGGGCAGTTGATATAGGCTTTCTGCTCGTCCTCGGTCTCGCCCTTGTCGTAGCGGCTTTGCAGCCAGGCGACCGACATGTCGATGCTCTCGGTATAGACGATGGGGGCGATGGCGTCGAAGAAGGCGAGCGCCTCGGCCCCGGTGGCGGCGCGGATCGCTTCCGCCAGCGCCGGGCTGGTCAGCGGGCCGGTGGCGATGATCCAGTGACCGGATGAGGGAAGGTCGGTAATCTCTTCATAGGACGTGGAAATCAGCGGATGCGACTTCAGGCGTTCGGTGACGGAGCGGGCAAAGGGGTCGCGGTCGACGGCAAGGGCGCCTCCGGCCGGGAGGCGGTGCCTTTGGGCCATTTCCATGACCAGGCTGCCCGCCTGCCGCATCTCCCAATGGATCAGGCCCACGGCGTTGCGCTCGTGGTCGTCGGAGCGGAAGGAGTTGGAGCAGACCATCTCGGCGAAGTCGCCGGTGCGGTGCGCGAAGGTGGCGACCTGCGGCCGCATCTCGTGCAGGACGACGGGGACGCCCAGGTTCGCGGCGGCCCAGGCGGCCTCGGAGCCAGCCATGCCGCCGCCGATGATGTGAAGGGGTTCGCTCATGGCCCGGATTTAGGCCGGATCGGCGGAAAAGGAAAGCCGGGGGCTGCGGGCGCCCCCGGCGGCAGGATCAGGCCTTGTCGATGGCCAGCCTGCCCGCGCCATGGGCGAAGATCATCAGGAAGGCCGCGGCGACGCCGAGGTTCTTGTAGAACATGACCATCTGCATCTGGTCGGCCGGGACGAAGTGATAGAGGAGCGCGGCCAGAACGCAGAAGCCGGCGCCGAGAAGGCCCATGATCCGGGCCTGGAAGCCGAGCAGCATCGAGAGGCCGAGCAGGATCTCGAACAGGATCGCGGGCCAGGCGAGGAAGGCGGGCAGGCCGCCCGAGGCCAGGTAGCCGGCGAACCCGGCCACGTCGCCCGTCTTGGCGAAGCCGGCGGGGATGAACATGATGGCGAGGAAGAGGCGCGCGAGAAGCGGCGCGTAGGTCTTGAACTGTTCCATGAGGATCCCTTGAACGCGTTGGGCCGGTCTTGTGCCGGATGCGGGCTTGTCGCATGGGGGCCGATTTGCGCAAATTCCGTGCCGGGGCAGGGCCGATCTGCGCTGCTGCACAGGTCAGCCGAAGAGGCGGCGGCGCTGGTCGCGGGTGAAGGCGGCGGGATCGTCGGCCGGATGGCCGAGCGCGGCGGCCTTGAGGAAGAAGCCGGGGGCGGGGAGGCCTTCGGGCGAGAGGCGCTGGCGGAGGAGCGCGGCGCGGAAGGGTCTGCCCCCGGCGGCGTCCTCCTCCATCAGGGTTTCGAGTTGGGCGGTGAGTTCGGCCATCCTGAGGCCGAGCTCGCGCGCGAGGGCGCCGTAGGGGATGGTCTCGCCCGCGGCCGCGAGGGCCGCGAGACGGGTTTCAAGCGCGGTCACTCGGCGTCCGGGGCCTGGTCGGCGACGCGGGCGACGGAGACGACCTCCTCATCGGCGGCGACGGCGAAGACCTTGACCCCGCCGGCCGAGCGCGAGCGGAAGCTGACCTGGTCGACCGGGGTGCGGATCGACTGGCCGGTGGAGGTGGCGAGCATGATCTGGTCGGCGAGGTCGACCGGGAAGGAGGCGATGATCCGGCCGCCGCGTGGTCCGGGGGAGATCGCCTTGACGCCCATGCCGCCACGGCCCCGGACCGGATAGTCGTGGCTGGAGGAGAGCTTGCCCGAGCCGCCCTTGGTGACGGTGAGGATCAGGTCCTCGGCCGCCGACATCTCGGCGTAGCGGTCGGGGGAAAGCTGGCCTGCCGGGGGGGCGGCTTCCTCCTCGTCGTCGGCCTCGTCCTCGGTGATCCCGGCCATCAGGCGGCGCTGTTTCAGGTAGGCCTCGCGTTCCTCGGGTGTGGCCTCGAAATGGCGGATGATCGACATGGAGACGACATGGTCGCCCTCGGCCAGGCGGATGCCGCGCACGCCGGTGGAGCCGCGCGACTTGAAGACGCGGATCTCGGTGGTGGAGAAGCGGATGGCGCGGCCGGCCTCGGTGACGAGCATGATGTCGTCCTGGTCGTCGGCGATGGCGGCGTTCACGAGCGTGATGCCCTCGGGCAGGTTCATCGCGATCTTGCCGTTGCGCTTGACGTTGGTGAAGTCGGAGAGGTCGTTCTGCCGGACGTCGCCGTCGGAGGTCGCGAAGACGATCTGGAGGCTGCCCCAGTCTTCCTCGGGCACGTCGACGGGCATCAGGGCGGCGATGGAGATGCCACTTTGAATGGGCAGGATGTTGACCAGCGCCTTGCCCTTGGCGGTGCGGCCCGCGAGGGGGAGGCGCCAGGTCTTGAGCTTGTAGACCATGCCGTCGGTTGTGAAGAACAACAGCCAAGTATGCGTATTCGCGACGAAAAGCGTGGTGACCACGTCGTCGTCCTTGGTCTGCATCGAGGCCAGCCCCTTGCCGCCCCGGTTCTGGCTGCGGAATTCGGCCAGCGGGGTGCGCTTGATGTAGCCGCCCGAGGTGATGGTCACGACCATGTCCTCGCGCTCGATCAGATCCTCGTCCTCCATGTCGCCGGACCAGTCGGCGATCTCGGTGCGGCGGGGGACGGCGAAGAGGGCCTTCACCTCGCGGAGTTCGTCGGAGATGATCGCCATGATCCGGTCGCGCGAGGAAAGAATGTCGAGGAAGTCCTTGATCTTCCGCGCCAATTCCTCCAGCTCGTCGGTGACCTCCTTGACCCCCATCGCGGTCAGACGCTGCAGGCGCAGGTCGAGGATCGCACGAGCCTGGGCCTCGGAGAGGTTGTAGGTGCCGTCCTCGTTGATCTTGTGCGAGGGGTCGTCGATCAGCCGGATATAGGCGGCGATGTCATGGGCGGGCCAGCGCCGGGTCATCAGCTTGTCGCGCGCCTCGGCCGGGTCGGCGGAGGCGCGGATGGTGGCGACGACCTCGTCGACATTCGAGACCGCTACGGCGAGGCCGCAGAGGATATGGCTGCGCTCGCGTGCCTTGCGGAGTTCATAGGCGGTGCGGCGGGCGACGACTTCCTCGCGGAAGGTGATGAAATAGCTGAGGAAATCGCGGAGCGTGAGCTGTTCGGGACGGCCGCCGTTCAGGGCCAGCATGTTGCAGCCGAAGCTGACCTGCATGGTCGAGAAGCGGAAGAGCTGGTTCAGCACCACGTCGGGCGTGGCGTCGCGCTTGAGTTCGATCACCACCCGGACGCCGATCCGGTCGGACTCATCGGCGATCCCGGCGATGCCTTCGATGCGCTTGTCGCGGACCAGTTCGGCGATCTTCTCGATCATCGTGGCCTTGTTGACCTGATAGGGCACCTCGTCGATGACGATCCCCCAGCGGTCCTTGCGCAGTTCCTCGATATGGGTCTTCGAGCGGATGATGACGGAACCCCGGCCCTCCAGATAGGCCTTGCGCGCGCCGGAGCGGCCGAGGATCACGCCGCCGGTCGGGAAGTCGGGGGCGGGGATGATCTCCATCAGCTGTTCCATGGAGATGTCGGGGTTCTCGATCAGCGCGAGGGTGCCGTCGATCACCTCGCCCAGGTTGTGCGGCGGGATGTTGGTGGCCATGCCGACCGCGATGCCGCCGGCGCCGTTGACCAGCATGTTGGGAAAGCGGGCGGGCAGGACGGTCGGCTCCTGGTCCTTGCCGTCGTAGTTGTCCTGGAAGTCCACCGTCTCCTTGTCGATGTCCGACAAAAGGAAGGCGGCGGGCTTGTCCATCCGCACCTCGGTGTAGCGCATGGCGGCCGCGCTGTCGCCATCCATGCTGCCGAAGTTGCCCTGGCCGTCGAGGAGCGGCAGCGACATGGAGAAGGGCTGCGCCATGCGGACCAGCGCGTCGTAGATCGCCGAGTCGCCGTGCGGGTGGTATTTCCCCATCGTGTCGCCGACGGGCCGCGCCGATTTGCGGTAGGGCTTGTCATGCGTGTTGCCGGATTCGTGCATCGCGAAAAGGATGCGGCGGTGGACGGGTTTCAGCCCGTCGCGCAGGTCGGGAATGGCGCGGGAGACGATCACGCTCATCGCGTAGTCGAGATAGGCGGTCCTCATCTCGGCCGCGATGTCGACCTGGGGGCCGTGGTGGACGGGGCGCTCCGGGTTTTCTTCTTTTTTGTCAGTATCTTCCGGGATATCGGCCATGAGGGCGCGCGCCTTCCGTGCAGGAACAAGATGTAGCAGGCGGGAAGATACACCATCCAAGCTGTTGGGTGCAATGGCGGGGGCACCCTGGGTCGGCAGCCATGAGGGCAGAGTGTCAAATATCGGTTTTCATTGATTTTTAAGCCATAGCTGGCATGATTCCCCCATGCGCAACCAGAAAGGGGGCAGGCATGGCGGGGCGCGAGACGGAGCTGATGCTGAAGGGATACGGGCTGACCACGGCCGAGCTTTACTATCGGATGCCGGATTATCGCAATGTTCTCAACAGCTTCATCTGGCAGGAGTATGATCTGGCGCCGGACTACCCGGAGCTTTTCCGCTTCATCGAGTTCTGGCAGGAAAGGATCGAGGGGCCGCTGCATTCGGTGCGCTTCACCCATCGCAAGCTGATCGCTCCGGGCGAGTGGCGGAACGTGGTGGGCGAGTTCCGGATTCACTGACCGGGTGGTGGTGGGGTGGAACCCCACCCTACGCGTCCTCGGTGGGTCGGTTGTGCGTCTGGCGTCGCGGTAAGGTGGGCAATATTGCCCACCCTACGCCTGCGCCTGTGCCTTGCGCGGGGCGGCGGCTTTGGGTAGGGGCGTGGCGCATGAAAAGCCCCCTTCCGATACCCGCGGCCCTGACCGGCGTCGATGCGCTGGAAGACCTCGGTCTGGTCGCGCCGGGCGACCGCGACGCGCTGGAGGCGGTGGCGGCGGAGTTCCGGGTGCGGATCACGCCGGTGATGGCCGGGCTCGCCTCGGCGGGCGTCAGGGCGCAGTTCGTGCCGGATGCGCGCGAGCTGGCGGTGCGGCCCGAGGAGCTGGCCGACCCGATCGGCGACGATGCGCACCGGCCGGTGCCGGGGTTGACGCATCGCTATCCCGACCGGGCGATCCTGCATGCGACCCAGACCTGCGAGGTCTATTGCCGCTTCTGCTTCCGCCGCGAGACGGTGGGCGAGACGGGAACCCTGGCCGAGGCCGAGTTCGACCGGGTGGTGGACTATCTGCGCAGCCATCCGGCGGTGCGCGAGGTGATCTTCACCGGGGGCGATCCGCTGGTCCTGTCGGCGCGGCGGCTCGGCGCCATGCTGGACCGGCTGGAGGCGGTGGAGAGCCTGGAATCCGTGCGCTTCCATACCAGGGTGCCGGTGGTGGCGCCGGAGAAGGTGACCGGCGCCCTGGCCGCGGCGCTGGACCGGGCGCTGCCGGTCTGGGTCGTGGTCCATGCGAACCATGCCGACGAGATCACCGAAGCGGCCGCGGCGGCGCTCCGGCGGCTCAACCGGGCGGGGGTGCCGCTTCTGTCGCAGACGGTGCTGCTGAAGGGCGTGAATGCCGATCCCGATACGCTGGAGGCGCTGTTCCGCAAGCTGATCCGCAACCGGGTGAAGCCCTATTACCTGCATCACCCGGACCTGGCGAAGGGGACCGGGCATTTTCGCCTGACCCTGGCGGAAGGGCAGGCGATCATGGCCAGCTTGCGCGGACGGCTGACCGGGATCGCGCAGCCCCTCTATGTGCTGGATATTCCCGGCGGGCATGGCAAGGTGCCGGTGGGGCCGGGCTACCTGCGGCGCGAGGGCGAGGGCTGGGTGGTGACGGACCCGCAGGGCGCCGAGCACCGTTACCGGGACCTGTAAGCCGGCGACAACCGGCGCGACGGCGATTTCCGAACGGAAATCGTGACGGAATTCGTTCGAATTCCGTTCACTTCGCGCGGGTCGGGCGGTCGAAGACCTTCTTGCCCATGAGGCTGCCCACCAGATCGACCATCAGCCTTGCCGTCATGCCGCGGTCGTCGAGGAAGGGGTTCAGCTCCACCAGGTCGAGCGAGGTCACGAGGCCGGATTCGTGCAGAAGCTCCATCACCAGATGCGCCTCGCGGAAGGTGGCGCCGCCGGGGACGGTGGTGCCGACGGCGGGGGCGATCGACGGGTCGAGGAAATCGACGTCGAGCGAGACGTGCAGCATCCCGCCCTCGCGCCGGACCGCGTCGAGGAATTCGCGCAAGGGCGCGACGAGGCCGCGTTCGTCGATCACCCGCATGTCGTTGACCTGGATGTCGCGCTCCTGCATCGCGGCCTGCTCGGCCGGGTCGACCGAGCGGATGCCGAACATGCAGATCCGGTGCGCGGGCACCGGGGTGGGGAAGGGCGGCAGCGCGTCGAAGCCGTCGCGACCGTTGATATAGGCCAAGGGCGTGCCGTGCAGGTTGCCGGAGGTCGTGGTCAAGGGCGTGTGGAAGTCGGAATGGGCGTCGAGCCACAGCAGGAACAGCGGCCGGTCCTGGCGGTGGGCGAAGGCGGCGGCGCCGGCGGCGGAGCCGAGGGCAAGGGAATGGTCGCCGCCCATGACGATGGGAAAGCCGCCCCCGGAGAGCGCGTCGTCGACCCGGTCCATCAGGATCTCGGTCCAGGCGACGGTTTCGGCCAGGGAATGGACGGCCGGGTTGGGGCAGGCGACCTCGCGCAGCGGGGGGAGCGTCAGGTCGCCCCAGTCCTCGACCCCGTGGCCCTCGGCCGCGATCTCGCGGGCAAGGCCGGCGACGCGGTAGGCGGCGGGGCCCATCAGGCAGCCGGGGCGCTGCTGGCCGCTGTCGATCGGGGCGCCGATGAGGATGGTCTTGGGCATGGGGGTCTCCGCTCGCCTGGTTCCTTCAGATGTAAGGGGAGGGGCGCGCGCGTGGCAACCGGCAATCCGGCGGCGCGGCGGGCCAGGTTCCGGCAGATCGCCGCTTCTGCGCGGCGGAAGGGCGCAGGGGATTTCCCCCGGCGGGGCAAAGCCCTATCATGGCGGCAACAAAGGGGGCGCGATGATCGTCGAGCTTGGGCATTTTGCGCTGATCCTGGCGCTGATGGTGGCGCTGGTGCAGGCCACGCTGCCGCTATGGGGCGCGCAGCGCGGCGATGCGCGGCTGATGGCGCTGGCGGAACCCGCGGCGCTGATGCAGGCGGTGCTGGTCGCGGCCTCCTTCGGGGCGCTGACCTGGGCCTTCGTGGTCTCGGATTTCTCGCTGATCGTGGTGGTGAACAACTCGCACACGCTGAAGCCGATGCTCTACAAGGTGGCCGGGGTCTGGGGGAACCATGAGGGGTCGCTTCTCCTCTGGGTGCTGATCCTGGCGGTCTATGGCGCGGCGGTGGCGCTGTTCGGGCAGGGGCTGCCGACGCGGCTGAAGGCGCGGGTGCTGGCGGTGCAGGGGCTGATCGGGGTGGCTTTCCTGGCCTTCCTGCTCTGGACCTCGAATCCCTTCTGGCGCGTGGACGTGCCGCCGATGAACGGGCAGGACCTGAACCCGCTTCTGCAGGACCCCGGTCTCGCCTTCCATCCGCCGTTCCTCTACCTCGGCTATGTCGGGCTGAGCATGGCCTTCAGCTTTGCCGTGGCCGCGCTGATCGAGGGGCGGGTCGATGCCGCCTGGGGGCGCTGGGTGCGGCCCTGGACGCTGGCGGCCTGGATCTTCCTGACCATCGGCATCGCGCTCGGCTCCTGGTGGGCCTATTACGAGCTGGGCTGGGGCGGGTTCTGGTTCTGGGACCCGGTCGAGAACGCGAGCTTCATGCCCTGGCTTCTGGCCGCCGCGCTCCTGCACAGTTCCATCGTGGTGGAAAAGCGCGAGAGCCTGAAGGCCTGGACGATCCTTCTGGCGATCCTGGCCTTCGGCTTTTCCCTGATCGGCACCTTCATCGTGCGCTCGGGCGTGATCACCTCGGTCCATGCCTTCGCCAACGACCCCGAGCGCGGGGTGTTCATCCTGATGATCCTGGGCTTCTTCACCGGCGGCGCGCTGGTCCTGTTCGCGGCCCGCGCCGGGGTGATGGAGGCGAAGGGGGTCTTCGCCATGGTCAGCCGCGAGACCGCGCTGGTCGCGAACAACATCCTCTTGACGGTCGCGGCCTTCGTGGTCTTCGTCGGCACGATCTGGCCCCTGGTCGCCGAGCTGGCGCTTGGCCGGGCGGTCAGCGTCGGCGAGCCCTTCTTCAACGCGGCCTTCACCCCCTTCATGGTCGGCCTTGCGACGATCCTGCCGGTCGGCGCGATGCTGGCCTGGAAGCGCGGCGCGCTGGGGCGGACCCTGCGCGGCCTGCTCCCGGCCCTGGCGCTGGCCCTGGCGCTGGGGGCGCTGGCCTTTGCCATGCAGACCGGGCGCTCGGCGCTGGGGCCGGTGGGGCTGATGCTGGGGGCCTGGGTGGTCCTTGGCGCGCTGACCGACCTCTGGGCGCGGACCGGGCGCGAGGGGATCGGCGCGCGGCTGGCGCGGCTTTCGCGGCTGCCGCGTGCGGACTGGGGCCGGGTCCTGGCGCATGGCGGGCTGGGCATCACCATCTTCGCGGTGGCGGCGATGCTGTCCTGGAAGGTCGAGGACATCCGCGTGGTCCAGCTGGGCGAGACCTATCCGCTGGGCCGCTACGAGGTGCGGCTGGACGAGGTGCACGAGGTCGAGGGGCCGAACTATGTCTCGACCATGGGGCGGATGACGGTCATGCGGAACGGCGCCGTGGTGGCGGTGCTGTCGCCCGAAAAGCGGGTCTATCCGGTGGCGGCCATGCCGACGACCGAGGCGGCGATCGACTACGGCTTCCTGCGCGACATCTATCTGGTGCTGGGGGACCGCCAGGCCTCGGGCGGCTGGGCGGTGCGGAGCTATATCGAGCCCTTCGCCAACTGGCTGTGGGGCGGGGCGATCATCATGGCGCTGG
The DNA here is from genome assembly GCF_015999335.1 of Tabrizicola soli. GTDB lineage: Bacteria > Pseudomonadota > Alphaproteobacteria > Rhodobacterales > Rhodobacteraceae > Tabrizicola > Tabrizicola soli. Next base: position 91,595 of record NZ_JAEACP010000007.1, on the reverse strand, counting down.
GGGGCGTGCTGAGCCTGACCGACCGGCGCTACCGCGTCGCGGCCGGCGCGCGGCGCGGGGCGGTGGGGGTGCCGGCGGAATGAAACGCTTGCAGCGATGGTGGGCAGATTGCCCACCCTACATCCTCGCCTTCCTGCTGCTCGCGACGCCGGTGGCGGCCGTGCAGCCTGACGAGATGCTGGCCGATCCGGTGCTGGAGGCCCGCGCCCGCGAGATCAGCCGCGACATCCGCTGCCCGGTCTGCCAGGGCGAGACGATCGACGACAGCAATGCCCCGATCAGCCGCGACCTGCGGATCATCATCCGCGAGCGGCTGGTGGCCGGGGACACGGACGAGGAGGCGGTGGACTACATCGTCGCCCGTTATGGCGAGGGGGTGCTGTTTAAGCCGCGCGCGACGGGGTCGAACCTGATCCTCTGGCTGGCGGGGCCGGCGCTTCTGCTGGTGGGCGTGGGCGTCGCGGTCGCCTCGGGGCGGCGGCGGGGCATGGTGCCCGAGGCGGCGCTTTCGGAGGCGGAGGAGGCGCGGCTGGAGGAAATCCTGAAGAAGTGACGCGGCGTTCCGGCTTGGCTCGACCCCGCGCCCGGCTAGAGTGGCAGGGCAGCGGGGAGGACGGCATGGGCGATCTGGTCAGGGTGGAAACGGAGGGCGGCATCTGCCGCATCACGCTGAACCGGCCCGGGGTGATGAACGCGCTGAACCGGCCGCTGCGGGCCGAGCTGACGGCGGCCCTGCGCGCGGGCCATGCGGCGCGGGTGATCGTGCTGACCGGGGCGGGGCGGGCCTTCTGCTCGGGCCAGGATCTGACGGATGCAGAGGGGCTGGACGAGGCGGGGTTCGAGGCCACGCTGAACGGGGAATATGTGCCGATGATCCGCGCGATCACCGAGGCTCCGGTCCCGGTGATCGCGGCGGTGAACGGGGCGGCGGCCGGGGCGGGGGCCAACCTGGCGCTGGCCTGCGACCTGGTGATCGCGGCGGAAAGCGCGGTCTTCATCCAGGCTTTCGCCCGGATCGGGCTGATCCCGGATGCGGGCGGCACCTCGTTCCTGCCGCGCCGGGTCGGGTTCCAGCGCGCGATGGGGGCGGCGCTTCTGGCCGAGCCCGTCGGCGCGCGGCAGGCCGAGGCCTGGGGGATGATCTGGGAGGCGGTGCCGGACGCGCAGTTGCAGCAGGTGGTGGCGGCGCGGGCGGCAAAGCTGGCCCAGGGGCCGACGGGCGCCTATGCCGCGCTGAAAGAGGCGCTGCGCGGGGCCTTCGACCAGCCGCTGGAGGCGCAGCTGGCGCTGGAGGCGCGGTTGCAGGGCCTCTGCGGCGCGAGCGCGGATTTCCGCGAGGGGGTCGCGGCCTTCCTGGAAAAGCGCGTGCCGGATTTTTGCGGGCGGTAGGGAACCGGCGCGGTCCCTGGCGCGTTGATGGCTTCGGGTCATCCGGGGGGGCGGCGATGTGGGACCGGCTGCTGGTTGCGTTCTTGCGTGCGGGGGTTCGGACCGGGCGGTTGCGTCTGACGCTGGCGGATGGCACGACGCATGCGATCGGCCCCGGCGGCCCGCCAGAAGTGGAGGTGACGCTGCACGACCCGGCCCTGCCGCGCCGCTTCTTCCGCAACCCGGACCTTGCCATGGGCGAGGCCTATATGGACGGCCGCCTGACGATCGCCGGGAACGATATCCGCAGCTTCATCACCTTCGCGCTGCGCAATGCGCGGGGGCGGCAGCTGCCATGGCCCGTCGCGGCCATGGCGCGGCTGGCCGGGCGGGTGCGGTCCTGGACGCTGTGGAACCACATGGGCGTCGCGCGGCGCAATGTGGCGCATCACTACGACATCTCGGACGAGCTCTACGGCCTCTTCCTCGGCCCGACGCGGCAATACACCTGCGCCTATTTCCGCCGGCCCGAGATGAGCCTCGACGAGGCGCAGGCGGCGAAGATCGAGCATATCGCGGGCAAGCTGATGCTGCGGCCGGGGATGCGGGTCCTGGACATCGGCTGCGGCTTCGGCACGCTGGCGCTGGCGCTGGCGCGGGACACCGGGGCCGAGGTGGTGGGGATCACGCTCTCCGAGGTGCAGCTGGCCGAGGCGCAGCGCCGTGCGCGCGAGGCGGGGCTGGCGGGGCAGGTCGAGTTCCGGCTGCAGGACTACCGGGCGGTGACGGAGAGCTTCGACCGCGTGGTCTCGGTGGGCATGATGGAGCATGTGGGGCTGCCGCATCTCGGCACCTATTTCCGCAAGGTCGCGGATATCCTGACCCCCGAGGGCGTGGCGCTGATCCATTACATCGGGCGCTGGTCGCCGCCCGACACGATCTCGCCCTGGTTCAACAAATACATCTTCCCCGGCGCCTATTGCCCGGCGATATCCGAGGCGATGCGGGCGGTGGAGCGGTCGGGGATGATCCTGTCCGACCTGGAGGTCTGGCGCGGGCATTACGAGCGGACGCTGCAGGGCTGGCTGGACCGCTTCGACCGCAACATCGACCGGGTGCGCCAGCTGCATGACGAACGCTTCATCCGCATGTGGCGCTATTACCTGCAATCGGCGGAACTGGCCTTTTCCGAGGCGCATCTGGTGATCCACCAGCTGCAGCTGGCCAAGGGCCGCCTGACCGTGCCGGGGACGCGGGACTACCTATATGCGGCACGCAACAGCTAGGCGGTGGCGAAGGTGGGCGGATCGCCCACCCTACACATCCGTCCCAGGGCTTGCTCGGCGTTGGCGAAGGTGGGCAGATTGCCCACCCTACACCTGCGCCCGGAGACTTGCTCTTTTTCCAGATACTCCCGCCGGAGGCGTCCCGACACCTCCACCCGGGATACGGTGTCCCCTGGCATCCCCGAGTAGGGTGGGTGATTCACCCACCTTGCGCGTCAGATCCCGCGCGACAGGGCCGCGACGCCGGTGCGGGCGATTTCCGCCAGGCCGAGCGGGCGCATCAGCTCGGCGAAGGCGTCGATCTTGTCCGGCGTGCCGGTCATCTCGAAGACGAAGCTCTCCAGCGTCGAATCCACCACGTTGGCGCGGAAGATCTCGGCCAGGCGCAGGGCCTCGATCCGGTGCTCGCCCCGGCCCTGGACCTTGACCAGCGCCAGTTCGCGCTGCACCGAGGGGCCTTCGGCGGTGAGGTCGTGGACGGCATAGACCGGGACCATGCGGCTGAGCTGCGCCTCGATCTGGTCGATCACGGCCGGGGTGCCGCGGGTCACGACGGTGATGCGGCTGCGGTGGCCGGTGTGGTCGACCTCGGCCACGGTGAGGCTGTCGATGTTGTAGCCCCGGCCCGAGAAGAGGCCGATCACCCGGGCGAGGACGCCGGGTTCGTTCTCGACGATCACGGCCAGGGTGTGGGATTCCTCGACCTCCGACAGGGCGGAGCGGAGGTCGTAGGCGGAATGGCTGGTCGAGCCCTTCTTGATGTTCAGTGCTGACATGGTTCGTTTCCGTTCATGAGGCCGCAGTCTGCGACGCGCCGCGTCCCGCGGCAAGGAGGTGGGAGAGGAGAAGGGCGAGGCTGGCGAGGAGGACCGGCGTGATGATCATCGCGCCGAGATAGCGGCCGTCGCCGAACTTCAGGAAGACGTTGACCGCCTGCGGCGCGGCGCCGAGCCAGAGCAGCAGCAGGAGGCCGAGATGCGGCAGGCTGGCCCCGAGAACTCCGGCCCGCAGGAGGAAGAGGCCGGCGACCGCCATGAGCGCCGCCTCGTAATACCAGAGGTAGGGCGCGGAGAGCAGGATCGCCAGCAGCAGGCCCGCCGCCTTGGCATCGAAGCCGGCCGCCCGGCTGCGCCAGAGCAGGAAGACGAAGACCGCGCAGAGCGCGGACAGTCCGAACTGGACCCAGAGCGCGGTCTGCGAGGCCAGGCCCAGCAGGGTGAGGAGATAGTAGGGCCCGACCATCAGGGTCAGGGTCTCGATCGAACGGACCAGGCGCTCCGACTGCTCGCCCAGCCGTTCCAGCAGCAGCGGCCAGTATTCCGGCCCGAGCGCGAGCGTCGGCAGGGCGGCAAGGACAAGCGCCGTCAAGGAGGCCGCGAGGATGCTGCGCCAGAGCCCGGCGCCGACCAGGGCGACGGCGACCATCACCCCGAGTTGCGGCTTGAGCGTAAGGCAGCCGATGAAGACGCCGGCAAGCAGCCAGCGCCCGTCGCGCAGGGCGGCGAGGGCGGCGACGAGCCCGGCCAGCCAGAGGATGCTGTTCTGGCCGATCAGGATCGCGGGGATGTAGGCCGGCGCCAGGCAAAGCGCCAGCCAGACCGCCGGCGCGCCGGGGGTGAAGCTGCGCAGGGCCCAGGCGATCAGCAGGAGCGAGACCAGGGTCGACAGCAGGAAGGCCCAGGCGAAGGGCATCGCCCCGAAGGGCAGGATCAGAAGGAGATAGCCCGGGGGATAGGTCCAGGGCATCCAGTCCCTGGTATCGACCCCATGCTCGGCCGCAAGGCGCGCGTTGTCGAAGACCGCCAGCGGCTCTCCCGCGAGGGCCAGCCGGGCGGCCGACCAGAAGACGCGGAAATCCATGCTCAAGGCGCGGGTCCCGGTCTCGGAGGTCAGCACGAAAGCCGTCATGTGGATCAGCCCGGCGCAGATCAGCGTCAGGCTTGTCCCGAGGAACACGACCTGCCAGACCCGGCTGCCCGACAGGGCCGCGACCCGGGCATCGGCGGCACGCCGTGCGCTGGCCTCCTGCATCAGACGAGGACCGCACCCGAGCGGAAGGCCTCGGCATCGGCGGAGAGCAGCATCTCGTTGTGCGGCTTGCCCGACGGGATCATCGGGAAGCAGTTCTCGTGCTTCTCCACCAGGCAATCGAAGATCACCGGGCCGTCGTAGCGGATCATCTCCAGGATCGCGTCGTCGAGGTCCTTCGGGTGATCCACCTTGATGCCCTTGCAGCCGAAGGCCTCGGCCAGCTTGACGAAATCAGGGAGCGATTCCGACCAGGAGGAGGAGTAGCGCTCGCCATGCAGCAGTTCCTGCCACTGGCGGACCATGCCGAGGCGTTCGTTGTTCAGGATGAACTGCTTGACCGGGGCGCGGAACTGCATCGCGGTGCCCATTTCCTGCATGTTCATCAGCCAGGACGCCTCGCCCGCGACGTTGATCACCAGCGCCTCGGGGTGGGCGATCTGCACGCCGATCGACGCGGGCAGGCCGTAGCCCATCGTCCCGAGGCCCCCGGAGGTCATCCAGCGGTTCGGGTCCTCGAAGCCCAGGAACTGCGCGGCCCACATCTGGTGCTGGCCGACTTCCGTGGTGATGTAGCGGTCCATGCCCTTGGTCAGGGCCTCCAGCCGCTCCAGCGCGTATTGCGGCTTGATCGTGCTGGCCGAGGGCTTGTAGTTCAGGCACCTGACCGCGCGCCATTCGTCGATCTGCTTCCACCATTTCGCGAGGCCCGCCTTCTCGGTCCGGGACCCCCGCGCGCGCCACTGGCGCAGGAGTTCCTCGAGCACCCTGGTCACGTCGCCGACGATCGGCACGTCGACATGGATCACCTTGTTGATCGAGGAGGGGTCGATGTCGATATGCGCCTTCTTGGAGCGGGGCGAGAAGTCCTTGACCCGGCCGGTGATCCGGTCGTCGAACCGCGCGCCGATGTTGATCATCAGGTCGCAGCCGTGCATCGCGAGGTTGGCCTCGTAGAGGCCATGCATCCCCAGCATCCCCAGCCAGTTCTTGCCCGAGGCCGGGTAGGAGCCGAGGCCCATCAGGGTGGAGGTCACCGGAAAGCCGGTCTCGGCCGCGAGTTCCCGCAGCAGCGCGCTGGCGCGGGGGCCGGAGTTGATCACGCCGCCGCCGGTATAGAGGATCGGACGCTCGGCATTTTCCATCATCTCGACCAGGCGGGCAATCTGGTCGGGGTCGCCCTCGGTGCGGGGCTGGTAATGGCCGATCTTCGCCTTTTCCGCCGGGACATAATCGGCGGTGGCGAATTGCACGTCCTTGGGGATGTCGATCAGCACCGGGCCGGGGCGGCCGTGGGTCGCGACATGGAAGGCCTGGTGGATGGTCTCGGCCAGTTTCGCGGTGTCCTTCACCAGCCAGTTCATCTTGGTGCAGGGCCGGGTGATCCCCACCGTGTCGGCCTCCTGGAAGCCGTCGGTGCCGATCATGAAGGTCGGGACCTGGCCGGTCAGCACCACGATCGGGATCGAATCCATCAGCGCATCGGTCAGGCCGGTGACCGCATTGGTCGCGCCGGGGCCGGAGGTCACCAGCGCCACGCCGGGCTTGCCGGTCGAGCGGGCATAGCCTTCCGCCATGTGCACCGCGCCCTGTTCGTGGCGCACGAGGACATGGCGGATGTCGTTCTGCTGGAAGATCTCGTCATAGATCGGAAGCACCGCGCCGCCGGGATAGCCGAAGACGACCTCGACGCCCTGGTCCTTCAGGGCCTGGATCACCATCCTCGCTCCGGTCATCTGCTTCGACATTTCCGTCTCTCCGCTTTAGCGCAACAAAAAGCCCCCGGAAGTTACCTTCGGGGGCGCATGGGAACCACTATGGTCAACCGTCACCGGCCCATGCGCTTCCTTCCTACGATGAGAAGAATCCCGGCCATTGGCCCATCCCTTCATGTTCGGACGGAACACTAGGTGCGGATATGCCGGGCGTCAACCGGATTTGCAATGCGAAAATGTCGCTTGCGGCCCCGGATTTTGAACTTTTGTTGCGGTGCATCGCCGCGCGGCGCAACTTTCCGAACTTGCGGCAAAAAGGCACGGGTCCTGCGCGCGGATCGGCAAGTGAAACACGCGCGCGGGCGGTCTATCTGGCTGCCATGGCCCGGAGCTTGCCGGGCGGCATGGAGGACTGGATGAAGCTGTACTATTCGCCGGGCGCCTGTTCGCTGGCCTCGCATATCACCCTGAACGAGGCCGGTGTGCCCTTCACCGCCGAGAAGGTGGACATCCGCGCCAAGCGCACCGAGACCGGGGCGGATTTCGCCGCGATCAACCCGCGCGGCGCGGTGCCGGCGCTGGACCTCGGCGATGGCGAGGTGCTGACCGAGGGCGTGGCGATCATGCAGCATGTCATGGACAGCGCCGCCCCCGGCACGCTGCCCGCCCCCGGCACGCTGGAGCGCGCCCGGATGGCCGAGGCGCTGAACTATGTCTCGGCCGAGGTGCACAAGAGCTATTCCCCCTTCTTCGGCGGGATCGAGGGCGAGGCGAAGGAAAGGCAGTATGCGCTGGTCGATGCGCGGCTGAAGGTGGTCGAGGACCGGCTTGCCCGGCGCGGCCCATGGATCGCCGGCAAGGACTATACCCCGGCCGACGCCTATCTCTTCACCGTGACCAACTGGTCGCAGATCGTGGGCCATGACCTGTCGAAATTCCCGCATGTCGTCGCCCTGCGCGAGAAGGTCGCGGCGCGCCCGGCGGTGCAGAAGGCGCTGAAGGCCGAGGGCCTGGCCTGATCCTGCCGGCGCGGGGCCCGCGTGCCGGGCCCCGGCTTCCCTTTGGGTGACCCTGCGTCACATGGCAGTTTCGGGTTCTCATCCGTGGAAAGCTTGTCTAGGCTTTCGTCCGGGGCGCCGCCGGGACCTACCGGCCGGGACGGCGCATCGCGCATCACATGGAGGAGACCTGAATGGATCGACGCTCATTTCTGACCAGGGCGACTGTCGGCGGCGTGGCCGCGACGGCGGCCGCCGGACTGGCCGCGCCCGCCATCGCGCAGGAGGCCCCCACGGTGACCTGGCGGGTCACCTCGTCCTTCCCCAAGTCGCTGGACACGATCTTCGGCGCGGCGGACACCATGGCGCGCTATGTCTCGGAGATGACGGACGGCCGCTTCACGCTGCAGATCTTCCCGGCGGGCGAACTGGTGCCGGGGCTGGAGGCGGCGGATGCCGTCGCCAGCGGCACGGTCGAGGCCTGCCATACCGTCCCGTACTACTACTGGGGCAAGGACCCGGCCTATGCGCTTGGCGCGGCGGTGCCCTTCGGGCTGAACGCGCGGATGATGAACGCCTGGTTCTACTATGGCGGCGGCGTGGACATGATGAACGAGTTCTACGCCACCCAGAACCTGATCGCCTTCCCGGCCGGCAATACCGGGGTGCAGATGGCGGGCTGGTACCGCAAGGAGATCAACTCGCTTGCCGACATGCAGGGGCTGAAGATGCGGATCGGCGGTTTCGCCGGCAAGGTGATCGAGAAGCTGGGCGTCGTGCCGCAGCAGATCGCCGGCGGCGACATCTATCCGTCGCTGGAAAAGGGCACGATCGACGCCGCCGAATGGGTCGGCCCCTATGACGACGAGAAGCTCGGCTTCCAGAAGGTCGCGCCCTATTACTACTACCCCGGCTGGTGGGAGGGCGGTCCGGCCATCGCCACCATGGTCAACCTGGACAAGTGGAACGAACTGCCGAAGTCCTATCAGGCGGTGCTGAAGGCGGGTTGCGTGGTGGCCAATACCGACATGCTGGCCAGCTATGACTGGAAGAACCCGACCGCGCTGAAGAACCTGGTCGCCAATGGCGCGCAGCTGCGGCCCCTGCCGCAGGACGTGCTCTCGGCGGCCTTCGACGCGGCGGCGGCGACCTATGCCGAGGTCAGCGCCAGCAATCCCGCGTTCAAGAAGATCTGGGACAGCCAGGTGGCCTTCCGCAAGGACGCCTATCTGAACGCGCAGATCGCCGAATACAACTATGACGTGTTCATGATGGCGCAGCAGCAGGCCGGCAAGCTTTAATCCCGCTTGCGGGATCGGGAACGGCCCCGGAGCGATCCGGGGCCGTTTTGCGTTCAGGGGTTGATGACCGGAGCGCCGAGTTTCGGTGCCCCGAGGTTCGGCTGCGGCAGGGCGGGGGTTGCGCCATCGCCGGTCGCGGGGGCGCCGAAGTCGGGGGTGCCAAGAGTCGGGCCGCCGAGATTCGGCTGCGGCAGGGCGGGGGGTGTGCCCTCTCCAGCGGCCGGTGCGCCGAAGTTCGGGGTGCCGAGCGCCGGGCCGCCCGGCGAGGGTGCTCCGGCAGGGGCGAGGGGGGCGATGCCGGGGAGCTTGATCTCGATCGTGGCGGGGTCCACCACCTCGCCCTTGTAATGCATGACCATTCCGGGGAAGGTGATGGTGATGCCGATCATCACCACCTGGATCACCACGAAGGGCGTGGCCCCCCAGTAGATCTGCCCGGTCGTCACCCCCGCCAGCCGCGCGCCGGTGAGCTTGTCGGTATAGGGCCCGCGCGGCGCGACCGAGCGCAGGAAGAACAGCGCGAAGCCGAAGGGCGGGTGCATGAACGAGGTCTGCATGTTGACCGCCAGGATCACCCCGAACCAGATCAGGTCGATGTCCAGCGCCACGGCGGGCGCGACCAGAAGCGGCACGATGATGAAGGCGAGCTCGAAGAAGTCGAGGAAGAAGGCCAGGAGGAACACCAGCACCGAGACGATGATCAGGAAGCCCGTCTGCCCCCCCGGCAGGCCGACCAGCAGGTGTTCGACCCAGATCTGGCCGTTCACCCCGTAGAAGGCCAGGCTGAACATCCGCGCGCCGATCAGGATGAAGATGACGAAGGCGGAAAGCCGCGTGGTCGATTCCAGCGCCGAGCGGATGACGGTGAGGCTGAGGCGGTTCTTCATCGCCGCCAGCACCATGGCGCCGAGCGCGCCCATGGCCCCGCCCTCGGTGGGGGTGGCGATGCCGAGGAAGATGGTGCCGAGGACGAGGAAGATCAGCGCCAGCGGCGGGATCAGCACGATGATCACCTGCCGGGCGAGGTTGGACAAGAGGTTCATCCCCGTGGCCTTGTCCAGGATCGCCCAGAGATAGATGACGATCACCCCGACCGAGGCCCCCAGGATGTCGGCATTCGGCCCCTGCGAGGGGTAGAGCGCGACATGGGCGCCGTAACCGATCGCCATGCAGAGCGCGAGCGCCACGAAAAGCGAGACGACGCCGTGGCCCAGGGTCCGCGCCTCGGCCGGGAGCGCGGGCACCCAGTGCGGCCGCCAGAGCGAGATCGCGAAGATGTAGAGCATGTAGAGCCCGGTCAGCACCAGCCCGGGGATCAGCGCGCCGGCATACATGTCGCCGACCGACCGGCCCAGCTGGTCGGCCAGCACGATCAGCACCAGGCTGGGCGGGATGATCTGCGCCAGCGTGCCCGAGGCCGCGATGACTCCGCTGGCGACGCGCCGGTCATAGCCGTAGCGCAGCATGATCGGCAGCGAGATCAGCCCCATCGCGATCACGCTGGCCGCGACGACGCCGGTCGTGGCCGCCAGCAGCGCGCCGACGATCACCACCGCATAGGCGAGGCCGCCCCGGACCGGGCCGAAAAGCTGGCCCACCGTGTCCAGCAGGTCCTCGGCCATGCCGGATCGTTCCAGGATGATGCCCATGAAGGTGAAGAAGGGGATGGCGAGCAATGTCTCGTTCGACATGATGCCCCAGAGCCGGGCCGGCATGGTGAAGAGCAGCGGCCAGTCCAGCGTGATCGTGCCTTCGGACCAGGGCGCCAGCCAGACGCCGATGGCGAAGAACAAAAGCCCGTTCGCCGCCAGCGAGAAGGCGACCGGATAGCCCAGCAGCAGGAAGACGATCAGGCTGCCGAACATGATCGGCGCCATGTTGATGGCGATGAATTCCAGCATCAGCGTCCGTCTCCCGCTTCGGCCACGCTGCGGGCCAGTTGCTCGCCCTCCAGCTCGGCCGCCTCATGCGCCGAGACGAAGGGGTGGGGGTCCTCGATCAGGCCCCGCATCACGGCGATCTTCTTGACGATCTCGGACAGGACCTGCGCGATCAGCAGGATGAACCCCGCCGCCAGCATCGCTCGCGCCGGCCAGATCAAGAGACCCCCGGCATTGTTCGAGATCTGGCCGATGCGGAAGGCCTGCCAGGCATAGGGGACCAGCATCCAGGCCATGAGGGCGACGAAGGGCAGGGTGAAGAGCACATGGCCGAAGAGGTCGATCCAGTGCTGGGTGCGGCGCGAGCGGCTGCCGTAGAAGATGTCGATGCGGATATGCTCGTTCTGCTGCAGCGTATAGGCGGCGGCCCCCATGAAGGCGGCGCCGAAGAGATACCATTGCAGCTCCAGCAGCGAGTTCGACGACCAGTTCACCGCCTTGCGCACGATCGCGTTGCCCGCGCTGACGATCACCGCGATGAAGATGAGCCACATCACGAATCTGCCGACGAATCCGCTCACGCGGTCGATGCCGCGCGCGAGGCCAAGCAAAGCCTGCATTGGCTGGTTCCTCCCCTGTTGTCGCCCGTCTGCTGCGGGCCTGCGATCACGTCATCAGCCGGTTAGCGTGGCGAAAACCCCATGGTCAACCGCCCAAGGGTCAGGCTGCCGCGACGTTACGTCGTTTCAGGCGCTGGCCGACCTCGGCGATGGCCTGGACCACCGGCATGAATTCATGGCCAAGCTCGGTCAGGCGGTATTCCACGGTCAGGGCGCTGGCCTGCGACATGGCGCGGACCAGGATGCCGCGCTCCTCGAGCTCGCGCAGGCGCTGGGTCAGGACCTTGGCCGAGACGAGCGGGATGTCGGCGCGCAGTTCGGAAAAGCGGCGCGGGCCGGTCGCGAGATGCCACAGGATGTTCGGGGTCCAGGCCCCGCCGATGAAGGCCATGCAGTCCGAAAGCGGACACATCGGATGCGGGGTGCGGTTCTTGTGGGTCATGGCGCGCGCCGTGCTGTGCTTCGGCTGAAGATAGGGGGCGCGGGGCGACGGGGCAAGCGGTGGCCCCTCAGAACCGGGTGTCGGGCAGGCTGAGCCGGGCGACCTGCTCGGCGATCGGATCGACGGAGAGCGGATGCAGGTCGGCGTCATGGTCCGCCGGCTTGCCGATCGGCCCCCATTCGCCGCCCTTGTAGATCTCGAGCCCCGAGAAGCCGGCCTTGTAGCCCATCTTGCGGCTGCCGGGCACCCAGTAGCCGAGATAGACGAAGGGCAACCCGGCCTCGCGCGCGATGGCGACATGGTCGAGGATCACGTAGGTGCCGAGGCTGAGCGCGGTCAGGTCGGGGTCGTAGAAGCTGTAGACCATGCTCAGCCCGTCGTCGAAGACATCGGTCAGGCAGACGGCGGCGAGGGGGCGGCCACGCTCGCCCTCTCCGGGCGGGCGGGTGTATTCGATGACGCGGCTCTTGATCGGCGTCTCCTCGATCATCGCGGCGAATTCGAAGATGTCCATGTCGGCCATGCCGCCGTCGGCATGGCGCTGGTCGAGATAGCGGCGGAAGAGGGCGAACTGGTCCTCGGTCGCCCAAGGGCTGGTCGCGTTGCGGCGCAGCGCGGCGGCGCGTTTGAGGATTCGCTTCTGCGTGCGCGAGGGCTGGAAGTCGGCCACCCGGATCCGGGCCGAGAGGCAGGCGGAACATTCGGCGCAGGAGGGGCGGTAGAGCACGTTCTGGCTGCGGCGGAAGCCCTGTTTCGACAGGGTGTCGTTCAGCTTCTGCGCATGTTCGCCCTGCAGCGCGGTAAAGAGCTTCCGCTCCATCCGGCCCGGAAGATAGGGGCAGGGCTGGGGCGCCGTCACATAGAACTGGGGCGCAAGGGGAAGCGTGTGGCGCATCGGGGGTCCGGGGGGGATGGAAACCGCGCCAGCCTAGCAAGAGTGCGGCCATCCGCCAAGCGGCGAAAACGCCGGCGGCGGGAAGGGGAACGACCCCGCCCGGAGCGGCTCCGGGCGGGGCGGTCGTGTCAGTATTCGCCGGGGCGGTTGTCGGCTTCGGCCTTGGGTTCGGCCCCGGACCCGGGCGCATTGGCGCGGGCGCGTTCGTCCATGAAGGCGTCGAACTCGGTCTTGTCCTTGGAGTTGCGCAGGCGCTGCAGGAAGGACTCGAAAGCCGCCTGCTCCTCTTCCAGCCGGCGCAGGGCGTCGGCCTTGTAGCTGTCGAAGGCGCTGTTGCCGGTCGATTGCGCGGACCGGCGGCCCCAGGACTGGTCATGCTGGCGGCGCTGGCCGCAGGTGCGAGCGAACATCTGTTTTCCCCAGATCATGTAGGCGAGGACGGCAAGGCCGAGAAGCGGGTTCACGATGAAGCCGAGGATCATCAGGGCGATCCAGGCCCATTTGCCGCGCTGGTCAAGCCAGGCCTCGCCGCGGCGGAAGGCGTTGCGGATCCCGCCAGGCCGGGCGGTGTCGGTGGTGGTGTACATCGGCGGGTCTCCAGGTTGATGTGAAGCTGTTTCACATGATGGAAGATGCGCGCGCCCCGGCCTGCGATCAAGGGGTATGTGAAGATATTTTACATCACGTTTCCGGGCGGCTTCGGACGGCTGGTGAATCGAGCGCGTTCGCGTGAAGACCCTTCCTTTCCCCCGGGTGATGGGGGTTTCACCCCCAAACCCCCAAGACTCTTTGGAAAAAGAGCGAGCCTGCGCGGGTCGGTGGTTGACCCTTCCCCGGCCGCGCCGCAAGGTCCGCGCATGAGCCTTGCCGCCCGCATCACCCGCCAGCCCATCGCCTTCGACCCCGCCGCCGCGGCGGACCTGCGCCTGGAGCTTCCGGGCTTTGCGCCCGAGGTGATGGCGCTGATGGCCGGGACGGCCGGGTGCAGCCCCTATCTGCGCGGCCTGATGCTGCGCGAGGCCGACTGGCTGCGCGCGGCGGTCGAGGCGCCCGAGGCGGCGCTGGAGGCGGCGCTTGAAGCGCCCGGCTCGGTGGCGCCGGATGCGCTGGCGCTGGCCCTGCGGCAGGCCAAGCGGCGGGTGGCGCTTCTGGCGGCGCTGTGCGACCTGGGCGGGGTCTGGCCGCTGGAGGCGGTGACGGGGGCGCTGACGCGGCTGGCCGACCGGGCGGTGCATCTGGCGCTGGTCACGCAGGCGGCCGAGGAGATCCGCCGCGGCAAGCTGCCCGGCGCTACCGCCGACGACGCGGCGACGGCGGGGGGGATGGTGGCGCTCGCGATGGGGAAGATGGGGGCGGGAGAGCTCAACTATTCCTCGGACATCGACCTGATCTGCCTCTTCGACGAGACCCGCTATCCCGGCGAGGAGCAGGAGGCGCGGGCGTCGTTCATCAAGATCACCCGGCGGATGACGGCGATCCTGTCGGATGCGACCGACGGCTATGTCTTCCGCAGCGACCTGCGGCTGCGTCCCGACGCCAGCGTGACGCCGGTCTGCCTGTCGATGGCGGCGGCCGAGGCCTATTACGAGGCCGAGGGCCGCACCTGGGAGCGCGCCGCCTATATCAAGGCCCGGCCCTGCGGCGGCGACATCGCGGCGGGCGAGCGGTTCCTGAAGGCGCTCACCCCCTTCGTCTGGCGCAAGCACCTGGATTTCGTGGCGATCCAGGATGCGCATGACATGCGCCTGCGCATCCGCGACCACCGGGGTCTGCACGGGCCGATCACGGTCGAGGGCCACAACATGAAGCTGGGCGCCGGGGGCATCCGCGAGATCGAGTTCTTCACCCAGACCCGCCAACTGATCGCCGGGGGCCGCGACCCCGGCTTGCGCGACCGGACCACGGTGGGGGGGCTGGCGGCGCTGGCCGAGAAGGGCTGGGTCCCGCCCGATACCGCCACGGAACTGACCGCGCTCTACCGCGCGCACCGCGAGGTCGAGCACCGGCTGCAGATGGTGAACGACGCCCAGACCCATTCCCTGCCGGCTACGGCGGAAGGCGTCGCCCGCATCGCCGCCTTCTGCGGCCAGGACGAGGCCGGGTTCCGCCGCGACCTGCTGGACCGGCTGACCCGCACCGACCGGCTTACCGAGGGTTTCTTCGCCCCCGGCGCGGCCGAGGAGGGACCGGAACTGTCCGACACCGCGCGCGAGATCACGCGGCGCTGGGAAAGCTATCCGGCGCTGCGCTCGGACCGGGCGCAGGCGATCTTCCGCCGGCTGCGGCCGCGCCTCCTGAAGGAACTGGCCCGCGCCGCCAACCCGGACGAGGCGCTGGTGGCGCTGGACGGGTTCCTCTCGGGCCTGCCGGCGGGGGTGCAGATATTCTCGCTTTTCGAGGCGAACCCGACGCTGATCGAGCTGATCGTGGACATCGCCGGTTCGGCCCCGGCGCTGGCGCTGTATCTGTCGCGCAACGCCGCCGTGCTGGACGGGGTGATCGGCGGCAGTTTCTGGGGCGACTGGCCGGGGATGGCGGGGTTGCGGGCGGAACTGGCGGGCAAGCTGGCTGGGGCCACCGATTACGAGGCGCGGCTGTCGATGGCGCGGCGCTGGATGAAGGAATGGCATTTCCGGGTCGGCGTGCACCATCTGCGCGGGTTGATCGACGGCTTCGAGGCCGGCAAGCAATACGCCGACCTGGCCGAGGCCGTGGTTGCGGTGATCTGGGCCGAGGTGACGGCGGATTTCGCCCGCAAGCACGGGGCGATGCCGGGGCGCGGCGCGGTGGTGATCGGCATGGGCTCGATGGGGGCGGGGCGGCTGAACGCGGGCTCGGACCTCGATCTGATCGTGATCTACGACGCCGAGGGGGTGGAGGGCTCGGACGGGCCGCGCCCGCTTGCGACGCGGCCCTATTACGCGCGGCTGACGCAGGCGCTGGTCACGGCGCTGACCGCGCAGATGCCGGAGGGGCGGCTCTACGAGGTCGACATGCGGCTGCGCCCCTCGGGCCGGGCGGGGCCGGTGGCGACCTCGCTGGCCAGCTTCAGCACCTATCAGGAGACCGAGGCCTGGACCTGGGAGCATCTGGCGCTGACCCGGGCGCGGGTGCTGGCTGGGGACCCCTCGCTCGCCGGCGAGGTCGAGGCCTTCCGCCGGGCGCTGCTGGCCGCCAAGGGGCGGGGGGCGGGGGTGCGGGCGGATGTGGCCGGGATGCGCGCGCGACTGCAGGCCGCGAAACCGGCGCAGGGCGCGTGGGATGCGAAGAACGGGCCGGGGCGGATCATGGACATCGAACTGGCCGCCGAGACGCTTGCGCTGATCGCGGGCAGCCCGGCGCGCGGGGTGGAACGGCAGATCGCGGCGGGAGCGGGCCGGATTGTGCCGGATTCGGACGCGCAGGCGCTGGCTTCGGCCTACAGGCTCCTGTGGCGGCTGCATGCGGCGGCGCGCCTGCTGAGCGAGGGTGCGCTGGACTGGGACCGGCTGGGCGAGGGCGGCCGCGCCTTCGTCCTGCGCGAGACCGGGGCGGCGGATGCCGGGGCGCTGGCCTTGGATCTGGCGCGGGCGACGGCAGAGGCGGAAGCGGCGGTGACGCGGCTGGTGGGGGCAGGGAATGGGGAGACGGGCGATGGACCTGGCTGAGGCGGATCCGAAGGGGCTGGTGCGGGAAAGCTACCGGATCGAGGGGATCACCCCCGGCGAATGCCGGTCGATCTTCATGGACTGGGCGCTGTCGATCCCGATCGGCCGCGCCGAGGCCGATGCGGTGCGCGTCCTGATCGCGACCTATGCGCTGGCGGCGCCCGACCATCCGATGTCGGCGGTGCTGCAGCAGGCCCTCGCGGCGCCGGGGCCCGCGCGGCGGCGGGGGGGACGGATCGGGCGGCAGGCAGCCGGGGCGTAACCGGAATTCGAACGAATTCCGGGCCGATTTCCGTTCGGAAATCGCTTACGCGCCGCGGGCGAGCGTTGCGGCCTCGCGGGCCAGCCGGGTGACCGTCTCCCACTCGCCCCTGGCCATCGCCTCTTTCGGCGCGACCCAGCTGCCGCCGACGCAGAGGATGTTCTTCAGCGCCAGGTAGTCGGGCGCGATCTTCAGGCTGATCCCGCCGGTCGGGCAGAAGCCGACCTGCGGCAGGGGCGAGCCGATCGACCTGAGGTAGGCCGCGCCGCCCGCCTGTTCGGCCGGGAAAAACTTCTGCACCGTATAGCCCCGTTCCAGAAGCGCCATGATCTCGGAGGCGGTCGCCGCACCGGGGAGGAGCGGCAGGCCCTCGTCCTCGCAAGCCGCGATCAGCCTTTCGGTCGCGCCGGGCGAGACGCCGAAGGTTGCGCCCGCCGCTTTGGCCGCCTTCACGTCGGCCGGGGTCAGGAGCGTGCCCGCCCCGACGACGCCCCCCGGCACCTCGGCCATCGCCCGGATCGCGGCGAGCGCCTGCGGCGTCCGCAGCGTCACCTCCAGCGCCGGCAGCCCGCCCGCGACCAGCGCCTCGGCGAGGGGCCTTGCATGGGCGAGGTCGTCGATGACCAGCACGGGGATGACCGGGGCCAGGCGGCAGATTTCGGCGGCCTTCAGGGATTGCGCTTCGGGGGTCATGGTCTGGTTCCTGTCTTTCCCGGCTTCGGGGATGCGGAGGTTGCGGAAGCCTCCGGCGGGGATATTTTAGCAAAGATGAAAGGGCTGGGAAGGCGGACACCCCCGTCTCGGGCCGGAGAACCGGGGGAGACGGGGGGCCTTTCACCTTTGACGGTCATCGGCGTCCCCGCCTGTACCGCGCCGCCATCCTGCCCTGCGATTCCTTTCATCTTTGCTAAAATATCCCCGCCGGAGGCGAAGGCTTGTCAGGGGCGCGCGGGTCACAGGACCAGCGCGGCCCCGGTGTCGGCGCTGCCAACGCCCCGGCGGAAGGCGGCGAAGAGCTCGCGGCCGATGCCGTGTTCGTTGGCGGAAAGGTCGGCGGTGGCGGGCGCGCGGCTGTCGAAGCCTTCGGCCAGCACGGAAAGCGTGCCCGCCGCGGCGTCGAGGCGGATCAGGTCGCCGTCGCGCAGGCGGGCGAGGGGGCCGCCGGCGGCGGCCTCGGGCGAGACATGGATCGCGGCCGGGACCTTGCCCGAGGCGCCGGACATCCGGCCATCGGTCACCAGCGCCACCTTCAGCCCGCGGTCCTGCAGGACCGAGAGGGTCGGCGTCAGCGAGTGAAGCTCGGGCATCCCGTTGGCTTGCGGGCCCTGGAAACGGAGGACGACCACGGTATCCGCCGTGAACTCGCCCGCCCTGAACGCCGCCTTCACCGCCTCCTGGCTGTGGAAGATGCGGGCCGGGGCCTCGACGACATGGCGCTCGGGGGCGACGGCCGAGACCTTGATCACCCCGCGCCCGAGGTTGCCAGTCAGGAGCTTCAGCCCGCCCGAGGCGGCGAAGGGATCGGCGGCGGGGCGCAGGATCCGGTCGTTCAGGCTGGCGCCGGGGCCGTCGCGCCAGGCCAGGCGGCCCCCGGTCAGGACGGGTTCCCGGCGGTAGGCGGCAAGCCCTTCGCCGGCCACGGTCCTTGCATCCGGATGCAGGAGGCCGGCGTCGAGAAGCTGGCCGATCAGGAATTGCAGGCCCCCGGCGGCGTGGAAGTGGTTCACGTCGGCAAGGCCGTTGGGGTAGACCTTGGCCATCAGCGGCACCGCTTCGGAAAGGTCGGCGAAATCCTGCAGGTCTAGGATCACGCCCGAGGCCCGCGCCATGGCGGGCAGGTGCAGCACCAGGTTGGTCGAGCCCCCCGTCGCCATCAGCCCGACGATGCCGTTCACATAGGCGCGTTCGTCCAGGATCTCGCCCGCGGGGCGGAAGTCGTTGCCGAGGGCGGTGATCGCCGCCGCGCGCTCGACGGCGGCGGAGGTCAGCGCCGCGCGCAGGGGGGTGCCGGGGTTCACGAAGCTGGCGCCGGGCAGGTGCAGGCCCATGAATTCCATCAGCATCTGGTTGGTGTTGGCGGTGCCGTAGAAGGTGCAGGTGCCGGGGCCGTGGTAGCTGGCCATCTCGGCCGCCATCAGCTCCTCGCGGCTGGCGCGGCCTTCGGCAAAGGCGTTGCGGACCTTCGACTTCTCGTCGTTCGGGATGCCGCTGGTCATCGGGCCGGCCGGGACGAAGACTGCCGGGACATGGCCGAAACTCGCCGCCGCCATGATCAGGCCGGGCACGATCTTGTCGCAGACCCCCAGATAGAGCGCCGCGTCGAAGCAGTTGTGGCTGAGCGCCACCCCCGCCGCCAGCGCGATCACATCGCGGGAGAAGAGCGACAGTTCCATCCCCGCCTGGCCTTGCGTGACCCCGTCGCACATCGCGGGCACCCCGCCCGCGACCTGCACCGTCGCCCCGGCCTTCGCCGCCGCTCCGCGGATCAGGGCGGGGTAGGCCTCATAGGGCTGGTGCGCCGAGAGCATGTCGTTGTAGGCGGTGACGATGCCGAGGTTCGGCGCCTTGGCCGCCGCCAGCGCCGGTTTGGCCGCGCCCATCGCCGCATAGGCATGGGCCTGGTTGCCGCAGCTCAGATGCGCGCGGACGGGTCCATCTGACACGGCCTTTGCCATGCGCTCCAGATAAAGCCCCCGGGTCGCCTCCGAGCGGGCACGGATGCGGTCGGTGACGCGGGCGATCACGGGATGCAGGGTCATTTGGTCCTCCGGGCGGCTGGCGCTCCTGTAGCATCATTTGTTAGCGCTAACAAGATGGGCGGCAGGGGCCGGGCAAAGGATAGCGCGCGCGGCCGGCTTTGCCAGCGGCATGGCTTCCGCATCCGGGGCGGATCGGCTATGGCGGGGCATGGATGACATCACCGAGCCCCGCCGCATTCCGACCGTCCGCCTCAAGCCCAGGGCCGAGGCGCGGGCGATCCGCCATGGTTTCCCCTGGGTCTATGCCGACGAACTGGTGACCGACCGGCGCACGCAGGGGCTGGCGCCCGGCACGCTGGCGGTGCTGGAGGATGGCGAGCGCCGGCCCCTGGGGCTGGTGACGGTCAACCCGAAGTCGAAGATCATCGCCCGGATGCTGGACCGCGACCCCGAGGCGGTGGTGGACGAGGACTGGTTCGCCGCGCGGCTGTCCCGGGCGCTGGCGCTGCGCGAGCGGCTGTTCGACGCGCCCTTCTACCGGCTGGTCCATGCCGAGGCCGACGGGCTGCCGGGCGTGGTGATCGACCGTTTCGGCGCGGTCGCCGTGGTGCAGCCCAACGCCGCCTGGGCCGAGGCGCATCTGCCCGCGCTGGTGGCGGCGCTGGTGGCGGTGACGGGCGTCGCGACCGTGGTCAAGAACGGCCAGGGCCGGGCGCGGGGGCTGGAAGGCCTGGCCGAGGAGATGGCGGTGGTACATGGGCCCGCGCCCGAGGGGCCGGTCGCCGTGGCGATGAACGGCGCCACCTACATGGCCGATGTGATGGGCGGGCAGAAGACCGGGCTCTTCTTCGACCAGCGGCCGAACCATGCCTTCGCGGCCCGTCTGGCGCGGGGCGGGCGGGTGCTGGACGTGTTCTCCCATGTCGGGGGCTTTGCGCTGGCGGCGCTGGCCGGGGGCGCGGAGCGCGCGCTGGCCGTCGATGCCTCGGCCGCCGCGCTGGAACTGGCGAAGGCCGGGGCAGGGGCCTCGGGCATGGGCGAGCGGTTCTCCACAAGGCAGGGCGATGCCTTCGAGGTGCTGGAGGCCCTTGGGGCCGAAGGCGCGCGCTTCGATCTGGTGATCTGCGACCCGCCGGCCTTTGCGCCCGCGAAGCCGGCGCTGGAGGCGGGACTGCGCGCCTATGAGCGGATCGCCCGGCTGGCGGCACCGCTGGTCGCGCCGGGGGGCTATCTGGTGCTGTGCTCGTGCAGCCATGCGGCCGACCTGCAGGCCTTCCGCAATGCCAGCGCACGCGGGATCGGGCGCGGCGGGCGGCGGGGGCAGATCATCCATACCGGCTTTGCCGGGCCGGACCATCCGGTGCTGCCGCAGCTGGCGGAATCCTCCTATCTCAAGGCCCTGGCCTTCCGGCTGGACGGGTAGGGTGGGCAATATTGCCCACCCTACGCTTGCGCCTGACCCGCAGCGGGCGGTGCTGGATGCCTGCGTCCTGTATCCCACCGTGTTGCGCGAGATCCTGCAGGGCGCGGGCGCGGCGGGGCTTTACCGGCCGGTCTTCTCGGACCGCATCCTGCGGGAATGGGTGCTGGCCACCGCCAAGCTCGGCGCCGAGGCCCCGGCCATCGCGGCGGCCGAGGCGGCGGGCCTGCGCGCCGCCTTTCCGCGCGGGCTGGTGGCGGAACGCCAGGACATCGAGGCCCGGCTGGTGCTGCCAGACCCGAACGACCGCCATGTCCTTGCCACCGCCATCGCCAGCGGCGCGGATGCCATCGTCACCTTCAACGCGCAGGATTTCCCCGGTCATGTCCTGGCGGCCGAGGGCCTCAAGCGCCGCGATCCGGACGGGTTCCTCTGGGAGTTGCAGTCGCGCCATCCCGAGGCGATGGCGCGGGTGGTCGAGGCGGTGCGGGCCAGGGCCGAGGCGATCTCGGGCCAGCCGGTGGCGCTGAAGGCGCTGTTGAAGCGGGCGCGGCTGTATCGGCTGGCGAAGGCGCTGGAGGCGCATCGGGCCGGTGCGCCGTAGCGCAGCCTGCACGGTGAGCATGGCGCTGGAAGGTGCGCTGTAGCGCACCCTACGCTGCGGTCAGCGGGTCACGTCGTGGCCGTAAAGCCAGTCGAAGCGGCTGATCATCGTGCCGGGGGACAGGCGGGAGAGCAGGCGCAGGCCGCTGTGGCCGATCAGCCGGGGCAGGCCCGCAAGGTGGTAGGCGCGGGCATTGGCATTGGCGGCGGCGACGATCCGGGTCGCGCGCGGCTTGCGCCGGGCCTGATAGGCCGCCAGTCCCGAGGGGATCGCCGCCGCGCGGCCGAGGCAATCCGCCAGAACCCAGGCGTCCTCCAGCCCCATGCTCGCCCCCTGCGCAAGGAAGGGCAGCGTCGGATGCGCCGCGTCGCCCAGGATCGCCACCCCTTTCGGGCTGACCCAGGTTTCCGCCACCTCATGCCGGAACAGACCCCAGAGCCAGGGGTCTTCCACCCGGTCCAGCCAGCCGCGCACCCGGGGCGAGAAGCCCTGGAAGGCCAGCCGCAGGTCGATCGGATCGTCGCGCAGCGTCCAGCTTTCCTCGGCCCAGCGGTCGCGCTCCTCGACCGCGACGAGGTTGCGCAGGGTGCCGCCGCGCAGGGGATAGCTGACCAGGTGCCGGCCGGGGCCCATGTGGACCTCGGCCACCGGGGCGGCGCCGGCTTCGGCCGGGATCACCGCGCGCCAGGCGACCTGGCGGGTGAAGAACGGCTCCTCGGGCCCGTTCAGGGCCAGGCGGACCCGCGAATGCAGGCCATCCGCGCCGACCAGAAGCCCGCAGTCCAGCCGCTCGCCGGACTCGAGCAGCACCGCGGGGCGGGGGCCGGACAGATCGACCGAGGCCACGCGCGCCAGAAGCCGCAGCGTCACCCCGGCCCCGGTGGCGGCCTTCAGCAGCAGGTCGATCAGATCGGCCCGGTGCAGGAAATGATAGCCCTGGTCGGGGCGCAAGCGGCCAAGGTCCAGCCGCGCCACCGGATCGCCGGTGGGGCCGTCGACCAGCTGCACCGCCTCGGCCCGCATCGAGGCGGCATCGAGCCCGGCCTGCAGGTCCAGCGCCCGCAGCACCGCCGCCCCGTTCGGCGAGACCTGCAGCCCCGCCCCCACCTCGCGGACCGCATCCGCCTGTTCCAGCACGGTGACCGAGGCTCCGCGCAGCGCCAGCGCCAGCGCCGCGGCAAGACCGGCGATGCCCGCGCCGGCGATGATGACGGTTTGACCGATCAGGCTCATTCGGACCCCCGAGAAGTGAAAACGCCGGACCATCGGCCCGGCGTCAAACGCAAATGCAAGCGCCGGGCAGGCGTCAGTCGTCGCGGTGCACCTTCTCGCGCCGCTCGTGCTTTTCCTGGGCTTCCAGCGTCATCGTGGCGATGGGGCGCGCGTCCAGTCGCTTCAGGCTGATCGGCTCGCCCGAGACCTCGCAATAGCCGAATTCGCCGTTCTCGATCCGGCGCAGCGCGGCGTCGATCTTGGCCACCAGCTTGCGCTGGCGGTCGCGGGTGCGCAGCTCCAGCGCGCGGTCGGTCTCCTCGGAGGCGCGGTCGGCGATGTCGGGGACGTTGCGGGCGCTGTCCTGCAGGCTGTCGATGGTCTCGGCCGACTGGTCCAGCAACTCCTGCTTCCAGGTCAGAAGCTTGCGGCGGAAGTATTCCAGCTGGCGGTCGTTCATGAAGGGCTCGTCCTCGGCGGGACGATAATCGTCGGGCAGGAAAACCTCGGCCTTCATCGAAACTGTCTCCTTGGCGCCGGATCGCTCCGACAGGTGGGCTTCTGTCATCGACGCGCTCCTGTTGGCGCGGCTCTATCCCAAGCCCATCCGATTGTCACTAGCGGTTGCGAGTTTTTGTGCCCAAAGGTAGGGTTTGTGAAATTTCCGTGATCAGGACGTTGTAATCGCCATGAAATTCTCCACGACCGAAAGTTACGTCGCGTCCGAGGATCTGGCGCTGGCGGTCAATGCGGCCGTGACCTTGCAGCGTCCGCTTCTGGTCAAGGGAGAGCCGGGGACCGGCAAGACCGAGCTGGCCCGCCAGGTGGCCGCGAGCCTTGGCCTGCCGCTGATCGAATGGCATGTGAAATCGACCACCAAGGCGCAGCAGGGGCTTTACGAATACGATGCCGTCAGCCGGTTGCGCGACAGCCAGCTGGGCGACGGGCGCGTCCACGAGGTCGCGAACTACATCCGCAGGGGCAAGCTCTGGCAGGCCTTCGAGGCCGAGGCCCGCGTCGTCCTCCTGATCGACGAGATCGACAAGGCGGACATCGAGTTCCCGAACGACCTCCTGCAGGAACTCGACCGGATGGAGTTCCATGTCTACGAGACCGGCGAGACCATCCGCGCCCGGCACCGGCCGGTGGTGATCATCACCTCCAACAACGAGAAGGAACTGCCCGACGCCTTCCTGCGCCGCTGCTTCTTCCACTACATCCGCTTCCCCGATGCCGAGACGCTGGCCGCCATCGTCCGGGTGCATTTCCCCGGCATCAAGGACCAGCTCCTGACCGCCGCGCTGACCCGGTTCTTCGAGATCCGCGAGGTGCCGGGTCTGAAGAAGAAGCCCTCGACCTCCGAGGTGCTGGACTGGCTGCGGCTTCTGCTGGCCGAGGATCTCGGACCCGAGGAGCTGCGCCGCGCTCCGCATGGCGCGCTGCCGCGGCTGCATGGCGCGCTTCTGAAGAACGAACAGGACGTCCAGCTGTTCGAGCGGCTGGCCTTCATCGCCCGGGGACAACGATAGCGCGCCGGACGGCTCGTCGAGCACTTCGTGCACTCCTCGCGGGCGGTGCCGACGAGTGCACGAAGTGCTCGAGGAGGGGTGCGCTTCGGAGCGATTTCAGGCGCGCGAATCGTCCTGGACCTCCCCGGCAGCGCGCGACGGGAGCGTGACGGCAACGGTACCGTGAGGGCACCCAATACATCTGGCGGGAAAACCCACTTCAGCCGCGAGGGATAGTGCTTGGAAAATGCGCGGTTTTTCCGGAATTGACTCGCAGGGCGGCTGACCCCGACACTGGGCCTTGCGCCCCGGCTGCCGGGGTACTGTTCCGGGTCCTGCCGATGCGCCTTGCCCTTGCTGCCCTCGCCCTCGCCGCGCTGGCCGGCTGCACGCCGCCGGCGCAGGTGTCGAAGGACGTGCCGCTGACCGGCGTCGGCTTCGGCGCGCTGTCGCCGCGCGCGGGCTGGACCGGGGCGCAAGGCGGCCCCTCGCCCGACCGGGATTTCATCGACCTCAGCTTCGCGCTGGAAAGCGGGCAGGAGCTGGCCCGCTTCACCCGCTTCGAGGGGCCGATCACCCTGGCCACCGCCGGAGAGGTCCCGCCCACGGCCCGCCGCGACCTTGAGCAACTCGTCGCGCGCCTGCGGAGCGAGGCGGGGATCGACATCGCCCTCACCGAGGGCCCGGCCCGGATCACCGTGGAATTCGCCCGGCGCGCGGCCCTGCGCCCGCTGGCGCCGCGGGCGGCCTGTTTCGTGGTGCCGAACGTGGGCTCGCTGGCCGAATACCGCCGCGCGCGGGGAACGGCGGCGGTGGACTGGGCCCGGATCACCCGGCGCGAGCGGGCGGCGGTCTTCATCCCCTCGGACACCAGCCCGCAGGAGATGCGCGACTGCCTGCATGAGGAACTGGCCCAGGCGCTGGGGCCGCTGAACGACCTCTATCGGCTGTCGGACAGCGTCTTCAACGACGACAATTTCCACTCGACCCTGACCGATTTCGACATGGAAATCCTGCGCCTGACCTATTCCCCCGCGCTTGCCACCGGCATGACCCGGCAGGAGGTCGCGGCGCGGCTGGGCGTCGCGCCGGGCCGGACCGGAAGCGACACCCCGCTGGAATGGGTCCGGGCGATCGAGGCGGCGCTGGGGCGCGACGGCCCGGCCGGCGCGCGCCAGGGCGCGGCCGAGCGGGCGCTTGCCATCGCGACTGCCGCCGGCTGGCGGGACAGCCGCGCCGCCTTCAGCCATTTCGCGGTGGGCCGCCTGACCGCGGGCAGCGATCCGGTCCGCGCGCTGCAGGCCTTCGACCGCGCCGGGGCGATCTGGTCGCGCCTGCCGGGCGGCGAGGTGCAACTCGCACATGTCGACATGCAGCTTGCCGCGATGGCGCTGGCCGGCGGCCTGCCCGAGGATGCCGTCCGCCTGACCGACCGCGCGATGCCCGTGGTCCGCCAAAGCGGCAATGCGGCGCTGCTGGCGACGCTGATGCTGGTGAAGGCCGAGGCGCTGGAGGCTCTGGGCAACCCCGCTGCGGCGGCGGCGCTGCGGCTCGACAGTCAGCCATGGGCGCGGTATGGCTTCGGCCCTGACAGCGTGGTCAAGGCCCGGATGCGCGACATCGCCGCCGTGGCCGGGCGCGCTTCGGGCGGCTGAAGGGGCAGGCGGCCCCGTGAAAGGGGCAGAATGATCGTCATCGCTGGGGTGCTTCTGGGGATCGTCTATGGCGGCTGGACCGCGCGTCGCCGGGGCGGCAAGGGCGCCGACATGGCGCAATGGGCCGCCGTCCATGCCATGCTCTTCGGGGTGCTCGGCCTGTTCCTGACGCTGATCCTCGACCGCATGCTCCTGAACTGACCATGGCGCGGGCGGAATTTTCCAGAATTCCGCAGCGGACCCTGCACAGGTTCCGGTCCGGTTTCTTCGAAGAAACCGGGGGTTAGCGCATGTTCCTGCCCTTCTTCCAGACCCTGCGCGAGGAGGGGGTGCCGGTCTCGCTGCGCGAATTCCTGGCCTTTCTGGAAGCCATGGCCTCGGGGCTGGTGATCTACGACGCCGAGGGCTTCTACCACCTCGCCCGCCTGACGCTGGTCAAGGACGAACGCCATATCGACCGTTTCGACCGCGCCTTCGCCCGCGCCTTCCGGGGGCTGGAGGCGATCACTGCGGACCGGGTGCTGGACGCGCTGGACCTGCCGGGGGACTGGCTGGAGAAGCTGGCCGAACGCCACCTCTCGGCCGAGGAGCGCGCGGCGATCCGGGCGCTTGGCGGCTTCGACAAGCTGATGCAGACGCTGCGCGAACGGCTGGAGGAACAGAAGGGCCGGCATCAGGGCGGGTCGAAATGGATCGGCACGGCGGGCACCTCGCCTTTCGGCGCCTATGGCTACAACCCGGAAGGCATCCGCATCGGGCAGGAGGAAAGCCGTCACCGCCGCGCGGTCAAGGTCTGGGACCGGCGCGAGTTCCGCAACCTGGACGGCGAGGCCGAGATCGGCACCCGGACGATGAAGCTTGCGCTGCGCCGGTTGCGCCGCTGGGCCCGCGAGGGCGCGGCCGAGGAGCTGGACCTGGACGGCACGATCCGCGCCACCGCCGCGCAGGGCTGGCTGGACGTGCAGACCCGGCCCGAGCGGCGCAATGCGGTGAAGGTGCTGCTGCTTCTGGACATCGGCGGCTCGATGGATCCGCATGTCCGGGTGATGGAGGAGCTTTTCACCGCCGCCAAGGCCGAGTTCCGCCATCTCGAGGTCTTCTATTTCCACAACTGCGTCTACGAGGGGCTCTGGCGCGACAACCGCCGGCGCTGGGACCAGCAGACGCCGACCTGGGACGTGATCCGCACCTATGGCCCCGACTGGCGGCTGATCCTCGTCGGCGACGCGGCGATGAGCCCTTACGAGGTCACCCATCCCGGCGGCGCGAACGAGCACTGGAACCGCGAGTCGGGCGAGGTCTGGCTGCAAAGGCTGCGGGCGCAATGGCCGCATCACCTCTGGATCAACCCGGTGGCCGAGGGCGACTGGCGCCGCAGCCAGTCCACCGCGCTGATCAGTGGGATCTTCGAGGACCGCATGGTGCCGATGACGCTGGACGGCCTCGCGCGGGGGATCCGCGGGTTGCGCTGATCCGCGGATTGCCCGGCCCCGCCGCACCCCATATATCCGGGACATGTCGAAGCTTCTCCTCCCCCTCCTGCTGGCTGTGCTTTACGCCTGGGCGATGCTGCGCTTCTCGGTCTGGCGCACCCGCCGGATGCTGGACGAGAACTCGCGGCCGCTGACCGATCCCGCGATCACCCGCCTTGCCGACCGGATGGCCGCGGCGATGGAACTGCCCGAGATCCGCGTCCATGTCTTCGAGGTCGAGCCGATCAACGGCCTGGCCGCCCCCGACGGCCGCATCTTCCTGACCCGCGGCTTCCTGAACCGCAAGGCGCGGGGCGAGGTGACGGCCGAGGAGCTGGCCAGCGTGATCGCGCATGAACTGGGCCATGTCGCCCAGGGCCACATGCGCCGCCGGATGATCGACTTCACCGGCCAGAACGCCGTCTTCGTCATGCTCTCGGCGCTTCTGAACCGCGTGCTGCCGGTGATCGGCATCTGGCTGGCCAACCTGATCTCGACCGCGCTGATGGCCCGCCTCTCGCGCCGGGACGAGTTCGAGGCCGACGCCTATGCCTCGGCCCTGCTGATCAAGGCCGGGATCGGCACCGGCCCGCAGAAATCGCTGTTCCGCAAGCTCGACGCCCTGACCCGCAGCCGGGCCGAGGGCGTCCCGGCCTGGCTCCTCAGCCATCCGCAGGTCGAAGAACGCATCCGCGCCATCGAGGCGAACGAGGCGCGCTGGCTGGGCTAGTCCGCCAGCCGCACCCAGACCGGCACATGGTCCGAGGGTTTCTCCTTGCCCCGCACCGCCTTGTCGATCCCCACCTCCTGCAGCCGGTCGGCCGCCTGCGGCGACAGCAGCACATGGTCGATGCGGATGCCGTTGTTCCGCTCCCAGGCGACGGCCTGATAGTCCCAGAAGGTATAGACCCCCGGCCCCGGCATCCGTGCCCGGACCGCGTCGGTCAGGCCGAGGTTCACCAGCCGGTGAAAGGCTGCCCGGCTTTCCGGCAGGAAAAGCGCATCCGTCACCCAGGCCTCGGGCTTCTTCGCATCCTCGGCCTGCGGGATCACGTTGTAGTCGCCAAGGCAGACGAAGGGCTCCTCGCTGGCCAGAAGCTCGCGCACCCGCGCCTCCATCCGTGCCATCCATGCGAGCTTGTAGTCGAACTTCGGCCCCGGCGCCGGATTGCCGTTCGGCAGGTAGAGCCCGCAGATCCGCAAGGGCCGCGGCCCCTCGACCACCGCCTCGATCCAGCGCGCCTGTTCGTCGCCGTCATCGCCCGGCAGGCCGCGGCGCAGATCCCGCAGGGGCAGCTTCGACAGGATCGCCACCCCGTTGAAACCTTTCTGGCCATGCGTCTCGACCCGGTAGCCGATCGCCTCCAACCCCTCGCGGGGAAAGGCCTCGTCCACCGACTTGATCTCCTGCAGGCAGACCACATCCGGCGCGGCCTCGGCCAGCCAGGCGGCCAGGGCCTCGCCCCGCGCCTTGATCCCGTTGATGTTGAAGGTCGCAAGTTTCATCGGCTGGGGCCCTCCGCCCGTTCCTTCTAGGCCCGCCGGACCCGCCGGTTCAAGTCACGGATCGAAGCTTCGGTTCCCGGCCGGTCACAGCGAGAAGCTGGTGCCGCAGCCGCAGCCGGATTTCGCGTTCGGGTTCTCGACCACGAAGCGCGCGCCGATCAGCTCGTCGGTGAAGTCGATCACCGCATTGGCCAGGAAGGGCAGGCTGACCTGATCCACCAGCACGCGCTGGCCGTCCTTCTCCAGCACCAGGTCATTGGCCGCCGGATCGTCCAGCGTGATCGAATACTGGAAGCCCGAACAGCCGCCGCCATCCACCGCGACGCGCAGGGGCCTGGCCTCGCCCGTGGCCTCGGCGATCTCGGCCAGCCGGGCGAAGGCCCGATCGGTGACCCTTGGCGGCAGCGTCAGTTCCATGGCTGTTCCCGTATCCTTCTCGCCCTGCCGCGAATATATGGGACGCGACCGGCCCGAACAAGGTTTTGCCATGCTTGCCCCCTATGCCTGCCAACCCGACGCCAGCCGCGGCAGGCTCTGGCCCGAGGGCCTCTCCTCCTTCCGCTCGCCCTACCAGCGCGACCGCGACCGGATCATCCATTCCAGCGCCTTCCGCCGGCTGAAGCACAAGACCCAGGTCTTCGTCGAACACGAGGGCGACTATTACCGCACCCGGCTGACCCATACGATCGAGGTGGCGCAGGTCGCCCGCACCATTGCCGGGGTCCTTGGCCTCAACACCGACCTGGCCGAGGCGGTGGCGCTGGCGCATGACCTGGGCCACACCCCCTTCGGCCATACCGGCGAGGACGCGATGGAGCGGCTGATGGCCCCCTATGGCGGCTTCGACCACAACGCCCAGGCGCTGCGGATCGTCACCCGGCTGGAACGCCATTACGCGGATTTCGACGGGTTGAACTTGTCCTGGGAAACCCTTGAAGGCATTGCGAAACACAACGGCCCGGTCACCGGCCCGAACGCCGACGCCAAGCATGACGGACCGCTTCCTTACGCCCTCGCCGAGGTCAACGCCCAATGGGACCTCGAACTCGACACCCATGCCTCGGCCGAGGCGCAGGTCGCCGCCATCGCCGACGACGTGGCCTATTCCCACCACGACCTGCACGACGGGCTCCGCTCCGGCCTCTTCACCGAAGACGATCTGATGGAGCTTCCCGTCACCGGCCCCGCCTTCGACGAGGTGGACCGCCTCTATCCCGGCCTGGAAAGGATGCGCCGCCGCCACGAGGCGCTGCGCCGCGTCTTCGGCCGCATGGTCGAGGATGTGATCGCCGTCGCCCAGAACCGCCTTGCCGCCGCGCAGCCGAAATCGGTGGACGACATCCGCCACATGGGCACCACGATCATCCGCTTCTCGAAACCGCTCTACCAGGACCTGAAGGCGGTGCGCAGCTTCCTCTTCCACCGCATGTACCGCGCGCCGAGCGTGATGGAAGTGCGGGCCGAGGTGACGCGGATGGTCGACGACCTCTTCCCGCTTTTCCTGCGCCGGCCCGATCTCCTGCCGCCCGAATGGCAGGCCGACGTGGCCGCCGCGCAGGACGAGACGCGGCTTGCCCGCACGGTGGCCGACTATGTGGCCGGGATGACGGACCGCTTCGCGATCCAGGAACACGCGCGCCTGTGCGGCGGCGAGGCGAACCCCGCGTCCTGACTTGCTCTTGGCGAAAATACTCTCCGGGGGTCCGGGGGTGGAAAACCCCCGGCTCCGCCCCCGCCGCTGGCGCAGCGACGGTCCTGGCGCGCGACATGTCCAACCGCGGCTCCCCTCCCCCTGGTGGGGAGGGGCCGGGGGTGGGGGGCCGCCGCGGGGACCCGGGCTCAGGCCGTCCGCGCCGCCTTCACCCAGATTCCCGCCAGCACCAGCGACAGGATCGCGTTCCATCCGGCCATGGAAATTCCCAGCATCGACCAGGCGATGTCGTCGCAGCGCACCACCTGCGCCACATCCTTGGTCGGGTCCAGAAGGTCGGCCGCCGAGATGCCGCTGATCGAGCCTGCTGTGCAGGTGGCCAGTCCTTCCCACCACAGCTGCTCGACCCCGACGTGGAAGACCCCGATCCCCGCCGTCGCCAGCGCCGCCAGCGCCCCCGCCCAGGCCAGCCCGCGCCACCCCGTCGCCAGCGCGACGATGCCGATCAGGATCGCCGCCGCATGCGGCCAGCGTTGCCACAGGCACAGCTGGCACGGGGTGAGCCCGCCGATATGCTGGAAGGCGAAGGCGCCGCCCAGAAGGCCCGCCGAACCCAGCGTGGCCAGAAGGATCGGAAGGCGCGGGGAAAGGGTCATGGCTCGGTCTCGGTCGGGGCTGTTCGGTCGCGACCATAGGCGGGGGGGCGGGCAAGGGAAAGGGGAACCGAAATCACAGCCGCGTGGTTTTCATTCCGCTTCCGCCGCGGCCCGGTCGCGGGTAGCATTGTATTGCAGGGCCCTGTGAGGTGGGCCGTGGGTCATGTGTGAATGGCCACGGCCAGGTCTTTGCTTTCCATGGTGGACGGCCAGCTGTCCACGGTGGGCGGCCGGTCCGGGAAAGAAGGGGTGACGGGATGGAATGGCGCGGTCGCAGGGGCAGCAGCAACATCGAGGACCGCCGCCGCATGGGCGGGGGGCGCGGCATCGGCCTCGGCGGCGGGGGCCGGACCGTGCGCGCCGGCGGGATCGGCGGGGCCGGGGTGATCGTTGTCGTCCTCCTCGCCCTGTTCCTCGGGGTGGATCCCAGCCAGCTCCTCGGTCCCGACGGCGGCACCGGCACCGCTCCCGGCACCCCGGTCGAGCTGACCGAGGCGGATCGCGCCGAGGGCGAGTTCGTCTCGGTCGTCCTGGCCGATACCGAGGAGATCTGGGCCAGGGTCTTCCAGGAGCAGCTTGGCAAGAGCTACCGGCCCGCCACGCTGGTCCTGTTCAAGGAGGCCACCCGCTCGGCCTGCGGCGGCGCCTCGGAGGCGACGGGTCCCTTCTACTGCCCGGCCGACCGCAAGGTCTATCTCGACACCGCCTTCTTCACCACCATGCACCGCCAGCTCGGCGCCGGCGGTGACTTCGCGGCCGCCTATGTGGTCGCCCACGAGATCGGCCACCACGTCCAGAACGAGCTTGGCATCCTCGGCCAGGCGAACGAGATCCGCCAGCAGGTCGGCGAGGCGGAATCGAACGCGATCTCGGTCCGGATCGAGCTGCAGGCCGACTGCCTGTCCGGCATCTGGGCGCGCGGCGCGCAGGAGATGCTGGGCGTGGTCGAGCGCGGCGACATGGAAGAGGCGGTCAATGCCGCCCGCCAGATCGGCGACGACACGCTGCAACGCAACGCCGGCCGCCGCCCGATGCCGCATACCTTCACCCACGGCACCTCGGAACAACGCTCGCGCTGGTTCATGACCGGGATGCAATCGGGCCAGCTGGCCGATTGCGACACCTTCCAGACCGACGATCTCTGACGATTGACGGCATCGGCGGCAGGCCTTACACGGGTCGCCGGTGGCCCGAGTGGCGGAATGGTAGACGCAGCGGATTCAAAATCCGTCGCCGCAAGGCATGCGAGTTCGAGTCTCGCCTCGGGCACCAGCCATCCAGCAGTCCTTCCGGTCTTTCCCGTTCCGGGCCCAATCACCACGCCTCCACGGCTCCATCGCCAGGCCGGAAACATTGCGGCAGGGAAGGTCAACCGTAGTCCGGCGACGATTTCTGCCGACCGTTTCCACGGGATCAACGGTCGGGGAGGAATGGATTATCCAGGAAAACCATCTTTTTTCAATGATTTGAGGCAATTTGCATCGACCGCGCCCTGTCGTGCCGCGCAAGGTCCGAAACCGCGCGGACGTCCGGCTGCGCCGGGTTCAATCTGCGCGGGAAAACCTCGGGCAGAGGTTCGCCGAGGCCGGGGACAAACCGCTTTCCAAGGCTCTGGAAAGCGGGGTAAATGCTGAAAGAGACGATGTGCTGCTCCTTTGACCAGTCCGGAAGACGTTCATGACCCTGGGTATCCCTTCGCATTCCAGCGCCGTTCCGGCCCCCGTCGCGCCCCAAGCCGGCGCGCTTCGTGTTTCGCCCTGTTTCACGCCCGGATCGCTGATCGCCACCCATCGCGGGGAAGTCCCGGTCCAGCATCTGGCGGTGGGGGACCGCGTGATTACCCGCGACAACGGCGTGCAGGTGGTGCGCTGGGTGGGCAAGACGCAGATGCAGATCCAGGATTTCCAGGCCGCGCCGCATCTCCTGCCGGTCTTCCTGCGGCAGGGGTCGCTCGGCCGGGGCCTGCCGGAACGGGACATGATGGTGTCGCCGAACCACCGGATCCTGGTCACCAATGCCCGCACCCCGCTCCACTTCGCCGAGCGCGAGGTGCTGGTGGCGGCAAAGCACCTGACCGCGACCGGAGTGCATACGGTCCAGTCCAGCGGCACGACCTACATCCATTTCATGTGCGACCGGCACGAGGTCGTCCTGGCGGACGGGATCTGGACCGAGAGCTTCCATCCCGACGACCAGTCGCTGAAGAGCATCGGCAATGCCCAGCGGCTCGAGCTTTACGAGATCTTTCCCGACCTCAAGACCGAGGCGGGACGCGCGGCCTTCGGGCCCGCACGCCATCTGGCCACCCCGCAGGAGGCCCGCAGCATCAGTGTGTGACGTCTGGGTATCGAGTTGTGTGTGCGGGCGATCTTAACGAAAAATTAACCGGAACAGGGCTTGCATTCGGGGCAGGTGGCGCAAGGCCGCTGCCACGGATGCGCTTGCGCTGTCGCATGGGCGCGTCAGCAGGGCTGCTGACGGGTGGTCGGGACTGAGGCAGGGGGAAGACAACGAATGGCAACGATCACCGGAACCGGCGGCAACGACACCCGCAACGACTCGCTGGTCGCGGCGGGCGACAAGTATGACATGCTTGGCGGCCACGACACCGTCCTCGCGGGCGGGGGCGACGACACGGTCTTTGGCGGTGCCGGAAACGACCGGATCGACGGCGGCGACGGGCAGGACGCGCTTTACGGCGACGACGGGGCCGACAGCGTCGTCGGGGGCGCGGGCAACGACACGCTTTACGGCGGCGTTGGCAATGACACGCTGGTCGGCGGCGGCGATTTCGATTTCGTCAGCTATGTCGGCGCCGGGTCGGGAGTGACGGTCAACCTTTCCACCGGAGCGGCGTCCGGTGGCGAGGGCACCGACCAGATCTCGCAGGTCGAGGGGGTGATTGGCAGCAACTCCAGCGATTCCATCACCGGCGACGGCGGCGACAACGACCTGCGCGGCATGGGCGGGAACGACACGATCCGCGGCGGCGGCGGCCACGACACGATCGAGGGCGGCCAGGGCAACGACAGCCTGTTCGGCGACGCGGGCAACGATACCGTCTCCTACGACAATGCGGCTGCGGGCGTCACGGTGAACCTGGGCACCAACCTGGCCAGCGGCAGCCAGACCGGCACCGACACGCTGAGCGGGTTCGAAGGCATCCGCGGCTCGGATCATGCCGACAACCTTACCGGCGACGGCAATGCCAACACGATCGAGGGCGGGGTCGGCAACGACACGATCGACGGCGGCGGCGGCAATGACCTTCTGGTGGGCGGCGGCGACAGCGGCCAGTCCTCCGGTTCGGCGCCGGTCAATCTTGACTTCAACTGGAACCTGGCCGGCGGCGACAACCAGCCCGTTGCGCAGGGCTATGCCCAGGATACCGGCGGCATCCAGGTCACGGTGAGCCATACGGCGGGAATCCCGGGCGCGGCCGTGACGGTCGAATCCGCGGTCACGTTCAGCGATGCCTACGACGGCCCGATCTATGTGAACACCGGCGCGGGCGAGACCTTCAACCCCAATTCCGCGGCCGAGCTGTTCCGTCCGGGCGGCCAGACTTCCGCCTCGCCCACCACCGGGTTGCAACTGGACTTCGCCGCGGTCCCGGGCTCGGGTTACCTCGGCGAGGTGCGCAACGTCGCCTTCCGCATTTCGGACCTCGACCAGGACAGTTTCCGCGACATCGTGACCGTGCGCGCCTATGACGCCGACGGCAACGAGGTTCCGGTCACCTTCACCGAGAACTCGAACACGCTGACCGTCAACGGCAATGTCGTTTCCGTAACCACCGGCAGTTCCCTTCGGGACCCGGACGAGGCGGGCGGTTCGGTCCTGATCAACATCGCGGGCCCGGTCGCGCGCGTCGTTGTCGAATACGGCAACCTCGAGACCGCGTTGCAGACGATCTATGTCTCGGACGTGCAGTTCCAGGCCATGCCCAACATCGACAACGATTCGATCGTTGGCGGCGCGGGCGACGATACGATCCTGGGCGGAGGCGGCAACGACACGATCGACGGCGGGACCGGGGCGGATTCGATCTCCGGCGGCTCGGGCCATGACCTGATCCAGGGCGGTGCCGGAACCGATACGATCGACGGCGGCGATGGCAACGACCGCATCGACGCCGGTGCGGAGAACGACCTCGTCGACGGCGGTGCCGGGGCGGATTCGATCCTGGGCAACGATGGCGACGACCTGTTGCTGGGCGGGGCCGGGAACGACTCGCTGGAGGGTGGGGGCGGCAACGACAGCCTGGACGGCGGGGCCGATGACGACCGGCTGCTGGGCGATGCGGGCGACGACAGCCTGGCCGGGGGCATCGGCAACGACACGCTGGACGGCGGCAGCGGGAACGACCTGCTGTCCGGCGGGGCGGGCAGCGATTCCCTGGTGGGCGGCACGGGCGACGACACGCTGGCCGGCGGGGCCGGCAACGATCTGCTCGCGGGCGGCAGCGGCATGGATTATGCCGATTATTCCGGCTCGGCCCAAGGGGTTACCGTCGACCTGCAGGCCGGCACCGGCCTGGGCGGCGACGCGGAGGGCGATTCGCTCTCCGGGGTGGACGGGATCTTCGGCTCGGAGCAGGACGACGTCCTGCTGGGCTTCGATGGCACATCGACCGTGCCGGGCGATGCCTATACCAACGTCTTCCACGGCAACGGCGGCAACGACCGGCTGGAGGGCAGGGGCGGCGGTGACAGCCTGTTCGGCGGCACCGGCCGGGACACGATCCTTGGCGGCGACGGCGCGGATTCCATCGAAGGCGGCGCGGATGCGGATTCGATCCATGGCGATGCCGGGGCGGACCTTCTGTCGGGCGATGCCGGGGCCGACACGATCCGGGGCGGCGACGACGACGACACGATTTCCGGTGGCGGCGAGGATGACGTCCTTTACGGCGACGCGGGCCGCGACCGGGTGGACGGCGGCTCCGGCAACGACCTGATCGAGGGCGGCGCGGGGGCGGACTCGCTTTATGGCGGCGAGGGCAACGACATCTTCGTCATCCGCGATGGCGATACCGGCCTGGGCGAGGTGATCCAGGGCGGCGAGACCCCGGTCGGGACCGAGTTCGACCGGATCGACCTGCAGGCCTTCGTCGCGGCCAACGGCTGGAAAAGCGTCCAGATCTCCTATGCCGACGGCAATCCGGAAGCGGGCACGATCACCTTCTTCGCGCCCGATGGCGAGACCGTGATCGGCACCATCGACTTTTCCGAGATCGAGAGCATCGTCACCTGTTTCACGCCGGGCACGATGATCCTGACCGGCGGGGGCGAGGTGCCGGTCGAGGCGCTGCGGCCGGGCGATCTGGTGCTGACGCGGGACCACGGGTTGCAGGAGCTGCGCTGGATCGGCCGGCGTGAGGTCTCGCTGGTCGAGATGCTGGCCAATCCTGCCCTGCGCCCGGTGCGGATCGGGGCCGGCGCGCTGGGTCAGGGGCCGGAGCGGGCGATGCTGGTCTCGCCGCAGCACCGTGTGCTGATCGAGGGGGCGAGGGCCGAAATGCTGTTCGGCGAGGCCGAGGTCCTGGTGCCCGCCCTGCATCTCGCCGGGGCCGACCGCGCCCTTCCGGCCGAGGGGATAAGCTATATCCACCTCCTGTTCGACCGGCACGAGATCGTGCAGTCGGACGGGATCTGGAGCGAGAGCTTCCAGCCCGCGGAACGCAGCCTGTCGGCGCTGGACGCGGCGGTGCGGGACGAGATTCTGGCGCTGTTCCCGGAGCTGGCGGCGAACGGTGACGGTTTCGCGGGCGCGCGGCTGTCGCTGAAGGCGCATGAGGCGCGGGTGCTGCTGGCCGGCTAGCTTCGCGCCCGACGGAAGTCGGCCCAGTGCTCGGGCGTGTCGAGATCGAGAAGCGCCATCCGGCCGGGCAGGGGGATCACCCTGACCCGGCCCGGCTGCGCGCGCAGGACCGAGCGGCCGCCCTCGTCGCCGCTGACCTGCATAAGCGCGGGCCAGAAGGCGCGCGGGAAGATTGCCGGGTGGCCGGGCTCGCCGTCTTCGCCGCCGCCACGCAGGATCAGGCCGGGCTCGACGCGGAAGCGGGCGATGAGATCGGAAAGCGCCGCGGGGGTGAAGCCCGGCATGTCGGCGGGCAGGATCATCACCCCGTCCTCCGGCCCGGCCCATGGGTCCAGCGCCGCGATCCCGCGCACCAGCGAGCGCGACATCCCCAGCGCGGCATCCGGCACTTCCAGCAGCCGCAGCGGCAGGCCCGCCAGCGCCGCCCGGCGCGCGTCGGCCTCGGGCGGCAGGGTGACGGTGACCGGCGCGCCGGTGGCCAGCGCCGTCTCGGCGATCCGGCGCAGCAGCGGCCTGCGCCCGACCTTCTGCAGCAGCTTGTCCGCCCCCCGCATCCGCGAGGAGGACCCGGCCGCCGGGATCAGGATGTGGACCGTCACCATGGCCTGCAAGCCTGGTTCGGCCAGCCGGATCCTGTCAAGCCTCAGCCCCGCATCCGTGCGCCATCCGCATCCCAGAGCGGCGCGAGATGGACGCGGGCCGGGCGGCGTTCGCCCAGGATCTCGATCTCGCAGGCCAGGCCGTCCTGCACCCGGTCGGCGGGCAGGAAGCCCATGGCGACCGAGGTGCCGGTCCAGTGGCTGAAGCCGCCCGAGGTGCAGAAGCCGACCACGGCGCCGTCCAGCCAGATCGGCTCCCAGGCCACCACATCGGCATCGGCCGCCTCGACGATGAAGCTCACCAGGCGGCGCCTGGGACCTGCGGCCTTCTCGGCCAGGGCAGGGGCCTTGCCGATCCAGTCGGCCGCCTTGTTCCAGCGGATGAAGCGGTCGAGGCCGGTCTCGGCCGGGGTGTAGTCGGGCGAGAATTCCCGGCCCCAGCTCCCGAACCACTTGTCCAGCCGCAAGGACATCATCGCCCGCATCCCGAAGGGGCGCAGGCCCAGGTCCTGGCCGGCCGCCGCCAGCACGTCCCAGAGGTGCCGGACCGACATGTGGTCGGTGTAGATCTCATAGCCCAGATCGGCGGTGTAGCTCACGCGCTGGACGATGCAGTTGGCCATGCCGACGGTCATCCGGCGGACGTCCATGAAACGGAACGCCTCGGGCCCCACGTCGCTGCGGGTGACGCGGGACAGCAGTTCCCGCGCCTTCGGCCCGGCGATCTGGAAACCGGAGCGTGCGTCGGAGATGTTCTCGACCTGCACGCCCTCGCTCATGTTCTGCTCGAACCAGCGGCTGTGCCAGCCCTGGGCGCCATAGCTGGCGGTCAGCTGGAATTCGGTCTCGGACAGGCAGGAGACGGTGAAATCGCCGATGATCTTGCCCGAATGCGCCAGCATCGGGGTCAGCGACAACCGGCCGGGCTGCGGGATCGTCCCGGCCATGATCCGGTCCAGCCAGGCGCGGGCATTGCGGCCGGTGACGCGATACTTGCCGAAGTTCTGCACTTCGTTGATGCCGACGCCCTCGCGCACCGCCATGACTTCCTGGCGCGTCGCCTCCCAGGCGTTCGAGCGTTTGAAGCTGGGCTCCTCATAGCGCGGCTCGCCGGGAAGCGCGTGGTAGTTCACCACCTCCAGCCCGTATTGCTGGCCCCAGACCGCGTTCATGCCGTCGAAGACCTCATACATCGGCGTGGTGCGGAACGGGCGGGCGGCGGGGCGTTCCTCGTTCGGGTAGGAGACGCTGAACCGCATCTGGTAGTTCTCGATCACCTTCGGCACGGTGTAGCCGGGGCTGGTCCAGTTGCCGAAGCGGGCCACATCGAAGCCGCGCGGGTCGCGCTCGACTTCGCCCTCGATCATCCATTGCGCCAGCGCCAGGCCCATGCCGCCGCCCTGGGAGAAGCCCGCCATCACCGCGCAGGCCGACCAATAGTTGCGCAATCCGGGGACCGGGCCGATCAGCGGGTTGCCGTCGGGGGCGAAGGTGAAGGGGCCGTGGATCACCCGCTTGACGCCCGAGCGTTCCAGCACCGGGAAGCGGCGGTAGGCGAAGGCGACCGAATCCTCGATCTTGTCGAACTGTTCGTTCAGCAGCTCGTGCCCGAAGGTCCAGGGCGTGCCGTCCACCGCCCAGGGCTCGCAGGGTTTCTCGTAAAAGCCGATGCAGAGGCCGCGCCCCTCCTGACGCAGGTAGGACTCGCCGCCGGGGTCCATCACATGCGGGAACTCGCGGCCGGCTTTCAGGATGTCCATGATCTCGGGGATGTCGTCGGTCACCAGATACTGGTGCGCCATCGGCAGCAAGGGCAGGTAGACCCCCGCCATCGCCCCGATCTCCCGCGCCCAGAGGCCGCCGGCGTTCACCAGATGCTCGCAGGTGACGGTGCCCTGTTCGGTGACGACTTCCCAGCCGTCCTTCGTCGGCCGGGTTTCCAGCACCCGGTTGTGCAGCACGATCTCGGCCCCGCCCATCCGCGCGGCCTTGGCATAGGCGTGGGTCGTTCCCGACGGGTCGAGGTGGCCGTCCAGCGGATCGTAAAGCGCGCCGATGATGCCGTCGAGATTGACCATCCCGTCGGTGAGCTTGTGGATTTCCTCCGGCCCCAGGATCTCGGTATCGAGGCCCATGTAGCGGTGTTTGGCACGCTCGGCCTTCAGCATCTCGAACCGGGCCTGGTTGTCGGCCAGGGTGATGCCGCCGACATGGTGCAGCCCGCAGGACATGCCGGTAATCGCCTCCAGCTCCTTGTAGAGCCGGATCGTATAGCCCTGCAGCGCGGCCATGTTGGTGTCGCCGTTCAGGGTATGGAAGCCCCCCGCCGCGTGCCAGGTCGAACCCGAGGTCAGCTCGGAGCGTTCGATCAGCATCACGTCGGACCAGCCCAGCTTGGTCAGGTGATAGAGGACGGAACAGCCGACGACGCCTCCGCCGATCACGACGACGCGGGAATGGGTTTTCATGGGTGTCTCCCTGATTGTCCCGGCGTTCCGGGTTGGCGCCAATCTGGCGGGGAGCGGGGCAGGGGTCATGCGGGTTTGCGACAGGGAATGTCGTAGATCGCACATCACGCTATGGTCGATTTTTCCGACAAGCGGCATTAACCTATTCTGAAGTTTGATTGTGAATGGGGATTCGATATGCGCATGGTCTTGGGTTGCCCATTTCCCCGTTTGGGTTGGGGCCTTGTTCTGGCTTGCTCGCTTGCTTTTCCTGCGGCATCTGGCGGCGTAGGCCCGGTTGCTTCGTTACCCATGACGTCAGAGCAAGTGCTGATGCTTATGCAGGGTGCGCCGGATGGATTGACGCTGGCGGCCTGCTGCAAGGTCTGCTCGCAGGGCAAGGCGTGCGGGAATAGCTGCATCGCCCGGGACAAGCGATGCAGAAAGGGTGCCGGCTGTGCTTGCGACGGATAGTTACTTCTCGGGGATCAGCCCGCGCGGGCTGAAGCGCAGGACCAGAAGCAGGATCACCCCCAGGGTAAGAAGCCGCATATGCTCGGCGCTGCCGACGAGATGCGCCTTGAGCCAGCCGTCGGGCAGGGCCGAGGTGATCGCGGCCATCATGCCGGGGCCGAGGAATTCCACCGCGAAGTAGAGCCAGCCGATCAGGAGGCCGCCCAGCACCGTGCCCCAGTTGTTGCCCGAGCCGCCGATGATCACCATGACCCAGATCAGGAAGGTGAAGCGCAGCGGCTGGAAGCTGCCCGGCGTCAGCTGGCTGTCCATCGAGGTGGCCATCGCCCCGGCAAAGCCGATCACGGCCGAGCCCAGGATGAAGACCTGCAGGTGGCGGCGGGTCACGTCCTTGCCCATCGCGGCGGCGGCGACCTCGTTGTCGCGGATCGCCCGCATCATCCGGCCCCAGGGGCTGTTCAACGCGCGCTCGAAGGCCCAGATGATCGCCGCCAGCACCACGACGAAGAGCCCGGCGTAAAGCAGCTTGATCAGGATGGTCGAGGTCGCGACCGGGTTCCAGCCCCAGCTGGCGACGAAGTCGAGGAAGCCCGGATCCTTCTGCAGGTCCACCTCCAGCGGCACCGGCCAGGGGCGCGGCAGTTGCGTCACGTTCTTGACGCCGCGGGCCAGCCAGTCCTCGTTCTTGAGGAAGGCGACGATGATCTCGGCGATGCCCAGCGTGGCGATGGCCAGGTAGTCCGAGCGCAGGCCGAGCGCGGTCTTGCCGATCGCCCAGGCCGCGGCGGCGGCGAGAAGGCCGCCCACCGGCCAGGCCACCAGCGAGGGCAGGCCGAGACCGCCGAGGTTGCCGGCATATTGCGGGTTCACCGCCTCGGTCGCCGTCACCGCGGGGTCGAAGACGGCGCGGAACAGGAAGAAGCCGCCGATCAGGATCGCCGCCACCACCAGCGCGCGCAGCCGCCCCTTGGGCAGGCCCTGCCAGGCCAGGACCGCGGCCGCGACCGAGACCGCGCCCAGGATCAGCGCCAAAAGGATGCCCGCGCCCCCGGCCTGCCAGTTC
Source organism: Tabrizicola soli (assembly GCF_015999335.1). Taxonomy (GTDB): domain Bacteria; phylum Pseudomonadota; class Alphaproteobacteria; order Rhodobacterales; family Rhodobacteraceae; genus Tabrizicola; species Tabrizicola soli. The sequence continues at coordinate 50,364 of NZ_JAEACP010000007.1, read as the reverse complement.
TCGACGTTCGGCCGGGCCGAGACCAGCACCACCGCCAGCCCGCCAAGCGCGGTGAAGCCCATGACGCCGGTCGAGAACAGGCCCGCATAGCCCCATTGCATGTTCACGCCAAGCGCCGCGATCGTGGCCAGCAGGGCCGAGTTCAGGATCGACAGCGACAGGTTCCAGCTCTCGCCAAGGCCGGTCAGCAGATAGAGCGCCGCGACCGCGCCGAAGAGCATCAGGTTGCGCGTGATCATAGCGATTTGCCCTTGAAAAGCCCGGTCGGCATGAACAGGAGCACGATGATCAGGATCGTGAAGCTGACCGCGAACTTGTAATCGGTCGAGAGCAGCTGCACGAGCCCGTCCGGCGCCATGCTTTCGGGAACGAGATAGGTGACGATCTTCTTCCAGGCATTGGTCAGCATCACCTCGGAGAAGGCGATGACAAAGCCGCCGGCGATCGCGCCCAGCGGGCTGCCGAGGCCGCCGACGATGGCCGCGGCGAAGATCGGCAGCAGAAGCTGGAAATAGGTGAAGGGCTTGAAGGTCTTGTCCAGGCCGTAGAGCACGCCGGCGATGGTGGCGATGCCGGCGGCGATGATCCAGGTCACGGCGACCACCCGGTCGGGGTTGATCCCCGACAGAAGCGCCAGATCCTCGTTGTCCGAGAAGGCGCGCATCGACTTGCCGGTGCGGGTCTTCTGCAGGAACCAGAACAGGAGCGCCACCACCACCACCGCCGCGACCACGGTGACCGCCTGCGTGGTCTTGATCGCCAGGGGCTCGGCCAGGCCGGTGGCGGCCTTGAACTCCTGCGGATTGATCAGGAAGCGCGCGCCGTCGGCGAAATTCTGGTCCTCGACCCCGATGATCAGGCGGACGATGCCGTTCATCACGAACATCACCCCCAGCGAGACGATGACGACCAGGGTCGGCGTGGCCTTCTGCCGCCGGTAGAAGCGATAGACCATGCGGTCGGTCGCCAGCACGAAGGCCGCGGTGGCGGCGATGCCGAAGGGCAGGGCGAGGAGCGCGGTCGGCAAGGGGCCGAGCCCGATGCCGGCCGACTGGAAGGCCCAGGTCAGCAGGATCGTCACCATGGTCCCGAAGGCCATGGTGTCGCCATGCGCGAAGTTGGAAAAGCGCAGGATCCCGTAGATCAGCGTCACCCCCAGCGCCCCCAGCGCCAGTTGCGCCCCGTAGGCAAGCCCCGGGATGAAGACGAAGTTCAGGAAGGCGACGAGGGCGTTCAGGATATCCATCGGATCACTTCGCTAAAGGGCGGATCAGCCGCCGGTCGTGGTGCAGCTGCCCTCGCCGGAGATCGCCACCAGCATGTCGCCCCTGGCATGGACGGTGAACAGGAAGCCGCCGTCGGGGAAGATGCTGATCAGGCCCGACATGCCGTTCTGCGGCGGCAGGACGATCGAGATCTCCTCGCTGTCGCCGGCGTTCGAGAAATGGCCGTCCATGACCAGATCGTCGGCGGTGACGCGGAAGCTGTCACCGCTCTGCGCGATCAGGAAGGGGCCGCCGGTATAGGGCTCGCAGGCGCCGCCGCCGCACTGGCGTTCGGCGGTGCATTGGTAATCGGCCAGGGCGGGAAACGGGGCCAGGACGGCAAGGGCGAGGATCAGATGTTTCAACTCAACCTCCAAGGAAGGAACGGCGCACATCCGGGTCGGCCATCAGCGCCTTGCCGGTATCGGTGAAACGGTTGCGGCCCTGCACCAGGACATAGCCCTTGTCGGCGATCTCCAGCGCCTGGCGGGCGTTCTGTTCCACCATCAGGATCGAGATTCCGGTGCGGGCGATCTCGATGATGCGGTCGAAAAGCTCGTCCATCACGATGGGCGAGACGCCGGCGGTGGGTTCGTCCAGCATGAGGACCCTGGGCTGGGTCATCAGCGCCCGGCCCACGGCGACCTGCTGGCGCTGGCCGCCCGAAAGCTCTCCGGCCGGCTGGTACCGCTTGGTCTTCAGGATCGGGAACAGGTGGTAGACCTGCTCCAGCGTGCCCCCGATGTCGTCGCGGCGCAGGAAGGCGCCCATCTCCAGGTTCTCCTCCACCGTCATCGAGGTGAAGATGTTGTGGGTCTGCGGCACGAAGGCCATGCCCCTGGCCACCCTGGCCTGCGGGGTAAGCGAGGTGATCTCCTCGCCGTCCAGCCGGACCTGGCCGCCGCGCAGGGTCAGCATGCCGAAGACGGCCTTCATCGCGGTGGACTTGCCCGCGCCGTTCGGGCCGACGATCACCGCGATCTCGCCCCTTTCCACGGCGATGGTGCAGCCGTGCAGGATGTCGACCGCGCCATAGCCGCCGGTCATCGCCTCGCCGATCAGGAAGGGCTCAGCCATGGGACGCCTCCTCCTTCACCTTGTTCTTCAGCCCGGTGCCGAGATAGGCCTCGATCACCCGCTCGTCGTTCTTGACCTCGTCCACCGTGCCCTCGGCCAGGACCTTGCCCTCGGCCATGCAGATCACCGGGTCGCAGAGGCGGGCGATGAAGTCCATGTCGTGCTCGATCACGCAGAAGGTATAGCCGCGCTCCTTGTTCAGGCGGACAATGGCGTCGCCGATCGTGTTCAGCAGCGTGCGGTTCACGCCCGCGCCGACCTCGTCCAGAAAGACGATCTTGGCGTCGACCATCATCGTCCGGCCGAGTTCCAGGAGCTTCTTCTGCCCGCCCGAGATGTTCGCCGCCTTCTGGTCGGCCAGGTGGCTGATCGTCAGGAAGTCCAGCACCTCGTCGGCCTTGTCGCGGATGCGGCGTTCCTCGGCGGCGACGCGGCCGCGGGCGAACCAGCTGTTCCAGATCGTCTCGCCCGCCTGGTCGGCGGGAACCATCATCAGGTTCTCGCGCACGGTCATGCTGCCGAATTCATGCGCGATCTGGAAGGTGCGCAAGAGGCCCTTGTGGAACAGCACATGCGGCGCAAGGCCGCTGATGTCCTCGCCATCCATCAGCACCCGGCCCGAGGTCGGCGGCAGGCGGCCCGCGATCACGTTGAAAAGCGTGCTCTTGCCCGCGCCGTTCGGACCGATCAGCCCGGTGATCGTGCCGGTGCGGATCGTCAGCGACGCGCCGTCAACAGCCCGAAATCCACCGAAGTGCCGGTGAAGGTCTTCGACAACGATCATCCATTTCCCCCAAGCCCCGCCTCTCGTGGACGGGTTCATGTGCAGCGGCCCGGGGAAATGCCCGGGCCGCGCAAGTCTGTCAACCGGGATTCCGGATCAACGGAAGCCCACGGTCTCGTTCTTGCCGCCCTTGACCTCGATCACGCGGTAGCGGCCCGCGCTCTCGCCCGGTCCGATCAGGGTGACGGCGGTCGCGCCCTCGAAGTCGATCGGCGTGCCGGCAGCTATCAGGTCCAGCGCCTTGCCAAGCTCGCCGGGATAAATCTTCTCGCCCGAGCCGTCGGCCGGACCGTTGGCGATCTCCATCACCTTGTCCTTGTAGACCTTCGGATCGGTCGAGTTCGCCGCCGCCATCGCCAGCCCGATCAGCGCCGCCGCGTCATAGGCTTCCGGCGAATAGGCCGAGGTGCCGTCGAAGCCATTGGCCTTCATCTGTTCCTCGAACATCGCGGCGCCCTGCGAATCCGAACCCGCGATCTGCCCCCACGAGCCGTCGAGGCCGGCGCCGATCGCCTGCGGCAGGCTGTCGCCGATCATGCCGCCGGGCAGGCCGAAGGTCGAGAAGGCGCCGGTGTCGAGCGCGGCCTGGATGATGCCCTTGCCGCCCTGGTCCAGATAGCCCGCGACGACCAGCATGTCGCCCCCGGCCGAGGCCAGCGCCGCGACTTCGGCCGAATAGTCGGCCTTGCCGTCCTCGTGCGCCGCGTTGATCGTGACGGTGCCGCCCTTGGCGGTGAAGGCGTTGGCGATGGATTCGGCCAGGCCCTTGCCGTAGTCGTTGTTGGTATAGGTCAGGGCGATCGACTTCATGCCCTTCTCCAGCAGGAGCTCGGCCATGACTTCGCCTTCCCGCGCGTCCGAGGGCGCGGTGCGGAAGAACAGGCCGTCATCCTCGGCCGTGGTCAGCGCGGGCGAGGTCGCCGAGGGCGAGATCATCACGACGCCGTTCGGACGCGCGACGTTCTGCAGCACGGCCCCGGTCACGCCCGAGCAGCTGCCGCCGACGATGCCCTTGACCTGATCCGAGGTCACCAGGCGCTCCGCGGCCGCGGTCCCGGCGGCCGAGTCGCCGCAGGTGTCGTCGCCGCGCACGGGAACCAGCGTCGAGCCGCCCATGAACTTGCCCGAATCCGAAAGCTCCTTCAGCGCCAGCTCCGACCCGGCGGCGATGGTCGGAGCCAGCGATTCGATGCCGCCGGTGAAGCCGGTCAGGACGCCGATCTTGACCTCCTCGGCAAGGCCCGCACCCGTAAGGGCGGCGGTCGCAACCGTCGCCAGAAGCAGTTTCTTCATTCTTGTCTCCCTAATTGGATCGCAATCCTGCGCATGACCCTAGAGGGGGGAAATCCAAAAGAAAAGCAGTTTGACGGATGGTTTTCCCGTGCAATGGGCCGGCGACGCGACGATTTTGCGGGATCTGGCCTCTGCCCGGCCCGGCGCTATCATTGTCCCACAACCTGCGATTGGAGGTCCCATGCCGAAGACACTTGCCATCCTCCTGGCCCTTGCCGGCGCGGCTCCCGCCTGGGCCGCGCCGCAGGTCGAGACCAGCGTCGGGACCATGGCCATCACCCCCGTCGCCGAGGGGCTGGAGGAACCCTGGGCCATCGGTTTCCTGCCCGGCGGCGCTTTCCTCGTGACCGAGCGCGAGGGCCGGCTGAAGCTCTTCCCCGCCGCCGGGGAGGCGCCCCGCCTGGTCGAGGGCCTGCCCGAGGTGGCGGCCGAGGGGCAGGGCGGGCTTCTGGACGTGATGATCCCGCGCGACTTCGCCGAAACGCGCGAGGTCTGGCTCAGTTATGCGGCGGCGCAGGGCGGCGGCGCGGGCACGGCGGTCGGCAAGGGCCGCCTGTCCGGGGACGGCAGCCGGCTGGAAGGGTTCGCCCGGCTGTTCGCGATTCCCGAGGGCTCCTCCGGCGGCCGCCATTTCGGCTCGCGCATCGTCGAGGCGGCGGACGGGACCGTGTTCCTGACCGTGGGCGACCGGGGCACCGGACCCCTGGGGATGCAGGCGCAGGACCCGATGCGGGGCGAGGGCAAGGTCATCCACCTGAACCGCGACGGCAGCCCGGCGACAAGCTGGGACAATGCGCTGCCCGGTCTTTATTCCATGGGCCACCGCAACCCGCAGGGCGCGGCGCTCGACCTCTCCGGGCGGCTCCTGACCGTCGAGCACGGCGCGCAGGGCGGCGACGAGCTGAACGCCCCCGAGCAGGGCGGGAACTACGGCTGGCCCGTGGTGACCTATGGCCGCAACTACAACGGCAACAAGATCGGTCTCGGCACCAGCCTGCCCGGCACCGAGCAGCCGCTGCACTACTGGGATCCCTCCATCGCGCCCTCGGGTCTGATGGTCTATTCCGGCGCGCTGGTGCCGGAATGGCGGGGGGACATCTTCTTCGGCTCGCTGAACAGCGATTTCCTCGGCCGGCTGGATCCGGATACGCCCGCGGAAACCGGCTATGCCGAGGAACGCATCGCGGCGCCGGAAACGGGACGGGTGCGCGACGTGGTCGAGGCCCCGGACGGCGCGATCTGGTTCCTGTCGGTCCACAACGGCGCGGCCTATCGCATGGCCCCGGCCGAATAGGGGTGCAGACGGGGGTTCGGGGGCCAATTTTCTTCGAAGAAAATTGCAAAATTCTTCGAAGAATTTTGGCCCGGACTGAGCGTTCCGCCCGGCGATCCGGCGGTCAGATCGACAGCCGCACCGGCATCGCCCCCGGCATGCCTTGCGTGCCGCGCTCGCGGTAGGGCGTGGTGTTGTAGTGGCTGCGGTAGCATTTCGAGAAATGCGACGGGCTGGCGAAGCCGCAGGCCAGGGCCACGTTGATCACGCTCATGTCGGTCTGCATCAAGAGGTTGCGCGCCTTCTGCAACCGCAGCTCCATGTAATAGCGCTTGGGCGAACGGTTGAGGTAGCGGCGGAACAGGCGCTCCAGCTGGCGGGTGGACATGCCCACTTCCTCGGCCAGGTCGGCGGGGGACATCGGGTCCTCGATGTTGCCCTCCATCATCTGGATGACCTGGGACAGCTTCGGGTGCCGCACGCCGATCCGCGTCGGGATCGACAGGCGCTGCGTGTCCTGGTCGGTGCGGATCGTGGAATAGATCAGCTGGTCGGCGACGGTATTGGCCAGGTCCTCGCCATGGTCGGCGGCGATGATCTTCAGCATCAGGTCGATCGAGGAGATGCCGCCCGCCGTGGTCCAGCGGTTGCCGTCCATGACGAAGACCGACTTGGTCAGCCGCACATCCTCGAATTCCTCGGCGAAACCGTCCTGGTTCTCCCAGTGGATCGTGGCCCGCTTGCCGTCCAGCAGCCCCGCCTTGGCCAGGGCATGCGCCCCGGTGCAGAGGCCGCCGATGGTGATGCCGCGCCGCGCCTCGCGCCGCAGCCAGCCGACCACGGCCTTGCTGGTGGTGCGCTGGATGTCGATGCCGCCGCAGACAAGCACGGTATCCTCGCGCTCCATCTCCTCGAGCCCGAGGTCGAGCCGGAAGGTCGCGCCGTTGGAACAGGTCTTCTCGCTGCCCTCGCCGGCCAGGACCCAGGTATAGATCGTCTCGCCCGCGACATGGTTCGCCAGGCGCAAGGGCTCGATCGCGCCGGCGAAGTTGATCATGGTGAACTTGTCCAGAAGCAGGAACACAAAGCGCCGCGGGCCCTGGGCCTTGGCGGTCTGGGTGGCTTTGCGGGGGGTGAGCGTCATGTCCGCGACCTGATCGTGTCGTTTGCGGGCTACCGAACCCCAATTTGCGCCGCGCCGCAAGGGCCGAAACGGCATGTTTGCGCCCAAACTCGATTTGCCAAGGCGGAAACGGGGGCGTATACCGCAGGCCGATTGCACGGGACCGGAGTGGTACAATGACCAAGGGATGGACGAAATCGGCATGGCGCGCGAAACCGCGGGTCCAGATGCCGGATTATCCCGACCAGGGCGCGCTGAACGCGGTCGAGGCGCAGCTGGCCAAATTCCCCCCCCTGGTCTTCGCCGGCGAGGCGCGGCGGCTGAAGAAGCAGCTGGCACTCGCGGCCGAGGGCAAGGCCTTCCTGCTGCAGGGCGGCGACTGCGCCGAAAGCTTCGCCGAGTTCTCGGCCGACAACATCCGCGACACCTTCCGGGTGATGCTGCAGATGGCGGTGGTGCTGACCTATGCCGCCAAGGTGCCGGTGATCAAGGTGGGCCGCATGGCCGGCCAGTTCGCCAAGCCGCGTTCCGCGCCGACCGAGGTGATCGACGGGCTGGAGCTGCCCAGCTACAAGGGCGACATCATCAACGGCTTCGACCCCACGCCCGAGGCCCGCATCCCCGATCCGAACCGCATGCTGCAGGCCTATACCCAGGCGGCGGCCAGCCTGAACCTCCTGCGCGCCTTCTCCACCGGCGGCTTCGCCGACATCCACCGGGTGCACAGCTGGACCCTGGGCTTCGCCGAGCATGACAAGGCCGAACGCTACCGCGAGATGGCGAACCGGATCTCCGACGCGCTCGACTTCATGAACGCGGCCGGGGTGACCAGCCTCACCGCGCCCGAACTGGCGAGCGTCGAGTTCTACACCAGCCACGAGGCGCTGCTGCTGGAATACGAAGAGGCGCTGGCGCGGGTGGATTCGATCACCGGCCAGAACGTCGCGGGCTCGGGCCACATGATCTGGATCGGCGACCGCACCCGGCAGCCGGACGGCGCGCATGTGGAATTCTGCCGCGGCGTGCTGAACCCGATCGGGCTTAAATGCGGGCCCTCGACCACGGCCGAGGACCTGAAGGTGCTGATGGCCAAGCTGAACCCGGAGAACGAGCCGGGCCGCCTGACCCTGATCGCCCGTTTCGGCGCGGGCAAGGTCGGCGAGCATCTGCCGCGCCTGATCAAGACGGTGCAGGCCGAGGGCGCCAATGTCGTCTGGTCCTGCGACCCGATGCACGGCAACACGATCAAGGCGGCCTCGGGCTACAAGACCCGGCCGTTCGATTCCGTGCTGCGCGAGGTGCGGGAATTCTTCGCGATCCACAAGGCCGAGGGCACCGTTCCCGGCGGCGTGCATTTCGAGATGACCGGCCAGGACGTGACCGAATGCACCGGCGGCCTGCGCGCCGTGTCGGACGAGAACCTCGCCGACCGCTACCACACCGCCTGCGATCCGCGGCTCAACGCCTCGCAGTCGCTGGAACTGGCCTTCCTGGTGGCCGAGGAGCTGTCCTCGCAGCGCGAGGCGGCGCGGCGCGTCGCGCTGTAAGGGCCGGAGAGTCGGACCGGGGCGGGGGGGCGACCTGCCGCCCTAGTCTTTTGCCTGGACCAGCGTCAGATGCCCGGCACGCCGCGCAGAGGCGACCGGGGCGGGCGCGGGTTCCATCGCCTCGGGCCTGCCGAACAGCCGCTCCTCGCGCCGCCGGGCCACCCTGAACCTGCAGCGCCGCAGCGCGTCGGGGGCGAAGCCGAAGGCGCCCAGCAGCAGCTGGCGGTCCTGCTCGTCGGCCAGCGGCATCAGCAGGAGCTGCGCGATCACCCGACTGTTGCCGCGATCCGAAACGAGGTCCAGCTCGGCCACGGCGGGCGCGTGCAGCACCTGCTCGATCACCTGGCCCACCAGGTCGCGCGCCTCGGCGCAGAACAGCACCGTCAGCGGCAGGCCGCGCAGGTCCATGCCGCCGATCTCGCCCAGGGCAGAGCCGGCGATCCGCACCTGCGCCACCCCGCGCCCGATCCGCTCGGCCAGGAAGACCCGGTCCAGCGCCCCGCTCATCCCCCTTGGATCAAGCGCCGCCCGCATCGGGATCGCGCCCGCGCGGCGCAACCCCTCCCAATAGGCGCGGACCTGCGGCGGCCCGTCGAACGCCACCGGCGCCGGCGCGGGCGAGGCGCGAAACCGGACCAGTTCCAGGAATTTCAGATCCATCGCAGCCTCGCCTCCACCCGCTTCGCGCTTGCAGCCCGGCGGACCATCGCGCCATGTAGCCAGAATAGGCCGGACCGCGAAGATTCGGCTGAAAATCTATTCAAATGGTAAACACCGCGCCCGGCGCGGAAGGAAAGCACATGATCTCGATGACGGGTTTCGCCGCAAGGCGCGGGGCGGGGGCAGGCCATGCCTGGGTCTGGGACCTGCGCGCGGTCAACGGCAAGGGGCTGGATCTGCGGTTGCGCCTGCCGGACTGGATCGACGGGCTCGAGCTTGCGATCCGGGCCGAGCTGCAGAAGGCGGTCACGCGCGGCAATGTCAGCCTGTCGCTGCGCGTCACGCAGGACGGCGGCGGCGAGGAGGCGGGCTTCCGGCTGCACCCGGTGCAGCTTGCCGCCGCGCTGGCCGCGCTCGCCCGGGTCGAGGAGGCCGGGATGGCCGCCGGCCTGACGCTGCGCCAGCCGACGGCGGCCGATGTGCTGACCCTGCGCGGGGTGCTGGACCAAGGCCAGCAGGACCAGGACATGACGCCCCTGCGCCAGGCGATCCTGGCCGACCTGCCGGGCCTCCTGGCCGATTTCGCCGCGATGCGCGCCTCCGAAGGCGCGGCGCTGGCCGGGGTGCTGCGGGCGCAGCTCGACCAGATCGCCGCGCTGACGGCCGAGGCGCAGCGCGAGGCCGCGGCCCGCGCCGCGGCCCAGGCCGATTCCTTGCGCGAGGGTCTGGCGCGGATCCTTGCCGCCACAGATGCGGTGGACGCAACGCGGCTGGCGCAGGAACTGGCGCTTCTGGCGGTCAAGACCGACGTGACCGAGGAGTTGGACCGCCTGGCCGCCCATGTCGCCGCCGCCCGCGCCCATCTGGCCGACAGCGCGCCGGTCGGCCGCAAGCTGGATTTCCTGATGCAGGAATTCATGCGCGAAGCGAACACGCTTTGCTCGAAGGCGCAGTCGCTGGCGCTGACCCGCATCGGCCTTGACCTCAAAACCGTGATCGATCAGATGCGCGAGCAGGTCCAGAATGTGGAATAGATCATGACCCGGCGCGGACTTCTCCTCATCCTTTCCTCGCCCTCGGGCGCGGGCAAATCGACGCTCTCCCGGATGCTGATGGCCTGGGACCCGACGATGCGCTTCTCGGTCTCGGCCACCACGCGCAAACCCCGGCCGGGCGAGGTGGACGGCCGGGAATACTGGTTCCGCTCGCGCGAGGCGTTCCAGGCGATGGTCGATCAGGGCCAGATGCTGGAACATGCCGAGGTCTTCGGCAACTTCTACGGCTCCCCCCGCGCACCCGTCGAGGCGGCGATGCAGGCCGGGACCGATACGGTCTTCGACATCGACTGGCAGGGCGGCCAGCAGGTCAAGCAGGCGATGCGCGGTGATGTGGTCTCGATCTTCATCCTGCCGCCCTCGATCGCCGAGCTCGACCGCCGCTTGCGCACGCGCGGGCAGGACAGCGACGAGGTGATCGCCGGCCGGATGGCGAAAAGCCGCGATGAGATCAGCCATTGGGCGGAATACGACTATGTGCTGGTGAACGACGATGTCGAGCGCAGCTTCGACAACCTCAAGACCATTCTTACCGCCGAGCGGCTGAAGCGCGAGCGCCAGCCACAGCTTTCCGCCTTTGTCCGCGCCCTGAACGAGGAGTTCGAAGCCCGATGATCTATGCGCTTGACGGCATTGCCCCCGAGATCGACCCCTCCGCCTGGGTCGCCGCCGATGCCAACCTGATCGGCAAGGTCGTGCTCGAGGCCGAGGCCTCGGTCTGGTTCGGCGTGACGATCCGCAGCGACAACGAGGAGATCCGGGTCGGGCGCGGCTCGAACGTGCAGGAGAACTGCGTGCTGCACACCGACATGGGCTATCCGCTGGTGATCGGACCGGACTGCACCATCGGCCACAAGGCGATGCTGCACGGCTGCACCATCGGCGAGGGCAGCCTGATCGGCATGGGGGCGACGGTGCTGAACGGGGCCAGGATCGGCAAGGGCTGCCTGATCGGCGCCGGCGCGCTGGTGACCGAGGGCAAGGAGATCCCGGACGGCAGCCTGGTGATGGGGGCTCCCGGCAAGGTCGTGCGGGTGCTGGACGAGGCCGCGCGGGGGCGGCTCCTGCTCTCCGCCTCCGGCTACCGCGCCAATGCCCGCCGCTTCCGGGCCGGGCTGGTCGCGGTCTAGGCCTGCTCGACCAGCTCCAGGGTGATGCCCTGGCGGACGGCATGGCTGCGCAGCTCGCGCAGGACGATCTGCCGGTTCGGCAGCTTCGGGGCCGCGATCCGGAGCACGCCGCGGAAACTGGCGCCGCCCAGGACCTCGATGATCTCGAGCGCGTCGAAATCCTCGCAGAACAGCGGGGCGACCACCAGCTCCAGCGTCAAGGCCAGCGCGAGGCGGTTCCGCAACTGGTCGAACGGGATCAGTTCGGCCTCATCCGGCCGGATGCTGCCTTCGGGAAAGACCGCATCGGGAATGCCGACGACCAGGCATCTCAGCTTGGGTAACATGGCAAGACTCCGCCTGCATCCTGAGGAGGCGCCGCGGTTACCGTCGCTCGAAGAGACTTCCGTCAGTGCCGGGCTTTGTCCGGGGAAAATCCGGCAGCAACATTTACTTACACGATCCGCACGTTATCGTTATTTCGCCGCAAGGCAAGATGGCCGGTGACGAAAATATGACCGGCCCGGAGGAAGGTATGGAGTGGGACAGACTCCTGGCCGGGATACCCCTGCCGGCCATGCTGGTCGGGCGCGACCGGATCGCGGCCTGCAACGCGCAGGCGCTGGGACTGTTCGGGTCCGGCATCCGGGGCCGCCACCCCGCCATCGCCGTCCGCGCCCCGGCGCTGCTCGAGGCGCTGGCCGTCGTGGCCGGAGGCGGCGGCGCGCAGGAGGCGCGCGTCATGCTGCGGCACGAGGGGCAGGAGGCGGTCTACCTCGCCTCGGTCTCCGACCAGGGGGCGGGGCTCGTGCTCTGCGTCTTCCGCGACGTGAGCGAGGAGGAACTGGCGGGCGTGATGCGGCGGGACTTCGTCGCCAACGTCTCGCACGAGCTGCGGACGCCGCTGACCGCGCTGATGGGGTTCATCGAGACGCTGAAGAACGCCGCGAAGGACGACCCGAAGGCGCGGGAGATGTTCCTTTCGATCATGGAGGCCGAGGCGGGGCGGATGAACCGGCTGGTCGGCGACCTCTTGCAGCTCTCTCGGGTCGAGGCGGAGGAACGGGTGCGTCCGCGCGAGCCGGTCGAACTGCGCGGGCTGCTGGAGGCGGTGATCGGCGCGCTGAAAGGGGTGGCGGAGAAGACGGGCTCGACCGTCGCGCTGGTCGGCGAGGGGGCGGTGCTGCCGGGGGATGCGGACCAGTTGACCCAGGTCTTCACGAACCTGATCGAGAACGCGCTGAAATACGGGGCGAAGGGGCAGGTGGTGCGGGTCACGCTCTCGGCGGAGGAGACGGTGCGGGGACCAGGGGTGCGGGTCGAGGTCGCGGACCAGGGGGAAGGGATCGACCCGGTCCACATCCCCCGGCTGACGGAGCGGTTCTACCGGGTCGATTCCCACCGGTCGCGGGAGATGGGGGGGACGGGGCTGGGGCTGGCCATCGTGAAGCACATCGTGAGCCGGCATCGGGGGTGGCTGCGGATCGAGAGCGAGAAGGGGCGGGGGAGCCGGTTCCAGGTGGTGCTGCTGCTGGGGTGACGGGGGCCGCAAGGGACTCCGCGCCGCGCGCGGCGCTGGTTTGGAGGGTAGGGATTTCAAGGGGTTGGCTGTGGGCGTTAGGGGTTTGCTAGGGGTTTTGGGTGCTACAGAACCAACACGTTCTGAAACTTTTGGAGAACTCCTCTGGTGCGAGCCGCCATGGGTATTCACAATTTCACGTAGCAGGTTCGCCGCGTCATGTGATAGGACTTAAATGCTTGAAGTGGAGCGCGCTGTAGGCGAACCATAGGAAGCTTGGTGCCCTTTCGCGGACGAGAACTGAATGAAGATTGATAATAGCAGCGAAAGCATCGCGAAAATTCTAGAGATGCTTGAGACCAAGGAACTAGTCGCAAACCATGACTACCAAAGAGGCACTGGCATTTGGCCTCCCGGCCCCAGCAGTTACTTCATTGATACGATACTCGAAAACTACCCGTTCCCAAAGATATACATCTATGAGTTTCTTGATCCAAAGACTAAGCGCATCAAACGCGAGATCGTCGATGGTCAGCAAAGGATAGACTCCATTACTCGATTTCGGAACAATGAGTTTCGCCTCTCTGGTGAAGTGCACTACAAAGGTTTGAGCTTCAGTGAGTTGCCTGAAGACGTTCAAGATTCATTTCTGACTTACACAGTCAGTGTGGACGTCATACGTAATGCGACCCGTTCTGAAATACTTCAGATGTTTCGTAGAATGAACGCCTATACTCTCCCTCTCAATGATGCAGAGAAGCGTCACTCGGAGTTTCAAGGAAGATTCAAGTGGTTCGTGTATGAGTTGGCGGAAGAGCTGAACGAGTTCTTCACCGAGTATGATGTCTTTACTAACAAGCAGATTGTCAGGATGGCGGATGGAGCGCTTATTACCGATATAGTTCTTGGAATGGAGGAGGGTATTGTTAGCACAAGCCCGCCCAATCTGAAATCTCTGTATAGCAAATACGACAAGAACTTTCCTAACCAAGAGCTTTATCGAGACCAGATTCTATCAACCTTCACTTACATACAAGAGAATCTGGATTCGATACGGAACACATTTATAACTAAGCAATATGCAATGCACTCCTTGGTGCTAGCACTTATTCATAACAGATACGGAATCAAGGCTATTGAAGATCAATTTGGCGTAGTGGGCAACCAAGAGTTCGCTCACGACAAAAAGGCAACTGCTGAGGCTCTCGTGGAGATGGCGGGAGAGCAGGAGGCAAAGATTCTCGATGGGAACTGGCCAAAATACGTTTGGGGTGCGAGTAGCACCACAGACCGAAAGGCGAGACGAACTGCTCGCATGGCAAGCATCTTTCGTGCTCTCGGTGTGACGGTCCCTGCTGAGATGGATGATGGTCTCGATTGATTTTCTTTACCATACTCTCACTCGCAGAATTGCGAGGGTAGAGCGATATTTGGCCGACGACAAATCGAAGAGCAAGTTTGACTTGGCGTTGCATAGATCTGCTGCAATTTCTCACCTTTGGCAGTCGTGGGTCCTTCACTGCAGGGCGCTTCTAACATCTTATATTTCAGGAAAATTGGTTGTTGCTGGTGGGTCTTTAAGCAGTCCTATTGTAGGCCTTTCCGAAGACGAACTGCTTTACTGTGCTCAACAGTATGCAGAGGGCAATGTTCCAAAGGTGGGTGGAAGAATAAAGAGCCATCTCAGTGAACCAAATTGGGGCGATATCTCCAAAGCGGTTAACATCTGTGCTGGAAACAGTTTCGAGTGTTCAGCATATGTCGCCAGTTGCTATGCATTAGGTGTGCGCCTCAGGGACCTACAGTTGTGCAGGAACACTTGCGCTCATCTATCGCGCGGGCAACTCAAGGACTTCAACAGCTCTCGGGTTAGATATAGTTCAAACAGCTATTTGCATCCATCAGATATGATGGGCTGGATCGATCCTCATACTCTACAGCCTGTTTGGCATAGCTGGATAGGAGAAATGCTCACAATCACTGAGTTAATTGAGCTAAGTAAGTGATCGGGTTCTGTGGCTAAGCGACTAAATTGTACAAACCTCACAACCTCCCCAACCGCTCCGTCAACAGCCGGTAGAACCCGTCCCGGTCCACGCCGCCCATGAACATCGCGTTGGGCTCCCTCTTGGTGACCCGCCACCAGTCGGCGACGGTCATGCCGAGGGTGAGTTCGCTCCCGGTCTCGATCTCGACGTTGATGTGGCGGCCGGTGAAGAGGGCGGGCTCGATGAGGTAGGCGATCACGCAGGGGTCGTGCAGGGGGGCGCCGGCGGAGCCGTATTTCGCGGTGTCGAAGCGTTCGAAGAAATCGGTCCAGGAGGCGACGGCCTGACCGACGGGGGTGCCCAAGGACCGCATCTCCTCCACCCACTCGCGGCTGGTCAGTGCCTTGTGGGTGACGTCGAGCGGCATGACGACGAGGGGCACGCCGGATCTGAACACGATTTCAGCGGCTTCCGGGTCGACGTAGATGTTGAACTCGGCCGCGGGGGTGATGTTGCCGACCTCGAAATAGGCGCCGCCCATCAGGACGATCTCGGCCACCTTCGGGATGATGTCGGGGGCGCGCTGGAAGGCGGTGGCGATGTTGGTGAGCGGCCCGAGGGGGCAGAGGGTGATGCTGCCGGTGGGATGCTCGCGCAGGGCCTGAATGATGAAGTCGACGGCGTGCTGGCCGTGCAGGGGATGCGCGGGGTCGGGAAGCGGGATGCCGTCGAGGCCGGTCTTGCCATGGACATGCTCGGCGGTGACGAGCTTGCGGGCCAGGGGGGCGTCGCAGCCGGCGTGGACGGGGATGTGTTTCCCGGCAAGCTCGACGATCTGGCAGGCGTTGCGCTGGGTGAGGGCGAGGGGGACGTTGCCGGCGACGGCGGTCAGCGCCAGGACCTCGAGCTCGGGCGAGGCCAGCGCGAGGAGGATGGCGACGGCATCGTCCTGGCCGGGGTCGGTGTCGATGATGATCTTGCGGGGCATGGGCGTCTCCTTCGGGCGGAAGGTGACGCGGGCCGGGGCGGTTTGTCCAGAGGGGTGCGCGAGGGAACGCGCACCCCGGGGCCGGGATCAGCCGTCGAAGTTCACGGTTTCCATGATCTTGAGGGCTGCGGCGCGGGCGGCGGCGATGTCGGAGAGGGGCGTGGTGTCGGGGGTGAACTCGCCCCAGCCTTTCACGAGCTCGGAACGCTCGACGCCGGGCTTGACCGGGAATTCGTAGTTCGTCTCGGCGTAGATCTTCTGCGCCTCGTCCGAGGTGAGCCATTCCATGAACTTCAGCGCGTTTTCCTTGTTCGGCGCGGATTTGGTCATCGCGACGCCCGAGATGTTCAGGTGCGTGCCGCCGTTCTCGAAGGTCGGGAAGACGATGGTGACGGTCTCGGCCGCGGGGGCCTGTTCGGGGTCGGCGAGCATCTGGCCGATGTAGTAGGTGTTGCCGATGGCGATGTCGCATTCGCCGGCCGCGATGGCCTTGACCTGGTCGCGGTCGCCGCCCTCGGGCTTGCGGGCGAGGTTGGCCTTGAGGCCTTCGGCCCATTTCGTCGCTTCCTCCTCGCCATGATGGACGATCACGGCGCCAAGCAGGGCGATGTTGTAGTCCGACAGGCCCGAGCGCGAGCAGATCCGGCCCTTCCACTTGTCCGAGGCAAGGTCCTCGTAAGTGGTGACTTCGCCGGGCTGCACGCGGTCTTTGGCGGCATAGACGATGCGGGCGCGGGAGGTGAGGCCGAACCACAGGTCGTTCGGATCGCGCAGGGTCTCGGGGATGTTGGCCTCGAGCACGTCGGACTGGACGGGTTGCAGCACGTCGGCCTCGGCGATCTGCAGGAGGCGGGCGATGTCCACGGTCAGCACCAGATCGGCGGGGGAGCGGTCGCCCTCGGCCACCAGACGCTCGGCCATGCCCTTGTCCACGAAGGCCACGTTGACGGCGATCCCGGTCTCGGCGGTGAAGGCGTCGACGAGGGGCTGGATCAGCTCGGGCTGGCGGTGGGAGTAGACGTTGATCTCCTGCGCCAGGGCCGGGACGGAGCAGGCGAGAAGGGCGAGGGTCGAGAGGCGCAGCATTGGCTGACTCCTTTTGTCGGGTTTCCGCCGGCGGTTAAATCCGACTCTTTTACTCTGGTCAAGGGGGAGACTGATGGAAGCGGGTTGCCGATGGGCAACCCCTGCCGGAAATCGCCTGATGCGGCTTGATCGCGGCCGCAGGAGCGGACATATGGACCGCGCGAGGCAACGTCCTCCCCCTTGTCGAAGGGCAGAAGACCGGGACGGCCCGGCGCCTTTGGACCGAAAGGGGTGCCGGGATGGCGTGGATCACGCTGCTGCTTGCCGGAATTTTCGAGATCGTCTGGGCCTATGCGATGAAGGTCTCGGAGGGGTTCACGCGGCCCTGGCCGACGGCGGTCATGGCGGTCACGATGCTGTTGAGCTTTGCGCTTCTGGCCCATGCGATGCGGGTGCTGCCGCTGGGAACGGCCTATGCGGTCTGGACCGGGATCGGGGCGCTGGGGTCGTTCATGGTCGGGCTTCTGGTGCTGGGAGAGCCCGCGACGGCGTTGCGGATGCTGGCGGCGGGGCTGATCCTGTCGGGGATCGTGCTGTTGAAAGTGGCGAGCTGAAGACAGGGGGAGTCGGGCTGAAGCCCGACCTACCGGGCTTTTTCCTCGGCCTTGGCGCGGTTCCAGAGCGCGTCCATCTCGGCCAGGTCGCTGTCGGCCGGGGCCTTGCCGGCTTCGGCCAGCCAGTCCTCGATCCGGGCGAAACGGCGGGTGAATTTCGCGTTGGCGGCGCGCAGGGCGGCCTCGGGGTCGACCTTCAGGTGGCGGGCGAGGTTGGCCATGACGAAGAGGAGATCGCCGATCTCCTCGGTCAGTTCGGCCTGGGAGAGGGTGTCGCGGGCCTCGGTGACCTCGCGCGCCTCCTCGACCAGCTTGTCCAGCACCTGATCGGTGGAGGGCCAGTCGAAACCGACGCGGGCGGCGCGGTTCTGGAGCTTGAGCGCACGGGTCAGGGCGGGAAGCGAGGCCGCGATGCCGTCGAGGGTGCGCAGGGAGCCACGCTCGCGGGCCTTCTGCGTCTCCCAGTCCTTCGTCTGCTGCTCGGCGGTCTTGTCGCGCGAGTCGGTGCCGAAGACATGCGGGTGGCGGGCGATCATCTTGTCGCAGATCGCGGTGACGACATCGGGGAAGGTGAAATGCCCGGCCTCGGCGGCCATCTGGGAATGGTAGACCGCCTGGAAGAGGAGATCGCCAAGCTCGCCCTTCAACTCGTGCCAGGCTTGCCGCTCGATCGCGTCGGCGACCTCATGCGCTTCTTCCAGCGTATAGGGGGCGATGGAGGCGAAGTCCTGCTCGATGTCCCAGGGGCAGCCGGTCCGCGGGTCGCGCAGGGCAGCCATGATGGAGAGCAGGCGGTCGATGCCGGTAGGGGGAAGGTCGGAGGGAAGGGGCATGGGGCCTCGCGTGGTTGCGGGGGCACCCTAGGATGGGCGCGGGGGCAATGGTAGCCCCCGCGCCAGAGAGGTCAGAAGGAGCAGCCGATGCGGAGCGACCGTGAATTCAAGTCGATGTCGGCCGTCGATCCACCGGGTACATCGCCGTCGGTCGTGCGGCGGCGGATTTTTCCGGGAGAGATTGCGGTCGGCCCTGTTTTGCGATTTGATCAAAGGCTGACCCACACTGCCTCAAGGACCCGACCATGCCCGTTCTGAACCGTATCGCCTCTTACGCCGAGGACATGAAGGGCTGGCGGCGGCATCTGCACATGCATCCCGAACTGGCCTTCGACTGCCGGGAAACCGCGGCCTTCATCGTCGAGCGGCTGCGCGAGATCGGAGTGGACGAGATCCACGAGGGGATCGCGAAGACGGGGATCGTGGCCTTGATCCGGGGGCGCGCGGAGGGGCCGGTGATCGGGCTGCGCGCCGACATGGACGCGCTGCCGATCGAGGAGCTGACGGGGGCGCCCCATGCCAGCACGGTGAAGGGCCGGATGCATGCCTGCGGCCATGACGGGCATGTGACGATGCTGCTGGGAGCGGCGAAGTATCTGGCCGAGACGCGGAATTTCGCAGGCACGGTGGCGCTGCTGTTCCAGCCGGCCGAGGAGGATGGCGGCGGCGGGCAGGTCATGGTGCAGGAAGGCGTGATGGACCGTTTCGGCATCGGCCAGGTCTATGGCATCCACAATGCGCCGAACGTGCCCTTCGGGCATTTCACCACCACGCCCGGCCCGCTGATGGCCAGCGTGGACACGGCCTTCGTCTACATCACCGGCCGGGGCGGGCATGGCGCCACGCCGCATGAGACGGTGGACCCGGTGGTCGCGGTGGTGGGCATGGTGCAGGCGATCCAGACCATCATCCCGAGGAACGTCTACGCGCTGGACGAGGCGGTGATCTCGGTCACGCAGATCCATACCGGGACCGCCAGCAACATCATTCCCGAGGAGGCGATGTTCTGCGCCACGATCCGCTGCTTCAAGCCGGACGTGCGGGCGCTGTTGAAGAAGCGGTTCCACGAGATCGTCGAGGGTCATGCGGCGGCCTATGGGGTCAGCGCACGGATCGACTATGACTGGGGCTATCCGGCGACGATCAACCACGAGGACGAGACCGACTTCGCCGCCGGGGTCGCGCGCGAGGTGGTGGGGCCGGAGGCGGTGGACGCCCGGGCCAACCGCGAGATGGGGTCGGAGGATTTCTCCTATATGCTGGAGGCGCGGCCGGGGGCGTACCTGTTCCTCGGGACCGGGCCGGGGGCGGGGCTGCACCACGCGGCCTATGACTTCAACGACGAGGTCTCCCCGGTCGGGGCAAGCTTCTTTGCGCGGCTGGTCGAGAAGGCTCAGCCCCTGGGCTGAGGCCGCAGCAGCGGGACCAGGCCGAAGCCGACCTGCCCGGCAAGCCCGAGCGCGCCGGGCGGGGTGGCCATGGCGGAGAGGAACTGTCCCGGCGTCTGGCCCAGCGCCAGCGCGGTGGCGAGTTCCAGGAGCATCAGGAGCGCGAAGGCGATGAGGCCGAGGTCCGCGCGGCGGCTGTCGGGCCAGCGGGCCAGGACGCGGCCCGCGACGGTCCAGGAGAGGGCGAGGACCAGCGGCAGCTCGAGCGCGACGGCCGGAAGCGGGCCGGTCCGCGGGGCGATCAGCGTGACCCGCAGCACGCCGAAGGCGAAGGCCAGCGCGAAGACCGGCAGGACGTAGGCAAGGGCGGCCTTGACGGTCGGGGGCATCTTGCGCCTCTCTGGAGTGGCTTGGGTTCCGTCCTTGCCATGAAAGGTGCCGCTCGTGAAAGTCCTTGCCCTGCTTCCCCTGCTTCTGGCCGGCCCGGCGCTGGCCGACGACTACATCGGCTTCCAGTCGCCCACCGGCAACATCCATTGCGCGATCTACCGTTTCGACGGCCGGACCGAGGCGCGGTGCGACCTGCGGTCCTATACGCCGAGCTATAGCAGGCGCCCGCCGGATTGCGATCTGGACTGGGGCATGGCCTTTGCGGTCGGGGCCTCGGGCAAAGGGGCGCTGGCCTGCGTCGGCGACACGGTGCAGGACCCCGGCAATCCGGTGCTGCCCTATGGCGAGGCGGTGAGCCTGGGCGGGATCTCCTGCGTCTCGGCGCAGACGGGGATGACCTGCACCAACCGCGAGGGGCACGGGTTCAGCGTGGCGAAGGCGAAGCAGCGGATCTTCTAGACCGGCCGCGCGGGCGCTTCGGCCCCCATGCCGTCGGCTCTCGAACCGATGGCGAAACCGACGGCATAGCCGGCGAGGATACCTGCACCCGCATGAAAGAGGCGATTCGCGCCGCCGAATGGGGCGGCTCAACCTTTGGACGCCCGGTCGGGTCCGACCCCAACCTTTGGCGCAAAGCGGCGCTGGCCGGGTTTTGATCAAACTGCTAGGCTGGCGTTGTTGTCCAACTGCATCATTGCCCGCAAAGGAGACCCGACATGATCGCCCCGATGGCCCTGGCACGGCCCAGCCCGCAGGAGTTGTGGGAAATGGACCGGCAGCATCTTCTGCACCCCTGGACGAATTTCGGCCCCTTCGAGCGCGAGGGGGCGCTGGTGATCACGCGGGGAGAGGGCTGTCACCTCTGGGATGCCGAGGGGCGGCGCTATTTCGATGCCGTGGGGGGCATGTGGTGCACGAACGTGGGCCTTGGTCGGCGCGAGATGGCGGCGGCCATGGCCGAGCAGGCCGAGCGGCTGGCGTTCTCGAACACCTTCGTCGACGTGACGAACGACCCCTCGGCCCGGCTGGCGGCCCGGCTGGCGGATCTGGCGCCGGGGGATCTGAACCGGGTGCATTTCACGACCGGAGGCTCCACGGCGGTGGATACGGCGGTCAGGATGGTCTGGTACTGGCAAAGCTGCATGGGCCGGCCGGAGAAGACCGATATCGTGGCGCGGGACCACAGCTATCACGGCGCGACCTACCTCTCGCAGTCGGTGGGCAAGCGGCCGGGCGACCGTGTGGCCGAGTTCCGCTACAAGGAGACCGGCATCCACCACCTGAGCGCGCCGAACCCCTACCGCCGGCCCGAGGGGATGAGCGAGGCGCAGTTCTGCGACGCGCTGGTGGCCGAGTTCGAGGCGCTGATCGTGCAGGTCGGGGCCGACCGGATCGGCGGGTTCATCGCGGAGCCGATCCAGGCCTCGGGCGGGGTGATCGTGCCGCCCCAGGGCTACCTGCGCCGGATGTGGGAGATCTGCCAGCGCCACGACATCCTGTTCATCGCCGACGAGGTGGTGACGGCCTTCGGCCGCTTGGGCCACTGGTTCGCCAGCGAGGCGGAGTTCGGCGTGGTGCCGGACATGATCACCTGCGCCAAGGGGCTGACCTCGGGCTATGTGCCGCTGGGGGCGGTGATCTTCAGCGACCGCATCTGGCAGGCGATGGCGGCGAATGGCGAGCGGTGGTTCACCAGCGGCTTCACCTATTCGGGGCATCCGGTCTCATGTGCGGTGGGGCTGAAGAACCTGGAGATCATCGAGCGCGAGGGCTTGCTGGAGAACGCGGCGCGGGTCGGAGACTATTTCCTGGAGCGGCTGCAGGCGCTGGAGGCGCTGCCGCTGGTCGGGCAGGTGCGCGGGCGGCGGCTGATGGTCTGCGTCGAGAACGTGGCCGACAAGGCGACCAAGGCGCCCTTGCCGGACGGGGTGAACGAATCCAAGCGCATCTCGGATGCGGCCGAGGCGATGGGGATGATGGTGCGGCCGCTGGGCCATCTGAACGTGATGTCCCCGGCGCTGACCATCACCGAGGCCGATGTGGATTTCGTCGCCGAGACGCTGGAGCGCGCCATCCGGCAGGTGACGGACGAGTTGGTGCGCGAGGGGCACCGGATCGGGTGAGCTGCCGGAGCCTTTGAAGGCTCCGGCGCGATTTCTTCGAAGAAATCGCCTGTGGCTTGACAAGCGGGCGGGGCAGGGGTTTCCTGCCCGCCCGGATCCGCGCGTCTCCGATGAACGACTGCGCCGACAGAGCCGAGATTTCCATGGCACTAGAAGACGCGAAGACGCAGGTCGATACTGCGTTCACCCGGACCGACCGCCGGGGCCTTTCCTTCGAGAACGCCTTCGGCGGCGCGACGAGCTTTCTGCGCCGGACCTATACCAAGGACCTGACCGGGGTCGATCTGGCGATCACCGGCGTGCCCTTCGACCAGGCGGTGACTCATCGCGCCGGCGCCCGCTTTGGCCCCCGCGCGATCCGCGAGGCGTCGACCCTGCAACCCTATGATCCGCCCTATGGCTGGCCGACGAACCCGCTGGAGGAGATGTCGATCATCGACTACGGCGACCTGGCCTTCGACTATGCGAAGGTCTCGGATTTCCCCGAGACTCTGACGGCGCATATCCGCACCATCCTGAAAGCGGGCGCGGGGACGGTGACTTTGGGCGGCGACCATTACATCACCTTCCCGATCCTGAAGGCCTATGCCGAGACGTCCGGGCCGCTGGGCGTGATCCATTTCGACGCCCATTCCGACCTCTGGCCCGACGACGACCTGAGCCGGATCGACCATGGCACCATGCTTTACAAGGCGGTGAAGACGGGACTCGTCGATCCGAAGCGGTCGGTCCAGATCGGCATCCGCACCACGACCGAGGATTACCTGGGCGTCCATGTCATCGACGCGCGCGAGGTGCATGAGAAGGGCGTGGCGGCGGCGGTGGCGAAGGCGAAGGATATCGTCGGCGACGGGGCGACCTATGTGACCTTCGACATCGACTGCCTCGATCCCTCTGCCGCGCCGGGGACGGGGACGCCGGTCTGGGGCGGGTTGCACTCCTGGCAGGCGGCGGCCTGCCTGCGCGATCTCGCCGGGATCAACATGGTCGGCGGGGATATCGTGGAGGTCTCGCCGCCCTATGACAGCACCGGGGCGACGGCGATCGCCGGGGCGCATGTCGCCTATGAGCTGATCTGCCTCTACCACTGGGCGCGGACCCAGCGGTGAGGGCGATCATGAAATCGAGCGCCTGCGGCGCAAGCCCTTTGTCTCGCGGCTTTGCGTAGGTGCGCAAAGCCGTTCGGGCCATGCCTCTGGCGGGGATATTCGGGCAAAGATGAAAGGGCTTGGGCCAGTTCTTCATAAGTGCGGCCCTTGACGGGTGCGGGCCTGCCTGCGAAACCCCGCGCATGGTTCCCTTGGACAAACTCGCCCAGATCGCCGAACGCTTCGAGTTCCTCGAGGCGCAGCTGAACGCAGGCGCCGCGCCCGGGGAGATCGCGCGGATCAGCCGCGAATACACCGACCTCAAGCCGGTGGTGGAGGAGATCCGTGCCTATCGGCAGTCGCTGGACGATCTGGCCGAGGCCGAGGCGATGCTCTCCGATCCCGAGATGAAGGCGCTGGCGGAAGAGGAACTGCCGCGGCTGAAGGCGCGGATCCCGGAGATGGAGCAGGCGCTGCGGCTGGCGCTGCTGCCCAAGGACGCGGCGGATGCGCGGCCGGCGATCATCGAGATCAGGCCGGGGACGGGGGGCGACGAGGCGGCGCTGTTCGCGGGCGATCTCGCGCGGATGTACCAGCGGCATGCGGAAAAGATGGGCTGGCGCTGGGAGGTGCTGGAGGAGCAGGCCTCGGACCTTGGCGGGCTGAAGGAACTGGTGGCGCTGGTCTCGGGCGAGGGGGTCTTTGCCCGGCTGAAATATGAAAGCGGCGTCCACCGGGTGCAGCGGGTGCCCGAGACCGAGGCGCAGGGGCGGATCCATACCTCGGCCGCCACGGTGGCGGTGCTGCCGGAGGCGGAGGAGGTGGATATCGACATCCCCGCCAGCGACATAAGGATCGACACGATGCGCTCCTCGGGCGCGGGCGGGCAGCATGTGAACACCACCGACTCGGCGGTGCGGATCACGCACCTGCCCTCGGGGATCGTGGTGACCAGCTCCGAGAAATCGCAGCACCGCAACCGCGAGATCGCGATGCAGGTGCTGCGCTCGCGGCTTTACGAGGCGGAGCGGGAACGGCTGCATTCCGAACGCGCGGCGGACCGGAAGTCGCAGGTGGGCTCGGGCGACCGCAGCGAGCGGATCCGCACCTACAACTTCCCGCAAGGAAGGATGACCGACCACCGGATCAACCTCACGCTCTACGCCCTGCCGCAGATCATGGCGGGCGACCTGACCGAGGTGATCGACGCGCTGGTCGCGCATGACCAGGCCGAGCGGCTGGCGGAGATGGAGGGGTGACCGCCGCCGAGGCGCTGCGTCTGGCCATTCCCCGCCTGCACTCCGCCGGGATCGAGGGCGCGGCGCGGGATGCGCGGGTGCTTCTGGCCCATGCGCTGGGGATTGCGCCGGACCGGCTGACCCTGCACCTTCCCGACGAGATGACGGAGCCGCAGGCATCGGGCTACGAGGCGGCGCTGGCCGCGCGGGAGGCGCGCCGGCCGGTGGCCCAGATCACCGGCAGGCGGCTGTTCTGGGGCCTGCCGTTCCGCGTCACCCGCGACACGCTCGACCCGCGTCCCGAGACCGAGGCGCTGGTCGCCGAGGCCCTGGCGCGGCCGTTCCTGAAGCTGCTGGACCTGGGGACGGGGACCGGCTGCATCCTTCTGTCCTGCCTCAAGGGCATGCCGATGGCGCGCGGGGTCGGGGTGGATCTCTCGCCGGCCGCGCTGACGGTGGCGGCGGGCAATGCGCGCGACCTGGGGCTGGAGGACCGGGCGAAGTTCCTGGAGTCGGACTGGTTCGCGAAGGTCGGGGGGGCCTTCGACCTGATCGTCTCGAACCCGCCCTATATCGCGGCGGAGGAGATGCCCGGCCTTGCGCCCGAGGTCCGCGACTGGGAGCCGCATCTGGCGCTGACGCCCGGCGGCGACGGGCTGGACGCCTATCGCGCCATCGCGCGGGGGGCGGGGGCGCGGCTGATGCCGGGGGGGCGGCTTCTGGTCGAGACCGGGCCGACGCAGGGGCCGGCGGTGGCCGGGTTGTTCCGGCAGGCGGGGCTTGGCGAGGTGCGCATCCTGCCCGACATGGATGGGCGCGACCGGGTGGTGGCGGCGGTGAAACCGGGTGCGGCCGATCGTTGCGGCTGTGCCTGATTGCCGCTGATTCACGCGGAAAGCCGCAGAAATTTCTTGTCACATCCGAAAGCCTGTGATTAGTGACCCCTGTCGGATGCGGGTTTTCACCTGCCCCGGCGCACTGCCCAAACCCTGCTGACCCGGATTTGCTGCCCATGAGGGGCGGCGGTCGCAGGCCAAAGCCATCATAAGGACAAGATGCGCTCTTCCAAGAAACGCTCGCGTTCCAACCAGAACCGCCCGCGCACCCTCGGCAATATCGTCAACCGTGTCTTCGATTCCTCGGGTCCCGAGGGCAAGGTGCGCGGCACGCCGCAGCAGATCATCGAGAAGTACCAGATGCTTGCGCGCGATGCGCAGCTGTCGAACGACCGCGTGGCGGCCGAGAACTTCCTGCAGCACGCCGAGCATTACACGCGGATGCTGGCCGAGGCGATGAAGGAGATGGCGGCCGAGCAGGAGGCGCGCCAGCAGCAGTACCAGCAGAACGGCGGGCAGAACGGCCAGCCGCGCGGCGATGGCCAGGACCGGCCGGAGCGCCAGGACCGGCCCGAGCGCGGCGACCGGCCCGAACGGCAGGAGCGCGGCGAGCGGCATGACCGGCAGGACCGTGGCGAGCGGCGGCAGGATCGTGGCGAGCGGCGCGACTACCAGCGCGATTTCCGCGAGGAGCGCGAGGCCGAGCCGCCGACCGCGGTGGATGTGATCGAGGTCGACTCGGCCGAGGAGAGCGGCCTGGTCGAGACGCCGGAATCCTCGCCCCGGCCCCGACCCGCGGCGCCGGCGGCGCCGGTCGAGGCGGCGGAACCGGCTGCGGCCGAGGCGCCTGCTGCCGAAGTGCCCGAGGCCGGGAAGGAAGAGCGCCCGGCGCGCCGCCCCCGCGGGCCGCGCAAGCCGAAGGGCGAGGCGAAGCCCGACGACGGGACGCCGCCCAAGGAAGCGGCGGAGTAAACGGAAAGGCCGCCTCCCGGGGCGGCCTTTTGCGTCAGAGGCTGGAAAGCCGGCCCCGCCTCCCATCACCGCCCGCTCGTTGCGCCAGGGGATGGAGCCGAGGCCCATCAGGCCGGCGCCGATGCTCATGCCGCCGCCTCCAGCCAGTCGCATGGCCCTCGCATGTTGCGGGGCTGGCGAGTTACATTTGCCCGACGCATCCGGCGTGATGACCGGGGTGCTGGTGGATTTTCGATCAAGATGTCGCCGGGGCCTGCCCGGAGTAAGGAGAATGATGACGATCAGGTTCGGGCTTCTGGGTGCGGGGCGCATCGGGAAGGTTCACGCGAAGGCGGTGACGGGCAACCCGGCCACCAGGCTGGTGGCGGTTTCGGATGCGGTGCCCGCGGCGGCGCAGGCGATTGCCGACCAGTATGGCTGCGAGCTGCGCAGCATCGACGCGATCGCGGCTTCGGGGGATATCGACGCGGTGGTGATCTGCACCCCGACCGACACCCATGCCGACCTGATCGAGCAGTTCGTGGAGGCGGGCAAGGCGGTGTTCTGCGAAAAGCCCATCGACCTGTCGCTCGCCCGGGTGAAACAGTGCCTGGAGGTGGTGCGGGCGCGCAAGGGCAGGCTGATGGTCGGCTTCAACCGCCGGTTCGACCCGCATTTCCGCGCGGTGCGGGCCGAGATCGACAAGGGCACCATCGGCCCGGTCGAGATGGTGACGATCACCAGCCGCGACCCCGGCGCGCCGCCGGTGGACTACATTGCGCGCTCGGGCGGGATCTTCCGCGACATGACGATCCATGACCTCGACATGGCGCGGTTCCTCCTGGGCGAGGAGATCGCCGAGGTCTCGGCCATGGCCTCGGTGCTGGTCGATCCGGAGATCGGCAAGGCGGGGGACAGCGACTCGGTGCAGGTGATGCTGCGGACGGGGTCGGGCAAGCTGGCGGTGATCTCGAACTCGCGCCGGGCGAGCTATGGCTATGACCAGAGGATCGAGGTGCATGGCGCGCAGGGCGCGGTTTCGGCCGAGAACCAGCGCCCGGTCAGCATCGAGGTCGCGACGGGCGCGGGCTATACCAGGCCGCCGCTGCATGACTTCTTCATGACGCGCTATACCGAGGCCTATGCCGCCGAGATCGCCGCCTTCATCGAGGCGATGGCGGGCAAGGCCGAGGCCAGCCCCTCGGGCGAGGACGGGCTGCTGGCGCTGGCGCTGGCGGAGGCGGCGCTGAAATCGGTCGCCGAGGGCCGGGTGGTGCGGATGAGCGAGATCCTCTGACGCCGGCAGGGTGGGTGTATCACCCACCCTACGCCCCGCGCGGTAGGGTCAGGCGGGGTGCAGGGCGTCCAGGATGCGGGCAGGGAGGAGGGGCAGGTCGGTCAACTCGGTCCCGAGGGCGGCGTTCACGGCGTTGACCACGGCGGCGGCGACCGGGATGGTCGCGATCTCGCCCACCGCCTTGGCCCCGAACGGGCCGCTCGGCTCGCCCGCCTCGACCAGCCGGACGGTGATCGGCGGCATCTCCAGGCTGTTGGCCATGATGTAGCGCGCGAAACTGTGCCCGCCCATGCGGCCGGTCAGGCGATCGTTCGCCACGTCCTCGAACAGGGCATAGCCGATGCCGATCTGGACCCCGCCGTGGATCTGGCCCTCGACCAGCATCGGGTTGATGGCGCGGCCGATGTCATGCGCGGCCAGATAGTCGGTGACGCGGACGAGGCCGGTCAGGCTGTCCACCTCGACCTCGGCGAAATGCGCGGCATGCGAGCTGGGGTTGGCGGTGGCCGCATGGGTCACCGTGGCGGTGGGCAGGTCCAGCCCGGCATGGGCCAGATCGGCGGCGAGGGCGGCAAGGCTGGTGAACCGGCCCGTCTCGCGGTTCCTGATCCCGCCCCCGGCCAGCATCAGGTCCTCGGGCGCGACATTGGCCAGCCGCCCGGCGGCACCGCGGATCCGGTCGGCGAGCGCCAGCGCGGTGAGCCGCGTCGCCTCGCCCTGGACATAGGTCATCCGGCTGGCGCGGGTGCCGAGGTCGTAGCCGCAGAGGTCGGTATCCGCCTCGGTGATGCAGAGCGCGGCGGGGGCAAGGCCCAGCACCTCGGCCGCGATCTGCGCCAGCGTGGTGTTCGAGCCGCAGCCGAGGTCGTGCAGCGCCGAGACCATGGTGATCCGGCCGTCGGGGCCAAGCGCCATGGTCATGGTCGTCTGCTCGTCCGAGCCGGGGAAGCAGCCGTTGACATGCGCCGCCGCCGCCATGCCGACCCCCCGGCGCAGGCGTCCGGTGTCGCGCGGGCGGGCGCTGCGCCCGGCCCAGCGGAAGGCGGCCGCGCCTTCCCGCAGGCAGTCGGCCAGCCGGGCATTGCCGACGCAGAGCCCGGTATAGGGCTCGGTCGCGTTGGGCGTCACGGCGTTCAGGAGCCGCAGCGCCACCGGATCGAGGCCCGCGCGGCGGGCGGCGATGTCGAGGTGGATCTCGCCGGCCGCATTGATCTGCGGCGAGCCATAGCCGCGGAAGGCCCCGGTGGGCGGGGTGTTGGTATAGACCGCGCGGCCCGAGTAGGTCTCGGCCGGGATCGCATAGAGCCGGACATGGCGTTGCAGCATCGAGCCGGGCAGGTAGTTGCCGCCGGTGACATAGGCGCCGACGTCGATCAGGGTCTCGGTCTCGCGGGCAAGGATACGGCCCTCGGCCGACAGCGCGCTGCGGATGCGGGTGGTGGTGGCACTGCGCATCCGCGTGCTGGTGAAGGTCTGCTGCCGGTCGCAGGCCAGCCGGACCGGGCGGTCCAGCCGCCGCGCCAGCTCGGCCGCGATCGGTTCCAGCACCGGCTCGGCCTTGCCGCCGAAGGAGCCGCCGATCGGCGTCTTGATCACATGCACCTCCGCCGCCGCCAGCCCGAGCGCGCGGGCGACGACCACCTGTACGGCATGGACGCTCTGGCACGGGGCCATGACGCAGACGCGGCCGCCGGGTTCGGGCAGGGCGATGGCGACATGGGTCTCGATGGCTGAATGATGGGTCTTGGGGGTGCGGACCGTGGTTTCCGTGACATGGGCGGCGGCGGCGAACCCGGCGGCGACATCGCCAAGGGCGAAGTCGCGCTCGGCCACCGGGTTCAGGAAGGTGGGCGCTCCTGCGGCGTCGAACAGCGGGCCGCGCATGCGGTCGGCGGCCTCGGGGGTCAGGCAGGGCTCCAGCGGGTCGTAGGATACCTGCACCAGATCCCGCGCCGCCTCGGCCTGGGGCAGGCTCTCGGCCACCACCACGGCCACCCGGTCGCCGATGTGGCGGACGGTGGCGGGGAACATCTGCTCGTCGGCGTCCGCCTCCTGCCCCTCGAACCAGATCGAGCTGTTGTAGCGGTGGGCGGGCATGTTGCCGTGCCAGAAGACGCCCAGCACCCCGGGCGCGGTCAGCGCCGCCGTGGCGTCCAGCGACAGGATGCGGGCGTGGGGATGCGGGCTGGTCAGGAGGAGGGCATGGGCCAGCCCCTCGATCCGCAGGTCGGCGGCATAGCGCAGCCGGCCGGTGGCCTTGGCGAGGCCGTCCAGCATCGGCTCGCGGGTTCCGATCAGGGTCATGCGCCGGCCCCGGAAAGCTGGGAGAGGAGGTCCTCGGCCAGGCCCCGTGCGGCAAGCGCCTTGTAGCGCGTCGAGGCGCGGCCGGGATTGGCGGCGGCGAGTTCTCGGGAGAGGGAATCGGCAAAGCCGGGATCGCCCGCGTTCAGCAGGGCCTCGGCCCCGGTCAGACGGCGCGGCACCGGGCCCACGGCCCCGGCATAGAGCCGCAGCGCGCCCTTGGGTCCCGCCGCCGCCAGCGTCAGCCGCGAGATCGCGGGTTCCTGGCGCTGGCCGAGCTTCACGAAACCGCCGAGCGGTGCGGCCGGCAGATCGAAGCCCAGGATGATCTCGCCGGGGTCCAGCGTCCGGGAGAGGAGGCTTTCCAGCGGCAGCGCGCGTTCCTCGCCGCCCCGCCAGAGCCGGACCATGGCATCGGCGGCCAGAAGCGCGGGCGTCAGGTCGGCGGCGGGCGAGTTGTTGGCGACATTGCCGCCGACGGTGGCGCGGTTGCGGATCTGGGGCGAGCCGAAGACCCGCGCCGCCCGGGTCAGGACCGGGGCAAGCCGGGCAACACGGTCGTCCGAGGCAAGGCGCGCGACAGTGACGCCCGCGCCGAGGATGAGCCGATCCCCTGCCGTCTCGATCCGGTCCAGCCCCGCGAGGCGCGAGAGGTCGAGGATCACGCCCTCGGCCGGAAGGCTGGCGGGGGCGATCAGCCGGTCGGTGCCGCCCGCGATCAGCCAGGAGGGGCGGTCCGGTGTCAGCATGGCGGCGAGTTCGGTGAGGGAGCGCGGGGCGAGGAAGCTCAGCATGGCGCGGCACGCCGGCTGGCTGCGGTCGCGGCGATGGCGCGGATGATGGCGACATATCCGGTGCAGCGGCAGATGTTCCCGGCGATCGCCTGGCGGATCTCGGCCTCGGAAGGATCGGGATTGCGGCGCAGAAGCCCCTCGGCGGCCATGACCATGCCGGGCGTGCAATAGCCGCATTGCACCGCGCCCTCGTGCACGAAGGCGGCCTGCAGGTCGGAGGCCCCGTCCCCTGCCAGGCCTTCGGCGGTCTCCACACCGCGGCCCTCGGCCTGCGCGGCGAGCATCAGGCAGGAGCAGACCGGCGCGCCGTCGAGCAGCACCGTGCAGGCCCCGCATTCGCCCTCGAGGCAGCCTTCCTTGACCCCGGTCAACCCGGCGGCGCGCAGCGCGGTGGAGAGCCGGTCGCCGGGTCCGGCCGGAAGCGCGGTCGTCCGGCCGTTCAGGATGAGGGGGATGGGCACGCAGAGGCTCCGCTTGTGATCAGGGCCGAGGCTAGCGTCTTCCCGGCGTTGGCGCTTTGGCGGAATTCGACCGGGCTGTCCTCTGCCCGACCTGCGACCTTGGGCCGCAGGAGCGGCCGGGTGGCCGGGGCGGGAAAGGATGGATTGCGTCGCCGCGCGCCTTGGGTCAAACCGTAGGGGAAACGCCGAGGGGATGCCTTACGCGATGACGACGACCAGGGATCGAACGCCGACACGGACGGAACGGGTGCAGATCGCCTTGCGGCAGGCCATCCTGCAGCAGCGCCTGACCCCCGGCACCCGCTTGCCCGAGGATGCGATCGGCGAGGCTTTCGGCGCCTCGCGCACCATCGCGCGCGAGGCGCTTGGCCGTCTGGCGACCGAGGGGCTGGTCGAGCTGATCCCGAACCGCGGGGCCTTCGTGGCGAACCCGTCGCTGGAGGAGGGGCGGGGGATCTTCGTGATCCGCGCCGCGCTGGAGCGGGCGATGGTGCGCCAGCTTGCGGGCCGGATCGACGACGCGGTGGTCGAGCGGCTGCGGCAGATGGTCGAGGAGGAGTCGCGCCTGGCGCAGGAAAGCGAGGTGGAGGCGATCCGGCTGGCGGCCGAGTTCCATTTCTATCTGGCCAGCCTGACCGGCAATGCCGTGCTGGAACGCTATCTGACCGAGATCGTCTCGCGCTGTTCGCTGGTGCTGGCGATGTACGGGCGGCAACATTCGGCCGATTGCGGCGCGCGCGAGCATCGCGAGATCGTCGAGGCGCTGGTCGCGGGCGAGTTCGAGCGGGCGGGGGATCTGATGGAGCGCCATGTCGAGGATGTCGCCGCGCGCGGGCAGCTGTCGGTGCGGCCGCAGAACGATGTCCGCGAGGTGCTGTCCGATCTGGCGCGCATGACCGGGGGGCAAGCGGGCGGCGTGCCGTGACGGGCACGCCGCGGGCCGGGTCTACAGGATTCCCGGCAGGTTCAGCCCATGTTCGCGGGCACAGTCCAGCGCGATGTCGTAGCCGGCATCGGCATGGCGCATCACGCCGGTGGCTGGGTCGTTCCAGAGCACGCGCCCGATCCGGCGGTCGGCGTCCTCGGTCCCGTCGCAGCAGATCACCATGCCGGAGTGCTGGCTGAACCCCATGCCCACGCCGCCGCCGTGGTGCAGGCTGACCCAGGTCGCCCCCGAGGCGGTGTTGAGAAGCGCGTTCAGGAGCGGCCAGTCGCTGACCGCATCCGAGCCGTCGCGCATCGTCTCGGTCTCGCGGTTGGGGCTGGCGACGGAGCCGCTGTCCAGATGGTCGCGGCCGATCACCACCGGGGCCTTCAGCTCGCCGTTGCGCACCATCTCGTTGATCGCGAGGCCGGCGCGGTGCCGGTCGCCGAGGCCGATCCACATGATGCGGGCGGGCAGGCCCTGGAAGGCGATGCGCTCGCGCGCCATGTCCAGCCAGTTGTGCAGATGGGCGTTGTCGGGGAACAGCTCCTTCATCCGCTGGTCGGTCCTGTAGATATCCTCGGGGTCGCCGGACAGGGCGGCCCAGCGGAAGGGGCCGATGCCGCGGCAGAAGAGCGGGCGGATATAGGCGGGGACGAAGCCGGGGAAGGCGAAGGCGTTCTCCAGCCCCTCCTCCCTGGCCATCTGGCGGATGTTGTTGCCGTAGTCGACGGTGGGCACGCCCGCCTCGTGGAAGGCCACCATCGCCGCGACCTGCACGCGCATCGAGGCCCGGGCGGCCTTTTCGACGGCCTTGGGATCGCTTTCCTGCCGCACGCGCCATTCGGCGACGGTCCAGCCCTGCGGCAGATAGCCGTGGACGGGGTCGTGGGCCGAGGTCTGGTCGGTGACGATGCCGGGGCGCGGACCGCCGGCCCGCATCCGGCGCAGGAGTTCGGGGAAGACATCGGCCGCGTTGCCGATCAGCGCCACCGACTTCGCCTCGCCGGTGCTGGTCCAGCGGTCGATCATCGCCAGCGCCTCGTCAAGGCTGTGGGTCTTGGCGTCGCAATAGCGGGTGCGGATGCGGAAATCGGCGCGGGTCTCGTCGCATTCCACGGCAAGGCAGCAGGCCCCGGCCATCACCGCGGCCAGGGGCTGCGCGCCGCCCATGCCGCCCAGACCGGCGGTCAGGATCCACTTGCCCTTGAGGTCGCCGCCATAATGCTGGCGGCCCGCCTCGGCGAAGGTCTCGTAGGTGCCCTGCACGATGCCTTGCGTGCCGATGTAGATCCAGGAGCCGGCGGTCATCTGGCCGTACATCGCCAGGCCCTTGCGGTCCAATTCGTTGAAATGGTCCCAGGTCGCCCAGTGCGGCACCAGGTTCGAGTTGGCGATCAGCACGCGCGGCGCGTCCTTGTGGGTGCGGAACACGCCGACCGGCTTGCCCGATTGCACCAGCAGGGTCTGGTCCTCCTCCAGCGCGCGCAGGCTGGCGACGATCTGGTCGAAGTCCTTCCAGGTGCGGGCGGCGCGGCCGATGCCGCCGTAGACCACCAGCTCATGCGGGTTTTCGGCGACGTCGGGGTGCAGGTTGTTCATCAGCATCCGCAGGGGTGCCTCGGTCAGCCAGCTTTTCGCGCTGATCTCGGTGCCGGTCGGGGGAAAGACGTCGCGGATGTTGTGGCGGGGATCGGTCATGGTCGGTCTCTTGTCTCGGGGGGCCGGATCGGCCGGGGTTTGAAGGGGGATCAGGGGGCCACGCCGTCGATGCCGGCGGCGCGGATCAGGGCGCCGTTGCGGACCAGTTCGGCGGCCCTTTCCAGGTCGGGGGCGAGGAAACGGTCCTGTTGCACCGGCGGAACCTCGGCGCGCAGGGCGGTCAGCACGGTCTGGAGCCGGGCGGAGGTCTTGAGGGGCGCGCGGAACTCGATCCCCTGGGCGGCGCAGATCGCCTCGACGCCGAGGATCACGGCAAGGTTGTCGTTCATCCGCCCCAGCCGCCGGGCGCCATGGGCGGCCATCGAGACATGGTCCTCCTGGTTGGCGGAGGTCGGGGTCGAGTCGGTGGAGCAGGGGTTGGCGAGATGCTTGTTCTCGCTCATCAGGGCGGCGGTCGTGACCTCGGCGATCATCAGGCCGGAGTTCAGGCCGGGATCGGGGGTCAGGAAGGGCGGCAGGTCGTGGCTGAGGGTGGGATCCACCATCAGCGCCACGCGCCGCTGGGCGATCGCGCCGATCTCGGCCACGGCGAGCGCGATCTGGTCGGCGGCGAAGGCGACGGGCTCGGCGTGGAAATTGCCGCCCGAGACGATGCGGCCGTTGGACAGCACGAGCGGGTTGTCGGTGACGGCGTTCGCCTCGATCTGGAGCGTGCGCGAGGCATAGCGCAGGATATCCAGCGCCGCCCCGGCGACCTGCGGCTGGCAGCGGATGCAATAGGGGTCCTGCACCCGGCTGTCGCCCTCGCGGTGGCTTTCGCGGATCTCGGAGCCCTCCATCAGCGCGCGCATCTGGCGGGCCACCTCGATCTGGCCGGGATGGCCGCGCAGGTCGTGGATTTCCGGCTGCAGCGGCGCGGTCGAGCCCATGATCGCATCGGTGGACAGCGCGGCGGTGACCATCGAGGCCACGGCATTGCGCCAGCCGTTGAACAGACCCACCAGCGCAAGCGCGGTGGAGAACTGGGTGCCGTTGATCAGCGCGAGCCCCTCTTTCGGGCCCAGCACCACCGGCGCGAGGCCTGCGCGCGCGAGGGCCTTGTCGCCGGCCATGCGCCGGCCTTCGACCACGGCCTCGCCCGCGCCGATCATCACGGCGGTCATGTGGGCCAGCGGCGCCAGGTCGCCCGAGGCCCCGACCGAGCCTTGCGACGGGATCACCGGGACCACGCCACGGTCCAGCATCGCCTCGATCAGGGCGACGATCTCCCAGCGGACGCCGGAGGCGCCGCGCCCGAGGCTGAGGAGCTTCAGCGCCATCATCAGCCGGGTCGTCGCGGCATCCAGCGGCTCGCCCACGCCGCAGCAATGCGACAGGATCAGGTTGCGCTGCAGCGTGGCGGTGTCCTGCGGGGCGATCTTGACCGAGGCAAGCTTGCCGAAGCCCGTGTTCACCCCGTAGACGGCCGCGCCACCCTGCGCCGCCGCCTCGATCCGGGCCGCCGCCGCCTCGACCGGGCCACGGGCGGCCGGGTCCAGCCGCGCCGCATGGCCTTCGCGCCAGAGGGTTTCAAGCTGGGCCAGGGTCGCGGCGCCGGGGGTGAGGGTGACGGTCATTCGGAGCCTCCGAAAATGCGGGAATGTAGGGGGTTGAACCCGATGCGCCAGGCAAGCTCGGCCGGGTTCGTCACGTTCCAGATCGCCAGATCGGCGCGCAGGCCGGGCGCGATGCGGCCGCAGTCCGTCTGGCCGAGGGCGCGGGCGGCCTCGACCGTGACGCCGCGCAAGGCCTCTTCCGGGGTCAGGCGGAACAGGGTGCAGCCCATGTTCATGGTGAGGAGAAGCGAGGTCACCGGCGAGGTGCCGGGGTTGCAGTCGGTGGAGAGCGCCATCGGCACGCCATGGGCGCGGAAGGCGGCGACCGGGGGCATCTGTTTTTCATGCAGCGTGTAGAAGGCCCCCGGCAGCAGGACCGCGACCGTCCCGGCCTTGGCCATCAGCGCAGCATCCTCGGCCGTTGCATATTCCACATGATCCGCCGAAAGCGCGCCATACCGGGCGGCCAGCGCGGTGCCGCCCTGGTGCGACAGCTGTTCGGCATGGAGCTTGACCGGCAGGCCCAGTTCGCGGGCGAGGTCGAACACCCGCGCGATCTGGGCAGTGTCGAAGGCGATGCCCTCGCAGAAGCCGTCGACGGCATCGACCAGCCCCTCGGCATGGGCGGCGCGGAGCGTGGGCAGGCAGACCTCGGCCAGATAGTCGTCGGGCCGGCTTTTGTATTCGGGTGGGCAGGCATGGGCGCCAAGATAGGTGGTGCGGACCCGGACCGGGCGCAGCCGGGCCAGTTGCCGCGCGGCGCGCAGCATCCGCAGCTCGGTCTCCCGCTCCAGCCCGTAGCCGGATTTCACCTCGATGGTCGTCAGCCCCTCGGCGATCAGCGCGTCGAGGCGGGGCAGGGCCTGCGCGACCAGCTCCTCCTCATCTGCCGCGCGGGTGGCGCGGACGGTGGAAAGGATGCCGCCCCCGGCGCGTGCGATCTCCTCATAGCTGGCGCCCTGCAGGCGCATCTCGAATTCGCGGGCGCGGTCGCCGCCAAAGACGATGTGGCTGTGGCAGTCGATCAGCGCGGGCGTGACCAGACGGCCGCCAAGATCGCGGCGCGGGGCCGTCGCGTGGGCGGCGGGCAGGTCGGATGCCGCCCCGGTCCAGAGGATGCGGCCCTGACCCAGAACCACCGCGCCGCTGTCGATCATGCCGTAGCCGGGCCCCTCCAGCGTGGCGATCCGGGCGTTGGTGAGGATTTCGGGTGTCATCTGGTCCTCTGTCGTATCGAGACGCTTGTTTTATGCGCTGTTAATTGTAATATGTCTGCACATATATTTCCTGTCAATATGCGAATGAAACGGGGCGCGACATGAAGGTTCTCTGGGCGGAACAGGCACTTCTGGCGGATGGCTGGGCGCAAGGCGTGCGACTTCGGATCGACGGCGGCGGTCGAATCGCCGAGGTCGCGGCCGGGGTGGAGCCGGAGGGCGAGCGCCATGCGATCCTGCTGCCGTCGCCCGCGAACCTGCACAGCCATGCTTTCCAGCGCGCCATGGCCGGGCTGACCGAGCGGCGCGGGCCGGATCCGCGCGACTCGTTCTGGACCTGGCGGCAGCTGATGTACCGCTTTCTCGACCGCCTGGACCCGGAGGATGTGGAGGCGATTGCCGCCTTCGTGCAGATGGAGATGCTGGAGGCGGGCTATGCCTGCAATGTCGAGTTCCATTACCTGCACCACCGCCCCGGCGGGGTGCCCTATGACGACCTGGCCGAGATGTCGGCCCGGATCGCGGCGGCGGCGCAGACCACGGGCATCGGACTGACGCTGCTGCCGGTGCTGTATCAGCATGGCGGCTGCGATGGCCGCGCGCTGGGGCCGGGCCAGATCCGCTTTGGCAACGATCCGGAGCGTTTCGCCCGGCTGATGGACGGCGCGCGGGCCGCGCTGGCGCCGCTGCCGTCGGACACGTTGCTTGGCGTCGCCCCGCACAGCCTGCGTGCGGTCTCCCCCGAGGCGCTGCGCGAGGTGGTCGGCCTGGGCGACGGGCCGATCCACATGCACCTGGCCGAACAGCTGGCCGAGGTCGAGGAGGTGAGCGCCGCGTGGGGGGCGCGGCCGGTGCGCTGGCTTCTGGACAATGCGGCGGTGGATCCGCGCTGGTGCCTGATCCACAGCACGCAGATGGAACCGGACGAGACCCTGGCGCTGGCGGCGACCGGGGCGGTGGCGGGGCTGTGCCCGATCACCGAATCCTCGCTGGGCGACGGTATCTTCGACGGGGTGCGCTGGCTGGGGGCCGGGGGGCGGTTCGGCATCGGCTCGGACAGCAACATCCGCATCGCGCTGTCCGAGGAGTTGCGGACGCTGGACTATTCGCAGCGGCTGCGGGATCGGTCGCGGGCGGCGCTGGCGCGGCCCGATGCCTCGACCGGGCGGGTGCTGTTCGAGGGCGCGGCGCGCGGCGGGGCGCAGGCGGCCGGGCGGGCCTCGGGCGCGATCGCGCCGGGGCTCTGGGCCGATCTTCTGGCGCTGGACGGGGCGGCGGTCGACCTGATCGGCAAGACCGGCGACACGATCCTGGACGCCTGGATCTTCGCGGGCGACGACCGGATGGTGCTGGATGTCTGGTCGGCGGGCCGCCATCTGGTGCAGGGCGGCCGCCACATCGCGCGCGAGGCGATCCGCGCCCGCTATGTCGGGACCCTGAGCCGGTTGAAGGACGCCTTGTGAGATGCCGGCTAGCCCCGCCTCGTGGCAGGCCATCCAGGCCGAGGTGCTGCATCGCATCCGCAGCCGGGAATGGCCGCCGGGCGGGTTGATCCAGAACGAGGCGGATCTGGCCGAACGCACGACCTGGATGCATGAGGTGCCGATCACCTGGCTGCGCCAGTTCCATGCGCCGGGCCACCGGCTGACGACCGGGATCTGACCTCAGCGCCGGGTGCCGGAGGGCCGGAATGCCGCCGCCTCTCGCCGCGCCCGGCCCCAGATCTGCGGCGATTCCCGGCGCGCGCCGGCATGGCCCGAGCACCGGAACACGCTTTCGGCCCGGGCTTCGGCCTCATCGAGGATCGCCTCCAGGTCGAGATGGGGGATGCGGCGCTGGTCCATCAGCACCTGGCCGTCGACGACGACCGTGTCCACATCCCCGGCCGCCGCGAAATGCGTCAGCCGGTTCACCGCCATGACCGGCGGCCAGAGATGCGGCTGCCGTCCGTCGACCAGGATGATGTCCGCCTTCTTGCCGGCCTCGATCGAGCCGATCTCGTCGCCGAGGCCGAGGGTACGGGCCGCGTCGATGGTGCACATCTCCAGCGCCTTGCCGTCCGGCAGGACGTTGGGATCGCGGAAATGGCGCCGGTGGTAGTGCAGCGCCTGGGCCATATGGCGGAACATGTCGAAGCCCCGGTCGGGCGCACCGGCGTCCGAGCCGAGGCAGACGGTGATGCCCGCCTCGATCAGTTCGGGCACCGGGCAGCGGCCGAGGATCGACATGATGGCGCTGGGATTGTGGATGATGGCGGCACCGCTGGCCTGAAGCGCGGTGAAATCGGCCCCGGTCAGATCGACCGAATGGCTGAGCGCGGCGCGGGGGGACAGAAGGCCGAGGTCATGGGCCAGGGCGATGGTCCCGCCGCGATGGCCGTCCTGGGTGAAAAGCGTCCCGCGCCGATCCTGCAGCGCGCGGATCGCGGCCGACATGCGCCGGATCTCGGGCCCGTCGCTTTCCATGTGCTCGGCCGAATAGACCGGCAGGATCAGGGCGACGCCGGTGCGCCGCGACAGGACCGCGTCGTGGCGGGTGATGAGTTCGTCGCAGACCGCCATCTGCTCGGCAAAGGAAACCGGCCGGCGCTCGGGTCCGAAGTGGCGCGGGAAGGGCAGGCGGCCGGGGCCGACCGCCATGATGGTGCGCAGGCCGGATTCGACGGTTGCGGCGGCATGGGCATCCCCGGCCTCGGTCGTGTCGGTGCGCATCACGTCGCCACCCCCGCCGAGGAGCGAGACGGCCGTGGTCACGCCCGCGCGCAGGCGTTCTGCCTGGGCCAGCCGCGCCTCGGCCCGCCAGAAGGCGGGGGTTGCGGCAAAGGCGTAGATGTCCTGGCAGATGCGGAACCAGAGTTCTCCGTCGCCATCCCCGGCGGCGCGGACGAGGCCGTGACCCGCGTGCGAATGGGCGTCGATCAGACCGGGCAGGGCGATCAGGCCGGGCCGGTCGATGACCTGCCGCGCGGCGGGAGGCTCTCCGGTGCCGACGGCGCCGATCCGGTCGCCGTCGATGGCGATCCAGCCGCCCTCGATCACTTGGCGGTCCGGGTCGAGGGTGACGATGCTGGCGCAACGCAAGAGGAGATCGTGGCTTGCGGGGGTGGTCATGCGAGAAGCTCCTTCAGGTCCAGGGTCGGCTCTTCGCCATTGTCGAGGTCGAGCTTGCGTTCGAGGTGGTCGATGTGGTCGTCCATCAGATGACGGGCGCGCGCGGCGTCGCGGGTGCGGATCGCGGCCACGATCTCGGCATGTTCGTCCGGCCCGCAGTCGGCCTGGCTGCGGCTTTGGTACATCGCCACGATCAGCGAAGTGCGCGACACCAGATCGCGCAGCACCTCGCCGAGGTAGGACGAGCCCGCGACCTCGCCGATCAAGAGGTGGAAGCCGCCCGAAAGGCGGATCGCGGCTCTTGTGTCGCCCTGCTGGCGAGCCTGGCGTTCCTGATCCACATGCGCCTGAAGCCGGTCGAGGACGGCCGGGGTCGCGATCTCGCACAGCCGGGCGGCGAGGGGGGCTTCGATGATGCGCCGGGCGAAGAAGATGTCGCGCGCCTCGTCGATCGAGGGCTGCGCGACGAAGGCCCCGCGATGCGGGACCAGCGTGACGAGGCCGTCGCGTTCGAGGGCGGTCAGCGCATGCCGGACGCGGGCGCGACTCGCCGAGAAGATCTCGGCCAGCTGCTCCTCCTTGAGGCGGGTGCCGGGGCGCAGCTTGCGCTCGGCAATCGATATCCAGAGCCGGTTGTAGATCTCGGTCTGCGGGGATTCGGCGGCTGGTCCGACATCGTACATCTTCGATATCCTCCTGTCCCTTCGCGATTTTCCCGATTGTCGAAGGCTATGCCAACAGCATTGCATGCACAAGGTAAAAAAATCGTAGACAATAATTGAAGTGTATGTATGCAATATGAGCATTGCTGGCATGCATGCAGGAAAAACCGGCCAGCGCACCACAGGGAGGTTTCCACATGCTTCGTCTTCTGATGATGTCCGCCGCCGCATCGGCGGTTCTGGCCGCCGGCGCCAGTGCCGAGACGCTGCGCTATGCCACGGCCCGCGATGTCTACGGGCTGGATCCGCATGGCGTCACCGACAGCTTCACCAACATCTTCACGCATCACATCTATGAGCCGCTGGTGCGCTATGACGCGGAGCTGAACATCGAGCCGGCGCTTGCGACCCGCTGGGAGGTGATCGAGCCGACGCGCGTGCGCTTCTTCCTGCGCGAGGGCGTGAAGTTCCACGAGGGGCAGGATCTGGACGCCGAGGACGTGGCGGTCTCGCTGATGCGGATGGTGAACGAGAAATCGCCGATGAAGGGCAACCTTCCCGGCCTGAAGGCGGTGGAGGTGGTCGATCCCTTGACCGTGGACCTGATCCTGGATGGCCCCTCGCCGATCCTGAACAACTACCTGACCAATGCCTTCATCATGGACAAGGGCTGGCTCGAGGAACACGACGCCGTCGCCCCCATCGACGCCAGCCAGGGCGAGGAAGGCTATACCACCAACAACGCGAACGGCACCGGCCCGTTCAAGCTGGAAAGCCGCCGCCCGGATGCGATGAACGTGCTGGTCGCCAACGAGGGCTGGTGGGACACGCCGGTGCACAACCTGACCCGGATCGAGCATACGCCCATCGCCTCGGACGCGACGCGGGTGGCGGCGCTCCTGTCGGGCGAGATCGACCTGATCGAGCCCGCGCCGCTGCAGGACGCCGCCCGGATCGAAGAGGCGGACGGCGTGCACATGCTGGAGAACGCCGGGCTGCGCACCATCCTTCTGGGGATCAACCATGGCGACACGCTGGTCGACGGCAATGTCGAGGGCAATCCGCTGAAGGATGTCCGCGTCCGCAAGGCGCTGACGCTGGCGATCAACATGGACCTGATCCGCGACAAGATCATGCGCGGCAAGTCGCGCAACACCGGATCGACGATCGCGCCGCAGGTCCGCGGCCATACCGACGCGCTGGACGCGCGTGCGCCCTATGACGTCGAGGCGGCCAAGGCGCTTCTGGCCGAGGCGGGCTATCCCGAGGGCTTCGCCTTCAACTTCAACTGCCCGAACGACCGCTACGTCAACGACGAGGCGATCTGCCAGGCCATCGCGGCGATGTGGGCCCAGGCCGGGCTGGAGCCGCGCCTGGTGACGGAACCGCGCCAGATGCACTTCCAGAAGGTCGACAACCACGCCGTCGACGTCTTCATGCTGGGCTGGGCGACGCTGCCGATGCTGGACGGGTTCTCGGTCCTGTCGGCCATGCTGGCGACGACGGAAGGCGAATACGGCACCTTCACCCCGGCCGGATATTCCAACCCGAAGGTGGACGAGCTGACCAAAGCCATCGCGACCGAGATGGACGGCGACAAGCGCAGCGCGATGATGGTCGAGGCGCTGGGGCTGGCCAAGGAGGATTACGTCTGGATCCCGCTGCACCAGCAGCCGATGTCCTGGGCGGCGCGCGATACGGTCGAGATCCCGCAGGCGGCCGATGACCTTGTGCGCCTGTGGTACGCCAGGGTGGCGAAGTGATCCGCCGGGGCGGGCAGCGGAATGCCCGCCCCATCCTTCGGTCCTGAGGCAGGGGAGATTTCGCCATGCTCGGATTTCTTGTTCGCCGCGTCATCCAGTCGGTCTTCGTGATGCTCGCGGTTGCGCTGATCGCCTTCCTGATGTTCCGTTTCATGGGCGACCCGGTGAACTCGATGGTCGCCGAGAATGCCAGCACCGAAGAGCGCGCGGCCGTGCGCGAGCGCCTCGGCCTCGACCAGCCGCTGTGGCTGCAATACGGCCGCTTCGTGGCCCGCGCGGCGCAGGGCGATTTCGGCCTTTCGTGGCGCAATGCCCGGCCGGTTTCGACCCTGCTTGCGGAACGCTTCCCCGCCACGGCCGAGCTTGTCCTGGTGGCGGCGGTCCTGTCGCTGGTGCTGGGGATCCCGCTGGGCATCCTGACCGCGCTGCGGCCGCGCAGCTTCCCGGCGCAGTCGCTGCAGCTGATCTCGCTGATCGGGATCTCGTTGCCGACCTTCGTGACCGGCATCCTGCTGATCCTGGTCTTCTCGGTCTGGCTGGGCTGGCTGCCCTCGTTCGGCAGGGGTGATGTCGTGGATATCGGCTGGTGGTCGACGGGCTTTTTCACCCTGGCCGGCCTGAAGGCGCTGATCCTGCCGTCGATCATGCTTTGCCTGTTCCAGCTGACGCTGATCATGCGCCTGGTGCGGGCCGAGATGCTGGAGGTCTTGCGGACCGACTATATCAAGTTCGCCCGTGCGCGCGGCCTCTCCAACCGCTCGATCCACTTCCGCCATGCGCTGAAGAACACGCTGATCCCGGTGATCACCATCTTCGGGCTGCAACTGGGCGGGCTGATCGCCTTTGCCATCGTCACCGAGACGGTGTTCCAGTGGCCCGGCATGGGGGCGCTCTTCATCCAGGCGGTCAGCTTCGGCGACGTTCCGGTGATGGCGGCCTATCTGGTGCTGGTCAGCCTGATCTTCGTCATCATCAACACCACGGTCGACCTGCTCTATGCGGTGCTCGACCCCCGCCTGCGCGTCGATGGCGCGCGCGGCGCGCATTGAGACCGGGGGATACCATGGCCATGCAAGCCCTTTCCCGCGCCTATTCCAGCGACCTTGCCTGGAGCTTCCGGCACTCCTGGACGGCGCGTATCTCGACCCTTCTGCTGGCGGTCCTGTTCCTTGCCGCCCTGCTGGCGCCGCTTCTGGCGACGCAGAACCCCTATGACATCTCGCAGCTGTTCCTGCTGGACAGCGAACTGCCGCCGGCCTGGGCCGAGGGGGGCGATCCGCGCTACTTCCTGGGCACCGACGAACAGGCGCGCGACGTCTATTCCTCGATCCTCTACGGGTTGCGGCTGTCGCTGATCGTGGGCTTTGCCAGCGTGGCGCTGGCGGGGGCCATCGGGATCTCGCTGGGGCTTCTGGGCGGGTTCATGGGCGGGATGGTCGATGGCGCGATCATGCGCGTCGCCGATATCCTCCTCAGCTTCCCGGCGATCCTGGTGGCGCTGCTGGTCAACGGGATCGCCCGGGGGATCCTGCCGCCCGACCGTCACGCCGATGCGGCGATCTGGGTGCTGATCCTGGCCATCGGGCTGACGAACTGGGTGCAATATGCCCGCACCGTCCGCGGGTCCACCATGGTCGAGCGGCAGAAGGAATATGTCCAGGCCGCGCGGATCAACGGGGTGTCGGGGATGGGCATCATGGTGCAGCACATCCTGCCGAACGTCCTTGGCCCGGTGCTGGTGATCGCGACGATCAACCTTGGCATGGCGGTGCTGACCGAGGCGACGCTCTCCTTCCTTGGCGTGGGGATGCCGACGACCCAGCCCTCGCTGGGGACGCTGATCCGGATCGGCAACGAATACCTGTTCTCCGGCATCTGGTGGGTGGTGATCTTCCCGTCGATCGTTCTTGTCGTGCTCGTCCTGGCGGTGAACCTGCTGGGCGACTGGCTGCGCGACGCCCTGAACCCCAGACTGAGGTAAGCGCGATGACCCTTCTGTCCGTCAAGAACCTGACCGTCGCCTTTTTCGGGCGCTCGGGCACCGTCAACGCCATCGAGGATGTAAGCCTGGAGCTTGAGCCGGGCGAGATCCTGGGGATGGTCGGCGAAAGCGGGGCCGGGAAATCGATGACCGGCGCCGCGATCATCGGGCTGATCGAGCCCCCCGGCCGGATCAGTGCCGGCGAGATCCGGCTGGAGGGCGAGCGGATCGACAACCTGCCGCCCGAAGCGATCCGCCGCATCCGGGGCCGCCGGATCGGGGCGATCTTCCAGGACCCGCTGACCAGTCTCAACCCGGTGCTGACCGTGGGCGAGCAGCTGATCGAGACGATCCGGACCCACCTGAAGCTGCCGCGCGAGGCCGCGCGCGCCCGTGCGATCGACTGGCTGCGCCGGGTCGGCATCCCGGCCCCCGAGGCGCGGATCGACACCTATCCGCACCAGTATTCCGGCGGCATGCGGCAGCGCGTCGTGATCGCGCTGGCCCTGTGCGCCGAGCCAAGGCTGGTCATCGCGG
Source organism: Tabrizicola soli (assembly GCF_015999335.1). Classification (GTDB taxonomy): domain Bacteria; phylum Pseudomonadota; class Alphaproteobacteria; order Rhodobacterales; family Rhodobacteraceae; genus Tabrizicola; species Tabrizicola soli. The sequence continues at coordinate 5,891 of NZ_JAEACP010000007.1, read as the reverse complement.
ACGAGCCGACGACGGCGCTCGACGTCAGCGTGCAGGCCCAGGTCATCGCGCTTCTGCGCCAGCTTGCGCGGGAAACCGGGGTGGCCGTGATCCTGGTCACCCACGACATGGGCGTGATCGCCGAGACGGCGGACCGGGTGGCCGTCATGTATGCCGGGCGGATCGTCGAGGTCGGGCCGGTGGCCGAGGTGCTGCGCGCGCCGCGCCATCCCTATACCTCGGGGCTGATGGCCTCGATCCCGCGGATCGGACCGCGCCCGGAGGTCCTGCCGCAGATCGAGGGGGCGATGCCGCGCCCCCATGCCCGCCCGCCGGGTTGCGCCTTCGCGCCCCGCTGCCCGCACAGGTTCGTGCCCTGCACCGACGAGCGGCCGGAGCTGACCGGAACCCCGGTCCGGTCCGTCGCCTGCCACCTGACCACGGAGGTGCCCGCATGACCGCGCCCGAGCCCCTGCTGACCGTCTCCGGTCTGAAGAAGACCTTCGATCTGTCGCAGCCCTTCCTGAACCGCCTGCTTTCGGGGGGCGGCAGGCGTTTTGTCCATGCCGTGGACGGCGTGGATTTCACCATTCCGCGCGGCACGACGCTGTCGCTGGTCGGCGAATCCGGCTGCGGCAAGTCGACGGTGGCCAAGCTCCTCATGGGGCTGAGCCGACCCACCGCCGGCAGCATCCGTTTCGACGGGCACGAGCTTGCCGGAACCGTCGCGGGCGAGCCGCCCGCCGTGCGGCGCCAGATGCAGATGATCTTCCAGGACCCCTACGCCAGCCTCAATCCGCGCTGGCGCGTGGCGCGCATCATCGCCGAGCCGATGAAGAGCTTCGGCACCCATCCCGATCCCGCCGCGCGCCGCAGGGAGGTGGACCGCCTGCTGGAGTTCGTCGGGCTTTCGGCGGCGGATGGCGAGAAGTTCCCGCATGAATTCTCGGGCGGGCAGCGGCAGCGGATCTCGATTGCGCGGGCGATCTCGACCAAGCCGGAGTTCCTGGTCTGCGACGAGCCGACCTCGGCGCTGGATGTCTCGGTGCAGGCGCAGATCCTGAACCTGATGCGGTCGCTGCAGCGCGAGCTGGGACTGACCTACCTGTTCATCAGCCACGACCTTGCGGTGGTGAACTACATCTCGGACTGGATCGGGGTGATGTATCTGGGACGGCTGGTCGAGCTTGCGCCCGCCGACCGGATCTTCGCCGAACCGCAGCACCCCTATACGCGGCTTCTGCTGGAGACGGTGCCCGACATCTCGATGGCGCATCGGGATCAGGAGCGACCGGCAGGCGAGGTGCCGAACCCGATCACCCCGCCGCGCGGCTGCCATTTCCATCCGCGCTGCCCCCTGGCCAATGACCGCTGCCGCAGCGAGGTGCCGGAGTTCCTTGCCCGCGACGGTGCCCGGGTGCGCTGCCATGCGGTCGAGGAAGGCCGCATCGCTTCCTTCCCGATGCGAAAGGCCGGATGATGGAGTTCGATTTCACCCGGCTACCGGCCCCCGACCGCTATCGCCTGCTGACCAATTTCGTCGGCCCGCGCCCGATCGCGCTGGTCACGACCCGCTCCGAGGCGGGGCATGACAATGCCGCGCCGATGAGCTTCTTCAACGTCTTCTCGCAAGAGCCGCCGATCGTGATCCTGGGGGTCCAGACGCGCGCTGACGGGGCCGAGAAGGATACGGCCGTGAACATCCGCCGCACCGGGCAGTTCTGCGTCAACATGGTCGACATGGAACTTGCCGAGGCGATGATCCTGTGCGGCATCAACTTTGCCCGCGACATCGACGAGCCGGCGCTGGCGGGGCTGGAGATGCGGGACTGCCGCCGGATCGACGCCCGTTTCGTCCGCCGCTCGCCCTGCGCGATGGAATGCCGGGTCGACCGGATCATCGACTTTCCCCGCCGCGCGATCATCCTGGGCGAAGTGGTCGAGATGACGGTGCGCGACGACTGCCTGGACGCGCAGGGCCGCTATGTCGATCCCTCCGTCTACCAGCCGATCGCGCGGCTGCATGCCGACAACTACATCGTGGCCGACCGCCAGTTTGTGCTGCGCCCCCCGCCGCAGGCCAAGGCCTGGGAGGCCGGGCTCGATCTGCCGGTTGCGGGACGGGGAGTGATGGAACTCCAGCCGCCGGAGGGCGCATGACCGGGATCCTTTTGCGCAACATCCGTCCGCTGGGCGGCCCGCCGGTGGATCTGGCGATCCGGGACGGGCGCATCGGGGCCATGGGGGAAGGGCTTTCGGCCGACGGTCTGACGGTCGAGGAGGGGGACGGCGCCATCTGCGTGCCGGGGCTGGTCGAGGCGCATACCCATCTGGACAAGACGGTCATGGGCATGGGCTGGTATGCCAATGCCGTCGGCACCGATCTGCGCGCAATGATCGACAACGAGCGCGCGGAACGGCGCCGCCTTGGGCTCGACGTCTCCCGTCAGGCGATGCGCCATGCGCTGGCGCTGGTCGGCAATGGCACGACCCATGTCCGGACCCATGTCGATGTCGATACCGAGAACGGGCTGGATGGGCTGCGGGACGTCCTGTCGCTGCGGGACGCGCTGCGCGGGGTGCTCGACATCCAGGTCGTCGCCTTTCCGCAGTCCGGGCTGATGATCCGGCCCGGCACGGCCGAGCTTTTGGACCAGGCGATGGCAATGGGGGCCGATCTGGTCGGGGGCCTTGATCCCTGCGCCGTGGACCGGGATCCGAAGGGACACCTCGACACGGTCTTCGCGCTTGCCGACCGCCATGGCGCGGGGGTCGACATCCACCTGCACGAACCCGGCGAGATGGGCGCCTTCTCGCTGGAGCTGATCTGCGAGCGGACGCGCGCGCTCGGGATGGCGGGGAAGGTCACGGTCAGCCATGGCTTCTGCCTCGGGATGCCGGATGCGCGCCGGACCGGGGCGCTGATCGACGGGCTGGCCGAGCTGGCCATCGCGGTGATGACGACGGGGGCGCCTTCGCGCGAGGTGCCGTCGGTGCCGCGATTGCGGGCGCGCGGGATCAGGATGGGGGCGGGATGTGATGGCGTCCTGGACACCTGGAACCCGTGGAACCGGCCCGACATGCTGGACCGCGCCCGCATCGTCGCCCAGAAGAACAACATGCGCTCGGATGCGGATCTGGCGGCGGTGCTGGATCTGTGTTCCTCGGGCGGGGCGCTGGCCATCGGGGTCGGGGGCCATGGCCTGGCCCTTGGCGCGCCCGCCGACCTTGCGCTGTTGCCCGGAGAGACGCTGGCCGCCGCCGTGGCCCGGGGCGGGCCGGTCCTCATGACGCTGAAGCGCGGCGCGGTTACCGCGCGTCACGGCAAGGCATTGATGGAGGCCCCATGACCCTTTCGGCTTTGACCCTTGGGAAGCGGCCCTCCGGCCGGACCGCCCTGTCCGCGCGCTGGATCGTGGCGCATCAGGCGGCCGGGCACCGGCTGCTCGAGAATGGCGAGGTGGTGATCGAGGCCGATCGCATCGTCCATGTCGGCCCGCGCTTCGAAGGCGAGGTCGCGCGCCGGATCGATCTGGGTGAGGTTCTGATCTCGCCCGGATTGATCGACCTCGATGCGTTGTCGGATCTCGACACGACGACGCTGGGCGTGGACTGCGGCCCGGCCTGGGCCAAGGGACGGGTCTGGCCGGAAAGCTATGTCGCGCGCGGGCCCTACGAGATGTACACGCCCGAGGAGCTCGCCTTCCAGAAGCAGTTCAGCTTTGCGCAGCTTCTGTGCAACGGCATCACCTCGGCGCTGCCGATCGCCTCGCTGTTCTACCGCGAATGGGGCGAGACGGTGGCCGAGTTCGAGGCTGCGGCCGAGGCGGCCGGGGCGCTTGGGCTGCGGGTCTGGGTGGGAACGGCCTATCGTGCGGGCGGGATGGTCTGCACCGCGCCCGGCGTGCTCGAGCCGCGTTTCGACGAGGGCAGGGGCCTCTCCGGTCTTGCCGATGCCATCGCCTTCGTCGAGGCGCAGGCCGGGCGGTTCGGCGGGCTGGTCCAGGGGATGCTGGCCCCCGACCGGGTGGAGACCTGCACCGAGGCGCTGGTGCGGCGCACGATGGATGCCGCGCGCGACCTGGGCGTGCCGGTGCGGCTGCACATGGCGCAGGGCCGCATGGAGCGCGACACCGTCCAGGCCCTGCACGGCACCACCGCGCCGCAATGGCTGGCCGGGTTCGGGGCGCTGAACGACCGGCTGATCGCGCCGCATGCCGTCCATACCACCGAGGCCGACCTGGCGCTTTACGCCGACCATGGCGTCACGGTCGCACATTGCCCGCTGGTCTTTGCGCGGACGGGCGACATGCTGCGGTCCTTCGCGGGGTTGCGTCGGCGGGGAATCCGCATCGGCATGGGCACGGATACGGCCCCGCCCGATATGGTCCTGAACATGGCGGTGGCGGTGATGATGGCGCGGGCGGCGGGCGACGGGCTGACCGAGACCGCACCGGAGCACGTCTTCGACGCGGCCACCATCGGCGGGGCGGAGGCGCTGCATCGTCCCGACCTCGGCCGGCTGCGGCCCGGGGCCAAGGCCGACATCGCGGTCTTCGACATGGCGGATGCGCTGATGGCCCCCCGGGTCGATCCGATCCGCACGCTGATCCTGGGGGCGACGGGCCGCGTCACGCGGGCCGTGTTCGTGGACGGCCGCCTGTCGATGCGGGACGGACAGGTTGCCGGGATCGACATGGCCGAGGCCCGCCGCAGGGCGCAGGCGCAGTTCGACGGGCTGGTGTCGCGTTATCCCGACCGGACCTGGGGCCACCCGCCGGTGGCTGCGATCTTCCCCCCGGCCTATCCGGCCTGGACCCGGGAAGGCGATGGCTGACGCGCGGCGGCAGGCGAGCCCGGCCCGGGCGAGATGGGGAAGGGCGGTGATTCCAGAGGCTTATGAAGGATCCGGCTTCGGTAGCCGGCTTGCATGCCTGCTTTACTTGGCCGACGGCTCCCGGTTATTGTCTGATGACTGACAAGGGGGGCGCGGGCGGGCCAGGACAGGATGCTCACCACCAGACCATTCCAGCCGCACAGGAAGATGGCCGAGCAGATCCGCGATGCGGTCAGCAACGATATCCGCGCGCGGGGCCTGAAGGCGGGAGACCGGATCCCCACCGAAGCGGAGCTTTGCGCGGCCTTCGGCGTCTCGCGCCCGACGGTGCGCGAGGCCTTGCGCCTGCTGGAGCAGGAAAGGCTGATCGTGACCGAACATGGCCGGGGCCGCTTCGTGACCGCGGCGGCGGCGTTGCATGTCGCCCGGCCGATCACCGCCTATGAAAGCATCACCCGGATGCTCGTGTCGCTGGGCCATGATCCGAAGACCCGGGTGCTTTCGTCGCGTATCGCGCTTGCGGCCTCGGATCCGCAGGCGGCGCTGGCGCTGGGTCTGGCGCCGGGGGCCGAGGTCTTCGTGCTGGAACGGCTGCGCGAGGCGGGGGAGGAGGTTCTGGTCTATACCCAGGACGTGATCCCGATGGCGCTTCTGGCAGGCAGGCCGGTCGGGGCGGACCTGACGGGATCGGTCAACGAGCTTCTGGCGCGCGCCGGCCACAAGCCGGTGATGTCCAGCGCCAATGTCGCGGCGGCCTTCCTGCCGGCGGGCGTGCTGCAGGGCCCCGCGAATGACGAGCCCTGGCTTCTGGTGTCGGAAACCTGCCTGTCCGACAACGGCATCCCGGTGCTTTACGCCCGCGACTATCACCGCGGGTCGCTGATCTCGTTCAACTTCACGCGCCAGTGACGGCCGCGGTCGAGGCGGGAGTGCGCCCGCGATCCGGCGCTAGCTGTGAATTCTCAGGAGGTTGTTCACCCGAGGCGGGGTTAGGCTGCAATCGCCAAACTCCAGCCGAGGACCCCGCAGGATGAACAACCCGCACCAAGGTGCCCGCCTTACCGTCTACAGTCGA
>NZ_JAEACP010000006.1 GCF_015999335.1 Tabrizicola soli | reverse complement strand
CCCACATCCGACGCGAGAAACGCCGATCTGCCGCGCTGGCTTGACTGGTTCAACCGATCAAGACCACACTCCGCACTCAACCGAACGCCTCCCCTCTCAAAGGTGAACGACCTCGTAAGAACTCACAGCTAGGGTCTTCGCGGCGGCTCGTCGTTCGACTGCGTCTCCTCCTCGCGGACGACGGCGAGGAGTGACGAAGTCATCGACGAGCGGGGCGGGTCAGAGGCGGACCACGCGCACCTCGTTGCTCTTGGCGGACAGCGCGATCTCGCCCTTGCAGAGGCGCAGCGCATCCTCGCCGAAAGCTTCATGCCGCCAGCCGGTCAGCGCCGCGACGTCGCGTTCGCCGGCGGCGATCTGGTCCAGTTCCGCGGAGGAGGCGATCAGGCGCGGGGCGACGCCGAGGCTTTCGGACTTGGCCTTGAGCAGCACGCGCAGAAGGTCGGCCAGCGCGGGGTTCACCTGCAGCTGGTCGCGGCCGTTCTCGATCCGGGGAATGTCCTCGGGCCGCATTTCCAGCCCCTCCTGCACGGCGGCGAGGATGCCCTCGGCGATCTCGGGCTTCCTCCCCTCGCGCAGCAAGAGGCGCGAGCGGCCCAGCTCCTCGACCGAGGCGGGGCGGGTGGAGGCCAGTTCCAGGAGCGCGTCATCCTTCATCACCCGGCTGCGCGGCACGTTCTGGGCCTGGGCATAGGTCTCGCGGAAGCGGGCCAGCGCCTTGACCACGGCCAGGAAACGGCCCGAGGTGGTGCGGGTCTTGATCCGCTGCCAGGCATCGTCCGGGTCGGTGGTATAGGTCGCGGGATCGGTGAGCAGCGCCAGTTCCTCGGCCACCCAGGAGGCGCGGCCGTTCTTGTTCAGCTGCGCCGCCAGGAATTCGTAGATCACCCGCAGATGGGTGACATCGGCGATGGCGTAATCCTTCTGCGCCTCGGAGAGCGGGCGGCGCGACCAGTCGGTGAAGCGCGAGGTCTTGTCGAGATTGGCCTTGGCGATGCGCTTGACCAGGGTCTCGTAGCCCACCTGCTCGCCGAAGCCGCAGACCATGGCGGCGATCTGGGTGTCGAACAGGGGCCTGGGGAAGACATCGCCCTCGACGAAGAAGATCTCCAGGTCCTGCCTTGCGGCGTGGAAGACCTTGACCGTCGCCTCGTGCCGGAAGAGGTCGTAGAGCGGTTCCATCGACATTTCCGGCCCTTCGATCGGGTCGATCAGGACCGCCTCGCCCGCGCCGGGCATCGCCATCTGGATCAGGCAGAGCCTGGACCAGTAGGTGCGTTCGCGCAGGAATTCGGTGTCGATGGTGACGTAGGGCTGGGTCTTGCACAGCGCGCAGAAGGCGGCGAGGTCTTCGGTCGAGGTGATCGTGCGCATCGGCGGCCTTTCGTCGCGGGGTCATCCCGCCTTTCGGCCTATAGGCGGCATGAGGCGAAAAGAAAAGGGCCGGGCTTGCGGCCGGGAGCGGGCCATGCGTTTCTGTGGCGGATCGGAGTCGATGATGCGAACCCTGTGGCTGGCGGTGGGCCTGTTCTTCCTTGGGATCGGCCTTCTGGGCGTGGCGCTGCCGGTGGTGCCGACCACGCCCTTCCTGCTGCTGGCGGCGGGGTCCTTCGCGAAATCCTCGCCCCGGCTGCACGGCTGGCTGCTGACCCATCCGCTGTTCGGGCCGCCGATCCGCAACTGGGAGGACAACGGCGCGATCTCGCGCCCGGCCAAGCGGCTGGCGGTGGGGACGATGGCGGCGGTGCTGGTGGTGTCGCTCTGGCTGGGGCTGGGCTGGAAGGTGCTGCTGCCGCAGGGCGTGCTGATCGCGGCGGGCTGCGCCTTCGTCCTGACGCGGCCGGACGGGCCGTCAGGGTAGCGAGAGGGGGCTGCGGTCGCCCGCGGCGAAGCGGCGCAGGACGGCCGGGTAGAGCCGGTGCTCCATGGTCAGGACGCGGGCGGCGAGGCTGTCCTCGGTATCGCCGGGCAGGATCGGCACGCGGGCCTGGCCGAGGATCGGGCCGGCGTCCAGGTCGGCAGTGACCTCATGGACGGTGCAGCCGGCCTCGGCGTCGCCGGCGGCAAGGGCGCGGGCGTGGGTGTGCAGCCCCGGATATTTCGGCAGGAGCGAGGGGTGGATGTTCAGCATCCTGCCCTGGTAGCGGCGGATGAAGCCGGGGGTCAGGATGCGCATGAAGCCGGCGAGGCAGATCAGATCGGCGCCGCTGGCGTCGATCGCTTCGGCCAGCGCGGCCTCGAAGCTCTCGCGGTCGGGCCAGGCGCGATGGTCGAGCGCGGCGGTGGCGATGCCGAGGGCGGCGGCCTTCGCCAGCCCCCCGGCCTCCGGATCGTTCGAGGCAACGAGGACGGGCCGCGCCGGATGGTCGCCCGCCATGTCGCGGAGGAGCGCCAGCATGTTCGAGCCACCCCCGGAAATCAGGATGGCGACGCGCTTCACAGAAGCTTGCCCCGGTAGACGACCCCCTGCCCTTCCACGACGGTCCCCAAGCGGGTGACGGTCTCGCCTTCCTGGGTCAGGAGCGCGGCGAGGGCCTCGGCCCGGTCCTCGGCGACGACGAGGATCATGCCGATGCCGCAGTTGAAGGTCTTGAGGAGTTCGGGTTCCGACATGTTGGCGGTGGTGGCGAGCCAGCGGAAGACCGGCGGAAGCTGCCAGGCGCCAAGGTCGATCTCGCAGGCCAGGCCTTCCGGCAGGACGCGCGGCGGGTTCTCGGTCAGGCCGCCGCCGGTGATATGGGCGAGGCCGTGCACGCCGCCCGCGCGGACGGCGGCGAGGGCCTGCCTGACGTAAAGGCGGGTGGGGGTGAGGAGCGCCTCGCCCAAGGTGCCCGTGCCGAACGGCGAAGGCGCGTCCCAGCCGAGGCCGCTGAGTTCCACCACCTTGCGCACGAAGCTGTAGCCGTTGGAATGGACGCCCGAGGAGGCGAGGCCGAGGAGGACGTCGCCCCGGGCCACGCCCTTCGGCAGGTCCTGCCCGCGCTCCATCGCGCCGACGGCGAAGCCGGCCAGGTCGAAATCGCCCCCGTGGTACATGCCCGGCATCTCGGCCGTCTCGCCGCCGATCAGCGCGCAGCCCGAATCGGCGCAGCCCCTGGCGATGCCGGTGATGATGCGGGTGGCTTGCTCGATCTCGAGCTTGCCGGTGGCGAAATAGTCGAGGAAGAACAGCGGTTCCGCCCCCTGGCAGACGAGGTCGTTGACGCACATGGCGACGAGGTCGATGCCGATGCTGTCGACATGGCCGGTGTCGATGGCGATCCGGAGCTTGGTGCCGACGCCGTCGGTCGCGGCGACGAGGACGGGGTCCCGGTAGCCGGCGGCCTTGAGGTCGAAGAGCGCGCCGAAGCCGCCGAGGCCGCCCATGGTGCCGGGCCGGCCGGTCGCCCTGGCCGCGGGCTTGATCCGGTCGACCAGCGCATTGCCGGCGTCGATGTCCACGCCCGCATCCGCATAGGTGAGCCCCTTGTGGTCCATGGCCATCCCGATCCCCTGCCGCTGTCTCGCCCGTCCGCTACACCAACTGGCGCGCTGCGGCAACCGCGGCTGTTCGCTCTGGCTTGACCCGGGCCGAGGGTCTGCTAGGCAAAGTGCGCTACGGGCCTGTAGCTCAATGGTCAGAGCAGGGCGCTCATAACGCCTTGGTTGGGGGTTCGAGTCCCTCCGGGCCTACCATCGCCCTTGTGGTTTCCTTGCGCATCAATGCGTTATCATGGCATGGGGCAGTCGGGGGCACCCCGTGGAACGGTCACCATCGCGTCAAGCCGGCTGATGACCGATTCAGCGAGCCGCGCATGGCTCTGCCGAACGGACGTAAACCCGCGTCTCCGGGCTGCCCATTTCATGCCCGAGAAGCACGTCGGTTTCGGTGCTTGTAGCCCCCTGCCCTGCCAGCATGGCAGCAGCCCTGCCTCATCCCCCACTTGCGGAATCGGCTGCCCAGCCCCGCCACGCCGAACGGCGCGCCATATCCGTTGATCATCGCCTCGTGGCCCGCCGGCGCGAAGGCATGGGCGCCCCGTTCCCCTTCCGCCCGGCGCCCACGACGCCGGCGCTTTGGACGGTCATGGCGCAGCCCCCTGCCCGATCCTCACGGCCGCCGCGAGCAGCAGTCCGAGCCGCCGCTGGTCGGCCCCGTCGGCCCGCGAGTTCAGCAGCACGGGGACACGCGCCCCCATGACGATACTGGCGGTTCGGGCCTGACCGTGCAGCTTCCATGCCTTCACCGTGGCATTTCCGGCCTCGATCGACGGGAAGAGGATCAGATCGGCCTGCCCGGCCACGAGCGAGGCGGCGAATCCCTTCTTTTCCGCTGCCGCGGGCGACAGGGCCACGTCATAACCGAAGGGGCCGTCCACCAGAACCGTCCCGTCGCCCGATGCCCATTCCTCGCGCAGGGCGGCGGCGTCTGTGGTCGCGGGTTGCGAAGGATGGAGCTTTTCCGAGGCGGCAATGGCCGCAACGCGCAAGGGGGAAACGCCCAGGCCGCGGAACAGCGGCACGGCGTTCCGCAGGATGGCGCGTTTCTGCCCGAGCGTCGGCAGGACCACGATCCCGTTGTCCGTCGCCCCGAGAAGGCGCGGAACCGAAGGCATCTCGGCCAGGGTGATGTTCGACAACACCTCCGATGCGCGCAGGCCCGTCGCGCGCGCCACCACCGCCCGCAGATAGGCGGCGCTGTCCACGCTGCCCTTGACCAGCACATCCGCCGCGCCGTCCCGGATCGCGGCCACGGCAGTCGCAGCCGCCTCGGCCGCGGTCGCGGCGGGAAGGAGGGTGACGTGCGGTGCAAGCGCAGGCGGCAGGACGGCGGCGATCCGCCCGGGGTCACCGGCCAGGACCGCCCCGCCGATGATCCCATCGGCCAGCGCGGTGGCCAGCGCCGCCAGCGTTGCCACGTCATCGGCCCCCGCCACGGCGGGATGCAGCGGCGGACGCCCCCGGAGCGCGGCCTCCAGCGCGGCGAAGCTCCGGATCACCATGGCATCGGCTCCACATCCGGGGCGACGGGCCAGTGGCGGGCGGCCTCGGTCCCGGCCAGCACGCGCGCGGCCCCCGCGGCCAGCGCCTCGCTTTCCTGGCTGCCGGGATAGCAGGTCACGGGTGCGAGGCGACCGATCCTGTCGGTCAACGCGGCCGTCAGGCGCAGCGAATGGGCCATCCCCCCGGTGAGAACGACCCCATCGGGCCGGAAATCCAGAACGGCGGCCATGCTCCCGATGGCCTTGCCGATCTGGTAGACCATCGCCTCCCAGACCAGACGCGCCTTGCCGTCGCCCGCGTCGATCATGGCCTCGACCCGACGCATGTCCTTGGTGCCAAGATAGGCGAAGACCCCGCCCTGTCCGTAAAGCCTGCGCTTCAGCCCGTCCTTGGTGAAGCGGCCCGAATAGCACAGGTCGATCAGCGACATGGGCGGAAGCCCCCCGGCCCGTTCGGGAGAGAACGGCGAGTTCTCCATGCGGTTCGTGCCGTCGGCGATCCGCCCCTTGCGGATCGCGGCGACCGAGATACCCGCCCCCATATGCGCGACCACGGCGTCGAGCTCCGCGAAAGGCTTGCCCAGGCGGGCCGCCAAACGGCGCCCGCAGGCACGGATGTTCAGCGCGTGGACAAAGGAAAAGCGCGGGATGTCCGGACAGCCCGACACGCGGGCGACCGGGGGCAGTTCATCGACCGACACCGGATCGACGACAAAGGCCGCACAGCCCGCCGCCCTGGCGATGCGCTGCGCGAGCGGCGCGCCAAGGTTCGATGCATGCTGGTGCACGGGCCGGTGCAAGGCGAAATCCACCAGCCCGTCATCCACCGCGATGACGCCTGCCGGCACAGGCGACAGCATGCCGCCCCGCCCCACGACCGCAGCCAGCCTCACCCCTCCGGGGATCGCCTCCAGAAAGGACCGGACCGCCGCCGCGCGGAAGGGAAGTTGCGCGGCGATGCTCTCGAAGCCGGCCATGACCGTCTCGTCATGGTCGATCGTCTCGTCCAGCACGGGCAGAACCTCGGCCCCCTGCGGCAGGAACAGGCCGATGCGCGTGGTGGTGGTGCCGGGGTTGATCGTCAGGATGAGCGACTTCGGCACGGTCAGCCCCCGAAGCTGTAGGATGTCTTGACGGTCGTGTAGAACTCGACCGCCTGACGGCCCTGCTCGCGCGAGCCATGCGAACTGCCCCTGGTCCCGCCGAAGGGAACGTGGAAATCCACGCCCGCGGTCGGCAGGTTCACCATGACCATGCCCGCGCGGACCCGGTGACGGAAAGCACGCGCATGTCTGAGCGATCCGGTGCAGATGCCAGCCGAGAGGCCGTAATCGCTGTCATTCGCGACCGCGAGCGCCTCGTCGAAATCCTCAACCCGGATCACGGCGGCGCAAGGGCCGAAGATCTCCTCGCTGGCGACGCGCATTGTGTTGCGGGCCTTCAGGAACAGTGCCGGACGCTGGAAGAAGCCTTCTGTGGGGCCATCCGCCAAGCTCCCGCCGACCACCTCGCAGCCTTCGGCGGCGGCCAGAGCGACGTAATCCAGATTGCCCCGCAACTGCGCGGGCGAGACGACAGGGCCGATCTGGCTGGACGGATCGAGGGCAGGTCCGACCCGCAGGGCCTGCATCGCCTCGGCCAAGCGGGTGACGAATGCATCATGGATGCCCGCCTGCACGATCAGCCGCGACGATGCGGTGCAACGCTGTCCCGTGGAAAAGAACGCCCCGTTCAGGCAGGCCGCGACAGCGATCTCGAGGTCGGCATCGTCGAGCACGACCATCGGGTTCTTGCCGCCCATCTCGAGCTGGAGCTTCTTCATCCCCTCGGCGGCGCCGCGGGCAATCGCCCGCCCCGTGGCGACCGATCCCGTGAACGAGATGGCGGATACCAGCGGGTGGTCCACCAGGGCGCGGCCCACCACCGAACCCGGCCCCATCAGAAGGTTGAAGATGCCCGCGGGACAACCCTGCTCGTGGATGATGCGCGCCAGAAGATGCGCCGTGCCGGGGACGAGGTCGGCCGGTTTCAGCAGAACCGCGTTGCCAAAGGCCAAGGCGGGCGCGACCTTCCACGCAGGTATCGCAGCGGGGAAGTTCCAGGGCGTGATCAGGCCGACAACCCCGAGGGGTTCGCGCGTCACCTCGATGTCGACGCCCGGACGCACCGAGGCGATGGCATCGCCGGCGATGCGCAGCGCCTCGCCGCCGTAGAAGCGGAAGATCTGGGCGGCGCGGCGCACTTCGGCGATGGCCTCGGACAGGATCTTGCCTTCTTCGCGGGCCAGCATATGGCCGATGGACTCGGCTTCGGCGTCGATGCGTCGGGCGATGCGATCGAGCAGGTCCGCCCGCGCCAGCGGCCCCCTGGCCTGCCATGCCGGCAGGGCGGCCTGCGCGGCGCGCGCGGCGCGGTCCACATCCTCGACCGTGGCCGCGGCATAGTGGCCGATCAGGTCAGACAGGTCGGACGGATTGCGATTCTCGGTCAGGTGATCGCCCGGCAGCCAGTTGCCGTCGATCAGGTTCAGATGCGCGTCTGTCATGGCGGGCACTCCTTCGGCCAGCACGGGATGGCCCCCTGCCCGGGACGGGCAGGAAGTGGTTTGCCGGCATGGGGCCGGATCAGGCGGCCTGTTTCATCACCGCGGCCTCGAGCGCCGCCTCGAGGATGTCGAGCGCCTCGGCCAGCTGCTCCATGGGAATGGTCAGGGGGGGCAGCATGCGGATGACGTTGTAGCGCGTGCCGCAGGACAGAAGGATCAGCCCGCGCGCCTCGGCCTCGGCCACCACGGCGGCGGTCAGGGCGGCATCGGGTGCATTGCTGGAGCGGTCGGACACCAGTTCGATGGCGTTCATCGCACCGAGCCCGCGGACGTCGCCGATGCATTCCATGCCCTGCCGTGCCGCGATCTGCGTCAGTCGGGTGCGGATCACCTCGCCGATTTCGGCGGCGCGGGCGCAAAGATCCTCGTCGCGGATGACGTCCAGGACCGCATGAGCGGCCGCAACCGCCAAGGGGTTGCCGGCATAGGTTCCCCCCACGCCGCCCGGATTGGGCGCATCCACGATCTCGGCCCGCCCGGTCACGGCCGAGAGCGGGAAACCGCCCGCCAGACCCTTGGCCATCGTCACCAGGTCGGGCACCACAGCGGAATGGTCGAAGCCGAACATCCGGCCCGTCCGCGCCATGCCCGCCTGCACCTCGTCCGCGATCAGCACGATGCCGTGGCGGTCGCAGATTTCGCGCAACGCGCGCAGGAAGCTGACCGGCGCGATGTTGAAGCCACCTTCTCCCTGTACGGGTTCGATGATGATGGCGGCAACCCGCTCGGGATCGACGGAAGAGGCGAAAAGCCGTTCGAGCTGGCCAAGCGCCTCGGCCTCGGTCACGCCGTGGAAGCCGTTCGGAAACGGGGAATGCATGATTTCGGGGGGCATCGCGCCGAAGCCCTTCTTGTAGGGCGCGACCTTTCCGGTCAGGGCCATGCCCAGCAGCGTGCGCCCGTGGAACGACCCGGAGAAGGAAATGACGCCGGACCGGCCGGTATGGGCGCGCGCCATCTTGATGGCATTTTCGACCGCCTCGGCGCCGGTGGTGACAAGCATGGTCTTTTTCGCAAAGTCACCCGGCGTGACCGCATTCAAACGCTCGGCCAGGGCGATGTAGCTCTCGTAGGGGGCCACATGGAAACAGGTGTGGGTAAAGGCCTGCGCCTGTTCCGCGACGGCGGCCATCACGCGCGGGTGACGGTGGCCGGTGTTGTTCACGGCGATGCCGGCCGCGAAGTCGATGAAGCGGCGCCCCTCGGCGTCCCAGAGTTCGGCATTCTCTGCACGGGTGGCGTAGATGCCGCGGGTGGCAACACCACGGGCAACGGCGGCGGATTTGCGGGCAGAAAGCCGGGATGTTTCGGTCATCGGATACTCCTGGGCGGGCTATGGCTGGGTTGACCGTAAGATCGCTCATTTTATTGAGCAAGATGTTTTGATTTATTGCGCACCTCCTGACAAAAGATTGTGCGCTGCGGAACCAAGGCATATGCTTCGGAAAACGCCAGGATCGCCTCATGAATGACTTCAGTGTCGGAGACCGGCTGCGACAGATGCGGCAGAATGCGGGGATATCCCAACGGCAGCTTGCCGAAGCCTCGGGTGTGCCACATGGTCAGATTTCGATGATCGAGACCAGCCGCTCCAGCCCGTCCGTCGCATCTTTGCGCAAGATTCTGGGCGGCTTGTCCGTAACGATGTCGGAATTTTTCGAACCCGACACGCCTGCAAGCCAGTCGGTCTTTTTCAAACCTCATGAGTTGCGGGACCTGACCACCCGGCTCTACTCGACGCTGGACGACCCGCGCGGGAAGATCATGTTCCAGCAAGTCGGGGACGCCAAAGCGCACAACCTGCAGATCCTGCATGAGCGGTACGAACCCGGGGCGGACACCGGCGCGCAGATGCTGGAACATGTCTCGCATGAAGGTGGCATCGTCGTCGCGGGCGAGATCGAGGTGACGGTCGGCGACCAGTGCGCGGTGCTGAAAGCCGGCGACAGCTATCTGTTCGATTCCACCCTTCCGCATCGGTTCCGCAATATCGGAGACCGCGAGGCAGTCGTCGTTTCGGCCTGCACGCCGCCCTATCTATGATGCGAAAGGGCGCGGTCCGAACGAACCGCGCCCCCCTGTCCAACCCCTGGAAAGGTCACTTCTTCATCAGCACGTCCAGCGGCACCGGCTGCGAGACGCGCCATTCGTCCGCTCGCGCCGGCTTTCCGCCCGTGATCTCGATGATCTGCATCAGCGCGGTGTTCTGGTGGTGCAGATCGGCGGTAAAGCTACGCGGGCCGAAGGCCGTCGGTTCGTCGCGCATCTTTTCCAGTTCGGCCGTGACGGCAGCACCGTCAACCGTGCCCGCGCGTTCTACCGCCTTGGCCCAGAGATCGATCAGCACATAGCCCGGATAGGCATACTGGCTGGCCGGGCGGCTGCCGGTTTTGGCCTCGTAGGCCTTGTTGAACGCCTCGACCTCGGGACGCGGGTCGTCGCCATAGATCGACCCTTGCACCGGGACGACGAAGCCCGACAGGTCCGGCGTCGCCTCGAGCCAGTAGGACCCGTCCACGGCCGATCCGTTCAGGATCAGCGAATTGATCCCCGCCGCGCGAAGCTGGCGCACCGCCGCAGCGGCACCCGGCATGACGGAGCAAAGCATGATCACATCCGGCTGGTCGGGCAGTTCCTTGATGCGCGTGATCTGGCTGGCGATCGAGGCGTCATCGTTCTTGAACGTGTCGCTGCCGACGATCTGCGCGCCCTCGAGCTGCGGGAACATCCAGTTGAACCCGGTGCAGATGCCCTTGTTGTACTCGATGAACGTGTCTTCCAGCACATAGGCCGTGCGCGCTTCGCGTCTGGCATGCGCCCATTCCGCCATCGTCGCACCCTGGACCGGCGCAAGCACGGAGGAGGAGAAGCTGTTCGGGCCGACGCCCTGGATGCCGGCCTTCGCGTCCTCGGCACACAGGAAGAAGCTGTTCATTCCCTCGCCCTCGGCAACCAGGGCCGCCGGGGCGCCGAAGTCGTAATCACACGAGACGACCATCATCTCGGCGCCCTGATCCAGGACGTCCAGACCGGCCTTGGCGCTTTCGGCGCGGTCGGTGCGGGTGTCGGCCTCGACAACCCTGATCTGCCGGCCGAGCAGGCCACCGGCGGCGTTGATCTCTTCAATGCGGATCATGGCGGCAGTGGCGGCGGGCGTGTCATAGGCTTCCATCCAGCCGGACTTCGCAATGGCGAAGCCGATGGTCAGGTCGTCCTCGGCAAAGGCGGGCGCGGAAAGCGCCGCCAGGGCCAGGATGGGGCGGAAAAGTCCTTTCATTCTCTTTCTCTCCTGTTGATCGGGTCTGTCAGGTTTCGCGCGATGCCCGTCCCGCGACCCAGCGGGCGGGCAGCATCACCTCGCGCCCGGCCATCAGGCCTGCGGGGCGGAAGATCAGGATCAGGATCATGGCCACGGCGAGGATGATCTCCTGGCTGCCGGGGGGCAGCGCAAAGGTGACCGCACCGACCGAAATGCCCTTTTCCAGACGGACGAGACCTTCGACCGCGATGGACAGGGCAAGCACGCCGACCACGGCACCGGACAGCGACCCCACACCGCCGATGACCACCATGGCAAGCATCAGGAAGGTGAGGCCGAGGTAGAAGCCGTCGGGGTTGATCACGCCGATGAAATGCCCCATCAGCGCGCCCCCCGACCCGCAGAAGAAAGCCGAAAGCGTGTAGGCCAGAAGCCGGTGGCGGTACCGATCGATCCCCGAGGCCGCGGCGGCCACCTCGTCCTCGCGGGCGGCCCTCAGCGCCAGCCCCGAAGCCGATGCCGCGTGAAGCGCGGCGACCAGAATGGCCGCGACCGCCCATCCCAGCGCGACCCAAGGGGTCACGTAGCGCTCCAGCCCCACGACCGAGGAGGTTCCCCCCGTGACGGAGGTCCAGTTCGCCCAGATCGTGTTCACCATCGCAAGGAAGGCGAAAGTGGCGATCGAGGCCGCGATTCCGGAAAGGCGCAGGATCGCGGCCCCCGTGAGCAGCGCCACCAGTGCGGCGACGCCGCCGCCCGCCACCGCCGCCGGAAGAACGTGCCAGTCGGCTGCCGCGATCACTTCGGGCAGGCCCGGCAGCAGCGTGGCCTTCATTTCGGGCCGCAGCGTCAGCCATGCCGAGACATAGGCCCCGATGCAACCGAACGCCGCGTGACCGAAGCTTACCACCCCGGAATTCCCGACAAAGACCCAGAACCCGACAACGAAGGTGACGCGGATCAGGGTTTCGGCGGCCATGCGGGCCATGGCACGGTCTCCGAGCGAGAGAGCCGCGAGCACGAAGAGCAGAAGGAGGAGTGACAGAACGACCGGCGTCGTGGCCGTCATGCGACGGCGGATCCTGTGCTGGCTGGTCATGGTCACACCCTCGGCTTGGCCCCGACCGGGGCGAAAAGGCCCTGCGGCCGGAACAGAAGGACAAGGATGACGCCGCCGTAGAGGAAGGCGTCGCGGAACGGTCGCGCGTCTGCGGGCAGGCCCGCCTGCAACAGCGCAGAAGCGGCCCCGATGCCCAGCCCGGCCGCAACGGCGCCGGACAGGCTGCCCATGCCGCCCACGACGGTCGCGATGAAGGCGACCAGCATGATCTGTCCGCCCATGCGAACATCGGCCACGCCGGTCTGTGCGACCAGCACGAGCGCAACCACGGCCGCCAAACCGCCCGAGAGCGCGAAGGCGCCGGAAATCACCCGGTTGGAGCGCACGCCCAGCATCCGCGCCATGGTGAAATCCTCGGCGGCGGCACGCATCTCAAGTCCGAGACGGCTCTTGCGCAGCATCAGCGCAAGGCCGGCCAGGATCACGGCCACCGCCGCGATGACGATCAGCTGAAGCAGCGGGACCGATGCGCTTGCGATCTGGACCGGCTGGCCCAGTTCCGCCCACAGGCTGACGGCCTTGGGCCGACCGCCATAAAGCGCCAGAAGCAGGTTCTGCAGCGCAACACCCAGGGCAAAGCTGCCCACCATCAGCGCCACCGGCGAAGCGTTCCGCATCGGCCGGAACACCAGCGCCTCGGCCAGAACCGCCAGTCCCGCGCCGATCAGCAGGATGAGCGGGACCAGCACAGGCGCAGGCAGCGCGCCCAGCCCCAGAACGGCCAGCGCATCCGTCGAAGGTACGATCAGGGCGAATACGGCGCAGGCGATGAATTGGCCGTGCGCGAAGTTGACCAGCCGCATCACGCCAAAGATCAGCGCGATGCCCAGCGCGGCAACGGCATAGATGCCGCCCAGCGCCAGCGCGTCGAACACCAGTTGCAGGCTCATGCCGCACCTCCGAAATAGGCTTCGGCAAGAAGGTCGCGGGCGGCGAATTCGGTGGCGTCGCCATCGGCCACGATCCGCCCGCCCCGCATCAGAAGCATCCTCCCCCCGACACGCGCCGCGCGGGCGGAGGATTGCTCGACGATCACCAGCGTAAGCCCGCGAAGGGCCTGAAGCTGGCAGAGACGGTCATAGACTTCGTCCACCACTTTCGGGGCGAGCCCAAGCGAAGGCTCGTCCACCATCATGACCTTGGGGTTCGTCATCAGCGCGCGGGCGATGGCCAGCATCTGCTGCTGCCCCCCCGAAAGCGCGCCGGCAGCGGAGCGTGCCCGCTCGCGCAGTATGGGAAAGGCGGTAAAGACGGTTTCAAGATCATCGGCAACGGCGCTGCGGTCGCGCCGCATGCCGGTGCCGACCGACAGGTTTTCCAGCACGGTCAGACCCGGAAAGATGCGCCGTCCTTCGGGCACCATCGACAGGCCGCGGCGCGCGATGGCCTCGGCGCCAAGGCCGGAAAGGATTTCCCCGTCCATCTCGATCCGGCCATGCGCCGCGCGCACCGCGCCGGCTATGGCCGACAGGAGCGACGATTTTCCGGCCCCGTTCGGCCCCGAGACGAAGACGCGCTCCCCCTCGGCCACCGCAAGGGACAGGTCGGATATGGCGGTCAGCTTGCCGTAGCGCACCGCAAGATCATAGACGCCCAGCTTTGCCATCATGCGGCCTCCGCATGGGCGCCAAGATAGGCTTCGCGGACGACGCTCGACCCGAGGATCACCTTGCGGTCCCCCCTTTCGATGACCCGGCCGCCATCAAGCACGACGACATCCGAACAGATGGACAGGACAAGACCCACATTGTGTTCGATCAAGAGGCACCCGATGCCGCGGTCGTGGGCGATGCGGCGGATCAGGGCTGCCAGATCGGCCGACTCGGCCTCCGACATGCCGGCGGCGGGTTCGTCCAGCAGCAGATAGGAAGGCCCGCCCATCAGCGCGCGGGCGATCGCCACACGGCGTTCATCGGTGTAGGGCAGACCGGCGGCGGCGCGGCTTTCCAGCGTCTCGATCCCCATCCAGCGCAACAGGTCGCTCGCCTGATGCTCGGCCTCGGCCCGGCCGAGGCCCAGGCCGATACCGGCGCAGGCCAGATTGTCCAGCACGTCCAGTCCGGTGAAGAGACGCCCCGCCTGAAAGGTCCGCGCCACGCCGGCGCGGCGCAGCCGATGGGCAGGCAGCGCCGAAACGTCACGTCCGTCCAGCAACACCCGCCCGGTCGATGGGCGCTGGAACCCCGTCAGGACATTCACGCAGGTCGTCTTGCCCGCCCCGTTCGGGCCGATCAGCCCCACGACCTCTCCCGGCGGAACCGACAGAGACACGTCCGCAAGCGCGCGGAAGCCGCCGAAGGCGACCCCCACCTGTTCCAGCGCCAGCGCCATCTCAGGCCACCTCGACCGCGCGGGCGACATGCTGCCGGGCGGCGTTATCGGCAGCCATCGTCACGACATAGACCGCAGAGGCATCAAGTTCGGCCAGCCAGCCGGGCTCGATCACGATGGTCGTCGTCACCTCCTGGATGACGGCGGGTCCGGTAATGCGGTCGCCTGCGCCCAGAAGGGCGCCGTCGTAGACCGGCGTCTCGCGCGGAACGCCGTCGGCGTCGAAGAACATCTCACGCGTGCCCTTGAGAGCGGCATGCGCTCCTTTGCCGGGCGAGGCGGACATGCGGCCGGGCCTGTCGACCGCGCCAGTGATCGCGCTCTCGACGTTCACCACCTCGACCGCGCTGTGCGGTTCGGAATAGGTGTAAAGTTCCTCGTGGCGCGCATGGAACGCGGCCCTGAGCCGTTCCAGTGCGGCTTCGGTGATTTCGAAGGGATCGATGTCAACAGTGCATTCATGCACCTGCCCCACATAGCGCATGTCGAGGCTGCGGCGGACCGAGATGCGCCCCTCGGTGAAGCCGTCGGCCATCAGGTCGGCGCGCCCGCGCCCCTCGAGTTCTCCGAAGAGGCGGTTCAGGCGGCTGGCAGCCTCGGCCCCTTCCAGCCGCGCCGCGACCGGAGCCATGTAGTTGTACTTGACGTCCGACAGGATCTGGCCAAAGGCGCAGAGACCCGAGGCAAGCTTGGAGATCAGCACCTTGCGGATGCCCATCTCGCGCGCCAGCGCCGTGATATGCGCCGCCGTCGCCCCGCCCGCGCAGTTCAGCACGAAGTCGCGCGGGTCATAGCCGCGTTCCACCGAGACGCGGCGGATGGCGTTGACCATGTTGTTGTTGACGATGGTGAACATGCCGTAGGCGGCCTTTTCCACACTGATCCCCAGCGGGTCGGCGAGATGGGTCTTGATCGCGCGGCGGGCCTTTTCCACGTTCAGCGGCAAGCGCCCGCCGACAAGGCCATCGGGGTTGAGGTAGCCCAGCACAAGGTTCGCATCGGTGGTGGTGGGCTTCTCGCCGCCCTGGTCATAGCAGGCCGGGCCGGGTTCCGAGCCGGCCGACTGCGGGCCCATCTGCATCAGCCCCATGCTGTCGATCCAGCCGATCGACCCGCCGCCCGCGCCCAGCGTTTCCACCTGGATCATCGGGATACCGATCCGGTACCGCAGGAAGTCGATGTTCTTCGAGACATTGGCCCGCCCGTCGCGGGTCAGGGTGATGTCGAAGGAGGTGCCGCCCATGTCGACGGTGATGATGTCCTTCATCCCCCACGGCTCGCCCAGCCAGAGCGCGGCCTGCGGGGCCGAGGCGGGACCCGAATTGATGGCATAGACCGACTGGTCGCTGACCACATGCCCAAGCGCCAGGCCGCCGTTCGACTGGAAGTACCGCACCGGATGCCGCGCGCCGAGCGACTGGAAATAGGCATCCACCGCTTCGACATAGCGTTGCAGGATCGGGGCGAGATAGGCATTGACGATGGCGGTCGAGGTGCGGGTGTATTCGCGCACCTGCGGGTAGAGCTGGCTGCCCACGGTCAGGCGGACATTCGGCATCATCTCGCGG
This sequence comes from Tabrizicola soli, assembly GCF_015999335.1. GTDB lineage: Bacteria > Pseudomonadota > Alphaproteobacteria > Rhodobacterales > Rhodobacteraceae > Tabrizicola > Tabrizicola soli. Next base: position 194,204 of record NZ_JAEACP010000006.1, on the reverse strand, counting down.
ACGATCTCGGCGGCGCGTGCTTCGTGCTCGGGGTGAAGAACGGACCAGACGAAGCTGATCGCCACGGATTCAACGTCCTCACGGAGGAAATGGCGGCAGGCGTCGCGCACATCCTCTTCGTCCAGGGGCGTGTGGACCTTGCCGTTGGACAGAACCCGCTCGGCCACGCCACGCCGCAGGTAACGCGGAACCAGCATCGTCGCAGGCGGATATTCCGGATCGTAGCGGTAGCCATCTTCCTTGTGGCCGAGGCGGATCTCGATACTGTCCTCATGCCCGCGGGTGGCGATCAGGCCGGTCTTGGCCCCATTGTGCGTGATCAGCGCGTTCAGGCCGACCGTGGTGCCGTTGATGCACAGATCGGAATTCGACACGATCTGCCCGGGCGTAAGGCCGGTTTCCTCGTGGATAAGGTTCAGGCCGTTGCGGATCGCGGCGGTCGGGTCATTGGGGGTCGACAGCGCCTTGAAGATGCGCACCCCGCCCTTGCGGTCCGCGAGGATGAAATCGGTGAAGGTGCCGCCCGCGTCGATGCCGAGACGATACTGGTTCTGCATGGGAAGGGTCCTTTCAGGGTGGCCGTGACCGGGCGGGGACCTTGTCCCCGCGACCGGAAGCCGGTGGAGCGATGGATGGGATCAGGCCGCGCGCAGGCGCGCCGTCGCGTCGTGGTCGACAGTCAGGCTGTCGCGGTCGGCGATGACCACGCCGTAGTCGAGCCGCGCCCCCTCGAGACTGACGAGACCGTTGCGGACATCCTCGACCACTTTCTGGACATCGCGTTCGAACGGGTTGCCATAGCCGCCGCCGCCGGGGTTCTTGTTTGCCGCGCGCTCGCCGGGCTGGATCGTCTCGATCACATTGTCGGTGATGATCTTCCGTTCGCCGTTGCGGGTGACTTCCAGACGGCCCACCTTGGACGAGACGAGAGTGGACTTCGCCCCTGCCGCGCCCATGGCCGGGATGCGGCGCCCCTCGCCGAAGGTGATCAGGGTCATCGGCGTATCGAGCGGCTCCACCTCCCAGCAGGTGCCCGACCCGCCACGGTTCCGGCCGGCGCCGCCGCTGTCTTCCATCAGCGAGTAGCGGTGGATGATGATCGGATAGCTGTGCTCCAGCATCTCGATGTCACCCGAGGTGAGCGCGCCGAAGCAGCACTCGGGTCCGACCGCGTGCCAGCCGTCGGCCTGCGCCGTGGCCCCGGCGCCCGAGATGATCGAGGCCAGCACCATCGTCACATATTCCTCGTCGTGGCGATTGTCCCAGCCGGCGATGTTGCAGCCGTTGGCATGGCCCCAGCTGGCCGAGACCTTGTGCGGCGCAGCCTGTTCGAAGGCCAGACGCACCGCATCGGTCAGCGTCTCCATCGGGGTCGTGGTGCAGTTCATGTGCGGCGCGGGCGACTTCGCATTGCACAGCGTGCCCTTCGGACCCATGTCGGTCGTGACACATCTGTAGAGCCCTTCGTTGTAGGGCGGGGGCAGTTGCGCGAACATCATCAGGCCGAGATAGACGCCGGAGTGGCTGTTGCCTTCGTAGCTGTTGATGAAATACGGGATCTGCGGCGGCGAGGAGATGGCGATGTGGCAGCCATCGCCCTTGACCGTGACGGTGGCGGTGATCTCGAAGTCGCCGTAGCCGTGGCCCGCGTCTTCAAGGATGGCGGTGCCGGTATAGGTGCCGTCCGGAACCTCGGAAATCAGCTTGCGCATATGCGCCTCGGCCATGTCGAGCAGTTCCGCGATGCAGTCCTGCACGACATCCTTGCCGTATTTCTTCATCAGGTTGACCAGGTTGCGCGCGCCCACCTGGCAGGCCCCGATAAGCGCGTTGAAATCACCTTCCTGGTCGCGGCGGGCCCGCATGTTGGTCAGCAGCAGGTTCATCACGTCCTTGCGCGGCCTGCCACGATCCCACAGCTTGACGGGCGGGATGCGCAGGCCTTCGGCAAAGATCTCGGTCGCGTTCGGGTTGTAGCCCGCAGGCACGGGGCCGCCGATGTCGGTCAGATGGCCTTTGCATACCGTCCAGAAGACCAGTTCGCCTTCATAGAAGACGGGCATGTACATGCAGGTATCGATGATGTGGCTGCCGCCATAGGCTGGATCGTTGTGAAGGATCAGGTCGCCTTCGTGGATGTCGCCTTCGAAGAATCTGGCGACCGACTTCATGGCGGGGATCAGGCTGCCCAGGTGGATCGGGATGTCCTGTCCCTGGAGGATCATCTCCGGGCTATGGTTGAAAAGCGCCGTAGAATAGTCGTGCGCCAGATTGAACACAGAAGACCGTGCCGTCTGTTCCAGCGTCAGCGTCATCTCGCGCTGGGTGGTTTCAAGCACGCCCCGGACGACCGATAGCGTGATCGGGTCCACATTGCGTTTAGCCATTCATTGATCCTCCCGGATGGGAAAACGGGTCGGCATGCCTTCGGAAGGAGCGTGGCTCGTTCTCCCTGTGCGTCCGGGCCGTTTTCCAGCCTCTCGTCGTGACGCCAGACTGACCGAATTCGGCCCGTCGTTCTTGAAGCAGAGGGCATGATGATTTGCGCATGCGCGCAGGCCGACGGCCGGTTTGATCCTGGGCGCGCAAAGCCTTGTTGCTGGGCGCACAGGCTTTCGGCGCGGCCCGAATATGCTTGAAAACAAGCGGCATGAGGCCTACCGATTCTCGAATAGCGCTTTGGGGAGAGGGCGCATGGACATAGCCGCACACAGCACCAGCGAAATCCGGCCGAACCAGCGCGCTGCGCACTGGAACCGTGTGATCTCCGAAACCTACTTCCCGTTGCAGCTGACCTTTCGCGAGGCGTCGACCTTTTCCGGAACGCTGGAACGCAGGCAGATGGGAAGCGTGTCACTTTCGCGGCTCGCGACCGAGCCGCTGCAATACGAACGCAGGCCCACACATATCTCGCACACCCGCGAGGAAGAGTATCTCATCACCGTTCCCCGGCTGAGCCCGGTCGAGTTCAGGCAAATGGGCCGCGAAGTCCGCTGCGACCCGGGCGGGTTCATCCTGGAACGCGGGGATGAGCCTTATCGGTTCTCCTACGACACGGCGAATGAGCTGAGCGTCCTGAAAATCAGCAAGCGTTCGCTGGCGGAAAAGGTGCGAGACCCCGACAGCTTTTGCGCCCGCACGATCGACTGCAGGGGCGGGTTGCCCGCGCTTTTCACTTCGATGATGCACCAGCTTCATGCGCTGCCGCTCTCCGCAGGGCGCGCGGCCGAGGTCCTGGGCCGGCAAATGGTCGAAGTGCTGGCCCTTGCCCTGGACGAGAACGCGGGGAGCGACGACCACGTCCGCACGTCGGTACGGGCGGGCCATCTGCGGCGCGCCGAACAGGTGATCCGGAAAAATCTTTCAAATCCGGCCCTGTCGCCCGAATTCGTGGCCGAGGCTTGTGGAATCTCCAAGCGATACCTGCATGAGCTGTTCGGAGACACGAACCAGACCGTGTCGCAGTTCATAAGGGACGAGCGGCTGGTTGCGTCGAGGGATCTGATTGCCTCGTCCCATACTCTTTCCATGGCGGAAATCTCGTACCGCTTCGGCTTCTGCGATCAGGCCCAGTTCTCGCGGCTTTTCAGGGCCAAGTTCGGGCAGACGCCTTCTGAATGGCGCAAGAACTCGTTTCTACCCCGCTCGCCCTGAGGGCGCAGGCAGGTAACCTTGCTCGTCTCGGCTGTCCGTCGGACCATCGGCAGGCAGCAGGTCCTGGTCATGTCGCTCCCCCCGGGCCAGGGCGCGGTCAGGCGGTGGCGCCGGCGAAGATCTCGAAGCCGGTATCGATGGTGGTCTTGGTCGCGGGGCGTTCGGGGGCCTGCAGGATGGCCTCGATCGACTTCTGGCCGATCAGGAAGCGGTTCGAGCGGATCGTGGACAGCGGCCTTGGCAGGTCGCGCCCGATCTCCAGCCCGTTGAAGCCGAAGATCGCAAGCTGGTCGGGAACCGCGATCCCCGCCTCCATGCAGTGGAAGATGCCGCCCACCGCCATGTCGTCGTTGGAATATACCGCCACGTCCACCTCGGCCATCGACCGCAGCAAAGCCGTCTGCCGCTTGCCCGCGCCGATCGCGCTGGAGCCGTCGGCGATGGCATGGGCGACGATGGACAGCCCCGCCTCGGACAGCGCCTCGGACAGGCCGTCGTAGCGCTGGCGCGCCCGGCGGTCGGACGTCCAGTCGTGCCCGACATAGCCGAAGCGCCGGTAGCCCCGTTCGACCAGGTGGCGGCCGGCGGCGTAACCCGCCCTGCGGTGCGACATGCCGACGGCGATGTCGATGGGGGCGCTGTCGATTTCCATCATCTCGACCACGCGCACGCCGCTTTGATCCAGCATCCGCCGCGTCGCCAGCGTATGGTCGAAGCCGGTGATCAGGATCGCCTTGGGCTGCCAGGCGAGGATGCCGCGCACCAGGGTTTCCTCGTGGTCCATCTCGTAGTCGCTGACGCTGATCACGGCCTGGTAGCGGCTGCCGCGCAGCCCGGCATTGATGCCCTGCAGCACCTCGGGAAAGACGATGTTGGACAGGGACGGCACCACCACGCCCAGCAGATGCGTCTCCAGCGAGGCGAGCGATCCGGCGATGCGGTTCGGCACATAGCCAAGCGCGCGGACGCTTTCCATCACCTTCTCGCGGGTCGCCTCGGCCACCAGCCCCTCGTTGCGCATGATGCGCGAGACGGTGGATTCGCTGACATCGGCCCGCAGGGCCACGTCGCGCAGGGTGACCTTGACCTTCCGGTCGGGTAGCCGCAGCTTGGTCTTCGTCACTCGACTTCCCCTTTCGGATGGCGCGGCCGCAGCGGCCGCACCAGGGATTATTCAGCGCTTCACATGGTTGCGCCAGTCATGCGCTTCCTTGAAGCCCAGGACCTCGCGGATCTTGCGGTTCGAGAGCGGCGCCTCGCGCGGGCCCATCGGGCGGCGGATCGGTGTGTCGGGCGCGTATTTCTTCAGGAACTCCTCGGTCGGCAGATCGGCCGTGATCGTGTCGTTCACCGCGTTGAACACCTGATAGCCGAGGCCATCCTTCTGGATGCAGAGATGCACGATCTCGCCAAGGTCGCGCGCGTCGATATAGCTCCAGGCGTTGCGCTTGCGCGACATCGGATTGGCCAGGTAGCCGGGGAAATTGGCGTATTCGTGCGGTTCGATCACATTGCCGATGCGCAGGGCATAGATGTCGGCGCCGTAGCGCATCGCGAAGGCGCGGGCGGTCTTTTCGTTCACCACCTTGGACAGGCCGTAGCTGTCCATCGGGTCGCTGTCGTAATCCTCTTCCAGCGGGAAGGAGTGGTAATCCTTGTCACCCTCGGCGAAGCAGACGCCATAGGTCGTTTCGGAGCTGGCAACAATGACCTTGCGCACGCCCAGCTTCATCGCCGCTTCGATGACGTTGTAGGTGCCCACGGTATTGGCGGCGAAGGTGGTGTTGTCGGGCTGGATCATCACCCGGGGAACGGCGGCGAAATGCACCACCGCGTCGGGGGCCTGGGGCGGCGCGCCCTCGTCATAGCCGCCAAAGCCGAAATGGGTGGTCAGCGCGTTGAACACCTGCCCGCTGTCGGTGATGTCGGTGATCAGCGTGTTCATCCCGGGATGGTCGAAGGGCTTCAGGTCGAGGTTCAGGATCGAATAGCCCTTTTCCAGCAGATAGGGCAGCATGTGCCGCCCGGCCTTGCCGGTCCCGCCGGTGAAGATGATGCGTCTGGTCATTGTCGTTCTCCGTTTCTTCCAAGTCGTCTCAGCCCGTCGCCGCCAGCATCACCCGTTCCTGCGTCGCATCGTGGCGGCCGAGGATGCCGCTTATCCGGCCCTCCTTCAAGACGACCACCCGGTCGCTGATCGCAAGGATCTCGGGCAGGTCCGAGGAGACCACGATGATCGACATGCCCTCGGAGGCCAGCCGGTTGAGGAGCGCGTGGACCTCGGCCTTGGCGCCGATGTCGATGCCGCGGGTCGGTTCGTCCACGATCAGGATGCGCGGCCGCCGCGCCACCCATTTCGCGATCACCACCTTCTGCTGGTTGCCGCCCGACAGGTTCAGCACCTTCTGTTCGGTCGAGGGCGTCTTGATCCCCAGGCTGCGCACATAGCCGCGGCAGGCCTCGGCCTCGCGCCGGCGGTTCACCACGTCGAGGCGGCAGTAATCGGCCAGATGGGTCAGGCTGAAATTCTCGCGCACCGACATGCCCAGGACGAGGCCCTGTTCCTTGCGGTCCTCGGTCACGAAGCCGATGCCCTGCGCGATGGCGTCCGAGGGGCTTTCGATCCGCACCTCGCGCCCGTCGATGGCGATGTGGCCGACATGGGCGCGGCTGCCGAAGATCATCTCCATCACTTCGGTCCGGCCGGCCCCGACCAGGCCGAAGAAGCCCAGGATCTCGCCCTTGTGCAGCTCGAACGAGACGTCGCCGACCCGCGCGCCCTGCGCGGTCGGGCGCTTAAGCCCCAGGCCGCGCACCGACATCAGCACCTGGTCGGTGGCATGCGAGAGATGCTCGCCGAACAGCTGCGACAGGTCCCGGTCCACCATCTTGCGCACCAGCAGGTCGCGCGTCATCTCGCTGGCCGGGCGGCTGTCGACGGTCTCGCCGTCGCGCAGCACGGTGATCCGGTCGGCGATCTCGAAGATCTCGTCCATCCGGTGCGAGATGTAGACGATGCCGATATTCTGCGCCGCCAGCTTCCTGACCATGCGGGTCAGCACCGTCGCCTCGTGGTGGCTGAGCGAGGCGGTGGGTTCGTCCATGATGATCAGCCGCGAGCTGTAGGAGATCGCGCGGGCGATCTCGACCATCTGCTTCTGGCCGATGCTGAGGCTGCCCACCTTGGTATCGGGATCGATCGAGATGTCCAGCTCGGCCAGCACGGCGCGGGCGTCGGCGTTCATCCGGCGGCGGTCGATCAGTCCGGTCGCGGTCAGCGGCTCGCGGGCAAGGTAGATGTTCTCGGCCACGGTCATGTTGTTCACGACCGCCAGTTCCTGATAGATGATGCTGATGCCCAGGGCCCGGGCATGGACCGGATCGCGGATCACGGTGTCCTGCCCGTCGACCCGGATCACGCCGCCTGGGTCTGCCTTGTAGACCCCGGTCATGATCTTCATCAGCGTGCTTTTCCCGGCGCCGTTCTCACCGGCAAGGACATGCACTTCGCCCGGCCGCAGGCGCAGGTCGACCCGGTTGAGGGCCTTGACCCCTGGAAAGGTCTTCGAGATGCCGTGCATTTCGAGAAAGGGCGTCATTCGGGCCTCGCGCAGGGCTGAAAGGGAAGCGGAGGCGCGAGTTTTCGCGCGCCTCCGCCGGGCAGGATCACTTGGTGTAGCTGTCCAGGTTGCCCGCGTTCACCACGGTCACGCCGGTGTCGATGTCCTTGACCTCGCCCGCCTCGCCCTTGATCTGGGCGACCAGGCTCTCGACGGCCAGACGGCCCATCGTGACCGGGCGCTGCACCATGATGCCGTCGATGAAGCCGTCCTTCACGCCCTGCACGGTGTCGGGCAGGTCGTCGAAGGCGAAGACCTTCAGCGCGCCCTTGCGGTCCGCGAACTCTTTCTGGGCCAGCACCTTGGCCACGGCCGGGCCGCCGACCTGGCTCATGCCGAAGATGCCCGCGAGGTCGGGGTTGGCGCGCAGCAGCGCCTCGGTCACCGAGACCGCCTTGGCCAGGTCGTCCTCGGTGCCTTCCACCGCGACGATCTCGATCTCCGGATAGGCTTCCAGGGCCTTCTTCACGCCGTCGATGCGCTCGTTCAGGTTCGAGGCGCCCAGCTGGCCGGTGACGATCGCCACCTTGCCCTTGCCGCCCAGAGCCTCGGCCATGGAATTGCCCATGGTGACGCCGGCTTCGGTGTTGATCGTGCCGATATACATGCTGCGGCCGGAATTGGCGCTGTCGCTGTCGAAGGTCACGACCTTGATGCCCGCGTCCATCGCCTGCTTGATCACGCCTTCGACCGACTTCGGCTCGTTGACCGAGATCGCGATGCCGGTGACGTTGCGGGCGATCAGGTCCTCCATGATCTTGACTTGGGTCGCGCCCTGGGTGTTCTGCGGCACCACCCACTGGTAGCCTACGCCAAGCCGGTCCGCGGCTTCCTGCGCGCCGGTGTTGCAGTCGTCGAAGAACGGCACGGCCACTTTCGGCACCACGGCGATGGTGATGTCCTGGGCAAGGGCCGCGGTGCCGGCCGTCAGGGCCATGGTCACCATCGCGGCGCGGGCGGTCTTGATAAGCGTCTTCATCGTCTTTCCTCCACTCCCGGTTCGGGTCCGGGCTCCCTGGTTGTCTTGGTCTTTTGCAGGATCTGTCGCTTGCCGGGCGTCAGCCGTTTCCTCCCGTCAGCTTGCTGCGCAGCACATCGAGGCTGACCGCGATCAGGATCACGCCCCCGGTGATGGCCTGCTGCGCGTAGGTGTTGATGTTCAAAAGCACGACGCCGTTCGCGATCACGCCCACAAGCGCCGCGCCGATCACCGCGCCGGTGACGCTGCCGACGCCGCCGGCGAGACTCGCCCCGCCGATGGCGGCCGCGGCGATCACGTCCAGCTCGGACCCGAAGCCCGAGGCCGGTTCCGCCGACAGATAGCGCGAGAAGCCGATGATCCCGGCCAGCGAGGCGATGGTCGAGGACAGCACATAGACCGCCAGCTTGACCCGGCCGGTCTTCACGCCGCTCAGCCGGGCCGCATGCTCGTTGCCGCCCGTGGCATAGACGTGCCGGCCAAAGCGGGTGCGCCGCATCACCAGCGCGAAGACCACCATCAGCACCAGCATGATCACCACCGGCACCGGGACCGGGCCGACATAGCCCTGCCCCAGGACCGAGAAGACCTCGGGCGTGTCCGGCGTGACCGGGACGCCGTGGGTGATCATGTACATCAGGCCGCGCCCGATGCTGAGCGTGCCCAGTGTCGCGATGAAGGGCGGCAGGCCGATCGCGGTGATCAGAAGCCCGTTGACCAGGCCGAAGGTCACGCCCACCCCCAGCCCGGCGGCGATGCTGAAGCCGGTGCCGTATCCGGCATCGAAGCACAGCGCCGTGACCAGCGAGGCCAGCCCCATGGCAGAGCCGACCGAGAGGTCGATACCGCCGGTGATGATCACCATGACCATGCCGATGCTCATGATCGCGGTCAGCGAGAAGGCCCGGAACACCCCCATCAGGTTGTTGGTGGTCAGGAAATAGGGCGTGTAGAAGCTGATCAGCGCGCCGACGATCAGCATCGCCGCCAGCACGTTGATTTCGCGGACATGGCGCAATTGCGCCAGTTCGCGCCACAGGCTGGACGACGCCGGTGTCGCTTCGGTGGTTTTCTGGCCAGACACGGACATTCAGGCTCCTCTTTCCCGATCTTCACGCGGCCTCCGGGGACCGTCTGCTGCGCAGGCGCATTCCTGCCTGGCGCGTCTCACGGACAGGCGGCACGCCCTTTGCGGAAGGACCATGGCCCGTATGGCAACGCTGTCATTTTTTGCCGTCGGAGAAGGGCACGTCAATTGCCATTCCCGGCATAACGCCATGCCGGAAATGGCATCACCCCTCCCCGCATGCCGCGAGTTGGCCTTGTTTCCTTGGAAAACCAGCAATCCGCGCTTGCAAGTCGCACAGCGGCCGGCGCAGCATTGGCAACGCTGTCATAATCGCCCCCGTTCGATGGAGATGACCGGCGGATGGAAACCTATGGACACCGCAAGATGACCGACCCCCAACCGGCCGAGCCACGCAGTCTGGCCCTGATTCACACCGTCTCCGGGCTGATCGGCCCCTTCGACGCCCTCGCCCGGCGGCATCTGCCGGGCTGGACCCCTTTCGCCATGCTGGACGAAAGCCTGCTGCGCAACACCATCCGCGACGGGCGGCTGTCGCTTGCGACCATGCGGCGGCTGACCGCCATGGTCTGGTCGGCCGTCGACGCCGGGGCCGAGGCCGTGGTCGTGACATGCTCCTCGCTGGGACCGGCGGTCGAGGCCGCGCGGCCGCTGTGTCCGGTGCCCCTGTTCCGCATCGACCAGGGCATGGCGGCGGAAGCGGTGCAGCGCGGGCCGCGCATCGGCGTGCTGGCGACGCTGTCCACCACGCTGGACCCGACTGCCGACCTGATCCGCCGCACCGCCGAAGCCTCGGGCCAGACCTGCGCACTGACCAGCCGCCTGGCCGACGACGCCTTCGCGCTCTTGTCGGGTGGCGATACCCAGGGCCACGACCGGCTGGTCGCCGAGGCGCTGACCGGGCTTGCGCCAGAAGTGGACGTGATCGTCCTTGCCCAGGCCTCGATGGCGCGGGCGCTGGAGGCGGTCAAGGACCGGCTCGGCCCCCTGCACGTCCTTACCAGCCCCGAGCCGGGCATGGCCCATATCGCCGCAATCCTTGCAGGCTGACCCCTGCCAATCACGGAGAACATCATGGAATACAGGATATTGGGCCGCTCGGGCCTGAAGGTATCGGTCATTACGATGGGAACCTTCACCTTCGGCGGCAAGGGGGCCTTCGGCATGGTCGGCCAGCACGGCGTGCCCGAGGCGCGGCGGCTGGTCGACCTGTGCATCGACAATGGCGTGAACGTTTTCGACACCGCCAACATGTATTCGACCGGCCTGTCCGAGGAAATCCTGGGCGAGGTGCTGGACGGCCGGCGCGAGCGGGTCCTGGTCACCTCGAAGGCCCGGATGCGCATCGGCGACGGTCCGAACGACGAGGGCGTCAGCCGCCACCACCTGATCCGGGAATGCGAGCGCAGCCTGAAGCGCCTGCGGACCGACCATATCGACATCTACTACATGCACGAATGGGACGGCACGACCCCGGTCGAAGAGAAGATGGCCGCGCTCGACACGCTGATGCAGCAGGGCAAGGTCCGCTACGTCGGCTGCTCGAACTATTCCGGCTGGCACATCATGAAGTCGCTGATGGCCTCGGACCGCGACCGGCGGCCGCGGTTCGTGACCCAGCAGATCCACTACACGCTGGAAGCGCGCGAGGCCGAGTTTGAGCTGCTGCCGATCTCGGTCGATCAGGGCCTGGGCGTCCTGGTCTGGAGCCCGCTGGCCGCAGGGCTGCTGACCGGCAAGCATCGCCGGGGCCAGCCGACGCCCGAGGGCTCGCGCCAATTCGCCGGCTGGACCGAACCGCCGATCCGGGACGAGGAGAAACTCTGGTCGATCGTGGATGTGCTGGTCGAGATCGGCGAGGTGCGCGGCGTCTCGGCGGCGCAGATCGCGCTGGCCTGGCTGCTGACGCGTCCGGGCGTGTCCTCGCTGGTGGTGGGCGGCCGCAACGAGGCGCAGTTCCTGGACAATTTCGGCGCGGTGTCGCTGCGCCTGACCGCCGAGGAAATGGCCCGCCTCAACGCCGTCAGCCGCGTGCCGCTGATCTATCCCTACTGGCACCAGCGCAATTTCGCGACCGACCGCTTCTGCGAGGCGGACTGGGCGCTGCACCGCGACTACGCAGACGAATGACCCTTTGGCGCGCCCGGGTCTACTGGGCGCGTCACCCCTGGCGGAAGGCCGCCATCCAGCCCAGCCCGGCCACGGTATCGCCCGCCGGGCGGTATTCGCAGCCGACGAAACCCGCATAGTCCAGCCGGTCCAGCTCGGCCAGGATGACCGCATCCGCCAGCTCGCCCGTGCCCGGCTCATGGCGCAGGGGGACGGCGGCGATCTGGACATGGCCGATGACCGGCATAAGCTGGCGCAGGCCCGTCAGCACGTCGCCATGGATGATCTGGCGGTGATAGATGTCGAACTGCAACCGCAGGTTCGGCAGGCCCAGATCGGCGATCAGATCGGCTGCCATGTTGAAATCGTTGAGGAAATACCCTGGCATGTCGCGGGGGTTGATCGGCTCGATCATCACCTCCAGCCCCTCGGCGCCCGCCCGGTCGCACAGATGGGCCAGCGCGTCGCGATAGGCCGCCATCGCCCGACCGTCGGTCCGGTCGGCAAGCCCGCTCATCGCGTGGACGCGCTTCGCCCCCGTCGCGCGGGCATAGGCCAGGGCGGTCCGGACCGAGGCGCGGAATTCCTCCCGCCGGTCCGCCAGCGCCGCAAGCCCGCGATCTCCGCCCGCCCAGTCGCCCGGCGGCAGGTTGAACAGCGCCTGCGTCAGGCCGTTGTCCTGCAAGGCCCCGGCAATGGCGGCGGGATCGAAGTCATAGGGAAACAGGTATTCCACCGCGTCGAATCCGGCGCGGGCTGCCGCTGCGAAACGATCCACGAAGGGATGCTCGCCGAACATCATGGTCAGGTTGGCGGCGAACCTCGGCATGGTCAGGCCCCCATCCCCGGAAGCTCCAGCCCCACAAGCCCGGCGATCATCCGCGCGACCGAGGCATCGTCGTCACGCCCCATCCCGGCGGCGGCTGTCATCACGAACATCTGCAGCGCCATGGCGGCGATCGGCGTCGGGAACTTCAGCCCCCGGCCGATGTCCGAGACGATGCCCAGATCCTTGGTGAAGATCTCGACCGCGCTGCGGGGCGCATAATCGCCGTCCAGGATGTGCGGCACCCGGTTCTCGAACATCCAGGAATTGCCGGCCGAGGCGGTGATGACCTCGTAAACCTTTGCAATGTCGAGGTTCATCGCCTTGGCGAAGGTGATCGCCTCGCAGGCGGCGGCGATATGGACGCCGGCCAGAAGCTGGTTCACGATCTTGAAGGCCGCGCCGGTTCCCGCGTCATCGCCCAGCTCGTAGACCTTGGCGGCGATCGCATCCAGCACCGGGCGCAGGCGCTGGAACACCCCGGCCGGACCCGAGGCCATGATCGTCAGCTCGCCCGCCGCCGCGCGCACCGCGCCGCCGCTGATCGGCGCGTCCAGGTAGCCAAGGCCCAGTTCCGCGCAGCGCGCCGCAAGCGCCCGCGCCGCTTCGGGGGACATGGTGGCGCTGGAGACCACGATTCCCCCCCTGGCCAGGGCGGGTGCGGCCCCGTCCGGCCCGAAGAGCGCCGTTTCGGTCTGCGCCGCGTTGACGACCACGGAAAGCACGACATCCGCGCCCCGCGCAGCCTCGGCCGGGCTCGCGGCCCCTTGCCCCCCCGCTTCGGCAAAGCGTTTCAGCGCCTCGGCATTCGGGTCGTAGCCGGTCACGGCGAAGCCGCGCTTCCGCAAGGATGCCGCCATGCCCAGGCCCATCGACCCCAGGCCCAGGACGCAGATCCGCAGGTCAGTAGTGGCGTTCATGGTGTTCCCTCAAATCCCCAAGGCGCGTGGTCCCTTGACAGGGCATCAATGATAGCGTTGTCATTGCTATCGTTAGCGCAGGAATCGAGGCCATGGCAAGGGCCACGTTCATCCGGGCGGGACAGGGTGCGATGGGGGCGGGCCGCGAGAGGCTGGCTGCAGCCCCGGACAAGGGGAAGGACGGCGGCGTGCGGATCGGGGCTGTGGCAGACGACATCACCGGGGCGACGGACCTGTGCCTGATGCTGGCGCGCGAAGGCTTGCGCACGGTCCAGGTAATGGGCATCCCGCAGCCGGGCACCCGCCTGCCGGATGCCGATGCCGTGGTCATCGCCTTGAAATCTCGGTCTATTCCCGCGTCCGAGGCGGTCGGAATGTCTTGCTCGGCCGCCGATGCCCTGCGCGCGGCGGGGGCGGAACAGATCCTGTTCAAGTACTGTTCGACCTTCGATTCGACGGATCAGGGCAACATCGGCCCGGTGGCGGCAGCCCTGATGGATCTGACCGGATGCCCGCTGACCATCGCCTGCCCCGCCTTCCCGGCGGCGGGGCGGACGACCTACAAGGGCCACCTTTTCGTCGGCGATACACTCTTGTCCGACAGCCCGCTGAAGGATCATCCGCTGAACCCGATGCGGGACTCGAACCTGGTCCGGGTGTTGCAAAGACAGACAGCGCTGCCAATCGGCCTGGTGCAGATCGCCACCATCCGGCGCGGGGTCGCGGCGCTGCGCGAGGAGTTCGCCGCGCGGCAGGCGGCGGGCGAGCGCATCCTGATCGTGGACACTCTGAGCGACGACGACCTTCGCACCATCGGCGCGGCCTGCGAGGACATGGCCCTGGTGACCGGCGGCTCGGGGATCGGGCTGGGGCTGGCGGCGAATTTCATTCGCAGCGGCAAGGTCAGGCCGCAGCCGATCGCGCGCCGGATGCGGGCCCCGACGGGTCGTCCGGTGGTGCTGGCGGGCTCGTGCTCGGCGGCGACGCTGGGCCAGATCGAGGCGGCCCGCAGCGCCGGTCTCCCGCTGCTGGCGCTGGACCCAGAGGCCCTGGCGGAAGGGCGGCAGACCCCGGCGGATATCGCCGCCTGGGCCATCGCGCAGCCGGCGGACCACCCGCCGGTGATATACTCCAGTGCCGCCCCGGATACCCTGCGGACCGTGCAGGACCGTCTGGGCCGGCACCAGGCGGGCAGCCTGATCGAGGCCGTCCTGGCCGAAACCGCCCGCCGTTTGCGCGACGCGGGGTTTTCGCGTTTCCTGATCGCCGGGGGCGAGACGTCGGGCGCGGTGGTTGCGGCGCTGGACGTGACCATGCTGCACATCGGCCCCGAGATCGCGCCCGGCGTACCCTGGACCCGCAGCGCGACCCGCCCGGAGCTTGCGCTTGCGCTCAAGTCCGGCAATTTCGGCGGGCCCGACTTCTTCCTGCGGGCCTGGGACCTGCTGGAGCCCGAAGATGTCTGACGAAACCCGCGCCCGCGACGAGATCTGCCGCGTCGGGGCCTCGCTCTTCGACCGGGGCCTGACGGCGGGGTCCTCGGGCAACATCTCGGTCCGGCTGGAGGATGGCGGCTGGCTGATGACGCCGACCGATGTCTCGATGGGCGCGCTCGACCCCGCCCGCCTGTCGCGCTTCGACGCCAAGGGGTGCCTTCTGTCCGGCGACGCGCCGACGAAGGAGGCGTTCCTGCATTTCTCGATGTATGGCGAGCGCGCCGATGCGGCGGCCGTCGTGCACCTGCACTCCAGCCATGCCACCGCCGTCAGCATCCTGCGCGACGTCGACCCGCAGGACGTGCTGCCCGCGCTGACCGCCTATTACGTCATGCGGGTGGGCCGCCTGCCGCTGGTCCCCTACTTCGCGCCGGGCGATCCCGACCTGGCCCATGCCGTCAAGGCACTGGCCAGCCGGCATCATGCGGTCCTGCTGGCCAACCACGGCCCGGTCGTCGCCGGCACCTCGCTTGCCAATGCGCAACATGCCACGGAAGAACTGGAAGAGACCGCCAAGCTGTTCCTCATGCTGCAAAATCATGCCCTGCGGACGTTGACACCGGATCAGGTGGCAGACCTGCGCAGGCGCTTCAATCTGACCTGAGACCGGAGACCAAGAATGACCGCTGCGAAAGAGAAGATCGGCTTTGTCGGAACCGGCCTGATGGGCCATGGCATGGCGAAGAACATCGTCGAGAAGGGCTATCCCCTGACCGTCACCGCGCATCGCAACCGCGCCCCGGTCGAGGATCTGGTCGCGCGCGGCGCGACCGAGGCCGCCTCGCTGGCGGACCTGGCGCGCGGTTCGTCGATCGTCTTCCTCTGTCTCACCGGCTCTCCCGAGGTGGCGGCGGCGGTGGCGGCGCTGAAGCCGGGGCTGGCCCGGGGCACGGTGGTCGTCGACTGCTCGACCTCGGACCCGACCGTCACCCTGCGCCTTGCCGCCGAACTGGCCGAGATCGGCGTCGATTTCGCCGATGCCCCCCTCAGCCGCACCCCGAAGGAGGCCTGGGAGGGCACGCTGGATTGCATGGTGGGCGCCACGCCCGAGATCTTTGCCCGCATCCAGCCCGTGATCGCCACCTGGGCGGCCAAGATCGTCCATATCGGCGGGATCGGCGACGGCCACAAGATGAAGCTGCTGAACAACTTCCTGTCGCTCGGCTATGCCGCGCTCTATTCCGAGGCGCTGGCCCTGTCGCGCAAGGTGGGCATTCCGGTGGCCGAGTTCGACAAGGTGATCCGCGGCGGCCGGATGGATTGCGGCTTCTACCAGACCTTCATGGGCTATGCGCTGGAGGGCAACCGCGAGGCGCACAGGTTCACCATCGGCAACGCCTACAAGGACATGCGCTATGTCGAGGCGATGGCGAATGCGGCGACCATGGCGACGCCCATGGCCAGCGCGGTCAAGAATTCCTTCGCGCTGGCGATGGCAACCGGCGGCAGCGGTCCGGCCGACTTCGTCCCGCATCTCTCGGATTTCGTGGCGCGAGCCAACGGAGTGGGCTGACCACGACGCGCGGCGCCTCAGATGGCGCGGCCGGGAATTTTTCTTCTGGCAAAGAACAGCGGAACGGCTGCGCCTGGCGCATCGCTCCGTCTCATCCCGAGCCTCTCGAGGCGGCGAAGCGCAGGATCCTCGCCGCGTCCCACGCGGTACAGCCAGGACATCAATGTTTCCAGACGGCCCATTTCTCTCCCCCAGATGGCACCTCGATGTCCGCGTAACCCTCAGGGTTGCGCAAAGCATGGCCAGTCTGAGAAAATTTGCGGAAGAATCTTGTCAGGAAATTGGACTGCGTCCGGTTCGTGGACGATCCCGTTCCCGACAGCGCGCTGTTGCGCCAGAACGAGAGGCAGGGCTGTGCGTTCACGGTGCTGCAAAAGGCGACCGGCGAAGATTCGCTCTGCAAGACAAGCGTCCCGGCTTGCCGTCGATCACCAGGTGCGGGCCAGGCAGCGGATCATGAAGGTGCCCCCTGCGCTTGCCGGGACGGGCAACCTGTCACTCGACAGCTGGGACCGCGCCTGACCCGGCGAACCCGGCCGCCATCCAGTCGATGAAATCCCGCGCCGCGCTGCCGGTCTTGCGCGCGGGGTTCCGGCCCAGCGTCAGCACATGCGAGGTCGCGACCCCCGGTCCCGCCAAGGGATGAAGGCTGCCGGAGGCGATGAAGGATTCGGCATAGGTGGAATAGACCACCGTCACCCCCGCCCCTCCGGCCGCAAGCGCGAGCGCGGTGGAGGCATTGTCGGCGCGCAGGGCCGGCATCCGCGGCGCGCGCGTCCGGCCCGCCCCGTCGGCCCAGAGGTCCCAGAAGGCATAGCGGCCCAGCACCTCGATCTGCGGCAGGTCGTCCAGCGCCCCGCCCGCGCGCAGATGCGCCGCGTCAGCCGCGCTGCCGACCAGGACCAGCCGCTCGCGGCCCAGCACGATCGCCTCGGCCGGACGCTGCGCCTCGTCCAGGATCGCGATGCTGACATCGGCCAGTTCCAGGTTCGGGTCGGTCCAGATCGAGCTGTTCAGCTGCACCGCCACCCCGGCATGGCCGGAAACGAAGCCCGCGAGGCGCGGCGCCAGCCACAGGTTCAGGAAGGAGATCGGGCCCGAGACCGTCAGGCTCTGGTGCAGGCGCCGCCCGGTGAGGCCGCGCGTCACCGCCTCGGCCATGTCCAGCGCCTGGGTCACGCCCGGCAGATAGGCCTTTCCGGCCGAGGAGAGGTCGAGCCCGTTGGCGTGGCGATGGAACAGCGGGCGGCCGAAATACCGTTCCAGCGCCCGCACCCGCTGACTGATCGCCGCCTGGGTGCAGTTCAGCTCGGCCGCGGCACGGGTGAAGCTGAGATGGCGGGCCGCGGCCTCGAAGGCCTGGAGGCAGACGAGATGGGGAAGCTCGCGCATGACTCGATCCTGTTTTTGGACCCCATAACGAAATCGACGTCTGAGCGCCAGTATCGCTTTCTTGCGACAGAGGCCCGCGGCGCGCCATCTGGCGCAAACCCGAGGAGTTCCCCCGATGCCCTTCGCCCTGCTTCGCTACGGCCTGCGCCGCGCGCACCGGCCATTCGACGACATCCCGCCGACCCCGCCGCTGCGGCAAAGCTATGACGTGGCGATCATCGGCGGCGGCGGCCACGGGCTGGCGGCGGCCTATTACCTGTCGCACCACCACGGCATCCGGTCGGTGGCGGTACTGGAAAAGGGCTATCTCGCGGGCGGCAACACCGCGCGCAACACCACCACGATCCGCTCGAACTACCTGACGCAGGCCTCGATCCGCTTCTACCGGGAAGCGGTCTCGCTGTTCGGGACCATGTCGCAGGACCTGGGGTTCAACGTCATGTTCTCGCAGCGCGGGCAGCTGACGCTGGCGCATTCCGAGGCGACGATGCGCAGCTTCCACCTGCGCGCCGAGATGGGCAAGCACGCGGGCACCGGGGTCGAGGTGGTCGACGCCCGGACAGTGCGCGAGCTTTGCCCGCACCTGAACATGGACGAGGGTGGCCAGCACGAGGTCCTGGGCGGCCTGTGGCACAAGGACGGCGGCACCGCGCGGCATGATGCGGTGGCCTGGGGCTATGCCAAGCGCGCCGCCGAAAAGGGAGTGGAGATCCACCAGCGCACGACCGTCACCGCCATCCGCAGCCAGGGCGACCGCGTGACCGAGATCGTGACCGACCGCGGCACGATCCGGGCGGGACAGGTCCTGCAGGCGGCCGGAGGGCTGAACGGGCAGATCGCCGAACTGGCCGGTTTCCCGCTGCCGATCCGCTGCTTTCCGCTGCAGGCGATGGTCACCCAGCCGCTGAAACCCTTCCTGCACACGCTGGTCTCCTCGGCCAACCTGCACACCTATCTGGTGCAGTCCTCGCGCGGGGAAATCGTGATCGGCGGGGGGTCCGACCCCTATCAGCTGGCCTCGACCCGTTCCACCTTCGACCAGAAGGAGGCCCTGGCCCAGGGCGCGCTGCACCTGTTCCCCTTCCTGCACAACGTCCGGCTCTTGCGGCAATGGGCCGGAATCACCGACATGACGCCGGACTACAGCCCGATCATGGGCGCCTCGCCGCTGGCGAACTACTGGCTGGACGCCGGCTGGGGCACCTGGGGGTTCAAGGCGACCCCGGTGGCCGGAAAATACATGGCCGAGACCATCGCCACCGGCCGCGTCCCCGACATCATCGCGCCTTTCGCCCTGGACCGCTTCGACCGTTTCGCCCTTCTGAACGAGATGGGCGCCACGGCCGCCAGCCACTGAGGAGCAAGCATGAAACGCCTGACCTGCCCGATGAACGGGCCGCGCGACATCACCGAGTTCCAGTATCTCGGCCCCCTGCGGTCCACCCGAGCCGAGGACCCGTCCGCCGTCACCCGACACCTCTTTTACGCCGGGAACCCGATCGGCCCGCTGGTGGAATGGTGGCGGCACCGCCCCTCGAACACGGTGTTCCTGGCCGAACGCCATACCGGCACGGACCGGATCATCCGCACCTGGCTGCCCGACGGATCGGAGACGCAGAATGCCTGACACCCAACGCCTTCCCGCCCCCTGGGGTAGCCGGATCGACCGCGCGCGGCAGCTGGACTTCCGCTTCGACGGCCGGTCCTTTTCGGGCCATCCCGGAGATACCGTGGCCAGCGCACTTGTCGCCCAGGGCCGATGGGTGCTGTCGCGGTCGTTCAAGTATCATCGCCCGCGCGGGCCGATGACCTTTGCCGGGACGGATGCGAACACGCTGGTCCAGATCGGCCCCGAACCCAACGTCCGCGCCGACCTGCGCGCGCTGGAACCGGGCATGGAGGTGAGCGCACAGAACACCTCGCACAGCGCCGAGCGCGACCTGAACAGCCTGCTGGGTCTCTTCGGCCGCTTCATGCCGGTGGGGTTCTATTACCGCAGCTTCTTCGGCCCTGGGAAGAACAGCTGGCTGAAGCTGTGGGAGCCGATCATCCGCAAATCGGCGGGGCTGGGGCAGATCGACCCGGGGCAACCGCCGGCTTCCTATGCCAGGCGCAACCTGGCCTGCGACGTGCTGGTCGTCGGCGCGGGGCCCGCCGGAATGGCCGCCGCCACCAGCGCCGCCGCCGCCGGGGCCGAGGTGGTGCTGGTCGAGGCCGATCCCGAGACCGGCGGTGCGCTGACCTACGGCCGGAACGGGCAACAGGCGCTTGCCCAGGCGCGGGCGGCGCTGGAGGCGAGCGGGGTGCGTGTGCTGACCGGGGCGACCTGCAACGGCTGGTATGCCGACAACTTCCTGCCGGTCCTGCAGGGCAGCACGCTCTGGCGCCTGCGGGCGGCGCAGGTGATCCTGGCGACCGGGACGCAGGACCAGCCGCTGGTCTTCCGCAACAACGACCTGCCGGGGATCGTCACCGCCTCGGGGGTGCAGCGGCTGATGCGGCACCATGCCGTGCGCCCCGGCCGCAGAGCCGTGGTCGTCGCGGGCACCCCGCATGGCGTGGACGCGGCCGAGGACCTGGCCGAGGCCGGGGTGGCCATCGCCGCCGTGCTGATCCCGCCCGAGGCCAGCCTGCCCGCCGAGTTGCGCGCCAGGCTGACCGGGCGCGGATTGCGCGTGCTGACCGAGGCCCATGTGACCGAGGCGCGGGGCAAGCGACACCTGAGCGGGCTGGTAGCGGAAAGCCCCGAGGGGCGCGAGACTTTCGAGTGCGACCTGGCGGTGATCGACGCGGGCGCGACGCCCGGCTACCAGCTGGCGCTGCATGCCGGAGCGAAGCTGGGCTTCGACGATGCGCGCCAGTCCTTCACCCTGTCGAACCTGCCCGAGGGGCTGCGCCTTGCCGGATCGGTCGCGGGGCACCACACCCCGGCCAGCGTCGTCCGCAGCGGCGAGATCGCCGGTGCAGAAGCGGCCCGCGCCCTGGGACACGAGGCCCCTGCCCTGTCCTCCCTGCCCGACCCCGAGGCCGCCTGGCACCGCACCTATCCGGTTCCTGCCGCCAGCAAGGCCGGGCGCGATTTCGTCGATTTCGACGAGGATCTGCAGGTGAAGGACATCGCCAATGCCGTCGCGGACGGCTACCGCGAGCTGGAACTGGTGAAACGCTACTCCACCGTCGGCATGGGTCCGTCGCAGGGGCGGCATTCGGCCCTTGCCACGGCGCGGATCGTGGCGCGGGAAACCGGGCGTCAGGTGGGCGACATCGGCATCACCACCGCGCGCCCGCCGTTCGGGCCCGAGAAGCTGGGCCTTCTGGCCGGGCCGCTGCGCGAACCCTACCGGCTGACGGCGATGCATGACTGGCACCGGAAGGCTGGCGCGGCGATGGTCGCGGCGGGCAACTGGTGGCGGCCGCTGCACTATGCCGGCAAGGCCGCCGACCCGCAGGCCGCCATCGCCGACGAGGTGCGGCTAGTGCGCGAGGGCGCGGGGATGCTGGACGTCTCGACCCTTGGCAAGCTGGCGGTGCGCGGCCCCGATGCCGGGGCCTTCCTCGACCGGATCTACACCATGGCCCATGCCGCCCAGCCGGTCGGCCGGGTGCGCTATTGCCTGATGCTGAACGACATGGGCTCGGTCATCGACGACGGCGTGGCCTGGCGCATGGCCGGGGATGACTTCTACGTCACCGCCACCACCGGCGCCGTCGACCGCGTCTTCACCGAGATGAGCTTGCTCAACACGCAATGGCGGATGCAGGTCGACATCCAGAATGTCACCTCGGCCTTCGCGGCGATCAACCTGACCGGCCCGAAGGCGCGCGCGGTCCTGGAGCGGCTGGGCGGCGACATCGCGGTGGGCGCGGCGGATTTCGGCTTTCTCGAGGGGCGCTCGGGCAGCATCGGCGGCCACCCGGTGCGGATCATGCGCATCGGCTTTTCGGGCGAGGTCAGCTATGAGCTGCACACCCCGCGCTCGCATGGGCTGGCGCTGTGGCAGGCGCTCCTGGAGGCGGGCGCAGCCGTCGGCCTGCGGCCCTATGGGTTGGAGGCGTCGCGCATCCTGCGGCTGGAGAAGGGCCATATCATCATCGGGCAGGATACGGATGCGCTGACCACGCCCGAGGAGCTGGACATGGGCTGGGCGCTGTCGAAGAAGAAGCCATATTTCCTGGGCAAGCCCGCCCTGGACAAGCGCCGGGAGATCGGGCTGACGCGCCGTCTCTGCCGCTTCGTCCTGCCGGTCGAGGCAGGCCGCGCGGTGGGGGAATCCTCGCTGGTGCTGCGCCAGGGCCAGCCGGTGGGCTTCGTGACCTCGGTCGCGCGGTCGCCGACGCTGGGACAGGTGATCGGCCTTGCCTATGCCCATCCCGAGGATGCCGTCGCGGGCGGCACGATCCGCCTGCGCGACCGCAAGGGAGTGGAGCGCGCGGCGAAAGTCGTCGCCCATGCCTTCTACGACCCGGACAACAAGCGCCAGGAGGTATGATCATGGCCGCACATGTGACGGCACTTCCCCGGACCGGGGACTTCGACGCCACCCTGCACGACCGGACCGGCTGGCCCCGGCTGGGCCTGCGCGGGCCGGCCACGGCCGGTTGGTGCGCCGCCGCCGGCCTGCCCTTCCCGGAGGCCGTCAATACCGTGGCGACGGCCGGCGGCGTCCGGGTGGCGCGGCTGGGCCGGACCGAGCTTCTGGTCCTGGCCCCGGCGGGCGACACCGGGCTGCCCCGGCCCGCGCCCGCGGTTGCGGCGGCCTATGACGGCCACCGCGAGGAGACCTGGGCCTGGTTCCGGCTGGAGGGTGCGGGCACCCTGGCCGCGCTCTCGGCGATGACTTCGGCCGATCTGCGCCCCGCCGTCAGCCCGGCCGGAAGCGTGGTGCAGACCCGGCTGGCCGGACTGGATGCGGTGCTGGTGCTCGTCTCGGGCGAGGCCGGGCCTGCGGTGGACATCTTCGTCGACATCGCCGCGGCCGAGTATTTCCAGGCCGCAATGGGCGACCGTTGCCCGAACGTCCGGCAATAGGACCAGCGCCCGCGACAGGTTTCCTGTCGCGGGCGCTGTCAGGAGGTTCAGCGACCTGCGGCGACGACCAGCTGAATCTCGACCGGGGCATCCCCCGGCAGGCTGGCGACCCCGATGGCCGCACGGGCGCAGCGGCCGCGCTCGCCCAGTTCCTCGCGCAGAACGGCCGAGGCGAAGTCGGCAAGCCGGGAATGGGCGGTGAAGCCCGGCCCGGTGGCGATGTAGACCGTCATGCTCAGGACCTGGGCAATCGCTTCCCCCGGCGCCAGTAGGGCACGCGTCGCGGTCAGCGCGTTGCGGCAGGCCAGGACCACGGGTTCGCGGTAATCCCCGACCGGCGCATCGGCACGGGCTGGCCCGATGAACATCAGCTGACCCGCTTGCCGGGGGGTCATCCCGGCAGTGGTGATCAGGTCGCCATGGCGGGTGGCCGGGACGTAGTCGCCTTGCGGGACCGGCGGCGCATCGGTCATCGGCGATACCTCTCGACCAGCGCGGCCAGCCGCTCCACCGCCGCGACGGCCGCCGCGTGGTCCTGCGAGAAGTTCAGCCGGATGCTGTCGGCGCAGTGCGGGCTGAACTCGGTCCCCGGCGTCACGGTCACCCCGGCCTGCAGCCGCAGCGCGCGGACGAACTGCGCCGGCGTGATGGTCAGCGCGGGCAGGCGCGGGAAGAGGTAGCTTCCGGCCTCGGGCGCGCGGACGCTGCAGCCGGGGATCGCGGCGAAGCGGGCCACGAGGTCGTCGCGGATCGCCTGGTGCCGGGCGATCCGCTCGGCCATCCAGCCCTCGGGCTCGGCGAACCAGCCGCGCAACACCGCCTGCGAATAGCCCGGCGCCCGCAGCGAGACGATGGCCTGCAGCTTCTCCATCCGCGACACGATCTGCGGCGCGCCGAAGGCCACGCCCAGCCGGTAGCCGCTGAGCGATTCGGTCTTGGATGGGCCCAGGATGGTGACCAGGTTGTCCGACCCCGGCATCGCCGCGCGCAGATGGGTATAGGCGCAGCCGCTGTAGAGAAGCCGCGAATAAAGCTGGTCCACGATCACCGTCGCCCCGTATTCCGCCGCCAGGGCGGCGATCCGGGCGATCTCGGCCGGGGAATAGACCGTCCCGGCCGGGTTGTTCGGGTTCGAGAACAGGAAGGTCCTGGCCCCGGCCCGGAAGGCGGCCTCGAGCCCGGCAAGGTCCAGCCCCGCCTCGCCCGGCGCGGCGGATGCGTGGTGCATCTGCACCGGCAGCATCTCGGCCTCCAGGAACTCCACCAGCTTGCGGTTGGCGAAATAGTCGGGCTGCACGATGGCCACCTTGTCGCCGCGCGTCACCGTCGCGGCCACGGCGAGGAACAGCGCGCCCTGCGTGCCCGGCGTCAGGATCAGCCCGTCGCGCGCATCGACGGGGGCTCCGGTGAACGCCACCAGCCGCGCCGCCGCCGCCTCGCGGATGCCCATGTCGCCGCGATATTCGGTGTAGGCCTGCGCGCCGCCGAGGGCCACGCCGGCCGCGAAGAGATCGAAGCTGCCGGGCGAGGGCGGATGCGCGTCCACATCGCCATGCGAGAAATCGACCGGCCGGCCGTCAAGCCGGTCGCCCCGCAGCACCCCGGCCAGACCCTCGTCGGTCTGGCGCACCTCCTGCCCCGGGGCATTGTCATTGGCAAGTCGGGCGAATTTGTCCTGGATCGACATCTGGTTTTCCTTGGAATGCCGTTATCCCCACCTTCTTACCGCCGGGAACAAGGATGGCAAAACTGCGCCTTGTTTTTTCAAAGATAGGAAAACCTTTCATCCCGTCGAACGCGCATCCGCATGGGAAACCCAGGCGGTCAAGCCGCAAACACCCCATGTTTTCCTTCTTCTGAAGCGGCAAAAACGCGTTTCCGCAGTTTGCCCCTTTCCCATAGCGTCGGCGCCACCTGCGGCAGGCGCCTTCGCACCGGCGAAACCGGCCTGCGGTGATCGTGAAGAATTGACAGGAGGATACCCATGAAGACCGCCCTTACGGCCGCGACCGCGCTGGTCGCGCTGATGGCCGCCGGACTTGCCGCGGCCGATACGCTGGAAGACATCAAGTCCGCCGGCAAGATCGTCGTCGGCGTGAAGCAGGATTACCGCCCCTGGGGCTATCTGGACGCCAGCGGCAAGACCATCGGCTTCGAGATCGACCTGGCGCAGGATGTGGCCACCCGCCTTGGCGTCGAGCTGGAGCTGGTGCCGGTCGTCGCCTCGAACCGGATGGAGTTCCTGCAGCAGGGCAAGATCGACCTGATCATCGCGACGCTCGGCGACACCGAAGAGCGCCGCAAGGTCGTCGGCATGATCGAGCCGAACTATTACGCCAGCGGCGCGAACGTGCTGTTGCCGAAGGCCGCGGGCGTCGCGACCTGGCAGGACCTGTCGGGCAAGGACATCTGCGCGCTGCAGGGATCGTATTACAACAAGAAGGTCCAGCAGGACTATGGCGCCAACCTGGTCGCCTTCGCGGGCGTGCCCGAGGCCACCGCCGCGCTGGCCAACGGGTCCTGCCTGGGCTTCCTGTACGACAACACCTGGATCGAAAGCCAGGTCGCCTCGGATCCGCAATGGGCCGAATACCACATGCCGCTGCCGACCGAACAGCTGACCCCCTGGGCCATCGCAGTCCCGCTGGAAGACCTTGAGGGACCCTACGGGACGTTCATGCACGACGTTTCGACCGAATGGCACAAGTCCGGCTTCCTGATCGAGCGCAACGCCGCGAACGGCATCGCGCCGAACCCCTTCCTGCAGGAACAGCACGACAAGCTTCAGTAGGCCGCAAGGCCATCGGCCCGGTCCGCATTGCCGCGGGCCGGGTGTTTTCGCGCAGAAAGGCGGGGGCCCGCGCTTGGAACAGTTCTTCACCTGGCTTTACCAGGAGCAGGGGATCAACCTGACCATCGGCTACGACAGCTATGATCGCGGCCTGTTCCTGGCCGGGATCTGGATGACGGTGAAGCTGTCGGTCCTGTCGGTCCTGTTCTCGCTGGTGATCGGCGCGCTTGGCGCCTGGATACAGGGTTCGCCCTCGGCGCTGATGCGCGGGCTGGTCGGTGCCTTCATCGCCTTCTTCCGCAATACCCCGCCGCTGGTGCAGCTGTACTTCTTCTACTTCGCCGTCGGCACGGTCCTGCGCCATACCGGCGAGAACGGACTTCCGCAGCCGCTGGTCTCCGGCTTCGGCTGGGCGGTCATCTCGCTGTCGCTGTTCGCCGGCTCGCTGAACGTCGAGATCTTCCGGTCGGGAATCGAAGCCGTGCCGCGCGCGACGGTCGAGGCGGCGAGTGCACTCGGATTCAATCGGTTGCAGACCTATCTTCATGTGGTCCTTCCCCTGGCGCTGCGGATCTCGCTGCCGTCGCTCGGGACCAATCTGGTCAACCTCGTCAAGACCACCTCGCTGGCCTATGCCATAGCGGTTCCCGAGGTCCTGTATGTCTCGGCGCAGATCTGGTCGGACCAGCTGAACGTGCGCGAGATGATGAATGTCGTCCTGCTGACCTACATCGTCCTGGTGGCCGTCCTAGTCTGGGGCCTGCACCGCTGGGAGAAATCCATGCGTATCCCCGGATTCGGAACATGACGGAACTCCTTCACCCCCGCCCGGCGGACCCTGCCATGCCGGCGATCAAGGGACACCTGCCGGTCCTGCTGCCGGTGCGCCCGCCCCGGCCCGTCACGGCGGCCGAACTGTTCACGCCCGGAACGGCGCTTCTGCTGCTGGTTCTCCTGGCCTGGTTCTCCGTCGGCCCGGTGGTGGCGCAGGCCGCGGGCGAGACGCGCACGCCGGTCGCGCTGCTTTTGCTGAAGTGGACGCCGGTCCTGGCCGAAGGCTTTGCCTTCAATATCCTGATCTCGATCCTGTCGATGCTGGCCGGCACCGTGCTGGGCGTCGGCCTGGGCGTGCTGCAGGTCTCGCCGAACCGGCTGCTGGCGCGGCTGGCCTGGGTGGTCACGCAGTTCTTCCGCAACTCGCCCTGGCTGGTGCTGCTGTTCTACTGCATCCTGCTGATCCCGTTCGAGCTGGAGATCCTTGGCACGACCGTGCCCTTCCCCGGCTGGATCAAGGCGGTGATCGGGCTTTCGCTGCCGGTGATGGCCTACATGTCCGAGTTCATGCGCGGCGCGATCCAGTCGATCCCCTCCGGCCAGTGGGAAAGTGCCGCCTCGCTGGGGTTCACGCGGCGCCAGACCATGATCGAGGTGATCCTGCCGCAGACGGTGACCCGTGTCCTGCCCTCGTGGATGAACCTCTATGCCGTGCTGACCATGGCGACGCCAATCGTCTCGATCGTGGGGGTGAACGAGGTCATGGCCCTGACCCGGGCGGCGCTGTCCTCGGAATCGCGGACCGATCTGCTGATCCCGATGTACCTTTATATCCTCGGTTGGTTCTTCCTCTACTGCTACCCGATCTCGCGGCTGACCCGCCGTCTGGAACGGAAATACGCGGTAAAGCTCTGAAGCCCGCCCTGCCCGCAATTGTCTGACATGGAAGCGACGACGATGACCTGGACGCCCGACAAGCCGATCATATCAATCAAGGACGTGCGGAAATCCTTCGGCGCCGTCGAGGTGCTGAAAGGCGTCAGTCTTGACGTCATGAAGGGCGAGGTGATCTGCATCATCGGCCCGTCCGGCTCGGGGAAATCCACCCTGATCCGCTGCATCAACGCGCTGAACGACATCCAGTCCGGCTCGATCACGGTCGAAGGGCAGGAAGTCCACGACCCGAAGCTGGACAAGCTGGAGCTGCGCAAGAAGGTCGGGATGGTGTTCCAGCAATACAATCTCTTTCCGCACAAGACCGCGCTGCAGAACGTGATGATGGCGCCGGTGAAGGTGTTGCGCCAGCCCAAGGCCGAGGTCGAGGCCCGGGCGCGCGCCCTGCTGCGCAAGGTGCGCCTGGAGGGCAAGGAGAACAGCTATCCCGGTGAATTGTCCGGCGGTCAGCAGCAGCGCGTCGCCATCGCCCGCAGCCTGGCGATGAACCCCGACGTGATGCTTTTCGACGAGGTGACCGCGGCCCTGGACCCGGAGACGGTGAAGGAGGTGCTGGTCACCATCCGCGACCTTGCCGCCGAGGGGATGACCTGCGTGCTGGTCACGCACGAGATGGGCTTTGCGCGCGAGATCGCCGACCATGTCTATTTCACCGACCGGGGCGTGATCGTCGAACACGCCCCCCCGCGCGAATTCTTCGAGCACCCGAAGGACCCCAGGACGCGCGCCTTCCTCAGCCAGGTGCTCTAGGTGACATGATGCGGACAGACAAGGACAGCCTCGGCCCGGTGCAACTGCCGGAACAGGCGCTCTATTCGGCCGGAACGGCGCGCGGCGCGGCCAATTTCGCCGGCATGGGGCGGCGGATCGCGGACTATCCGCATTACGTCGGCGCCCTTGCCCGGCTGAAGAAGGCCGCCGCCCTGGCGAATGCGGCCTGCGGCGGGCTTTCGGCCGAGACCGCCGCCGCCATCGTCCGGGCCTGCGACGAGATCCTGGACGGCCAGCACCATGACGCCTTCGTCATCCCGGTGGCGGAGGGTTCTGGCGGCACCTCCACCAACATGAACTTCAACGAGGTCATCGCCAACCGGGCCGGCCAGATCCTGGGCGGCGCGCCTGGCCGCTTCGCCCGCGTGCATCCGAACGACCATGTGAACCTGGGCCAGTCCACCAACGATGTCGTGCCTTCGGCGGTCAAGCTGGCCTGCGTGCTGGCCTCGGCCGACCTGGTCGCCGCGGTCAGGGCGCTGGCCGGGGCATTCCGGGACCGGGCGGACGCCAACCGCGAGGTCCTGCGCGTGGGCCGGACCTGCATGCAGGCCGCACAGCCGATGACCTATGGCCAGCTGTTCGACGGCTACGCCGCCCTGATCGACCGCTCGGCCGAGGCAGTCGCGGCCCGGGCGCGGCGGCTGACCGTGGTGCCGATGGGCGGCACCGCCATCGGCACCGGGCTGGGCACCCTGCCCGGCTACCGCGACCGTATCGCCGACGAGATGACCGCGGTCTTCGGCTTCCCCGTCACGCTGCCCGCCGATCCCTTCGACGCGATGCAGGCCGCGGACGGTTTCGTCCGCTTCTCGTCCGAGTTGAAGATCCTGGGCGAGGCGCTTGGCAAGGTCGCGGCCGATCTGGTGATCCTCAGCTCGGACGGCGGCGCCGGGATCGGGGAAATCCTTCTGCCCGCCGTGCAGCCGGGATCTTCGATCATGGCCGGCAAGGTGAATCCGGTGATCCCGATGATGGTGCAGCAGGCGGCCTTCCTGGTGCACGGGCTGGATGCGATCGTCTCGGTCGCGGCGCTGCATGGCCAGATGGAGATCAACCATTTCGAACCGATCATCGCCCATGCCCTGTTCGACTCCATCGCGATCCTCGGCACGGCCTGCACGGGTTTCCGCGCGCGCTGCATCGAGGGCTTGCACGTGGATGCCGAGCGGTCGCATGAAAACCTGATCCGCTCCTCCGCGATCTCCAGCGTCTTTTTGCACCGTTACGGCTACGAGCGCGTGACCGGGCTGGTCAAGGCCGGGCAGCAATCCGGCCGGGGCCTTGTGCAGGAGGCCATTGCGCAGGGGGTGCTGGCCGAGGCGGATGTCCGGGCGCTGCTTGCCAGTGCCGCGGCCGGGACGTCGATCTAGCGTCAGGAAAGGCCTTCGTCCTGCGGAACGGGCCCGCCGGCCGGATCGTCGGCAAGGCTGCGGCATTCGGCGACGAAGGCCCGCACCGCCGGCAGCCTCGCCCCCGAGGTGCGCCAGAGGACGCCGACTTCCCGGACTTCCGTCCGCGCCAGCGGCAGCTTGCGCAGGCACAGACCCTCGGGCCAGGGCGGCTGCCAGTCCGGCACGATCGCCACGCCCAGGCCCCGGTCCACCATCGCGGCGATGGCATCCAGGGCGTCGAGCTCCAGCCATTCCCGCACTTCGAGTGCGTTGTCGCGCAGGTATTTGTCGACGATCTGCCCACCCCACTGGCTGCGGTCGTAGCGGATGAACCTGTGGGTCGCGAGGAGCTTGCCCGGATCCTCGCCTTCGGAGCCCGGCGGCGCCAAGAGGACCAGCGGCTCCTTGCGGAAGGTCAGCCAGTCGGCCGACTTCGGAATGACGAACCGCGGGCGGATCATCAGGGCGGCGTCCAGCTCTTCGCCGATCACCCGGTGATAGAGATCGACCGAGGAGCCGGGCTCGATGAAATATTCCACCTCCGGGTGGCGCTGTCCCAGGCCCGCGATGATGCGGGGAAGGTGCCCCACGAGCGAGGTCGCCGTCGCCCCCAGCCGCAGCTGTCCCGAAGGAACGCTGCCCGCGGCAATCGCCCGCAGGTCGCGCGCGCCCTGAACCAGGTTTCGGGCATGTTCGAGGATCGCAAGCCCTTCTTCCGTGGGCTGGACCGTCCGCCCGGCGCGGACGACCAGCGAATGGCCAAGATCGGCCTCGAGCGCCCGCAGTCTCTGCGCCAAGGCGGCAGAACTGAGATTCAGGCGGCGCGCGGCCTCGGCAATCGACCCGCAGTCCGCGATGACGATGAAAGTCTCCAGAAATCGTGTATCCATGGGTCCATTGCCTTTGAGGCGCGCGCAACGCAGAGAAGGAAGATCCGTGCCGCCATGAGGGATACGGCAACTTCCGGATCATGCCAATCTGCCGGGCCCGCCGTTGCGCGCCGCGACCCCGGCCGGGTCCACCGCCCGAGGAACACCGCCCGAAGTCCCGACCTTGCGGAACCCGCCCGGATTCGGGATGCGAGCGATCCTAAAGCGCCCGGACGAAGGTGTCCCAGGACCGCAGAAGGCGCTGTTCGTCGATGTCGCGGCCGATGAGGGCGATGAAATCGGGATCCCCGGCGCCCTGCGGGGCATCGGGCAGGATCTCGGGCGGCTGCACGTGGTGCCGGACGGATTGCAGCAACAGCCGCCCCGCCGGAGTCGTGATCACGCCCTTGATGCGCACGATGCGGTCGCCGCGGGCATGCAGCAGCGCCGACAGCCAGGCGGACAGGGCCCACCACCCGCCTGCCTCGCGGGCATCCAGGCGATGGGCAAGGATCGGGGCCGCCGCCTCAGGCTCCGGCAGGTCGAAGGGCGCCGCGGCGGGATCGGTCTCCCGCGGCGCCTCGACGCCGAATTCGGCCCAGGAGACCGCCGCGCCGGGGGCAAGAAGCCGGAGAGTGGCGACCAGCCGCGACCGCTGCGGCAGGTCGGTTCCGGCCGCCTTGGTGACCACGATCTCGTCGGCCGCCTCGATCTGCCTGCGGGCCAGATGTTCCCCGGCCAGCTGCTCCATGGCGGCGCCGGCATCGACCAGCACGATCGTCCGGGCCAGGACGATGCGGCGGACCAGCACCGGATCCTCCTGCAAGGCGCCGGCGATGGCGGCCGGATCGGCCAGGCCGCTGGTTTCCAGCACGAGCGCGTCGATCGCCCCGGCCCCCGCCCCGGTGGCATCGTCGCAGATCCGGCGCAGCGCGGCGATCAGGGCGGCGCGCCCGGTGCAGCAGGCGCAGCCCCCCGCCAGCACCTCCAGCCGGTCGGCCCGCCCCAGAAGCAGATCGTCCACCGGCAGTTCGGCGGCCTCGTTCACCAGGACATGCACCCGGCCGAACCGGCGGGTGTAAAGCTGGTGGCGCAGCCAGCTGCTCTTGCCCGCCCCGAGGAAGCCCCCGACGATGGTCAGGGGCAGCCGGCCATCCGAGCGGACGTCAGCCAAGACCCAGCGCCCGGTCCGAAAGCGGGTCGATCGGGCCGCCGGCCAGCCGCGCGGCCTCGCGCCAGAGGGCCTCGAGGTCCGGCACCAGCACCCATTCGCCGCCGGGCGCGAACAGCTGCAACCCCGGCGTCACGCCATCGTCGCGCGCCGTCAGCCCATAGCGCGCCAGCAGGCGGTTTACGACCGCCAGCCGGGTGAAGCGCAGGCGCAGCCGGTCGCCGGGGCTGGAGGCCCCGGCATCGGTCCAGTGGCCCGGCGCGGCCGGAAAGCCGCAGGCGTTGCACATCTCTCAGATCACCTCGGGCCGCTTGCCGCTGGCAAAGGGATAGCGCCTGCGGAAATCGGCGGCGATGGTGTCGAAGGTCGCCCATTCGATGCCATCATGGCCGTTGATGTGCTCGATCAGCCGCTCCAGCATCAAGAGCACCTGCGGGCGGCCGGCGACGTCGGGGTGGATGGTGAAGGCGAAGACGGCATAATCCATCTCGCGGTAGACCCAGTCGAACTGATCGCGCCACATCTCCTCGATATGGCGTGGGTTCACGAAGCCATGGCTGTTCGGCGATTTCTTCATGAACATCATCGGCGGCAGGTCGTCGACATACCAGTTGGCCGCGATATCGACGAGGTCGATTTCCGTGCCATGCTTCAGGGGATGCATCCAGTCCCTGGCCTGCTTGGTGTAGTCGATCACGTTCCAGCTGTCGCCGACGCGGGCGTAGAAGGGCTGGAAGTCGCGGTAGCCCTGGCTGTGGTCATAGGAGAAGTTGTATTTCTTCAGCAGGGCCGCAGTGTTGGCCGACATTTCCCACCAGGGCGCGACATAGCCGGTGGGCGGCTTGCCGGTCAGCTTGTCGATCAGTTCGATCGACTTGACCAGCACGTCCTCTTCCTGCTGCGGCGTCATCGCGATGGGATTTTCGTGCAGATAGCCGTGCGCCCCGACCTCGTGGCCGGCATCGACGATCAGCTTCATCTCCTTCGGGAAAGTCTCGAGCGAGTGGCCGGGGATGAAGAACGAGGTCTGCAGGTCGTATTTCTTGAACAGCCGCAGCAGGCGCGGGATGCCGACTTCGGTCGCGAAGATGCCGCGCTGGATGTCCGACGGGCTGTCGCCCCCGCCGTAAGAGCCGATCCAGCCGGCGACCGAGTCGATGTCGGTGCCGAACGCGCAATAGATCTTCTTGGCCATGTCGTTCCTCCTGTTTGGATAGCGGCGGTCAGACGCCGCTGGGAATGTTCTGCGGATCGCGGTGGATGAAGCGGGGCGAGTTCAGTTCTTTCCAGACCGAAAGCGCCTTGCTGGCGGCGGGGAAGGCGGGGCGCGGGATATAGATGCCGTGCCCGGCGCTGGGGCGGGTGTTCTGGCCGTGCGACCAGACCACCGTCCCGCGCGAGATCGTGTGGCGGGCCTGCGCCGTGACCTCGACGCCCTCGAAGACGTTGTAGTCGATGATCGACAACTGGTCGGCGGCGCGGATGGTCTTCTTCAGCTTGGGGTCCCAGACGACGATGTCGGCGTCGGCCCCCGGCACCAGTGCCCCCTTGCGTGGATAGATGTTCAGGATCCGCGCGATGTTGGTCGAGGTGACGGCGACGAATTCCTCGGGCGTCAGGCGGCCGGTCTCGACCCCCCTGGTCCAGAGGACGGCCAGCCGGTCCTCAAGCCCGCCGGTGCCGTTCGGGATCGACGGAAAGCCTTTCAACCCCATGCGCTTCTGGGCGGTCGTGAAGGCGCAGTGATCGGTCGCCACCACCTGCAGGCTGCCCGCGGCCAGCCCCGCCCAGAGGCTGTCCTGGTGCTTGCGGTCGCGGAAGGGCGGCGACATCACGCGGCGGGCGGCATGGTCCCAGTCCTTGTCGAAGTATTCGCCTTCGTCCAGCGTCAGGTGCTGCACCAGCGGCTCGCCCCAGACGCGCATCCCCTTCTGGCGGGCGCGGCGGATGGCCTCGTGCGCCTCTTCGCAGCTGACATGGACCACGTACAGCGGCACGCCCGCGGCATCGGCGATCATGATGGCGCGGTTGGTCGCCTCGCCCTCGACCTCGGGGGGGCGGGAATGGGCGTGGCCTTCCGGGCCGGTCTTGCCCTGGGCCATGAACTTCTTCTGCAATTCGGCGATGATGTCGCCGTTCTCGGCATGGACCAGCGGCAGCGCGCCCAGTTCGGCGCAGCGACTGAACGAGGCATACATCTCGTCGTCCTCGACCATCAGCGCGCCCTTGTAGGCCATGAAGTGCTTGAACGTATTGACGCCCAGCTTCACGACCTCGGCCATCTCGCGCCAGATCGTCTCGTTCCAGCCGGTGACGGCGACATGCCAGCCGACGTCGATGCAGATCCTGCCGTCGGCCTTGCGGTGCCAGTCCCGGAGCGCATTCACCAGCGAGCCGTCCGGCCCCGGCAGCACGAAGTCCACGATCATCGTCGTGCCGCCCGATGCGGCGGCGGCGGTACCGGATTCGAAGGTCTCGGCGGTGGTGGTGCCCATGAAGGGCATTTCCAGATGGGTGTGCGGGTCGATCCCGCCGGGAATGACATAGGCCCCCGAGGCATCCACCACCTTGTCGCCCTTCAGGTCCGCGCCGATCGCGGCGATCTTCTCGCCCTCGATCAGGATGTCAGCCTCATAGCTGCGGTCGGCGGTGACGAGGGTTCCCCCCTTGACGACGGTGGTCATGCTTCGATCCTCCAGGAAAGCAGGGAAAGCTCGGCAAAGCGGTGGGGCTGGCCGGCGAGGACGAGGAAGGCGAGCAGGAGCCGCGCCTTCAGCGCATCCAGATCTCCGGCAGGGACAAGGCCGCGGCGGATCAGGTCGATCTCGGCCCCCGGCTGGCCATAGGTGCGGGTCAGGACGCGGCCGCCCCGTGTGCGGCTGGCAAACACCACCGGCACGCGACGGGCGGCCTCGCCCAGCGCCTCGGCCCAGGAGGCCGCGGCATGGCCGCCGCCGGACAGTTCCACCACCAGCCCCGCCGCGCCGGCCCGCAGGGCGGCGTCGAGAAGGCGCGGCGGCTCGTCCAGGCCGGGCTTGAGGATCGGCACGAAGGGCATCCCGTCGCCGATGAGCGCCAGCGCGGGCGGGCGCGGGCGGCGGCAGCGCAGCGCGGGACGACCCTCGGCCAGCCAGCCTAGCGGCGCGGGCGACCAGAAGGCGCCGGTCGCGGTGGTGTCGCGCTTCTGCACCCAGGGGGCGGCATGGATCGTATCGTCGAAGACCACCAGCACCCCCTGGTCGCGGCAGGCAGGATCGGCGGCGCAGGCCACGGCGGCGGCCAGGTTGGCCGGACCATCCGGTCCGGGAAGCGAGGGATGCCGCATCGCCCCGGTCACGACGACCGGGATCCGGCCATCGTGCAGCAGGTCGAGGGCGTAGGAGGTCTCCTCGATGGTGTCGGTGCCTTGCGTGACCACCACGCCCGCCGCGCCCTCGGCCTCGACCCGGCGGATCAGCCCCGCCAGGTCGCGCAGGTCGGCAAGGCCGATCTCGACGCTGGGCACCCGCGCGAGCGTGCGCGCCCGGATCGGGGCCAGGTCCTTCAGCCCGGGCACGGCGGCGATCAGGTCCTCGGCCGTCAGTTCCGGAACCACGCCATTCCCGTCGGGGCGTGGGGTGCTGGCGATGGTGCCGCCCAGGGCGATGACCTCGATCCAGGCTTCCATCTCAGTCCTCGTGGGGGGTGCCGGTCGAATTGTTCTGACCCGGCAGGACATGGTTGAACCGCGCCTCCCACGAGGCGCGGACCCTCTGGCCCACCTCGTTCGGCGCGGCGTAGTACCTGTCGACGTCCAGATAGGCCACGAATTCCTCGCGCGAGCCGGTATCCAGCGCGACCTTCACGAAAGTCCCCTGGTATTCGATGTTGGCGACGGTGCCCTCGGTGCAGTTGCGCCCGCCGCCGAGGTCGGACGCAAGGTGGATCCGGTCGCGCCGGACCGAGAAGTTGACCGTATCGCCTGGCCCGGCACCCGCCACCGCGGGGAGGTCGTACAGGGTTCCGTCCTTGCTGCGGACCACGGTCTGCCCGGCATCGACGGCATCCACCGTGCCGGTCAGGACGTTCTGCCCGCCCATGAACCGCGCGACATAGGGGCTGTGCGGATGGTTGTAGACTTCGCGCGGGCTGGCGGCCTGGTCGATCACGCCGTGGTCCATCACCACGACCTGGTCGGCAAGGGCGATGGCCTCGGGCTGGGTATGGGTGACGTGGATGAAGGTGATGCCGAGCTGGTTCTGCAGGCGCTTCAGTTCCACCCGCATCCGAAGCCGCAGGAATTCATCCAGCGCCGACAGGGGTTCGTCCAGGAGCAGGACCTTGGGCTTGGTGATCAGGGCCCGCGCCAGGGCCACGCGCTGCTGCTGCCCGCCCGAAAGCTCGGACGGCACCCGGTCGGCAAGGTGCAGCAGCTGCACGCGGCCCAGCATCTCGCGCGCAGTGTCACGCCTCTCGGCGGACGGAACGCCCCGGACCTTCAGGCTGAAGCCCACGTTGTCGGTCAGCGACAGATGCGGGAACAGCGCATAGTTCTGGAACATCAGTGCCGTGCCCCGGCTTCCGGTCCGCGCGTGCGTCACATCCTCGCCGCCGATGGAGATCGTGCCCGAGGTCGGGGTCTCGTGCCCCGCGATCATGCGCAGGAGTGTGGTCTTGCCGCAGCCCGAAGGGCCGATCATGCAGCAATAGGCGCCGCCCTCGATGGTCAGGTCCACATTGTTCACCGCGCGCACGGGGCCATACAGCTTGGTGACGCCGCGGATGTCGATCCGGCTCTGCTCGTTCATTCGGCCCTATCCCTGTTTGGCGCGGGCGCGCCTTTTCTGCACGATGGCGATGGCCAGGAAGGCGGCGGCGATCACCAGAAAGCTGACGGCCGAGGTCACCGTGCCGATGGCATAGAGCGCCGGCGTGGTGACGTTGGTCGTCATGTTGGAAATCTCGATCGGCAGCGTGTTGCTGCCGCCGACGGTCAGCAGCGACCGGGGCATCTCGTCGTAGGACAGCGTGAAGCCGAACAGCGCCACCGCGATCAGGCCGGGAAAGAGGATCGGCACGGTGACATAGGCCAGCACCTGCCAGGGCCGGGCCCCGGCGTCGCGAGCGGCTTCCTCCCAGGACCCGTCGAAGCGGTTCAGCACGGCGAACATGATCAGAAGGCCGAAGGGCAGCGTCCAGGACAGATGCGCCCCGAGGCCCGAGAGCCACCAGCCGAGCCTGAAGCCGAGCAGCTGGAACAGCTGGCTGATCCCGAGGCCCAGAAGGATGCCCGGCACGACCAGGCTGACGATCGAGAGGTAGAAGATCGGCCCCGCCCCCCAGAACCGGCGGCGGAAGGCAAGGCCCGCGAACAGGCAGACCACTGCCGTGATCACCAGCGACAGCCCGCCCAGGGCCAGCGAGCGGCGGAAGGCCCCGCCGAGATCGCCATAGCGGCTGGAGGACCACAGGTCCGCGAACCAGTGGGTCGAGACGCCCCGCATCGGGAAGGTCAGCCCGCCGCCGGGACCCTGGAAGCTGAGGATGAAGATCATCAGCATCGGACCGTAGAGGAAGACGACGAAGAGGCCGAAGAACCCGGCCAGAAGATAGAAGGCCAGGCCGCGGCGAGAGGTGGTCGTCTGCGTCATCGCCTCTACCTCGCCAGTTCCGAGCGGATGTCCACCACCCGCAGGATTGCCGTGACCATCAGCAGCACCACCGCCACCAGAAGCACCGCCATCGCCGAGGCGACCGGGTAATAAAGCTGGTCGATGTTGTTCTTCATCGCCGAGACGACCGAGGCGCTTTGCCCGCCGCTCATCACCCTGACCACGAAGAAATCGCCCATCACCAGGGTGACGACGAAGATCGAGCCCAGCGCGATCCCGGTCTTCGACAGCGGGATGATCACGTTCCACAGGATCTGCGCCGGCGTCGCCCCGGCGTCGCGGGCGGCCTCGATCAGGTTCGAGTCGATCTTGGCCATGCTGTTGAAGATCGGCACGATCATGAACAGCGTGAAGAGGTGGATGTAGGTCAGCACCACCGCGAAATCCGAGTAGAGCAGGATGTCCAGCGGCCGGTCGATCAGGCCCGCCTGGATGAGCATGCTGTTGAACAGCCCCTCGCGGCCCAGGAAGGGGATCCAGCTGACCATGCGGATCACGTTCGAGGTCCAGAACGGGATCGTGCACAGCAGGAACAGCCCGATCTGCAGCTTGAGGCTGCGCACGTGGAAGACCAGGAAATACGAACAGGTGAAGCCGATGACCGTCGTCGCCACCAGCGTCAGCAGCGCGTATTTCAGCGTGGCGAGGAACAGCTTCAGCGTGACGGGAGAGCCGAGGACCTCGGCATAGTTCGCCCAGGTGAAGGCGGGATAGACGGCGATGCCGTCGAACTCCCAAAAGCTGAGCATGACCACGGTGACCAGCGGGATGCCGACCATGGTCAGCATCAGGAAAGCCAGCGGCGCAACCTGAAGATAGGGTGCAAGCCGGCTGCCGGACGGAGAGGACCTCCCGGACATGGAACCATCCTTGTTGGTGGCAGGCATCTTGAGGAAAGCGACCCGGCACTGGACGCCGGGTCGCCGAAGTGGACTTACGACGAGACGAACTCGTTCCAGCGCTGGATCATGTAGCGGTCCTCGTCCATCACCGCGTTCCAGCAGGCGATGTTGCCCATGCGCTGCTCGAAGCTGCCGCCATCGCGCGAGGATCCGGCCTTGTCCATGATGTTGCCGTAGGGATCCTTGATATCCTCGGTCGCCGCCTTGCCTTCGTACCAGTAGCCGCGCTCGTTCTCCGAGAGATTGGCCTTGGCGGTTTCGGGAACCGAGGAATAGTAGCCCTGCCGCGCGATGAAGGCGCCCTGCCAGCCCGTGAGATACCAGTTCAGGTATTCGTAGGCGGCCTCCAGCTTGATCCCTTCCAGATGGCGCATCAGGCCCATGCCCACGCCCCAGCCGCGATAGCCTTCCTTCAGGCCCTGGTAGACGCAGGGGATGTTGCGCGATTTCACCGCGGTCACGGCGGGCGACCACATCGACTGGATCACCACCTCTCCCGCCGCCATCAGGTTGACGCTTTCGTCGAAGGTCGACCAGAAGGCACGGAACTGGCCGTCCTTCTTCAGCGCGATCAGGGCGTCGATCGTCTTGTCGATCTCCTCCTTGGTCATGTTGCCCTTGTCGACGTATTTCAGGTCGCCCCGGGCCTCCAGCGCCATCGCGGCGTCCATGATCCCGATCGAGGGGATGTTGACCAGCGCGGTCTTGCCCTTGAATTCGGGATTGAACAGCTCGACCCAGCTGCTGATCTCGCGGCCGACGAGGTCGGGGCGGATACCCAGGGTGTCGGCGTTGTAGATCGTGGGCATGGCGGTCGCGAGGCCGGTGGGCGCCGCCGCGAATTCGGTGGACTCGGCGCTGTCGGTGTAGAGCACCTTCACCGGCAGGGTGCCCTGGCGCGCCATGTCGGAGCCGTCGAAGCTCTTGCCGTCGCGCATCAGCGGGGTGATGTCGCCCCACATCTTGATCTTCGTGATGTCGACCGGCTGCAGGTTGCCCGAGCGGTAGACCTTCTGCAGGCCCCAGAATTCCAGGTCGGCGATGTCGATGGTCTCGGGCTGGTTCACCACCTTGGCCATCAGCTGCGTCGTCTCGGAGGTCTGCGGCACGATCTTGAAGCCCAGGTCCGCGCTTGCCTTCTCGGCGATGTCGGCGATCACGGAATAGGACGGGCCGACCTGGTTCAGCGTCACGTCCTTGAGGTTCTGCGCCCAGATCATCGGCGCGCCGATGACACCCGAACCCACCGCCGCGCCGGTCAGCGCCGCGGTTCCCTTCAGAAGCTCGCGCCGCGTGACGCCCTGCGCCGCAGCTTTCGAAGCCATCTTTTCCGACATTTCGGTCTCCCTGTTGAACGTCGAGGACTAGGTCTGCTCTGGCCGCAGTCAGGTGCGGCTTCTTCAACGGAATCTACCCGGAAAGCCTAAGCCGGAACGTCCTTCGGATGCAATGCACAAATATTTCTGGCTTTGTCCGGGATAGACCCGGAAAAAATGCGCTCGGGGTCGCTATCGCAAACTTATTGTATGCGATAGACATACAGCATGGCCGAGACACGGATACCAGAACGCAACGAACTCGCCTCGGAGCTGGAGGATCCGCCCCGAATCGGGGCATCCGCCTTCCTGTACGAATCCGTTTTCGGCCTGCTGCAGCGGAAGATCGCCTCGGGCGCCATGCCGACGGGCGCCGTGCTGAAGGAGGCGGCCGTTGCCATTCACCTGAACGTCAGTCGGGCGCCGGTGCGCCGGGCGCTGGCCATGCTGGCCGAGCGCGGGCTGCTGCGCCCGGCCGACGGCCAGGGCTATGTCGTGGGCGAGGCCATTCCCCGGCCGCTCTCGGCGCGCGAACTGCACGACATCCTGGCCGAGGCCACCGAGGACATCAGCCGCAGCGCCACCTGGGAACGCATCTTCAGCCGGGTCTCGGGCGAGGTCACCGCCCTCCTGCCGTTCGGAACCTACCGCATCCAGGAGGCGGAACTGGGCGACCACCACGCCGTCAGCCGCACGGTGGCGCGCGAAGTGCTCTGGCGGCTGATGGATGTGCGCCTGATCGAGAAGGACCGCAAGTCGCACTGGATCGCCGCGCAGATGACCGCGCGCGTGGTGCGCGACACGCTTGAGATGCGCCGGGTGCTGGAGCCGCAGGCCCTGGCCAATGTGGCCCCCCTGCTGGAGCGGTCCTGGCTCGAGGACCTCGCGCGCCGCATCGAGGCGGCCGTCGCGCGCTTTCCCGCCTGCGGCGCGGCCGAGATCGACGCGATCGAGAAGGACATGTTCGGCACGATGTACGCCGGGCTGCGCAATACGAGGATGCTCGGCTCGATCCGCCGCAACCAGGTGGCGCTGATCGTGCCGCGCCTGTTCCGCCGGCATTTCCCGGTGCGGGACGACCTGCCGTCGCTGGTCGCCTATGGCCAGATCGTGCGCCTCCTCTGCGCCGAGGCGCTGGAGGCGGCGCAGATCCTGCTGCGCACCCAGATCGAACGCTCCGAGCCGCTGGTGCTGGCGCGGCTTCGCGTGCTGTCGATCCTGCCGCCCCCGGCGACGCAGCCCTACATGATCGCCGTGCATTGAGCCCCCGCATGAGCCCCCCGCCCCTTCGCATCATCGGCACCAGCTCCACCCTGACGGCCGAGCTCTGCCGCGCAGCACGCCAGGACCTGCCCTTCCCGATCGAGTTCGAGATCCTCGACGGCCCGTCCTGCATGCGTCGCGGGGTCCTGAAGCCCGAGAGCTATGACGTCTATGACCAATGGTTCTACTCGCTGGACGTGCTCTGGACCGCCGGGGCGATCCAGGCCATCGACACCACCCGCATCCGCCGCTGGCCCCAGGTCCGCATTGCCGGGCAGATCCCCGGATCCGCAGCCAAGCAGGTCGGCGCCCCGTCCGCGCAGCTTTTCGTCCGCCATGACGGCACCCTTGCCGAGCGCCCCGACGACCACGCGCCGCCGCGCATCGGCATGCTTCCCACCACCTACAACGCCGACAGTTTCGGCTACGCCCGCGAGCTTCTCTCCGAGCTCGCCCCCGACGAGACCGAGAGCTGGGCCTGGCTGCTGGATGACCGCTGGCACGGGCGTTGCACCCTCAGCCTCGACCCCGCGGGCAGCGCGGTGGAACTGGCGCTGGCCGCCCGCGCGGCGGGGCTGGTGGACGTGCGGGATCCCGGCAATCTGACCATCGAGGAGATCGACGCCCTGTTCC
This sequence comes from Tabrizicola soli, assembly GCF_015999335.1. Classification (GTDB taxonomy): domain Bacteria; phylum Pseudomonadota; class Alphaproteobacteria; order Rhodobacterales; family Rhodobacteraceae; genus Tabrizicola; species Tabrizicola soli. Next base: position 153,090 of record NZ_JAEACP010000006.1, on the reverse strand, counting down.
AGGTGCTGCTGTCGCTCAAGCGGCGGGGGCATTTCACCCGTTTCTGGGGCACTTCAGAGGATTCCGTCGCCCTGATGGCCGGGGCGAACGCGGTCATCGGCTCGCTTTGGTCGCCGGCCTATTACGCGCTGCGCGGCATGGGTCGCGACATCATCCACGGCGCGCCCCGCGAAGGCTATCGCGGGTGGCACAGTGGCCTGTGCCTGTCGGCCAACGTCACAGGCGCGATGCGCGATGCCGCCTATGCCTATCTGAACTGGTGGCTGGACGGCACGCCGGGCGCGATCATGGCGCGCCAGGGCTATTATGTTTCGGTGGTCGACACCCTGCGCGAGACGCTGAGCCAGGCGGAATGGGATTATTGGTATGAAGGCAAGCCCGCCAGCGAGGACTTGCCGGGCCTGGCCTCCACCATCGCGGTGCGCCGGGGAGAAACGCGCGAAGGGGGCAACTACCTGAACCGGGTGGCAAGGATCACCGCCTGGAGTACCGTCATGCCCGAACACAACTATCTCGCCCGCCGCTGGCGGGAATTCCTTGAACTCTAGGATTCGGGGCAGCCAGGACCCCACAGGGTGTTTGCAGGGCCGGCGCGGCCATCTCGGTCCGTGGCGCATTCCTGGCTGGATCATGCGCAGAGGGCCGGAAACGGCAACAGTTGAACGAGGGGGTCGGGCCGGAATCGGCTATGATCCGGTCTTCGCACCGGGCGCGTCGCCGGAGGTGCGCGGGAGGGAGGGTCGTTCATGCAACCTGTCGCCATCATATCGGCGCGGCGCACGCCCATCGGGGCGTTCCAGGGCGCGCTCGGCGATCTTTCCGCCCCCCGGCTCGCGGCGGTCGCGGTGCGGGCCGCGGTCGCGGATTCAGGGTTTTCGCCCGAGCGGATCGAGGAGGCGCGGATCGGTCTGGTGCTGGCGGCGGGCGTGGGCCAGGCCCCGGCGCGGCAGGCGGTGCTCATGGCCGATCTGCCGCGGGCCATCCCCTGCACGACCATCAACAAGGTCTGCGGGTCGGGCATGCAGGCGATCCTAGACGCGGCGCTGCGCATCCGGTCCGGGGAGGCCCAGGTCATGCTGGCCGGCGGCATGGAGAGCATGACCAATGCGCCGCATCTGATCCCCGCCTCACGCCGTGGGCAGCGGCTGGGGCATGGGCGGCTGGTCGATCACATGTTCGTCGACGGGCTGGAGGACGCCTATGACACAGGCGCCCTGATGGGCCAGTTCGCCGAGCTGTGCGCCGCGACCTTCGGCTTCACCCGCGCCGAGCAGGACGGTTGGGCCATCCGCTCGCTGGAACGAGCGCGGGCGGCGCAGGCCCGGGGGGCCTTTGCGCGCGAGATCGCGCCGGTGACGGTGGCGGGGCGCAAGGGGACGGTCATCGTCACGGAAGACGAACAGCCCGGACTTGTCCGGCCCGACCGGATCGCGCTGCTGAAACCCGCCTTCCGTGCGGATGGAACGGTGACGGCCGCCAGTTCCTCCTCGATCTCCGATGGGGCGGCTGCGCTGGTGCTGGCCTCGGGCGAGATCCTGCGGTCGGGAGGATTCGGCCCGCGCGGCTGGATCGTCGGCGCGGCGTCCCATGCGCAGGAACCGGCATGGTTCAGCACCGCGCCGGTTGCGGCCACGCGCAAGCTGATGGACCGGCTGGGCTGGCAGGTGGACGATGTTGATCTGTGGGAGGTGAACGAGGCCTTCGCCGTCGTCGCGCTGGCCTTTGTGCGTGAGCTTTCCTTGCCCGAGGAGCGGGTGAACGTGAACGGCGGCGCCTGCGCGCTTGGCCATCCGATCGGGGCTTCGGGCGCGCGGATCGTGGTGACGCTGCTCCACGCGCTGGAAGAGCGGGGCCTGGAGCGCGGGATCGCCTCGATCTGCATCGGCGGCGGCGAGGCGCTGTCCATCGCCGTCGAGCGGGGCTGACATGGACTCCGGGACGCCGCCCGCAGCTTTGTCGCCGCGCGGGCCGCGGCCCGTGGCAGACCCATCGCCCCCCGTGCTTGCGCCGGCGTGACGCCGGGTCGAAAGGATGCATGCCCCGGAAACCTCCGCGGGGCATGCTTCCCGTTTACGGTGGCGCGGCGGTCTTCAGCCGGCGACGGCGGCGCGGGCGGCCTTGCGGCGGGCGACGCGGGTTCGGATCGCCTCGACATCCGTGACCGGGGTCGCGGCGAACAGCGACTGCGTATAGGGATGCTGCGGATTTGCGAAGAGCGCCTCGCGGCTGCCCTGTTCCACCGCCTCGCCCTTCGAGATCACCATGACGTCGTCCGCAATATAGCGCACGACCGAGAGGTCATGGCTGACGAAGACATAGGTCAGCTCGAACTCGTCCTGCAGGTCGGCCAGCAGGTTCAGCACCTGCGCCTGGACCGAAAGGTCCAGCGCCGAGACGGGCTCGTCCAGCACCAGCAGCGACGGGTTCAGCATCAACGCCCGCGCGATCGCGATGCGCTGCCGCTGCCCGCCCGAGAACATGTGCGGATAACGGTTGAAATGCTCGGGCTGCAGGCCGACCTTCTTCAGCATCGCCTCGGCCCGGTCGCGCCGTTCCGTGGCCGGAATGGAGGTGTTGATGACCAGGGGTTCCATCAGCACGTCGCCGACCTTCTGGCGCGGGTTCAGGCTGCCATAGGGGTTCTGGAACACCATCTGCACCTTGGAGCGCAGCGCCGGGCCGGGACGGCGGCGATGGATATCGACCGCCTCGCCCGCGATGCGCAGCTCGCCCCCGGTCGGCGCGTCGATCAGCGCGATGATCCGCGCCAGCGTCGACTTGCCCGAACCGCTTTCGCCGACAATGGCCAGCGTCTTGCCCTTGTCGACCCTGAAGTCGATGCCCTTCAGGGCCCGCACGTCCCTGCCCCGGGCGAAAATGCTGCCCGGTACATGGTAGTCGCGCACGATTGCCCGGCCTTCGACGACCGGAATGTCCTGTCCCATCATGCGCCTGCCTGCTGGAAGAAATCTGAAACGGTGGGCAGCCGGTCGCCCGTGGCATGTTCCGGCAGGGCCGAGAGCAGCGCGCGGGTATAGGGATGCTGCGGGGCCTCGAAGAGGTTGAGCACCTCGGCTTCCTCCATCTTCTTGCCCTTGTACTGCACCACCACCCGGTCGGCGGTTTCGGCCACCACGCCCATGTCATGCGTGATCAGGATCAGGGCCATGCCGTAGTCTTCCTGCAGCTTCATCAACAGATCGAGGATCTGCTTCTGGATCGTCACGTCCAGCGCCGTGGTCGGCTCGTCCGCAATCAGCAGCCGAGGATTCGAGGCGATGGCGATGGCGATCATCACGCGCTGGCACTGGCCGCCCGAGAGCTGGTGCGGATAGGCCCTGATCTTGACCTCGGGCTCGGGAATGCCGACGGCGCGGAACAGTTCCAGCGCGCGGGCATGTGCTTCCTTCCGCCCCAGGCCCAGGTTCAGCCGCAGCACCTCCTCGATCTGGAAACCGACGGTGAACGACGGGTTCAACGAGGCGATGGGTTCCTGGAAGATCATGGTGATCTCGCGGCCGATCAGCCGCCGGCGTTCGGCCTTGGACAGTTTCGAGATGTCGCGCCCATCATAGGTCATCTCGTCCGCCGTGATCGTGGCGGTGTCGGGCAGAAGTCCCATGACCGCCAGCATCGACACCGACTTGCCCGAGCCGCTTTCGCCGACGATGGCCAGCACCTCGCCCCGGTCGACATGCACGTCGATCCCGTCGACGGCTGTGAAGCTGCCGGTGGCCGTGGCGAATTTCACCGTGAGGTTGCGGATGTTCAGAAGCGCCATGATGTCAGCTCCGCTTCAGCTTGGGGTCGAGCGCATCGCGCAACCCGTCGCCCATCAGGTTGATCGCCAGCACCGAGATCAGGATGGCAAGGCCGGGGAAGGTGACGACCCACCAGGCGCGCAGGATGAACTCGCGCGCCTCGGCCAGCATGGTGCCCCATTCCGGCGCGGGCGGCTGCGCCCCCATGCCAAGAAAGCCCAGCGCGGCGGAATCGAGCACGGCCGAGGAGAAGGAGAGCGTGGCCTGCACGATCAGGGGCGCCAGGCAGTTCGGCAGGATCGTCTTGAACATCAGCCGCAGGTTGCCGGCCCCCGCCACGCGGGCGGCGGTGACATATTCGCGCTGCATCTCGGACATGACGGCGGCCCGGGTCAGGCGGGCGAAATGCGGCTGGTAGACGATGGCGATGGCGATCATCGCATTGGTCAGGCCGGGCCCCAGGACCGCGACCAGCACCAGCGCCAGCAAGAGCGACGGGAAGGCCAGGATCACGTCCATCACCCGCATGATGACGCTGTCGACCCAGCCGCCGAAGAAGCCGGCCAGCAGGCCGATGACGATGCCTCCGACCAGCGCGATCGACACGACGACGACGCCGATGAACAGCGAATACTGCGCGCCGAAGATCAGGCGCGAAAGGATGTCGCGGCCCACCGCATCGGTGCCGAGGAGGTAGGAGGCGCTGCCGCCCTCCTGCCAGACCGGCGGGACCAGGAGGGCCGCCCGGTTCTGCACAGTCGGGTCATGCGGCGCCAGCAGCGAGGCGAAGACCGCGACGGCCACCAGGAGAAGGAAGACGACGAGGCCGATCACGGCGCCGCGGTTCTGGCTGAAGTAGAACCAGAACTCGGCGATCATCCGGCGGCGGATTGCAGCGTCCGACAGTCTGACCGGCGCGGCGGTGGGGGGGATATCGGTCATTTGACGCGGATCCTCGGGTTGATGAGGCCATAGGTCAGATCGACCAGCAGGTTCACGATCATCACCAGCGCGGCAATCAGCAGGAGGCCCGATTGCACCACCGGGTAATCCCGGCGCGCGATGGAATCGATCATCCATTTGCCGATGCCGGGCCAGGAAAAGATCGTCTCGGTCAGGATCGCCCCGGCCATCAGCACGCCGATCTGCAGGCCGATCGTGGTGATCACCGGGATCATGGCGTTGCGCAGGGCATGGATGCCGATCACGCGGTAGGGCGGCATGCCCTTGGCGCGGGCGGTGCGGACGTAATCCTCGCCCATCACCTCCAGCATGGCCGAGCGGGTCTGGCGCGCGATGACCGCCAGCGGAATGGTGGCCAGCACGACCGAGGGCAGGATCAGGTGGCTGAGCGCCGAGGCGAAGGCCCCCTCCTGCCCGGACAGGAGGCTGTCGATCAGCATGAAGCCGGTCACGTTGGGGAAGAAATACAGCAGGCTGATGCGGCCCGAGACCGGCGTCCAGCCCAGCATCCCCGAGAAGAAGATGATCAGCAGAAGGCCCCACCAGAAGATCGGCATCGAGAAGCCGACCAGCGCCGCCGTCATCGAGACCTGGTCGAACCAGCTGCCGCGGCGGATGGCGGCCAGCACGCCCACCGGCACGCCGATCAGCGTGGCGATCAGGATGGCGCAAAGCCCCAGCTCGACCGTGGCCGGGAACAGGCTGAGGAATTCGGTCAGCACCGGCTTCTTCGTCACCAGCGAGTTGCCGAAATCGCCCTGCAACAACCGGCCGAGAAAGTCGAAATACTGCAGCACCAGGGGCTTGTCATAGCCCAGCTGCGCCGAAAGCTCGGCATGGCGTTCGGGGGTCACGCCCCGCTCGCCCGCCATCAGCAGGACGGGATCGCCCGGCAGGATGCGCACGAAGCTGAAGGCGATGATCGTGATCCCCAGGAAGGTCGGGACCAGATACAGAAGCTTTGAAAGGATGAAGCGGAGCATAGGCCCTTGCCCTTGCAGAACGCGCGGGGACAGAGGCCCCCGCGCGTCAGGTTTCAACTGGATGGGCCGATCACTCGGCGATGTCCACCGTCTCGAAGGTGAAGTCGCCCAGCGGGCTCATCACGAAGCCCGACACCTTGGCCGACATCGGCACATACTGGGTCGAGTGCGCGATGGTGAACCAGGGCGCCTGCTCCTTGAAGATCACCTGTGCCTGTTCGTAAAGCGCGGTGCGCTCGGCCGGGTCGGCGGTGACCTTGGCATCCTTCAGAAGCTTCGAGAAGTCCTCGTTGCACCAGAAGGCACGGTTCGCGCCACCTTCGCCGGCCGAATCGCAGGACAGCAGCACCGACAGGAAGTTGTCCGGGTCGCCGTTGTCGCCGGTCCAGCCCAGGATCACCGCGCCGTCGCGGCCCGCTTCCATCGACTTGGCCAGGTATTCGCCCCATTCGTAGCTGACGATCTCGACCGAGACGCCGATCTTGGACAGGTCTTCCTGCATCAGTTCCGCCGTGCGGCGGGCGTTCGGCATGTAGGGACGCTGCACCGGCATCGCCCAGATCTTCATCGACAGATCCTTGACGCCCGCCTCTTCCAGCATCTTCTTGGCGGCTTCCGGATCGTAGGGGTCGTCCTGGATCGAGTCGTTGTAGGACCACATGGTCGGCGGGATCGGGTTCTTGGCCGGCACCGCCGCGCCCTGGAACACCGCATCCACGATGGCCTGCTTGTTGATCGCCATGTTCAGCGCCTTGCGGACCGCCGGATTGTCGAAGGGCGCCATGGTGGTGTTGTAGGCCAGGTAGCCGACGTTCAGGCCGGCCTGCTCGTCCAGCTTCAGGGTCGGGTCGGCCTTGATCGCCTCGATGTCGGCCGGGGCCGGATAGGGCATCAGGTGGCATTCGCCGGCCTTCAGCTTCTGCAGGCGCACGGCGGCATCCGGGGTGATCGCGAAGACCAGGTCATCGACGATGGCCGGGGTGCCCCAGTAGTCGGGGTTCTTCTGGAAGCGGATCACCGCGTCCTTCTGATAGGCCACGAACTTGAACGGGCCGGTGCCGATCGGCAGGTTGTTCATGTCCTCGGGCGTGCCGGCGGCCATCAGCGCATCGGCATATTCCTGCGACACGATCGAGGCGAAGGGCATGGCGATGTTGGCCAGGAACGGCGCCTCGGGCTGGTTCAGGGTGAACTTCACCGTGTAGTCGTCGATCTTCTCGATCGACTTGATCAGCTCGGGCATCGCCATCGAGGTGTAATACTCGTAGGTGATGCCGGGGATATACTGGTGCCAGGGATGGTCGGCCTTGGCCTGGCGTTCGTAGGAGAAGATCACGTCATCGGCGTTGAAGTCGCGCGTCGGGGTGAACTTCTCGTTCGACTGCCACTTCACGCCCTGGCGCAGCTTGAAGGTGTAGACGGTGCCGTCCTCCGACACTTCCCAGCTTTCGGCCAGGCCGGGCTCGACCTCGGTCGTGCCCTTCTTGAACTCGGTCAGGCGGTTGAACACCGGATGGGCCGAGGCATCGAAGGTGCCGCCGGCGGTGTAGGGAGCGGGATCGAAGCCCTCGGGCGACGCCTCCGAGCAATAGACGAAGGTCTTGGCTTCGGCCATGGCGGCGCTCATCGCCAGCGCCGAGGCAAAAATGAAAAGTCGTTTCACGTTGGGTGCTCCCTTTTGGTGGTTTGGAAATCGTACAGCCATCTTGGATGGTTACCAGGCCAGCGCGCTGTCGGGCGGGCCGGTTTCGGAATCGGTGCCTTGCACGCCCCTGCCCTGCAACGGTGCGAAAGTCGTCGGAGTCGCAGGATGCGCCATTTTTCCCATCCAGAGAAGCCGTGCCGGCCCGTCGCCCGGATTGGAATAGGAATGGGGTTGCTGGCCCAGATAATGCATGCTGTCGCCGGTGCGCAGCAGGAAGCTCTGACCGTCGACCATCTGCAGGATCTCGCCCTCGAGGACGAAGATGATCTCCTCGCCCGAATGCTGGACGGTCTCGGAGCGGTAGTGCGGCGGAATGTTCAGCACGAAGGACGACAGTTCGTGCGCCGGAAAGTCGGCGCCGATTCGCTCGTAGACGACCGAGTTCCCGGCGACCGAGAAACGCGGCCGCTCGTCGGCGCGGGTCACGCTGTCCACCTGCCGCGGCGTCGCGATGAAATGGTCGATGCCGACATCCAGCGCGGCGGCGACCTCGGCCAGGGTGCCCAACGTGGGCACGGCATTGTCGCGCTCGACCTGGCTGAGATAGCTGGCCGAGACACCGCAGGCGCGGCTCAGCTCCTGCAGGGTCATCGACATCTGCTGGCGCCGCTTGCGGATCCGCTGGCCCAGGGCGACCGGCATCGCAGAGCGCCTTTTCGTCATGCCGCCATTCACGTCTCGCCCACCCCCTTGGTCGCGGCGGCATACAAGTGCATATCGCGCACCCCTACAACATGTTTTTGCTCTCGGTAAAATTTTTAAGCCCGATCCGGACCTTTCAGGCCGGACGGAGGCCGCGAGGGCAGCTTGCGCAGACATGGGCGTCACGGCGCGTCGGGACGCTCGGCGGGGGGACAGAACCAGCGCGGGCCGGATTCGGTGATATAGGCGATGTCCTCGAGCCTCACGCCACATTCGCCATAGACGCAGAGCATCGGTTCGATCGAGAAGCACATGCCCGGAGCCAGCGGCGTCTTGTCGCCCTGCACGATCCAGGGCGCCTCGTGGATGTTCAGGCCGAGGCCATGCCCCGTCCGGTGCGGCAGCCCCGGCACGGCATAGCCCGGCCCGAAACCTGCCGCTTCCAGCACGTCGCGGGCCGCCTTGTCCACCGTCTCGCAGGGGGTTCCGGGCCGGGCGGCGGCGAAGGCGGCCAGCTGGGCCCGCCGCTCGCAATCCCACAGATGGCGCTGGCGGGCGGTCGAGGGGCCGAAGACATAGGTGCGGGTGATGTCGGAATGATAGCCATGCAGGCGCGCGCCCATGTCCACCAGCACCATGTCGCCGCCGGCGAGCACCTGGTCATGCGGCACGCCGTGCGGATAGGCGGTGGCCTCGCCGAACTGGACCGCCGCGAAAACCGGGCTCATCCCCAGCGCGACATGGGCGGCGGCGATGAAATCGGCCACTTCGCTGGCCTTCATGCCGGGGCGCAGCCCGGCATGGACCGCCTTCTGCACACGGTAGCTGGCATCCATCGCCGTCTGGATGATCGCCAGCTCGGCCGCCGACTTGACCCGCCGCTGGGCCGAGATCATCTGCTCGGCCCCCGTGACCGACAGACCCGGCTGCGCGGCGATGCGATCGGCAAAGCGGAACGGCGTTTCGGGGTCCAGCGCCAGCCGGCCCTTCACCTGCGCCGCAAAAAGGGCGAAGGGATCCTCGTGCTCCTCCCAGACCGCGATGCCGCCGGGCAGGCGCAACATGCTTTCCAGCTTCGGGCGCTCGAAATTCGGGGTGATGTAGACCAGCGACGCGTCGCTGCGGACCAGCGCGCCATGGATCCGCTCGGACGGATGCAGGGACAGCCCGGTGAAATAGGTCAGCGACGAGGCCGCATCCAGCCAGACGGCATCCACCCCGCCCTGCCGCATCGCCGCCGCAAGCCGGTCCAGCCGGCCGGCATGTTCCGCCTTGGTGATTGCGGTGGCGCTGACGGCCGAGAAATCGCGCAGCGCGGTATCGAAGTCGCTCATGTCCTGTCAATCCTGATCAGCAGCAGACGCAAGGTCCCGGTCACCAGCCACCCGCGGGACCCGGACCTGCCTGATCAACCACGTTCTCGCGCCGAATGCCATGGGTTCCGCTAGGGCATCTCTCCGCGCCCCGTCACCGGGGCCAGGGTGCAGGCAGGGCAAGGCAAGTTATCCTTTCCGGTCCTCGACAGCAGAGCGGCCAGACCCCTGCCTCGCCATCAGGGCGACATTGCAGGTGATCATCTGGCTCCCGAATCGGGCGAGGCGGGGCACCGTGGAATAGGACAGGACAAGCGGTCGCATCGGCATCGTCACCAGACCCCCGTGGATCGGCGCCAGTGGCAGGATGGTCGAGCCATGCCCGCTTCCAATCCGCGATTCCAGGGTGAATAGCTGTCGGCCTCGCCCGGAACATGGCGCGCAAGGCCGCAATCCCCGGCGGGCCGATCAGCAACAGCACCTCTTCCGGAAGCGGCCGCGCCCGCGGCCTGCGCGCCGATTGCGGATCACAAAGGATCGCGGCCTCGATCTCGCCGCGATACATCCAGTCCAGGAGATGCGCAGGGCTTCGAAGCCCCATAGCGAAGCCGCCATGGGATTGCCGGTCCTGATGAAGGAACGTCGTGTCAACCGCAGCGGATTCACCTATCATGACCCGCAGCGACGCGGGTATCGTCCTTCTGACCCGCGCCACCAACAAGCCGGAGACATGATGCGGATCGACCTGAACTCCGACCTGGGCGAGGGCTTCGGACCCTGGGAGATGGGCGACGATGCGGCGATGCTGGATGTCGTCACCTCGGCCAACATCGCCTGCGGCGGCCACGCCGGCGATCCCGAGACGATGTTCGCGACCCTGCGCCTTGCGGCGGAGAGGGGTGTCACCATCGGCGCCCATCCGGGCTATGCCGATCCGATCGGCTTCGGGCGGCGCGTCATCCCGATGTCCCCGCCCGAGATCTCGCGCATGGTCGCGGCGCAGATCGGCACGCTGGCGGGGGTGGCGGGGCTCGCGGGGGCGCGGGTGCGCTATGTCAAGCCGCATGGGGCCCTGGGCAATCTGGCCGCCGACGACCGCGCCGTGGCCGAGGCGATCCTGACGGCGGTGCCGAAGGGAATGGCGGTCCTGGCGATCTCGGGCACGGAACTGGAGCGGGCGGCAAGGGCGGCGGGGATCGAGGTCTGTTCGGAAATCTTCGCCGACCGCGCCTATCTGCCGAACGGCCGGCTGGCGCCGCGCGCGTGCCCCGGCGCGGTGCTGCACGACGCCGACGAAGCGGCCGAGCGGCTGATCGGCTTTCTGGAAACCGGGCTGATGCCGGTCATCGGCGGCGAGCCGATCCCCCTGGCCGCACAGTCGATCTGCGTCCATGGCGACAGCCCCGGCGCGCTGCACATGGCGCAGGCGATCCGCGCGCGGTTGCAGGCGGCCGGCGTGTCCCTGGCGCCCTTCCTGACCTGATGCACCGGGCCTTCCCCTGTTTCACGCCGGTGGCCGAGCACAGCCTTCTGGTCGAGTTCGGCGAAAGGATCGACCGGGATGTCCACGCCCGCGTCCTCGCGCTCGACACGGCACTCGCCGCGGCGCCTTCGGCGGGCTTTCGCGAGGCGGTCCCGGCCTATGCCAGCCTTCTGATCCGCTTCGACCCGCTGACGACCGACCATCCCGCCGTCGAGGCGCATACGAGAACGCTGCTGGATCAACCCCTTGCCCCCCGGAGCCCGACCCCGCGCGAGGTCGAGGTCTGCTATGACGCCGACCTTTCCCCCGATCTGGCCGAGGTGGCCAGGGCGACCGGGCTGTCCCCCGAAGCGGTCATCGCCGCGCATCTTGCGGGACGCTACGAGGTCTACATGTACGGCTTCGCGCCGGGCTATGCCTATCTCGCAGGCGTGCCCGAGGCCCTGCACATGCCGCGCAAGGCGGCGGCTTTGCGCGGCGTGCCGGCGGGAAGCGTGCTGATCGCGGGGCCGCAATGCCTGGTCTCGACGATCACGATGCCGACCGGCTGGTGGATCATCGGCCGTTCGCCGACCCGCATCCTGACCCGCGATCCCGCCCGGCCCTTCCTGTTCGATGTCGGTGATCCGGTGCGGTTCCGGCGCATCTCGCGGGCGGAGTATGAGGCCGGACGAAATGACTGACGCCGTGCTGGAGGTCCTGTTCGCCGGCCCGCATGTCTCGGTGCAGGATGCCGGCCGCCCCGGCCTGATGCGCTTTGGCGTGCCGGCCTCGGGGCCGCTGGACCGGCAGGCTTTCGCTGCGGCGAATCTGGCGCTCGGCAACCCGCCGGACGCCCCGGCCATCGAGGTCTCGCTCGGCGGCCTCGTCCTGACCTGCCGGTCGGGCGAGGTCGGCTTCGCCGTCGCCGGCGGCGGCTTCATCCTCGACCACGCCGCGCAGAAGCGCGGCTCCTGGACCATCGCCACGCTGCGGGCCGGCGAGAAGCTGGCGATCCGCCCCGGCCACTGGGGCAGCTGGTGCTATCTGGCCTTCGCAGGCGCCCTGCAAAGCCCGCTCTGGCTGGGACATGCCGCGACGCATGCCCTGTCCGGTTTCGGCGGCGGCAGGCTGGCGGCCGGACAGGTCTGGACGGTCGCCGGGACGCGGGCGACGCGCGAGGGCGCCTTTCCCTGTCCCGTCTTCGCACGGCCAAGGCACGACCTGCGCGTGACGATCGGCCCGCAGGACCGCTTCTTCACGCCGGGGACGATCGACACCTTCCTGCACGCCCCCTGGCGGATCACCGAGGCCTGGGACCGGATGGGCGTCCGGCTGGCGGGGCCGCAGATCGCCCCGGAAGCCGCACTCGACATGCTGTCGGAACCGATCCTGCGCGGGTCCGTGCAGGTGGCGGGGGATGGCGTGGCCTCGGTCCTTCTGGCCGACCACCAGACGACCGGGGGCTATCCCAAGATCGCCACCGTGCTGGACTGCGACCTTGACGCCATGGTGCAGCTGCGCCCGCGCGACCTCTTGCGCTTCACGGCGGTCTCTCCGGCCGAGGCGGTGCAGATCGCCCGCGCCGAGGCCGGGCGGCGGCACCGCTACCGCGAGACGCTGACGAGACCCTGACAAGGGCACCGGGAGGCGCGGACCCCTTTGGCGACGGGGTTGCATCTCTGCCTCCCTGGTCTACTCTCGGACCGCAGGTCGAAACCAGGAGGATGTCATGCCGGATGGAAGCACCGCAGCGCCGCGCCGCAGCGTCGTCGTATCCGAATTCACCAACAGCGTCCTTGACCCCGCCGCGCCGATGCTGGGGCCGGTGGAGAACGGCGGCACGATCATCGCCAATACCGCGCCGGGCTGCTGGGGCCCGATGATCACCCCGCGCCTGCGCGGCGGGCACGAGGTCACCACCCCCGTCTTCGTCAACGGGGCCGAACCCGGCGACGGCATCGCCATCCGCATCCGCGACATCACCGTGACCTCGATCGCCACCGCATCCGGCCACGACAGCTCGCCCGAGGGGTTCTGCCTGGGCGACCCCTATGTCGCCGCGCGCTGCCCGGTCTGCGACACGGTCTGGCCCGAGACCCATGTCGAGGGCATCGGCCAGGACGCGGTGAAATGCGACAGATGCGGCAATGCGGTGAAGCCGTTCGAAATCGTCCACGGCTATACCGTGACCTTCGACGACACCCGCGCCGTGGGCCTGACCCTGCCCAGGGCCGCGGCCGAGACCATCGCGCATGACGCCAACCACTATGCCGCCCTGCCCGACGGCAGCCGCCAGCATTCGATCCTGACTTTCGCGCCCTCGGACATGCCGGGCACGCTGGTGCGGATGCGGCCCTTTCTGGGCCAGCTCGGCACCTGCCCCTCGATGGCCATGCCCGACAGCCACAACGCCGGCGACTTCGGCGCCTTCCTGGTCGGCGCGCCGCATGCCTATGGCATCACCGCCGAGCAGCTGGCGCAGCACAAGACCGATGGCCACATGGATATCGACGCCGTGCGCCCCGGCGCGATCCTGATCTGCCCGGTCAAGGTGCGCGGCGCGGGCGTCTACATGGGCGACATGCACGCCGGCCAGGGCGATGGCGAGATCGCGGGCCACACGATGGATGTGGCGGGCAGCGTGACGCTGCAGGTCGAGGTGGTGAAGAACTACCCGCTCGACGGCCCGGTGCTGTTCCCGCTGGAGGAGGACCTGCCGCCGATGGCCCGCCCCTTCACCGCGGCCGAACGCGCCAAGGGGGCACGGCTGGCCGAGAAATGGGGGGTGGGCGCGCTTGAACCCATGGCCCCGGTCAGCGTCATCGGCACGGCGGCGAACCTGAACGACGCGATTGCCAACGGGCTGGAGCGCGCCGCGAAACTCCTGGGCATGACGGTGCCCGAGGTGCGCAACCGCGCCACGGTCAACGGCGCGATCGAGATCGGCCGCGCGCCGGGGGTGATCCAGGTGACGTTCCTCGCCCCCCTGTCGCGGCTGGATGCCGTGGGCCTCGGCGGCTATGCGCGCGAGCAATACGGGTTTTGATCGCCCGGGGCTGTGCCGGAAAGGCGACAGTCCCGGTCTATTCCCCCGTTCCGGCCGGCAGCCTTGTTTTCGCCCCGCCGGAAGCCTACCTTGAAGCCATGTTGACGAGCGTTCCTCTGGTCAGGTTCCGGATCCTCTCCGGTTCGCTGCTGAACCATACCTTGCCCCGGGCAGAGGCCGTCGCCTGCTGACGCCTCTCCCCGGGGGCACCTTCCATCCAGGTCGAGGTCAGCCGGCGGACAGGGTCCGCGAGGAGTCGTCATGCATTGCCGTCCCGAAGTCCCGCAGCCGTCCGGCGCGGGCAATCTTCCTGATTGCCACCCGGCCGCCGCGGCGGACGAGGTCGCCGCGCTGCGTCCGATCCGCTCGATCCTGGGTCGCACGGACTATTGGCGGCTGAACGAACACCGCCGCCGCGCCGAGAGCCTGGGCAGCCCGCTGCTCATGCGGCTGGCGCGTCTGATCCGCGCGAAGATGCTGGATGCCGCCATCCTGGACCCGGACCAGCTGCCGCCCGATGTCGTGACGGGAACGTCTTGCGTGACCTTCGCCATCGGGCAACGGCGGCCGGAAACGCGGATCCTCTATCACTTCGACTATGCCGACCGCCGGCGCAACCAGTTGCATGTCGGCACCTTTGCCGGCGTCACGCTGATCGGGATGCGGGTCGGGCAGCGGATGCGTCTGCTCGACGGCAGCGGCGTCGCGGGCGAGATCCGGGTGCTGGCGGTCGGGCCCGACAGCGCCACGGCCGGGCCTGCATCCGGCTGAGCGTTCCCGCGCCATCCGCGTCTCCCCCCTCATGCTCCTGCGGGTCGCCCATGCGACCGCTGGCCCGGAACCATAAGGAATATGCCGTGCTGCATCGGTTGATCCCCTCCCACTGCGCCGAATGTGGCGCCGCCGTTCCCCGCGCCGCCGCCGGGCGCTGCCCCTCCTGCCGGGCCCGGTTCGGACCTGCCGGGGCCGGGGTCATGTCCCCCGGTCGCGGGATGCCGCCCCGTCCCACCTGCCGCGACGAGGGCGACGCCATACTGCGCCCGCCCCCGAGCGAGCCATGAAGAAGCTGCGCCCCCTGATCGCGCCCGCGCTCAGCCTGCTCGGCATCGCCGGGCTGAGCTTTGCGGCGGCCGAGGCGGGCAGGCGGTTCGACGTCGCGCCCTTTGGCCCCCAGGGACAGAATGCCCTGCAGATGGCGGCCTATGTCGGCGTCGCCTGGCTCTTCAGCCGGTTTGCGAACCTGCTCTTCACCCGGCTGCGCCCGCGCAACCGGCCGGTGCCCAAGCTCTTGCGCGATCTCGTCTCGGCCTTGCTGTACCTGACCGCGATCGTGTCGGGGATCCTGCTGATGCTGGGCCACAGCGCCGGAAGCGCGCTGGCGGGCTCGGGCGTGGCGCTGGCGCTGTTCGGCTTTGCCATCCGCAACGTGGTTGCGGACACGCTGTCGGGGATCGCGCTGGGCCTCGAGGCGCCGTTCAGGATCGGCGACTGGGTCGATATCGAGGGGCTGGCGCGGGGACGGGTGATCGAGATCGGCTGGCGGACGACGCGGCTTCTGACGCGCGATTCCACCTATGTGATCCTGCCCAACAGCCAGATCTCGCGGCAGCGGATCGTCAATTACAGCGCACCCAGCCCGGAGTTCCGGGTGCAGGTGGAGATCACGCTGGGCCATGCCACGCCGGTGGCCGAGGGCGCGGATCTCTTGCGCAAGGCGCTGCGGAACGCGCCGCTGATCCGGCAATCGCCCCCGCCCGACGTGCGGATCCAGGCGATCGAGCCCGATGGCGTCCGCTATGCGCTGCGCTACTGGGTCGGCCGGTTCGACCAGGAATTCGACTGCCGCGATGCGGTCTGGCGCGAGGTCGACGCGGCGCTGCGCGAGTCCGGGACGGCCCTGCCGCCGCGCCCGGTGCCGGTGCTCTACGCCCCGGTCGAAGGCAAGTCGACGGGGGGACCCTGCGCGCAACGCCCCCCTGTCGCAATGGATGTGCGCTGACCTGCCGGTGCCGACAGGTTCAGGCAGGTTTCAGGCAGCCTTGCGCAGCCCCAGGAGACCCGCGTCGCGGCTGCAGCTGTAGATGTGATGCATCGCATCCACCCGCCCCGGCACGAGCGCGACCTCCTCGCGCAGCCAGGCCCAGGGACGGGCCGAGAGCCTGCGCTCGAACCCCGGCGAGGCGGTGGCGGACCAGAAGACCGCCAGCCCGCCCTCGGTCAGGGCATCGGCGACCATCGCCAGGCCGGAGTCGCTGTAGAGCCCGGTGTTCCCGCTGCGGACAAGGCAGTCCGGGCCGTTGTCGGTGTCCAGCAGGATCAGGTCATAGGCGGCCCGGCTGTGCGCCAGATGGGCCTGCACATCCTGGACCAGCAGGTCGGTGCGCGGATCGTCCAGCGGATTCCCGGCCAGATGCGCGAGCGGGCCACGGACCCATTGCGCGACCTCGGGGATCAGCTCGCAGACGGTGACGCGGGCAGCGGCGGGCGCAAGGTCCAGCACCGCGCGCAGGGTGAAGCCAAGCCCCAGCCCCCCGATCAGGATGCGTTGCGCCCGAAAGTCCATCCGGCGCAGGCTGCGCAGGGCCAGCTGGTCCTCTGACTGGTGGTTGAGGTTCGACATCAGCTCGATCCCGTTGTAGCGGATCTCGAAGATCGGGCCGCGCTGGCGCAAGAGGATGTCATCTCCCGACGCCGTCCCGGCGCGGGCAAGGGTGGTCCATAAGGTCATGTCGGATCCTGCAGGAAAGCACGCACCCCCGCAGGGTGGCGCAGGGGCAATCAAGGGCTCGGGTCGGATCGGGGTTGCCATGCGCCTCAGGCGATCCGGCAACCCTCAGACATTGTTTGCCCTGAAGCCGACCAGCAGGGGAAAGAGGGCCGGGAGATTGGAAAGTGCAGTCATGTCCCAGCCCGTCCGAAAAGGACATCCCGACGCGGATGCCGCGCAATCCTAGGCCGGCGGGCGGAAAAGGCAACCGCCCGGCGCCGGTTCGCCCCCTGCCCCCTTTCGGAGCACGGGATCCGGCCCTTCCGGCCGCACCCTTCCCCGGCGCACCTGCCGCCGGGGAAGGGTGCCCGCGGGTCAGATCAGAACGCGCGGCACCGTCTCGGACCAGTCGCGCGTCCAGATGGTCTCACCGTTTTCCTGCACTTTCATCTTGCAGGTCAGGGTGAAGCTCCCGGCCCCGGCCGTCATCAGGGTCTCGGTCTCGGTCCGGCTGCGCCAACCCTCTCGGCCCATCTCGTAGCTTTGAGTCAGCCGGTAGCTGGCCGAGAGCGGGTCGTCGGGCCGGATGCGGAACTCGCGGCGCAGGCTGTGCGAGAGGGTGGTGTCGATCTCGTCGAAGCGCAGGATGCCTTCGCCGAACAGGCCGCCCTCGCCCTCGGTGACATAGACGGATTCGCCGGTCAGGTGGTCGATCCGCGACCAGCGGGCGATGCGGCCGGGATCGACCCGGGTCGTCGGCGCATCGGTGCCGTGGACGGCGGGCAGCATCGCGACCGGGCCGTCCCCGCCCCTGCGGCAGGGCAGCCGCAGGACCGAGCCCGCCGTGTCCAGCGTCAGGGTGGCCAGGGTCGGCGCGGGCCAGATCAGCGGCCAGTAGCTGGTGGCGACCGCGACGCGGATCCGGTGGCCGGGCGCGAAGCGGTGGCCGCAGGCGTTCAGCGTGACCTTCACCGTCTCGAACCGGCCGGGAACCAGCGGTTCGGGCCGGGCATGGCCGTTGCGGTGGGTCAGGTTCAGGACCTGGAAGCTGACCCGCAGCACCTCGCCCGTGGGCAGCACGTCGCACAGCCGCACCACCACTTGCGCCACGGGGGCATCGGCGGCCAGCAGCAATTCGATCTCCGGCGCGCCAAGCACCTCGAGCGGCTCGGTCAGCGGGGCGGTCTCGAACAGAAGCGCCGCGCCGTCATCGACGCGCTGGTCGATCGGCATCTCGCCGGGGCAGCCGGTGGCCATCCACTCGCCCGAGGCGGTGCCATGCCAGAGCGGCGAGCGGATCGCCAACTTCGCCCCGGTCCCCGGCGCGGGCGCCAGTTCGCCGGAGCTGCCAAGGCGCAGGTCCCGGAAGCCGATCTCCGGGCTGGGCCATTCGGCCTCGGCCACCCAGCGGCCGGGCTGGTGGGGGCGCGAGCCGACGGGCGGAACCGCGTCGTTCACATAGGCGCGCAGCATGGGCTCGTCCATCACGCCGGTCTCTTCGCCCGCCAGCCAGTGCCGCCACCAGCGCAGCGCCTCCTGCAGGAAGCCGATGGCGGGGCCGGGCACGCCATCCTGCGGGTAGACATGGCCCCAGGGGCCGATGATCCCCCGGCGCGGCACCCGCAGGTTCTGCAAGAGGCGCGGAACCGCGTTTGTATAACTGTCGGCCCAGCCGCCGACCGCAAGGACCGGGCACTGGATCGCCGACCAGTCCTCCTGCACGGACCCATGGCGCCAGTAGGCGTCATAGCTCTGGTGCCCGGTCCAGACGGCCGGAAAGAAGGGCATCGCGTCCAGCCGCTTCAGCCAGTCCTGCCGCCAGCCCTCGCCCACCACGGCGGGATCCAGCGGGCGGGCCTGATAGGCCTGCATGATGCTGCCCCACCACAGGTTGTCGGTCAGCAGGCAGCCGCCCATGTAGTGGATGTCGTCGCGGAAGCGGTCGTCGGTGGAATAGACGGTGATGATCGCCTTCAGCGCCGGCGGGCGGCGGGCGGCCACCTGCAGGCTGTTGAACCCGCCCCAGCTTTTGCCCATCATCCCCACCGCGCCCGAGCACCAGGGCTGCGCCGCGATCCAGGCGATCACGTCCAGCGCATCCTCCTGCTCCTGCGCCAGGTATTCGTCGGCCATCAGGCCCTCGGACTCGCCGCTGCCGCGCATGTCGACGCGGATCGCGGCGAAGCCGTTCTCGGCGAAGAAGCCATGCATCGGCTCGTCCCGGCCACGGGTTCCGTCGCGCTTGCGGTAGGGGATGTATTCCAGCACCGCGGGCGCCTTGGCCCCGGACAGCCCGCCGGGAAGCCAGAGCCGGGCGCTCAGCCGGCAGCCATCGCGCATCGGGATCCAGACATGCTCGATCACTTCAGGTTTCATCTCGGTCCTTCCTGGAAATTCAGCTTGGGTGGCCTCACCGCGCGCGGCGGGCCATGATGTCGTCCAGCCAGTCCTGCCGCAGCTCCGGCACGGATTCGAGCAGCGTGCGGGTATAGGCCGCCTGGGGGGTCTGGAAGAGGTCAGCGGTCGGGCGGTCCTCGACGATCCGGCCCTTCTGCATCACCACCGTCCGCTCGGCCAGGCGGCGGACGACCGAGAGGTCATGGGTGATGAAGAGGTAGGTCATGCCCAGTTCGTCCTGCAACTTGCGCAGAAGGTTCAGGATGTCCTCGGCGATCAGCGGGTCCAGCGCCGAGGTCACCTCGTCGCAGATCAGAAGGTCCGGCTGGGCCGCAAGCGCGCGGGCGATGCAGACGCGCTGCTTCTGGCCACCCGAAAGCGCGCCGGGCAGGCGGTCGGCAAAGTCGTCCGGCAGGCCGATCAGGGCCAGAAGCTGCCGCAGCTCGTCACGCAGCGCCGTGCCCTTCAGGCCGCGGTAGAAGGTCAGCGGGCGCGCGATCGTCTCGCCGACCGACTGGCGCGGGTTCAGCGCCACGTCGGGCAGCTGATAGATCATCTGGATCGCCTTCAGGTCGGCGATGCCGCGCTTGCGGTAGCTGCCCTCCAGCGCCCGCCCGGCAAAGGTCACCCGGCCCGCGGCGGGCGACAGCAGCCCCGCGACCAGCCGCGCCAGCGTCGACTTGCCCGAACCGGATTCGCCCACCACGGCCAAGGTCTCGCCCCGCCGCAGCGAAAGGGAAACGTCGTTCAGGATCGTCAGCCCGGAATAGCCCGCCGAAACGCGGTCCAGCGCCAGCAGCACCTCACCCCCGGCCTTCTGGCTGCCGCGCGCAGGCCGAAGCGACCCTTCCCGCTCCGCCACAAGCCGCCGGGTATAATCCGCTTTCGGGGCCTGCAGGACCTCGCCGGTCGCGCCGGTCTCGACTTCCTTGCCGTGGCGCAGGACCATCAGACGGTCGGCGATCTGGGCGACCACGGCAAGGTCGTGGGTGATGTACAGCGCCGAGGTGCCATAGCGCCGCATCGTGTCGCGCAGAAGGGCCAGGACCTCGATCTGGGTGGTCACGTCCAGCGCGGTCGTCGGCTCGTCCAGGACCAGGACGTCGGGCTTGGCGGCCATGGCCATCGCCATCATCGCGCGTTGCAGCTGCCCGCCCGAGACCTGATGCGGATAGCGCAGGCCGAAGCTTTCGGGGTTCGGCAATTGCAGGGCGCGGAACAGCTCCAGCATCCAGGCGCGGGCCTCGGGCGCGGTCATCACCCCATGCTGGACCGGCGCCTCGATGATCTGCCGGTCCAGCCGCATCGACGGGTCGAAGGCCGCGGCGGCACTTTGCGCGACATAGGCGATGCGCGCGCCGCGCATGGCCTCGCGCACGGATTTGCCGGACTGCGTCAGCTCGGTCCCGGTCAGGGTGATCTGTCCGCCCGCGATCCGGCAACCGCCCCGGCCATAGCCCATGGCCGCAAGCCCGATGGTCGATTTGCCCGCCCCGGATTCGCCGATCAGGCCCAGCACCTCGCCCCGTTTCAGGTCCAGCGAGATGCCATCGACCAGCACGGCGCCGTTCGGGGCCACGACGCGCAGGTCGCGGATGGACAGCACGCGGTCTGCGACTTCGGTCAACGGTTCTCTCCCTGAACGGTGGTCCGCCCGGCCAGAAGCCAGTCGACGACAAGGTTCACGCCGATGGTCAGCAGCGCGATGGCGGCGGCGGGGAACAGCGGGGCGTAAAGGCCGTAAAGGATGCCCTGCTGGTTGTCGCGCACCATGCCGCCCCAGTCGGCGAAGGGCGGCTGCACGCCAAGGCCCAGATAGGACAGGCCGGCGACGAACAGGAAGGTGAAGCAGAAGCGCAGCCCGAACTCGGCCACCAGGGGCGGCATGGCGTTGGGCAGGATCTCCTTGCGGATCATCCAGACCAGGCCCTCACCCCGCAGCCGGGCGACCTCGGCATATTCCATGGCGTTGATGCCCTGGGCCAGGATGCGCGCCAGGCGGAAGACGCGGGTGGAATCCAGAAGGCCGATGGTGATGATCAGGACCGGCAGACTGGAGCCCAGCGCCTGCAGCACCACCAGCGCCGAGATCAGGACCGGCACGCTCATGATCGCGTCGACGGTCCGCGACATGGCGATGTCCGTCACCCCGCCCCGGATCGCCGCCAGCACGCCCAGCGGCACGCCGATGGAGAACGAGAGGCCCACCGCCAGAAGCGAGACGCCGATCGACAGCTGCGCGCCGTAAAGCATCCGCGAAAGCATGTCGCGGCCGTTCTGGTCCAGGCCCAGCGGATGCTCGGCCGAAGGGGCGGCGAAGGGGGTGCCCAGCGTCTCCTCCAGCCCGTAGGGGGCCAGAAGCGGACCGGCCAGGAAGATGACCAGGTTGGCGGCGATCAGCGCCAGGCCGATCCAGCTGGTCAGCGTGAATTTGCGGGTTGTGCCGGCCATGGTTCAGCTTTCCGAGATCCGGGGATGGCGCAGGCGCGGGTTCAGCGCGATGGCGCCGATGTCGGCCATCATGTTCAGCAGGATATAGGCGGCGGCAAAGACCATCGCGGCCCCCTGCACCATCGGCAGGTCGCGCTTGGAGACCGCATCCACCATGAACCGGCCCAGGCCGTTGTAGTTGAAGACCGCCTCGACCAGCACGACGCCGGTGATCAGATAGGCGATGTTGAAGGCGACGACGTTGATGATCGGCGCGGCTGCGTTCGGCACCGCATGGCGCAGCACGACGCGGCTGTTCGGCAGGCCCTTGAGATAGTTCATCTCGATATAGGGCTGGTCCATCACCGCCAGCACCGCCGTCCGCGTCATCCGCATGACCTGCGCCACCGTCACCAGCGTCAGCACGATCATCGGCAGCGTGGTGGCCTTCAGCCAGGCCAGGAAGCCCATGCCGTCATAGGTGTCGGCAAGACTGGGCAGCAGCCCGGTATGGACCGACAGGAGCAGGATCAGGAGAAGGCCAAGGAAATACTCCGGCAGCGACACCGTCGCCAGCGCCACCACATTCGCCGCGCGGTCGAAGACCGATCCGCGCCAGACGGCGGAAAGGATGCCCAGCGTCACCGCCAGGGGCAGCGAGACCGCCGCCGCATAGGCCGCCAGCGCCATGGTGTTCCAGAACCGCGGCCAGAGCAGATCGGCAACCGGCTGGCGGTTGGTCAGCGACTGGCCGAGGTCGCCCCGGACGAAATTCGCAAGCCAGCTGAAATACCGCTGGACCGCCGGAACATCGAGGCCAAGCGTCTCGCGCAGCGCGGCAAGGGATTCCGGGGTGGCGTTCTGGCCAAGGATCGCTGCGGCGACGTCACCGGGAAGGATCTCCGTCCCGGCGAACACCAGGACGGAGACGATCCACAGGGTCAGGAGGCCCCATCCCAGCCGCACGAGGACGACGCGGGTCATCAGGCTTCCAGCCAGATCTTCTCGGCCATCCGGGCGCCCATCAGGTTGAACATCGGATGCGGCCCGACGCCCTTCACCTTGGTCGAGACGGCGTCGAGGTAGTCGCCGAACATCGGGATCATCGCGCCGCCCTCGTTGCTGATCAGCTCCTGCAGGCGCCAATAGATCTCGCGGCGGCGGGTGTCGTCCAGCAGCGCGCGCGCCTCGACCAGAAGCTTGTCGAACTCCTCGTTCGCCCAGCGGGTGTCGTTCTGCGCCGAGGCCGACTGGTAGGCGATGGTCAGCATCTGGTCCGCCGTGGGACGGCCGCCCCAGAAGGACATGCAGAACGGCGCCTTCATCCAGACGTTATCCCAGTAGCCGTCGGCGGGCTCGCGCTTCACCTCGACCTCGATCCCGGCCGCCGCGGCGGCCGTGCGGTAGATCGCCGCCGCATCCACCGCCCCCGTGAAGGCCGCGTCCGAGGAGGACAGGGTGACTTTCAACGCGTCGAGCCCGGCCTCCTTCAGGTAGAACTTCGCCTTCTCCGGGTCGTAGGGGCGCTGCGGCAGCTCGCTGTTGTAGAAGCGGTCGGTGCTGGGGATCGGGTGGTCGTTGCCCAGCCGGCCATTGCCCAGAAGGGCGGTCTGCAACAGCTGCTCGCGGTCGATCGAATGTTTGATCGCCATGCGGATGTTGTTGTCGGTGAAGGGCGCCTGGGTGCAATCCATCAGGAAGGTGAAATGCTGCCCGCCGGCCGAACGCACGATCTGAAGGTTGGGGGCCCGCGACAGAAGGTCGACGGTCTTGAAATCGACCCCGTTCATGGCATGGACCTGCCCCGACATCAGCGCATTGGTCCGCGCGGCGATGTCGTTGATCACGATGACCTCGACCGCGTCCACATTGGCGCAGCCCGGCTTCCAGTAGCTTTCGTTGCGCACAAAACGCGCCCGCACCCCCGGCTCGAAGCTTTCAAGGGTGAAGGGGCCGGTGCCGATCGGGTTCGACCAGTCCTGGAACCCCTCGGGCACCACCAGGAAGTGATAGTCGGACAGGACATAGGGGAGGTCGGCATTGCCGCTTTCCAGCGTGATCTTCACCTCGCTGTCGGAAACCTTGGCCACGTCCTTGAACGCCGCCGCGACCGACCGCGCGGCCGAGGTCGTGTCGGCGCCGCGGTGGATGTTCAGCGAATAGACGATGTCATCGGCGGTCAGCGTCTTGCCGTTGTGGAAGGTCACGCCCTGGCGCACCTTGAAGGTCCAGTCCACAGCACCTTCCGCGGCGGTCCAGCTTTCGAACAGCTCGGGCTGCGCCACGTTGTCCTTGTCGATCTCGACGAGGCCGTTCATCACCATGTAGGCCTGGTTCACCGGCACCCAGTCGGTCAGCTTGCGCAGGTCGAAATCGTCGGTGGTCGAGCCGCCGCCGATCCCCATGATGAAGACGCCGCCCCGCACCGGGGTTTCCTGCGCCCAGGTCGGGCGTCCGAACATGCCCGCAAGGCCCAGCGCCGAGGCGCCGGCGATCAGGCTTCTGCGGTCAAGGATCAGCCCCTTGGAATTGCTTGTCATGTCGTCACCCCCTCTTTTCCTCCCGGCCAGACTCGCCAGGGGACCTCGGGGGGAAGGCTAACTTGTCATAATTTCGGAGTGCAAATGACAAATAGTCATGGCCACATGCCCCCCGGTCCAACTGTCTGAAACCGTTCAGCGGTTGCTGGCGATCAGCCAGTCCGCCACCCGCCGCGCAAGCTGGCGCATGTGGCGTTCGGCCGGCCGCAAAAGGTAATAGCCGCCCCGGCCCAGCAGGACATGCGGATGCGCCTGCACCAGCCGCCCCGCCGCCAGCTCGTCGCGGATCAGCCAGGTCCAGCCCATCGCCACCCCCAGCCCGTCACGCGCGGCCCGGATCGCCATGTCGTAATCGGAAAGCTTCCAGCGCCGCACGGTCTCGGGCAGGGTGACGCCCGCTTCGGACAGCCAGTTGCCCCAGTCCGTCCATTCCTTCAGCGTCTCCTCGATCGCCAGGATGACCGGCTGCGTCTGCCGGGCCAGCGGTTCCAGCGTGGGCGCGATCACCGGCACCATCTCCTCGCGTCCCAGCTGGCCCAGGGTGCGGTCGGGCAGCGGGCTTGGCAGGAAGGCGATGGCAAGGTCGTAGTCGTCGCCGCGCCGCAGGACCGAATTGTCGTCGACGCGCAGCTTCAGTTCCAGATTGGGGAATTCCGCGCTCAGGGCGGACAGGCGCGGCACCAGCCAGAGCTCGCCCACCGCGCGCGAGCACGAGAGCGTCAGCCGCCCCTGGGCCTGCCGCTTCAGCGACCTGTCGCCGAGGTTGGTCAGCACATCCAGCGCCGCCGCCACCTCCTGCGCGTATTCGGCGCCGATCCGGGTCAGCACGACACCCGAGGCGGTCCTTTCGAACAGCTCGACGCCCACATCCTCCTCCAGCCGCAGGATGCGCCGGCTGATCCCGCTTTGCGTCAGGCCCAGAACGGCTGCCGCATCCGAGAAACTGCCGCAGCGTGCGACCATCTGGAACGCGATCAGCGATTTCAGCGGCGGGATTCCGTCCGTCTCCAAGGCCGCGACCTCCTTGCGCCCGGTCCATCGGACGCTGATAGAGGGCGGCCCGGATTTCGGCAATGGATCACGCCCCTGCCCATGCGGAACGGGCTGCGATGCGGGGCAGGCAGAGATCGGACCAGTTATCGGCTTTGTTTATATTATTTGAAGCCTTATGCAGGGACATGAGCAGAATTGACGGTTGATTGACATGGGACAGACGAAGATCGGCGATGTCTCGTTCTGGTATGCCGACATCGGCCTGCCCTACCCGCGCGCTTGCCTCGCGGGGGATGCGACGGCGGATGTGGCGCTCATCGGGGCGGGCTATACCGGGCTCTGGGCGGCCTATTACCTGAAGCGGGCGAATCCCGGCCTCGACGTGCTGGTGATCGAGAAGGATTTCGCAGGCTTCGGGGCCTCGGGGCGCAATGGCGGCTGGCTGAGCGGCGGCTTCGCCTGGAACCACCGGCGCTATCTGGAGGGTTCCTCGGAACACGCCGTCCGCGCCATGGTCGAGGCGATGGGCGGCACGGTGGACGAGGTGATCCGCGTCGCCGGGGCCGAGGGGATCGAGGCCGACATCCAGCGCACCGACGAGCTGCTGGTCGCGACCAATCCGGCACAGCTGGCCCGGATGCGGGCCGAGATCGCCGAACGCCGGCATTGGGGCGAGGAGGAGCGGGTCCACGAGATCGGGGCCGAGGAGCTTTCCGGCCGGATCCACATTCCCGGCGCGCTGGGGGCGATGGTGGTCGGCAATGTCGCCCGTATCCAGCCCGCGAAACTGGTCCGGGGCCTGGCGCGGGCCGTGGACCGGCTGGGGGTGCGCCTGGTCGAGGGGACCGCGGTCATCGGCTATGAGAAGGGCCTGGTCACCACCGACCGGGGCCTCGTGCGTGCGCCGGTGATCCTGCGCTGCACCGAGGGCTTCACCGCCGGCCTGCCGGGCCACGGGCGCGAATGGCTGCCGCTGAACTCGGCCCAGATCGTGACCGAGCCGCTGCCCCGCGAAGTCTGGGACCGGATCGGCTGGGAGGGGCAGGAGATCGTCGGCGACATGGCCAACGCCTATTGCTACTGCCAGCGCACGCGCGAGGGGCGGATCGCGGTGGGCGGGCGCGGCGTGCCCTACCGCTTCGGCTCGGCGCTGGATGTGAACGGCGCGCCGGACGCCGAGACCATCCGGCGGCTGGAGGCGATCCTGCGCCGGCATTTCCCCGCTGCGGCAGGCGCGCGGATCGACCATGCCTGGTGCGGCGTCCTCGGCGTGCCGCGCGACTGGTGCGCGACGGTGGGGCTGGACCCGGCGACGGGTCTCGGCTGGGCGGGGGGCTATGTCGGCGTGGGGGTCTCGACCGCGAACCTTGCCGGGCGGACGCTGGCCGATCTGGTGCTGGGGCGGGACAGCGACCTGGTGCATCTGCCCTGGGTCAACCGCCGGGTGAAGGCATGGGAGGGGGAACCCTTCCGCTGGCTCGGGGTGCAGGGCATGTATGCCCTCCTGAGCGCCGCCGACCGCCGCGAAGCGCGTCCCGGCGCGGGCCCCTCAAGGCTGGCCGCACTCGGCAACTGGCTGACCGGACGCAGCTGAGACGGCACGCTTGCCCGGAATGTCGACGCCTGCCATAACCGGCAGCGCGGACGTCCTTGGGAGGAACCGATGCAGCTGAACCGCCGGGGTTTCATCGCGCTGTCGCTGGCCTTGGCCGCCCGGCCCGCGCTGGCGGCGGACCGGGGGCAGCTGTGCTGCGAGGTGCTGATCGACTGGCACCGGCTGATCCTGGAACTGGTCCGCCACACCGCGACCTATTCGCCCCCCGTAGCCAGCCGGGCCTTTGCCTATCTCGGGGTGGCGGCGCATGAGGTGCTGGCCTCCGGCGATCCGGCCCTGGTCAGCCTGGCGGGGCAGTTGAACGGTCTTGCCCCCCTGCCCCCGCGTGGCGAAGGCGCGTTCGACGCGGCGGCGGTGATGCAGGCGGCCCTGGCCGAGGCGGTGCCGGCCCTCTTCGGCAATACCGGCCCGACCGGACAGCGGGCCATGGCGGCCATGGCGCGGAAACAGGCGGCAGCGACGGCGACGGGCCTCCCGGAGGCGGTGGCGGCGCGCAGCGCCGCCCATGGCGCGGCGCTGGCCCGGCATCTCCTCGCCTGGGCCGCGGCCGATGGCGGGGCCGTGGTCGCGAACATGGGCTTTCCGCAGGACTACACCCCCGGCGCCGCGCCGCAGGACTGGGTTCCGACCAGCCTCGTCCGCCAGCAGCAGGCCCCGCTCCTGCCCGACTGGGGCAAGGTCCGGCCCTTCGCCATGCCCGCGGGCGATGCCTGCGCCCTGCCTCCGCCCCCGCCCTATTCCGAAGCCCCCGACTCCGATTTCTACCGGGCGGCGCTCGAGGTGCGGGATGCGGTCGCGGGCCTGACCGAGGAGCAGCGGCTGATCGCCCGCTTCTGGTCGGACGATCCGATGCTCTCGCCAACGCCGCCGGGGCACTGGATCGCGATCCTGCTGGAGATCGCCGCGCGCGACGGGCTCTCGGCCGAGCGTCTGGCCGGGGCGCTGGCGCTTCTGGGGGTGGCGGTGGCGGATGGGTTCATCGCCTGCTGGCAGACCAAGTTCGAGATCAACCTCCTGCGCCCCGTCACCTATATCCGCCGGGTGATCCAGCCCGATTGGGAGCCTTTGCTGATCACGCCGCCCTTCCCGGAATATCCCTCGGGCCATTCCAGCCAGTCGGGCGCGGCGGCCACCGTCCTGACCGCGCTCTTCGGCGAGGATTTCGCCTTCGTCGACACAACCCATGCCGACGACGGCCTGCCGGTGCGGTCCTTCCCGGGCTTCTGGGCCGCCGCCGAGGAGGCCGCGATCTCGCGGCTTTACGGCGGCATCCACTACCGCTTCGCCGTCGAAAGGGGCCTGGACCAGGGTCGCTGCGTGGGCGCCCATGCGCTTGCGCTGCGGATCACCGCATGAGGCCCGCGCTGGGACTGCTCCTCGCACTCGCCGGCCCGGCGCTGGCCGAGCCGGAACTGCCCCGTTTCACCGAGGAGGGCGCCGCGGCGGGAATCGACACGGCCTATCAGGGCGACTGGGACTATATGGTCGGCGGCGGGGTCGCGGCCTTCGACTGTTCGGGTGACGGCTTCCCCGAACTCTTCCTGTCCGGCGGCAGCGCACCCTCGGCGCTTTACCTGAACCGCAGCCGGCAGGGCGGTCCTCTGGCCTTCGAGAAGACCGATGCGCTGGCCGAGGAGGCGGTGCTCGGGGCCTGGCCGCTGGATGTGGACAGCGACGGGCTCATGGATCTGGTTCTGCTGCGGCAGGGCGAGAACCGGCTGCTGCGCGGCCTCGGCGACTGCCGCTTCGAAGGGGCGAACGCGGCCTGGGGCTTCGACGGCGGCGACGCCTGGTCCACCGCCTTCGCGGCGATCTGGGAGCGCGGAGAAAACTGGCCGACCCTGGCCGTCGGCAATTACATCGACCGGCAGGAGGAGGCCTTTCCCTGGGGCTCGTGCACCGACAACTGGCTGCACCGGCCCATGGGGCAGGGCTTCGCGCCGCCGGTCCCGTTGACTCCTTCCTTCTGCGCATTGTCCATGCTCTTCACCGACTGGAACCGATCGGGGACGCCAAGCCTGCGGGTGTCGAACGACCGGGAATACTACAAGGGCGGGCAGGAGCAGCTCTGGCATCTGGAACCGGGCCAGCCGCCGCGCCTCTACACCGAGGCCGAGGGCTGGAAACGGTTGCGCATCTGGGGGATGGGCATCGCCGGCGCGGACCTAAACCGCGACGGCTGGCCCGATTATTTCCTGACCAGCATGGCCGACAACAAGCTGCAGGTGCTGAAGGACACCGGCTCGGCCCGGCCGGATTACGCCGACCTGGCCTTCAAGTCCGGCATCACCGCACACCGGCCCTATACCGGCGGCGACACGCGGCCCTCGACCGCCTGGCACCCGCAATTCGCCGATGTGAACAACGACGGCCGGCTGGACCTGTTCGTGGCCAAGGGCAACGTCGCCGAGATGCCGGATTTCGCGGCGCAGGACCCGAACAACCTGCTTCTCGGGCAGGAGGACGGCACCTTCCTGGAAGTCGGCGACCGCGCGGGCGTGGCCAGCATGGGCGTCGCGCGGGGGGCGCAGCTGGTGGACCTGAACCTGGACGGGGCGCTGGATCTGGTGGTGGTCAACCGCTGGGCCCGGGCCGAGCTCTGGCGGCAGACCGGCCCGCTTTCAGGCAACTGGCTGCAGATCCGGCTGCGGCAGGACGGCGCGAACCGCGACGCGATCGGCGCGGTGGTCGAGATCCGGCGCGGTGCAGCGGTCGAGCGGCACGAGATCGCGGCGGGGGGCGGCCATGCCTCGGGCGCGGCCGGCTGGCGGCATTTCGGCCTTGGGGCGCAGACGGCGGCCGAGCTGCGGGTGATCTGGCCCGACGGCCGCGCGGGCGACTGGCAGAACCTGCCCGCGGGCGGCTTTCACATCCTGCGCCCCGACCGGCCGCCCGAAGGCTGGCAACCGGGCTGACCCATGCCACGCCACATTTGCGCCACCATCCTGCGAGAGCTTGTCCCCCTCTGTGCGGGGTCGCCCTTGCGATCCGCCCTCGCCATGTCCAACATGCCCCCGTCCCGGGGACATGCGATTCCTTCCGCCTGATCCGCTGAACTCTGCCCGCAAGACCGAGACCGGAAAAGCCTTCCATGCAACACGCGTCCCGCGACCCCGATGACCTGCCGCCTGACGGCGACGTCTTCGCCGACGACCTGAAGCCGGGGACGACGCTTCTGGATGGCCATTACACGATCCTGGGCTTTCTCAACAGCGGCGGCTTCGGGATCACCTATCTGGCGAAGGATTCGCTCGACCGGACGGTGGTGATCAAGGAGTGCTTTCCGAACACGCTCTGCCGCCGCTCGACCTCGGTGGTGCGGGCAAGGTCGCGCAAGCACCAGGGCGAGCTGCGCAGCTTCGTCGAGAATTTCGTCGCCGAGGCCCGCAGCCTGGCCCGGCTGGTCCATCCGAACATCGTCGGCGTGCACCAGGTGTTCGAGGACAACGATACCGCCTACATGGTGCTGGATTTCATCGACGGACGCGACCTGCAGGCGATCATGGAGACGACGGACCGGGCCTTCGCACCGGGCCAGATCGTGACCATGCTGAAGAAGATGCTGAGCGCGGTCGAATTCATCCACCAGACGGGGATGCTGCACCGCGACATCTCGCCCGACAACATCCTGATCGACCCGCAGGGCAACCCGATCCTGATCGACTTCGGCGCGGCCAGCGAGCAGACCACACGCGCGACCAGGGTCCTGACCGGACGGCGCGTGGTCAAGGAGGGCTACTCGCCGCAGGAATTCTACCTGACCGGCGCCGAACAGGGCCCGTGGAGCGACCTTTATGCCCTGGGCGCGACCTTTCACATGCTGATCGCCGGCCAGCCCCCGCCCGACAGCCAGCGCCGCCTGGCCCGTGTGGCCGAGGGCATCGGCGATCCCTACGCTCCGCTTGCCGGACGCTACGCGGGCTATCCACCCGGCTTTCTCGAGAGCATCGACAAGGCCGTGAGCGTCCTGCCCAGGGACCGCATCGGCACCGCCGCCGACTGGCTGGAACTGATCCGCAAGGGCGAGAGGGGAGCGGCCGCCCCCGCTCAGCACCTGCCCGAGCCGAGCCTGATGCTCGACCCCCAGCGATCGCTGCAGCCGGACATCTCCGAGAAGCTCGACCGCTTCCTTGCCAATACGCCCGGCTATTTCCTCGGCTTCTTCCTGACCGCTTTGGCTGGCCTGTTTGTCGGCGCGGCGTTCCTTTTCTTCTGGTTCCTGGGCTGACTCATGCCCGCGCCCGCAGCAGGATCCGGCCCGAAGGCGTTCGACCTGGTCATCTTCGACTGCGACGGCGTGCTGATCGACAGCGAGATCATCTCGGCGCGGATGCTGGTGCAGGAACTGGCCCGGCTTGGGGTGCGCATCGACCTTGCCTATGTCGCACGGCATTTCCTGGGCCGCAGCTACCCCACCGTCATGGCCACGATCCGGCAGGACTTCGGACTGGACCTGCCGTCCTCGTTCGAGGAGGATTATCGCGAACGGCTGCTGGAGGGCTTCCGCCAGGGCCTGCGGATCATGCCGGGGGTGATTTCGGTGCTGGATGCGCTGGGGGTTCCCTGGTGTGTCGCCACCTCCTCCTCGCCGCGCCGGGTCGGGATGTCGCTGGCGCTGACCGGCTTGACGGAACGGGTGGGCGGACGACTATACACGGCAAGCCAGGTGCGGAACGGCAAGCCCGCGCCGGACCTGTTCCTGTTTGCGGCCGCGCGGATGGGGGCAGAGCCTGCCCGCAGCCTGGTGATCGAGGACAGCCTGACCGGCCTGCGTGCCGCGCAGGCGGCCGGGATGGCGGTCTGGCAGTTCACCGGCGGCAGCCATTTTCGCGTCGGCGGCGCCGCGCCCGATCCGCTGCCGGATCCGCCGCCCGACCGGCGTTTCGATGACTTTGCCGATTTCTTCACGCCTGCCCCTGCCCTGCGGAGACCCGGATGAGCCGCCCCGACGCCGAACCCAGCCTGCATGACGACGCCGCCCGGGCGGGTTGGCTGTATTACGTCGGCGGCATGACCCAGGACCAGATCGCCGCCGAACTCGGCATCAGCCGCCAGCGCGCCCAGCGCCTGGTCAGCCGCGCCATGGCCGAAGGGCTGATCCAGGTCCGGTTGAACCACCGGATCGGCGCCTGCCTCGACCTGGAGGCCGCCCTGCGCGACCGTTTCGGACTGGACCGGGTGCGGGTCGCGCCCGGTCTTGGCGCCGGGGCCGACCCGGTGCGCGCGATTGCCCCGGCCGCGGCGGCCGAACTGGAGCGTTTCCTGCGGATGCCGGAGCCGCTGGTGGTGGCACTGGGGACGGGACGCGCCCTGCGCGGCATGGTCGACGCGATGGTCGAGATCGACTCGCCGCAGCATCGCCTGGTCTCCCTGA
Source organism: Tabrizicola soli (assembly GCF_015999335.1). GTDB lineage: Bacteria > Pseudomonadota > Alphaproteobacteria > Rhodobacterales > Rhodobacteraceae > Tabrizicola > Tabrizicola soli. The sequence continues at coordinate 121,156 of NZ_JAEACP010000006.1, read as the reverse complement.
TCGGCAACATCGCCCCCGATGGCTCGGCCTCCTTCTTCGACGTGGTCATGCGGATCGCCGACAAGGTGCGCGCGCCGCATTACCCGATGCCGGTCCCGGTGATCAGCCCCACGCCCGAGGAGAACGAGGCCTTCCACCGCCTGCCCCCGGTCCGCAAGGTGGTGGCGCTGGCCGAGGCGGCAGACGTGGTCTTCGTCGGCGTCGGCCAGATGTCGAACGACGCCCCCCTGCTGGCCGACGGCTTCGTCACCCGGGCCGAACTGGACGAGATGCAGACGGCCGGTGCCTCGGGCGAGGTGGCCGGCTGGGTCTTCGACTCGGAAGGGCGCTACCTGGACCTGGGGACCAACCGGCGCACCGGCGGGGTGCGGGTCGCGCCGGGGCTGGCGCGGCCCTCGATCGGGATTGCTGCGGGCGCATCCAAGGTCCCCGCGATCCTCGCCGCCCTGAAATCGCGCATCATCAACGGGCTGGTCACCGACGAGCCGACCGCCCGCGCGCTCCTGTCCCGCGCCTGACCTTCGCAATCGCGGCGGAAGTGGGGGCTTGACGACTCTGGTCGATGTATGAGCATTTACCCATAAGGCGATGATTTGCTCATACGCTGACCCAGGGAGGGAACCATGACCACGACGCTACGCGCGCTTCTCGGCGCGACGGCTCTGGTTGCGCTGTCGGGCGCGGCCATGGCCGAGACCACCATCACCGTCGCCACCGTGAACAACGGCGACATGGTCCGCATGCAGGGCCTGATGGACGACTTCAACGCCAAGCATCCCGACATCAAGGTCGAATGGGTGACGCTGGAAGAGAACGTCCTGCGCCAGAACGTGACGACCGACATCGCCACCGGCGGCGGCCAGTACGACGTGATCACCATCGGCACCTACGAGGTTCCGATCTGGGGCAAGCAGGGCTGGCTCGAAAGCCTGAACGACCTGCCGGCGGAATATGACGTGGACGACCTCTTGCCCGCGATCCGCGGCGGCCTGACCGTGGACGGCAACCTCTACGCCGCGCCGTTCTATGGCGAATCCTCGATGGTGATGTATCGCAAGGACCTGATGGAAGCCGCCGGGCTGACCATGCCCGACGCGCCGACCTGGGCCGACATCGAGAAGGCCGCGGCCGCGATGACCGACAAGTCCAAGGAACAGTATGGCGTGTGCCTGCGCGGCAAGGCCGGCTGGGGCGAGAACATGGCCTTCCTGACCGCCATGTCCAACAGCTTCGGCGCGCGCTGGTTCGACGAGAACTGGGTGCCGCAGTTCGACCAGCCGGAATGGAAGGCGACGCTGGACTTCTACCTGAACCTGATGAACCAGTATGGCCCCCCCGGCGCCTCGAACAACGGCTTCAACGAGAACCTGACGCTGTTCCAGCAGGGCAAGTGCGGCATGTGGATCGACGCCACCGTGGCGGCGTCCTTCGTGACCGGCAAGGACTCGACCGTGGCCGACAAGGTCGGCTTCGCCCTCGCCCCCGACAACGGCCTCGGCAAGCGCGGCAACTGGCTCTGGGCCTGGAGCCTCGCGATCCCGTCCTCCTCGGACGCCAAGGACGCGGCCAAGGTCTTCATCGACTGGGCGACCAACAAGGATTACCTCGCCCTCGTCGCGTCGAAGGAAGGCTGGGCCAACGTTCCTCCGGGCACGCGGACCTCGCTCTACTCGAACGAGGAATATGCCAAGGTGCCTTTCGCCAAGATGACGATCGACAGCATCAACTCGGCCGACCCGAATGCCCCGACCGTGAAGCCGGTGCCTTATGTCGGCGTCCAGTTCGTCGCCATCCCCGAGTTCCAGGGCCTGGGGACGAGCGTGGGCGAGATCTTCTCGGCGGCGCTGGCCGGCCAGAAGACGGCGGACGAGGCGCTGGCGGAAGCCCAGACGCTGGTCACGGACGAGATGAAGGCCGCAGGCTACATCCAATGACAGCGATCCCGGGGGCGGTCTCCCCGGCCCCCGGGATCACCTTCGGCTTGCGGGCGTCCTCGCCTGCAAGCCGCCGCCCGTAAAGAAAGCCTGCTTCTTCGCCTGCGCGGTGCCCCTGGCGTCGCATCCTTCATGCATCGGTCGCTGATTCCGGGAGGCCCGCCCATGTCCACGCAATCCAGCCGCCTTGCCGCCCGCATGATGGTGGCGCCCTCCGTGGTGCTCCTCCTGATCTGGATGATCGTGCCGCTGGCGATGACGCTGTATTACTCCTTCCGCTTCTACCGCCTGCTGTCGCCGGACCGCACCGGCTGGACCGGCTTCACCAACTACCTGTGGTTCTTCAACTCGCCGGATTTCTGGCTGGCCCTGTGGAACACGCTGGCGCTGGTCGGCGGCGTGCTGGTCATCACCGTCACCCTGGGCATCCTGATCGCCCTGCTGATCGACCAGCCGGTGAAGGGCCAGGGCCTCCTGCGCATCCTGGTGATCGCGCCCTTCTTCGTGATGCCGCCGGTCGCCGCCTCGATCTGGGAAAACCTGTTCATGCACCCCCAGAACGGCCTCTTCGCCGCCGTGGCGCGGGGTTTCGGGGCGCAGCCGATCCTGTTCCTGGAGCAGTATCCGATGCTCTCGGTCATCGGCATCGTCAGCTGGGAATGGCTGCCCTTCGCCACGCTGATCCTCTTGACCGCGCTGCAATCGCTGTCCTCGGAACAACTGGAAGCCGCCGAGATGGACGGCGCCTCGGCCTTCAGCCGCTTCCGCTACATCATCCTGCCGCACATGACACGCGCCATCACCGTGGTGATCCTGATCCAGACGATCTTCCTTCTGGGCATCTTCGGCGAGATCTTCACGACCACCCAGGGCGGCCCCGGATCGGCCAGCACCACCCTGCCCTACATGATCTTCAAGCAGGCCATCGCCGCCAAGGACATCGGCCGCGCCGCCGCCGGCGGGATCATCGCGGTGATCCTGGCGAACATCGTCGCCTATTTCCTGATGCGCGGCCTTGGCCGGAACCTGGAGAACTGAAATGGCCCGCGCCCTCTCCCCCCGCCGCCAACTGATCACCACAATCGCCGCCTGGAGCGTCGCGCTGCTCATCTTCTTCCCCGTGCTCTGGATGATCCTGACCAGCTTCAAGACCGAACCCTCGGCCGTCGCCATGCCGCCCGAGTTCCTCTCGGCCGACTGGACGCTGGAGAACTACGCCGAGGTCTGGGCGCGGTCGGACTATCCGCGCTTCTTCTGGAACTCGGTGGTGATCTCGGTCGGCTCCACCCTCCTCGGCCTTGTCGTTGCAGTCCCCGCCGCCTGGGCCATGGCCTTCGTTCCCGGCAGGCGGACCAAGGACCTCCTGATGTGGATGCTCTCGACCAAGATGATGCCGGCGGTGGCGGTGATGATCCCGCTTTACCTCCTGTTTCAAAGGCTTGGCCTGATCGACACCAAGTTCGGCCTGGTGATTGCGCTGATGCTGATGAACCTGCCGATCATCGTCTGGATGCTCTACACCTATTTCAAGGAAATCCCCGGCGAGATCCTGGAGGCCGCGCGGATGGACGGGGCGTCCTTGTGGAACGAGATCGTCCATGTGCTGACCCCGATGGCGCTGCCCGGCATCGCCTCGACCATGCTTTTGAACATCATCCTCGCCTGGAACGAGGCATTCTGGACCATCGTCCTGACCACCACCAAGGCGGCGCCCCTCTCGGCCTTCATCGCCAGCTTCTCGGCGCCGCAGGGCCTCTTTTACGCAAAACTCTCGGCAGCCAGCGCGATGGCGATCCTGCCGATCCTGATCCTTGGCTGGTTCAGCCAGAAGCAACTCGTGCGCGGCCTGACCTTCGGCGCGGTGAAGTGAGGAAACGATGGGCAAGATCGAACTGACCAAGGTCCGCAAGAGCTTCGGCGATGTCGATGTCATCCCCGGCATCGACCTGACCATCGAGAACGGCGAGTTCGTCGTCTTCGTCGGCCCCTCGGGCTGCGGGAAATCCACCCTCCTGCGCCTGATCGCGGGGCTGGAGGACACGACCTCCGGCACCATCGAGATCGACGGCAAGGACGCGACGAACCTGCCGCCCGCGAAACGGGGGCTGGCGATGGTGTTCCAGTCCTATGCACTCTATCCGCACATGACGGTGCGGAAGAACATCGCCTTCCCGCTGAAGATGGCGGGAATGGACCAGGCCGAGCAGGACCGCCGGGTGGAACGCGCCGCCAAGGTGCTGAACCTCGCGACCTACCTCGACCGCCGCCCGGGCCAGCTCTCCGGCGGCCAGCGCCAGCGCGTCGCCATCGGCCGCGCCATCGTGCGGGAACCGGCAGCGTTTCTCTTCGACGAGCCGCTGTCGAACCTCGATGCGGCCCTGCGGGTCGGGATGCGGCAGGAGATCAGCGAGTTGCACCAGTCGCTGAAGACGACGATGATCTATGTGACGCACGACCAGGTCGAGGCCATGACCATGGCCGACAAGATCGTGGTGCTGAATGCCGGCCGGATCGAACAGGTCGGCGCGCCGCTGGAGCTTTACAACCACCCCCGCAACCTCTTCGTCGCCTGTTTCATCGGCAGCCCGAAGATGAACGTCATCGAAGGCGCCGAAGCCGCGAAGCACAACGCCCATAGCATCGGCATCCGGCCCGAGCACATCACCGTCGGCGACGGCCCCTGGGAGGGCGTGGTCGGCCTGTCGGAGCACCTCGGCTCGGACAGCTTCCTGAAGGTCGCGGTCGAGGGGATCGGCACCCTCACCGTCCGCGCACCGGGCGAGATCCACGCCCACCACGGCGACCGGATCCGGCTGGCCCCGGCGGGCAAGATCCACCGCTTCGACGCACAGGGGCTGGCGCTATGAGGCTGCAAGGCAAGACCGCGCTGATCACCGGCGCCGCGCGCGGCATCGGGCTGGAATTCGCCCGCGCCTATCTCGCCGAGGGGGCCGAGGTCGCCCTCGCCGATGTCAACGCCGAGGCCGTGGCGGCCGCCGCGCGCGACCTCGGGCCCAAGGCCCATGCCGTGACGATGGACGTGACCGACCAGGCCAGCATCGACGCAGGCTTTGCCGAGGCGATCCGCCGGATGGGCAAGCTCGACATCCTGATCAACAACGCCGCGCTGTTCAGCGCCGCTCCCGTCGCCGAGATCACGCGAAAGGACTATGACCGGCTCTTCGCGGTCAATGTCGCGGGCACCCTCTTCTGCCTGCAGGCCGCCGCCCGCCACATGATCCCGCGCGGCGAGGGCACGATCATCAACATGGCCAGCCAGGCGGGCCGTCGCGGCGAAAGCCTGGTCGCGGTCTATTGCGCGACCAAGGCGGCGGTGATCTCGCTCACCCAGTCGGCGGGGCTGAACCTGATCAAGCACGGCATCAACGTCAACGCCATCGCCCCGGGCGTGGTGGACGGCGAGCATTGGGACGGGGTCGACGCCTTCTTCGCCCGCTACGAGGGCAAGGTCCCCGGCCAGAAGAAGCGCGAGGTCGGCGCCGCCGTGCCCTTCGGCCGGATGGGCACCGCACAGGATCTGACCGGAATGGCGATCTTCCTCGCCACGCCCGAAGCGAAATACATCGTCGCCCAGTGCTTCGGCGTGGACGGCGGCAACTGGATGGCATGATCATGCAACCGCAGCTCCCCACTTACGACCGCAGCAGACTCACCCCCGGCATCGTCCATATCGGGCTGGGCAACTTCCACCGCGCCCATATGGCCGTCTACCTGGACGATCTCTTCGCCAAGGGGCTTTGCCACGACTGGGCGATCCTTGGCGCCGGGGTGCGCGAAGGCGACGCAAGGATGCGCGCGGCGCTGAAGGCGCAGGATTGCCTCTCGACCGTGATCGAGCTCGACCCGAAGGGCAAGTCGGCGCGCCGCATCGGCAGCATGATCGACTTCCTGCCGGTCGAGGCCGACAACGCCGCCCTGATCGCCGCGATGGCGCGGCCCGAGATCCGCATCGTCAGCCTGACCGTCACCGAGGGCGGCTATTTCATCGACCCGGCCACCGGCCGCTTCGACCCCCGCGCCCCCGAGATCGCCCATGACGGCGCGAACCCGGACCGGCCCGGCACCGCCTTCGGCGCCATCGTCGCGGCCTTGAAGGCGCGGCGGGCGGCCGGGGTGCAGCCCTTCACGGTGATGAGCTGCGACAACCTGCCGGGCAACGGCGCGGTGACGCGGGCCGCCGTGGTCGGAACCGCCCGCCTCTCCGATCCCGCGCTTGCCGGCTGGATCGAGACCCAGGTCGCCTTCCCGAACGGCATGGTCGACCGCATCACCCCCGCTACCGGCCCGCGCGAACGCGAGATGGCCCGCGCCTTCGGGCTGGACGACCCGGTCCCCGTGACCTGCGAGCCCTTCCGGCAATGGGTGCTGGAGGACGACTTTCCCGCCGGACGGCCCGCCTTCGAGCAAGCGGGCGTGACCCTGACCCCGCATGTCCATGCCTTCGAGATGATGAAGATCCGCATCCTGAACGGCGGCCATGCCACCATCGCCTATCCCGGCGGGCTGATGGACATCGAATTTGTCCACGAGGCGATGGCGCATCCGCTGATCCGGGGCTTCCTCGACAGGGTGGAGCGCGAGGAGATCATCCCTTATGTCCCCCCCGTCCCCGACACGGACATCTCCGACTACTACAAGCTGATCGTCGAGCGGTTCAGCAATCCCGAGGTGGCGGATACCGAGCGGCGGCTCTGCCTCGACGGCTCGAACCGGCAGCCGAAGTTCATCATCCCCTCGATCCGCGACGCGCTGGCGGCGGGCGGCAGGATCGAGGGCCTCGCGCTGGTCTCGGCGCTCTGGTGCCGCTATTGCCAGGGGATGACGGACAGCGGGGCGGCGATCGCGCCGAACGATCCGAACTGGGATTACCTGCAGGCGCAGGCCCGCGCCGCGAACGAGATTCCACGCGTCTGGCTGCAGATGAAGCCGATCTATGGCGATCTGGTCGAGGACCCACGCTTCGTCGCCGCCTTCACCCGGGCGCTGGAGGCGCTGCGGGCGCAGGGCACGGCGGCGGTGCTGCGGGAATATATCGGGCGAGGTGCGCCGTAGCGCACCCTACGGGCGCCTGTGGGGTGCGCTACAGCGCACCGCTACACGCCCAACGCCCGGAACACCTTCGGCAATTCCTCGGCCAAGTCCTCCGCGATCAGCCCCGGCCCGAAGGACAGCGCGCATTCCACATGCAGCCAGGCCCCGGTGCAGGCGGCATCGAAGGGGCTGAACCCGCGCGCCAGAAGCCCGGCGATGAACCCCGCCAGCACGTCGCCGGATCCGGCGGTGGCAAGCCAGGGCGCAGCGCGCTCGTAGTGGGCGGAGTTGATCGCACAGCGCCCCGCGGGGTCGGCGATCACCGTGTCCGGGCCCTTGTAGAGGACCACGCAGCCTGCACGGGCGGCGGCCTCGCGGGTGGCGTCGACCTTGGAATAGGCGGGGCCTTTGGTGGCGGGGGCGGCGAGTTTCGCCGCGATGTCGGGGAAGAGGCGCGCGAACTCCCCGGCGTGGGGGGTGAGGACGCATCCTTCATGCAGGGCGGCGAAAAGGTCGGGGGTTTGCGAGAGGATCGTCAGCGCATCGGCGTCGAGGACGAGTCGGGGGGGGCCCCCCCCCCCCCCCCCGCCCCGCCCCCCCCCCCCCCCCGACTCCCCAACGCCACGGCCACCAATCCCGCCTCCCGCTCCCCGGTCCCCATCCCCGGCCCCAGACAGAGCGCGTTGATCCGCCCATCCTCCAGCACCCCGGCGAGGGCGTCGTCATCCGCCACCCCCCGCAGCATCACCGCGTCCAGGCGGGCGGCGTTCTCCGCGATGGCTTCCGGCGGACAGCCCACCGTCACCACCCCCGCCCCGATCCGCAAGGCCCCTCGCGCCGAAAGCCGCGCCGCCCCACCGCGGCCGGAGGGGCCGGAGAGGATGAGGGCGTGGCCGTGGGAGTATTTGTGGGCGTTCCGCGCTTCGACCCAGCCCTTCTTGCCCAGGATATACGTAGGCAGTGCGCCGGGTTGGTATTCGAAAGCAGCGCCGCTCGACTTTACCGGACCCACCAGCGAAAGCGTCACGCGGCGCAGAGAGCCGATCCAGTGCCCACGCATCCTTACGGGATCTTGCATGCGCCTCCAGGGGCCGACGCCAATGTCTTTGACGACAACGCGGCCACAGTGATCAGGCCCTTCATTGAGGAAATGACCGGCTCGGAGGCAGTCGAACGTGACGGTGAGGGCGGCGGATGGTCGAGCCCAACCCGCGATCAACATCTTCCCGCTGTCGAGACAAAGGCCAGACGGCGCATCTATTGCGACAAGCCGAGGATAGTGCTCGCCCCCATAGCCTCCAAGATGGCGCAGAAAACTCGCCAGATCGCCCTCTGGCGGGCGCGTCAGCCCGGTGCCGAAGATAGCATCGACGTAGAGGTCGGCGCAGGCGTTGCCGTGAACGGGATGCGGGGCACGAAACGACCGCTCGGTCAGCTCCCCCACCTCTCCCATCCCCCGCCACCGCTCATAGTTCACCCTTGCATCGGGCGGCAGCCTCGAAGGGTCGCCGTAGAGGAAGACCTCCACCTCCCAGCCCCATTCCCTCAGCAGCCGCGCCACCACGAACCCGTCGCCGCCGTTGTTGCCCGGTCCGCAGAGGACCACCGCCCGGTGCGAGGTCGCGCGCAGCTCCGGCCATTCCTCGAAGATCGCCTCGACCACCCCCCGCCCGGCGCGTTCCATCAGCTCCAGGCCGGTGACCTCGCCACCGGCAATCGCCGCCGCCTCGACGGCCCGCATCTGCGCCGCGGTCAGGAGTTCGGTCATTTCGCCGGCACCACAGTTCCCAGATCGCCCGCCCTGCAGGCGCGTTGCACAAATTTTGGGCGCATCCGCAGGAATCCCTCCGGCGAAGCGCATGGCGAGAGCCTGTCACATTGTCCCCCCTGCGGGGAAGTGGTGAGAGAGGCAAAGACGAAAACCGCGGGAGCCGGCCCATGAAGAAAGTCGAAGCGATCATCAAGCCGTTCAAGCTGGACGAGGTGAAGGAGGCGCTTCAGGAGGCCGGGATCCAGGGCCTCTCGGTCACCGAGGTCAAGGGCTTCGGCCGCCAGAAGGGCCATACCGAGCTTTATCGCGGCGCCGAATATGTCGTCGATTTCCTGCCCAAGGTGAAGATCGAGGTCGTGCTGACCGATGACATGGTCGACGCCGCCATCCAGGCGATCGTCTCGGCCGCGCGCACCGACAAGATCGGCGACGGCAAGATCTTCGTCACCCCCGTGGAACAGGCCATCCGCATCCGCACCGGCGAGACCGGCGACGATGCCGTCTGACCCAGGCCCAAAATTTTTCTAGAAAAATTTTGGGCTTGTCCGAACCCCGGCCCCAAGGCCACCCATCAACCCCCAAACCGAAAGGCCGTCAGATGAGCGCCGTTGCCAAGGCACTGCAACTGATCAAGGACGAGGAGATCGAATATGTCGATGTCCGCTTTACCGACCCCAAGGGCAAGCTCCAGCATGTGACCATGATCGTCGACCTGATCGACGAGGATTTCTTCGAGGAAGGCTTCATGTTCGACGGCTCGTCGATCGCGGGCTGGAAGTCGATCGACCAGTCCGACATGAAGCTGATGCCGGATGCGACCTCGGTCTACATCGACCCGTTCTACGCGGAAAAGACCCTGGCCGTGCATTGCAACGTGGTCGAGCCCGACACCGGCGAGGCGTATTCGCGCTGCCCGCGCCAGATCGCGCTGAAGGCCGAGGCCTACCTCAAGTCCTCCGGCATCGGCGATGCCTTCTACTGCGGGCCGGAGGCCGAGTTCTTCCTGTTCGACGACGTCCGCTACTCGGTCACGCCGCGCAAGGTGGCCTACGAGATCGACGCCGAGGCCGCCGCCTGGAACACCGACACCGTGACCGAGGGCGGCAACTATGGCCACCGCGCGGGCCACAAGGGCGGTTACTTCCCGGTGAACCCGATCGACGAGGCCCAGGACATCCGCGGCGAGATGCTCTCGACCATGAAGCGGATGGGGATGCGCGTCGACAAGCACCACCACGAGGTCGCGACCTGCCAGCACGAACTCGGCATGATCTTCGGCGGTCTGGTCGAGCAGGCCGACAACATGCAGAAGTACAAGTACGTGATCCACAACGTGGCGCATGCCTACGGCAAGACCGTGACCTTCATGCCAAAGCCGATGAAGGGCGACAACGGCAGCGGCATGCACGTCAACATGTCGATCTGGAAGAACGGCAAGCCCCTGTTCTCGGGCGACAAATATGCCGACCTGAGCCAGGAGGCCCTGTGGTTCATCGGCGGCATCCTGAAGCATGCCAAGGCGCTGAACGCGCTGACCAACCCCGGCACCAACAGCTACAAGCGCCTGATCCCCGGCTTCGAGGCCCCGGTCCTGCGCGCCTACTCGGCCCGCAACCGCTCGGGCTGCGTGCGGATCCCGTGGACGGAGAGCCCGAAGGCCAAGCGCGTCGAGGCCCGCTTCCCCGATCCGTCGGCCAACCCCTACCTGTGCTTCGCGGCGCTGCTGATGGCCGGCCTTGACGGCATCCGCAACAAGATCGACCCCGGCCCGGCTTCGGACAAGGATCTCTACGACCTGCCGCCCGAAGAGCTGGCCGAGATCCCGACCGTCTGCGGCTCCTTGCGCGAGGCGCTGGAGGAGCTGGAGAAGGACATGGACTTCCTGCTGGCGGGCGACGTCTTCACCCGCGACCAGCTGGAAAGCTACATGGCGCTGAAATGGGAGGAGGTCTACGCCTACGAGCATACCCCCCACCCGGTCGAGTACCAGATGTACTACTCCTGCTGAGCCCTGGGGCCAGGGATGCGAAAGGGCGCCTTCGGGCGCCCTTTTCCGTCGCTGTCCACGGTGGATCGAAGATCAAGGCGCTGGAATATCGATATGTTGCCTTCGGGCGTCAATCTTCCGGAAAGGATGCTCCGGCTGCCCCCGCGCCTGTGGCAGGCGTGGGAGGGGCTTGCGGGACCTCCTCCTCGTTCGACTTCGTCTCCTCGTCGAAGACGCCCGCGAGGAGTGACGAAGTCATCGACGAGCCTGCTCCCGCAGTCCGACCGCGTCAGGGCTCGAGTTCGGCCAGCAGGCCCAGGTGGTCGGAACCGAAGGCCGGGCGCAGGGTGATCCGGCCGCCGTCCGGGGCGAAGGCATGGTCGATCGGCAGGTGCATCAGCCGGCCGAACCCGAGGTAGGTGCCGCCGGTCGGGCCGGCCTGCACGACCCCTGCCGCCGCCGCCAGGCGCCGCACCGCATTGGCCCAGCCCACCATGTTGAAATCCCCCGCCATCAGGACCGGCCCGTCGAGCCCGGCCAGCACCGGCAGAAGCTGCGCCACATGGCCCGCCTGGTCGCTCGGCCAGGGCCAGGACAGGTGGATCGAGACGATCCAGACCTCGCGCTCGGCGAATTCGATCCGCAGCGCGGCGAGGCCGGGGGCGCAGGTCTCGCTGCCCGGCACCACCGGCAGGCGCGTCAGCACCGCATTGCCGCCGCTGCCGCCCTCCGGACAATAGAGCTGGCCCGGATAATCGGCCTTCAGCGCCTGCAGGAGCGCGAGGTTGGGCTCCGTCACCTCCTGCAGCGTCACCGCCAGCGGCCGGGTGGCGCCGATGTCGTCGGCCAGCGCGGTCAGTTCGGCATTCGCCTGCCACACGTTCTTCTGGTAAAGCAGGAACACCCCCGGCGGACCCGGCCAGAGGAAGGCAAGCGCCACCTGCGCGCCGGTCACCAGCGCCAGCAGGGTAGAGCCGAAGGCCGCCATCTGCAGCCCGGACAGTCCCGCGACCAGCGCCAGCAGCGCCAGCGCCCCGGCGGCATAGCCCCGGCCCACGGCCAGCGAATCGCCCAGGGGATGCAGCCAGCCCAGATAGCCCGCCGCCAGCGGGATGATCGTCAGCACCAGTGCGATCCTGACCAGCGCGGTCCAGATCGGATGTTCGTTCCCCATGTCGCCACCCACTCTCGCCCGGTCCCGGCCTGCCCCGGCCGGGCGGCCCCTGTTAGAGGCCCTGCGCCCGCCCTTCAACCCCGCGACTGCGGCGGCATCAAGGGGCCAGGCAGGGTTTTGCGCGCCTTCGGCTTGCGCCCCCTGGCCCTGCGGCGTAAGGGGCGGCAACTTTCCCAGTCCAGAGGTCCCCGATGATCCCGCGCTATTCCCGCCCCGAGATGGTGGCGATCTGGTCCCCGGAAACCCGCTTCAGGATCTGGTTCGAGATCGAGGCCCACGCCTGCGACGCCCAGGCCGCCCTCGGCGTGATCCCCAAGGCCAATGCCGAGGCGGTCTGGCGGGCGAAGGACGTGACCTTCGACGTGGCCCGGATCGACGAGATCGAGACCGTGACCAAGCATGACGTGATCGCCTTCCTGACCCATCTGGCCGAGCATGTCGGCGCCGAGGACGCGCGCTTCGTGCATCAGGGGATGACTTCCTCGGACGTGCTGGACACCACGCTGAACATCCAGCTGGTGCGGGCGGCGGACCTTCTCCTGAAGGGCGTCGACCGGGTGCTGGCGGCGCTGAAGGCGCGCGCCTTCGAGCACAAGGACACGCTGCGGATCGGCCGCAGCCACGGCATCCATGCCGAGCCGACCACGATGGGCCTGACCTTCGCCCGCTTCTACGCCGAGATGGCGCGCAACCGCGCGCGGCTGGTCGCGGCGCGGGCCGAGGTGGCGACCGGCGCGATCTCTGGCGCGGTCGGCACCTTCGCCAACATCGACCCGGCGGTCGAGGAGCATGTCTGCAAGATGCTGGGCCTTTCGCCCGAGCCGATCAGCACCCAGGTGATCCCGCGCGACCGGCATGCGATGTTCTTCGCGACGCTGGGGGTGATCGCCTCGAGCATCGAGAACGTGGCGATCGAGATCCGCCACATGCAGCGCACCGAGGTGCTGGAGGCCGAGGAGTTCTTCTCGCCCGGCCAGAAAGGCTCCTCCGCGATGCCGCACAAGCGCAACCCGGTGCTGACCGAGAACCTGACCGGGCTTGCGCGGCTGGTCCGCATGGCCGTGGTCCCGGCGCTGGAGAACGTGGCCCTCTGGCATGAGCGCGACATCAGCCATTCCAGCGTCGAGCGGATGATCGGGCCGGATGCCACGATCACGCTGGACTTCGCGCTGCACCGGCTGGCGGGCGTGGTCGAAAAGCTGGTGGTCTACCCCGAGAACATGTTGAAGAACATGAACAAGTTCAAGGGGCTGGTCATGTCGCAGCGCGTGCTGCTGGCGCTGACGCAGGCCGGCGTCAGCCGCGAGGACAGCTACCGCCTGGTGCAGCGCAACGCGATGAAAGTCTGGGAGAAGGGCGCCGACTTCAAGACCGAGCTTCTGGCCGATCCCGAGGTCACGGCGGCCCTCTCGCCGGCCGAGATCGAGGAGAAGTTCGACCTCGGCTACCATACCAAGCACGTCGACACGATCTTCGCCCGCGTCTTCGGGAAGTGACTCCGCCGGGCCGCGAGATTTCACGCTTGATTGCGCGCGGCCCGTGCTACCTTTCGGTAAGCAATACCGACAGGAGGACGACCATGAAGATCGCAGTGACCCTCACCGCGCTGGCCCTCTCGGTGGCGCCGGCCTTTGCCAACGGCTGCCATGACAAGGTGAAGGAGGAGACCGCGGCCTCCTGCATGCCGGGCTATGTCTGGGATGCGGCGACCGCGACCTGCACGGCGGCAACGTCGAGCTGAGGCGGATAAGCCCGCGTTAACCCGCGGCTGCGAGGCTGGACCGGAGAGATTCGGAGCCGCCCCGCATGACCCAGGACCTTGTCCCCCTCGCCCGCATCGCGCCTGCGCGCCGGGCGCTGTCGATCACCGGCCCCGACGCACGCCGGATGCTGACGCCGCGGGCCAAGGCGGCGATCATCGTGCGCTACCTTCTGACAGAAGGCGCCGCATTGCCGCTCGCCTCGCTGCCCGAGCAGATGCAGGCCGCCCTTGCCGAACAGATGGGCCAGATGCGCCTGGTCGACCGCACCACCCTGGACGGGGTGGTGGGGGAGTTCCTGTCCGAACTGGAATCGGTCGGCCTCGCCTTCCCCGGCGGGATCGAGGGGGCGCTGAACATGATGGACGGCCATATCTCGCAATCGGCGGCGACGCGGCTGCGGCGGATGGCGGGGGCAACCGCGAAGGGCGACCCTTGGGAGCGGATCGTGACCCTGCCGGTGGAGCGGCTGCTGCCGATCCTGACCGACGAGGCGGTGGAAGTGGGGGCGGTGATGCTCTCGAAACTGCCGGTGGCGCGGGCGGCGGACCTCCTGGGCAAGCTGCCCGGCGACCGGGCGCGGCGGGTGGCCTATGCGGTGTCGATGACCGGCAACGTCGACCCCGAGACCGTGCGCCGCATCGGCCATGCGCTTCTGGCCGAGCTTGACAACCAGCCCTCCCGCGCCTTCGAGACCGCGCCGGTGCAGCGGGTGGGGGCGATCCTGAACGTCTCGCCCGCGCTGACCCGGGACGACGTTCTGCAGGGGCTGGAGGCCGAGGATGCCGCCTTCGCCGCCGAGGTGCGCAAGGCGATCTTCACCTTCGTCCACATCCCCGACCGCGTCCCGCCGCGCGACGTGCCGAAGATCACCCGGCTGGTCGAGCAGGCCCAACTGGTCACCGCCTTCGCGGGCGCCCAGGGCAAGCCCGAACTTGAGGCGGCGGCCGAGTTCATCCTGGCCAATATCTCGCAACGCCTGGCCCAGGGCCTGCGCGAGGAGATGGGGGCACGCGGCAAGATCAAGGACAAGGAGGCCGAGGAGGCGATGAACGCCATCGTCAACGCGATCCGCGGGCTGGAAGCCTCGGGCGAGATCGCCCTGATCCAGCAGGAAGAGGAGTAAGGGGCCGCCGGTGACGGCCCCCTCCGGATCAGAAGCGGTAGTCGAGACGCAGCGACAGGTCGGCGTTTTCGGCGTCGATGCCGCTGTCGTCGTAATTGTCCTTGTTCTCGACCACATATTCCAGACCGGCATGGAATTTGTCGGTCAGGGCGATCTTCGCGCCCAGACCATAGATGGTCACGGTATCGGAATAATCGGTCACGGAGTCGACCTCGTACTGCGACAGGCCGACAAAGGCATAGGGCAGCAGCCGGCCGGCATCATAGCCGCCGATCAGCTTGAGGCGCGTCGAGGTCCAGTCGTCCGACAGGAACGCGTCGAAATCGCCGCTGACATGGGCAAGTTCGCCGCCAACCACGAAAGTCCCGAGATCGCGCAGATAGCCGATCTGGGCACCGAACCCCTCAGTGTCGGTTTCGGTCACGCCGCCGTCATCGCTGGCTGTCCCCCGCAGAACCGACAGACCTGCGTAGAAGCCTGTCCAATCCATGCCGGGGGCCGGAGCCGCCGCGACTTCGACCGGCGCTTCGACGACCGGCTCGGCGATACCGCCGGCGACGGCCGGGCTTGCAAGCGCGGCAAGGGCCGCGATCATGACGGTATGTTTCATGGCTGTCCTATCCCTTCGGGTGGCAATCATGACATTTGAATACACCTCCGGTTCCCCGTTGCCGAGGCGTCCGCCGAATGGACATATGCGAATTCCGCAGCTCGTGACCGAAACGACACGGGCACTTTCCCCCTTTCCATCGCCGCGCGCCGCCCCTAGCCTCCGCCGGATGCACCCTCTCCCCCCCTCCTCCGTCTCGCGCGGCGTGGCGCTGATGATCGCGGCGATCCTCTTGTTCACCGCGATGGATGCCACCGCCAAGGGCCTGATCGGGCGCTATCCCGCGCCGCAGGTGATCTGGGTGCGCTTTGCCGGGCAACTGGCGCTGGTGCTGGCGATCCTCGGGCCGCGGCTCGGGCCGGTCCTGCGCACGCGGTTCCCGGCGCTGCATTTCTGGCGCTCGGCCTCGCAGTTCGGGGCGACGACCTTCTTCTTCCTCTCGCTGCCCCATGTCGGCCTGGCCGAGGCCACGGCGATCGCCGACCTGAACCCGGTGCTGATCACGCTGGGCGCCGCGCTCTTCCTGGGCGAGCGGCTGGGTCCGCGCCGCATCGCGGGCGTCGTCGTGGCGCTGGCCGGCGCGATGATCGTGATCCGGCCGGGGGCGGGCGTCTTCACCTGGTGGGCGCTGCTGCCGGTCTGCTGCGCCCTGTCCTATGCCACCTCGGCGCTTCTGACCCGGAAGATCGGCGCGCAGGAAAGCGTCTGGGCCTCGATGGTCTATGCCGCGCTGTTCGGCACCATCGTTGCCGGGGCGGCGCTGCCCCTCGTCTGGCAACCGATCGCCGCCACCGACCTGTGGCGCTTCGGGCTGATCGCCTGCCTCGGCACCGGGGCGCAGCTTTGCATCATCCGCAGCTTCTCGATCACCGAGGCGAGCGTGGTTGCCCCCTTCGCCTATCTCGGCATCGTCTTCGCGGCCTTCTGGGGCGTGGTCCTCTTCGACCAGTGGCCCGACCGCTGGACGGTGATCGGCGCGCTTGTGATCGTGGGCGCGGGACTTTATGTCTGGCACCGCGAAACGAGAGGCGCGCGCGCCCCAGGCCCCGATGTCGACCGAAGCTGACGACCGCCCGCCATTCCGGCTTGACCATTTCCTGGTGAACCTCGCCGCCCGCGGGCTGATCGGGCTGGCGCTGGCGCTGCCCTACCGCTGGCGGGTGGGCTTCGGCGGCTGGCTGGTGCGGCGGGTGGTGGGTCCGCTGGCCGGCTACCGCGAGCGGGCGCGGGCGAATCTCGCGCTGATCTGGCCCGACCGGCCCGAGGCCGAGCGCAACGCCATCGCGGATGCCTCCCTGGACAATGCCGGCCGCACGCTGATCGAGAACTACTCCACCACCGCCTTCCAGGCCCGCGCCGCCGCGACCGAGCCGCAGGGGCCGGGCTATGCCGCCCTGATCGCCGCGCGCGACGAGGGGCGGCCGGTGATCCTGGTCTCGGGCCATTTCGGCAATTACGAGGCGGCGCGGGCCTCGCTGGTGGCGCGTGGGTTCGAGATCGGCGGCCTCTACCGCAACCTGCGCAACCGCTATTTCAACGCACATTATGTGCGCACGATGGAGGCCTTCGGCGGCCCGGTCTTTCCGCAGGGCCGCGCCGGAACGGCCGGGTTCGTGCGCCACCTGAAGACGGGGGGGCAGCTGGTGCTGCTCTTCGATCAGGACGTGCCGACGGGGGCGGCGCTGCCCTTCCTCGGCCGGCCGGCGCGCACGGCGCTGTCGGCGGCGGAACTGGCGCTGCGGCTCAAGGCGGAGCTGATCCCCTTCTTCGCGATCCGCCAGCCGGGCGGGCTGGACTTCCGGGTCGAGCTGGACGCCCCCGTCCCGCACGGCGATCCCGAGACGATGATGCGGCAGGTGACGGCCGCGCTGGAGGAGCGGGTGCGCGCCCATCCGGGGCAATGGTTCTGGATCCACCGCCGCTGGAAAGGCAGGGCGCGGGTGTAGGGTGGGTGATTCACCCACCCTGGCCGTCCGCCTCACTCCACCCGGGCAGCGGCCAGGATCGTCGCCGGTCCCGCGCCCTGGACGATCACGGCGCCCGGCTCCTGACCGGCGAAGGCCGCCGTCAACTCCAGCGGTTCCTGCCCGCCCCAGTCGCCCAGGCCCTCCCAGGAGGTCACGATATTGGTGTAGGTGATCGTCCGCCCGGCATTCTCGCCGCGCTCGATCGTCACCGTCTCGGCCGGCTTGTAGCGGACAAGCTGCACCCGCACCGGCTCGGTCAGGGGCGGGTCGGCCTCGGCATGGATCACCAGAAGATCGCCCTGGCGCGTCACGCTCAACCGCACCGGCGAACCTTCGGCCAGATGCGCGCGCAGCCGGTCGGCCGTCTCTTCCGGCGCGAATCCCTCGATCCGGTCCCGGCCGCCGATGATCAGCTGCGGCGTGTAGATCGTGCGCGAGCCCGCCGCCCTGGCATAGGCCCGCTGCCGGTCGGTGAATTTCGGATGCGCGAACTTGTCGGCCCAGCCGATATAGTCCCAGTAATCGACATGCAGCGCCAGGGGCAGGATCCGGGGGTCCGAGGCCAGCATCGCCACGAATTCGTCGGCCGGAGGGCAGGCGGAACATCCCTGGGAGGTGAAAAGCTCGACCACCACCACCGGCTCTGCCTGGACGGGGGCCACCGCCGCCAGCCAGAGGCCGCAAACGGCGCTGACGTAATGTCGCATGTCGCCTATCCTGATCCCGTGAACCCCTGTGCCGTTATAAGGATGCCCATGGGCCCGAGCCAATCAAGGTTTTGCGAGAGTTCGTCACCGTGATGAAATCCGGGGCTGGATATTCGGCATACAATTGCATACAATGACGCGCAGCAGCCGCCTTCGCTTAAAGGAGCCACCATGACCGTCACCGTCGGACACGACCAGAGCCGCACCCGCAAGACCCTGACCGCGGGCGGGCAGAGCGTCAACTACTATTCGATCCCCGCCGCCGAGGCTGCGGGTCTGGGCGAATTCTCGAAACTCCCCGCCAGCCTGAAGGTGGTGCTGGAGAACATGCTGCGCTTCGAGGACGGCAAGACGGTCACCGTCGATGACATCAAGGCCTTTTCGGACTGGGGCAAGAACGCGGGCAGGAATCCGATCGAGATCGCCTATCGCCCGGCGCGCGTGCTGATGCAGGATTTCACCGGCGTGCCGGCGGTCGTCGACCTCGCCGCGATGCGCGACGGGATCAAGGGCCTCGGCGGCGATGCCCAGAAGATCAACCCGCTGTCGCCGGTGGACCTGGTCATCGACCATTCGGTGATGATCGACGAATTCGGCCATCCCCGCGCCTTCCAGATGAACGTGGACCGCGAATACGAGCGGAACATGGAGCGTTACGTCTTCCTGAAATGGGGCCAGAAGGCGTTCGACAACTTCCGCGTCGTGCCGCCCGGCACCGGCATCTGCCACCAGGTGAACCTTGAATACCTGGCGCAGACGGTCTGGACCGACACCGACCAGAACGGCGAGCCGGTGGCCTATCCCGACACCCTCGTCGGCACCGACAGCCACACCACCATGGTCAACGGCCTTGCCGTCCTGGGCTGGGGCGTCGGCGGGATCGAGGCCGAGGCGGCGATGCTGGGCCAGCCGGTCTCGATGCTGATCCCCGAGGTCGTGGGCTTCAAGCTGACCGGCGAGATGGTCGAGGGCACCACCGCGACCGACCTCGTGCTCAAGGTCGTGCAGATGCTGCGCAAGCATGGCGTGGTGAACAAGTTCGTCGAATTCTACGGCGAGGGGCTGGACCGCCTGCCGCTGGCCGACCGGGCGACCATCGCCAACATGGCCCCGGAATATGGCGCGACCTGCGGCTTCTTCCCGATCGACAACGAGACCCTGCGCTACCTGCGCAACACCGGCCGGGACGAGGCCCGCATCGCGCTGGTCGAGGCCTATGCCAAGGCCAACGGCATGTGGCGCGGCGAGGATTACGATCCGATCTACACCTCGACGCTGCATCTCGACATGGGCGAGATCGTCCCGGCGATCTCGGGCCCGAAGCGGCCGCAGGACTATCTGCCGCTGACCGATGCCGCCCGCGCCTTCTACAAGACCGTGGCGGATTATCGCGGCATCGACGTGACCCCCGCCGCGCAGGCCATGGCCGCCGAAGGCCCTGCCCCGGTGCCGCCCGCAAAGGACCCGCGCCGGGTCGTCAGCGTCGAGGGCCGGGACTTCACCCTGACCGACGGCTCGGTGGTGATCGCGGCGATCACCTCCTGCACCAACACCTCGAACCCCTATGTGATGATCGGCGCCGGCCTGGTGGCGCGCAAGGCGCGCGCGCTCGGCCTGACCAGCAAGCCCTGGGTCAAGACCTCGCTCGCCCCCGGGTCGCAGGTCGTCAGCGAATACCTTGACGCCGCGGGCCTGCAGGCGGATCTGGACGCCGTCGGCTTCAACCTCGTCGGCTATGGCTGCACCACCTGCATCGGCAACTCGGGCCCGCTGCAACCCGAGATCTCCGCCGCCATCGCCGGGGGCGATCTGGTGGCGACCGCCGTCCTGTCGGGCAACCGCAACTTCGAGGGCCGGATCTCGCCCGACGTGCGGGCGAACTACCTCGCCTCGCCGCCCCTGGTCGTGGCCTATGCCATCGCCGGGGATCTGAACATCAACCTGACCCGCGACCCGATCGGCCAGACCCCGGACGGCAAGGACGTGTTCCTCAAGGACATCTGGCCGTCGAACAAGGAGATCGCCGACATCGTCCATGCGGTCGTCACGCGCGAGGCGTTCCAGAAGAAATACGCCGATGTCTTCAAGGGCGACGCCAAATGGCAGGGCGTCGAGATCACCGAGGCCGAGACCTACGACTGGCCCGCAAGTTCGACCTATATCCAGAACCCGCCCTATTTCCAGGGCATGTCGAAAGCGCCGGGGGTGATCAGCAACATCACCGGGGCACGGGTGCTGGCGCTCTTGGGCGACATGATCACCACCGACCACATCTCGCCCGCAGGCAGCTTCAAGGCCACCACCCCGGCCGGGAAATACCTGACCGACCGCCAGGTGCCGGTGTCCGAGTTCAACTCCTACGGCGCCCGGCGCGGCAACCACGAGGTGATGATGCGCGGCACCTTCGCCAACATCCGCATCCGCAACGAGATGCTGGACGGCGTGGAAGGCGGCTATACCAAGGGCCCGGACGGGGCGCAGACCTCGATCTACGACGCCTCGATGGCCTATCAGGCGGCCGGCACGCCGCTGGTGATCTTCGGGGGCATCGAATACGGCGCCGGCTCCAGCCGCGACTGGGCGGCCAAGGGCACCGCGCTCCTCGGCGTGAAGGCGGTGATCGCCGAATCCTTCGAGCGCATCCACCGCTCCAACCTCGTCGGCATGGGTGTGATCCCGTTCGAGTTCCTGCCCGGAGAGACTCGCAAGACGCTGGGCCTGAAGGGCGACGAGGTGGTGTCGATCGGCGGGCTGGAGGGCGACCTGAAGCCGCTCAGCCTCGTGCCCTGCACCATCCGCTATGCCGACGGGACCGAGAAGACGATCCAGATCAAGTGCCGGATCGACACCGAGATCGAGGTCGAATACGTCGAGAACGGCGGCGTGCTGCACTACGTCCTGCGCAACCTCGCGGCGCAGTGAAGGCTTCGCCCGTGAAACGAGAAACCCCGGCCCGAGGGCCGGGGTTTTTCTTTCCGGTTGGGCACAAGCTCAGCCCCGACCGGCGAGCGCCTTTTCCAGCTCGGGCACGAAGCGCGCCTCGTAGTCCGTCCCGACCAGCGGCCCGACGAAGCGGAACAGGACCTTGCCCTCACCGTCGATGATGAAGGTCTCGGGCGGGGCGGTGACGCCCCATTCCACCCGGTTGCGACCGTTCGGATCGGTGGCGACGCCCAGGAAGGGATTGCCCTCCTCGGCCAGATAGGCGGTGGCCTTGGCGTCGTCATCCATCATGTTGACCCCGGCCACGCGGATCCCGCGACCGGCCATCTCCAGCAGGACCGGATGCTCGGCCCGGCAGGGCGGGCACCAGGTGGCCCAGAAGTTCAGCACCGTCACCTCGCCCGTGCGCAGGTCGGCATCGGTCAGGACCGGCACCTCCGGCAGGCCGGTGGCAGGCAGCGCCGGGGCCTCGCGCCCGATCAGGACGGAACGCAGCTCGCCCGGATTGTCGCGATACATGCCGAAATAGAACAGCCCCGCCATGCCGAAGAACAGCACCAGCGGCAGCATCAGAAGCCACCTAAGCATCACTTCTCCCCCTGCCGCGCCTCGACCTCGGCCAGCGCGCGCTTGACCCGCGCCGCCTGCCAGAGCGACAGCCCCACCAGCGCCGCGATCAACAGCGCCGCCAGCACATAGGAGCCGATCACCGCGCCCGCGTATTTCCCCAGTTCCGGCATCACGCCACCCTCTCGCGCGCCAGAAGCGCCTGCAGGCGGCGCTGGCGGATCTCGGTCCTGGTGCGCATCAGGACCATGGTGATGAACAGCAGGATGAAGCCCGCGATGCAGACCAGGAGCGGCAGCCAGAACACGTCGGCCACGTTCTCCTCCTTGTCCAGCGACAGCGAGGCCCCCTGGTGCAGCCCCTGGTTCCAGAAGTTCACCGCATAGCGGGAGAGCAGCGCGAAGACCGAACCGACGAGGCAGAGGATCGAGGTCAGGTCGGCGGCGGTGTCCGGGTTCTCGATCGCGGACCAGAGCGCGATATAGCCCAGGTAGAACAGGCACAGGATCAGGAACGAGGTCAGCCTCGGATCCCAGGCCCACCATGTCCCCCACATCGGCTGGCCCCAGAGCGCGCCGGTGACCAGCGCGATCAGGGTGAAGGTCAGCCCCACCGGCGCGGCCGCCTTGGCGGCAAGCGCCGAAACATGGTGGCGG
The DNA here is from genome assembly GCF_015999335.1 of Tabrizicola soli. GTDB lineage: Bacteria > Pseudomonadota > Alphaproteobacteria > Rhodobacterales > Rhodobacteraceae > Tabrizicola > Tabrizicola soli. The sequence goes on along the minus strand of NZ_JAEACP010000006.1, from coordinate 98,902 downwards.
CGGACGATCCAGATCATCGAGGCGACCAGCATCATCGCCCAGGCATTGATCGCCATCATCGCCGAGGGCACATGCAGGTAGATGATCTTGACGGTCGAGCCCTGCTTGTAATCGTCGGGCGTGAAGAAGAAGCCCCAGACAAGGCCGGTGACGAGCAGCGCCACGGTCAGCGCCACCGCCCAGGGCAAGGCCCAGGCCGAGGTCTGCATGAACTTCTTCGGGTTCGCATATTCCCAGATCGACATGGGCTCCGCCTATCCTGTTCCCCGGTATCTCTCAACTCACCATCGCGCGAAAACCTAGCGCAAATTGACGCGCAGCGCCGCCGCGGCGGCAAAGGGCAGCAGCGCGGCCGCACCGAGGCTGATCGCGGCCAGCAGGGCAAGCGGCGTGCCCAGCGCCATGCCCTCCGCGCCGCGGCGCACGACCTCGGCCCCGAAGATCAGGGTCGGGACGTAAAGCGGCAGGACGAGGAGGCTGAGGAGGAGCCCGCCGCGCCGCAGGCCCACGGTCAGCGCCGCGCCGAAGGCCCCGACCATCGACAGGGTGGGCGTGCCGAGAACAAGGCTCAGGGCCAGCCAGCCATAGGCCGGGGGCGCAAGGTTCAGCAGGACGCCGAGGCCGGGGGCGAGCAGCGTCAACGGCAGTCCCGTCACCAGCCAATGCGCCAGCGCCTTCATCGCCACAGCCCCTTCCAGCGGCAGGGGCGAGGTGGCGAGAAGATCGAGCGAGCCGTCCTCGTGGTCCAGCGCGAAGATCCGGTCCAGGGACAGGAGGCAGGCCAGAAGCGCCCCGACCCAGAGGATGCCGGGCGCGATCCGGCCCAGCGTCCCGCCTTCGGCCCCGACGCCCAGCGGCACCAGGACCGCAAGGATCAGGAAGAAGGCCAGCCCCAGCCCGAAGCCCCCGCCGGAACGCAGGGCCAGCCGCAGGTCGCGGATGAGAAGCGCCCTCATGCCCTGCCCCCTTGCGCTTTTTCCAGATACTCCCGCCGAAGGCTCCGGCAGCGGACACAGGTGCCACGGATCATGCGAAAGCCTCGTCGAAACCGTCGCGGGCCAGGACCCGGGTGCGATAGGGGTCGAGGTCGAGGATCCGCGCCTCGGGCAGGCCGAGGTCGACATGCGTCGCGATGACCGCCGCCCCGCCCTGCCGCAGATGCTCGCGCACCACCGCCGCGAACAGCGCGACCGAGGCCACGTCGAGGCTGACCGTCGGCTCGTCCAGCAGCCAGAGCGGACGGCCGGTGACCAGCAGACGCGCCAGGCCGAGGCGGCGCTTCTGGCCGGCGGAAAGCTCGCCCGCCCGGCGGCGGATCAGGCCGGCAAGGTCCAGCGCCGCGATGGCGCGCTCGGGCGGGGGGCCGCCGTAGATGCTGGCCCAGAAAGCCAGGTTCTCGGCCACGGTCAGGGTGGATTTCAGCCCGTCGGCATGGGCGGCATAGGCGACGGCATCGGGCGAGAGCATGACCCGCCCCGCGACCGGCGGCTGCAGCCCCGCCAGCGTGCGCAGAAGCGTCGTCTTGCCCGAACCGTTCGGCCCGCGCAGGACCAGCGCCTGCCCGGCGCCGACCGCAAAGCCCAGCCCGGCCAGGACGGTCACCCCGCCGCGCGCGACGGAAAGATCGGTGGTCTCCAGTATCATGCGGCAAGGCCTAGCGCATGGAAGGCGGGGCGAAAAGGGGAATGGTCAAGTCGGCGCGCGCAGTTGTTCGGTGTCCGGGGAAGGTCCAGGCCCGGCAGCATGTGGCGCAACATTGGTGACGGGGGCCAAATTCCTTCGAAGGAATTTGCAAAAGTTTTCGAAAACTTTTGGCCTCACACCGGCAGCAGCGCCACCGCCACCCGCCGCCCCTCGCCCAGAAGCACGTTGTAGGTGCGGCAGGCAGTGGGCGAGGCCATGATCTCCACCCCGATCCCCTGCCCCTCCAGCGCCGCGCGGAAGTCCGGCGGCACATGGGCGATCGTCGCTCCGGTGCCGACGAAGAGCACGTCGATCCGGCCCGCCAGCGACAGGGGGGCCGCCGTATCCTCCAGCCCGCCCCAGGGGCCTGCGTCCCAGGGGGTGATCAGGCAGGGCCCGCGCAGGACATGACCGCCTACGCGGAAGAAGCCGGGACCGTAGCCCTCGATCGGCATCGCGCTGCCATAGGTGACTTCGGTCAGCCGCATCGGGCCCCCTCAGGCGTCCACGTCGGCGAATTCGCCCTTGTTCGACTTCTTCGGCTTGTCGCCCCGGTCGACCCCCAGCATCAGCACGATGTTCTTCGCCATGTAGAGCGTCGAATAGCTGCCCAGGATGACGCCCAGGATCATCGCGAAGACGAAGCCCCGGATCACGTCGCCGCCGAAGAAGACCAGCACGATCAGCGAGATCAGCGTGGTGCTCGCGGTCATGATCGTGCGCGACAGCGTCTCGTTGGTGGTCAGGTTCATCAGGTCGCGCAGGGGCATCTGCTTGTATTTCGCCAGGTTCTCGCGCAGGCGGTCGAAGATCACCACCGTGTCGTTGACCGAATAGCCGAGGATGGTCAGCAGCGCCGCGACGATGGTCAGGTCGAACTTGATCTGGAACAGCGAGAAGATCCCGACCGTCACCAGCACGTCATGGACCAGGGCCGCCACGGTGCCGACAGCGAACTGCCATTCGAAGCGGACCCAGACGTAGAACAGGATCCCCGCCGCGCCCGCCAGCACCGACAGCAGCGCCGAGGTGATCAGCTCCTCCGAGACCTTGGGCCCGACCGATTCCACGGCCGGAAACAGGATCGCCGGATCGACCGTCTTCAGTGCGGTCTCGACCTCGGCGATCACGGCCGGGGTGACGGCCTCCTCGCCCTCACGGGCCGAGATGCGGATCATCGAGACATGCTGGTCGGGGCGGAAGGCGGGGTCGAAGACCTCGGAGATCGAGACATCGCCCAGGCCGAGGGTCGAGAGCGCCTCGCGATAGGCGCCCACATCCACCGGGGTGGTCGATTCGGTGCGGATCGTGGTGCCGCCCCGGAAGTCGATGCCGAAGTTCAGCCCCATGACCAGAATGATCACCACCGAGGCGACCATGGCCGCGATGGAGGAGCCGAAGGTCAGCCACTGGATCTTGAAGAAGTCGATGTTGGTCTTTTCGGGGACGAGCCGCAGGCGCCAGGCCATTTTTCACATACCTCCGGTCAGACCACGATCGCCTTGGGCCGCCTCAGGTCGAACCACAGCTCGACGATGAAGCGCGTCACATAGACGGCGGTGAACATGGATGTCAGGATCCCCAGCCCCAGCGTGACGGCGAAGCCGCGCACCGGGCCCGAGCCGAGCCAGAACATGATGACGGCCGTCAGAAGCCCGGTCACGTTCGAGTCCATGATCGCCGAGAAGGCCCGTTCGAAGCCCATCTCGATGGCGCGGCGCGGATTGCCGCCGTCGCGCAGCTCTTCGCGCATCCTCTCGTAGATCAGCACGTTGGCGTCGACCGCCATGCCCATGGTCAGCACGATCCCGGCGATCCCCGGCAGGGTCAGCGTCGCGCCGATGGTCGAGAGCACCGCCATGATCAGCGCGATGTTGATGGTGAGCGCGATGTTCGCCATCATCCCGAACCAGCCATAGGAGGCGATCATGTAGACCGCGACCGCGACCATGCCGACCAGGCCCGCAGCCTTGCCTGCGTCGATCGAATCCTGGCCGAGTTCCGGCCCGATGGTGCGTTCTTCCAGGAAGTTCATCTCGGCCGGCAGGGCCCCCGCGCGCAGAAGGATGGCGAGGTTGGTCGATTCCTCGACCGTGAAGCTGCCGGTGATGATGCCCGAGCCGCCGGGAATGTGGCTCTGGATCACCGGGGCCGAGATCACCTCGTTGTCCAGCACGATGGCGAAGGGGGCGCCGATGTTGGCGGCAGTATAGTCGCCGAACTTGCGCGCGCCGGTGGTGTCGAAGCGGAAGCTGACCGAGGGCTTGTTGTTCTGGTCGAACGAGGGTTGCGCATCCACGAGGTCCTCGCCCGAGACGACCGGGCTTTCCTCGACGATGTAGTAGACCCCCTTCTCGTCCACCGAAGGCAGAAGAAGGTTGCGCGGCCCCGGTTTCGCCCCGGCATCGGTGGTGCGGCTGACGACCGCGTTGAAGGTCAGCTTCGCCGTGGTGCCGATCAGGTCCTTCAGCTCCTGCGCCGAGCCGATGCCGGGCACCTGGATCAGGATCCGGTCCTGGCCCTGGCGCTGGATCGTCGGCTCGCGCGTGCCGGCCTGGTCGACGCGGCGGCGGATGATCTCCAGCGACTGCTGGATCGTGCGCTCGTCGGTGGCGCGCTTCTCGGCCTCGGAGAGCTGGACGATGATGTCGCTGTCCTGCGAGGTGACGTCCAGCGTGCTCTGGCCGACGCCGGTCAGGGTGACCACGCTGCTGCCGAGGCCGCGCACCGCCTCCAGCGCGGCGGCCATGCCTGCGGGATTCTCGATCGTGACCCGCAGCACCCCCTCGGGCGAGGGCGCGCGGCGGACGTTGCCGACCTGGTCGCGCAAGCCGCGCAGGGCATCGCGCACCTCGGGCCAGAGCGCGTCGATCCGGCTCTTGTAGACGTCCTCGACCCGGACCTCGGCCAGAAGATGCGCGCCGCCACGCAGGTCGAGGCCGAGGTTCATCAGCGCCGAGGGCAGGACGCCGGGCCATTCGGCCAGCGCCGCTGCCTGGTCCGGGGTCGCGGTGCCGCCCGCGGCCGCGATGGCCGCCGCGGCGTCGTTATGCTGCTCGACCCGCGTATAGAACAGGTTCGGCACTGCGGCCAGGATACCCCAGGCGCAGATCATCAGGATCAGGCCGCGCTTCCACAGCGCCGTGGATGACATGGTTCAGCTCGCCGCCGGTTCGGTCTTGTTCAGGACCTGGCTGATCGTGTGCCGGATCACCTTGACCTTGACGCCGTCGGCGATCTCGACCTCGACCATGCCGTCTTCCTGCACCTTCGAGACCTTGCCGACGATCCCGCCAGAGGTCACGACCTGGTCGCCCCGCCGCAGCGCCTCGACCATGGCGCGGTGGTCCTTCATCTTCTTCTGCTGCGGACGGATGAGCAGGAAGTAGAAGATCACGAAGATCAGCACGATCGGCAGGAACTGCGCGATTGCGGCCCCGGACGAGGGGGCACCTGCGGCCTGGGCGAAGGCGGGAGTGACGAACATGGGCATCCTTTCCTGCGGGGCGGGCGGCCCTGCATGGGGCGGCCCGTTCGATTGTCGCCCATGTAAGGCCTTTCGCGCCCCATTGCCAGAGGGCGCGCGCGCTCCGGGGGCCTCTGCCGACACCTTCCCACCGCCCCCGCAATCGGGCATAAGCGCCGGCGTAAGCGTTCCAGAGGGCCAGACCATGCACGATATCCGCTTCATCCGCGAAAACCCCGCCGCCTTCGACGCGGCGCTGGCGCGGCGTGGGCTGGCGCCCATGTCGGCGGAGCTTCTCGATATGGATGAGGGCCGTCGCATCGAAATCCGGGCAGCCGAAACCGCCGCTGCCGAGCAAAATACCGCATCGAAAGCGGCAGGCGTCGCCAAGGCAAGTGGCGATGAAGCGGAGTTCAACCGCCTGCGCGATCTGGTGACGTTGCGGAAGAACGATGCGATCAAGTTGACCGACAATGCCAACAAGCTTGACGCAATGCTGCGCGACGCGCTGATGCGGATCCCGAACATGGCGCTGGACGAGGTGCCCGAAGGGCCGGACGAGACCGCGAACGTCGAGATCCGCCGCTGGGGCACGCCGCGCGAGATGGCGTTCAAGCCGTTGGAACATTTCGACATTCCCGCGGCGCGGGGCCTGGACTTCGCCACCGCTGCAAAGCTCTCGGGCAGCCGCTTCGTCGTCCTGCGCGGCGCGGTGGCCCGCGTCCATCGGGCGCTAGCGCAGTTCATGCTGGACCTGCACACCGGCGAGCATGGCCTCGCCGAGACCTGGACCCCGGTCCTGGTGAAGGAAGAGGCGATGTACGGCACCAACCAGCTGCCGAAATTCGCCGAGGACAGCTATCAGACCACCAACGGCTGGTGGCTGATCCCGACCTCGGAAGTGACGCTGACCAACTCGGTCGCGGGCGAGATCCTGGACGAGGCCGCCCTGCCCCTGCGGCTGACCGCGCACACGCATTGCTTCCGGTCCGAGGCCGGGTCGGCAGGCAAGGACACCACGGGGATGCTGCGGCAGCACCAGTTCGAGAAGGTCGAGATGGTGACGATCTGCACCCCGGAAACCGCGCTGGCCGAACACGAAAGAATGACCGGCTGCGCCGAGGCGGTGCTGCAGCGGCTGGGCCTGCCCTACCGGACCATCGTCCTCTGCACCGGCGACATGGGATTCGGCGCGCAGAAGACGCATGACCTGGAGGTCTGGCTGCCGGGGCAGAACACCTTCCGCGAGATTTCCAGCGTCTCGACCTGCGGCCAGTTCCAGGCGCGGCGGATGAACGCGCGCTATCGTCCGGCGGGCGGCAAGCCGGAGTTCGTGGCGACGCTGAACGGATCGGGCCTCGCCGTGGGGCGCTGCCTGATCGCGGTGCTGGAGAACGGGCAGGAGGCGGATGGCAGCGTGACCTTGCCTTCGGCGCTGGTGCCCTATCTTGGCGGCAAGGGCCGGATCACGGCGGAGGGCCAGCTCGCCTGACGGGAACCCGTTGAGGCGGCAGGCGTTTTCGCCCGACCTTCGAGGAGAGACCCGATGCGCGTGCGTGCCGTTTTCCTGCTGTGCCTGGCGATCCTCTTCGCGCTGACGCCGCTGATGCTGCCCAGCTTCGACGGCTATGACCCCGAGGATTTTCCGGTAGAGGTGCTGCGACCCTCGGTGCAGCCGGCGGGCTATGCCTTCTCGATCTGGCTGGTGATCTATGTCGGGCTGATCCTGCATGCGGGTTATGGCTTGCTGCGCCGGGCCGACGCTCCGGCCTGGGACCGGCCGCGACTGCCGCTGATGGCGGCGCTGGTCCTGGGGATCACATGGGTTGCGCTGGCCGAGGATCAGCCGGTGGCGGCGACGGTGACGATCCTGATCATGCTGGGGGCGGCCCTGACCGCCGTGCTGCGAACCGGGCGCGAGGACCGGCTTTGGCTGATGCCGCCGATTGCGCTTCTGGCAGGCTGGGTCACGGCAGCGGCGGGAGCGGCCTCGGGCGTTACGCTGGCGGGGCTGGGCTGGCTGACCGACACGGCGAGCGCGGTGGTCTGTATTCTGGGGGTTCTGCTTCTGGCGGCGGGGATGCAGCTGCGGCTGGGCCGGGTGCCGGAATATGGCGCGGCGGTGGTCTGGGCGCTGGTCGGGATCACGGTGGCGAACTGGGGGCTGAACGCGACCGTGGCCTGGCTGGCGCTGGCTGGCGCGGTCGTGATGCTGGGGGCGGTTACGGTAGTGGCCCGGCGCCGGTAGGGTGGGCAATCTGCTCAGGTTACATGGGGTGAGGACGGGGTGGTGGGCAGATTGCCCACCCTACAGGTTCATTGTCCGGTATTCTTTTCCTTGTGCTTGCGCAGCCGCGAGGGTGTGTGGAACTTGCGTTCCTTCCAGGGGTTCTGGTCGCCCTGTGAGCGCAGGAACAGCCGGATCGGCGTGCCCGGCATGTCGAAATGGTCGCGCAACCCGTTGACCAGATAGCGCTTGTAGCTCTCCGGCAGCTCGTCGGGCCGCGAGCATTTGATCACGAAGCCCGGCGGACGGGTCTTGGCCTGGGTCATGTAACGCAGCTTGATCCGGTGACCACCGGGGGCGGGCGGGGGATGCGCCTCGGTCATCGCGCCGAGCCAGGAGTTGAGCTTGGCCGTGGGGACGCGGCGGTTCCAGACGTCATGCGCCTTCAGGATCGCGTCGTGCAGGCGGTCAAGGCCCCTGCCCGTCTTGGCACTGACCGTAACCAGCGGCGCACCGCGAAGCTGGGGAAGCAGACGCTCGAACATCTCCTTCAGCTCGGCCAGCTTTTCCTGCTTGTCGTCCTCGAGGTCCCATTTGTTGACTGCGACCACCACCGCCCGGCCTTCGGTTTCGGCGAAGTCGGCGATGCGCAGGTCCTGCACCTCGAAGGGGATTTCCACGTCGAGCAGGACGACCACTACTTCCGCGAAGCGCACGGCGCGCAGGCCGTCGGCGACGGAGAGCTTTTCCAGCTTCTCCACCACCTTGGCCTTCTTGCGCATCCCGGCGGTGTCCCAGATCCTGATCGGCGTGCCCTGCCAGTCGGCGCGGACCGAGATCGCGTCGCGGGTGATCCCGGCCTCCGGCCCTGTCAGCATCCGGTCGGTGCCGAGGATCTTGTTGATCAGGGTGGATTTTCCGGCGTTGGGACGGCCGATGACGGCGATCTGCAGGGGCTTGGCGGCGGTGGGCTTGTGGGCCTGATCGTCCGCCTCTAGCTCGGCCTCGTCTTCCGAAATGTCGGTGTCGGTCTCCGGCAGCATCTCGGCTTCCCGGGGGGCGAATTCCTCCTCGAAGGGCTTCAGCGCGCGGTAGAGATCGTCCATCCCCTCGCCATGCTCGGCGGAGAGGCGGATCGGCTCGCCAAGGCCCAGCGAATAGGCCTCCAGCGCGCCGGAATCGCCCGCCTTGCCCTCGGCCTTGTTCACGCCGAGGAGGACGCGGGCGGCCTTCTTGCGCAGGATGTCGGCGAAGACCTCGTCCGAAGGGGTGACGCCGGCGCGGCCGTCGATCAGGAACAGGCAGACATCGGCCATGTCGACGGCACGCTCGGTCAACCGCCGCATCCGGCCTTGCAGGCTGTCGTCCGTCACCTCCTCCAGCCCCGCGGTGTCGATTACGGTGAAGCGCAGGTCGAAAAGCTTCGCATCGCCCTCGCGCAGGTCGCGGGTCACGCCGGGCTGGTCGTCGACCAGCGCAAGCTTGCGGCCGACGAGGCGGTTGAAGAGCGTCGACTTGCCCACATTCGGGCGGCCCACGATGGCGAGGGTGAAGGTCATGTCTTGCGTCCAGGCTTCGCGAAGCCGCCCAGATACACGGCTTCGCCCCTATCGGAAAGCGTGAAGTTGCCCGTTGCCGCCGACGACATAGAGCGTGCCGCCCGCCACGGCCGGCTGCGCGGCCGCCCCGCCGGGGATTTCGGCGGTGTAGGTGAGCGAACCGTCGGCCGGATCGAAGGCGCGCAACAACCCGTCGGAGGACACCACCATCACCCGCCCGCCCGCGAGGACCGGGCCGTAATGGGCGAAGATGCCCTTGCGCTTCCTGATCTTTTCCTTGGTGTAATAGGGCATCGGCACCGACCAGATCACCGCGCCGGTGGCGGCGTCCAGGCGCACCAGCTCGGCCTCGTCGTTGACCAGGAAGACCGAGCCGCCCGCCACCGCGACCGGGCCCAGCGCGCCCTCGCCCGCCGACCAGATCTTCTCGCCCGAGGCGGAGGACATCGCCACCGTCCGGCCCGAGCCGGTGCCGGCATAGAGCGTGCCGCCGTCGATCACCGCATCGGCCGTCACGTCCGGGGTCAGGGCATAGGCCGCGCCCAGCCGCTTGCCGGCCAGCGAGGATTGCCAGATCTTGTTGCCGCCGCCGATCTTCAGCACCGCCATCAGATCGCCCCCGGACGAGGGGAAGATCACCGCGCGGTCGCCGACCGTGGGGGCCGCGCTGCCGAGATAGCCGGACGCCCCGGGGGTGCCGACGACCTGCCAGAGGACCTTGCCGTCCCTCGCGTCGATCGCCCAGGCCGAGCCGTCGCGGGCGCTGACATAGACCGCGCTGCCATCCGTCGCCGGCGCGCCGGTCACCGGGGCATCCACGCGCTGGCGCCAGATCACCTGGCCCGAGGCCGCGTCCAGCGCCACCACCTCGCCATAGGTGGTGGTGGCGTAAAGCCGCCCCTCGCCCGCCGCCAGCCCGCCGCCCGAGACGCCGCCGCCCTTGTCGAAGCTGGCGGTCAGGTCGGCCGACCACAGCGTGCCGCCCCCCGTCGAGGTCGCGGTCACGACCGAGCCCGCGTCCATCGTGAACACCCGTCCGCCCGAGACGACCGGGGCCGCCGCGATGCGGGCCCTGCGGCTGGAGCCCGCGCCGATATTCGCGCTCCACACCCGCTGCGGCGTGGGCGAGAGGGCGGCATGCGGCATCAGGTGGCGGGCATTGCCGCCGCGATGGGTCCATTCGCCGGTGTTGCTCTGCCCCGGCAGCGCGATCGCCAGGCTGGTATTGCCGGGCTCGGCCGGGGCGGTCGGGGCGGGCTCGCCCTCGACCGGGCGCGAGGCGTCAAGGTCGGCGCGGACCGGGAAACGCTCGCCCGGAAGGACCAGCTCCTTCGGCCCGCAGGCCGCCAGAAGCGCCAGCAGGGCCGCGCCCGTCATCAGCCTGATCGTCATGCCAGCCACCTGCAAGCTTCCTTCCGTCATGTCCTTCGCCATCAGCCGGACGAGGCCTCGGGCGGCGTGCCGCCAAGCGCCGTCACCACCTGCCCCGCCCGCGCCTTCAGGGCGCCCGAGGCTTCCTGGTCCTGCATCAGCGCCTGCAGCGCGGTGATCGCGGCCTCGGTCTGGCCTTCCTCGATCAGGAGATAGGCAAGCTGTTCCTCGGCCAGGGTGCGATAGGGGCGCCCCGGCGCGGCGATGGCCTGCAGCGCGCTGCGGCGGTCGGCCAGCTCCATCCCGGCCCCGGCCACAAGCACCCGGCGCAGCGTGGCCAGGTCGCGGTAGCTGACGGGCAGCGAGGCGTCGGCGATGATCGCATCCAGCGCGGCAAGGGTGGCGGGCTGGTCGGCCTTGGGGTCCGAGGCCAGGATCAGGTTCAGGATCGCGCCCTGCTGGCCATCGGCCGGGATCGCGGCCAGCGCGGCGCGGCGCTCCTCGGGCGAGCCGAGATCGAGCGCGTCGATCAGCGCGTCGCCGAAAGCCTCGGCCCGCGCCTCGGCCCGGGATTTCGACCATTCGTTCCAGGCCGCGCCGCCGACGATGCCAAGGACCAGAAGGACACCGATCCAGCCGTATTTGCGGAACAGGCCGAACAGGCGGTCACGGCGGACCTCTTCGGTGACTTCCTCGATGAAGCTGTCCGGATTGCTCACACGCCGCCCCTTGCCTGTGCTTCAGGCCCTGCCTTCGCTTTGCATCGTCTTACAGGGAAAGGCCAAGCGTTGCCAAGCCCCGCCCCGCCGGGGTCGGCGGTCAGAATTCCGTGGGCAGGCCCAGGGCGCGGCGGAATCCGGCGATCCAGTCCTCATAGCCCTGCGGCAGGCTGCCATCGGCCTGCATCTCCTCCAGGATCGCCAGGGCCTCGCGGTTCTCGGCGGCGGGGTCCTGCAGAAGCGTGCCGCGCAGGTCCAGCGCCCGGACCACGTCCAGCCGGTACCAGGGATCGTCCGGATAGGTTGCCGCAAGGTTGCGCATCATCGACAGGCTGGTGTCCTGATGCGACAGCGCCTGGTCCATGTCGCCCGTCGCCGCCAGCATCGACGCCACCCGTTCGTAGCTGACGGCAAGGTCGCGATACCAGCCCGGCTCGCTGCTGTCGCGGCCGACCAGCCATTCGCGCAAGGCAAGGCTCTCGCGGTGGGCTTTCAGCGCGCCGGCCGGATCGCCCGCCTTTTCCTGCGCATTGCCCAGCCGCTCCAGCCCCACGGCCAGATCGCTGGCCCAGGAGGTGTTGTAGGCGTCGAGGTCGATCAGGCGGCTGCCCATCGCCACCATGTCGCGGAAGGTGGCGACGGCAGCGCGGGAATCGCCCAAAAGATCCTGCGCGTCGCCCAGCCGGTTCAGCGCGACAAGGCGGTTGTGGACATGGTCGGGCTCTTCCGGGGCAAGCTGGAGCAGGCGGTCCGCGGTCGCCATCCCGCCCTGCGCCACCACCAGCGCCTCGCTGCCGCGGCCAAGGTCCAGCAGAAGCGAGCTGTGCTGGTTCTGCGCCAGCGCCAGATCGTAAAGATCGAAGGTCGATTCCGGCGCCGCCCCGGCGAGGTCCTGGCGCAGTTCCACCGTCTCGGCCAGCAGCGGCTCGGCCGCGGGACCGTCGCCCCCGGCGATCCGCATATCCGCCACCCGCAGCAGCGAGAAGGTCAGGTCGCGGCGGTATTGCACCACGGCCGGGTCGGCGGCGACCATCGCGCGGCGCAGGGCCAGCGCCTCGTCATGGCTGGCGGTCGCGCCCGCCAGATCGCCCATCGCCTGCTGCAGGTCGCCGATCTTTTCCAGCGCGATGCCCAGGTCGCGCTGCCGGGGCAGGTTCTCGGGGTCGAGCATCACGATCCCCTGCCGCAGCTCCAGCGAGCGTTCCTGCGCCGCCAGCGCCGCCACCAGGTCGTTCTGGTCGTAAAGGATGTCCCCCACCCGCTCGTGGCTGACCGAAAGGTCGCGCTGCCAGAGCATGTTGGTCGGGTCGAGCGCGGCCAGCCGCTCGCGGATCGCCAGCGCCGCCTGATGCGCCAGCAGCGCCGAGTCCTGGTCGCCGCGCCGGTTGTTGATGTCGCCGATCCGCTCGAAGGTGACGGCAAGGTCGCGCTGGCGCAAGGTGTTGCCGGGGTCGAGCGCGGCCAGTTCCTCGCGGATCGCCAGCGCCTTGCCGTAGGTCTCGAGGCCCGCCTCGAAATCGCCGTCCTCGACCAGCGTGTCGCCGATGCGTTCATAGCTGACCGAAAGATCGCGGCGGATCTCCTCGTCGCCGGGATATTCCGCCGCCAGCGCCTCGGTCACCTCCAGAGAGATGCCGAAGGCCGCGCGGGCCCCGGCCTTGTCGCCCATCGCCGCCAGCACGTCGCCCAGCCGCTCCTGCGTGAACGAGATATCGCGGCGGTAGGTCGGGCTGGCCGGGTCCGTCGCCAGCAGCGCCTCGGCCAGCGCCAGCGCCTCGCGGTGGGCCTCCAGCGCGCCGGCAAAGTCGTTGCGGGCCAGGCGGATCTCGCCCAGCTTGTTGCGGGCCACCTGGCGGTCGCGCATCAGGTCGGGATCGTCCGGCATCTGGTCGGCCTGCCATTGCGAGAATTCCAGCGCGCTGGCATAGGCGGTCTCGGCCTCGCGCAGATAGCCCTGCTGCTCCAGCACGTCGCCCATGCTGTTCAGCGACCAGATCAGCTCGCGCACCCAGTACACGTCGGTCGGGTCGGCCGCGATCCGCGCCTGGGCATAGTCGCTGCGGCGGCTGTAGGCGGCCAGCGCGCCCTGGGTATTGCCCGCCACCAGCTGCAGGTCGCCCAGATCGGCCAGCGCGGCCGTGTAGTTGAACTGGGTCTCGCGGTCCAGGTCCTCGTCCTCGACCTCGGCGTAAAGCGCCACCGCCTTGCCAAGGTCCGAGATCGCCAGGTCATAGCGCAGGTCGGTGCGGGCGGCGTTGGCGTTCAGAAGATGGGTCGCGGCTTCCGAGAGGGTGCGCGACAGATAGGTCTCGCGGATCGTGCTGCGGGCGGTGGCGTCGATCTCGGCCGCCTCGGTCAGCAGCGCGCGGGCGGTGTCGAAGGCCCCCAGCGTCAGCGCCTCGTCGGCCTGGCCGCGCAGGTCGGCCACGCGCGGGTCGTCCGAGCGGAAGCGTTGCAATTCGGTCTGGAACTGCTCGTAGGACTGCGCGGCCTCCAGCAGCAGGCGGGCGCGTTCCTCGGGCGATTGCGCCTCCAGATCGGCCGAGAGCAGGGCCGCGTAAAGCGGGGCGAGCGGCAGGTTGCGGGTCGCGGCCAGCGTCTCGACCTCGGCGCGCAACTCGGGGGTCAGGTCGGCCATGGCGATCAGCAGCTGGTCGCGTTCCGGAAGCGCGCCCTGCCCGGTGATGAACACCAGTTCGGGCAGGCCGCTTTCGATATAGGGCAGCTGCCGGCCCCGGCTGCGGTCGTAGACGTCCTGCTGCACCAGCGTCAGCGCGGTCCGCAACTCCACCCCCGCGGTCCCGAGATGGCGCGAGAGGGCCGAGGTGAAGGGGGAATTGTCGCCCTCGCCATCGGCGGCGGTCTCGTTCGGGGCGGCGGCGAAGGCAAAGAGGACGCCATCCGCCCGCCCCATCCGGCCCAGCCCCGGCGCGGGCTGGCCCTGCGCCACCACCGGCGGATCGTCGGCCAGAGCGGCGGCCCCGCGCCCCTCGGCCCCGCCCCCGGCGAAAGGATCGTCGCGGCATGCGTCCAGCAGCATGATCACCACCGGCGCCACCGCCTGCAGCGCCGCCTGCGCCTCGGCCATGGGCAGAGCGGTCGCCGCCAGACGCTCGGCCGAGCTGGCATCGGTGTCGGTCGGCAGGAGGTAGTTCACCCCGTCGATCGCCACCCCATGCCCGGCGAAGAACATGAGCGCCACATCCGCGCCTTTCGCATCGGCCTGGAAATCCTCAAGCGCGCGGCGGGTGCGGCGCAGGTCGCGGTTGGTCTCGACGACGACCTCGAAATCCAGCTTCTCGAGCAGCCCCTCCATCACCCGGGCGTCGTTCGACGGGTTGGTGAGCGGCCGGATGCTGCGGTAGTCGTCCACCGCAAGGATCAGGGCCACGCGACGCTCGGCCAGGGCCGCGACCGCAAGGCCCAGCCAGAGCACCACCGCCAGAACCACCCGCCACGCCATCGCCCGCCCTCTCCGCGATGGGCAGAGAATGGGCAAGCCCGACCGGCTGGTCAAAGGAAAAACCCTGTCACCTCGCGGCGGTCAGGCGGCCTCGCCCTCGGCGGGCTCGGTGGCGGCTTCGGTCGCCTCCTCGGCCGACTGACGCTCCCACATCCGGGCATAGCGGCCCCGCCGCGCCAGAAGCTGCTCGTGCCGGCCCTGTTCGACGACCCGCCCGTCGTCCAGCACCAGGATCTGGTCGGCATCGGCGATGGTCGAGAGCCGGTGCGCGATGGTGATCACGCTGCGGCCCTGCCCCATGTCGCGCAGGGATTCCTGGATCGAACGCTCGGTCTGGGTGTCCAGCGCGCTGGTCGCCTCGTCCAGGATCAGGATCGGCGGGTTCTTCAGCAGCGTCCGGGCGATCCCCACCCGCTGCTTCTCGCCGCCGGAAAGCTTCAGCCCGCGCTCGCCCACCACGGTGTCATAGCCCTGCGGCAGGCGCATGACGAAATCGTGGATCCGCGCCGCCCTGGCCGCCGCCTCGATCTCGGCCTCGGTGGCGCCGGCGCGGCCATAGGCGATGTTGTAGCGGATGGTGTCGTTGAACAGCACCGTATCCTGCGGCACCACCCCGATCGCCTGGTGCAGCGAGGTCTGCGTCACCTCGCGGATGTCCTGGCCGTCGATGCGGATCGCGCCGCCCTGGATGTCGTAGAAGCGGAACAGAAGCCGCCCGATGGTGGACTTGCCCGAGCCCGAGGTGCCGACCAGCGCCAGACGCTCGCCGGGGGCGATGCGGAAGCTGATGCCCTTCAGGATCTCGCGCTCGGCCTCATAGTGGAAGCGGACGTCGGTGAAGGTGATCTCGCCGCCCGTGACCTCCAGCGCCCTGGCATCCGGGGCATCGGTGACCTCGGCCGGCTGGGCCAGGAGGCCGAACATCTCGCCCATGTCGACCAGCGCCTGCCGGATCTCGCGGTAGACGGTGCCGAGGAAGTTCAGCGGCATGGTGATCTGGATCATGTAGGCGTTGACCATGACGAAATCGCCGACGGTCAGGGTGCCCGCCCGCACGCCAAGCGCGCTCATCGCCATGACGATGACCAGGCCCGAGGTGATCAGGAAGGACTGGCCCGCGTTCAGGAACGAAAGCGACAGGCCGGTGCGGACGGCGGCCGATTCGTATTGCCGCATCGCGCCGTCATAGCGCTCGGCCTCGCGCAGTTCGGCGTTGAAATACTTGACGGTCTCGAAGTTCAGCAGGCTGTCGATCGCCTTCTGGTTGGCGTCGGTGTCCTGGTCGTTCATCTCGCGCCGCAGCTTCACCCGCCATTCGGTGACCTTGAAGGTGAACCAGACGTAAAGCGCGATGGTGGCGATCACCACGGCGGCATATTGCCAGCCGAAGAACCAGGCGAAGATGGCCGCGACCATGGTCAGTTCCAGGATCAGCGGCCCGATCGAGAACAGCATGAAGCGCAGCAGGAAATCGACGCCCTTCACCCCCCGCTCGATGATCCGGCTCAACCCGCCGGTCTTGCGCGTGATGTGATAGCGCAAGCTGAGGCGGTGGATATGGGTGAAGGTCTCGATCGCCAGCCGCCGGATCGCACGCTGGCCGACGCGGACAAAGACCGCGTCGCGCAATTCGGCAAAGGCGACCGCGCCCAGTCGGGCCAAGCCATAGGCCACCACCAGCCCGACCGCGCCCAGGCCCAGCATCATCCCCTTGTCCGAGGTCGTGCCGGACAGGTTGTCCACCGCCAGCTTGTAGAACCAGGGCGTCGAGACCGAAACCAGCTTGGCCATCAGAAGCAGCACCAGCGCGGCCACCACGCGGCGCTTCACCCAGGGGTGGTCCTTGGGCCAGAGATAGGGGGCGACCCGGCGCAGGGTGTGCCAGCCCGAGGCGGGAGTTGCCGGCATGTCGGCGGAAGTTGCGGTCGAGGTGGTGCGGCGCATGGTCCTGATTCTCTGGCGTCCCGGCCATTGCGGCGCAGGCCGGGTTCGGCTATGGTCATTTAAACCGTTCTTGAATAGTTGAACGATGGATAGAAGTAAAGCCCTCGCCGCCCTCGCCGCCCTGGCGAACGATTCCCGTCTCAGCCTGATCCGCCTGCTGGTGCAGCGGGGCGACCAGGGCATGGCCGCGGGCGAGATCGCGCAGGCGCTCGGCCTTTCCGCGCCGCGCCTGTCCTTCCATCTTTCCGCGCTGGAGCAGGCCGGGCTGATCCGCTCGCGCCGGGCGGCGCGCAACGTGATCTACAGCGTAAATGCGACGGGGCTGGGGCGCACGATCTCGTATCTTCTGAACGATTGCTGCTGCGACCACCCCGAGGTGCTGGCGGCCTGCAGCCATGGCCGTCAGGGCGAGACGGCGGCGTCGGGGACCGAGAAGACCTGACCGGGATAGATCAGGTCGGGATCGCGGATCTTGTCCCGATTGGCCTCGAACACCTGCACGTACAGCACACCATCGCCATAGCGTTCCTGCGCGATGCCCCAGAGGGTGAAGCCGGGCTGGACGGTGACCGTCACCGGAACCGCCTCGGCAGTCATCGTCGCGGCCGCGGGTTCGGCAGGCTCGGGCAACGGCACAGCTTCGGCGGAGGGGATTTCGGCGGGTGGGGGCTCGGCGACCAGAGTTTCGGCGGGCTGGGGCTCGGCGGGCGGGCTTTCGGCGGGCGGGGTTTCGGCGGTCACCCCGGCCGGGGCCTCGACCGGAGGTGCGGGCGGGGCCGCGACGGCGGCCAGGGCCTCCAGCGTCTCGCGCTTGAACGGGGTCTCGAAGCGCGAGGCGACCTTGCCCGTGGCGTCCAGCTGATCGACCCGCAGGGTATAGATGCCCGGCGCGGCGCCCGGCAGGTCGGCCAGCCAGAGCCCGGTGCCGGGCGTGGCCAGCTCGGCCTGCAAGGCATTGTCCAGATAGATCCGAAGCTGCGCGCCGGGCGCCGCACGGCCGCCGACCCGCACCTCGCCCGAGGGGGTATAGGTGATCGTGTCGATCATCACCTCGCCGCCCGCCGCCGGTGCGCCGGAGGGGTCCTGCAGGACCACCGCCCCGTCCTGCGACAGGAGGAGCGCGGGCGGCCCCGCCTCGGCCGCGGGCTCGGGCGCAGGCGTCCCTGGCACTGTCTCGGGCACCGTCCCTGCCGCCGTCTCGACCGGGGTCTCGACCGCAGTCCCTGGCAGGCTTGCCGCTTCCGGCTCGGCCCGGGCGGCGTCGGGCGCGGCCGGCGGCGCGGCCGGGCCCGCGATCGGCCCCAGCGCCACCATTTGCGGCGAGGCGACGGCCGCGCTGCCCTCGGGCGTCATCGACAGCCACATCAGGCTGGGGGCGGGATTGGGCGGCAGGGTGAAGACCAGCGCGAACTCGCCCGAGGCGCCGGCCGTCCCCTCGGCCATGGCGACACCGTCCACGATCACCTCGACCTTCGCGCCCGCCAACGCCAGCCCCGAGACCACCGCCCCACCATCCGGCGCCACCCGCCAGACGTCGATCTTCGGCAGGGCCGGCGCCGGAGCGGGCTCGGCCACCGGCGGCGGGGTCGGCGCGGCGGCGATCTCGACCGCGGCAGGCGCGGGCGCGGGATCGGGGCGCAGCGCCTGCCAGCCCAGGTAACCGGCCCCCGCCAGAAGCAGCCCACCACCCCCCAGGATCAGCGCCCGTGTCCCCGGAGCCGTCCCCGCCCATGCCGACATGCCATTCCCCCCGGCGCTTTCCTTGGGGTATGGAATCTCTATATCTCGCACAGTGCAACCGTTTTCAGGCCCCATGATGACCAAGCCATCGATCTGCCTCTTCTGCGGCTCGCGCCCCGGCGCCAGGGCCGGCTATGCCGAGGCCGCGCGCGAGACCGGCGCGATGATCGCCCGCAACGGCTGGCGGCTGGTCTTCGGGGCGGGGGACGTCGGCCTCATGGGCCAGGTCGCGACGGCCGCGCTGGCGCAGGGGGCGACGGCGCTGGGGGTGATCCCGGTGCATCTTCTGGGGCGCGAGCGGAACGGCCGCGACATGGCCGGCACCGTGGTGACCGAGGACATGCACGAGCGCAAGAAGGTGATGTTCATGAACTCGGACGCGGTGGTGGTGCTGCCGGGCGGGGCCGGAACGCTGGACGAATTCTTCGAGGTGCTGACCTGGGCGCAGATCGGCCTGCATGCCAAGCCGATCCTGCTTCTGGACGTGGCGGGCTACTGGCAGCCGCTGCTGGCGCTGGTCGACCATATCATCGCCGAGGGTTTCGCCGCCCCCTCGCTTCGCGGCCTGTTCCGCCCGGTGCCTGACGTTTCTGCGCTGGAGATCGCGCTGCGGGGCGCCCTGCCAGGTTCGTGAACGGAAAAGGCCCGCCGATCGCGCGGCGGGCCCCCGTCCTGATCCGGCGCGCCTTACATCCGGGCGGCGACGGCGTCCCAGTTGACCAGCTTTTCCAGGAAGTTGGTCAGATAGGCCGGGCGCTTGTTGCGGAAGTCGATGTAGTAGCTGTGCTCCCACACATCGCAGCCCAGAAGGGCGGTCTGGCCGAAGCAGAGCGGGTTCACCCCGTTCTCGGTCTTGGTGACCTTGAGGCTGCCGTCCTTGTCCTTGACCAGCCAGGCCCAGCCCGAGCCGAACTGCCCCGCACCGGCGGTGGCGAAGTCGTCCTTGAACTTCTGGACCGAGCCGAAAGCCTCGGTCAGCGCCTTTTCCAGCGTGCCGGGGATCTTCTTGCCCTCGCCCGGTCCCATCACCTCCCAGAAGAGGTTGTGGTTCCAGTGCTGGCTGGCGTTGTTGAAGATGCCGTTCTGCGCCACCGCGCCGGCCTGGTAGGTGCCGCGGACGATGTCCTCCAGCGATTTCGATTCCCACTCGGTCCCGGCGATCAGCTTGTTGCCGTTGTCGACATAGGCCTTGTGGTGCAGGTCGTGGTGATATTCCAGCGTCTCCTTCGACATACCGAGCGGCGCAAGCGCGTCATGGGCATAGGGAAGGTCGGGAAGGGTGAAGGCCATGGGTCTCTCCTGTTCTTGCAGATGTCGTTGCAAGGAATAAGTGGCCTTGCGTCCGGAAGGTCAAGGCCGCCCGGCAGCTTTTGACCGATCCTCCGGCAGCGCCCGGCAGGTTCCGCGGCCCTCGAAGCTGTTGGAATAGCCGCCCGGCTTGGCCCGGATGGTCAGGAGGCCGCTCTTGCGGAACCAGGCCGCGCGGTACTGCATCTTGGTCATCTGGCCCGAGTTCGTCATCTGGATGTTCCAGGTGAGCACCAGCTTTGCGTCGGTATCGTCCGAGACCCTGGCGGTGATCGGCTGCTCGTCGTTGTAATACATGATCACCTCGTCCGAGACGATGGCCTCGGCGCTGCCTTCCTCATGCTGGACGTAGTATAGCCCGGTGATGTAACCGCCCCCCGCGCCGGTGACGGGAAGCTTGCATTCCAGGGTCGATGCAGCAGCGGGAACGGAGGAAACCGACAGCGCGAAAACAGCGGCAAGAAAGCGGAGGAGAACCATGCAACACCTTTGAAGGACAGGACTTTCACCCTGCCCTTCCCGGTTTTTCCCGTCAAGCGACGCTCTCAGTCCAGCTCGGAGCCCGGCTGCGCGGAATGGGTCAGAAGGCCCATCACATAGCCCGCGACCGAGCGGAAGCAGACCAGCGTATAGCCGCCGTCCTGCGCCCAGAAGGCCGCCGCGACCTGGGCCGCGCGGCTGCGGCGCAGCTCGCCCGGCTCGAGCGTGGCGAAATCCACCGGCGAGAGCTTCTGCAGCACCTGGGTCGCCTTCGCGCCCTCGATGCGGAAGATGGCCCGCGCGTCCGAGACGTCGACGGCGAGGTGATGCTCGCCCGCCAGTTCCCTGGCGATGGCGGCAAGAGCGGCCGCGACCTCGGCATAGGGCAGGACGAGGAGATATTCGTCCGGGCTCATCCAGCCGCAGGCGCGTTCGCCGTTGACCTCGATCCGCCGTTGCGCCGGGACCTTGGTCCCGACGGCGGCCTTGATCGCCTTGTCCAGCGATTTCAGTCCCTTGGCACGCAAGGTTATCATGCCCAGCGGGCCGATCTCGCGGATGGTCGCGAAGCCCTGGAAGCTGGTGCCCCCCAGCGCGGAAACCGGCTCAGACATTCTGCTTCTCCCCGTCCTTGTCGAAGAACACCGTATCGCGCACCCGCGCCTTCACCGTTCCGCCCGTGACCGTGTTGAATTCCACCACCTCGCCCATGCGGTTCGGCCCCTGCTTCAGCAGGCCCATGGCGATGCCGCGTTTCAGGGTCGGCGAATAGTAGGTCGAGGTCACCCGGCCCTGCACGTTGCGCTGGCCGTTGGCGTTGACGCCGTCGGCGATGATGTAGGACCCATCGGGGACCACCGAGCCGTCCAGCGTCTCGAATCCGACCAGTTTCCAGCGGTCCGGGCTGGCGAGATAGGTCCGCTCCTGCCCGCGCTTGCCGAGGAAATCGGCCTTCTTCTTCGAGATCGCCCAGTCGAGGCAGAGGTCCTGCGGGATCACGGTCCCGTCGGTCTCGTCCCCGATCATGATGAAGCCCTTCTCGGCCCGCATGACGTGCAGGCACTCCGTCCCGTAAGGCATTGCACCCAAAGACTTTCCGGCTTCCTGGCACGCAGCCCAGAAGGCCGCGCCGTGGCTGGCGGGGACGGCGATCTCGTAGCTGAGTTCGCCCGAGAAACTGATCCGGTAGACCCGGACCGGGAAGCCGCCAAGGGTGCCGTCCGCCCATTGCATGAAGGGCAGCGCCTCCTTGGAAACATCCATGCCGCCAAGGACTTGCAGAAGCTTCCTCGCGTTCGGACCGACGACGGCCACCTGGGCGTACTGTTCGGTGACGTTCGCGGTGTAGACCTGCCAATCCCACCATTCGCACTGCAGCCAGTCTTCCATCCAGCCGTGGATGCGGTCGGCACCACCGGATGTCGTGTGGCAAAGCCAGGTGTCCTCGTCGATCCGGGCGACGACGCCGTCGTCGGAGAGGAAGCCCTGTTCGTTGCACATCAGGCCATAGCGGCACTTGCCCACGGGTAGCGTACTCATCACGCCGGTATACAACATGTCGAGGAACTTCCCGGCATCCGGGCCCTTGACGATGATCTTGCCGAGCGTCGAGGCGTCGAGGAGGCCGAGGTTCTGGCGGGTGTTCACCACCTCGCGGTGGACGGCCTGGTCGTGGGTCTCGCCGGCGCGGGGGAAGCAGTAGGGGCGGCGCCAGAGGCCGACAGGTTCGAAGTAAGCGTTTGATTTCTCATGCGCTTCATGCATCGGGGTGCGGCGGAGCGGCTGGAAGATCTCGCCCCGCGACTCGCCTGCCAGCGCGCCGATGGTGACCGGCGTGTAGGGCGGGCGGAATGTGGTGGTGCCGACCTGCGGGATCTCTTCACCCAGCGCATTCGCAAGCGTGGCGAGACCGTTGATGTTGCTGAGCTTTCCCTGATCCGTCGCCATGCCGAGCGTGGTGTACCGCTTGGTATGCTCGACGCTGCGATAGCCTTCGCGCGCGGCCAGCTGGACGTCCGAGACCTTCACGTCGTTCTGGTAGTCCAGCCACATCTTGTTGCGCATCGCGATCGGCGCGCCCTGCGGCATGACCCAGACCGGCGGGATCGCGACGCTGCCATCCGGCGTCTGGCTTGCGTCTGGCAGGCGTATGGCAGCCTTGCCCGACCCGGCGCCGAACTCGGCCAGGATATTGGCCAGCGACAGGCAGCCCGCGGCGGCCCCGACGACCGCCACCAGGGCGCTGCCGTCATGGTTCAGCGGCGGACGGGTCGGGTCGGGGGTGAAGGCGGAGATGCCCTCGTCCCAGGTCAGCTTGCCGCCGCAATGGCTCCAGAGGTGGACGACGGGCGACCAGCCGCCGGACATGGCGACGGCCTCGCAGGCGATCTCTTCCTGGACGGAACCCTCGCCCGCCTGGGCGCAGACGGTGACGCCGGTCACGCGCTTGCCGCCCTTGACCTTGGCGATGGCCTTGCCGGTCAGCACGCGGATGCCCGCGGCACGCGCGGCCTCGGGCAGCGCGCCGGTGGCCCGGTCGCGGGCGTCGAGGATCGCCGGGACCTCGAGCCCCGCCGCCTTGAGCGCGAGCGCGGTCCGGTAGGCAGAATCGTTGTTGGTGACGACCACGGTGCGGTCGCCCGGCGAGACGGCATAGTTCACGACATAGTCGCGCATCGCGCTGGCCAGCATCACGCCGGGGATGTCGTTGCCGTAGAAGCTGAGCGGACGCTCGATCGCGCCGGTGGCGCTGATGATCCGGCCCGTCCGGATCCGCCAGAGCCGGTGCTTCGGCCGCCCGTCGCCGGGGGTATGGTCGGCGACGCGTTCGTCGGCAAGGACATAGCCGTGGTCATAGACGCCGATGGCGCAGGTGCGGACGCGGACCGTGACGTTGTCGCGCGCCTTCAGGTCGGCCTCGATGGCGGAAAGCCAGGCCTCGACCGGGGTGCCGTCCACCTCGGTCTCGTCGACCGGGGCCCGGCCGCCGAGCGTCGGGGCCTGTTCCAGCAGGATCACGCGGGCGCCGGCATCGGCGGCGGATTTCGCGGCGAGAAGGCCCGCGACCCCGGCCCCGATCACGAGGACGTCGCAGAATTCGTAGGCGTATTCGTAGCGGTCGGCGTCCACGTCCTTCGGCGCCTTGCCGAGACCGGCCGACTGGCGGATGATCGGCTCGAACACATGCTTCCACAGCGGACGCGGATGCATGAAGGTCTTGTAGTAGAAGCCCGCGGGCAGGAAGCGCGCGACGTAGTTGTTCACCACGCCCACGTCGAATTCGAGGCTGGGCCAGTGGTTCTGGCTGGTGGATTCCAGCCCGTCGAAAAGCTCGGTCGTGGTGGTGCGCTGGTTCGGTTCCAGCCGCGAACCCTTGCCAAGGTTGACGAGCGCGTTTGGCTCCTCCGGCCCGGAGGCGACGATGCCGCGCGGGCGGTGATACTTGAAGCTGCGGCCGACCATCAGCTGGTCGTTGGCCAGAAGGCCCGCCGCCAGGGTATCGCCCTGGAAGCCCTTGAAACGCTTGCCGTTGAAGGAGAATTCGACGGGCGCGGTGCGGTTGATCAACCGGCCGCCCTTGGCGAGGCGCGTGCTCATTTGGTGCCCTTCCAGTCAGGCTGCCAGTCGGGACGGCGGGCCTGGATTTTCGCGATGATGTCGGCGGGGGGTTCGGAGGTCTGGGCGGGATAGGTGCCGAAGACCTCGAGCGTGGCGGTGCAGCGGGCGGCGAGGAACCACTTGCCGCAGCCATAGGCATGGCGCCAGCGTTCGAAATGCACGCCCTTGGGGTTCTTGCGGGCGAACATGTAATCCTCGAACTCCTCGGGCGAGGAGCCGGGGCCGAAACGCTTCAGATGCGCCTCGTAGCCGGGGGCGAGTTCGGTTTCTTCGGCCTTCACGCCGCAGTAGGGGCATTCAAGGATCAGCATGAGGGTGTTCCCAGGTGGTTCGCGGGTTGTTCGACCCCGGTCGCGAGGCGGCGGTCGAAGAAGGTCGGGGATGGAGAGAGCGGGCGGCATGGCGCGCCCCGGCCGGTTTCCGGCGGGCGCTGTGGGCGGTCTCTCGCGGTCAGGATGGGGGTCGGGGCTTCAAGCCGCGCGGGGCGAGGCATCCTGAGGGGGCCGAGGGGGCGGAGCATGGCTCACTCTCCCTGCGGCTGGAGGGCGGGCGCGCAGGGGCGCCCGCCGCAGGGGTCAGGGAGCCGCGGGCTCGGCCGTGCCGCCGTCAGCGGGAGCCGCATCGCCGGCCGGGGCCGTGGCATCGGGCGCGGGAGCTTCGGGAGCGGCGGCTTCGGGAGCGGCAGGCTCGACGGTGACATTGGTCGAGTTGTCGACCGGAGCAGCCGGCGGCTCGATCGTGACATTGGTGTCGCTGCCCGCAGGGGCAGTGTCGACGACCGAGTCGGGACCGCCGAAGACGAGCCAGAGGATGAAGCCGACCGCGACGACGAGACCGCCGACGATGAGCGCCATGCTGGCACCCGAGCCTTCGGTCGTGCGGGTCTCGCGGACATAGGTCTTGTAGTTTTCGTCAGCCATTGGAGGGTCTCCATGCAATGTTGAATTGGCATGGAAACCCGGTCCCCGGCCTGGGGGTTCCGGCGCGCGGACACATCGGCGGGAATGTGCCGCAGCCGCGTCATCAGTGTGCCACCCCGGCGGCGACGGATTCGTCGATGAACTGGCCTTCCTTGAAGCGCCACATGTTGAACTCGGCCGCCAGCGGGCCGGGTTCGCCCTTGGCCATCAGCTCGGCCATGGCCCAGCCCGAGCCGGGGATCGCCTTGAAGCCGCCGGTGCCCCAGCCGCAGTTGATGAAGCAGTTGCCGAGCGGGGTCTTGGAGATGAGGGGCGAGCGGTCGCCGGTCATGTCGACGATGCCGCCCCATTGCCGCAGCATCTTGAGGCGGCTGATCATCGGGAAGGTCTCGACCAGGGCGCGGAGGGTTTCCTCGATGTGGTGGAAGCTGCCGCGCTGGGTGTAGTTGTTGAACCCGTCGGTGCCGCCGCCGATCACCATCTCGCCCTTGTCGGATTGCGACATGTAGCCGTGCACGGTGTTGGCCATGACGACCACGTCCATGCAGGGCTTGATCGGTTCGGAGACGAGGGCCTGCAGCGCCACCGCCTCGATCGGCAGGCGGAAGCCCGCCATCTCGGCCAGCTGGCCGGAATGGCCGGCGACGACCATGCCGAGCTTCTTCGTGCCGATGAAGCCCTTGGTGGTGTCGACGCCGGTGACGCGGCCGTTTTCCGACCGCACGCCCTTCACTTCGCAGTTCTGGATGATGTCCATCCCCATCGCCGAGCAGGCGCGGGCATAGCCCCAGGCCACGGCGTCGTGCCGGGCGGTGCCGCCGCGCGCCTGGTAGAGCGCGCCGAGGACCGGATAGCGCGGCCCGTCGATGTTCATGATCGGCACGATTTCCTTGACGCGCTGCGGCGAGATCCATTCGGTCTGCACGCCCTGCAGCGTGTTGGCATGGACCGTGCGCAGGTAGCCCCGCACCTCGTGGTGGGTCTGCGCCAGCATCAGAAGGCCGCGCGGGCTGAACATGACGTTGTAGTTCAGGTCCTGGCTCAGCGTCTCGTAGAGGCTGCGGGCCTTTTCGTAGATCGCGGCGGAGGGGTCCTGCAGGTAGTTCGAGCGGATGATCGTGGTGTTGCGGCCGGTGTTGCCGCCGCCGAGCCAGCCCTTCTCGATCACCGCGACATTGGTGATGCCGTGGTTCTTGCCGAGATAATAGGCGGTGGCGAGGCCGTGGCCCCCGGCGCCCACGATGATCGCGTCATAGGACGCTTTCGGTTCGGGCGAAGCCCAGGCGCGTTCCCACCCCATGTGGTACCGCAAAGCCTCGCGGGCGATGGCAAAGACCGAATAGCGCTTCATCGGAGCCTCGTCAGGGAAAGTCGGACCTCGGTCCGTCAGGAGCGTTCTATGAAGGAAGCCGGGTCATGGCCGGGGACTACAGCGGCACGATCGGGAAATTTGCGACATTTGCCGGGCAGAGGCGACAGGGGCCGCGGCGGATGCGGCCGTTTGCCCCTTTCGGGACCCCGCCCGAAGGACTAGATGGGGGCGGAAACAAGGGCCAGGACAGGCGGCGGCGATGGCGGATTGGGGCTTCTGGGCGGCGGCGGCGCTGATCGCGGCGGTGGTTGCGGCACTTCTGGTCCGCGCCCTTGGCCGGGGCCGGGGCGAGGCGGCGGCGGCCGAGGCCGACATGGCGGTCTACAAGGACCAGATGGCCGAGGTCGAGCGCGACCTTGCGCGCGGGACGATCAGCGCCGAGGAGGCGAAGCGGCTGCGGGCCGAGGTCGGGCGCAGGCTGCTGGACCTGGACCGCCAGCGCGCGCCGGGGGCCGCGGCAAGCGCCGCCCCGGCGACGCCGGTCGCGGCGCTGGTCGCGCTGGTGGTGCTGGGCGGCGGTCTCGGGGCCTACCGCTATCTGGGCAGCCCCGGCTATCCCGACCTGCCGATCGAGCGCCGGATCGCGATGGCGGACGACCGCATGGCCGGACGGCCCGCGCAGGCCGAGGCGGTGGCGGCCGCGCCGAAGCTTGCGCCGCCGGAGGTTCCCGCCGAGACGATGCAGCTGATCGAGAAGCTGCGCGAGACGGTCGCCAGGCGCCCCGACGATCCGGTCGGGCTGGAGCTGCTGGCCCGCAACGAGACCGCGCTTGGCAATTTCGCCGATGCCGAGGCGGCCCAGCGCCACCTGATCGCGGTCAAGGGCGGGACCGTCGCGGCGGCGGACCATTCGGCGCTGGCCGAGATCCTGATCGCAGCGGCGGGCGGCTATGTCTCGCCCGAGGCCGAGGCCGAGCTGACCGCGGCGCTGAGCCTGGATCCGAAGGACGGGCTGGCGCGCTATTACGCGGGGCTGATGTTCGTGCAGGGCGGGCGCTATGACCGGGGCTTCGCGCTCTGGAGCGGCCTGCTGGAGGAAAGCGGGCCGGATGCGCCCTGGACCGAGCCCCTGCGCGCGCAGATCGAGGAGGTCGCCTGGCGGGCCGGGGTGAACTATCGCCTGCCCGAGGTGACGGGCCCCACGGCCGGGGACATGGCGGCCGCGGCCGAGATGTCGGAAGAGGAACGGCAGGCGATGATCGAGGGGATGGTGACGCAGCTTTCGGATCGCCTCGCCTCGGAGGGCGGCGGGGTCGAGGACTGGGCGCGGCTGATCCGCTCGCAGGCGATGCTGGAGCGGCTGGAGGAGGCGCAGAAGGCCTATGACGCGGCCGTGGCAGAGTTCCAGGGCCAGCCGGCCGAGCTGTCCTTCCTGCGCCAGGCGGCGGTCGAGGCCGGGCTGAACCCATGATCTGCGCCGGCGTCGAGGAATTCGTGGCCGCCCTGCCCCCGAACCGGGCGATCGCCGGGCTGGACCTTGGCGACAAGACCATCGGGGTGGCGCTGTCGGACCTGCGCCGCCAGGTGGCGACGCCGCTGGAGGTGATCCGGCGCGAGAAGTTCACCATCGACGCGGGGCGTCTGCTGGCGCTTCTGGAGGCGCGGGGCGCCGCGGGGATCGTGCTGGGGCTGCCGTTGAACATGGACGGCAGCATGGGCCCGAGAGTGCAGGCGACCCAGGCCTTTGCGCGCAACCTGGAGAAGCTGACCGCGCTGCCGATCTGCTATTGGGACGAGCGGCTGTCGACCGTCGCGGCGGAGCGGGCGCTGCTGGAGGCGGATACGTCACGAAAGCGTCGGAAAGAGGTAATCGACCAGGTGGCCGCCGGATATATCCTGCAAGGGGCGCTGGACCGGATTGGGCATCTTGAGCGGGAATGACGAAGTGAAGGACGACGTCTGGAAACGCGACGAGATCGCCAGCCCCTGCGTGAGGCTGTGCGTGATCCATCCCGAGGAGCGGATCTGCGTCGGCTGCCATCGCTCGATCGACGAGATCTCGGGCTGGTCGCGGATGACGCATGAGGAACGCGCGGCGGTGATCGAGGAGCTTCCCGGCCGCGCGCCCCGGCTGGGCAAGCGCCGCGGCGGGCGGATGGCACGGCTGGACCGCTGAAGTCTTGGGGGTTTCACCCCCAAACCCCCAGAGTATTTGACCAAGAGGAAGTCAGGGGCGTTTCAGCCAGGCCTCGACCGAGGGCAGCTCGGGGCGCAGGTAGGCGATCATCCGGCCCTCCGGCGGCGCGGCGTCGCCCGGTTTCCAGGCGGCGACGCCGTGCAGGGTGAGGCGGTGGAGGAGCGTGGCCTCTCCCGGACCCGCGGCGAGTTCCAGGCGGCGGCAGCGGACGAAGGCTTCGCGGCGGGCCTGCTGGTAGGCTTGGGTGATGTCGATGTCGCCCCAGCGGTCCGGCGGGTGCGGGGCGAGGGCCTTCAGGAGGGCCGCGCGCAGGATCTCGTGGCTGCCTTCCCAGACGGTGAGCGGCGAGGCGGTGGCCCGGTTGAGCGGCAGGCCGAGGATCCAGGCATGCGGCTCCTTCACCATGCGGCGCTTGTCGGGGCCGATGGGCAGGAGGCCGTCGAGATGGGCGGCGTCGCGGTCGCGGCGGAAGGCGAAGGCGGCGGGGGTCTCGTCGGGCGAGGGCCGGGGATAGCCGGGGCGGATGACGGAGAGCTGCGCGCGGTGCAGGGGTTCGGGCCGGAGCGGCAGGGCGCCCCAGGGGAAGGCGGCGCCCTGGATCGCGCCGTCCTGGGTGTTCGGCAGGGCGTCGACGCCGACGAACCAGGTGCCGCCGCAGCGCCAGGCCTCATCGCTGGTGGCGAGACTCCGGAGGGCGGCGGCGCGGGCGCTGTCGGCCCAGGCGCGGATCGCTGGATCGGGGCCGATTCGCCTCCAGCCGGGGTCTACCATCCCAGGACCTTGCGCAGCATGTTCAGCGCGACCAGGGTCAGGAACAGGGCGAAGGCGCGTTTCAGGGGCCTGGGGTTCATCGCATGCGCCAGCCGCACGCCGAGCGGCGTGGTCATCAGCGTGGTGCCGATCACCACCAGGAAGGCCGGCAGGTTGATCGCCCCCAGGGTCCAGGGCGGGGCCTCGGCCACCGGCAGCAGCAGGAAGCCCAGCACCGCCGGGACCGCGATCACCACGCCGAAGCCCGAGGCGGTGGCGACGGCGCGGTGGATCGGCATGGCGTAGAGCGTCATGAGGGGCACGCCGAAGGTGCCGCCGCCGATCCCCATCATCGCCGAGAAGAAGCCCACCGCCCCGGCCAGGAGGCTGCGCACCGGCTGGCCGGGCATCTGGTCGCCGAGCCGCCAGCTGTCGCGCCCGAAGGCCATCCAGAGCCCGGCCAGACCGGCCAGCACCCCGAAGACCGCCTGCAGCGTGGTGGAGGAGACGCGCGAGGCGGTGAAGGTGCCGATGGCCGCGGCAATCGCCAGCGTCGGACCCCAGGTCCAGAGCACCGTCCAGTCCACCGCGCCCTTCTTGTTGTGCGACGAGACCGAGCGGAGCGAAGTGACGACGATGGTCGCCATCGAGGTCGCGACGCAGACCTGCATCAGCTGCCCCCCGCCATAGCCGAGCGCGCCGAAGGCGTAGAAGAAGGCCGGGACCAGCACGATCCCGCCGCCGACGCCGAGAAGGCCGCCGACAACCCCGGCGAAGGCGCCGATCAAGAGGAGCGCGGCCAGCATCGGCAGGAGAAGGGAAAGCTCGGGCATGGGGTGCGCACCTCGTCTGACCCTTGCGACATAGCCCGCCGATCGGGGCAAGGCCAGTGGCGAAAGGGCTGGCCAGGCCGGAGGCCGGATGATATGCCGCCCCTCCCGCGTTGCGCCGCAGCCGTTTCGCCCCCTGCCCCTGTCCGAAAGCCCCGTCATGTCCGACCATATCCTGCGCCCGGCGCTTGTCCTGGGCCTTTTGTCCTGCATCGGCCCCTTCGCCATCGACATGTACCTGCCCGCCATGCCCGAGATCGCCACGGCGCTGGGGACGGGAGTCGCGGCGATGCAGGGCACGATCGTGGCCTATTTCATCGCCTTCGGCCTGGCGCAGCTGGTCTATGGCCCCTGGGCCGACCGCTTCGGCAGGAAGCCGCCGCTCTATGCCGGGATCGCGGTCTTCATCCTGGGCTCGGTCTTCTGCACGCTGGCGCCAACGGTCGAATGGCTGATCGTCGGCCGGGCGATCCAGGGCCTGGGCGGGGCGGCGCTGATGGTGGTGCCGCGGGCGATCATCCGCGACCTTTACACCGGGCCGGCGGCGACGCGGCTGATGGCGGCGGTGATGATGGTGATCTCGGTCTCGCCGATGCTGGCGCCGCTGGCGGGCTCGGGCTTGATGGCGGTGGCGGGCTGGCGGGCGATCTTCGGGGCGCTGGTCGTCGCGGCGGGGATCAGCCTGGCGATCCTGACCCTGCTCCAGCCCGAGACGCTGCGGCAGGCGGACCGCCAGCCCTTCAACCTGGGCGCGATGCGGCGGGGGACGGCGGTGCTGCTCGCCGATCCGCTGTTCATGGGCCTGACCTTCCTGGGCGGCTTCGGCATGGCGAGCTTCTTCGTCTTCATCGCCAGCGCGAGCTTCGTCTATACCGGGGCCTTCGGCCTGTCGCCGACCGGATTCTCGCTGGCCTTTGCCGTCAATGCGATCGGCTTCTTCAGCGCCTCGCAGATGGCCGCGCCGCTGGGACTGCGGCATGGCGCGCCACGGGTGATGGCCTGGGCCTCGGCCGGGTTCGCGGCCTTCACCCTGGTGCTGTTCCTGCTGGCGCTGGCGGGGGCGGTGAACCTGTGGCTCTGCGTCGCCGGGCTGTTCCTGGCCAATGCCTGCCTGGGGCTGATCATCCCGACCGCGATGGTGATGGCGCTAGACGAGCATGGCGACATCGCGGGGCTCGCCTCCTCGCTGGGCGGCACGCTGCAGATGCTGGCGGGCGGCGCGATGATCGCGGCGGTGGGGCCGTTCTTCGACGGGACGGCGACCCCGATGCTGGGCGCGATCGCGCTGTGCGGCGTGCTGGTGCTGGCGCTGTCGCGGCTGGTCCGGGCGCGTCAGGCGGCGGCGACCTGAACCTCGGCCAGGGCGCGGTCGAGGGTGTCGAGCCCGGCGCCGGGCCGCGTGCCGTTCTCGGAGAGCACCCGGCGCCAGCCGCGCGCGCCGGGGCGGCCGGTGAAGAGGCCGAGCATGTGGCGGGTGATCTGGTGAAGCCGCCCGCCCCCGTCGAGATGCGCCGCGATATAGGGCCGCATCGCATCGACGACGGCGAAGGCATCGGGCGCATAGGCGTCGCCCCAGAGCGCATCGGCCCCGATCAGGCTATGCGCCGGATCGTGATAGGCGGCCCGCCCGATCATCACCCCGTCCAGCCCCTGCGCCAGCAGGTCCTGCGCCTGCTCCAGCGAGGTGATCCCGCCGTTGATGCAGATCGTCAGTTCGGGGAAGCGCCGCTTCATGCGGACCACGAGGTCGTGCTCCAGCGGCGGGATCTCGCGGTTTTCCCTGGGCGACAGGCCCTGGAGCCAGGCCTTGCGGGCGTGGACGATGATGTGGCGCACCCCTGCCCCGGCCAGGGTCTCGATGAAGGCGGGCAGGACGGTCTCGGGGTCCTGCTGGTCGACGCCGATGCGGCATTTCACGGTGACGGGCGCGTCGGTTTCCGCCTGCATGGCGCGGAGACAATCGGCGACGAGGGCGGGGCGCTCCATCAGCACGGCACCGAAACAGCCCGATTGCACCCGGTCCGAGGGGCAGCCGCAGTTCAGGTTGATCTCGTCATAGGCCCAGGCATCGGCGATGCGGGTGGCTTCGGCCAGTTCCGCCGGGTCCGAGCCGCCGAGCTGCAGGGCGACGGGATGTTCGATACCGGAATAGTCGAGGAGACGCGGCCTCGGCCCGTGGACGATGGCGGGGGCGGTGACCATCTCGGTGTAAAGCATCGCGCGCCGGGTCATCAGCCGGTGAAAGACGCGACAATGCCTGTCGGTCCAGTCCATCATCGGCGCCACGGACAGTCTATATGATTGATTTTCCTGCATTTTTATAGTATCTTCAATCCGTTGACCAAGCCTGCCCCTTTGCCGGACTACGCCCTGATATCCCCGAATTTCCCCTTCTGCGACGACTCACTGCATACATAGCGCACACGAAAACGGCCTCGATCACCCGCCTCCCCTCCGGTGCCTACCGGGTCCAGATCGGACGAAAGGGCCGCTGCGCAAGCGAGACATTCCTGCGCCGCGACGACGCCCGCGAATGGGCCCGTCAAGCCGAAACCCTGGTCGATCAGGGGTTGCCGCCCAACCGATCGTCCCTAGCCTGCCTGCACACCTTCGGTGACCTGGTCGACCTTCATATAGCCGATATGTGCGCCGTAGGGAAACCACCCCGCAGGAGCAAGGCGGCCACCCTCGCAACTCTGAAGGATGATCTCGGCAGGGAGAAGATCGGACACCTCGCCACAAGCTGATCGACCAAGAGCGATGTCGGCGGTGTGAAGCTGGGCCTCCAGGACGAGGAAAGCGTCGCCGCCGCTTACGAGGACATCGCGGCACGCCTTGGCCCGCGTGTCCTGATCAGCGGCATGGCTCGTGGCCAGGCCGAGATGGCCTTCGGCCTGGTGCGCGACCCGCAGTTCGGCAGCTTCGTCATGGTGGCCTTCGGCGGCATCTGGATCGAGGTGCTGAAAGACAGCCAGCTTGCAATGGTGCCGATTGACCGCGAGGTAACTGCGCGACGCATCGCAGAACTGACGACAATGCAGAATGACACCATCCTATACGCCCGCTCCGGCCCGGTGGCGCAGATCACGCTGAACCGGCCCGACAAGCTGAATTCGATCACCATCGAGATGGTCGAGGGCCTGCACCGTGCCATGGACCGGGCCGAGACCGACCCCGAGGTGCGGGTGATCCTGATCTCGGGCGCCGGCAAGCCCTTTTCGGCCGGTTTCGACCTCGGCTCCATGGAGGAGGAACCCGACCGCGAGGCGACGCGCGCGATGCTTCAGGCCGATTTCGACGTGATCCTGCGGTTCTGGAACAGCCCGAAGCCGACGATTTCCGCCGTTCAGGGCTATGTTCTGGGCGGCGGGTTCGAGCTGGCCATGGCCTGCGACGTGACGATTGCCGCCGAGGATGCGATCTTCGGCAATCCAGGTCGGATCGCAAGGTGAAACTGGAATGCCGCAATGTATGGAAAGTCTACGGGCGGCGTCCGGATTTCTACTTCGATTCCAAGGGCTATACGATCGAGCCCGATCAACTGGCAGAGCGGATGGCGGCCGAGGACCATATCCCGGCGCTGATCGACGCCACCTTCGACGTACACGAAGGTGAGATTTTCATGGTCATGGGCCTGTCCGGTTCGGGCAAGTCCACGTTGATCCGCTGCCTCTCCCGACTTATCGGCGCGAACCATGGACAGATCCGCCTCGACGGGCAGGATCTTCTCGCCGCAACGCCGAAAGAGCTCATCGAAATTCGGCGCCACAAGATGGGGATGGTGTTCCAGAGCTTCGGGTTGCTGCCGCATCTGACCGTCCTGGAGAACACCGCCTTCCCCCTGAAGCTGCAGGGAATCGACCGGACCGCGCGGGAGGAAAAGGCACGCGAGATGATCAACCTCGTCGGGTTGGAGGGGCGAGAGGAGTCCTATCCGCATCAGCTTTCCGGCGGGCAGCAACAGCGTGTCGGCATCGCCCGTAGCCTCGCCGTCGGACCGGAATTGTGGTTTCTGGACGAGCCATTCTCAGCGCTGGATCCGTTGATCCGCCGCCAGATGCAGGACGAATTCCTGCGGTTGCAACAGCAGCTCCACAAGACCATCATTTTCGTCACGCATGATATCATGGAGGCCTGCCGTTTGGCCGACCGCATCGCCCTGATGCGGAACGGCCGGATCATCCAGATCGGCACGCCGGCCGAAATCCTTCTGAACCCTGCCGACGCCTATGTTGCGGAATTCACTTCCGAGGTATCGCTCGGCCGGGTCATCCGCGCGGGCGACATGGCGCAACCTGGTATCGCCGACACTGGACATCCGGAAGTCGACGCGGACCAGCCTATCGAGGCGTTGTTGGCCGGGATCGGTGCAGGTGCTCAGTGCTTTACTGTCCGCCCCTCGGGCCGCTACAGCGGCGGCCGGCTCGAGGCGGCGCGAATTCTGCAGATCCTCGGACATTCCGGTCACCCTGCCCGCCCTGCCGCCAGTCAGGGGATCGTCTGATATGGCCCAGACGCATACCCTTCAGGACCGCGCCCGCGACCCTCGTGTCTGGGCCGCGCTTCTCCTGTTTTGCATCCTTGCCGCCGTGATCTCGCCATCGGTGCCATGGCTCGGTGCCTATCCGGCAAAATGGACGCTTCCCCTCGAGACATGGATCAACGCGACCCTCCAGCCGGCGCTGGAGTGGGTGCAACCGCTCAGCCGCCTTTTCGCGGTCGGATTGGAGACCCCTCTGCGTGCGCTGCGAGAAGCCTTGACCTGGCTTCCCTGGCCCTTCGTCGCTGTCGTCGTCGTGGCCCTGGCGCTGAGGGCGTCCCGCTGGGGTCTCGCGGCGCTGGCCGTCCTGGCGCAGGTCTATATCGTCCTGGTAGGCTACTGGCCGCACTCCATGAACACCCTGGCGATCGTGCTGATGTCCCTGCCTCCGGCGATCGCCATAGGATTTGCACTTGGCGCTGCGGCGACGCGCTGGCCCCGGCTGGAGACGCGCGTCGTCGCCATGCTGGACGCGATGCAGACCTTCCCGGCCTTCGCCTATCTGATCCCACTGCTGATCCTCTTCGGCTTTGGACCGGCCGCGGGCCTGATCGCCGGCGTCATCTTCTCGATCCCGCCGATGGTGCGGAACACCATGCTCGGGCTGCAGCGCGTGCCGGATGCCGTGGTGGAGTCGGCCCTGATGTGTGGCGCGACCCCCTTCCAGCTCTTCTGGCAGGCCCGGGTTCCCGTGGCCAAGTCGCAAATCCTGGTCGGGGTGAACCAGACCACGATGGCGTCCCTCAGCATGGTCATCATCGTGGCGGTGATCGGCGGGTTCAACGACATCGGATGGGAAGTCCTGTCAGCGATGCGCGGGGCGGAACTCGGCAGAAGCCTGCTGTCGGGACTGGTCATCGTCGCAATGGCGATCCTTCTTGACCGTATCACCTTCGGCTTTGCGACCACGGTCGCGGGACAGGCGCGTCCCATCGGGCGCAACGCATTCTGGACCATCGTCGCGGCCGCCCTGATCTCGGGCATCGCCTTTCGTCTTCTGGTGCCGGAAGTCGACTTCCAACCCGATACGCTGGGACGTTCTCTTGCCAGATCCATCGAT
Organism: Tabrizicola soli; assembly: GCF_015999335.1. GTDB lineage: Bacteria > Pseudomonadota > Alphaproteobacteria > Rhodobacterales > Rhodobacteraceae > Tabrizicola > Tabrizicola soli. The sequence goes on along the minus strand of NZ_JAEACP010000006.1, from coordinate 63,715 downwards.
GCCACACTGCTGCAATTCGTCGGTGCGACCGGAAACCTGTTCTCCGCTTTGCGCGATGGCTTGAACTACGGGCTGATGATCCCGCTCAGGATCGGATTGCAGAGCGCTGCGACACCTGCCGTCTGGGGCTTCGCGCTGCAGGGCTGGATGGTCGCGCTCTATGTGATCGTGACGCTTGCAGCGGCGGCCTTTCTGGCGCGGCGCAACTGGAAATGGGCGATAGCTCTGCTGTTCGGCACGCTGTTTCTCGCCACGGGGGTTACGCGGTTTCCCTGGCCCTGTTTCGTCGCCCTGGGACTGCTGCTGTCCTTCGCTCTGGGCGGCGGGCGATTGTTTCTCCTGACTGCGGGAGCAATGGCCCTCATCCTGCTGTCGGGAATGTGGATGCCGTTCACACAGTCATTGTATTTGACCGGGCTTGCCGTCCTTCTCTGCGTCACCATCGGCGGAGCCTTCGGGGTTCTTGCCGCAGAAAGCGATACCGTGTCGCGAATCCTGCGGCCGATCAACGACGCCTTGCAGACCATGCCGCAATTCGTGTTCCTTATCCCCGCCCTGATGCTGTTCCGCGTAGGCGAGTTCACCGCACTGATTGCCATCATGCTCTACGCCATCGTGCCGCCTGTCCGCTATGTCGAACAGGGATTGCGCACCGTGCCCGCTCATCTGGTCGAGGCGGCGCAGCAGATGGGCGTAACACGGATGCAGATGCTCTGGCAGGTCAAGCTCCCCCTCGCAGCGCCGGTGATCAGGCTTGGCATCAACCAGACGATCATGGCCGCCCTGTCGATGCTCGTGATCGCCGCGCTTGTTGGCACTCGCGACCTCGGCCAACAGGTCTTCATAGCGCTAGGCAAGGCAAACCTCGGGCTCGGACTTGTCTCCGGTGTTGCCATTGCCCTTCTCGCCATGGTCTCCGATCGGATGCTTCGACGGTGATCCAAGAGACTTGTCTCCGAACAATATGAGGGTGCTCGAGCGGCACCCCGTCCCGCTCGGCCAGCGGCGCGGCGGATGCGGTCTTCGCGGCCCGATTGACATAGCCGCACACGGTGCGGGGCGCGGCCGGTTGAGGATACGGAACGGAAGGATCGGTCAGGATACCGATCCATCCGAACGACCGGCGACCCGATTGCGCCCGCCCATCCCCACCGCTCATCGGCTGCAGCATGATATCTGGTCCAATGCCCCCACTGTCCGGTCACCCGAACACTGAGTTCTGATCAGGGATCTATGTCAGCACCCTGACGCAGACTAATCTCCCGCCAGCATTCAATTTGCGGGGCCATGCCATGACGTCGAATCCCACCTGGGTCCTCAAACGCTTTCCGGAGGGTATGCCCGGTCCCGATGACTTCAGCCTTGAACATCGAGACCCCCCTGTGGCCAAGCCCGGCGAACTTGTGGTCCGGACGCTCTGGCTCTCGGTCGACCCCTACATGCGTGCCCGGCTGAGCCCGGCAAAGAACTATGCCGCAGGCCAGAAGATCGGCGAGATGATGCGGGGCGGCGGGGTGGGCGAGGTCGTCGCCTCGGAATCGCCGCTGTTCCAGCCGGGCGACATCATCCAGGCCGACGACTTCGGCTGGCAGCCCGTCACGACGGTCGCGGCGAAGACGGCCATCCGGCTCGATCCGGCCTCGGCCCCGGTGCAGACCTCGCTCGGATGCCTCGGGATGCCGGGCCTCAGCGCCTATTTCGCGCTGCTGCATGTCGGCCGGCCGAAGGAAGGCGAGACGGTTCTGATCTCGGCCGCCTCCGGCGCGGTCGGCCAGATCGCGGGCCAGATCGCCCGGATCAAGGGGTTCGATCCCGTCGCGGTCGCTGGCTCCGATGCGAAGATCGACTGGTGCAGGAGCATCGGCTACCGGACCGGGATCAATCACCGGACCGCAGGCGACCTGATCGAAGCGATCGCGAGGGCCTGCCCCTCGGGCGTCGATGTGTTCATGGACAACACCGCCGGCCCGATCCATGACGCGGCGATGCTGAACCTCAACACCTTCGGCCGCATCGTGGTCGTCGGCACCGTCGCGCTGGCGGACAGGTTCGACCAGCCCGATATCGGCCCGCGTTTCCTGCGCCGGATCCTGGTGGCCCGTGCCCGGATCGAGGGATTCCTGCTGGATGATTTCGAGGCGCAATATGCCGAAGCCCGCAGCCAGTTGACCCGGTGGTATCGGGAGGGGCTTCTGGAGGCGCGCGAGGATGTGGCCGAGGGGATCGAGGCGGCGCCCCATGCCTTCATCCGGATGCTGAAGGGCGAGAACTTCGGCAAGCAACTGGTGAAGGTCTGACCCCTCGGGATGCGACCCGTTGCAAAGCTCGGACCACGCCGGGATATTGTTCCGGGCGCCGGACACTGCGGGTGGAGCAATGGACAGTCTCGATGACATGATCCTCCTGGCCGAGGTTGCCGAGACCGGCAGCTTCACCAAGGGCGGCCAGCGCCTCGGCATGCCGAAATCGACCGTCAGCCAGCGCATCGCCCAGTTGGAGGCACGGCTGGGCCTGCGCCTCCTGAACCGCTCGACCCGGCAGGTCACTCTGACGGCGGCGGGGCAGGTCTATCTGGACTATTGCCGCCGGGTCAGGGACGAGGCCCGGAATGCGGCCGCAGCGATGGGGCATCTGAAGACGCAACCGGAAGGCCATCTGCGGATCACCTGCCCCGAGATCACCGCCAGCCATTTCATGCCCGGCTTCCTGGGCGGCTTTGCCTCTGCCCATCCCGGGATCACGGTCGAGCTGATCGCCACCAACCGGCATCTCGACCTGCTGCGCGAGCGGATCGACTTCGCCTTCCGGGTCGGCGCACCCCAGGGGCAGGACATGATCCTGCGCCGGATCTCGGCGATCCGCCGGGTTCTGGTCACGGCCCCGGCCTATCTGGAGACCTGCCGCGCGCCGATGCGCCCCAGCGATCTCGCGCAGCACCGCTGCCTGATCCACGACACCCAGCCCGACTGGACCTTCACCGCCGGGGAACGGCTGACCCTGCGCCCGCCTGCCGCGCTCTCCTCGGATTCGATGGGCTTCCTGCTGCAATCGGTCCTCCTCGGCGGCGGCATCGCGCTCCTGCCCGCCTATATCTGCCAGGCTTTCCTCGCGACCGGAGCACTGGTCCGCCTCCTTCCGGACTGGACCCCGGCCGCCTACGAGATGTCGATGATCTTTCCCAGCCGGGAGAACCCCTCCCGTGCCCAACTGGCCTTCCGCGACTATGTCGGCGCGTATGATTTTTCTGCTTTTGCAGAGCCGCACGTCGGACCGACGGGAGGGTGATGACGGGCTGCCTCCGGTTGCAGAGTGCTGCGGGGCAGTTGCGACGCATCCGAGTGTCAAAATCTGGCCGCCCTTGGGGCAGCATCAGGGTCGCCCATCTCGGCCACGCGCAGCGGCCCCTCGTCGGGATGGCAGGCGCCATGCAGCGCAGAATCCACCCAGGCAAGCGCCAAGAGACCGCTGACCCGCAGGTCAGTCTCGATCCGGCTTGATTGCAAGCTGCCAGTGATGCATCGGATGCGCCCTCAGTTTGCCCCGGCTTCCGCCAACACAGCGGCCAGCACCGAGACCGCCAGCATCCGCGGATCGCGGGTGGAGGGGATGAGCCCCATCGGCCCGTGCAGCCGCGCCAGCCCCGCCTCGTCGACGCCCATCCGCCTGAGGCCCTCCCGCCGGTTCTCTGCCGTGCGGCGGCTGCCTTGGGCGCCGATGTAGAACGCCTCGGTCGCCAGTGCTCCGAGCAGGATCGCGGGCTCGTGGTCGTGATCGTGGAAGAACAGCACCACGGCCGTATGCCGGTCGGCCGGAAGGTCGGCCGGTCGGCCGCGGAGCGGGAAGGGCAAAGGCAGGATCGGCCCGCCTCCCGCAAGTTCCAGCGTCTCCGGATCGGGCGAGGAAAGGAAAGTCTCATAGCCCGCCCCGGCGGTCATCCGGCTGAAGGCCACCGCCTCTGGCCCCTTGCCGAAGACGATGAAGCGGATGTCGGGCAGGATGCGCAGGCGCAGATCGGCGCCCGGAAAAGGCGCGGCGCCGGTCCCCGTAGTCGAGACCCAGAGATCGGCAGGCCGGCGAGATGCGATCTGCGCGCGCAGAGCCGCGATCCCCGCGCCTTCCGTGACCGGCAGGATCCGGATGTCCAGCCCGCCGCCGCAGGGCAGGATCAGGTCGGGAAACGGCGATCCCCTGCCATAGCGCAGTGCCCGGGGGGCGGCGCCCGCAATCACCGCGCCAGCGTGGAGCGCGATATCGGCGTCGATACAGCCCGAGGACAGATGGCCCGCGACGCTGCCATCGCGGCCGAACACCATGGCGGCGCCCGGCGGCCGGTAGGACGGCCCCTCAGTCCGGCGGATCAGCGCAAGGGCGGCCGGGTCGGCGATCTGCGCCAGCGGCAGATCCGAAGCCCGCACCGTCGCCTGGTCGATCCGTTCCACCGTTCCGCCTCTCTGGGTCGCGCTCTCGACCCCGGTCGTTTCCGGCATTCCGGCCTCCCTCCCGACTGGCGCTTCCGTCCCCGGACGGGCGGGCCGCACCGATCACCGCCATTCGCGGCGCCTGGCCTTTCCTGACCGCAGATTGCAAGTCAAGGAAGCTTTGCTCCACGGTCAGGCGACAACGCGGTCTCCCAGCACATCGAGCGCGGCGTCGACGATCTCGCGGTAGCCGGTGCAGCGGCAGATGTTGCCGCTCAGCGCCTCGCGGATTTCGGGCTCGGTATAGCGCCGGCCGCTGTCCTGAAGCGAGGACAGCGTCATCAGGATGCCCGGCGTGCAGAAGCCGCATTGCAGGGCAAAGCGCTTGTGGAACGCGTCCTGAAGCTTGTTGAAGGAATCGTCGCTGGCGGCCAGCCCCTCGATGGTGCGGATTTCCTTGCCCTCGGCCTGCGCGGCCAGCATCAGGCAAGACCGCACCGCCTTGCCGTCCACCACCACCGTGCAGGCGCCGCAGACGCCATGCTCGCAGGCGACATGGGTGCCCGAGGCGCCGATCTCGTGCCGCAGGAAGTCGCTCAGCAGCGTGCGCGGCTCGGCATAGCCGTCGACCTCGGTGCCGTTGAGGGTGAAGCTCACCTGGGTCTTGCTGCCGTCCTTGAGGATTTTCACGCCATCGCCTCCATGATCATGTCCAGACCCAGACGCCGGATCATCTCGCGCCGGTAGCGCGCCGTCGCGTGGATGTCGTCGTAGCCGCGCAGCCGCCAGGCCAGCGCGTTGAGTTGCGCCGGCAGCGTCTCGGCCGACACATCCGCCAGATCGACCGCGACCGGCGCGTCCGCCACGCCGCCCACGGCAAGCCGCAGGTTGCGGCCCTGCGCGATGCAGGCCAGCGAGACGATGGCAAAGTCGCCGTGCCGCCGGGCGATCTCGCGGAAGGCGGTCTTCGCCCCGGCCGGCGGCCGCGGGAAATGCGCCGAGACGATCATCTCGTCGGGGCGGCGCGACGTCGTCAGCGTGCCGGTCAGGAAATCCTCGGCCGCGACGGTGCGGCGGCCCTGCGCCGAGGCCAGCGTCACGCTGCCCCCCAGCAGGACCAGCATCAGCGGCAGTTCCGCGCTGGGGTCGGCATGGGCCAGCGAGCCGCAGACCGTGCCGCGGTTGCGGGTCTGGATATGCCCGACATGCGACAGCGCCTCGGCCAGGAGCGGCACGGCCTCGCGCGCCTCGGCATGCGCCGCAAGCTCGGCCTGGCGGACGGTCGCGCCGACGGTCACGCCGGTCTGGTCCACCGTGATCCGGTCCAGCCCCGGAATGCGCGAGATGTCGATGAGGAGGTCCGGCTCGGTCAGCCGCATGTTGAGCATGGCCATCAGCGACTGGCCGCCGGCGATGACGCGCGCGGTCTCGCCATGGCTGGCCAGGGCGCCGGTCACATCCTCGACGGTTTCGGCGATGCAGAGATCGAAGGGCGCGGGTTTCATTTCTTGCCTCCCAGACGGGCGCGGAGCCGCCGCATCAGGCCCCCGCCTTCGGATTTCGCCTCGGGTGCGGCACGGCGGACGAGGGCGCGGAAGAACTGGTTGACGAGCGCCCGCGCCGCCCCCGACAAAAGCCGCCCGCCGACCGAGGCGACGGTGCCGCTGAGGTGGATGGAATATTCGTAGCTGACCGTGACGCCGCCCTCGCCTTCGACCAGCGTGACCCGCCCCCGACCGCGCGAGGTGCCGAGCGCGCCGATCAGCGAGCCGGTGATGTCGGCGCTGCGCGGCTTCTTCAGGTTCTCCAGCCGGATGTCGGCCTCGAACGTGCCCTTGACCGGGCCGACGCCCATCGACACCACGCCGGTGAAATGGTCGTCGGCCTGCTTGTCCAGCGACTTGCAGCCGGGGATGATGGCGGCCATCTCGGCCGGGTCCATCAGCGTCTGCCAGACCTGTTCGGCCGAGGCGGGAACGAAGGTCGACCCCTGCCCGCGCAGCGCGTCGCCGGAATAGTCGATCAGGTCCTCGGCCTCGTCCTCCGCCGCGGCCTGGGGCGCGGGCTCTTCCTCGCCGTTCACCCATTCGAAGACCTTCGCCGGCGTCAGGGGAACTGTGATGTCCTGCCGCCCGATCGCATCGGCCACGGCATTCGCCAGGCAGACCGGCGTGGTGTACTGGTTGCCCTCGGCGATCCCCTTGGCGCCCAGCCGGGTGAAGGGCGAGGGCGTGGCAACGGTATCGACCATCACCGGATCGATCGCCTCGTGCGCGGTGGCGATCAGGTAGTCGGCGAAGGTGCCCGACAGGAAGGTGCCGTCGCTCTTGTAGACGAATTCCTCATAAAGGCTCGCCCCCAGGGCCGAGGCGAAGGAGCCGCGGATCTGGCCCTCGGCAAGGCCGGGGTTCAGGATCGTGCCGCAGTCATGCGCGGTGACGTAGCGGTCGATGCGCAATTCGCCGGTGTCGCGGTCGACCTCGACCCCGCAGAAGTCGAAGGCGAAGCCGTAGGCGAGCGAGGTGTTGATCTCGTCCTTGGCGGTGGTCGGCGTCAGTTCCGGCGCGTTCCAGTAGGCGACCTCGCGGATGCCGGGATCCATGCCCTCGGGCAGGCTGGAGGGCGACCAGTGCGCCAGGCCGCCGACGCGGCGGAATTCCATCCGGTTCTCGGGGTTGGACTGGGCCGCGATCCAGCCGTCCTTGAACAGCAGGTCCTCGGGCGGGACGTTCATGAACCGGCTGGCGATCAGTGCCATCTTGCGGCGCACACGTTCCGCCGCGGTCTTGGCCGCGCTGGTCGAGGCGGGCGAGAAGCGGCAGGAATAGTTGCCGGCGGCGATCGACCAGTTGTCCTTCTGGGTGTCGGTCTCGAGGTTGACCGTGACCATCTCGAAGGGCACGCCCAGCTCGTCGGCGACGATCTGCGCCAGGGTGGTCTGGTGCCCCTGCCCCTGCGGCGTCGAATCCCCGACCACGCTGACCGAGCCGAGCGGATCGACGCTGATGGTGCAGGAGGCGACGGCGCCGTCCTTGGGCCCGGCCTTCTCGCGCTCTTCCTTGGTCTTGAGGGTGGAGATGTAGCCCATGTTCGACTGCGAGGGCTCCACCGCCATGGCGTAGCCGATGCCGTAGAGCCTGCCCTCGGCGCGCGCGGCGTCGCGGCGGGCCTTCAGCTCCTCGAGCCCGCCCTGATCGACGGTATCGGCGACGACCTGCTGGTAGTTGCCGGAATCGATCAGCGCGCCGGCGGGGGCCCGATAGGGAAACTGGTCGGCCTGGATCAGGTTCTGCCGCATCAGGTCGAGCGGGTCGCGCCCCAGGTCCTTGGCCACCTGCGCGATCACCCGCTCGATGGCGAAATAGAGTTGCGGGCCGCCGAAGCCGCGCACCGCGCCGGTCGGGCATTTGTTGGTCATGCAGATGTTGTTGATGACCTCGACATTCGGGATGCGGTAGCAGTTGGTCGAGAGCCCGTGCATCCGGTAGATCGGCGCCGGCATCGGCGCGCGCAGATAGGCACCGTGATCGTCGAAATGCTCCATCCGGAGCGCATTGATCGTGCCGTCCGCGTCATAGGCGGCGCGGATGCGCGTCACCCGGTTCGGCGCGACCGAGGAGGAGGAGAGATGCTCCAGCCGGTCCTCGATCCACTTGACCGGCCGGCCGGCCAGACGGGCGCAGACCGACAGCACCACGATATAGGGGAACATCGTCAGCTTGGCGCCGAAGCTGCCGCCGGAATTGGGCGGGCTGCGGTGGCGCAGCTTGGCCCCCGGCACCTTCAGCGCGATGGCCATCACGGCATGGACCGAGAACGGCCCCTGGAAGTTCGAGGTGACGTCATAGCCGCCGGTATCGGGCTGGTATTCGGCGACGATGCCGTAGGTCTCCATCGGGGTGATGGAGTTGCGCGGATAGCGGATGGTGATTTCCGTCTGTCGGTCCGAGGCGGCAAAGGCCGCTTCCGGCTCGCCATGGGTGAAGACCCGGCGCGACACGCGGTTGGAGCCGACCTCGTCATGCAACACCGGCGCGTCATCGGCGCAGGCTGCCACCGGATCGACGATAGCGGCGAGGGGTTCGTATTCGACCCGGATGTATTTCAGCGCATCCTCGGCGCGGTAGCGGTCGGTGGCGCAGACCACGGCCACCGGCTCGCCGACATAGCGCACCTTGTTCAGCGCGATGCCGCGATAGTCCATCGGGTTCTCGAAGCCGACGATCAGCGGCTTGGTATAGGGACGGATGTCCTCGCCCGTGACCACGGCCTTGACGCCCTTCTGCTTCAGCGCCTCGCTGACGTCGATGCTGACGATCCGCGCATGGGGATGGGGCGAGCGCAGGAAGGCGGCATGCAGCGTGCCCTTGGCGACGGGCAGGTCGTCCATGAACTTGCCGCGGCCGCGCAGCAGGGTCTGGTCCTCGACCCGCAACATGCGCCTGCCGACATACTTGTCCTCATCTGCGTGAGCGGCGGCTCCCACCATGGGCGAATCTCCCTCTTGTATTTATATACATCCTGTATAAAAATCACTTCCAATGTCAATGGCCCGGTTTTGCGGGCATCCAGCGGCTCTGCCGGCAGTGCAACGAGGGTGACCCATGCAGGATAACGATCACGCCGAGGCGCTGGCCACGATGGACGATGGCGCCACGATCCTGTTGCGCCGGCAGGGCCCTCCGGCCGCCGAGCGCGTCGTCATCTCGCATGGCAACGGGCTGGCCATCGACGGGTTCGCGCGGTTCGCCGGTGCCCTGACGGCACGGGGGTTCGAGGTGGTGGCCTTCGACATGCGCAACCATGGCCGCAATCCCCGCCACCCGGCCGCGGGATCGAACTGGCGGCGGTTCATCGCCGACCTGCCGCAAATCCTGCGCGGCATCGACACGGCATTCGGCGAAAAACCGGCGCATGGCGCGTTCCATTCCCTGAGTTCCGCCGTCTGCCTGCTGACACAGGCCGAAACCCCCTATCCCTGGCGGTCGCTGACCCTGTTCGAGCCCCCGGTCCCGCCGAATGCCGACGATCCGGCCCACGCCGTCTTCCTGGACTACCATAGGAACCTCAGCGAGCGCGCCGGCCGCCGCCGTGCGCAGTTCGATACGCCGGACGCGCTGTTCGCCTCGATGCGGCGGTCCTCGCTGTTCCGCCTCGTCCCCGACGCCGACCTCGAGCGGCTGGCCCGGGCGACGCTTCGCCCCGCGCCGCAGGGCGGGTGGGAGCTGTCCTGCCCGCCCGAGTTCGAGGCCGCGACCTTCCGCATCGACGAGATCGTGGCGCTGCGCCCCGGACTCGGGCGGGTCGACTGCCCGGTCCGTCTGGTGCTGGGCGACGAGAGCATCCACTACGCGCACGTCCTGCTCGATGCCGGCCGCGCGCTGGTGCGCGATTTCGGTTTCTCGGCGGTCGAGCTGCCTCTGGCCACCCATTTCATGCAGCTGGAGCATCCGGAAACCTGCGCCGGGCTGGTCGCCCCGGACACGCCGGGGACCTGACCCGCGCGTATTCCGACCGGATCACTGCGGCAGGGGTTCGAAGCTTGCCACGAACGAATCGATCTCGGCCCATTCGGACATGAAACGTACTGCCCGGCTGGTGAAAAGCTGGGTATGCTTGCGGCTGAGTACATGCAGCCCCGCGCCGTCCCCCTTGCGGATCATCTCGATCATCTCGGCATGTTCCTCATAGACCCGCATATAATAGCCCTCGAAATCCTCGCGGTTCCGGGCCGCGCTCTGGAACATGAGATAGCTCAGGCGGATGCTGAAATTCAGCATGGTGCCGTAGAATTCGGCCAGGAAGGAGTTGCCCGCCGCCTCGGCGATGGCGAGGTGGAAGTCGTGGTTCAGTTCCGCCATCGCCTTGTGATCGTCGCGTTCGCCGGCCGCGCGATAGGCTTCGTTGATCTTCCGCAGTTCCGCCAGATCGGCCGCATCGTGCCGCGCCGCCGCCAGTTGCAGCACCGCGCCCTGCTGCAGGTCCAGCGCCTCGAGGATGCGGGGCACGTCGTTGAAGCTCACCGTCTCGACATAGTGGCCCCGGTTGGGAGAGAACCGCACCAGGCGATCCGCCTGCAACCGGATCAGGGCCTCGCGGATCGGCGTGCGCGAGACGCCGAAGCGCTTCTCCAGCGCGGTTTCCTCGAGATACTGGCCCGGCTTCAGTTCCAGCGTCAGGATTTCGCCGCGCAGCTTGCTGTAGACGCCTTGCGTCGCCTGGCCCTTCGGGCGGCCGCGCTTGCCGCGTCCGGCTTCGGTCTTGTCGGCGATATCCATCATCGGCCTTCCCGCTGGTCTGCCGCAGTCCTACCCTGCCGTGGTGCCGCAATCCAGTGGCGTCGCCGGCCGGAGGCCGCATTGCGGCGGCCTCCGGGGCGGACGATCACTCCAGCGTGCATTCCGCCGCGTAGGAATCGGCCATCTTGTCGACGATCATCCCCTCGTTGCGCACGGCAAGCGCGCCGGTGGCCTCGTCCTTTGAGACGCGGGCGATATACATCGCGTGGATCGGATGCTGGTTGGTGTTGAAGGCAAAGTCGCCGCGCACCGACTGGAAGCTCGCCGCCTTCATCGCCGCGCGCACCGCCTCCTTGTCCTCGACGCCGCCCGCCGCGGTGATTGCACCGTCGATCAGGCGCACCGCGTCGAAGGCCATCGCGGCGAAGTTCGACGGCAGGGTGCCGTATTTCGTGCTGTAGGCCGCGACGAATTCCTTGTTGGCGGGGTTGTCCAGGTCATAGGTCCACTGGTCCACCGAATAGACCCCCTCGGCCGCCGCGCCGATGGCATCGAGCGAGACGCCGTTGAACACGGTGAAGACGGTGTAGAGGTCGGCCATCGGCTTCAGCCCGGCCTGGTCGTACTGCTTGACGAACTGCACCCCCAGCCCACCCGGCATGAAGGCCAGCACCGCCTCGGGATCGGCGGTCTTGATCTCGGTCATCTCGGCCGAGAAGTCGTTCTGTTCCAGCGGCGTGTAGATTTCCGAGACGATCTCGCCCTTGAAGGTGCGCTTGAAGCCCTCGACCACGTCCTTGCCGGCCTGATAGTTGGGCACGACCACGAAAACCTTCTTGATGCCCTTCTCGTTCATATGCAGGCCGAGCGCCTCGGCGGGCTGGTCGTTCTGGAACGGGATCGAAAAGTAGTTCGCATCGCAGTTTGCCCCGGCCAGCTCGGCCGGCGCGGGGTTGGGCGAGATCAGGATGGTTCCGGTCCGCACGATCGGCGCCTGCACCGCCATCATCACGTTGGAATAGCTCGGCCCGATGACGAAATCGACCTTCTCCGAGCGGATGAGTTTTTCGGCCGCGGTCTTGCCCACGTCGGGTTTGCGCTGGTCGTCCTCGTAGAGGAAGTGCCCCTCCAGCCCGCCGAGCTTGCCGCCCGACATTTCCAGCGCCAGATCGGCGCCCTTCTGCATCTCGGTGCCGAGCACGGCGCCCGAGCCCGAAAGCGACAGGATCAGCCCGACATCGACCGTCTCGGCCTGCGCGCTGAAACCCGTGGTCAGCGCCGTGCCGAGCGCGAGTGTCGCAAGTGTCTTCCGCATGGTGTATCTCCCTCTTGGTTTCTTCGTTCGATCGCAGCCGGTCTGCATGCGCCGGCGGCGCGCCCGGACCCGGCACCTGCCGGGACCGGGAATTCTTCGACCTCAGACGCCCAGCAGGCGCATCGCCTCGCCGTCGGGCCGCATCAGCTCGTCCGAGGTGCCGCTCCAGGCCAGCTCGCCCTTGCGGATGATGTTGTGCCGGTCGCCCAGCTTGCTCAGCGGCTTCAGGCTCTTGTCGATCACGAGGATCGTGTAGTGTTCCTCCTTCAGCCGGCGCAGCGCGGCCCAGATCTCGCGGCGGATGGTGGGGGCAAGGCCCTCGGTCGCCTCGTCGAGGATCAGGAACCGCGGCCGGGTCATCAGCGCGCGGCCGATGGCGAGCATCTGCTGCTCGCCCCCGGACAGGAGGTTGGCGTAGGACCGCTTGCGTTCCTCCAGCCGAGGAAACATCTCGAAGATGGCCTGCACCGCGGCCGACCGCGCCCGCGCCGTCTCGTCGCGCGAGGTGGCGATCAGGTTCTCGACCACGGTCAGGGTGGGAAAGACCTGCCGCCCCTCCGGCACCACGGCCACGCCCATCCGCGCGATCTGGTGCGGCGCCAGTCCGTTGATCCGCCGCCCGTTCAGCACGATGTCGCCGGTGATGCGGCTGGTCAGGCCGAATATCGTGCGCACCGTCGTCGTCTTGCCCATGCCGTTCTTGCCCAGAAGCGTCGAGACCGCCCCCGAGGGCAGGTCGAGGTTCAGCGAGAACAGGACCGGGCTTTGCCCGTAGCCGGCCGAGACCTTGTCGAAGATCAGCATCAGAAATCGTCCTCCTCGGAGAGGTAGGCCGCCTGGACCTCGGGAGAGGCGCGGATCGCCTCGGGGGCGCCGCTGGCCAGGACCGTGCCGTTGACCATCACGGTGATCGCGTCGGACAGGTAGAAGACCGCGTCCATGTCGTGCTCGATCAGCAGGATCGGGATCCGCCCCTTGATCCCCTCCTCGATGGACCGCACCAGCGCCTCGGCGTCGGCGGTGGACAGGCCGGCCAGCGGCTCGTCCAGAAGCAGCACCTCGGGCCCGGTGGCCAGCGCCATGGCGATCTCCAGCCGACGGCGGTCGCCATGCGACAGCGCCGCCGGCTTCTCGCCTGCCTTGCCGCGCAGGGCGAAGCGGTCGAGAAGGTCTTCAACCTCATCGGCATGGCGGGTCCGGTCGCGCCGGCGGAAGATGTCGGCGGGCGAAAGCGCGGGCCGGTCGCGGGCGACGAGGCTCAGGAGCAGGTTCTCGCGCAGGGTCAGGCCCTGGAACAGCGCGGTCAGCTGATAGGTCCGGGTCAGCCCCAGCCGGGCGCGGCGCAGCGCGCTGAGGGTGCTGATGTCGGTGCCGTTCATCCGCACCGTGCCGGTATTGGGGCGGCGCTCGCCCGACAGGACGCTGACCAGCGTGGTCTTTCCCGCCCCGTTCGGCCCGATCAGCGCATGGACGCTGCCGGCCCCGAGCGTGAGGCTGACCCCGTTCAGTGCGACGATCCCGCCGAAGCGCACGGTGATGTCGCGCATCTCGAGCGCGGAGGTTGCGGATGCGGGGGTCATCGGCCGTCCTCCGCCGTGGGAGCAAGGAACCTGCCGCCCAGCGCCTTCACCAGCCCGGCGAGGCCGGAATGGAAGAAGAGGACGACCAGGATCAGCAGCGGGCCGAACAGGATCGGCCAGTGCGGGGTAACCGAAACGAGGTAGTGTTCGACGACGACGAAGACCATCGCGCCGAGGATCGGCCCCGAGCGGGTGCCGACGCCGCCGAGGATCACGATGGCCAGCAGCTCGCCCGAACGCCGCCAGTCGGCGTAGCCGGGCGTGGCGAATTCGCTCTGGTTGGCCAGAAGCATTCCCGCCAGGCCGCAGACCGCCCCGGCGATGACGAAGGCCACCAGCCGCGTGCCGGTCACATCGAACCCCAGCGCATTGGCCCGCTGGGCATTCTCGCGCGTGGCGACCAGGCGCCGGCCGAAGTCCGACCGCGCCACGAGGTCGACCAGCCCCAGCAGGACCAGCGCGGTCACGGCGACGAAGGCGTAGAACTGCCAGGGGTCGTAGGCATCGAACCCCGGCCAGAGCGCGCTGCGGGCGCTGATCACCATGCCGTCGTCGCCGCCGAAGGCCGAGGAGGACTGGGCGAGGTAGTAAAGGATCTGCGCCAGCGCCAGCGTGATCATGATGAAATGCACGCCGGTGGTGCGCAGCGCGATCTTGCCGATCAGGAAGGCCGCGATGGCCGAGACCACGACCACCACCGGCACCTGAAGCCACAGCGCCTCGTAGCCGGAGTTGGCGAGGAGGCCGGTGGCATAGGCGCCGACGCCCAGGTAGACCGCATGGCCGAAGCTGACCATGCCGCCATATCCCAGGATCAGGTTCAGGCTGCTCGCCGCGACGGCGAAGATCAGGAAACGCTCGAAGATCGACAGCAGGTAGGGATCATCGGCCAGGAGCGCGGCCAGCGGGCCGATGCCGACCGCGAAAAGCGCAAGGACGAGGGCGGGGGCAGAGGGTGACCGCATGGCTCAGCTCCGCTTCTGCATGGGCAAGAGGCCCTCGGGTCGGAAGAACAGGATCAGCGCCATCAGGATGTAGACCAGCATCGAGGCGAGCGCCGGCCCCGCTTCGCTCGCGACCCGGGCCGAGAGGAAGGCCGACAGGAAGTCGCGCAGGAAGGCCCGGCCCATCGTGTCGATCAGCCCGACGATGATGGCCGCCAGGAGCGCCCCCTTGATCGAGCCGAGCCCACCGATCACCACCACCACGAAGGAGAGGATCAGCACCGTCTCGCCCATCCCCGGCTGCACCGAGAGCAGCGGTCCAGCGAGCGCGCCCGCGAGTCCGGCGAGGAAGGCGCCGAAGCCGAAGACCAGCGTGAAGAGCAGGCTGATGTTGACGCCCATCACCGAGACGACGGCGCGGTTGGTGGCCCCGGCGCGGACGCGCATCCCGATGCGGGTGTATTTCACCAGCCAGAACAGCACCGCCGCGACCACGATCCCCACACCGATCACCAAGAGCCGGTAGACCGGATAGGAGATGCCGAAGGGCAGTGCGACGAGGGTCGAGAGGCTCTCCGGCAGGCCCGAGAAGATCGGCGTCGCCCCCCAGAGGATGGCGACCGATTCATTGGCGACGAGGATCAGGCCGTAGGTCACCAGCACATGGTCGAGGTGGCTGCGGTGATAAAGCCTGCGCACCAGCAGGAGTTCGAAGATCAGCCCCACGACGCAGACGCCCAGCCCGGCAAGCGTGACCGCAAGGAAGAACGATCCGGTCAGGCCCTGGAACAGCACGGCGAAATAGGCGCCCAGCATGAAAAGCGAGCCGTGGCTGAGGTTGATGAAGTCCATGACGCCGAAGATCAGCGTCAGGCCGGCGGCGATGAGAAACAGCAGCACGCCAAGCTGCAACCCGTTCAGCAGTTGTTCGAGGATCAGGGCAGTCATGATGCGGGCCCCCGGTCTGGAGTGGGGGCGGCCCCGGCCGGTGCGATCCGGCTGAACTGCCCGGTGGCAAAGGCGATGCGGCGGCCCTGCTGCCAGGCCGAGCCGGTCAGGAACACCGTGCTGCGCCCCGCGCGCAGCACCTCGACCGCGACCTCGACCGGCAGGCCCGGCCGACCGGGCGAAAGGAACTTCAGCTCCAGCGCCGAGGTGACGGCCGGCGGGGAGCGGCCGTCGCGCGTCGCCTCGTAGAAGGCCACGTCGAAGAGGGTGGCGAGCGTTCCGCCATGGATGACGCCGCCCGGATTCGCCGCCGCCGGGCCGCAGTCGAGCCGCAGCACCAGCCCCCCCTCCGGGCGTGCCACCCGCACCTCGCCAAGTGCGGCAAGAAGCGGATCATCCCCGCGGAAGGGCTGGAATTCCAGCGTGGCGAAATCGGGCGCCGGGGTCACGCGCGGGCACCGACATCGACGACAAGCTTGCCGGTGACCCTGCGGTCGAGAATGTCCTGAAGCCCCTGCATCAGCCTGTCGAACGGCAGGGTCGCGGTCACGTTGGCGCGCGCCTTGCCCTCGGCCAGCAGGCCCAGCCACCAGGCGGTGCCGGCGCGGATCTGGTCCAGCGCCTCGTCGAAATGGATGTCGAGCGGCGCCCCCATGACGCAAAGGTTGTTGTAGAGCAGGTAGTTGGCCTTGGCCGCCGGAATCTCGCCCGAGGCGAAGCCGACGATCACCAGCTTGCCCGCAAAGCCGAGCGCGCGGAGGCCGGCCTGGAACATCGCGCCGCCCACGGTGTCGATCACCACCTGCGCGCCCCGGTCGTCGCCCCAGGCCCGGCGGACCTGGTCCTTGAAGGCCGCCTTCAGCGGTTCTTCCTCGCGGTCGGTGAGGATCAGCGCCTTCTCGGCACCGGACTGCCGCGCGAGTTCCGCCTTCTCCTCGGAGGAGACGATGCCCACGACATGCGCGCCGAGATTGGCGGCAAGCTGCACCGCCGCCGCGCCCACGCCGCCCGCCGCCCCGGTGACCACCACCCGGTCGCCGGCCTTGACGCCGGCCCGGATCACCACGGCGACATAAGCCGTGTTGAACACGGTCATCGCACCCGCCGCATCTGCCGAGGATACCGCCGCCGGGCGGGCGAAGACGCGGTTCAGCGGCGCCTGGACCTGCTCGGCGAAGGCGCCGGTGAACACCTGGGCGACCACCCTGTCCCCCGGATTGAACCCCTCCACCCCCTCGCCCGCGGCGATCACCGTCCCGGCGCAATCGCGCCCGGGGACGAAGGGCGGCTCAGGGCGTTTCTGGTATTTGCCCTGCACCATCAGCGCATCGGGATAGTTGAGGCCGATCGCCTCGTTGCGGATCAGCACATGACCCGGAGCGGGTTTCAGATCGGGCATCTCGCTCATCCGGTGCGAGGTGGGCGGGCCGTAGGCGGTCAGGAGATATCCGTGCATTGCGTGTCTCTTTCGGGAAAACGGCTTCAGGCGGCGGTCAGTCGTGGCCGAGCTTCTTTCGGATGTCGGCGATCAGGACGGGCTTGATGATCTTGCGGGTCGGCGTCATCGGCATGGCGTCGATGACCTCCAGCCGTTCGGGCCAGCGCATCTTGGCGACCTGGCGGTCGGCCAGATAGGCGCAGAGACCGTCCAGCGTCAGTTCGGTGCCGGGCCGCAGCACCGCATAGGCGCAGAGGCGTTCGCCAAGGATATCGTCCGGCATCGGCACCACGGCCGACTGGATGATCGCCTCGTGGGCGTCGAGCAGGCTTTCGATGTCGGACGGATTGATCTTGATCCCGCCCCGGTTGATCACGTCCTTGACCCGGCCGGTGATCATGATGTTGCCCTCGGCGTCCAGCGAGGCGATGTCGCCGGTGCGGAACCAGCCGTCCGGGGTGAAGGCGGTGCGGTTCGCCTCGTGCTCGCCGACATAGCGGTCCAGCACCGAATAGCCGGAAAGCTGCATTTCGCCCTCCGCCCCGGCGGGAAGCGGCTCGCCCGTGTCGCGGTCGACGATCCTGACCGAAAGGCCCGAGGCCAGCTTGCCCACCGTCCCGTGCCGCACCGCCGCCGACGAGCGCGGATCGGTCTGGGTGCTGAGCGTCGTCTCCGTCATCCCGAACAGGCAGCCGACGCGGCCGTTGGGCAGCTTTTCCTCGAAGCGGGCGGCGACTTCGGGCGGGCAGATCGCGCCGCCGACGATCACGTCGCGCACCGTATCGGCCGACCGGCGGTCCATCTCGCCGCTCTTGAGCGTGGCCGCAAGGTGGGCCGGGGCGGAATAGATCACGGTCGGGCGCATCCCGAACAGGTATTCGGCATAGACTTCCGGGCTGAAGACCGGGATCGGGACCACGGTCGCCCCCGAATGCAGGGCGTTGCCGGCGCAGGACAGGCCGAAGACATGGGTCAGCGGCGGGGCGATCATCACCCGGTCGTCCTGCGTCAGGTCCAGCATCCCGGCGAAGATCGCGGCGTTGCGGGCAAAGCAGCGTTGCGAGCGCAGCACGCCCTTCGGCGCCGCCGAGGTGCCGGAGGTGAAGCAGAGCGCCGCGTCAGAATCCGAGCCGGGGCGGGGCGGCAATACGCCCTGCCGATGCGCCGCGACCAGCGCAGAGAGCGAGAGCTGCCCCGGCCCGGTGGTGTCGCCCACCACGATCACGTGGTCGAGGGCCGCAATGTCACGCGCCAGCGCCGCCATGGTGGCGGGGGCGTCGTAGCTGCCGACGCGCGCCGTGACCACCGCGCGCGGCGCCGCGAAGGCCATCAGCGGGCGCAGTTCTTCCTGGCGATAGGGCATGTGCAGGGTGGTCAGCACGCATCCGGCGATGTTGCAGGCGACATAGGTGGTCAGGAACTCGGGCATCGAGGGAAGCTGGATCGCCACCCGGTCGCCTGCCTTGAGCCCCAGCGAGGCGAAGCCGCGCGCCAGCGCTTCGGCATCGTCCAGAAGCTCGGCATAGCTCAGCCGGCCGTGGTCCCGCGTCTCGACGGCAAGCGCGGCGGGCGTGGTGCCGGCCCAGAAGCGCACGGCGTCCAGGATGGTGTCGAACTCCCGGTGCTCAGGCTGCGACGGCACTTCCGCAAGTTGGCTCATGGCTGGCTTCCCTGTTGCTTTCTTCGGCGGCTGCGCCTTGGGGCGTGCCGGCCTTGTCGGTGACTGCGGCAGCCCGCTGCAAGGCCCCTGCGGAGGAAGGAAGATCCTGCGGCTGATGCGCGATGCGGGTCATTCCAGCGCCTTTCCTGCGGGCCGACGTGATGCTCCAGTCTGCGGATTAATTTTATACACGGTGTATTCTTTGAGGCAAGAACGTTTTTCGGACCGCATTCCGCCGCGAACCCGGCCTCGCCCCGCGACGCTGGCGCCATGCGCGGCCGGGCTATCTGACCATGCCAACACGGTTTCCATGCGCCGGCCCCGCGTTCAAGCCAACGCGGGTCGCGCCCCGCTTCCGTGGCGGCGCCCTTCCGGTGGGGCCTGGCCGGGACGGCGGCGACTCCGCCGGTGATTCGACGCTTGCGCCCCTTCCGTTCCATGGTCCGTGAAAGTGGTGGCCGCGCTCCGCGACGCCTCGTGCAGCGCTACAATTTCCGGCCGAGGCAGCACCCTTCAGAGCCCTGTCAACTTTGCCCTTGCTTTTTATACACGATGTATTTTATCTAGGGGAGACGAAGACTCACCACCATCGATGGGGACGGGATCATGGAGAACTGGATTGTCGGCTGCGATGTGGGCGGGACCTTCACGGACTTCTGCGCGCGCGAGATGGCCAGCGGCCGGACCGTGATCCACAAGCGCCCCTCGACGCCCGACGATCCCTCGCGCGCGGTGCTGAACGGCCTGAAGGAACTGGCGCAGCTGCACGACATCGACCCGGCCGCCATCGGCCGTTTCGCCCATGGCACCACGGTTGCGACCAACGCGCTCTTGCAGCGCAAGGGTGCCGGGGTGGCGCTGGTCACCACGCGCGGGTTCCGCGACCTCTTGGAGATCGGCCGCCAGGCCCGGCCGCTGATCTACGACCTTCAGGTCGACGCGCCCGCCCCCCTTGCCCCGCGCCACCTGCGCTTCGAGATCGACGAGCGCATCGGCCCGAGGGGCGAGGTGCTGCGCCCGCTCCATGACGCGGATATCGACGCGCTGATCGAGGCGATCCGCGCCCAGCCCGATGTGACCGCGGTCGCGGTCTGCCTGATCTTCGCCTTCATCAATCCCGACCACGAGCGGCGCATCGCGGAGGCGATCCGCGCAGCCTTGCCGCAGGTCTTCGTGTCGGTCTCCTCCGACGTCCAGCCCGAGTTCCGCGAGTTCGAGCGCTTCTCCACCACGCTGATCAACGCCTTCCTCCAGCCCGAGGTCAGCGGCTACATGGCCCGGCTCGAGGCCGAGGTGAAGACGGTGGCGCCGGAAGCGGAATTCGGCATCTTCCAGTCCAGCGGCGGGCTGATGTCGGTGCAACGGGCCGGCCAGTTCCCGGTGCGCACCGCGCTGTCGGGACCGGCGGCCGGGGCCGTGGGCGCGGCCGGTTCGGGCGCGAGCTCCGGGATCGGCGACGTGATCACCCTGGATATCGGCGGCACCAGCACCGATGTCTGCCTGATCCGCGACGGCAAGACCGCGCTGGCCAGCACGCGAGACATTTCCGGCTTCCGCATCCGGCTGCCGATGGTCGACATCCATACCGTGGGCGCGGGCGGCGGCTCGATCGCGCAGATCGGCGGCGACGGGCTGATGAAGGTCGGCCCCGAAAGCGCCGGCGCCGTGCCCGGACCGGCCTGCTACGGCAAGGGCGGCACGCTGCCCACGGTGTCGGACGCCAACGTGATCCTCGGACGCCTGCCCATCCAACTGGCCGGTGGCGGCCTGACCATCGACCGCGATCTGGCGGTCCGGGCGGTGGAGCCGGTCGCGCAGCAACTCGGCGTCTCGCTGGAAGAGGCGGCCCTGGGCATCGTCGGGATCGCCAATGCCAACATGTCGCGCGCGATCCGGGTGGTTTCCATCGAAAAGGGCTATGACCCGCGGCTCTTCACCCTGATGCCCTTCGGCGGGGCGGGCGGCCTCCATGCGGCCGATGTGGCGAAATCCCTGGGCATGAAGCGGATCATCGTGCCGCTCACCCCCGGCATCCTCTGCGCCGAGGGGCTGATCATGGCCGATCTGCAGGAGGATTTCGTCGCCAACTGCCGCAGCATCGTCACCGAAGCGGCCATCCCGCAGCTTCGCGCGGAATGCGCCGGGTTGGTGGATCGGGCGCTGGACTGGCTTGCCCAGGAGGCCGTGGGCGATGCCGCGCAGACCATGCACCTCAGCTTCGACATGCGGTATTTCGGCCAGAACTACGAACTGGCCGTTCCGGTGGCCAGCGGCACCGGAACCATCACCTGTCCCGACGCCGCCACGCTGAGGGAGGCGTTCCTGGCCGAGTATCGGCGAAGCTATGGTCACTGCGACCCCGATGGGACGGTGGAAACCGTCAACCTCCGCCTGCGCGCCACCGCCCGGCTGACCCAGAGCGCCGCCAAGGGCGCCCCGCAGGCCACCTCCGTCGCGGAGCGGCAATTCGTCCCGGTCTGGTTCGACCGGACCGGCCCGGCGCAGACCCCGATCCTGGCGCGCGCGCATCTGCCCGCGGGGACCGTCCTGCCGGGGCCTGCCATCATCACCCAGCTCGACAGCACGACGGTGGTCCCGCCCGACGCGACCGTCCGCGTGGACGGAGCCCTCAACATGATCATGGAGCTTGCCGATGTCTGAGGACGGGATCGACCCGATCAGCCTGGAAATCGCCTGGAACGGCCTGAAATCCATCGCTGACGAATGTTTCACCGCCATCATGCGCAGCGCCTTCTCCTCGAACGTGAAGGAACGCCACGACCACTCCACCGCGATTGCCGACGCCCGCGGGCGTCTGGTGGTGCAGGCGGAAATGGCGCTGCCGGTGCACCTCGCCTCGATGGGCGGCATGATGAAGGAACTGCTCGCCCTCTATGCCGGTGACATCGGTCCCGGCGACATCTTCATCGCCAACGATCCCCATGTCGCGGGAGGCACCCACCTGCCCGACATCAACATGGCCGCCCCGGTCTTCGAGGGGGACCGGCTGGTGGGCTTCATCGCCAACATCATCCATCACGCCGACGTAGGCGGGGCGGCTGTCGGCTCCATGTCCGGCGGGCTGGACGAGATCTACAAGGAAGGCCTGCGGATCCCGTTGATGCGTCTTTACCGGCGCGGCAAGTGCGATGAGGATCTGCTGCGGCTCCTGCTGCTGAACATGCGCCTGCCCGACGAACGCCGGGGCGACCTGAACGCGCAGATCGCCGCCTGCCGCCTGGGCGAGGGCCGGTTGCAGGACCTGCTGAAGGTGCATGGCGCCGCGCGGATGGATGCGATCTTCGACGCCGTGATCGAGCGGACGCAGTTGCGGATGCGCAAGGCCATCGCCTCGCTTCCCGACGGCACCTACCGCTTCGAGGACATGATGGACGATGACGGCGCGGGGACCCGCGACATCCGTATCGTCCTGGCCATCACCAAGTCGGGCGAAGAGATCACCTTCGATTTCACCGGCACCGACCCGCAGGTGAAAGGCAACTTCAACCTGACATGGAACGCCACGCAATCGGCGATCTGCTATTCGCTCAAGGCCCTGCTGGATGCCGAGATTCCCACCAACCAGGGCATCTTCGACGCGATCCGCATCATCGCGCCGGCGGGCAGCTTCGTGAACTGCGTCGCGCCGGCCGCGGTGGCGATGCGCGCGAACTCCTGCCAGCGGGTGGTCGATTGCGTACTGGGCGCGCTGGCCCCCGTGGTGCCGACCCAGGTCGTGGCCGCCGCGAACGGGGCCAATACCTCGGCCGTGTTCACCGGCACGGATCCCGCCACCGGCAAGATGTATGTCTATCTCGAAACCCTCGGCGGCGGCATGGGCGCGCGCTACGCCCGCGATGGCAAGGATGGGGTACAGGTGCATATCACCAACACCTCCAACCTGCCGGTCGAGGCGATCGAGCTGGAATACCCGCTGCGGGTCGAGGAATATTCGCTGATCCCCGATACCGGCGGCGCCGGCCGCCAGCGCGGCGGCATGGGGATCCGCCGGGTGATCCGCCCCGTCGCACATACCTGCGAGTTCAACGGCGTGGGCGAGCGGTTCCATCATGCCCCCTGGGGTCTCTTCGGCGGCGCCCCGGGCGCGAGCGGGCGCTTCTACCTTCTGGCATCCGACGGGGAACGCACGCCACTGTCGTCGAAGGCCACCCGGATCGCGCTTTGCGAGGACACCTGCGCGGTGATCGAGACGCCCGGCGCAGGCGGCTACGGCAAGCCCGAAGAACGCGCCCTCTCGGCAATAGATGCCGATCTCCAGGCCGGAAAGATCACCCTGCAAGAGGTGCGGACCAACTATTCCCAATGGATGGAGTTCCCCCTTCCGTCGTCCTGATCGTGGGGGGGCGGCAGGTCGACCTGTGCCGTCCCACTGCCCCCCGACGCGATCTGGCGCAATGCCCCCCGCCGATTACATGGCTCGGAACCGAGCCAGTACGACAACGCACTCAAGCGCCGTGGTTCGCTGACGATCTGGTTCGCCCCAGCGATGGTTTGGGCGGTTGCGCGGGGTCGGCGGCCCGACTACAGCGATGCCGCCATCCAGAGCGCGCCGGTCAGCGTCAGATCAGCCCATCGCGGAGGCTAGCTGGGTGTGCCCCGACCCAAGCTAGCTGAGAAACGTGAGGTCGCGAACATCGCTTCCGGCCGGAATACAAAGGTATCACACAGCAGACATTGTCAACGAGAGGCGTCAGATCCCCGAGGCCAGCGTTTGCAGCGCGCTCTGCCGGTCCAGCGCGCCGACCGGGCGGCCCTGTCCGTCCAGCACGCGCAGCGGACCGCCGGGGGCGACGATCCGGGGCGCGATCTCGGCGATGGTGGCGTCGGCGCTGACCGGCTCGCCCGCCATGTCTCCCTCGGCGGGCGTCATCAGCGAGGAGACCCGGATCACCCGCGCGGGCGGCACCTTGGCGACGAAGCGGCGGACATAGTCGGTGGCGGGCCGGGTGACCAGTTCCTCGGGGGTGCCGATCTGGACGATCCGGCCGTTCTCCATGATCGCCACCCGGTCGGCCAGCCGGATCGCCTCGTCCAGGTCGTGGGTGACGAAGATCGTGGTGCGGGTGTGTTCCTGCTGCAGCCGCTGCACCTCGGCCTGCAGGTCGGCGCGGATCAGCGGATCCAGCGCCGAGAAGGGCTCGTCCAGGAACCAGAATTCCGGGTCGGTGGTCAGGGAGCGGGCGATGCCGACGCGCTGCTGCTGGCCGCCCGAGAGTTCGGCCGGGAAGCGGTGCTCGCGCCCCGTGAGGCCCACGACCTCGGCCAGTTCGCGGGCGCGGGCCTCGGCACGGTCGCGGTCCATGCCCTGCATCTCCAGCGGGAAGGCGATGTTGCCCAGCACGGTGCGGTTGGGCAGCAGGGCGAAATGCTGGAACACCATGCCCATGCGCTTGCGGCGCAGCTCGGCCAGCGGCTTTTCCCCGAGGGTCAGGATGTCCTGCCCGTCGAACAGGATGCGGCCCTCGGAGGGTTCGATCAGCCGGGTCAGGCAGCGCAGGAGCGTGGATTTGCCCGAGCCGGACAGGCCCATGATGACGAAGACCTCGCCCCGGCCGATCTGGAACCCGGCGTCGCGGACGGCGCCGATCAGATGGTCGCGGGCCATGGCCTCGGGGCTGCGTTCGCCTGCGGGGCGGGCGCGGAATCCGGCGGCGTCAGGGCCGAAGACCTTCCAGACCCCTTCGGCCGAGATGGCGACGGGACGGGAAACGGGGGTGTCAGGCATGGGCCTCTCCCTGATGTCTGGCGGCACGGGCCGCGCCGGATTTCAACAGCGCGTCGGCGATCAGCGCGATGCAGGCGACGCAGAGACCGGCGGTGATCCCCGGCCCCGGCAGGCCCTGCGACAGGGCGGTGAACACCTCCTGTCCCAGTTCGCGGGTGCCGACCAGCGCGGCGATGACCAGCATCGACAGCGCCATCATCACCGTCTGGTTGACGCCGAGGAGCAGCGTCGGCAGCGCGGCGGGCAGGCGGATATGGACGAAGGTCTGCCATTTGCTGCACCCGGACATGGCGGCGGCCTCGACCCGCTCCGAAGGCACATGGGCCATGCCCGCGATGCCATAGCGGATGGCGGGGGCGACGGCATAGCTGGAGATCGCGATCAGCGCCGAGAAGTCGCCGTTGCGGAACAGCATGACGGCGGGCAAGAGGTAGACCAGCGTCGGCAGGGTCTGCAACGTGTCGAGCAGCAGTTGCACCGGCTGGTGCCAGCGCGGGCGGGCGCTGACCCAGATGCCGAAGGGCATCCCCACCGCCAGCGCACCCGCGACCGCGAGCAGCGTCAGGTAGACCGAGCCGGTCGCCGGCAGCCAGTAGCCGGTGATCACGATGAACATCGCCATGGCGGCGATCCCTCCGCCGACGCGCCAGCCGCCGAGCCGCCACCCGGCCAGCGCCAGAAGCGCGACAGCGGCAGACCAGGGCAGCGCCGCCAGCGCATCGCGGAACGGGTTCATCACGTTCAGCAGCATGAAGGTGCGGATCGCCTCCAGCGGGTCGAAGAAGTTCTGGTTGATGAAGCTGACGGCGGCGTTCCAGAACGGGGCGGAGGTCAGGCTCAACCCCTTCGGCCAGACCGCCAGCGCGGGCAGGAGGTAGCTGAGCGCGGTCGGCACCGCCAGGAGGGCCAGCGCGATCAGGCTGTCGCGGCGGCTCCAGAGCCGGCGGCGGCCGATGGACTGGTTGCGCGCGGCGGCCTGGGTCAGCCGGTCCAGCACCACGGCCAGGGCGACGATACCCATCCCGGCCTCGAATCCGGCGCCGAAATCCAGCCGGCGCAGCGCGCGCAGCACGTCGTAGCCCAAGCCTCCCGCCCCGATCATCGAGGCGATAATGACCATGTTCAGCGTCATCATCACCACCTGGTTCAGGCCGATGGCAAGGCGCGGCAGCGCCACCGGCAGTTCCACCTGCCACAGCGTCTGGCGGCGCGAACAGCCGGTCATCCGCGCCAGTTCCAGCGTCTCGGGCGGGACCGAGCGCAGCGCCAGCACGGTGGCATGGACCATCGGCGGCAGGGCATAGACCACGGTGGCGAACAGCGCCGCACTGGGGCCGTAGCCGAAGAGAAGGAGCGTCGGCAGCAGGTAGGAGAAGATCGGCACCGTCTGCATGACGTTCATCACCGCGCGCACGGCGGGTTCCATGCCGGGCGAGCGGTGGGCGCGGATGCCGATGGCCAAGCCGAGGACCAAAGCGGCGACGACGCAGATCAGCACTGAGGCCAGCGTGGTCATCGCCGAGGTCCAGAGGCCGAAGAGCGCCAGATAGAGCCCGGCGACCAGCGTCATGACCGCCAGCCCGCGCCCCGAGATGCGCCAGGCCAGCAGCGCGGTGGCGAGCGTGATCCCCAGCCAGCTGAGCGGCGGGACCAGTTGCACCTTGTTGAAGCCCGCGCCATGGATCCAGCCCTCGGCCAGCAGCACCTGCAGGGCCTCGATCGGCCATTGCGCGGCGGCGGCCAGCGCCCGGGTCACGTCGGAGAAAGCCAGCCCGCCGATGGCGGCATCGCGGGCAAGCCAGTTCATGCCGCCCTCGATCCAGTCCGACAGCGGCAGGCGCAGTGCGGCGGGCACCTCGCGCCAGACGGCCGGCAGCAGTGGCGCGGCGATCAGCAGCAGAAGCACGCCGGCCGCGACCAGCAGGCCGAACCAGGGGCGGGCGGCGGGCGCGCCCTGCCGGGCGGCGGGGGAAACATCAGCCATGGTCAGCCTTCCGCTGCGGGAAGGGCCGGACTCCGGCCCCTCCCCGGCCAGGTTGCGTCAGTTGGCGGCGCAGGTCGCCCATTCGCGCCACCTGGCCTCGTTCTCGGTCGCCCAGGCCATGGCCACGTCCTCGACCGTCTGGCCCTCGACATCGACCTTGTAGACCAGGTTGCCGACCTCATCCCCGTCCATGGTGAAGTTGCGCAGGATCTCATAGGCGCAGGGCCAGACCTTCTCGCCCTCCGCCCAGGCCATCTTCTTGATCCAGCCCTGCGGCTTGCCGCAATCATAGGCCTTGTCGGGGTTCAGGCCCCAGGCCGGATCGCTGTAGCAGGCCTCTTCATAGGCCGGGAATTCGACGAAGGAGCCTTCGAAGACCGAGGGGGCCCAATGCGGCGTGTAGACCCAGAGCAGGATCGGCGCCTTGCGCTCGTAGGCCGATTGCAGTTCGGCGAACATCGCGGCGTCGGTGCCAGCATGGACCACCTCGAACGGCAGGTCCAGCGCCTCGATCCGCTCCTCGTCGAAGCCGCCCCAGCTGACCGGCGCGCCCAGATAGCGGCCCTTCGGCGCGGTCTCGGGGGCGGAGAAGGCCTCGGCGCAGGATTTCAGTGCCTCCCAGTTCGGCAGGCCGGGGCAGAGGTCGGCCATATAGGCCGGATACCACCAGTCCTCGCGGGCATGGGGGCCAAGCTCGCCCATGTCCAGCACCTTGCCGGTGCCGACCGAGGCGTTGAAGGCCTTGTCCTGCGTGGTCTGCCAGGTCTCGACCGCCATGGTCAGGTCGCCGGTCTCGAACCCCGGATAGCGGGCGCTGTCGTCGGCGATAACCTTCTCGACGTCATAGCCGTAGGTCGACAGGATGATGTTCAGAATCTCGGTATTGACCAGCATCGAGGTCCAGTCGGCCTGCATCAGCTTGATGGTCTGGTCCGATTCCGGCTCGAAGGCCATGGCCGGGGCGCTCAGCGCGACACCGGCGGCCGCGGCCGTGGCGAGAATGGTCTTCATGGTCTTCCTCCCTCTTGTTTCTGGCGCCCGGGGCCTCAGCCCTTGGCATACCAGCCGTTGTCGACGTAAAGCGCGGTTCCGTTGACGAAGCTCGCCTCGTCCGAGGCCAGCCACAGCGCGGCGGCGGCCACCTCTTCCGGCTCGCACAGCCGGCCCTGCACGGCGTGCAGGTCGGCCTCGTTCCAGTTCTGCCCCAGCCCGTCGAGTTCCTCGATCTCGCGCAGGCCGTGGGCGGTCTTGACGAAGGCCGGGCAGACCGCGTTGGCGCGGATGCCCTGGTCGCGGTATTCGATGGCGATGGAGCGCGCGAGTTGCAGCACCGCGCCCTTCGACATGCAGTAGATGCTTTCCAGCGCGAAGCCCTTCTCGCCGCCGATGGAGGAGGTGATGACGATGGAGCCGCCGCCGTTCTGGCGCATCTGGGCCACCACCTCGCGGCAGACGATGAAGGAGGACCGGACGTTGATCGCCATCAGCCGGTCGTAGTCCTCGTCGGTGGAGTCATGCAGCGGCTTCACGATGATGGTGCCGGCATGGCTGAAGAGCGTGTCCACCGGCCCCCATTTGGCGTTGACCTGCGCCAGCGCGGCGCGCACGGCCTCGGAGCGGGTGACGTCGGTCTCGATGAACATGACCTTGTGGCCCTGGGCGGTCAGCTCCGCCTCGGCGGCCCGCCCCGCCGTGGCGGCGATGTCGAGGATGGCGACCTTGGCGCCCGCCTCGGCGAACATGCGCACGGCGGCGAGGCCCATGCCGTTCGCGCCCCCGGTGATGATCGCGGTGCGTCCGTCCAGCCGTCCCGCCAGCGGTGCCCGGGTCAGGGCTTTGGCATCAATGTTCATTCCGGCCCCATTGGTTTAATGGTATGTCCTTCATACCAATAGGGCGAGACCGAGTCTGTCAAGGCATTTCCGTGCGGGGGAATGGCGTTTCAGGCGGCGGAACGGGTGATCTGGCGGATGGCGCCCCAGAACCGGGCGTTCACCATCTCCATCGCCCGGTCGGCATCTCCGGGGCTTTCGGCCTCCAGCGCCGCCAGCAGGGCCTGGTAGGCGGCAAGGGCAGCCGTGACCGACCCGTCCTCGGGTGCGGTCTCGAAGGGCAGGAACAGTTCGGCAATGGCGTCCTCTACCCCGCGCGACAGCAGCGGATTCTGCGCGCTATCGGCCACGGCCAGCAGGAACAGCGTCTCGGCCTGCTTGCGGCGGGCGGCATCGGGCGCATCGCGCATCAGGGCCAGCGCCTCGCGCATCTTCTTCAGGTCGGCCGGGCCGCGGCGCAGGGCGGCAAAGCGGGCGGCGGCGCTCTGGTTCACCACCAGATATTCCACCACCCGCATCGAGGCCGCGGGCGCGCGCGCGATGCGCCGCCGCGCCATCTGGCCCAGCCGGTCGGCATCCGAGACGAAGGCCCCGCCCTGCGCCCCGCGACGCACAGAGATGTAGCGGTTCGTCTCCAGCACCCGCAGCGCCTCGCGCAGGGTGACGCGGCTGATGCCGAACTGGTCGGACAGCTGGCGTTCGGCGGGCAGGCGTTCGTCCGGCAAGAGCAGGCCGGAATGGATCTGGCGTTGCAGCAGGTCCACGGCAAGGCCGTGCGCGGCCTTGGGTTCAAGCGGACGCAGGCCCCAGAGCACGGCCTAGACCGCCGTGAAGGTGTTGTCGACGAAGATCTCGGCCCCGTTGACGAAGCTTGACGCGTCGGAGGCCAGGAACAGCGCCACCTCGGCCACTTCCTCGGGTTCGCAGATCCGGCCCTGCATCACGTTCACATCGCTTTCCGAGGCCAGCACCCCATAGCTGCGCAGTTGCGCGATCTCGTGCTCGCCATGCCGGGTGCGCACGAAGCTGGGGCAGATCAGGTTGCAGCGGATGCCCTGGTCGCGGTATTCCACCGCCAGCGCCCGGGCCAGCTGATGCATCGCCGCCTTGGACGCACAGTAAAGCGCCTCGAGATGCGTCGCCGCCCGCACCCCGGTGGTGGAGGTGAAGACCAGGGTGCCCTTGCCGCGTTCCAGCATCTGCGGCAGCACGAGGCGGGTCATCAGGAAGGCCGACTTGGCGTTGTTGTCCATCAGCTCGTCCCATTCCTCGAGCGTGCAGTCGAGGAAGGGTTTCACCAGGATGATGCCCGCATGGTTGAACAGCACGTCGATCCGGCCCAGCCGGTCGCTCGCGGCCTGAAAGGCGCTGCGGGCGCCCTCGACCAGCGAGACATCGGCATGGACCCAATCGACCTCGTGCCCGGCCTCGACCAGTTCCTCGGCCAGCTGCCGCGCCGCCTCGCCGTCGCGGTCGGCGATCATGATCCGCGCGCCTTCCTGCGCGAAGAGCCGCACACTGGCCGCGCCGGCCCCCTTGGCCCCGCCAGTGATCAGGACATTCTTGCGTTCCAGCCGCTTCATGGATCGGAAACTAGACCAAAGGCAGTGGCAAATCCATCCCCGCTTGCCCAAGTAGCGATCCAAAATTGACCGAGAAGCGGAGCCGATCTCCGAGTGGTTCGGCTCGTCCTGGTCCGGGAGCCGACGGTGGGCTGAGGAGCGCGAGACATTGCATCAAATCATGAACACCCGCTGCACACGGTGTCCGTCAACACACAGTCCATCATGGCGCCACGGACAGGCGATGCGACCTGATCCTTCCCCATTCCGGTTTCAGCCCGCATTCCTGCCCCCGACCCAGTCCTGCCGCGCCGGAGGCGCGGGAAGCGCCGGATATGGCGCAGGAGGCGGCGCGATGCGAGGGCGCGGTCAGCTTGCGGCGGCGGGCGCGGGTTGCAGCGCGGCGGCCATTTCGGAGAGGACGCGCTCGGCCTCGGCGGTGTCGAAATCGGACTGGTAACGCTTGCGCACGCCGTGGTCGGACAGCAGGTGGTAGTCGTCGGGCTGGACGCCGTGCCGGGCCAGGCAGTTGCGCACGCAGGCCAGCGCGCAGCCGTCGATGCCGATGATGCGGCGGCCGGACTTGGCCAGGCGCACCAGTTTCGGCACGTCGCCGCCGACACCGGCGATGCAGGACATCTCGGCCAGGCCGCGCCGGTCCAGCGCGATGGCGAGATGGTTCGCCATCTGCGCCGCGCTCGAGCAGCCGGAGCAGGAATAGACCAGGGGCAGGTGTTCGCGTGAGGACATGGGCATCCCTCGGATCAATCGTCGGCGAAATCGGAACATGGATGGCGGGGAGTGTCGATGGACAGATCGTCGCAGGGGGCGGTCAGGCCGCAAAGAGGCGGCCGAGGGGCAGCGGCCGAATCGCGCCGTCCGGCCCGCGCAGGAGGTAGAGTGCGTCGAGCCCGGCCCTGGCGGCGAGGTCGGCGCCGACCTGGGGGCCCGCGACCATCAGCGCGGTGGCCCAGGCGTCGGCCTCGGCGCAGGTGGGGGCGACCACGGTGACCGAGGCGGGCGGGGCGGGCAGCGGTGCGCCGCGGGCGGGGTCCATCGTATGCGACAGGCGGCGATCGCCGACCGTGACCCAATGCCGGTAGTCGCCCGAGGTCGCAGCCGCCGCGTCCTGCAGCGCGAGGACCGACTGCGGCGCGCGGCGTTCCGGGTCCGGCGCCTCGACCGCGAGGATCCAGGGCTGGCCGTCGGGGCGCAGCCCGAGAGCGCGCATCTCGCCGTCGATGCCGACGAGCGCGTCGGTGATGCCATGGGCAAGCAGCACCTCGGCCAGCCGGTCGGTGCCGTGGCCCTTGGCGATGCCATTGAGATCGAGCGCGATCGGAGCGGTCTTGCGCAGGCGGCTGCCGTCAAGCTCCAGCCGCTCATGCGCGGGGGTGCGGGGGAC
This sequence comes from Tabrizicola soli, assembly GCF_015999335.1. Classification (GTDB taxonomy): domain Bacteria; phylum Pseudomonadota; class Alphaproteobacteria; order Rhodobacterales; family Rhodobacteraceae; genus Tabrizicola; species Tabrizicola soli. Next base: position 32,644 of record NZ_JAEACP010000006.1, on the reverse strand, counting down.
GGCGAGGGCGGCGCGGATCGCCCGCGGGTCGGCCGGGTCGGGGCCGAAGCCCCAGGCGCGGACCGCGTCGCCCTGGCCGATGTCGAAGGCCCCGCCCGAGGCCCGGCCGATGGCCAGCCCCAGCGCCAGGACGCGCGCCAGGTCGGGGGCGAGGCTTGCCCATTCCCCGACCGGCATCCGGTTCAGGCGCATCAGGTCGCTGTCGGACCGCCAGGTGGACATCTGCGCATCCACCGCCCCCACCGCCGCCTGAAGCGCCTTCCGCACCGGCGCGGGGTCGAGGCCGGGCGGCGCGAAGAACAGCGCCGACCAGCGGGTGCCCATGGTCGGACCGTTCAGCGCGTGGCGGGCGAGGCCGGGGTCAATAGACGTCTTCGGCATAGCGTCCCTCTGCCTTCAGGAGCGCGGGGCTGAGGCCCACGGGGGCCAGGATCTCCTCCAGTGCCTCGGCCACGCCACGGGCCATTTCGCGCCCGCCGCAGACCATGATCCGCGCGCCCCTGGCGATGGAATCGGCCAGTTCGGCGGCCTGGAGGCGCAGCGCGTCCTGGACGTAGTGCGGCCTTGCCCCGCGCGAGACGGCGGTGGTGAGGCGGGAAAGCCGGCCCTCGCGCTGCCAGCCGGCAAGCTCGTCCCGGTAGAGGAAGTCGCTGTCGGGATGGCGGAAACCGAAGACGAGGTGGATCGGACGGCGGCGGCCGTTGGCGCGGATGAAACCGGCCAGCGGGCCGATGCCGGTTCCGGCCCCGATCAGGATCAGCCCGGCCCGGTCGCGCGCGGGGTGGAAGCCGGGATTGCGGCGCAGGAAGGCCTGGACCTTCTCGCCGGGGTGCAGCGCCAGAAGCTGGCCCGAGGCGAGGCCGCCGGGATATTTGCGTACCACGATCTCGACAAAGCCGTCCCGCGCGCCGGAGGCCAGCGAGTAGAAGCGTGGCACGTCCGAGCCTTCGGGCAGGATGCCGAGGAGGTCGCCGGCCTGAAAGCGCGCGAAGCCCTGCCCGGTCAGCCGCGCCCAGAGGCCGGCGCGCGGCAGGGCAAAGCGCAGGATCGCGGTCGGGGCCTGAACCTCGGCCCCGTGGTCGCGGCGTTGCAGCAGGGTCAGCGCATCGGCCTTCGGCGGCTGCGGCTGGTGGGCCAGCGTCAGGGGCAGGCCCAGCGCCGCGCCCAGAGCGGCGCCCCAGCGGGCGAAATCCTGCGGCGACTGGCGGTCCACGGTGTCGGAGGGCAGGAGCATCGCCCAACCCTTCGCGCGCGCGGCGGCCTCGATCGCGTCGGAATAGGCGCAATAGGCCGGAAAGCTGCGGTCGCCGAAGCCGAGAAGCGCGAAGGGGGCCTTCGGGGCCGATTTCAGCCGGGCGAGCCGGTCGAGGAAGCCGCGCGCCGAGGCGGGGGCGCCGCCTTCGCCATAGGTGGCGGCCAGGATCAGGTAGCGCAGGGCCCTGGCATGGCGGGCGGGGTCGAAGCCGGACATGGGGGCGACGTGGACGCTTTCCCCGGCCGCGCGCAGGGTCTGCGCCAGGGTGGCGGCGAAGCCCCAGGTGCTGCCTCCCTCCGAGCCGACGAGGATCACGGTCGCGGCGCGCGCGGCGGGGTCGTTGCCCCGGACCCGTCCGCGCCGTCCCGAAGCCCAGATGAGGGTTCCGGTCGCACCCAGGACCGGCACCGCCAGCGCCATCAGGCCGAGGATGAGCCCCAGCACCGCCGCCCCCCGGCCGGTATGCAGCATGGCGATGATCCCCGAGGCCTGCTGCCAGGCGCCGGGCCTGGACCAGCCCAGCACCGCGCCGGTGCCCTGGTCGATCACGGCGCTGCCCTGGTCGCTGTGCAGGGTGAAGACGTCCTGCGGATCACCGGCCAGGGGGAAGCCGAGGTCGCGCAGGCTGGTGACGGGGGTCTGGCGCAGCGCCTCCATTTCGGTCAGCGGCAGGCCGGTCAGCCCGCTGGCGGCGGTGGTCCGGGCCGGCTCCACCACGCCGTCGGGCAGGAGGCCGAAGGTCGAGGCCGTCATCCACAGCGCCGTCAGCGCCGAGAGGACGAGGCCCGGCATCGCAAGGCGCGCGATCTCGACATGCAGGCGCCCGGCGAAGGGGCCGCGCAGCGGGGCGAACCAGCGCCGCCAGCCGCCCGTGCGCCGCGCGACCAGCGCCGCGCCGGAGCCCGCCAGCACCAGAAGCGCCGCCGCCCCCGCCGCCATCGCCAGCCGCCCGGCATCGCCCAGGAAAAGCGAGCGGTGCAGCCCGGTCAGCCACCGCTCGACCCGGTTGGGATCGGCAAGCGCCACATCCGCCCCGGTCGCGGGGTCGATCACGGCCGATCCGGGGGTGCCGTCGTCGAACCACCAGGCGGTGATCCTGCCGGAAGGCGCGCGGCGGATCTGCTCCAGTCCGGGATGGCTGGCGGCCACCAGCGCGGCCAGTTCGGCCACGCTCTGCCCGGCCGGGGCCTGGGGCGAGGCCAGGCGCTCGGCCGCCGGAAAGACCGAAAGCGCCGCCCCGCTGAGCGCGAGGAGAAGGACGAGGACCAGGGCCGCGAGCCCCGGCCAGCGATGCGCCGCGCGGATCATGCGACCCCCCTTACTTGTAGGTGAAGCTGGCGATGTAGCGCCGGCCCTTGACCGGCTGGCCCATGCCCGCGGTGGTCAGGGGGACGGCGATCTCGTTCGGGCTGTCGCGCATCTCCTCGACCGCGGCGTCGATGTGGAGCGTGTAGCCCGCATCGAACAGCGCATCGGCAAGGTCGAGCGTGATCTCCAGCGTCCGGCCCGCGCCGACGCTGGCGCCGGTGATGCCGTCGATCTGCGCCGGATCGCCGCCGGTCGCGGCGTACCAGTCGCTGAGATGGGTATAGTATTTCGACTTGCCGCCAGCCATCCAGAGGCTGCCGACATAGGCACCCGAGGCATCGGTGACGTAAAGCGCGAGATAGGCGCCGTCGCCGCCATAGCCGGTCAGCGTGGTGCTGAGCGTCACCGGCCGGGCCAGGGCAAGGCCGGGAACGGTCAGGGCGGTGGTCAGCGCAAGGGCAGAGAGCAGGGATTTCATCGGGTCTTCCTTTCTTCGGGGCCTCAGTTCGTCACGGCCTTGGGCGGCGTGCCATTGCCGAAAAGCCCGTTCGCGGGCGGGGCGACGGTGCCTGCGGGCGCGGGATTGCCCTTGCCGCCCCGGCCGCGGCGGCAATCGTCGTCGTCATCGTCGTCGTCGCAATCGTCATCGTCATCGTCATCGTCATCGTCATCGTCATCGTCATCGTCATCGTCGTGCCCGCCGCGCCAGAGGCGGATCCAGCCGCGCTTGTGATCGTCATCGACCTGGATCAGGGGGGCAGCAGTCCCGTCGGCGGGGGCCGCGCAGAGGGCGGGGGCGCAGCCTTCGGCCGCACGGATCGCGGCCAGCGTGGGCAGGCCGAGTGCCAGCGTCAGGGCGCTGGTGGTGATGAGAAAGGCAAGACGGGGCTTCATCGCAGGATCTCCGCTGTTCAGGTGCCAGCGGTCTGGCCTGCGGACCTGAGCGGTTCCTGACGGGGCGGGTCTTTCCGCTTCAGCTTGCCGTCAGGAAGCAAAAAGCCCCGCCGGGCGGGGCGGGGCTGTATCGGGGGATGCGGGACGGGTCAGTCGCTTTCGGGTTTCCTGTCCCGGCCCTTCCCGTGCTCCTTCTCCTCCTCGTATTCGAATTCTACGGGCTGAAGCGTCCCTGGATGCAGCTTCACCTCGATCGCCTTGCCGGCGGCATCGGTGCCGTCGACCTCGTAGCAGCCGTCGTCGATCTTGATCCGGCGCACCGTCCAGCCCTTCTCGAGCGCCAGGGCCTCGACCGCCGAGCGCGGCTGCCAGTCGGCCATCGGCACGAAGCAGTCATCGTCGGCCAGCGCCGTCCCGGCCGGAAGGGCTGCGGCAAAGGCAAGAATTGTCAGTGTCTTTCGCATGCGGCACACTCCACGCCACGACCACCCGGCCCGGATGCGCCCCGAAGCTGACGCCAGCCTGAAGGCCGGGAGTGCGGGGCTTCAGTTCCGCGTCAGGGGGACAGGCGAAGGATGGGCCAGGAACGGGAGAACGGCAAGCGCGATGCGGATCCTGCTGATCGAGGATGATACCGTCCTGGGCGCGGCCGTGCGCGACCAGATCGCGGCCGATGGCCAGTCGGTCGACTGGGTGCGGCGGCTGGATGCGGCCTCGGACGCGCTTGGCGGTACGGGCTATGACCTGGTGCTGCTGGACCTGATGCTGCCGGACGGGCTGGGCCTGACCTTCCTGCGCCGGCTGCGGGCGCAGGGCGACGTGACGCCGGTGATCATCCTGACCGCGCTGGACCAGGTCAGCGACCGGATCGACGGGCTGAACGCGGGCGCGGACGACTATCTGGTCAAGCCCTTCGACCTGGCCGAGCTTTCGGCCCGCATCGGCTCGGTCGCACGGCGCTATGCGGGCAATCCGAATCCGATCGTCAGCCATGGCGCGCTGGAGATCGACCTGGCCGCGCGCAGCGTCCACCGCGAGGGCCGCCCCGTCACCCTGACCGCGCGGGAATGGGCGCTGTTCGAGGCTTTCCTCTCCCGCCCCGGCCAGCTTCTGTCGAAGGCGCAGCTCGAGGACAAGCTCTACGCCTTCGGGGCCGAAGTCGAGAGCAACACGATCGAGGTCCATGTCAGCCGGTTGCGCAAGAAGCTGGGCCCCGGGGTGATCGAGACCGAGCGCGGCCTCGGCTACCGGCTGGGCCGGGGATGAGGGGACCGCGGAGCCTGCAGGGGCGGCTGGGCCTCTGGCTGGGGCTGGCGCTGGGGCTGATCTGGCTTGCCGCAGCCAGCCTGACCGCCTTCACCGCCCGGCAGGAGATGGAGGAGGTCTTCGATTCCGCCCTGCAGGAGACTGCGCAGCGCCTTTTGCCGCTGGCCGTGGTCGACATCCTGGAGCGCGAGAACGAGGGGCTGACCCAGCGGATCGCCGCGATCCGCGAACATGGCGAGCATTTCACCTATGTCGTCAGCGACGAGCAGGGCCGGATCCTGCTGCAATCCCACGCCGCCGACCCCGCCCTGTTCCCCGCCTGGACGGGCACCGGCTTTGCCCAGTCCGCCACGCACCGCTTCTACAGCGACGAGGCGGTGCGCGGCACGATCCGCATCACCGTGGCCGAGCCGCTGGACCAGCGCGCCGCCGTCGCGCGGGAATTGCTGATGGGGCTGGGCCTGCCGCTGCTGATCGTCCTGCCGCTGGCCTTCCTGGCCATCGTGCTGGCGCTGCGCACCAGCCTGGCGCCGCTGCGCCATTTCCGCGAGGGGCTGGCGGCGCGGGGGCCGCGCGACCTGGGGCCGGTGGCGGCCGGGGGCCTGCCGATCGAGATCGCGCCGGTCGCCGAGGCGATGAACGGACTTCTCGCGCGGCTCTCCGCCGCCTTCGAGGCCGAGCGCAGCTTTGCCGCCAATGCCGCGCACGAGTTGCGCACGCCGCTGGCCGGGGCCCTGGCGCAGGTCCAGCGGCTGAAGGCCGAGACGGCGGATCCTGCGGCCCGCAGCCGCGCGGGCGAGATCGAGGCGGGACTGAAGCGGCTGACGCGGCTGTCGGAGCGGCTGATGCAGCTGGCCCGGGCCGAGGGCGGGCGGCTGCGGCGGGATGCGGCCGCCGACCTGCGGCCGGTGGCGCAGCTCCTGGCCGATGACCTCTCGCGCGCCTCGGGCCGGATCCGGCTGGTGCTGGCCGAGGCGCCGGTGCTGTCGGACCTCGACCCCGATACTTTCGCGATCCTGTTCCGCAACCTGGTGGAAAACGCGCTGCGGCATGGCGAGGGAATGGTCGATGTCGCGCTGGGGGATGGCATGGTGATCGTCGCAAATGACGGCCCGACCGTCCCGCCCGAGGCGCTGGCCCGCCTGACCGACCGTTTCGAGCGCGCGGGCGCGACCGCCGACGGCAGCGGCCTGGGCCTCGCGATCGTCGCCGCGATCGCCGAACGGTCCGGCGGCCGCCTGGACCTGGCCTCGCCGCGCGGGGGCAGCGGTCAGGGGTTCGAGGCCCGCTTCACCCTGCCCCGCGTCCTTTAGACCGGCGGCTGGATCAGGATGGCGCGGAAGTCGTTGACATTGGTCAGCGTCGGCCCGGTCACGACCTGCGTCCCGGCACGGGCGAAGAAGCCATGCGCGTCGTTCCGCGCCAGCGACCCGGCCGCGCCCGGCGTGGAAAGGGTCGCGGGTCCGACCAGCGCGCCCGCCACCTCGGCCGCGCCATCGACGCCGTCGGTGTCGCAGGCGAGGGCATGGACCTGCGGATGCCCCCGCAGCGCCAGGGCGAGCGCGAGGCAGAATTCCGCGTTCGGCCCCCCGACCCCGTCGCCGGTGCGGGTCACGGTCAGCTCGCCGCCGGACAGGAGCAGGACCGGCCGGTCGCCCGGCCGCATCCCCCCGGCCAGCGCAAGGGCCATGGCGGCCTGCCCCGCCGCCACCTCGCGCGCCTCGCCCTCGAGCCGGTCGCCGAGAAGGCGCACCTCGCAGGAGGCGCGGGCGAGGTCGGCGGCGGCGGCGAGGGATTGCGCCGGGGCGGCGTAGATCACGTTCCGGGTGCGGGCAAGGCGCGGGTCGTCCGGCGCGACGACGCCCGAGCGCGCCAGCGCCGCGCGGGCGGCTTCGGGCAGCGGGACATGCCAGCGGTCCAGCACGGCGGCGGCATCCTGCGGCGTCGTGGCATCGCCCACCGTCGGACCCGAGCCGATCAAGGCCGGATCGTCCCCCGGCACGTCCGAGATCATCAGCGCCAGCATCCTTGCGGGCCAGGCGGCCACGGCAAGCTGGCCGCCCTTGACCCGCGAGAGGTGCTTGCGCAGGGTATTCATCGCCGAGATCGGCGCCCCGGAGGCCAGGAGGGCGGCATTGACCTGCTGTTTTTCCGCTAGCGTCAGCCCCTCGGCCGGGGCGCAGAGCAGCGCGGAGGCCCCGCCGGAGATCAGGGCGAGGACGAAATCCCCCTCCTCCAGCCCCCTCAGGAGCGCCAGCATCCGCGCCGTCGCCGCCACCCCCGCCGCGTCGGGGACGGGATGGGCAGCCTCGACGATCTCGATCCCCCGGCAGGGACGGCCGTAGCCGTAGCGGGTGATCACCAGCCCCTCGCAGGGGCCCCAGGCGGCCTCGACCGCCTCGGCCATGCGGGCCGAGGCCTTGCCCGCGCCGATGACCAGCACACGGCCCTTGGGCTTTTCCGGCAGGAAACCGGCCAGCGAACGCATCGGATCGGCGACCTCGACCGCGCGGTCGAAGAGCTGGCGAAGAAAGGCGGCGGGATCTGGGATCATGGAACCTGGCTGGAGGCGCGGGGGATCAGGGTCACGGGTGTAATGGTTTCCGGCGGCGGGCGCTGGTCCTTTTCCAGCCAGGTCAGCACCGTTTTCGCCATTTCCCGACCGAATCCCGCAATGTCGCAGCGTACCGAGCTGAGCGCAGGAAAGCTTTGCGCGCAATCCTCGATGTCGTCGAAGCCGACGATCTTCAGTTCCTGACCGACCGGGCGGCCAAGCTCGGCGCAGCCGGTGAGCAGGCCGAGCGCGGTGAGATCGTTGAAGCAGAGGACGGCATCGACGGAGGGATGCCGGGCCGCCAGCTGGCGCGCGGCCTCGCGGCCGAAGGCGCGGCCCGGGCGGCCGGGCAGGTGCAGGGGTGGCAGGCCGCACCCGGCCAGGGCGGCGAGGTAGCCCGACATGCGCAAGTCGGTGACGGCGCGGCCCGCGATCCCGCCGACGAAGGCGATCCGCCGCGCGCCCTGGGCCAGAAGATGCTCGGTCGCAAGGCGGCTGCCGGCGGGATAGTCCGGCGCGGCGAAGGGGAAGCGGCCGGTGGGGACCACCTGGCGCAGGACCTGCAGCGCGGGGACATTGGCACGGGCGATGGCGTCGAAGGTCCGGTCCTCGTCGCCATAGGCGGGCGAGACGATCAGGGCCGAGACGCCATGTTCCAGCATCGCCCCCACCACCTGGGCCTGAAGCGCGGGGTCCTCGTCGGTGTTGGCGATGACGGTGGCATAGCCCGCCGCCGAAAGCGCCATCTGCAGCGAGGTGGCGAATTCGGTGAAGAACGGGTTGCGCAGGTCGTTGATCACCAGCCCGATCAGCCCGGCATTGGCCTGGCGCAGCGTGGCGGCGGCGCGGTTGTAGACATAGCCGAGCTCGGCCATCGCGCGGCGCACGTCCTGCCGCGTCTCCTCGCGCACCAGCGGGCTGTTCTGCAGCACCAGGCTTACGGTCGATTTCGACACCCCGGCCCGGGTCGCCACGTCGATGATCGTCGGCCGCTTTTCCATGGCTCAGGAATCGATGCCGTGCAGGGCGAGAAGGGTCTTCATCCGGGTTTCGGCCAGGTCGGGACGGGCAAGCAGGCCCGCCTGGTCGGCCAGGCGGAACACCTGGGCATAATGGGTGATGTCGCGGCTGGATTGAAAGCCCGCCGGCATGATGAAATGCCGCTGGTGGCCGTTCAGCCACGCAAGAAACGCGATCCCGGCCTTGTAGAACCGGGTGGGCGCGCGGAAGATCTCGCGGCTGAGGGGGACGGTCGGGGCGAGAAGGCGGTGGTAGGTCGCGCTGTCGCCTTGCGCGAGGGCTTCGAGGGCCTGGCTGGCGGCGGGGGCGATGGCGGCGAAGATGCCGAGAAGCGCGTGGGAATGGCGGGTTCCGTCGCCCTCGATCAGGGGGGCGTAGTTGAAGTCGTCGCCGGTGTAGAGCCGGACGCCCTCGGGAAGGCGGGCGCGGAACTGTTCCTCATGCCGCCGATCCAGCAGGGAAATCTTGATGCCGTCCACCTTGGCCGGGTTCTCGGCGATGAGCTGGAGGACGAAATCGGAGGCCTGGGCCAGGTCCGCGCTGCCCCAGTAGCCGGTGAGCGCGGGGTCGAACATCGCGCCGAGCCAGTGCAGGATCACCGGCTGCGCGGCCTGGTCGATCAGGCGGCGGTAGACCTGGCGGTAGGTGGCGGGCCCGGCCCCGATGGCGGTGAAGGCGCGCGAGGCCATGAGGATGAGCTGGCCGCCCGCCGCCTCGATCGCCTCGGCCTGGTCGGTGTAGGCCGCGAGGATGGCCTCGGGGGTGGCGAGGCCCGTCTTGTGATCCGTCCCGACGCCGCAGGCCACGCGGGGGCGCATCGGATGGTCTTTCGCCGCGCGCAGGGTGCGCCGGATCAGCTCCAGCGCCGTGGCCCAGTCGACCCCCATGCCGCGTTGGGCGGTGTCCATCGCCTCGGCCAGGTGCAGGCCCTGGTCCCAGAGCCGGCTGCGGAAGGCCAGCGTCGTCTCCCAGTCCACGGCGGGGCGGCTGTCCCAGGGGTTGCGCTCGCGCAGGGGGTCGGAGACGACATGGGCGGCGGCGAAGGCGGTGCGGGTGAGCGGGATGCGGGGCGCGCGCGGAAGCAGGGGGGCGCCGGTGAGGCGGTAGGGTTCCAGCCGCGCCTCGGCGGTGGGGAGGGTCAGCATCTGGGTGCTCCTCGGACGGGTTTCGGAATGGGCGCTGGCGCGCAAGGCCGTTGTCTCGCCTCTGCGCGCGAAGGGCGCGCAACCGGCTCGGACGCTGGGGGCGCTTCGCCCCCCAGACCCCCCGCGAGTATTTCGGCCAAGAGGAAGGTCATGGTCCGGTCCCGGCCACAGGCAGGTCGAAGACGAGGATGCCGTCGAGCCCGCCTTGCGCCGCGGCGACGAGGGCGGCACCGACGCGCCGGTGGTCGGGGTGGGCCTGGTAGGCGGCCAGCGCGTCCCAGTCGGCGAAGTCGACGGTGAAGCCGTGCAGGTAGCCGCGTTCGATCCTCTCGGGGCTATGGCTGCGGCCGGAGTGGATGGCGAGGATGCCGGGGAGCTTCAGGCCATGGAGGTCGGCGAAGATGGCGGCGATGTGGGCTTCGCTGACCTCGGGGCGGGCTTTCATCAGGACGATGTGGCGGATCATCTGCGGGCTTCCTTGATCATGTCGGCGGCCTTTTCGGCGATCATGATCGTCGGGGCGTTGGTGTTGGAGGAGACGACGGTGGGCATGATCGAGGCATCGGCGATGCGGAGGTTGTCGATGCCGTTGAAGCGGAGGTGCGGGTCGACCACGGCCTCCGGATCGCTGCCCATGCGGCAGGTGCCGGCGGGGTGGTGGTCGGTCTTGGCGTTGCGGCAGGCGTAGGCGATGTAGTCCTCGTCGCTGCGGACCTCCGGCCCCGGCAGGCGTTCGGCGAGGACGAAGGGTTTCAGGGCGGGCTGGCGCATGATCTCTTGTGCGAGCTTGAGGCCCTTGATCGACATCTCGCGGTCGTAGGGGTCTTGCCAGTAGTTCGGGTCGATCAGGGGGGCGGCCTTCGGGTCGGCGGAGGCGAGGCGGACGGTGCCGCGCGACCTTGGGCGCAGGAAGGCCGAGTTGAGGGTGACACCACCCTGCGGCATGGCGGCGACCCCTGCCTCGATCCCGGAGCCGAGGCCGAGGTGGAACTGGATGTCGGGGCTGCGCGCGGAGCGGTCGGCGTACCAGAAGCCGCCGGTCTCGAAAAGCGAGGAGGCGACGGGGCCCTTGCGCGTCAGCAGGTATTGCAGACCCGCGAGCGCCGACCAGTGGGGTTTCGCGTAGCGGTCGTAGGTGTGCGGGCCGGTGCATTCGGCGATGACGAAGAGGTCGAGGTGGTCCTGAAGATTGCTGCCCACCTGCGGGCGGTCGAGGACCACGGGGATGCCGAGGCGTCGCAGGTCGTCGGCTGGGCCGATGCCGGAGAGTTGCAGGAGGCGCGGCGAGCCGATGGCGCCGGAGGCGAGGATCACCTCGGTCGTGGCGCGGAGGATGCCCTCGGGGGTCTCGACGCCGGTGGCCCTGCCCTTCTCGGTGACGATGCGCAGCACCTGCGCGCCGGTCTTCAGCGCGAGGTTCGGACGCTTCAGCGCCGGTTTCAGGAAGGCGGTGGCGGTGGAGGAGCGGCGGTACCAGCGCTGGGTGAGCTGGTAGTAGCCGAGCCCGTCCTGCGCCGCGCCGGTGAAGTCGCGGTTGCGCGGGATGCCGATTTCGGCCCCGGCGGCGAAGAAGGCCTCGCAGATCGGCAGGGGTGCGCGGGGCTGGCTGACGCCGAGCGGGCCGTCCTGCCCATGGTAGCGGTCGGCGTGGGTGTCGTTGAACTCGGACTTGCGGAACCAGGGCAGCACGTCCTCATAGCCCCAGCCGATGCAGCCCATCTGGCGCCAGTCCTCGTAGTCGAGCGCATTGCCGCGGGTGTAGAGCTGGGCGTTGATCGAGGAGCCGCCGCCGATGACCCTGGCCTGGGTGTAGCGGATCTGCATTCCCCGCATGTGGCGCTGCGGCACGGTCTGCCAGCCCCAGGAGCCGATGCCCTTGGTCATCTTCGCGAAACCGGCGGGCAGGTGGTAGAAGGGATGGCGGTCACGGCCCCCGGCTTCCAGCAGCAGCACCCTTGCGGCGGGATCCTCGGTCAGCCGGGCGGCGAGGACGCAGCCGGCAGAGCCGCCGCCGATGATGATGTAGTCGTAGGTCATGTCGCCCTCGCCGTGTGCCGTCCGGCGCCGGGTTTCGATGGAGCGCCTTCCCTCCCCCCCGTGGGGAGGGGATGGGGGGTCCCCGTTGGATGTCGGGCTCCCGGTGGCCGGTGGCGGGGCCCCCCCACCCCGGCCCTCCCCCACGGTGGGGGGAGGGAGGCGCTTCGTGCCGTCCGGCGCGAGGGATGTCGGGCGGATTGCATTCTCATAGCCTTTCGATGGAGAGGCCGCCGTCGACGGGGATCACCGCGCCGGTGGCGAAGGCGAGCCGGCCGGTGACCAGCGGGATCAGCGCCTGGCCGATGTCGGACGGCTGGCCCCAGCGACCTGCGGGGACGAGACCGCCGGCGATGCGGGCGTCGTATTTGTCCCGCACGGCCTCGGTCATGCCGGTGGCGATGATTCCGGGGCGCAGCTCGAAGACACCGATGTTGTGCGGGGCAAGCCGCAGCGCCAGCGATTGCGCAGCCATCGAGGCGGCGGCCTTGGAGATGCAGTAGTCGGCGCGCTCGGGACTGGCCATCCGGGCCGAGACGGAGGTGACGAAGGTGATCGAGCGGTAGTGCGGGCTGGTGCTGGCCAGCATCCGTTTGGCGACCTGTTGGGCGAGGAAGAAGCCGCCCTTCAGATTGATGCCCATGATCCAGTCGAAATTTTCCGGTGTGATTTCCAGCATGTCGCCACGGATTCTGGCGGCCACTCCGGCGTTCTGGATCAGCGCGTCGACGGGGCCCTGTTCGGCCGCGATCCGGTCGAGCAGCGCGGGGATGGCGGCAAGATCGGCAAGGTCGTGCCGGTAGTAGCGCGCCTCGGGGCCGAGGGTCCGCATCGCCTCGGCGGCTTGGTCCGGCGAGGGGAGCGAGGCGATGGCGAGGCGGAAGCCTTGGGCGCGGAGGGCCTGGGCGATGCCGAGGCCGATGCCTTGCTGGCCGCCGGTGACGAGGGCGAGGGGGCTCATGCGATCCTCGCGATGTGGTGGCCGGCGCGGAGCGCGAGGGCGGCGATGGTGAGCGAGGGGTTGACGGCGGCGGAGGTGGGCAGGACCGATGCGTCCACGATCCAGAGGTTGTCGAGGTCGTGCGCCTTGAGGTTGGGGTCCACGACCGAGGTTGCGGGGTCAGCGCCCATGCGGTTGGTGCCGCATTGGTGGCTGGGCTTGGATTTCGGGAAGCCCCGGGCGAGTGTGATCGGCCAGCCCGCCTTGCGCATCGCCTGTTTCAGGCGGCTCACCAGCAGGTCATGGGCGCGGGTGTTGGTCTTCTTCCAGTCCAGCACGACTTCGCCGTTCTTCCACAGCACGCGCGAGTTCGGGTCGGGCAGGTCCTCGGACATGGCCATGATGTGGATCGAGCGGTCGGCCATCAGGCGGGAGAGCCAGAGCGGCAGGCCGGATTCCCCCGCAAGGATCGGGCCGGTGATGCGGCCGAGCATCTGGATGTTGCCCAAGGGTTCGCCGTTGGGGCCGCCGGTCAGGTAGAAGTCGTTGACCTGGATGGTCTTTTCATAGGTGGTGCGGTTGCGGCGGAAGGGGTTCAGGGCGACCATGCCGGTCAGGTTGTGGTTCATGAAGTTGCGGCCGACCTGGTCGGAACGGTTGGCGAGGCCGCTCGGGTGGTCGTCGTTCATGCTGGCGAGGAGAAGGGCGGAGGAGAGGATCGCCCCGGCGGAGAGGACGACGAGGGGGGCCGCAAGGGTCTCGCGGGCCCCTGCCCTTTCGACTTCCACGCCGGTCACGCGGCGGCCTTGCGACAGGATGCGGATGACCTTGGTGCCGGTCTGCAGGGTGACGTTCGGGTGTTTCAGCGCCTCGGCCAGTCCGCAGCTTTCGGCGTCGGACTTGGCGCCGGTGGTGCAGGGGAAGGCGTCCCAGCCGGTGGGGGCGCGTTTCAGCCATGCGTCGATGTCGACCCCGAGGGGGAGCGCGGAGACGTGGAAGCCCTGGGCGGCGAAGGCTGCACGGAGAGCGGCGATGTCGGGCTCGTCCGGGACCGGCGGGAAGGGATAGAGGGCGGAATGCGGCGGCTCGGTCGGGTCGCCTGCGACGTCGCCCCGGACGCGGTAGAGGGTTTCGGCCTTCGAGTAGAAGGGTTCGAGGTCGGCGTAACCGATCGGCCAGCCGGGGGTGGTGCCGTCGATGTGGCGGAGCGGCGCGAAATCCTCGGCCCGGTAGCGCAGGAGGACCGCACCGTAGAACTTGGTGTTGCCGCCGACATAGGCGTAGTTGCCGGGATGCAGGGGCGCGCCGGAGATGTCGCGCCAGGTCTCGTTCGGCTTGAAATGCCCGCGCTGGAAGATGGCGGCGGGGTCGCGGGCCTCGGGCGAATCCTTCAGCCGCTCGCCGCGTTCCAGGATCAGGATGCGGCGGCCGGTGGGGGCGAGCGCGGCGGCCAGCGTGGCCCCCCCCATGCCGGAGCCGATGATGATCACGTCAGGCTGCATCAGGCGATGCGCTCCTCGGTCGCGGGGTCGAAGGCGACGGCCTTTTCCATGTTCACCGCGAAGTCGAAGGCTTGCCCCGCCACGACATTGGCGTCGGCGCGCATCCGGGCGATGGCATCCTTGCCCGACAGAGTCATGGTGACGAAGGTGTCGGCCCCGGCGGGTTCGGTGACGGTGACGCGGTTCCTCAGCGCGACGATGTTGCCGGACTTGCGGTCCGCGCCCTCGGGGTCGGTGATCGCCTCGGGGCGGATGCCGAGGAGGATCGGCTTGCCCTCCCAGGCCGCGAGACCGGGCTGGCTGAAGCGGAGGTGCCGGACCTGGCCTTCGGCATCGGTGACGGCGGCTTGGGGCCGGCCGCCTTCGATGACCAGGGTGGCCGGGACGATGTTCATCGCGGGCGAGCCCATGAAGGTCGCGACGAAGACGTTGGCCGGGGTGTCGTAGATCTCCTTCGGGGTGCCGAGCTGCTGGACATGGCCCTTGTTCATCACCGCGATGCGGGTGGACAGCGTCATCGCCTCGATCTGGTCATGGGTGACATAGACGATGGTGGTCTTGAGGTTGTGGTGCAGCTTCTTGATCTCGGTCCGCATGTCGACGCGGAGCTTGGCGTCGAGGTTGGAGAGCGGTTCGTCGAAGAGGAAGACATCGGGGTTCCTGACCAGCGCCCGGCCCATGGCGACGCGCTGGCGCTGGCCGCCGGAGAGCTGGCCGGGCTTGCGGTCGAGAAGGTGGTCGATCTGGAGGAGCTTCGCGACCGAGACGAGGGCCTTGTCGCGCTCGGGCTTCGGGACGCCGTGCATTTCGAGCCCGAAGGTCATGTTCTGGCCCACGGTCATGTTGGGGTAGAGCGCGTAGCTCTGGAACACCATGGCGATGTTGCGTTTCGACGGGTGGACGCCGTTGATCACTCGGTCCTTGATGGCAATCTCGCCGCCGGTGATGGCCTCCAGCCCGGCGATCATGTTCAGAAGCGTGGATTTCCCGCAGCCGGAGGGGCCGACGAGGACCAGGAACTCGCCCTCCTCGACCGCGATGTCGACGCGGTGCAGCACCTCGACCTGGCCGTAGGACTTGGTGACGTTGCGGATGTCGAGAAAGCCCATGGCGTTATCCTTTGACAGAGCCCGCCATCAGCCCGCGCACGAAGTAGCGGCCTGCGACGATGTAGACGAAGAGGGTGGGAAGCGCGGCAAGGATCGCGCCGGCGAAGTGGACGTTGTATTCCTTCACGCCGGTGGAGGATTGCACGAGGTTGTTGAGCGCCACCGTCATCGGCTGCGAAGTGCCGCCGAAGGAGACGCCGAAGAGGAAGTCGTTCCAGATGTTGGTGAATTGCCAGATCACGCTGACCACGGCGATGGGGCCGGAGACGGGCAAGAGGATGCGCCAGAAGATGCGGAAGAACCCGGCCCCGTCGATCTGCGCGGCGCGGATCAGCTCGGTCGGGAAGGAGGCATAGTAGTTGCGGAAGTAGAGCGTGGTGAAGCCGATCCCGTAGACGACATGGACGAGGATCAGGCCGGGGACCGAGCCTGCGAGGCCGAGTTTGCCAAGGACCACGGCCATCGGGATGAGGATGATCTGGAACGGGATGAAGCAGGAGAAGAGCATCAGCCCGAAGACCCAGGTGTCGCCCCGGAAGCGCCATTTGGTCAGGACATAGCCGTTCAGCGCGCCGACGATGGTGGAGATGGCGACCGCGGGGACGACCATCAGGATCGAGTTCAGGAAATAGGGACGAAGGCCGGTGGGCTCCACCCCGATCTGGGCGGTGGACCAGGCGGAACGCCAGGGGTCCAGTGTCCAGGTCTGGGGCAGCGCCATCATGTTGCCGCCGGTGATCTCGGGCAGGGGTTTCAGCGAGTTCACCCCCATGACGTAGAGCGGCAGGAGGTAGAAGAGCGCGAAAAGGATCAGGATCAGGTAGAGGAAGACCCGTGTCGCGCGGCCGGTGGAGACGGCGGTGTCCTGGGTGACGGCGCTCATGCCTTCTTCTCCTTCAGCTCGGCATAGAGGTAGGGCACCATGATCGCCGCGATGGTCATCAGCATGATCACGGCAGAGGAGGCGCCGATGCCCATCTGGTTCCGTGTGAAGGTGTAGGAATACATGAAGGTCGCGGGCATCTCGGTCGCCCGGCCCGGGCCCCCGCCGGTCAGCGCGATGACGAGGTCATAGGACTTGATCGCGAGGTGGCTGAGGATGACGAAGGCCGACAGGAAGGCGGGGCGCAGGAGCGGGATCACGATCCGGCGATAGAGCTGCCAGTTCGAGGCGCCATCGATCTGGGCAGCCTTCAGGATCTCGTTGTCGATGCCGCGCAGGCCGGCGAGGAACATCGCCATCACGAAACCGCTCGTCTGCCAGACGGCGGCGATGACGATGGTGTAGAGCGCCATCTCGCCGTCCTTGATCCAGGTGAAGGTGAAGCTTTCCCAGCCCCATTGCTGCATGATCCGCTGCAGCCCGATGCCGGGGTCGAGGAACCATTTCCAGGCCGTGCCGGTGACGATGAAGCTCAGCGCCATCGGGTAGAGGTAGATCGGCCGCAGCATCCCCTCGCCCCGGATCTTCTGGTCGAGGAAGATCGCCAGCATCAGGCCGATCAGGGTACAGATGACGATATAGAGCGTGGCGAAGATGGCGATGTTGACCAGCGCGGTGTTCCACGCGGGCAGCGCGAAGAGCTTCTGGTAGTTCTCGAAGCCGACCCAGTCGTAGCGCGGCAGCATCTTCGAGCCGGTGAAGGACAGGACGACGGTGAAGAGGATGAAGCCGTAGACGAAGAGCAGCGTCACGGCGAAGGAGGGTGCAAGGACGAGCTTCGGCAGCCAGTCCTGCAACTTCGTGCGGAAATCGGCCTCGGTAGCGGCCATGGGTCCCTCCCGTTGATCCAGGGGCCAAAAGTTTTCGAAAACTTTTGCCAAATTCCTTCGAAGGAATTTGCGGGGGGCGACCGGGGCCGCCCCCTTTGTGCGATTACTGCGCGGCGGCGACGGCTTCGGCCAGCGCCGCGGCAGCGGTGGCGCCATCGGCATATTCGCCGTTGAAGGCCGCGGTGATCACGTCATAGGTCGCGTTCTTCACCGCCGCAGGCGCGGCATGGCCATGCGCCATCGAGCCGTAGAGCGTGCCGTTGGTATTGGCCTCGGCCAGGTCGGCCATGCCCTTCTTGCCGCAGTCGTCGAAGGCGTCGTTCGGCACGTCCGTCCGCGCCGGGACCGAACCCTTGACCACGTTGAAGGCCGACTGGAAGGCCGGGTCCATGATCGCCTTGGCCATGGCGATCTGCGCTTCCTGCTTGGCGGCATCCGCCTGGTTGAACATCGCGAACTGGTCGGAGTTGAACGTGACCGAGCCCTGCGTGCCGGGGAAGCGGATGCAGACGAAGTCGGTGCCCGGCACCTTGCCAGCCTTCAGGAACTCGCCCTTGGCCCAGTCGCCCATCATCTGCATCCCGGCCTCGCCGTTGATCACCATGGCCGAGGCCAGGTTCCAGTCGCGGCCCGAGAAGTTGTCGTCGACGTAAGTGCGCAGCTTGATCAGACGGTTGAAGGCCTCCGCCATCTCCGGCCCACCCAGGGCAGCGGGGTCGAGGTCGATGAAGGCCTTCCTGTAGAGATCGCCGCCCATGCCGAGGACGATGCCGTCGAAGACGGTGGCTTCCTGCCAGGGCTGGCCGCCGTGGCCAAGGGGCGTGATCCCGTTTTCCTTCATCTTGTCGAGAACGGCGACCAGTTCCTCCCAGGTGGTCGGCTCGCCCAGGCCGGTGGCGTCGAGCGCGGCCTTGTTGATCCAGACCCAGTTGGTCGAGTGGACGTTGACCGGGGCGGCGACCCATTTGCCGTCATGGGTCGAGAAGCCCTGCAGCGCGGCGGGGACGACCTTGTCCCAGCCCTCGGCCTGCGCGGTGGCGGTCAGGTCGGCCAGCGCGCCCTCGGCGGCCCAGTCGAGGATGTCGAAGCCCAGCATCTGCACCGCGGTGGGCGGGTCGCCTGCGGTGACGCGGGCACGGAGCGCGGTCATCGCCGCCTCGCCGCCGCCGCCCGCGACCGGCATGTCGACCCAGCCGGTCCCGCCCGCGGCCAGGTTCTCCTTCAGCACGTTCAGCGCAGCGGCTTCGCCGCCCGAGGTCCACCAGTGCAGGACTTCCACATCCTCGGCCAGCGCGACCGAGGTAGTCAGGGCCAGGGCCGCCGCAGCGGTAAGGGTCTTTCCGAAAAGGCGCATTGTTGGTTCCTCCCTTATGATGCGCATGTCTTGCCCGCGGTCAGCGGGGTCTTACCCAAGGCGCGCGCGTGCGGCCGATCCGCATCACCAGCGACTTGATCTCCATGAACTCGTCCAGGCCGAAACGGCCGATCTCGCGGCCAAGGCCCGATTGCTTGACGCCGCCGAAGGTGACTTCGGGGAAGCCGTCCATCCAGGTGTTGGTCCAGACCGTGCCCGCCTGCGCTCCTCTCGCAAAGCTCAGGCAGGTGTGGACATTCTCGCTCCAGACGCCCGCGCTCAGGCCGTAGTCGGCATCGTTCACAAGGGTCAGCGCCTCGTCAAGCGTGCGGAAGTTGAGGACGGTGAGGACCGGGCCGAACACCTCTTCCCGCGCGATGGCCATGTCGGGGGTAACATTGGTGACCACCGTGGGCTGGTAGAACTGCGCACCCAACCCCGGCACCGCCAGGCCCGCGCCGCCGATCTCGACCCGCGCCCCGGCCTTGCGGGCGGCAGAGACATGGGCGTCGATCTTCGCGCCATGCTCGGGGGTCACGATGGCGCCGACCTGCGTCGCGGGGTCGAGCGGATCGCCGAAAGCCACCTGCTTCGACAGTTCCACCACGCGGGCGGTGAAGGCCTCGGCGATGTCCTCGTGCAGGATGATCCGGCTGCCCGAGTTGCAGCACTGGCCGGTGTTGAAATAGACGCCGAAGACCACGGCATCGGCGGCGCCTTCAAGATCCGCGTCGGGGAAGATCACCTGCGGGTTCTTGCCGCCAAGCTCCAGCGCGACCTTCTTCAGTGTGCCCGAGGCCGCCGCCGCGATCCCCTTGCCCACGGCGGTGGAGCCGGTGAAGGTCACCATGTCGACGCGCGGATCGCTGGCCAGGGTCGCGCCGACCGGCTGGCCGTAGCCGAGGACGATGTTGACCACGCCCGCTGGCAGGCCCGCCTCGGCCAGGAGTTCGCCGAGGATCACCGTGGTCGAGGGCGTCAGTTCCGAGGGCTTGACCACGCAGGTGCAGCCCGCCGCCAGCGCGAAGGGCAGCTTCTGGGAGAGAATCCAGAACGGGAAATTCCAGGGCGTGATGATCGAGACCACGCCGATGGGCTCCTTCAGCACCACCGCCAGCATGTCCTGGCCAAGGGAGTTGTGGCTGTCGCCGTGCAATGTGCGCGCAAGGGAAGCGGCGTAGCGCCAGAGGTCGGCCGCCCCCGAAACCTCGCCCCGCGCTTGGGTGATCGGCTTGCCGGATTCCAGCGTCTCGATCAGGGCCATCCGGTCCACGTTGGCCTCGATCAGCTCGGCGACCTTGAGGAGGACGGTTGCACGGGCCTTGCCGGACAGCCCGCTCCAGCGCCCGTCGTCGAAGGCGGCGCGGGCCGCGGCGATGGCGGCTTCGGCATCTTCCGCGGTCCCGCGCTGCGAGCGGCTGACCGCCACCCCATGCGAGGGAGAGACCCGTTCGGTCCAGCCTGCCGCCTCTTCCGGGGCAAACGCGCCGTTGATCCAGTGCCGGTTGACCCGGACCTCGGGAAGCGTCGCGCCGGTGGAAGGGATAACGGTCAGGTCGAGCATCTCAGGTTCCCGGAAATTCGGCTTTGCGTTTCTGTTGGAAGGCGGCGACGCCCTCCTGCCGGTCGGCGCTGGCGGCGATGGCGGCCGAACCCAGCGCCTCGATCAGCGCGGCGCTGTCCTCGCCCTGCCCGGCGTGGATCATCGCCTTGGTGATCTCGGTCGCACGGGGCGACAGGGTGGCGGCCTTTTCGGCGATCTCCTGCGCGGCGGCGCGGGCGTCCTCGGCCACCTCGGCGACGAAGCCGCAGGACAAAAGCCGCTCCGCCCCGATGCGGCGACCGAAGAGGGCCATTTCCTTGACCATCCCCTCAGGGATCAACCGCGCCAGCCGCTGCGAGCCGGACCAGCCCGGCACGATCCCCACCCCGGCCTCGGGCAGGGCGATGGTGGCTTTCGGCGTGATCACCCGGACGTCGCAGGCGGCGGCCAGTTCCAGCCCGCCGCCGAAGGCATGGCCGTTCAGCGCCGCGATGGTCGGCTTGGCCAGCCGCGCCAGCCGGTCGAAGATCCGATGCCCGCCGCGCACCCAGTTCCGGGCGAAGTCGGCGGGGGAAAGCCCGCCCCAGGCATTGATGTCGGCGCCGGAGCAGAAAGCTTTCTCGCCCTCGCCCGTCACGATCACGGCGCGCACTTCCGGGCGGCCCTCGATGACCTCCAGATGGCTGGCGAGCTGGCCCAGCATCCCGACCGTGAAGCAGTTGAGCTTGGCCGGGTTGTCCAGCCGCAGCTCGGCCAGGCCCCCGGCGATATGCAGGCGGACGCCGGTCATGGCCGCCACCCCATCGGACCTTCGGCCAGCAGCTTGAGCGGCATGGTGACGGCGTTCTCGGCCACCATGACACGGCCCTGCGAGGCGGCGACGATATCCCGGGCCGGGTCGATGCCCGGCATGATCTCGGTCGCCACCAGCCCCTTGTCCGTCAGCCGGATCACGCAGCGTTCGGTGACGTAGAGCACCTCCTGCCCCTGTTCCCGCGCGCGGCTGCCCGAGAAGGTGACATGCTCGACCCTCTCCACCATCTTGCAGAACTTGCCGGGGCTCGCGACGGTCAGCCCCCCTGCCCCAAGGCGCACATCCGCGCCGGCCTCGAACCAGCCGGAGAACACGATCTTCCGCGCATGGGCCGTGATGTCCACGAAACCGCCGCAGCCGGCGGTCAGATAGGGCTTCTTGCCCAGCTTCGAGACGTTGACGTTGCCCTCGACGTCGATCTCGAGGAAGGACAGGAACGACAGGTCGAAGCCCGCGCCCTGGAAGTAGATGAACTGCTGCGGCGAGGGGATGTAGCCCCAGGCGTTGGACGCGCAGCCGAAGGCGAAGCCGGTCAGGGGCATCCCGCCCACCGCGCCCTGTTCGATGGCCCAGGTCACGGCCTCGGGGTGGCCCTCCTCCAGCAGGATGCGCGGCACCATCGCCGAGATCCCGAAGCCGAGGTTCGCCGTCATCCCGCCCTCCAGCTCCTGCGCGGCGCGGCGGGCGATGACCTTTTCGACGCCATGCTCGGCCAGATGGAAGCTGGACCAGGGCCGCATGATCTGGCCCGAGATCGCCGGGTCGTAGGGCGTCTCGCAGGTCTGCTTCTGGTCGGGGTCGAGCACGATCAGGTCCACCAGATGCCCCGGCACCCGCACGTCATGCGGGCGCAGCGACCCGGCAGCGGTCAGGCGCGAGACCTGCGCAATGACCAGCCCCCGGTTGTTCCGCGCCGCGATGGCCTGTTCGAGGCCGCCGAGATAGGCCCCCTCGTGTTCGTAGGTGAGATTGCCGTTCTCGTCCGCCGTGGTGGCGCGCAGGATGCAGACGTCGGGCTGGATGTTGGGGAAGTGCAGCCAGGTCTCGCCGCCGAACTCCACCCGTTTCACGATGGGCGCCGCCATGCCACGGGGGTTCATCGCGCAACCCTCGCGGACCGGATCGGCGAAGGTCTCCATGCCCACCTTGGTCAGCACGCCCGGACGGCGGGCGGCGGCCTCGCGGTGCATGTCGAACAGGATGCCGGAGGGCACGTTGTAGGCCGCCACCCGGTCCTCGACGATCATCTTCCAGATCTCGGGCATCGGCAGGTTCGACGATCCCGAGGGGTAGGACCCCGCCAGAACCCGGGCCAGGAGGCCGTCCTGCGCGATCCAGTCCATGCCCTTGACGCCATACATGTCCCCCGCCGCGATGGGATGCAGCGTGGTGATCGCCTTCGGATGGCCTTCGGCGCGGAACCTTTCGCCCAGCGCCTGCAGCACCAGGTCGGGACAGCCCAGGGCCGAGGAGGAGGACACCGTCACCACCGCGCCATCCGCGATGCGCGCCGCGGCCTCGGACGCTGAAACGACCTTGCTCATGCAGACCTCCCGTAATCCACCAGCTGCCGGACCCCGGTCCGCGCCGCTTCGCGCACCGCCAGCGCCACGGCCAGCGAGGCGACCCCGTCCCTGCCGGTCGCGGCGGGCTGGCCGCCGCCTGCGACGGCCGAGAGGAAATCCGTGATCCCCTGGACGTAGAGGTTGTGCGCCGGGAACGGCACCGCCGCGCGGCCCGAGGCCGTCACCAGTTCAACCTCGCCCAGCGGGAGCTGCGTCATCACCCCCCGCGCGAAGATCGACCCCTCGGCTCCATGCACCTCGAAGCCCGAGCCGGCGAAAGGATGGGTGAAGCTTTCATGGCTTTGCACCATCGCGCCCGAGGGCATGGTCCAGACCGACATCGCCGAATCCTCGACCCCCTGCCCCATGCCGGAGGCCCCCATCTGCGCCACCACGGCCACCGGATCCTCGCCCAGCAGGAACCGCGCCACGTCGGCGTCATGCACCGTGATGTCCGGGATCACCCCGCCGCCCGCGCCCGCGTCGTTGATCCGCCAGCCCCGCAGATGCGGCGGCAGATGTACGGCGTGGAACAGGCGCAGCGACAGTACCCGACCGATGCGCCCCGCGCGGATCAGGTCGCGCACCGCCCGGTGCGAGCCGGAACAGCGCAGGTGGTGGTTGGTGGCGAAGACCAGTCCGGCCGCCTCGGCCGCGCGCACCATCCCGGCCGCTTCGGCCACCGTCATCGCCAGGGGCTTCTCGCACAGCACATGCTTGCCAGCCGCGACCGCAGCCAGCGCCTGATCCCGGTGCTTTTCATTGGTCGAGGAGATGTAGACCGCCCCGATCCCCGGATCGGCCAGCAGATCCTCCAGCCGGTCGTGGACCGCCGCGATCCCCTGCGCCGCCGCATAGTCCCGCGCATGGGCCGGATTGCCGCTGTGCAGCGCCGAAACCTGCTGCCCGGCTGCGCGCAGGGCGCCGATCACATGTTCGGCCGCAATCGTGCTTGCCCCGACCAATCCCCAGCGCATCTTTCCCCCATCGATTCTGGATCGTTCCAAAACTTGATATGGAACGATCCAAAAACTGTCAACCATCTTGTCCGGCCATCCGCGGGCAAGGCTCTTGATTTTATCATCTTCAAAGCTTTATAAGTGACAAGACACAGATCAGGACCCGAGTCGCATGCCTCTTCTCCGCGCCCTCCTCCTTACCACATTCGCCCTGCCCGCCTTGGCCGAACCCGTTGCCCCGACGACCATCACCGAATGGAAGGCCGTCTACGGCACGGTCGAGGCGCGCGACCGCATTCCGGCCCGCGCCCGCCTTGGCGGCACGCTGGTCGAACTTTCGGTCACCGAGGGCGACGAGGTGACGGCCGGGCAGGAACTGGCGCGGATCGTGGACGACAAGCTCGACTTCCAGCGCGCGGCTCTTGCCGCCCAGAGCAAGGCGCTTTCGGCCCAGCTTGCCAATGCCGAGTCGGATCTGAAGCGGGGCGAGGAGCTTCTGGCGAACGGCGTCACCACCACCCAGCGCGTCGACGCGCTGCGCACCCAGGTCGACGTGCTGAAGGGCCAGATCGCCGCACTGGACGCCCAGTCGCAGGTGATCGACCAGCAAAGCCGCGAAGGCGTGGTGCTGGCCCCGGTCGCGGGCCGTGTGCTGGACGTGCCGGTGACCGAAGGCGCGGTCGCCATGCCGGGTGAGGTCGTGGCCGTCGTCGGCGGCGGCGGCACCTACCTGCGCATCGCGGTGCCCGAGCGGCACGCCGCCTCGCTGGCCGAAGGCGACAGGATCCGGCTCTCGAACGGGATGGGCGACCGCGAGGGCACCCTGGCCCGCGTCTATCCGCTGATCGAGGGCGGCCGTGTCGTCGCCGATGTCGAGGTCGAGGGCCTGCCCGACACCCATATCGGCGCGCGCATGCTGGTCCGCCTGCCGGTGGGCGAGCGCGAGGCGCTTCTGGTCCCGGCCTCGGCGATCAGCACCCGCGCCGGGCTGGATTTCGTCGGCCTGCGCACCGCCGGGGGCACCGCGCTTCGTGCCATCATCCCCGGCGAGGCCCACGAAGTGGACGGCGTGGCCATGGTCGAGGTGATCAGCGGCCTTGTCGCCGGTGACGATGTGGTTCCGGCCGCCGAGGTCTCCCATGACTGAAGGGAAGCACCCCCTGGGCATCGCGGGCGGCCTGACCCGCGCCTTCATCAACTCGGCCCTGACGCCGCTGTTCATCTTGGCCGCGCTGGCGGCGGGGCTGGTGGCGCTGATCTCGCTGCCGCGCGAGGAAGAGCCGCAGATCTCGGTGCCGATGGTCGACATCCACGTCATGGCCCAGGGCCTGAAGGCCGAGGATGCGGTCAAGCTGGTGACGGAACCGCTTGAGGTCATCGTCAAGGGCATCAACGACGTCGAGCATGTCTATTCCTCGACCCGCGACGATTCCGCGATGGTGACCGCCCGCTTCGAGGTCGGCACCCGGTCCGAGGACGCGATCCTGCGGGTGCATGACAAGGTGCGCGCCAACATCGACCGGATTCCGGTCGGCATCCCCGAACCGCTGATCGTCGGCCGCGGCATCGACGACGTGGCGATCCTGACGCTGACGCTGTCGGCCGAGGATCTGACCGCGAACGAGCTGACCCGTATCGCCCGCACCCTGCAGACCGAGGTCGCCAAGACCGGGAATGTCGGCCTGACCTACCTGGTCGGTGACGCCCAGGACGCGATCCGGATCGAACCCGACCCGGACCGGCTGGCGCTTTACGGCGTGACGCTGCAACAGCTGGCGGGCAAGGTGGCGCAGGCGAACCGGACGCTGAACACCGGCAAGCTGCGCGACCAGGGCCAGATGATCGACCTCGTCGCCGGCGAGACGCTGACCGCGCCGGCGGAAGTGGCGAACCTCCTCCTGACCACCCGCGACGGGCGGCCGGTCTATGTCTCGGACGTGGCGACGGTGCGCTATGTGGAGAACACCAGGGACACCATCGTCTCGCATCTGACGTCCGTGGACGGCGCCACCACGGGGGGCCCCGCCGTGACGCTGGCCATCGCCAAGCGCGCCGGAGCCAACGCCGTGGTCGTGGCCGAGGAGGTGCTGCACCGGGTCCATGCGCTGGAACCGAAGCTGATCCCCGAGGGCGTGACCGTCACCGTCACCCGCGACTATGGCGAGACCGCGAACGAGAAGGCGAACGAGCTTCTGTTCCACCTCGGCCTCGCCACCGTCTCGATCATCGCGCTGGTCCTGTTCGCGATCGGCTGGCGTGAATCCGTCGTGGTCGCCATCGTGATCCCGGTAACGATCCTGCTGACGCTGTTTGCCGCCTGGATCATGGGCTACACGCTGAACCGGGTGTCGCTCTTCGCGCTGATCTTCAGTATCGGCATCCTGGTCGACGACGCCATCGTGGTGATCGAGAACATCGACCGCCACTGGGGCCTCGACCGCAGGAAGCCCCGCCTGCAGGCCGCCATCGAGGCGGTGGCCGAGGTCGGCAACCCGACCATCGTCGCCACCCTGACCGTGGTCGCGGCGCTGTTGCCGATGCTGTTCGTTTCCGGCCTGATGGGCCCCTACATGTCGCCGATCCCGGCCAATGCCTCGGCGGCGATGATCTTCTCCTTCTTCGTGGCGGTGATCATCACCCCCTGGCTGATGGTCAAGATCGCGGGCCGGGTCGACCACGGCCCCGCCCATGGCGAGATGGCGGCGGCTGCGGGCCACCACCACGGCGGCTGGCTGGCGCGCAGCTATACCCGCGTCGCCCGGCCGATCCTGGCCTCGAAGGCCCGCAGCCTGACCTTCCTCCTGGTCACGGCCGCCCTCTCCTTCGGCTCGCTCGCGGCGCTTTACACCCGCGACGTGACGGTCAAGCTCCTCCCCTTCGACAACAAGTCGGAGCTCAGCGTCGTGATCGACCTGCCCGAGGGCGCCTCGGTCGAGGCGACCGACCGCGTGGCGCGCGACGTGGCGGATGTGGTGCTGGGCCTGCCGGAAGTGACCAGCGTGCAGACCTATGCCGGCACGCCCGCGCCCTTCAACTTCAACGGCCTCGTGCGGCACTACTACATCCGCAGCGAGCCGCAGCTGGGCGAGGTCGCGATCAACCTCACCCCCAAGGGCGACCGCGACCGCGAAAGCCACGACATCGCGCTGGATCTGCGGCAGCGGCTGGCCGCGCTTTCCGTGCCCGAAGGCACCAGCCTGAAGGTGGTCGAGCCCCCGCCGGGCCCGCCGGTGATCTCCACCCTGCTGGCCGAGGTCTATGGCCCCGACGCCGAGACCCGCCGCGCAGCCGCCGCGAAGATCCGCGAGGCCTTCCAGGCCGTGCCCTTCGTCGTCGACGTGGACGACAGCTTCGGCACCCAGGCCCGGCGGCTGCGGGCGACGATCTCGACCGACAACCTGGATTTCTATGGCGTGCAGGAGCAGGACGTGTTCGACACGCTGGCGCTGCTGAACGGCGGGCAGACGGTCGGCTATTCCCACCGCGGCGAAGGCCGCCTGCCGATCCCGCTGGTCGTGCAGCGCGATGCCGCCGACCGGGTGCTGGACGAACGCTTCCTGACCACGCCCATTCCCGCCAACGCCCTGCCCGGCGCACGGGGGGTGGTGGAGCTGGGCGACGTGATCCGCATCGAGGAGGAAGCCGCCAGCTTCCCCGTCTTCCGCCACAACGGCCGCAACGCCGAGATGGTCACGGCCGAACTGGCCGGGGATTTCGAGGCGCCGCTTTACGGGATGCTGGCCGTCGCGGACGAGATCGAGAAGATGGACTGGCCCGAAGGCCAGAAGCCGGTGATCGCCCTGAACGGCCAGCCCGAGAACGAGGATGTCGTCACCCTGCTCTGGGATGGCGAATGGGAAGTGACCTTCGTCACCTTCCGCGACATGGGCGCTGCCTTTGCCATCGCGCTGCTGGGCATCTACATCCTGGTCGTGGCGCAGTTCGGCTCGTTCAAGCTGCCCCTGGTGATCCTGACCCCGATCCCGCTGACCTTCCTGGGGATCATGGCCGGGCACTGGCTGTTCGCCGCGCCCTTCTCGGCCCCCTCGATGATCGGTTTCATCGCGCTGGCCGGGATCATCGTGCGCAACTCGATCCTGCTGGTGGACTTCATCCGCCACGGCAAGCCCGGTGGCGAGCCGGTGACCGTAGACCTCCTGATCGAGGCCGGGGCGATCCGCTTCAAGCCGATCCTCCTGACCGCCATCGCCGCCATGATCGGCGCGGTGGTGATCCTGGCCGACCCGATCTTCCAGGGGCTCGCGCTGTCGCTGTTCTTCGGGCTGCTCACCTCGACCCTGCTGACCGTCCTGGTCATCCCGGCCATCTATCGCGTGTTCCGGACATGAGGAAATGCGCGGGATCAAGGACGGCCAGTCCATTCAGACCGATGATTATGCTCATGAACCATCAGCGAGGAGACTGAAATGGCACATGTCGTTGTTTTGGGGGCCGGACTTGGCGGCGCCATCATGGCCTACGAGCTGAAGGACCAGCTCAGGCCCGAGGACAAGGTGACGGTCGTCACCAAGGACCCGAAGTACCACTTCGTGCCCTCGAACCCCTGGATCGCCGTCGGCTGGCGCGACCGGGCCGACATCACCGTCGACCTCGGCCCCGCGATGTCGAAGCGCGGGATCGACTTCATCCCCGTCGCGGCCGAGCGCCTGCACCCCGAGGAGAACCGGATCGAACTGGTGGACGGCAAATCCGTCTCCTACGATTTCCTGGTGATCGCCACCGGGCCGGAACTGGCCTTCGACGAGATCCCCGGCTTCGGCCCGCATGGCGGCTTCACCCAGTCGGTCTGCCACATCGACCATGCCGAGGCGGCGAAATCGGTGTTCGAGAAACTGGTCGAGAACCCCGGCCCGGTGATCATCGGCGCGGCCCAGGGCGCCAGCTGCTTTGGCCCGGCCTACGAATTCCTGTTCATCCTGGAAACCGCGCTGCGCAAGGCCCGCGTCCGCGACCGGGTGCAGATGACCTATGTCACGCCCGAGCCCTATATCGGCCACCTCGGCCTTGACGGGGTCGGCGACACCAAGGGCCTCCTGGAATCCGAGATGCGCGAGAAGCATGTCAAGTGGATGACCAACACCCGCGTCAAGCGGGTCGAGGACGGCCACATGTTCGTCGAGGAAGTGGGCGAGGACGGCGCCGTCAAGGCCGAGAAGGACCTGCCCTTCGCCTTCTCGATGATGCTGCCGGCCTTCCGGGGCATCAAGGCGGTCTCGGGGATCGACGGACTGTCGAACCCGCGCGGCTTCACCATCGTCGACAAGCACCAGCAGAACCCGAAGTTCAAGAACATCTTCGCCGTCGGCGTCTGCGTCGCGATCCCGCCCATGGGTCCGACTCCGGTTCCGGTCGGCGTGCCGAAGACCGGCTTCATGATCGAAAGCATGGTCACCGCCACCGCGCACAACATCGGCAACCTGGTGCGTGGGAAGGAGCCCGACAGCATCGGCACCTGGAATGCCGTCTGCCTGGCCGATTTCGGCGACGGGGGCATCGCCTTCGTCGCGCAGCCGCAGATTCCGCCGAGGAACGTCAACTGGTCCTCGTCGGGCAAATGGGTCCACCTGGCCAAGGCGGGGTTCGAGAAATACTTCATTCACAAACTCCGCAAGGGCCAGTCGGAACCCTTCTACGAACACCTGGCGCTGAAGGCGCTGGGGATCGACAAACTGAAAGCAACCACCAAAGGATGAGGTCCGAAAATGTCGCTTGATGCTGCAGTTCTGCGTTTCGCCGGAGTCATGGTCCTTCTCAGCGTCGTGCTGACGACCTATGTCTCGCCCTACTTCGTCTGGTTCACCGTCTTCATCGGGTTGAACCTGCTGCAATCCTCCTTCACCCGCTTCTGCCCCGCGGCGATGGTCTTCCGGGCGTTCGGGCTGAAGAAGGGCTGCGCTTTCGAATAAGGTGGAATGAGCATGGCAGAGATCCTGGAAGGCTTCGGCGGCACGGCCGAACAGGCGTCGCGGGCAGTGGCGCTTCTGAAGTCGCTTTCGCACGAGGGGCGCCTGCAGATCCTCTGCCTGCTCGTCGATGGCGAGCGCAACGTCACCCAACTGGCCGAGGCGCTGGGGGCCAGCCCGGTCAGCGTCTCGCAACAGCTGATGCGGCTGCGCGCGGAAGGCATCGTCAACACCCGCCGCGAGGGGAAAAGCGTGATCTATCACCTCGCGCGCGAGGAGGCGGCGCTGATCGTCACCGTGTTGCGCGACGCCTTCTGCAAAAGGCCGCATGACGCGGCAAAGGACCGCCCGGATTGACCGGGCGGCTCGCCGTTTCCTGAACATTCCTGCAAAGACCACTTGCGGCATTGGCCAATCCCTGTGCGCGGACGGACAGGTTATCTTCCTCTCATGCAGCAAATCCGCTGCATCCCTGAGGAGAGACCCATGAAACCCGGAAGATCCCTTGCCGCCCTGGCCACCGCCCTTGCGCTGTCGCTGGCCGCCCCCGGCCTCACCACGGCGCAGACCGCCGGCCACGAAGGCCATTCGGCCTCGTCCCTTGAGCTCGTGCTGAACAACGGCGCGAAATGGCAGGGCGACGAGAACATGGTGAAGGGCATGAGCGCGATCCGCGGCGCGATGGCCGCGAACCTCGAGGCGATCCATGGCGGTTCGCTCACGCCCGAGGCCGCCAGGACCCTTGCCGCCGATGTGCAGACCCAGGTCGATTTCATGATCGAGAACTGCAAGCTGGACCCGGCAGTGGACGAGCAGTTCCACGGCGTGCTGGCCGAGATGGCCGTCGGCACCTCGGCGCTGGAAGCCGGCGAGATCGAGCCCGGCGCAGTGACGATCGTCCAGGCGCTGAACGCCTATGGCGAGCATTTCGAACACCCCGACTGGCAGGCGCTGGAGTGATCGCAAGCGCCGGCCGTCAATCCACGGCCGGCACCTGCCCCAGGGGGCGGCGGCCCTCCAGGAGGTCGGCCTCGGCCTGAACCGCCGTGCCCATGAAATCCAGGAACATGCGGATCCGCGCGGTATGGCGCAGGTCCTCATGCGTCAGGAGCCACAGGTCCAGGGCAAAGGGCTCGGGCAAGGGACAGAGGCGGACAAGGCCCGGATCCCGGTCGGCCAGCACGCAAGGCAGGGCGGCCATGCCGATCCCCGCCCGTGCCGCCGCCTGCGCCGCCGTGATCGAATTGGTCCGGTAGACCTGCCGCATTCCCGGCCACCACCGCGCCATCGCGCGGCTGAGCGGCCCGTGCGAGGCGCCATAGCCCACCCAGTCCCCGGTCCCGGGATCGCCCGCCCTGCCCCTTGCGGCATAGACCGCAAAGGCCAGCTGCCCGATCCGCCGCCCGACCAGCGCCTCCTGCCCCGGATTGCCGATCCGCAGCGCGATATCCGCCTCGCGCCGGGTCAGGTCCAGCACCGTGTCCGAGACGATGGCCTCGATCTCGATCCCCGGCCGTTCGGCCCGGAACGCCGCGACATGCGCCGGCAGCAGCGCCTGGGCCAGGAAATCCGTGGCGGTGATGCGGATCGTCCCCGTCGGCCGCTGGTCCTGCCCGGTGACCTTGAGCGCCAGCGCGGCGATCTCCTCCTCGATGCGCAGGACCGACTCGCGCATCTCCTCGCCAGCGGCGGTCAGGTCATAGCCGCCCTGCAGCCGGTCGAAGAGCCGCACGCCCAGCCGCTCCTCGAAGGCGCCGATGCGGCGGAAGACGGTGGAATGAGTAACCCCCAGGGCCCGCGCCGCGCCCGAAAGCGATCCGGCCCGCGCCACGGCGAGGAAGAGCCGAAGGTCGTCCCAATCCTGCCCCTGTGCATTCATGCAAGGCCCCCGCTCTGCCTTGGCCAGATGAGCATATCCGCCGCGGACCGACAAAGGAAAAGGGCCCGGGCGAGTTGCCCGGGCCCTGTTTCGGATGGTACCGCCTCCCCGGCTCGAACGGGGGACCCCCAGATCCACAATCTTAGGGTTACAGTCTTTCGCCGTCTTGCCGCATACTGCACCGAGTTGCATTTTGCCTTGCAAAACCTACGATTAGAGCCCATCTATCTTGCATGGGGTTGCATCAGATTTCACCTTCGGTGGTAGCCCCGTGGTAGCCCGGTGGTAGCCAGAGGGAAGCAATGGCCGAGAGCATCAAGATCGGGAAACGGACGGTTGACGCCCTGAAACCCTCGGGCATCCGCTATGTGGCCTGGGATACAGACCTGCCCGGCTTCGGGATTCGGGTCGGAACGACAGGCGGAAAGACCTATGTCTTGAAGTATCGGGTTGGCGGTGGCCGAGCTGGACGGGTCCGCTGGGGCGTGATCGGGCAGCACGGAGCGCTTACCCCAGATCAGGCTCGCGAGGTTGCCCAGCGCTGGGCGGCCGAGGTGGCAGCCGGTGGCGATCCTGCGGGGGAGAAGATCGTCAAGCGCAAGTCCCTGACCGTGGCTGAGTTGATGGGCGAGTACCTGAAAAGCCATGTGAAGGTGCGGAACAAGCCCAGCACGGTTGCCTATGTGTCTGACCTGGTGCAGCGGATCATCTGCAAGGACCCTCTGGCCAAGCTGAAAGTGTCTGACGTGGCCGAGGCGGACATTGCCCGCTTTCATGCGCGCTTGGCCAGCAAGCCGACCACGGCGAACCGCGCCCGCGCCGCCCTGTCCAAGGCCTTTACCCTGGCCGAAACCTGGGGCTACCGGGAAAAGCATTCCAATCCGTGCGGGGAAGTCGAGAAGTACCGGGAAACCCCACGTGAGCGCTTTCTTTCCCCGGCCGAGTTTGCAGCGCTGGGCGAGGCGCTGGGCGCGGCTGACCGGGCTGAGCTGGTGCTGATCGAGGACGGGAAGGTGAAGCCCGTACGCGTAAGCAAATGGGCCGTGGCGGCTATCCGCCTTCTGATCTTCACGGGTGCCCGCCGCGGTGAAATCCTCGGGTTGCGGTGGGAGTGGATCGACTGGCAGGCCGGACGGGCCAACCTGCCAGACAGCAAGACGGGCCGGAAGCCGCTTATGCTGCCCCCGGCCGCGCTGGAAGTCCTGGAAGGGCTAGAGCGTCCGGACTCGGGCAAGGGCTTTGTGATCCGAGGCGGGGACTACAGCGACCCCGAAGTCCCGCTGGTGAACTTGAAAGACCCCTGGGGGATCATCCGCAAAGCGGCAGGGTTGGCCGATGTGCGCCCGCATGACCTTCGCCATTCCTTCGCGTCTGTGATGGTGGCGGGCGGTGCGTCCCTGCCGGTGATCGGGGCGCTTCTGGGGCATCGGGACGTCAAGACAACCGCCCGCTATGCCCATCTCGCGACAGACCCCTTGCGGGTGGCCGCGGATCAGGTCGGGGGTGTCCTGGCCTCGCACCTGAAAGGCCCGGAGGGCGGTGCGGAAGTAGTGCCGCTGCATCGGAAACGGTGACCTGCCAGCGCTGGGCGGCATCAAGATATGTAGCCGCCCACACCCTAAATTCTGCCTCCCTCTTTCTGTCTATATCTGAAAATCCTGTAACCTGCGTAACTTTGTTAGGCTCCAGACTCATTGAGTTTCAGAGCCAGAACATGACGGTTGCTGCGAGGGCGATAGCGGAGAAGAAGGTTTCCGGGCATCTGTCGTATCGGGTGGCAACGCGTCTCCAGTCCTTCAGCCGGCC
>NZ_JAEACP010000057.1 GCF_015999335.1 Tabrizicola soli | reverse complement strand
TTGCCCTCGTGCATGAGGTCGAAGCCCTTGTTGATGTCCTCGAGCTTGAGGATGTGGGTGATCATGCTGTCGATCTCGATCTTGCCGTCCATGTACCAGTCGACGATCTTCGGCACGTCGGTCCGGCCCCTGGCACCGCCGAAGGCCGTGCCCTTCCAGACCCGGCCCGTGACCAGCTGGAACGGCCGCGTCTCGATCGTCGCCCCCGCCGGGGCCACCCCGATCACGATCGACTGGCCCCAGCCGCGGTGGGTGCATTCCAGCGCCTGCCGCATCACCTTGACGTTGCCGGTGCAGTCGAACGAGTAGTCCACCCCGCCGATCCTGTCGAAGGGCGTCTTCGTCAGGTTGACGATGTGAGCCACCACGTCGCCCTCGATCTTCGTCGGGTTGACGAAATGGGTCATGCCGAACCTGCGGCCCCACTCCTCCTTGTCGTCGTTGATGTCGACGCCGATGATCTTGTCCGCGCCCGCCAGCTTCAGCCCCTGGATCACGTTCAGCCCGATGCCGCCCAGGCCGAAGACCGCCGCCGTCGCGCCCTGCTCCACCTTGGCGGTGTTCAGCACCGCGCCGACCCCGGTGGTCACGCCGCAGCCGATGTAGCAGATCTTGTCGAAGGGCGCGTCGTCGCGGACCTTGGCCAGCGCGATCTCGGGCAGGACCGTGTGGTTGGCGAAGGTCGAGCAGCCCATGTAGTGATGGATCGGCGTGCCGTCGAGCATCGAGAACCGCGTCGTCCCGTCCGGCATCAGCCCCTTGCCTTGCGTGTCGCGGATCGCGGTGCAGAGGTTGGTCTTGCG
>NZ_JAEACP010000056.1 GCF_015999335.1 Tabrizicola soli | reverse complement strand
CTAGGCTGCGGACTCATAAGCGCGGGTCCATAGTCTTGAGCAGACGAGAAGGACGGCGGCCAGGTAGTTGGTCGCGGTTTTTTCGTATCTGGTTGCGATCTTTCGGAACTGCTTGAGCTTGCTGAAGAAGCGTTCGACGAGGTTTCGCTCGCGATAGAGCGCCGGATCGACCGTCCGCTGGACCTTGCGGTCGCGCTGGGTCGGGATGTGCCCTCTGCCACCGCGCGCGGCAATCAGGTTGAGGACGGCGCGGGCGTCATAGCCCCGGTCGGCGACCACGTCGCCGGGCGCGGGATGCATCGCGAGGAGATCGGCCACCGCCGCCTTGTCGGAGGCCTGGCCCGCCGAGAGAGTGATGGCGACAGGCAGACCCCGCCCATCGACCATCGCATTGATCTTGGTGCTCAATCCGCCACGAGAACGACCAAGGGCGTGATGCGCCCCCCTTTTAGGGTCGCCGCCTGCTGGTGCGCCCGGATGATGGAGCTGTCGATCAACAGCATGCTGTCTGGCGATTTCTCGGCCAGGGTCTCGAAGACCCGGACCCAGACGCCTGCCTTAGCCCAGCGATTGAAGCGGTTGTAGATGGTGGTTGGCGGGCCGTAACGCTCCGGAAGATCGCGCCAGGGCGAGCCGGTCCTCAGCACCCAGAATATCCCGTTCAGCACTCGCCGGTCATCCACCCGCGCAACACCACGCGGCTTGTCCGGCAGCAGCGCTCGGATCAGATCCCATTCGAAGTCCGAAAGATCAAAACGCGCCATCACCACCTCCATCGAGGCGAGTGAATCACGCTTCAGAACCCGCGGAAATCCCGTTTATGAGTTCACAGCCTA
>NZ_JAEACP010000055.1 GCF_015999335.1 Tabrizicola soli | reverse complement strand
CTAGGCTCCAGACTCATTGATCGTCAAAGCCAGAACATGACGGTTGCGGCGAGAGCGACGGCGGACAGGAAGGTCGTGGCGCATCTGTCGTAGCGTGTGGCGATGCGGCGCCAGTCCTTCAATCTGCCGAACATGATCTCAATCCGGTGGCGGCGGCGATAGCGCCGCTTGTCGTATCGAACTGGCTTGCCGCGGGACTTTCGACCTGGGATGCAGGGGCGTATCCCTTTGTCTTTCAACGCTTCCCGGAACCAGTCGGCATCGTAGTCCCGGTCCGCGATCAGCCATTCTGCGGCTGGCAGGCCGTTCAGCAGAGCAGCCGCACCGGTGTAGTCGCTGACCTGGCCCGCCGTCATGAAGAACCTCAGGGGGCGGCCCTTGGCATCGGTCACGGCATGCAGCTTTGTGTTCAGTCCACCCTTCGTGCGCCCGATCAGGCGGCCGCGCTGGTCGTCGGCCCCCCCTTTTTTGCCCGCAGGCCCGAAGCCGTGCGGTGCGCCTTCAGATAGGTCGCGTCGATCATGACGACCTTCTCCTCGCCCCCTCCAGAGGCCAGCCCCTCCATCATCCGGGTGAAGACCCCCATGTCGCCCCACCGCTTCCACCTGTTGTAGAGCGTCTTGGGAGGGCCATACTCCCGCGGTGCATCACACCAACGCAACCCATTGCGATTGATGAAGATTATCCCACTCAGAACACGCCGATCAGCGACCCGTGGCTTGCCGTGGCTTTTGGGGAAAAACGGCGTCAGCCGCTCCATCTGTTCGTCCGTAAGCCAGAAAAGGTTGCTCATCTTCACCCCCGTCAGTTCGGGAGCTTGAATCATGCAGGCCGGGTCGCCTCAAGCCAATCAATGGGTCCTGACCCTA
>NZ_JAEACP010000054.1 GCF_015999335.1 Tabrizicola soli | reverse complement strand
ATCGGTTCCGTCGCGAGTGTTGTCAGCCGTTTGGGGCGGGCGACGGCCATGGAGGGGCGGGCGAGGTCCTGTTTCGGGCGGGTGCTGGCGTCGTTCACCTTGATGACGGTGAAGCTGATGTTGTCCTGGTCCGGGTCGCCCAGCCGGGCCAGCTCCTCCAGCAGCCGCTCGGCGATCTCGGTCGAGCGGCTCTTGCGGTACTTGTGCAGCACCTTCCCGATCTGGGCATCGGTCAGGAACTGCAGCCCGTCCGAGGAACAGACCACGATATCCCCCGCCTTCAGCTCCAGCGGCCGGGCCGGGCAGTCGATCTTCGGGATCCGGCCGCCCATCAGCACCGAGATCAGGCAGTTGCGGTCGGGATGGTTCGCCGCCACCCCGGCATCCATCAGGCCGGACTTCACCATGAAGTCGATCTGCGGCGCCATCGAATGGTCCTCGTTCAGCTGGCTGAGCCTGCCGCCGCGGAACAGGAACAACGGCGAATCGCCGACCGAGATCCACCAGAGCCGGTTCTCGACCAAGGCCGGCACCACCAGCGTCGCCCCCATCCCCGCCGTCTCGGGGTGGCTGCGGCTGTGCTGGCGCAAGGTCTCGTTCGCCAGGTCCGCCACGCCGCGCAGGATCTCGGGCGCGCGCGCCTCGAAGGCCTCGACATCGGCGAAATGGAACTTCAGCTCGGAATAGACCTCGGTCAGCACGATCTTGCTGGCCACGTCCCCCGCCGCATGGCCGCCCATCCCGTCGGCCAGAACCACGAAACCGGCCTCGGCCCCCACCGGGAAATCGGCGGTGATCGCATCCTCCTGATAGTCGCGCGCGCCCTGGCTTATCCCCGAGGCGACGTCATAGCGCGGCTCACGCGATCGCCATATCATGCCCGTCTCCTCCAGC
>NZ_JAEACP010000053.1 GCF_015999335.1 Tabrizicola soli | reverse complement strand
ATCTGCGATTAGAGTCCGGCCCATGGAGAGGACGGACGATGAAGAAGGCACGACTGACGGAAGAGCAGATCATTGGCATCCTGCAGGAGCACGAAGTCGGCGCGAAGTGTGCTGATCTGTGCCGCAAGCACGGGATGTCGGAGGGGACGTTCTATGCCTGGAAGGCGAAGTATTCCGGGATGACGGTATCGGAGGCCAAGCGGCTGAAGGCGCTGGAGGACGAGAACGCCAAGCTGAAGAAGCTCTTGGCCGAGCAGATGCTCGACATGGCGGCGATGAAGGAACTGCTGTCAAAAAAATGGTGACGCCCGCTGTTAAGCGCGAGGCTGTCGCGCATCTGAAGGCCCATCTCGGGCTGTCGGAACGGCGGGCGTGCAAGATTGCCGGGGCGGACCGCAAGATGGTGCGCTACCAGTCGCAAAGCGCACCGGACACGGCGCTGCGAGGGCGGTTGCGGGATCTGGCGAACGAGCGGCGCAGGTTTGGCTACCGGCGTCTCTTCGTGCTCTTGCGGCGCGAGGGGGAGGCGTCTGGGATCAACCGCATCTACCGGCTCTACCGCGAGGAAGGGTTAACCGTCCGTAAACGCAAAGCACGCCGCAAGGCCATCGGCACAGGGCCCCGATCTTGATCGAGGCACGGGCCAATGCGCGCTGGTCGCTGGATTTCGTCCATGACCAGTTCGCCTGCGGGCGGCGCTTCAGGGTGCTGAACGTGGTCGATGACGTCACGCGGGAGTGCCTTGCCGCGATCCCCGATACTTCGATCTCGGGCCGCCGTGTTGCGCGGGAGCTGACAGCCTTGATCGAACGCCGCGGCAGGCCCGGAATGATCGTGTCAGACAACGGGACCGAACTGACTTCGAACGCGATCCTGAAGTGGTGCGCCGAGCACAAGGTCGAATGGCACTACATCGCGCCTGGCAAGCCGATGCAGAACGGTTTCGTCGAAAGCTTCAACGGCAGGATGCGGGACGAGTTCTTGAACGAGACGCTGTTCCGCAACCTGGCACATGCCCGCGATCTGATCGCCGAGTGGGTCACCGACTACAACACCGCGCGGCCCCATTCAGCCCTCGGCTACCAGACGCCTACAGGCTTCGCCCTGCACCTGACCACCGCAATCGCCCGACCCGCTGCACGCGATGACAGTTCCGCGCGTCGGGCGATTGCTCAACCCACGCCGACAGGCGTAAATCAAAAACCGGCTCCGGTCGCAGCTGGATGAAAGTTCAGTGGCAGGTCACC
>NZ_JAEACP010000052.1 GCF_015999335.1 Tabrizicola soli | reverse complement strand
GAAGAGGTCGGCGACGAGGCCGTAGTCTGCGACCTGGAAGATCGGGGCCTCTTCGTCCTTGTTGATGGCGACGATGACCTTGGAGTCCTTCATCCCGGCGAGATGCTGGATCGCGCCCGAGATGCCGACGGCGACGTAAAGCTCGGGCGCCACGACCTTGCCGGTCTGGCCGACCTGCCAGTCGTTCGGCGCGTAGCCCGAGTCCACCGCCGCGCGGGACGCACCCACGGCGGCGTTCAGCTTGTCGGCCAGCTTCTCGATCAGCGCGAAGTCGGCCTGCGAGCCGACCCCACGGCCGCCCGAGACCACGATCCCGGCCGAGGTCAGCTCGGGCCGGTCGGAGGAGGCGACCCTGTCCTCGACCCAGGAGGACAGGCTGCCGTCGACGGAGGCCGAGACCGTCTCGACCGGGGCCGAGCCGCCCTTGCCGGCGGCGTCGAAGGTCGCGGTGCGGATCGTCAGCACCTTCTTCGCGTCCGAGGTCTTCACCGTCTGGATCGCGTTGCCGGCATAGATCGGCCGGTCGAAGGTCGCCGCGTCATGCACCGCGAGGACTTCCGAGATCACCATCACGTCCAGAAGCGCCGCCACGCGGGGCAGCACCGACTTCGACAGCGCGCCCGAGGCGGCCACGATATGCTCGTAGTCGCCGGCCAGCGAGACGACCAGCGCGGCGGTGGGTTCCGACAGGCCATGCGCATAGGCCGCATCCTCGGCCAGAAGCACCTTGGCCACGCCCGAGAGCGTCGCCGCTTCGGCCGCCGCCGCAGCAGCATCCGGACCGGCGACCAGCACCGTCACCGGGCCGAGCGATTTCACCGCGGTCAGCGCCTTGGCGACCTGATCGGTGGCAAGCGCGCCCCCCACGACATCGGCAAGAAGAAGAACGGCCATCAGAGCACCCCCGCTTCGTCTTTCAGTTTCTGGATCAGCTCGTCCACCGAACCCACTTTCACCCCCGCCTTGCGGCCCGCCGGCTCCACGGTCTTCACGACCGAGAGACGAGGGCTCACGTCGACGCCGTAGTCGGCCGGGGTCCTGGTCGCCAAGGGCTTGGCCTTGGCCTTCATGATGTTCGGGAGGCTCGCATAGCGCGGCTCGTTCAGGCGCAGGTCGACGGTGATGATCGTCGGCATCCTGACGGTGATGGTCTGCAGCCCGCCGTCCACCTCGCGGGTGACTTTCGCATGGTCGCCCTCGATCGCCACTTCGGAGGCGAAGGTGCCCTGCGACCAGCCCAGCAGCGCCGCCAGCATCTGCCCGGTCGCGTTCATGTCGTTGTCGATCGCCTGCTTGCCGCACAGGACGAGGCCCGGAGCTTCTTCCCTGACGACCGCAGCCAGGAGCTTCGCCACCGCCAGCGGCTCGATGTCGGTGTGCACGTCCGAGGCCGCCTCGATCAGGATCGCCCGGTCCGCGCCCATCGCCAGCGCGTTGCGCAGCGTCTCCTGCGCCTGCTTGACGCCGATCGAGACCACGACGACCTCGGTCGCCACGCCCTTCTCCTTCAGCCGGATCGCCTCTTCCACCGCGATCTCGTCGAAAGGGTTCATCGACATCTTCACGTTCGCCAGGTCAACTCCAGACCCGTCCGCCTTGACCCGAACCTTCACGTTGTAGTCGATCACCCGCTTGACCGGGACCAGCACCTTCAT
>NZ_JAEACP010000051.1 GCF_015999335.1 Tabrizicola soli | reverse complement strand
CTTCAGCAAGCTCAAGCAGTTCCGAAAGATCGCAACCAGATACGAAAAAACCGCGACCAACTACCTGGCCGCCGTCCTTCTCGTCTGCTCAAGACTATGGACCCGCGCTTATGAGTCCGCAGCCTAGGCCCTTCGACGGTTCTACTGCGTCGCCCAAGATCGTGCGCGCATGGGTGTCTTCGCCGGTGTTTGCATCACGGTGCTGGAACGTCAGGCGAAAATCAGGGCGGCGGCCGTTCGGAAGGACAGGTTGGACCTCGAGACATGCTGTCATGGCCACATCCGACCGCTCGAAGCTAAGTTCGAATGGGGCGAGCACACCACAGGTTCCTTCGATGACGCGGTCCAGCCAGTCCGGCTCGGGCGTGAAGTCGAAGGTGTCGACGAGCAAGGAAATCAGGCGTACTAGGCACCAGCGTTCGTAGATCGCGCTGGCGTGCAGAATGCCGATGCGATCGATCCGGTCGATCTCCGGACCGCCGACACCGACTTTTCCGGCAAGCTCCTGAACGCGATTGAAGGCGGCTAGGACCGAGGAATAGGCGGCACTTTGCACGAAGCGCATGCCCATAGGGAGCGCGGAGCTGCTTGCCACACCGAGCGCTGACCACCGCATCTCCTGCGACCTAAGGTCTTCACCGGTGCAGCAGAGCGATGCTGCAGCCGATCTGGAAAGCTCTGCGCGCTGCTCCAATTGCGATGCGCGCCGATCACTGCTTCGCGCTTCCAGTCGGCGTTCTTCGAGTTCCGTGCGAGTCAGCTTTCTTGTCCAGCCGTTCTGCTCGTACCATGCCTTCAAGGCCGCCTTTTTCTCGAGGCCTGGGGCCCGGACCCTCATGCGGCACACCTCCTCGAGCTTCAGGAGCCTCATGGATCCCGTCTGGCCATGACGCCTGACCAGCCCGATGCCCGAGAACTCGAAGAGCCGGGAGGACTTGTTCAAATACTTCGAGGCTTCGGCGACCAAGCGAAAAGGTTCTTCGGGCAATTGCACGATGTTGCTTCTTATCCCCAGCTTTTCATCTTGCCGAGGGTCGGCGTCCAGTCGCTTGTAGAACTGGGCTCGTTCTAGATAGCGATAGGGGTTCTCCAGCTTGATTTCATAGTCGCCGATCTCGTCGCGATGCGACGCCCCGAGGCTGGTCCACCCGTTCACGGCAGCAATCGTGGCCTCCATTTCGGCAAGCTGGTTTCCGAAGATCTCGGGATCCACCGGTTCACTCTCGGCCTCGAGGAGGGTCTTTGCATGCTCATAAGCCCGTTCCGACCTTGCGGAGAGCTGACGTGACTGGGCCTCTGATGCGCTGGCGATCCGCGACGAAAGCCGTGCACAGTATTGAACCATGTGGTGCACGAAACGATTGTCCGGGATGTCGATGGTCTCTTCGGCGCCGCGCCCGGGATAGCTTCGCCACGATGGTCGCCGCAGGACTTCTCGAAAAGTCCGGTTGTTTGGTCGGAGTCGCTCGGTGGGCTGAAGTTCTTCAATTTCGGTCAAAAGTCGCGCGGGGTTGCCCAGCACGTGGCGCGCCGCTTGGGCAAAGTGGGACAAGGCCTCGACCAAGTCCGTGGATTCTGATCTGATGACGCCACCGGTCGCCGTGCTTTGGCGGTTGAGGGCAAGCGTGATCAGTTCATCACGAAAATCCGCGAGGTAGTCCTCGGCTTCGGTGCGTCCGAGGTCGAGGGAGACGTTCACTAGGCTCCAGACTCATTGATCGTCAAAGCCAGAACATGACGGTTGCGGCGAGAGCGACGGCGGACAGGAAGGTCGTGGCGCATCTGTCGTAGCGTGTGGCGATGCGGCGCCAGTCCTTCAATCTGCCGAACATGATCTCAATCCGGTGGCGGCGGCGATAGCGCCGCTTGTCGTATCGAACTGGCTTGCCGCGGGACT
>NZ_JAEACP010000050.1 GCF_015999335.1 Tabrizicola soli | reverse complement strand
TCGCAAGAAAAAGCCCTCGGGGCACGCGTGCCAAGTCAAGGCACAAATGGCGCGGGGTGGAGCAGCCCGGTAGCTCGTCAGGCTCATAACCTGAAGGCCGCAGGTTCAAATCCTGCCCCCGCAACCACCGTTTCCGACTTAAGCCCTCGCACCAGCGGGGGCTTTGTCATATCCGGCTCACCCAAAGCCAGGATCCCGGCCAGATCCCCAACAAGTTCAACGTGATGAAAGCCCGGCGCCGCACGGTCCGGCACCATCCGAACCTCGGAAATCAGACCCCGCAGAAGCTCCGTCGCCTGAGGCTTCATGTCCGGCTGGTTCAGGGCTTCAGCAAGAGACGCGATCTTCTCGCGGTAGAGATCAGAGAGGCGGGGATGAAGCCGCAGGGCAGGGGGCTCGGGGCGATCCGCAAGGAAGGCCGTCAGCTCGGCCTTGTCCTTCTCCAGCGCGGCCATCGTCTCCTTCATTGACGGGTGATACATCCCGTCCTCGATAGCGGTCAGGATGCCGGCGATCTTCTTCTCGGCCTTGGCCAGATCGCGGCTGGCCTTCTCCCTTCCGGCACCGGCATCTGCGGCGGCGGCATTGAAGGCGCGGCGGTATTCCTCGACAAAGGTCGTGATCAGGTCAGGGTGCAGCAGCGCCTCGCGCAGGCCGTCCAGAACGCGCGCCTCGACCTCCTCGCGCAAGATGGTGGCGCGATTGGTGCAGATGCTCTCGCCCTTGTTCCGGGGAGCCACACATCCGTAGCGGTTCTTGTTGATCAGCGTGTAGCTCGAGCCACAGCAGGCGCACTTCATCAGCCCGGCCAGCAGATACACAGGACGGCGGGCCTTCTCCAGGCGAGGGCGACCGGACCGCACGCCCGCCGGGTTCATGGCCTCACGGATGGCGCCTTGGCGGGCTTTGACGCGGTCCCAGAGCGCATCGTCAATGATCCGCTGGTCCGGCACCTCATGATACTTCCAGGCTTCCGGCGGATTGGGGCGGGCTTGGCGCTTGAAGGTCTGGGGATCCTTCACGAAGCGCTGCCGGTTCCAGACCAGCATGCCAACATAAAGTTCGTTGTTCAGAATGCCCGTGCCGCGCTTCCAGTTCCCCGAGATGGTCGAGGCGCCCCAGCAGCCATCACCGCTGCCTTCGCGCGGGCTGGGAATCCCTTCCTCGTTCAGCGCGGCGGCGATGGCGCGGGCGGACAAGCCCGCGTCATAGTCGCGGAAGATCCGCATGACGGTCTCCGCTTCCTCCGGGATGATCTCACGGTCTCCCGTGCTGACCGAGCCATCGGCGCGGATCTCCCGCTTCACCCGATAGCCATAGCAGATGCCGCCCGCCGATGTGCCAGCCTCGACCCGCCCCTCAAGGCCTCGATGGGTCCTCTGCGCCAGATCTTTCAGATAGAGAGCCGACATCGTGCCCTTCAACCCGATGTGCAGCTCGGAGATCTCCCCTTCGGCCACCGTGATGACGGGGATGCCGCGATAGCTCATCTGCTTGAAGAAGGCTGCGATGTGTTCCTGGTCGCGAGAGAAGCGGTCCAGCCCCTCTGCCACCACGACATCGAAACGCCCGATGCGGGCGTCGGCCATCAGGCGCTGGTAATCCGGCCGCAGGAGCGATGCGCCCGACAGCGCGGCGTCGGAATAGGTCTCGGTGAGGGTCCAGCCATGGCTGTCGATCATCCGGCGGCAGACGCGCAGCTGATCCTCGATCGAGGTGTCGGACTGGAGGTCGGTCGAGTAGCGCGCGTAGACGGCTGCGCGACGTTGAGCTTGGTGCATCAGCATATCAGTCTCCCTTCGTGGCGGTCGCCCTCTGGGTCGCGATCTCTTCGGCGGCGGCCTGGCGTGCCAGAAGACGCACGAGCTGGATCAAGCAAGGATGGGCAGAAGCAAGATTCGGTGCAAGGGTCGAGGCAGGCGGTGGAGCGGATGCCGCGGGAGAAGCCGCCGCATGTGCGGCGTCCTCTTTCTTGGCAATACCTCTCCGGTCTCGTGCCATAGGCCGAGTTGCTCCCTGCGCCGCTGGAACAAATGCGTGCGGAGTGCAGGCAATGGTGACAGTGGGGATCATTGCCGAGCAGCACATTGGTCCGGACGGCATTCAGCCCGCCACAAGTGTGGCAGCGCAGGGCGACATGCTGGTGATCGCGCACCCGGGCGATGAGCGTGAAGCCCTTGGTCTCAGCCGCCTCGGGCCATTCCGGGTGCATGATTCCCGGTTGGATCAGAAAAGGCAACTCGGCAGGGGAAAGCATTTTGCGGCCGCGCCGCATGGAAAAGTCGGCCATGATAAGGCCCTCCGATGATGCAGAATGTCGGGGATGGCGCCGCAGATCGGCCGTTTTGCCACGGAACAGGCAGAGTAGCGGCAGGACTGCGGCAGGAAGAGGGGCATCGGAT
This sequence comes from Tabrizicola soli, assembly GCF_015999335.1. Lineage (GTDB taxonomy): Bacteria > Pseudomonadota > Alphaproteobacteria > Rhodobacterales > Rhodobacteraceae > Tabrizicola > Tabrizicola soli. The sequence goes on along the minus strand of NZ_JAEACP010000050.1, from coordinate 1,319 downwards.
CAGGCCGCGGGCCGCACCGCCAAAGGACGATGGGCCGCAGCCATGTCTCTCTGCCCAGGCTTGGGGTCAGGCCGCCGGTGCCATCAGCGCGTCGGCCTCATCGGCGTCGATCCCGCAGTATTCCGCGGCCACCGGTGCCGCGAAATCGGCGAGCGTTTCCAGATTACGCAATTGCGCCTGGAACCCGGCGATCATCAGGTTCACCCGCCGGGCGGTGGCGCTGTCACCGTGGCATTTGAAGAAGCTGGCGAATTGCGACGGCAGGGCCAGTGCCTGGCCGAAGGCCTCGGGCGTCTCACTTTCGATCAGCAAGCGCGTGACTTTGCCGAAATGCCGCAGAGGAATGTCCTCGCGCCGCCGGACCGGGGCGACATGCAGCAGGGCAAGGCGGTCCAGAACGCACGTGCGGGCACGTTCAGCGTCAGAAATCCAAGCGTCACACGCCGGATCGAAGCTGTCACAATGCTCCAGATCCTGCTCCGCCTCGATATAAGCCGACAGATCCCGCATCACCGCGATGAAGCACTGCGTGAGCGGCGTATGCGTGAAGGACGGCGCGGCTTCCGAAAGGCGGCCAGACGTAGTAAACGTGCAGTTAGCCATGAGGGATCTCCCTAAAGATCGTTCGTGGTTAGGGCTGGGCGGGGAGCTTCCACCTCCCCCTCAGTCCGTTGCAATTGTGTGCAACTGAGTTTAATATGCACTCATCAGCATTGAATGTCAACTGCACACAAGTGAACACATGGCAAAAACTTCAGCAATTTCCGTTAGAGTATCTGAGGAGACCAAGCAGGCGGTCGAAAAAGCCGCCGAAGCGGATGGGCGCTCGGTTGCTTCGTATGTCGAGCGATTGCTTACCGCGCATCTAAAGGAGCAGGGCTTTCTAAGCTCAACGTAGTTCACGCCACCCGAGAGCCGGTTCCGTTCCGGATAGCTTTCGCGGACGACCTGAAAGTGTCGGCTTCTGTTGCGTAGCTCAGGCAGCAGTCGGATGCCTCCTTTCTCATCGGAAAGGGGTGGGTCAGCTCCAGCCAGGCTCCGCAACGTCTTCATCTCCACCAGCTTCGGGACCGAGATACTCATGTTCAACCGATTTTGCTTCTGCCAGGCCAACCTCGTGCTGCAGACCAATGAATCGGATCGCTTCCTCTCCCTGCTCAGAGATTGTTGTCTGCGATGATCATAGCAGTCCTAGGCTCCAGACCCATTGATTTCGGGCGGTTCGCGTGATTCAGGCCTCGCAAGGAGACCTGACCGATGAGCAACCTCTACTGGCTGTCCGAGGCGCAAATGGAGCGCCTGAAGCCATTCTTTCCGAA
>NZ_JAEACP010000005.1 GCF_015999335.1 Tabrizicola soli | reverse complement strand
GGCCGGCTGAAGGACTGGAGACGCGTTGCCACCCGATACGACAGATGCCCGGAAACCTTCTTCTCCGCTATCGCCCTCGCAGCAACCGTCATGTTCTGGCTCTGAAACTCAATGAGTCTGGAGCCTAGGTATTGCGTCGACGTAATGAAAACTCACGTTCTTCCCTTCAAACCGTTTCTCAAACACCTTTAGGGACTCATAGTTAGCACTTATTGAGGTTTTCGCCCAGCCGAGCCCCTCCATAGCGGAAATAATCTGGGAATCTTGGCGAACAAAGATAAACTTAAGAATTGCTCCGCGCGTTGCAGCATCAAGTAACTCTTCCATATGCCTCTTTAAGAAGCCATCTGCATAAGTGAAAAGGGTAGTGATCTCTCGTGCATGCTTGATCTCGTCTCTATATGAAATATCGGTAGATGCCTCAAAACAAGATTCAATCCCTGCATTACGGATGCTAAGATCTTTATTGATCCGCTCGAAAATTTCACCAAAGAGCTTCTCCTTTGTTCGATTCTCGAAGATGTATCCAGTAATAGTGCCGACAAACAATACGCTACCAACCATAGATAGCACAACATCAACATCAAAGCCGTTGTAGCTCATTGAAGAGTTGGACACGATAATCAAAATCAATCCCAAAAACGCAACTATCACCAGCCCAAACGAGACACCTTTCATCTAACTTCCTTCCTAAAAGGACAAAATCCGTGCGACTCGCGCAGTTTAGGTCAAATAGGGGCAAAGCTAGTCGGCAGAACATGATCTGTTTGAATGGTTGCCCCCGATCGCCCCCCAAGGTTAACGCCCCACGCGCCCGCCGTGCGTCTGTACAGATGCCAGACGCCCGCCAGACGCCTGCCATACCCTCGACTTCCCCGAAACTCTCCGGATTACCCCAGCGTTCCCAACCCCTTGCGCGGAGTCCCTTGCGGCCTCAGGCCCGCCCCGCCGCCGCACTCAGGGTCAGCGGATCGATCCCCATCCCCCGCAGCGCCGCCGACCACTTCCCGCCATCATCCGCCCCGAACACCAGCCCCTCGGGCGCGGTGGAGGTCAGCCAGTCGTTGCGCCCGATCTCGGCCTCCAGCTGCCCCGGCCCCCAGCCGGAATAGCCCAGGGCCAGCATCGCCTCGCCCGGCCCCCCGCCCTGCGCCAGCGCCTGCAGGATGTCCAGCGTCGCGGTCATGCCAAGCCCGCCGGGCACCTCCAGGGTCGAGCCCTCGGCCTGCCAGTCCGAGGAATGCAGCACGAAGCCCCGCCCGCGCTCGACCGGGCCGCCGAACTGGATGCGGATGTCGCGGCCCTGGGGTGCGCGCGGGATGCCGAGCTGCTCGAGGAGGCCAGAAAAACTCAGCTCCTCCAATGGCTTGTTGAGGATCAGCCCCATCGCCCCATCCGGGGAATGGGCGCAGACCAGGATGACGCTGTGATCGAAGCGCGGGTCGGCCATTCCCGGCATCGCGATCAGGATCTGTCCGGCTAGGTCCATCGAGTCACCTCCCCTTTCCCATGAAGATGGACCCGCCGGGGGCCGGTCTCAAGCCCCGGCGGACCGCTCCGGCGTGACCGCGCGGACACGGTCGCGCGATGTCGCTGCAACGTGATTTCCATCCCCGCGCGGGTTTCCTATCCTGCGGCCATGATCTGCCGCACCCTCGCCCTCGGCTGCCTCGCCGCATCGCCCGCCCTCGCCACCACGCAAGAGGACGTCCTTTCCGCCCGGTTGCGGCCGGGCTGGCAGATGGAGTCGGGCACCCATATGGCGGCGGTGGAGCTGGACCTGGCGCCCGGCTGGAAGACCTACTGGCGCAGCCCCGGCGATGCCGGCATCCCCCCCAGCTTCGACTGGTCCGGCTCGCGCAACGTCAGGTCGGTCCACATCCACTGGCCCGCCCCGGTGGTGTTCGAGGCGAACGGATTCCAGACCATCGGCTATCACGAAAAGCTGCTCCTCCCGGTCGAGGTCGAGCCGGTCGATCCCGCCCTGCCGGTGCGGCTGTCGGTCGAGATGGAGCTGGGCGTCTGCGACGAGATCTGCATGCCGGCGAGCCTCTCGCTGCAGGCCGAGCTCGACACCCCCGGCGCCGCCGATCCCGGCATCCAGTCCGCCCTCGCCGCCCGCGCCATTCCCGCACGCGAGGCCGGGGTCAGCCGGGTGGCCTGCACGGTGGACCCGATCGACGACGGGCTGCGGCTGACCGCGCGGGTGCGGCTGCCGGATCCGGGCCTGGCCGAGGTCGTGGCCTTCGAGACCGGCGATCCGTCCGTCTGGGTCGCAGAAGCCGTCAGCCAGCGCGAGGGCGGCGAGCTGGTCTCAGTCACCGAGCTGGTGGCCCCCTCGGGCACGCCCTTCGCGCTGGATCGGTCGGACGTCACCCTGACCATCCTGGCCGGCGGCGAGGCGGTCGAGGTCAGGGGCTGCCCCGCGCCCTGAACCCGCCCTCTGAAACCGGGAACCGTCCGGCGCGGCAGCGGGTGGCAACGCGGGTGCGGGGGGCTCGATGCCCCCCGCACACGCCGCCCCTACAGGCGTCGCAGCCGCAGGACCGCCAGCACCGCCGCCAGTAGCCAGAGCATCAGGCCCAGCCCGAGGAACAGCGCCAGCGCGGCGATCCCCGGCGTGGCGCCGGCCAGGGCCGGGACCAAAGCCAGAAGCCAGCCCGGCAAGGCCCCCGTCGCCGCCACCTGGACCGGCAGCGCCAACGCCAGCAGGATCAGCCCCAACGCCACCGGCCGCAGCGTGGGGCGCAGGCGCAGGCGCTCCCGCCTCGCCCCCCGCCGCAGGGCCCGCAGCGCCCGTCCCACATCCGCCTGCACCGCCAGGAAGGCCGGCACGACCAGCAGCACCAGCAGCATGCCGAAGCCCAGGCCGAAGACCAGCGTCACCACGGTGGGCTTCAGGAACTCGGCCTGCGAGGACCGCTCGTACAGCAGCGGCAGAAGGCCCAGGAGCGTGGTCAGCGTCGTCAGAAGCACCGCCCGGAAACGGTCCGAGACGCCGTCGACGATCGCCGGGATCAGCCCCCGCCTTTCGGAGTATTCGTCCACCGTGCTGACCAGAACGATCGAGTCGTTGATGATGATCCCCGACATGCCGATCATCCCCACGATCGAGAACATCGAGACCGGGATCCCCCAGACCCAATGGCCGAAGATCGCCCCCACCAGGCCGAAGGGAATCACCGACATGATCACCAGCGGCCGGGTCCAGTGGGCAAAGATCCAGGTCAGGGTGACGTAGATCCCCAGCAGGCAGAGCACCACCCCGACCAGCGCGCCGGACAGGAATTCCTCCTCGGCCGCCGCCTGGCCGGACAGACGCCAGTCGACGCCGAAGTCCTGCGCGATGCGGGGCAGGATCTCCTCCTCCATCACGCGGCCGACCTCGGTTGCGCGCGCGGGGTCCTCCTCGGACAATTCGCCCGAGACAGTGACGAGCCGCAGCCCGTTCTCGCGCCGGACGGTCGAGAATCCGGAGCGGCTTTCCACCGTGACCACATCCGCCAGCGGCACGAAAAGCCCCGGCGCGGCCCGGATCTGGGTGCGGTCCAGGAAATCGGCGGTCAGCTCGGATTCGGGCAGCTCCACCCGGATCGCGGCCTGGCGCGGGCCTTCGGGGAAGGTCGCGGCCTCGATCCCGCCCAGCATCTCGCGCAGGGTGCGGGCCAGGGTCGCGGTGTCGAACCCCAGCGCGCGGCCCTGCGGGGTCAGGGTCAGGACCAGCTCTTCCTTGTCATAGGCCAGGCTGTCCTCCAGGCCCGAGACCTCGGGATAGGCCGCCAGTGCCGCCTTCAGCGCCTCGGCCGCGGCTTTCAGCGTCCCGGCCTCGCCGCCCGACAGGTCGACGGAAAGCGAATCCCCCCCCGACCCGAAGCGCGCGCCGCGGAAGCTGAGCTCCTCCAGCAGGGGATGCGGTACGATCTCGGCCTCCAGGGCGGCCAGGAAGGCGCTGGCCGGCCAGGGGCGCAGGTCCGGGCTGATCAGCTCCATCGTGATCGAGCCCAGGAGGTCCGGTCCCTTGGTCTCGGCGCTGGAGAGGCTGCGCGAGCTGGCGCCGCCGACCTCGGCCAGGATGAAGGTAGCCGGATTCGCGCCATATTCGGCCTCGAACCGGGCGGTCACCACATCGGCGGCGCGCTGCAACTCGTGCATCATCGCCAGCGTGTCCGCGCGCCCGGCCCCCGGCAGCATCGAGAAGGCGCCGCTGACCGAGGCCTGCTCGGGCGGGTTGAAGAAGCGGAACTGCACCTCGCCGCGCAGGAAAAGCGAGCCCTGCCAGGCCAGCGCCAGCAGGCAGGCGGCCAGCACCGGATAACGGCCCCGGATCACCAGCCGGATTCCCGGCCGGATCGCCACCCGGCGCAGCCAGTCCAGCCCCCGGTTCACCTGGCGCGAGGGCCAGTCGTACCAGCGGTCGCGCATCGCATCCTGCATCGCATGGGCCAGGTGGTTGGGCAGGATCAGGAAGCATTCCACCAGCGAGACCAGCAGCACCACCACCACCGTCAGGGGAATGTCGGCGATCATCGCACCGAAATGGCCGCCGATGCCGACAAGGCCCAGGAAGGCGATGATCGTGGTGATCGACGAGGCGAGGATCGGCCCCGACATCCAGCGCGCGGTCCGCTCGGCCGCCTCCTCGCCGGTCTCGCCCAGCAGGCGGACGCGGCGCTCGACGTTCTCCGACACGACGATGGAATCGTCCACCACCACGCCGATCATGATGATCAGCGCGAAGAGCGACATCATGTTCAGCGACTGGCCCAGGACCAGCATCACCGCCAGGGTGCCCACCATGGCGATCGGGATCCCGACGGCCACCCAGAAGGCGATGCGGGCGTTCAGGAACAGGAACAGGACCGCCAGCACCAGCAGCAGGCCGGTGGTGCCGTTGTCCATGAAGAGCATGAGCCGGTCCTTGATCTGCTCGGCCCGGGTGCGGACCAGCTCGACCGTGACGCCGGGGGGCAGGGTCGGCTGCATCGCGGCGGCGACCTCGGCCACGGTCGCCTGCAGGCGGATCGCGTCGCCCTCGGCGGCGCGGTCGACGCGGATGGTCATGGCCGGGTTCGCCCCGACATAGGCCGCGCGCACGGAATTGGCGGCGTTCGCACTGATCGCGGCGATGTCGCCGAGGACCAGCTTGGTCCCGTCGGGGGCCGAGCGCAGGACGATGGCGGCCACATCGGCCAGGCTGCGCCCGTCGTTGCCGGTGCGCAGCCGCGCGCCCTCGCCCAGCTCGCCGGCGGGGCTGTCGGCGGTGGCGGCGGCGATGGCGCCCGCGACCTCGGCCATGGTGAGGTCGTGCTGCATCAGCGCGGTCGACGGCACCTCGACCAGGATCTCGGGCGCGGCAAGCCCGGTGATCGTGGCGCGGCTGATCCCGGCCTCGAACAGGCGCGCCACCAGGTTGTCGGCGAAGCGGCCCAGCTGGTCGATCCCCACCGGGCCCGAGATCAGCACATCCGTCACCCGGTCGCGCCAGGCCGAGGCCGCGACCACCGGGTCCTCGCTGCCTTCGGGCAGGGTGTTCAGCGCATCCACCGCCGCCTGCACGTCCTTTTCCGCGACCGAGAGGTCATGGTTCGGCTCGAACTCCACCGTCACCACCGCCCGCCCCTCGCTGGCGCGCGAGCTGACGCCGGCCACCCCCTCGACGGTCTGCAGCACGGGTTCCAGCACCTGCACGATGGCGCGGTCCGCATCCTCGGCCCCGGCCCCGTCCCAGGCCACGCTGACCGAGACCGAGTTCACCACGACGTCGGGGAAATACTGCGCGCGGATGTTGAAGGCGGCGATCAGGCCCGCGACCAGCATCAGCGCCATCAGCAGGTTGGCGGCCGTCCGGTGGCGGACGAAGAGGCCCAGGATCTGCATCAGCCGCCCGTGCGGCCTTCCAGCCGCTCCAGCGTCGCGGCCGGGATCGCGCCCGCCTTCAGCTCGTCCAGAAGCCGCGCCTTGGCCGCCTCGGGCATGGCCGCGTCGGCCTCGACCAGCGCGACCAGTTCCGCCCGGCGCGCCTCGCTCAGCGGCACCAGGCCCGCGCCCGCGCCGGGGCGCACCGGGCGGATGCGGATGCCCTCGCCCAGAAGGGCCGAGCGTTCCAGCACCACCTCGCGGCCCGCCAGGGCGGCCACCCGGACCAGCACGTCGTCGCCCTGCCGCCGCAGGACCTCGACCGGGATTTCCTGCAGCCGGTCGCCCTCGGCCAGGGCCAGAAGCGTGCCGTTGCGCCCCACGGCCAGCGCGGGCAGGCGGGCGACATCGGCAAGCGGCGGCTCCTCGATCCTGACCTCGACGAAATCGCCGGGCTGCAAGAGCGCCTCCGCCGCCGGCGAGGGGTCCAGCGCGACATAGACCATGCGGCCGGTCTGCCCCTCGGCCACCGCCGCGGCCGCACGCTCGAGGCGGCCGGTCAGGCCGGCGGCGCCCAGCGTCACCGGGGCCGGCCCCAGCGCGCCGTCGGGACCGACCAGCAGCGCGAATTGCGCGGTCGACAGCCGCACCGCCACGTCCAGCGCGGAAGGGTCGATGATCCGGCCGATCACCTCGTTCGCGCCGACCAGCGCGCCGGGGACCAGGGCCACCCCGTCCACGCGGCCGGAGAGCCCGGCGCGGATCTCGGTTTCCGAGAGCGCCCGCTCGGCCTCGGCCAGGGCGATGCCGGCGCGGGTGACGGCCACCTTCGCCTGGTCCACCGCCGCCTCGGCCTGGGCCAGGGCCTGCCGCCGCGACAGGACCGCCTGTTCGGCTGCGGAAAGCGCCAGTTCCGCCGTCTCGACCGCCTGGGACGATCCGGCCCCCCGCGCCTCGATCTGGCGCTGGCGGTCCAGGGCCTGCCGGCGCAGCACCACCTGCGCCTCCGCCGCCGCAAGGTCGTCGCGGGCCAGGATCACCGCCGCCTGCGCCTGGGTATCCGAGGCCGTCGCTTCGGCAAGATCGGCCTGGGCCAGCGCCAGCGCCTCTTGCGCGGGGGCCGGGTCGAGCCGGACCAGGACCTCGCCCGAACGGACCGAAAGGCCGTTGCGGAAGCCCTCCGCGACCCAGACCACGCTGCCCGACTGCCGGGCCCGCAGATCCAGCGCGCGCCGGGCCTCGACCTTGCCATAGGCGGTCAGGACCGGCGTGACCCGCGTCGGCTCCAGACGGGTGACATTGGCCGCGACAACCCGCTCCTCGGCCGGTTGGCCCGGTCCGCCGGGCTGCAGCGAGGCGCGGATCGCCCCGCCCAGCAGAAGTGCCGCCGCCCCCAGAAGGGCCAGCGTCAGGACCAGCAGGAAAAGCCCCGTCAGACTGCGCGCCAGAAATCGCATCCCGTCCCCATGATTGCCGCGCGCAGTCTAGCGCAAGCCGGGGAGCCTGCCAGCCATGGAACGCGCTTCAACGCAGATGTTACGGCCCTCCCGGCTATTTCCGTCGCAGGTGTTCCTCCAGCCGGGGCATGATCTCGACAAAGTTGCAGGGCCGGTGGCGGCTGTCGAGCTGCCAGCGCAGGATCTCGTCCCAGGCATCGCGGCAGGCGCCGGGGCTACCGGGCAGGGCAAAAAGGTAGGTCCCGCCCGCCACGCCGCCGGTCGCGCGGCTTTGCACGGCCGAGGTGCCGATTTTCTGCATCGAGACCAGGGTGAAGACGGTGCCGAAGGCCTCGATCTCTTTCTCATAGATCTCGCGGTGGGCTTCCACGGTCACGTCGCGCCCGGTCAGGCCGGTGCCGCCGGTGGTCAGGATCACGTCGACCTCTGGGTCGGCGATCCACTGGCGCAGGCGGGCCACGATCCCGGCGCGGTCGTCGGGAACGATGCCCCGGTCGGCCAGCTGATGCCCGGCCGCAGTCAGCCGCTCGACCAGCGTGTCGCCGGACTTGTCCGTGTCGGGTGTGCGGCTGTCGCTCACGGTCAGCACCGCGATGCGGACCGGGTGGAAGGGCAGGCTCTCGTCGATCCGGGACATCTCAACTCCGCCGGTTCAGCTTCGGGGCATCAGCGCCAGCCGCAGGGCCAGCGCGCCGAAGATCGTGGCGCTGATCCGCGAAAGCCAGCGCGACAGGCCCGCCGACCGGGCGACGCGCTGGCCGATGGAGCCCGCGAACAGCCCCACCGCGCCGTTGACCAGAAGCCCGCCGAAGGAGAACACCAGCCCCAGCACCAGGAACTGCGGCAGGATCGGGCGCGAAGGATCGACGAATTGCGGCAGGAAGGCCAGGATGAACAGGATCACCTTGGGATTGAGGAGGTTGACCATCAGACCCTGCCAGAACGCCCGGCCGGTCGCCGTGGGCACCACCTGCGCCTCGGCCGCGAAGGGCGAGGCCCGCAGCGCCCCGGCCGCGAGCCACAAGAGGTAGGCCACTCCCAGCCAGCGGATCACCTCGAAGGCCGCCGGATGCGCCTTGACCAGGGCGCCAAGGCCCAGCGCGGCCAGCAGGGTATGCACCATCCCGCCGAGCGCGATGCCGAAATTCGCCGCCATCGCCGCGCGGCGGCCGGACTTCAGCCCCTGGCCCAGGCAGAACATCATGTCCGCCCCCGGCGTGAGGTTCAGCGCCAGCCCGGCGGGGACGAAGGCGAGGAGGGTGAGGGGTTCGACGGGAAACATTCAGCGCAGCCTTGCCTGCAGGGAAAGAAGGTCGGCCCAGGCCTCGCGCTTGGCGGCGGGGTTGCGCAGGAGGTAGGCCGGATGGGTCATCGGCAGGAGCGGCTTGCCCAGCGCCTGCGCCCAGGTGCCGCGCGCGCGCAGGATGCCCTTGCCCCCGGTCAGGGCGAAGAGCGGCGTGTTGCCCATGACGACGATCGCCGCCGGGTCCACCAGCGCGATATGCCGCTCGACGAAGGGGCGCATCATGGCGATCTCGGCCGGATCGGGGTCGCGGTTGCCGGGCGGGCGCCAGGGCAGGACATTGGTGATGTAAAGCGCCGATTGCGCGTCGGCGCTGCTGCGGGACAGGCCGATGGCGGCGAACATCCGGTCCAGAAGCTGCCCGGCCCGGCCGACGAAGGGCCGCCCCTCGCGGTCCTCCTCGGCCCCCGGGGCCTCGCCCAGGATCAGGACGCGGGCGGCGGGGTTGCCGTCGGCGAAGACGGTGTTGCGCGCGCCCCGCTTCAGCTCGCACAGGTCGAAGGCGGCGATGGCCTCGCGCAGTTCCTCCAGCGTCGCGGCGCGGGCGGCGGCGGCCTTGGCGACCTCGACCGGGTCGGCGGACAAGGGTTCGGAGGCGGGGGCAGCGGCGGCGGCGGCGGGCCGGGCCAGGGCCGCGGGCTTCGGCGCCTCGGCCGCAAGCTCGTAGCGGTTGACGGGCGCGTCGGAGATGGCCTCGTCCACCCCCGACTCGCCCAGCCATTCCAGCGCGGCGAGTGCGGCGTGCCAGTCCCCGGCGATGTCGGCGGCGATTCCCATGGGGGGGAGAGTAGGCTCTGGACGGGGCGGGGACCAGAACCTATCAGTGCCGGATGACCTTATGGCCTTGCCGGGGCATGGCCAGTTCCAGGACCAGCGAATGGGCGCGGACAGCACCCGCGGCAGGTCGGGCGCAGCCCTTGCGATGGTGACGACGGTCCCGACCCGAGCGCCCCGGCGGCCGGCCCCGCCGCAACGCGGCCATTGCCCCTCCGCCCCCGGTTTGCGATAGAGGGCCAAACCGGAAAAGGGGACCCGCCCATGGCCTTCCGCGCCCGCCACCTTCTGGGGATCGAGCAGCTTTCGCCGCTGGAGATCACCACGGTCCTCGACCTGGCCGAGCGATACGTCGACCTGAACCGCCGCACGGTCAAGCAATCGGACGTGCTGGCCGGGATGACGCAGATCAACCTGTTCTTCGAAGCCTCGACCCGCACCCAGTCCAGTTTCGAACTCGCGGGCAAGCGGCTGGGCGCGGATGTGATGAACATGTCGGTCGCCACATCCTCGGTGAAGAAGGGGGAAACCCTGATCGACACCGCGATGACGCTGAACGCGATGCACCCGGACCTGTTGGTGGTGCGGCATGGCTCCTCGGGCGCGGTCAATCTTCTGGCGCAGAAGGTGGATTGCGCGGTGCTGAACGCGGGCGACGGGCGGCACGAGCATCCGACCCAGGCGCTGCTGGACGCGCTGACCATCCGCCGCGCCAAGGGAAGGATCCAGCGGCTGACCGTCGCGATCTGCGGCGACATCGCCCATTCCCGGGTCGCCCGGTCGAACCTGATCCTGCTCGGCAAGATGGAGAACCGCCTGCGCCTGATCGCGCCGCCGACGCTGATGCCTTCGGGCGTCGAGGATTTCGGCTGCGAGGTGTTCGACGACATGCGAGACGGGCTGAAGGGCGCCGACGTGGTGATGATGCTGCGGCTGCAGAAGGAACGGATGGACGGCGGCTTCATCCCCTCGGAGCGGGAATACTACCACCGCTATGGGCTGGACGCCGAGAAGCTTTCCCACGCCGCGCCGGATGCCATCGTCATGCACCCCGGCCCGATGAACCGGGGGGTGGAGATCGACGGCGACCTCGCCGACGACATCAACCGCTCGGTGATCCAGGACCAGGTGGAGATGGGCGTGGCCGTCCGCATGGCCTGCATGGACCTCCTGGCGCGGAACCTGCGGGCGGAGCGGGGGCGGAAGATCGTGGACATGATGGCGTGACCGGCGTCGCTGGCGTAGGGTGCGCTACAGCGCACCGTTCCGCCCGGCCAATGGTGCGCTACAGCGCACCCTACAATCATACGGATCGCGTGATATGACCGCCATCCCCCTCCCCCTCCGGCCCGGCGAGACCCTGCTCTGGGAGGGACGGCCCGCCCCCGGCTTCCACCAGCGCGGCAAGCGGCTGTTCCTGATGGTCTTCGGCCTGCCGTTCCTCCTCATCGGCCTAGCGGTCTTCTTCCTCGGCCTCCACCGCCTGACAGAAGCCGCCAGCACCTCGGACGCCGGCCTCGCGGTCTTCTTCGCCGCCTTCGGCCTGCCCTTCCTCGGGCTCGGCGGCTTCCTCGTCCTCGGCCCCTTCGTCGAGGCCCGCACCGCCAGCCGGTACATCCGCTATGCGCTCACCACCCGCGCCGCCTATGTCCTGCGCAGCGGGCCGTTTCCCAGCCTCAAGGTCTATCCGATCGTGCCGGCGACTGCGCTGGAGCTGGAACCGGGCAGGCTTGCGGACACGGTCTGGCTGCATGCGCGGCTGGAGCGGGATTCGGATGGCGACTCCGGCACGATCAAGTCGGGCTTTGAAAACATCGCCGAGGGTGAGAAGGTCTTTCACCTGATCCGGGACGTACAGGAAAGGGCCGGCCAATGATCCCCGACCGCAAGCCGACGAAGGCCGAGATGCGCCAGGGCGGCATGGTCGCCGCCGCCGTCCTCGTCTTCCTCGCGGTCTTCACCCTCGTCATCGTCTGGATCGCCTGATGGCCCGCATCGAACCCGACAGCATCATGGGCCACCCCGCCCCCCTGCAGGAGGGCGAGCGGCTGGTGGCCGAGTTTCCCGCCGACCGCCAGGCCTATTGGCGCGGGCATCTGGTCCTTGCGGTGGTCCTGGGCGTGGCGGCGGGGCTGATCCTTCTGTGGGAGGGCAGCGCCTGGCCGGTGATGGGCCCGGTGGGCGCGGTCCTGGCCATCGGGGCACGGGCGGCCTACCTTTCGTCCGAGGCGCTGGCCGAGGTCTGGCTGTTGACCGACCGCCGGTTGGTCGGCCCCGGCGGAAGGGCGATCCCGCTGGCGCGGCTGCACTCGGCCCGGCCCTTCCTCGGCGCGGTCCAGATCACCACCACGACAGGCGAGCGGCATCTGATCAAGTACCAGTCCGACCCCGCCGCCACCGCCAATCGCCTGGGCAACCGCCGATGACACCGCTTGCCATCCCCGCGCATGAGCGTCACGGCATCCGCGTCTTTGCCGCCGCCTTGTCGCCCGAGGAGATGCAGCGCGACAAGGCGGGGCTGGTGGCGGCGCTTTTCGGTGACCCGGACCTGGACCCGGCGCATGTCGAGCTGTTCGACACCGCCGACCTGGCCGGGGTCGGCCTTGCGGGCTATCTGGCCGAGGGGCTGGGCGTGTCGGATGCCGCGCTTGCCCCCGACCGCGCCCGGCTGGAGGCGGTCAGGGGGCCGGTGCTGATCCTGCACTCCCGCGCCCTGCACGGCCGCGCGGTGACGCTGATCCCCGACCCGCGCTTGACCCTGCTTGCCGGCTATACCGAGGAGCGCCCCCCGGTGCATTTCGAGCCTCTGCCCTCGGATGCCGCAAAAGGCAGTCTGACGGCGCCCGGCCCCTCGGCCCCTGCCCCCCGCCTGCCGCGCAGGGCGCTGGCCCTGGGCGCGGCGCTGCTCCTCGCGGGCCTCGCGGCCCTCGTCCTCGCATGGCGCTGAGCATGGCTGGACAGGCGGCGCGCAAGGCCGCATATGGCGGCGGATCAGCCAGGAACGGACCCTCCATGACCACGCTGCATTTCCACGACGCCCGCCTGATCGACCCCGAGGCGGGGACCGACGCGCCCGGCAGCCTGACGGTGAGGGGCGGCGTGATCCTGGCCCGCGACGAGAAGGCCCCCAAGGGCGCGGTGATGGTGGATTGCGGCGGCAGATGCCTGGCGCCGGGGATCGTCGACTGGGGCGTCAAGATCGGCGAGCCCGGCGAGCGGCACCGCGAGAGCTTCGGCTCGGCAGGCCAGGCAGCGGCGGCGGGGGGTGTGACCACGATCATCGCCCGGCCCGACACCAGCCCGGCGATCGACACGCCCGAGACGCTGGAATTCGTCACCCGCCGCGCGGCGGAAAGCCCGGTCCGCATCCGCCACATGGCCGCCCTGACCAAGGGCCGCGAGGGGCGCGAGATGACCGAGATCGGCTTCCTGCGCGATGCGGGCGCGATCGCCTTCACCGACGTCTTCCGCGTCTCGACCGAGGCCAAGGCGATCACCCGGGCGATGGCCTATGCCAAATCGCTGGGCGCGCTGGTCGTGGGCCATCCGCAGGATCCGGGCCTGTCGCAGGGCGCTGCGGCGACGAGCGGCAAGTTCGCCAGCCTGCGCGGCATCCCCGCCGTCTCGCCCATGGCCGAGCGGATGGGGCTGGAGCGCGACCTCGCCCTGGTCGAGATAACGGGCGTGCGCTACCACGCCGACCAGATCACCACCGCGAAGTCCCTGCCCGCGCTGGCGCGGGCGCGGGCGGCGGGGCTGGACGTGACGGCGGGGACCTCGATCCACCACCTGACGCTGAACGAATTCGACGTGGGCGACTACCGGACCTTCTTCAAGGTCACGCCGCCCCTGCGGTCGGAGGTTGACCGGCTGGCCATGGTGGCGGCGGTGGCCGAGGGCGCGATCGAGGTGATCAGCTCGATGCACACCCCGGCCGACGAGGAATCGAAGCGCCTGCCGTTCGAGGAGGCCGCACCCGGCGCCGTCGCGCTGGAGACCTTCCTTCCCGCCGCGATGCGCCTCTATCACGCCGGGCACCTGGACCTGCCGGCGCTTTTCCGGGCGATGGCGCTGAACCCCGCCAACCGGCTGGGCCTGCCGCAGGGCCGGCTGGCGCTTGGCGCGCCGGGCGACCTGATCCTGTTCGACCCCGAGGCGCCCTTCCTGATGGACCGCTTCAAGCTGCGCTCGAAGTCGAAGAACACGCCGTTTGACGGCGCGCGGATGGAAGGTAAGGTGCTGGCCACCTGGGTCGCGGGGACGCAGGTCTTCGCCGCGGAATAGCCGATGCCCGAGATCACCAGTCCGACCCTTTACCTGCTTCTGACGGCGGTGCTGTCCTATCTTCTGGGCGCGATTCCCTTCGGGCTGGTCATCACCCGGGCGATGGGATTGGGCGACCTGCGCAAGATCGGCTCGGGCAACATCGGGGCGACCAACGTGCTGCGGACCGGCAGCAAGGGGGCGGCGCTGGCGACGCTGCTTCTGGACGCGGGCAAGGGCGGGATCGCCGTGCTGATCGCGCGGGCGCTTCTGGCCGAGGATGCGGCGCAGCTGGCGGGGCTGATGGCCTTCCTGGGCCATCTGTTCCCGGTCTGGCTGGGCTTCCGGGGCGGCAAGGGGGTTGCGACCTTCCTGGGCACGCTGCTCGCGCTGGCCTGGCCGGTGGGGCTGGCGGCCTGCGCGACCTGGCTGGTGGCGGCAGCCCTCTTGCGGATCTCCTCGGCGGCGGCGCTGGTCTCGGCGGCGTCGAGCGCGGGCTGGGTGTTCTGGTTCGGCGAGGGCCGGCTTCTGATCCTGGCCGTGGTGCTGACCATCCTGGTCTACATCCGGCACGCCGGGAACCTGCGGCGGATCAAGGCCGGGACGGAGCCGCGCATCGGGCAGAAGAAGGCCTGACCGTCCACACGCGGACAGGGTTATTCTCCAAATTAAATCAATGGCTTGCCCGTAGGCATTTACCTTTCGGCAAGACTTCGGGCTGCTCGTCGATGACTTCGTCACTCCTCGCGGGCGGTTTTCGGGACCTGCCCTTCGGTCCCCGCCGGACCACTGCCGACGAGGAGACGAAGTCGAACGAGGAGGAGGGCTAGAGGCTCGACGCCTCGTAAAGCGGGGTGAGGTCGCGGTTCCAGGGGCCGTTGTAGAACTCCAGCCACCTGTCGGCCTGCACCTTGCCGGTCTTCAGGCTTTCGACCAGCGGGCGCAGCTGCGCCTCTTCGCCGAAGCCGCGCGCGGCGAGGCCGGCGTGGGACAGGCCCACCGCCGCGCGGGCGAGGTCGAGAAGCTTCACGCCCTCCGCCTCTCCGGCCAGGGCCGAGACCGAGGCCGCGACCCGCAGGCCCTCGCGCGTGTCGGCGTCGAAGCCTTTCACCAGGTCCCAGGCCGCATCCAGCGCGGTCTGGTCGTACATCAGCCCGACCCAGAAGGCCGGAAGCGCGGCGATATGGGCCTGGTCGCCGCAATCCGCCCCGCGCATCTCGATGTATTTCTTCACCCGCGCCTCGGGGAAGACGGTGGTCATGTGGTCGGCCCAGTCCGAGAGCGTGGGCTTCTCGCCCGGCAGCGCGGGCAACTCGCCCTTGAGGAAATCGCGGAAGCTCTGCCCCAGCGCGTTGATGTACTTGCCGTCGCGGTAGACGAAATACATCGGCACATCCAGCACCCAGTCGACATAGGCCTGGAAGCCCATCCCCTCATCGAAGGCGAAGGGCAGCATCCCGGTGCGGCTGTCGTCCAGCCCGCGCCAGATCCGGCTGCGCCAGCTGCGGTGGCCGTTGGGCTTGCCCTCGAAGAAGGGCGACGAGGCGAAGAGCGCCGTCGCCACCGGCTGCAACGCCAGCGCCACCCGCAGCTTCCGGACCATGTCGGCCTCGGAGGCGTAGTCGAGATTCACCTGCACCGTCGAGGTGCGGTACATCATCTGCGTGCCATGGGTGCCGACGCGGCCCATGTAGTCGGTCATCAGCCGATAGCGGCCCTTGGGCATGACCGGCATCTGGTCGTGGGTCCATTCCGGCGGCGCGCCGATGCCCATGAAACGCACGCCCATCGGCCCGGCGATCGAGCGGACCTCGTCCAGGTGCTGCTGCAACTCGGCCGCGACTTCCAGCGTCGAGACGAGGGGCGCGCCCGAAAGCTCGAACTGGCCTCCGGGTTCGAGGCTGATGTTGGCGCCGTCGCGGGTGAGGCCGATGATGTTCTCGCCCTCGCGCAGGGGGTGCCAGCCGTAGCGGGCGACGAGCGCGTCGAAGATCGCCGAGATCGAGCGGTCGCCGGCATAGGGCAAGGGCAGGCGGCTGTCGGTGAGCCAGCCGAATTTCTCGTGCTCGGCGCCGATGCGCCACTGGTCGCGCGGCTTGCAGCCGGATTCGAGCAGGCCGGCCAGCTGATCGAAGCTTTCGATGGGTCCGCCGCCGGACTGGGGGATGGACATGGGCAGGCTCCGGGGCTGGATGCGTTGGGACCGGCGGCTAGGCCGGGCGCCAACAGGTGTCAAGCGGCAAGGGCCAAGTCAAGGGGCGTCGGTGCGACCTTTGCGTCAGCGCACGACCACGCCCCGCCCCCGGCGCGCCCAGATCAGGTGGTCGACCTCGGCCAGGGCGATGACGCGGCTGTCGGAGGCGGGGCCTTCGGATCCGAGGGCGGCAAGGAGTGCTGCGGTGTCCATGCCGGGCAGGGCGGCGAAAGCGTCGAAGAGAGCGTCGGCCCCGTCGGCCTCGACCGGGATGTGGAGAAGCTGGCCGTCGGCCTGTTTCAGCTTCCAGATCCGGCGGCCGCGCAGCGTGAGGAGGCGGATCTCGATCAGGTCGGGCAGGCCGATGAAGCCGCCGGTGCGCGGACCCATATAGGCGATCTGCGCCTCGGTCACGCGCAGGATGCCGGGGGCCTCGCCCGGCTGGTGGAAACGCAGGCGGCGCCAGGAGGTGAGCGCCCAGCCCGCGCCCATGGCGAGAAGTGCGAGGCCGAGGGGGGTGAGGAGAAAGCCGCCCTGCCAGGCGGTCCAGAGGCCGAACAGTGCGAGGCCAAGCGCGGCGATCAGTTCGCGCCAGCGCAGGAGCCCGGCCTGCAGCTCGGGCCGGATCACCGCCAGTCCCCGCAGGCGGCCTGCCAGAGGGCGATGGCGGCGACGGCGGCGGTATCGGCGCGCAGGATCCTGGGGCCGAGGCTGAGGGGGACGACATCCGGGCGGTTGCGGAGCCTGGCGGCCTCCTCGGCCGAGAAGCCGCCTTCGGGGCCGATCAGGATGGCGGCGGGGCCGGTCGCGGGGGCCAGGGCGGCGGGCTGGCCGAGGGCGGTCTCGTCGCACCAGTAGAGGCGGCGATCCGCGGGCCATTGCGCGAGGAGGCGGTCGAGATGCTGGAGCCCGGCGACCTCGGGCACCCAGGTCGCGCCGCATTGCTCGGCGGCCTCGGTGGCATGGGCCTGGAGGCGGTCCTGGCGGATGCGCTCGGAATTGGTGTGGCGGGTCTGGACCGGCAGGATGCGGGCGACGCCCAGTTCCACCGCCTTTTCCACGATGAAATCGGTGCGGGCCTTCTTGATCGGCGCGAAGAGGAGCCAAAGGTCGGGAGGCAGGTGCAGGGGCCGGGTCTGCGCCTCGCAGGTGGCGATGGCATTGCGCTTGCCCGCGGCGGCAAGGGTCGCCCGCCATTCCCCGTCGCGGCCGTTGAACAGAAGCACCGGGTCGCCCACCGCCAGCCGCATGACGCCGACAAGGTAATGCGCCTGGTCCTGTGACAGGGCCACGGCTTGCCCCTGGGCAAGCGGCTGGTCTACATGAAGCCTGATCTCCGACATGAGCGTGACCCTATGTCCCTGCCGTCGCAATTTCCAGAGCCCGCGGGCGCCGTGGCCGATGCGCCGAAAGGCAACTGGGTGGACCTCTACGCCCCGCCCTGGACGCGGCCCTATCTGCGGCTTTCCCGCGCCGACCGGCCGATCGGGACCTGGCTGCTCTATATCCCCTGCCTCTGGGCGCTGGCGCTGGCGGGGGGCGCGGGCGGGTTCACCCCGTGGGACCTGTGGCTTGCCGTCTCCTGCGGGGCGGGGGCCTTCCTGATGCGGGGGGCGGGCTGCACCTGGAACGACATCACCGACCGGCATATCGACGGCTCGGTCGCGCGGACGCGGAGCCGGCCGATCCCCTCGGGCCAGGTCACGGTGCGGCAGGCGCTGGTCTGGATGGTGGTGCAGACGCTGGTCGCGGGCGGGATTCTGCTGACCTACGACCGGCTGGCGGTGGGCCTGGGCGTGGCCTCGCTGGCGCTGGTGGCGATCTATCCCTTCGCCAAGCGTTTCACCTGGTGGCCGCAGGTCTTCCTCGGGCTGGCGTTTAACTGGGGCGCGATCCTGCTCTGGGCGGCCCATGCGGGAGAGGTCGCCCCGGCGGCGGTGCTGCTTTACGCCGCCGGGATCGTCTGGACGCTGTATTACGACACGATCTATGCGCATCAGGATCGCGAGGACGATGCGCTGATCGGGGTGAAGTCCACCGCGCGGCTGTTCGGCGAGAACAGCCGGGCCTGGCTTTGGGGCTTCTTCGTGCTGACGGTGCTGCTGTTCGCGGCGGCGGTGGTGGCGGCGCATGTGGCGCTGGTGCCGCTGGCCGTGGGGCTGCTGGGGGTCTGGGCGATGGGCTGGCATATCGTGGGGCAGATGCTGCGGCTGGACCTGGACGACCCGGCCTCGTGCCTGGCGGCGTTCCGGGCGAACCGCAATGCCGGGCTGATCCCTGTGCCGTTTCTTGCCGTCGCCGGATGGCTTGGTTGAACAAGGGGCCCCAAACCCCTAGGAAGCCCCTGGCGCGCGCCCTGCGCCTGAGTCGCCCCTGCCGGTTTTCGTGCTGCCCCTGATCCGCAAGTTCTCTTCGACCACGCTGGCGCTGCTGGCGTTCATCCTGGCGGCGATCGTCATGGTTTCGGTCGCCTATGGCACCGCCCTGGTCATCGAGGCGCGCAGCCGCCACGCGGTCGAGGCCCGGCTGGCCGAACAGGGGATCGACTGGATCACCGTCCAGACCGACGGGCTGCAGGTGCGGCTGTCCGGCACCGCCCCGAACGAGGCGGCGCGGTTCCGGGCGGTCAACATGGTCGGCGCGATCATCGACAGCTCGCGTATCCGCGACGGGCTGGACGTGGCCCCGGCCTCGGCGATCAGGGCGCCGGATTTCTCGGTCCAGATGCTGCGCACCGAGGACGGGATCCAGCTCATCGGCCTCATGCCGCTGAAAGCGGCCGAGGGCGCGCTGTCGGAGGAGGCCCTGGCCGAGGCCGCCGCCGCCCTGACGCCGGGAATCGAGCCGAAGAACATCCTGGAAAGCGCGGATTACCCCGCGCCCGCGACCTGGGGGCCCGCACTCGACTTCGGGCTGGAGGCGCTGCGGCGGCTGCCGCGCTCCAAGGTCTCAGTCACGGCGACGGTGGTCGAGGTCACGGCGATCTCGGACAGCGCGGCGCAGAAGCGCGACCTGGAACGCAGGCTGCGCGATCTTGCGCCCGAGGGCGTGCGACTGGTGCTGGACATCTCGGCCCCGCGCCCGGTGATCACCCCCTTCACCCTGCGCTTCGTCGTGGATGCCGAGGGCGCGCGGTTCGACAGCTGCTCGGCCGACACCGACCGGGCGCAGCGCCAGATCCTTGCGGCGGCGGCCAGGGCCGGGGTGGAAGGCGCGCCCGCCTGCACCATCGGCCTGGGCACCCCCACCCCGCGCTGGGCCGAGGCGGTGGTCCAGGCCATCGCCGCGCTGGCCGAGCTCGGCTCGGGCTCGGTCACCTTCTCGGACGGCGACGTGACATTGCTGGCCGGCAGCGACGTGACCCAGGCGGCCTTCGACAAGGTGGTCGGAGAGCTGGAGACCGGGCTGCCGGATGCCTTCTCGCTGACCTCGACGCTGGAGAAGAAGGAAACCGCGGCCCAAGGCCCGGCCGAGTTCACCGCGACCCTGTCCGGGGACGGCAAGGTCATCCTGCGCGGCCGCCTGACCGACGAGATGCAGCGCCAGGCGGTCGATGCCTTCGCCCGTGCCGCCTTCGAGGGCGCCGAGGTGGTGACCGCGACGCGGGTGGACGCCACCCTGCCGGACGGCTGGCCGATCCGGGTGCTGGCCGGGCTGCAGGCCCTGTCGCTGGTGGACAACGGCGCGCTTCTGGTGCGGGCGGACACGGTGGAGGTGACGGGCGTCACCGGCTCGACCGAGGCGCGGGGCAAGATCACGCAGATCCTGTCGGGCGAACTGGGCCAGGGCCAGACCTTCCGGGTGAACGTCCGCTACGACGAGGCGCTGGACCCGGTCGCCTCGCTGCCGACGCCCGAGGAATGCGCGGCCGACGTGAACCGGGTGATCGCGCGCACCAAGATCACCTTCACCCCCGCCTCGGCCGAGATCGCCACGACGGCGCGGCCGGTGCTGGACGAGCTGGCCGGAATCCTGACCAGCTGCCCGCCGATGCAGCTGGAGATCGGCGGCCATACCGATGCGCAGGGCTCGGAAGGCGGGAACCAGGCGCTGAGCCAGGCCCGTGCCGAGGCGGTGCTTCTGGCGCTGCAGGGGCGGCGCGTGGACATCTCGGGCATGACGGCGGTGGGCTATGGCGAATCGCAGCCGATCGCCGAGAACGATTCCGACGCGGGGCGCGAGAAGAACCGGCGGATCGAATTCGTCCTCAAGGGCCATCCGGCGCCCACACCGGCGGTCGAAACGACCGGAGCGGCCGGGACGGCCGGGGCCGGCGCGGCGCTCGACACCAGCCCCTCTGTTGCTCCGACGGAAAAGACGATACGACCCTTGCCGCGGCCCGATGACCTTGCGGCCGAGGGAAGCCCATGAACCGCACCGAATACGTCGTCGCCACTGCCGTCATCCTCATGGTCGCCTTCGCGATGGGCTGGTTCGCCCATTGGGTGCTGCACCGCTTCACCCGGGTGAAGGGCGGCGACATGGCCGAGATGGACAAGCTGGCGCAATCGCTGCACGAGGCCGAGGAGCTGCGCGACCAGGCGCTGGCCTATATGGAGCAGCGCGAGGCCGAGCTGACCAACCACATCAGCCAGACCGAGGCCGAACTGAAGGCCGCGATGGAAGGGCTGCGCGAGGCGCGGCACGAGGCCGAGGAGATGCGCGGCTATATCGAGCGGATGCACGCCAACGGCTGACCGGGGGGCCAAATTCCTTCGAAGGAATTTGCAAATCTTTTCGAAAAGATTTGCGCCCCTGCCCGGCGAATGGTGCCAGTCCATGGGCGATCCGCAGCAACGCTGGCCCGATCCGGCCGGTGAAACTGGACATTCGGCCGCCCGCATGGCAGGCCTTGCGGCAATCAATGGAGGCTTTGATGCTCGATTCCGTGACCGACCTCGCGTCGCTTCTGAAAGACCCCTCGCTTCTGGTGACCAAGGCCTATGTCGCCGGCGAATGGGTTGCCGCCGATGACGGCACCACCTTCCCGGTCACCAACCCGGCGCGCGGCGACGTGATCTGTGAACTGCCGAACCTCGGCCGGGCCGAGACCGCGCGCGCCATCGCGGCGGCGCACAAGGCGCATCGCGAATGGGCCGCCCGCACGGCGAAGGAGCGGGCGCAGGTGCTGCGCAAGTGGTTCGACCTGTGCATGGCGAACCAGGACGACCTGGCGACGATCCTGACCGCCGAGATGGGCAAGCCGCTGGCCGAGGCCAAGGGCGAGATCGCCTATGGCTCCAGCTACATCGAGTTCTACGGCGAGGAAGCCAAGCGCACCTATGGCGACATCATCCCCGGCCACCAGCGCGACAAGCGCATCCATGTGCTGAAGCAGCCGATCGGGGTGGCCGCGTCCATCACGCCCTGGAACTTCCCCAACGCGATGATCGCGCGCAAGGTGGCCCCGGCGCTGGCGGCGGGCTGCGGCTTCGTGGCGCGGCCTGCGGCCGAGACGCCGCTCTCGGCGCTGGCGCTGGCGGTGCTGGCGGAGCGGGCCGGGGTTCCGGCGGGGCTTTTCTCGGTCATCACCTCGAAGCGGTCCTCGGACATCGGCAAGGAATTCTGCGAGAACCCCTTGATCCGCAAGCTGACCTTCACCGGCTCGACCGAGGTGGGGCGCATCCTCTTGAAGCAGGCGGCGGACCAGATCCTGAAATGCAGCATGGAGCTGGGCGGGAACGCGCCCTTCATCGTCTTCGACGACGCCGACCTGGACGCGGCGGTGGAAGGGGCGATGATCTCGAAGTTCCGCAACAACGGCCAGACCTGCGTCTGCGCCAACCGGATCTATGTGCAGGCCGGGGTCTATGACACCTTCGCCAGGAAGCTGGCGGCGGCGGTCGAGAAGCTGAGCATCGGCGACGGGCTGAAGTCCGGCATCACCACCGGCCCGCTGATCAACGAGGCCGCGGTCGAGAAGGTCGAGGAGCATATCGCCGACGTGGTGAAGGGCGGCGGCCAGGTCGTGACCGGCGGCAAGCGGCATGACCTGGGGGGGACCTTCTTCCAGCCGACCGTCGTGACCGGGGTGAAGCCCGACATGAAGGTCGCGCAGGAGGAAACCTTCGGCCCGCTCGCGCCGCTGTTCAGGTTCGACACCGAGGAAGAGGTGATCGAGATGGCGAACAACACCATCTTCGGCCTCGCGTCCTATTTCTACGCCCGCGACATCGGCCGGATCACCCGGGTGCAGGAGGCGCTGGAATACGGCATGGTGGGCGTGAACACCGGCCTCATCTCCAACGAGATGGCGCCCTTCGGCGGGGTCAAGCAGTCGGGCCTGGGCCGCGAGGGCAGCCGCCATGGCCTCGACGATTATATGGAGCTGAAATACGTCTGCCTTTCGATCTGACCGGGCGGAACGGGATCCAGGGGGGCGGCCGCAGGGTCGCCCCTTTTGCATTCATGTGCATTCGCGCAGGGGGCGGCCGCAGCACAGGGCTCTGGCACGAGGGACGGCGGCGCACTATCTCGGTTCCAGACGCCACAGCAAGGGCAGGACCGATGCCGAACGACTATACCCCGCCGAAGGTCTGGACATGGGAGCAGCCCTCGGGCGGCACCTTCGCCAATATCAACCGCCCCGTCGCCGGGCCGACGCATGACAAGGCGCTGCCGGTGGGCGCGCATCCGTTGCAGCTTTATTCGCTGGCAACTCCGAACGGGATCAAGGTCACGATCCTGCTGGAGGAGTTGCTGGAGGCCGGGCATGGCGCGGACTACGATGCCTGGCTGATCGAGATCGGCAAGGGCGACCAGTTCGGCAGCGGCTTTGTCGAGGTGAACCCGAACTCGAAGATCCCGGCACTGATGGACCATTCCGTCAGCCCGCCGCAGCGGGTGTTCGAAAGCGCCTCGATCATGCTGTACCTGGCCGAGAAGTTCGGCGGCGCCTTCATCCCGAAGGACCCGCGCCAGCGGACCGAGATGCTCAGCTGGCTGTTCTGGCAGATGGGTTCCGCGCCCTTCCTCGGCGGCGGCTTCGGGCATTTCTATGCCTATGCTCCGGTGAAAATCGAATATGCGATCAACCGCTATGCGATGGAGGCCAAGCGCCAGCTGGACGTGCTGGACCGGCATCTGGCGCGGAACGAGTGGATGGCGGGCGAGTATTCGCTGGCCGATATGGCGATCTTCGCCTGGTACGGCGGGCTTGTGCTGGGCCGGGCCTACAACGCGGCCGAGTTCCTGGACGCGGCGGGCTACCGCAACGTCATGGAATGGGCGAAGCGCATCGACGCGCGGCCGGCGGTGATCCGGGGCCGCAAGGTCAACCGCAACTGGGGCGAAGCCTGGGAGCAGCTGCCCGAGCGCCACTCGGCCGCCGATTTCGACGCGCTGCCGAAGGCCCCGGCCTGACATCCGGTCCCTGCGCTGTCTGGCCGCCATCCGCAGGGGTGGCGGCCGCTTTCCTCAAATGACTGATTTCATTCGCGTTATCCGATAACAGACCCGCGTTTTCCCCTAACGTGCCGGCGTTTTTGCCTAGCGTGGCCCGAATGCCCATACCTTTTGGCATCGACCCGAACTGCTCGGGTGAACCACGAAAGGACATGACATGCTGCTCTCTGTCACCAAGGCCCGCACCTCTCTGGTCGCCGCCCTCACCGCCGCCGCCATCGCCGCCGTGCCCGCCGCGCCGGCGCTGGCCTGGGGCGACAAGGAACAGGGCTTCGTCGCCGGCGTCGCCACCGCCGTGATCGTGGACGAACTGCTGAAACAGGGCCGCATGGCCCGCGAGGCGCGCCGCGCGCCGCGGACCGTCTATGTCGAGCCGCGCAGCACCTATGAGCCCGCCTACCGCTCGACCTCGGTCTATGCCACCCCCGCGGCGAAGGCGTTCCAGAGCTATTCGCTGAGCGAGCGCAAGGCAATCCAGCGCAACCTGCGCGCCTGGGGCTATTATCGCGGCGGCATCGACGGCGCCTTCGGCCCCGGCACCTATAATGCGGTCACCGCCTATGCCCGGGACGAGGGCCAGTCGGCCAGCCTGCGGTCGACCTCGGGGGCCTATGGCGTCTACGACGGGCTGCTGTTCTGATCGCCGACCCCCAGGTGATGGAAGAACTTGGCAGACCCCGTTCCCCCGGCCCGGATCCGCTTCGGGCCGGGGGATTTTTTGTCCGGGGTCGGGATTTCCGGGCCCGACCCAAGGATTGCGGGGGCGGCTGCGTCACAGCTAACGTGATGCAGATGGACAGGTCCGACGAGATGCTTGCGACTGCCGCCGCCACTGGCGACCGGGCGGCCTTTGCCGCGCTGGTCGGGCGGCATTACGACCGGATCCACGGGCTTGCCTGGCGGCTGACGGGCGTGCGGGCCGAGGCCGAGGATCTGGCGCAGGACATCTGCGCCGCGCTTCCGGCCAAGCTGCGCCACTGGCGCGGCGAGGCGCGGTTCACCACCTGGCTCTACCGCGTGGTGGTCAATGCCGCGCATGACCTGCGGCGCCGGCAGACGACCCGCGCGAAGGCGTCCCTGGGCTGGGGCGACTGGGAGATGGCGCGGCAGGAGGAGATCGCCGTGCAGGCCGAGGCGCAGGATTGGCTGGCCCAGGCGATGACCGGGCTTGCACCGGAGTTGCGCGACACGCTGGCGCTGGTGCTGGGCGAGGAGATGACCCAGGCCGAGGCGGGGCTTGTGCTGGGCGTCAGTGAGGGGACAATCGCCTGGCGGATGAGCGAAGTGAAGAAACGCCTGCGGGCCAAGGCCAGGGAGGACGCGACATGAATGATGGCCTCGACGCCCTCCGCGCTGCGCTGAAGGCCGCACCGGCGCCGGATGCCGATGCCAAGGCGCGCGCCATGGCGCTTGCGATGGAAAATTTCGACCGGCTCCAAGGATCGGCGGAAGCAGGCCGTTCCAGTGAGGACCGCCCGAAGGCGGCCCCCCTGAACGGAGTACGTCGCATGTTCCACGCCCTGACTTCCCGCCCTGCCCTTGCCGCCACCACCTCGGTCGCCGCGCTGGTGATCGGTGTCGCGGTGATCCTGCCGGTGGCCGACCTGCGCCTCGGCAAGCCCGAGCTGCCCCCGGAGACGCCGGTCGCCAGGACCGCCGAACCTGGGCCCGCCGAGGCGACGCTGTCGGCGGACCGCACCGCCGCGCCGCTTGCCGATGCCGCGCCGCAGCCCGAGGCGAAGGCCGTCGCTGCGGACGAGTTGGCCCGGACCGAGGAAAGCGACGCGGCCTCTTCCGCCGTCGCCGCCGCGCCCGAGCCCCAGGCCGAGGCCGCGATGCCCGAGGCGCTGCCCTCCGCGCCCGTCGCAGGCCTGGCCGCCGAAGGCGAGATGCGGCTGCGCGCCGAGGCCCCGGCCGAGGGCGGCGGGGTGAAGGGTTATGCCGCGGCCCCTGCCCCGGATGCCATGCTCGCCCCGCCGGAAAACACCGAGGCCTACGCGAACGACGCGCCGAATCCGGTGAAGGTGACGGCGGAGGAGCCGGTCTCGACCTTCTCCATCGACGTGGACACGGCCTCCTATGCGGTGGTGCGGTCCTCCTTGACCTCGGGCTACCTGCCGGGACCGGAGCAGGTGCGGGTGGAGGAGATGGTGAACTATTTCCCCTATGCCTATCCCGCGCCCACGCCCGAACAGGCCTTCGCCTCCACGGTCAGCGTGATGCCGACGCCCTGGAACCCCGGCACGCGGCTTGTCACCATCGGCATCCAGGGGGCGCTGCCCGAGGTGGCCGCGCGGCCGCCGCTGAACCTGGTGTTCCTGATCGACACCTCCGGCTCGATGGAGGATGCCAACAAGCTGCCGCTCTTGAAGCAGTCGCTGTCGCTGATGCTGGCGGAACTGCGCCCCGAGGATCAGGTCGCCATCGTCGCCTATGCCGGTTCGGCCGGCGAGGTGCTGCCGCCGACCGCCGCCGCCGACCGCGCCGCGATCCTGGCGGCGCTGGACAACCTGATGGCGGGCGGATCCACCGCCGGGGCCGAGGGGCTGGAGCTGGCCTACCGCGTGGCCGAGGGGATGAAGGCCGAGGGCGAGGTGAGCCGCATCCTGCTGGCCACGGATGGCGACTTCAACGTCGGCATCGACGACCCGGAGGGGCTGGAAGCCTATGTGGCGCGGAAACGCGAGACGGGGACCTATCTGTCGGTCCTGGGCTTCGGGCGCGGCAATCTGGACGACGCGATCATGCAGGCCCTGGCGCAGAACGGCAACGGGACGGCGGCCTATATCGACACCCTGTCCGAGGCGCGCAAAGTGCTGGTGGACCAGCTGACCGGGGCGCTGTTCCCGATTGCCGACGATGTGAAGATCCAGGTGGAATGGAACCCGGCCACGGTCGCGGAATACCGGCTGATCGGCTATGAGACCCGGTCGCTGCGGCGCGAGGATTTCAACAACGACAAGGTGGACGCGGGCGAGATCGGCGCGGGGACGCAGGTCACGGCGCTCTATGAGGTGACGGCTCCGGGGTCGGAGGCGCTGCTCAACGACCCGCTGCGCTATGGTGCGGCCCCGGCCGGGGGCACGGGCGAGGAGCTGGGCTTCCTGCGGCTGCGCTGGAAGGCGCCGGGGGCCGAGGTCTCGACCCTGGCGGAAACCCCGATCACCGGAGAGGAGGCGGCCACGGCCGAGACCCGCTTTGCCGCCGCCATCGCCGGCTTCGGGCAGCTTCTGCAGGGCTCGGTCTATCTGGGCGACTGGGGCTGGGACGAGGCGATCGCCCTGGCACAGGCGAACCGGGGCGAGGACGGCTTCGGCTACCGGAGCGAGGCGGTCAACCTGATGCGGCTGGCACAGGCCCTGGACCGCTGATTTCACTTCCGCGTGAGAGCGGGGCCGGGACGGGGCGAAAACCGCCCGGCCGCGTTGTTGCGCCGGGAGGCCGCTCCGGCCCCCTGCCCGGCTTCCGGCCCGCGAAGCCTATGGGAGGTTCCCATGACCCGATTTCCCGCTCTTGCCCTTTCACTGGCCCTTCTGGCCGCCCCGGCCTTTGCCGAAGTCACGGCCGTGGTCGAGAAGGACGGCATCCTGACCGATGCCAACGGCATGACACTTTACACCTATGACGAGGACAAGGACGGCATGTCGTCCTGCTATGACCAGTGCGCCGCGAACTGGCCGCCGCTGGCGGCGGCCGCCGACGCGGCCGCGGAGGGCGACTACGGCCTGACCGACCGCACCGACGGCACGAAGCAATGGACCTACAAGCAGATGCCGCTCTATCTCTGGGTCAAGGACGCAAAGCCGGGCGACATGACCGGCGACGGCGTCAACGGCGTCTGGCACGTTGCCAAACCCTGAACGGACAAAGGGCGCGCCGAAGATCCGGCGCGCCCGATGAACATCCCGACAGGGCGGATCAGTTGACCGTTTCGGCCTTGGCTTCCAGCACCGGGGTGGTGTCGTTCGCGCGGGCGATCTCGATCCGGCGCGGTTTCAGCGCCTCGGGCGTCTCGCGGAGGAGATCGACGTGCAGCATCCCGTGCTCATGCACCGCGCCCGCGACGCGGACGTGATCGGCAAGCGCAAAGCGGCGCTCGAAGGCGCGGGTGGCGATGCCGCGGTGCAGGTAGCTGCGCCCGGTCTCGTCGGCGGCCTTGCGGGCCGAGACATGCAGGTTGCCGTCCTTGACCTCGACGCTCAGCTCCTCCGGCGCGAAACCGGCGACGGCGATCGAGATGCGATAGGCATCCTCGGCGGTCTTCTCGATGTTGTAGGGCGGATAGGTCGGCTGGGCGCCGTCACTGGAAAGAACACGGTCCATCATGTCGGCGATACGGTCGAAGCCGACGGTGGCACGGTAAAGCGGCGCGAAATCAAGGCTGCGCATTGTCATCCTCCTGGAAGCGATGTCAGGGGCCTTCCCTTTGCGGGGCAAGGCAGGTTTCCCCGGGCCCGTCATGGCACCCGGATGCGACTGAGGTAGGAAGCGGAAAACGGCCTTTCAAGACCCGTCAGGGCGTGACGAAGCGGGCGCCGGTCCCGTCCTTGCCGCTGCCGGGGGTGATGCGCTTGCCCGCCTTCCGCTCGGGCCCCGAGGCGGCAACGCTGGTCGCCCGTCCGGCGCGCAACTCTGCCTTGAGCGCCGCGACGCGCGAGGGCAGTTCCATCCCGATGGCGACGCGCCGTCCCTGCATCACGCCGCCGGAGGAGATGATCGACACGATCTTCGCCCGGTAATGCGAGCGGTCCAGCACCGGCGCGCCCGAGGAGCCGTGGTCCACGTCGCAATCGAAGACGATCAACGCGCCCTGCCGTTCAAGCGCATGGCAGAGCGGCTGCCAGGACAGCGCCGTCTCGCGCCCGGTGGCATAGGAAACGACGCTGACCTCGTCGCCCGTGCCGGGCAGGGCCACGGAAAAGGGCGAGATCAGGCCGGTCGGGATCGGCGTCGCCAGTTCCAGCAGCGCCACGTCCAGCGCCAGTTCTGCCGCCGGGGCCGGGTCGCGGGCGGTGAAGCCGGGATCGACCACGGTGCGCAGGATGGCGAATTCGGCCAACGCCACCCCCTCGGCCAGCCCGGCGCGGAAGGTGATCGTTTCGGCGGGAACCGGGGTGCCATCGTCGCGCAGCACACAATGGCCGGCCGTCAGCACCAGATCCGGCGCGATCAGCGCCCCGGTGCAGAAGCCGCCTTCGGCAAGATCGACCCGGCCCACCGGCTCGAACCCGCGCAGATCCTCGCGCGTGGTCAGCCGGTCCAGACCGTCCTGTGCAAGCGCGGGCGCGGCCAGCAGCAGGGCCAGAAGCGAAACCCTCATGGCCGGACGAACTTTGCCCCGGCCCCCTGCCCGCCCGAGAGCATCCGTACCGTTCCGACCCCGGCGCTGCCCTGCGCCTTGCTCTCGGCCAGCGCGCTGCGCAGCCGGTCCAGGGGCTCGGCCAGCGGCACGGCCAGGGCGACCTTCCGCCCGTCGATCTCGGCCTTGGCCGAGATCACCGAGACAACCCGCGCCACCCCGTCGCCGAGCGAAAAGACCGGCGAGCCGGAGGCGCCGAAATCGACGTCGCAGGTCAGGATCAGCGCCTCGGGCCGTTCGGCCAGCACCGCGCAGACCTCCTGGATCGAGGGCGCCTCCTCGCGCCCCTGGGCATAGGAGACGACGCCAACCTCGTCGCCCTCGACCGGGGTGGCGCCGGTCTCGAACGGGATGAGCGAGGGCAGGCGGATCGGCTGGCTGAGCTCCAGCAGCGCCAGGTCGGCCGAGACCCGCTCCAGCTGGTCGTCCTGGACATAGCGGTAGTCGGGATGGGCGACGGCGCGGGCGACGCTGCGGTAGGCGACGGCGCGGCCGTTGCGGAACCCGGCCTGGAACTCGATCTCCTCGGCGCGCATCTGCACCCCGGTGCTGCGGTCGTAAAGGCAATGGGCGGCGGTCACGACGAGTTGCGGCGCGATCAGCGCGCCGGTGCAGAAGCCATGATCGCCCAGGACCAGCTTGCCGACGGCATCCCAGCCGCGGGCGTCGTCGGCGGTCTGGAGGCTGACCATCCCCGTCTCCTGCGCCGCCACCCGGCCGGAGAGGACCAGCGCCAGAGCGACCAGCACGGGACCAAGATGACGCATCGCTTCCCCCCTGTTCGCATCCAGTTAGGCGCTCTTTTGGCCCGTCGCGCAAGAGCGGAGCGGGCCGTGGTGCAGGAAGCATGTGGTCGGCCAGGCGAGCGGAGGCCCGGGATGGCCAGGATATTCCGAACCATTTCCGCGGCTTTCGCGCTCACTTCACTGCATGGAATATCACTTTCCGGACATTCAACCCAAAGCGCGCGGCCTTGGCCCTCCGGTCGCCCAGTCCAGCAGTTCCACCGTATGCACCACCGGCACGCCGGTGCCCGAGCCGATCTGCATCATGCAGCCGATGTTGCCCGCCGCGATCACCTGCGGCGCCTTCGCCTCCAGCGTGGCGACCTTGCGGCGCTTCAGCTCGGCGCTGAGCGCGGGTTGCAGAAGGTTGTAGGTCCCCGCGCTGCCGCAACAGAGATGGCTGTCGGCGGGCTCCACCACCTCGAACCCCGCCCGTTTCAGAAGATCCTTCGGCGCGGACTTGATCTGCTGGCCGTGCTGGAGCGAGCAGGCGGCGTGATAGGCGACACGCAGATCCCTGGGCGCGCCCTCGGGCAGGCCGATCCAGGCCAGAAGCTCGGTCACGTCCTTCGCCAGCCCGGAAACGGTGGCCGCATCCGTGGCCAGCGCATCATTGCGGAACATGTGGCCGTAATCCTTGACCGTGGTGCCGCAGCCCGAGGTGTTGATGACGATGGCGTCCAGCCCCCCGGCCCGCTTCTCGGCCATGAAGGCGCGGATGTTGGCGGCGGCGCTGGAATGGGACAGTTTCTCCATCCCCATGTGATGCGTCAGCGCCCCGCAGCAGCCGGCGCCCCTGGCCACGACGACCTCGCAGCCGAGGCGGCGCAGCAGGCGGATCGTGGCGTCGTTGATGTCGGTATTGAGCGCCTTCTGCGCGCAGCCGGTCATCAGCGCGACCCGCAGCCGCCGTTCCCCCTGCGCCGGGAAGACCTGCGGATCGTCGTTGCGGCTGACCGGCGGGATCTGCTTCGGCGCCATCGCCAGCATGGCGCGGAGCCGCGCATCCGGCAGGAAGCGCGCGAAGGGTCTCGCGAGCCTGGCCCCGAAGAGCGCCAGCCGGAAGCGGCCCGGATAGGGGATCACCCGCGCCAGCACCGCCCGCAAGACGCGGTCCATGACGGGCCGGCGGTAGGTCTTTTCGATATGGGCGCGGGCGTGGTCCACCAGATGCATGTAATGGACGCCGCTCGGGCAGGTGGTCATGCAGCCGAGGCAGGACAGGCAGCGGTCGATATGCTTGACCGTCTTCTCGTCGGCCGGGCGGCCCGCTTCCAGCATGTCCTTGATCAGGTAGATCCGGCCGCGAGGCGAGTCGAGCTCGTCGCCCAGCACCTGATAGGTCGGGCAGGTCGCGGTGCAGAAGCCGCAATGGACGCAGGCGCGCAGGATCTCGTTCGCGCGGGCGATGCCGGGATCCTGCAGCTGCTCGGGCGTGAAATTCGTCTGCATCAGCCCATCATCCCCCGGTTCAGGATCCCGCGCGGGTCGAATTTCGCCTTCAGCCCCGCGACCAGCGCCGCCACCTCGGGCGCTTCCGGCGGGAAGACCGGCCCGCCCTCGCCCCGAACCAGCGTCGCATGGCCGCGTCCGGCAAGGGTGGCGGCGACCTCGGCCCCACGGCCGTGCTCGGCCAGGAGCCAGACCAGCCCGCCGCCCCAGTCCCAGAGCGCCTGCCCCTCCAGCCGCGCGACCACTTCGGCGGCAAGCGTGGGCAGGGTGGCGATGCGCCAGACCTCGCCCGGCTTGCCGTGGAAGGGCACCACGTCCCGCACCTCGCGCCAGAGCGCGGCGGAGGCCGCGCCCTCGGCCACCGTCACCTCGCCGCCGAGAAGCGCGCGCAACCGGCCCAGCCGGTAGGCGACGGAGCCGGCCATACCCTCGACCCGGATCAGGCTTCGCCCGGAATGCCGCGCCGCCCCCGAGACGTCGAAAGGCGAGCCGAGCGCCCGGCGCAGCGCCGCGAGCCCGGCCTCGCGGTCCAGCCCCTCGATCACCAGCGTGGCTTCCGCCTCGGGCAGGGCCTGGACCTTGAAGCCGACTTCCGTAAGCATGCCCAGCGTGCCCCGGCTGCCCGCAAGAAGCTTCACCAGGTCATAGCCGGTGACGTTCTTCATCACCCGGCCGCCGTTCTTCACCACCGTCCCCGCGCCATCGACGAAGCGCACCCCAAGCGCCGCATCGCGCGCCGCGCCCACCTGCACCCGGCGCGGGCCGGAGGCATTGGCGGCCAGCACGCCGCCGATGGTCGAGACGCCCTCGCGCCCCAGGAGGCCGCGCAGATCGGGCGGCTCGAAGGCCAGCCGCTGCCGTTCCGCCGCCAGCACCCGCTCCACCTCGGCAAGCGGGGTGCCCGCCCGCACCACCAGCGTCAGCGCGCCCGGCTCGTAAAGCTCCACCCCCGCCAGGCCGCCGGTCTCCAGCACCTCGCCCACCGCATGGCCCAGCGTGCGGGTGCCGCCGCCGCGCAGCAGAAGCGGGGTCCTGGTCCCCGCGATGGCCTCTGCCAGTTCCGTTTCGGTCTTGGGTCGCATCATTCCATCCTGGGCCCTGAAAATTTTCGTCGAAAATTTTCAGGGCGGTCATCCGGTGCGCCGGGGCGCGCTTGCCGCCAGCGGGAATACCTTGGCCGGGTTCAAAAGCCATTTCGGGTCGAACACGTCCTTCACCCGCATCTGCGCCTCCATGTCCGGGCCGGTGAACTGCACCGCCATCAGGTCGCGCTTCTCGATCCCGACGCCATGCTCGCCGGTCAGGCAGCCGCCGACCTCCACACACAGCTTCAGGATCTCGGCCCCGAAGGCCTCGCAGCGTTCCAGGTCGCCGGGCTTGTTGGCGTCGAACAGGATGAGGGGGTGCATGTTGCCGTCGCCGGCGTGGAAGACATTGCCGACGTCCAGGCCGAAGTCGCGGCTCATCTCGCCGATGCGCTTCAGGACATGGGGAAGCGACGACACCGGGATCGTCCCGTCGAGGCACATGTAGTCGTTGATCTGGCCCATCGCGCCGAAGGCCGACTTGCGACCCAGCCAGATGCGGCGGGCCTGGTCCTCGTCCGCCGCCTCGCGGAATTCCACCGGGTCGTGGGCCATGGCGATCTGGCGGATGCGGGAGAGCTGTTCGCCGATCTCTGCCTCCGATCCCTCGACCTCGATGATCAGCAGCGCCTCGCAGTCCGGGTAGCCCGCTTTCGCGAAAGCCTCGGTCGCGCGGATGCAGGGGCGGTCCATGAACTCGATCGCCACCGGCAGGATGCCCGCGCGGATGACGTCTGCGACGCAGGCCCCGGCGACCTCGTTCGAGTTGAAGCCGACCAGCACCGGCCGCGCGCCCTCGGGCTTGGGCAGGATGCGCAGGCAGGCCTCGGTCACCACGCCGAGTTGCCCCTCGGAGCCGCAGACCACGCCCAGAAGGTCGATGCCGCATGGCTCGCCCCAGGGCCCGCCCAGGGTGACCACGGTCCCGTCCATCTGCACCAGCGTCACGCCCAGAAGGTTGTTCGTCGTCACCCCGTATTTCAGGCAATGCGCCCCGCCCGAGTTCATCGCGATGTTCCCGGCGATGGCGCAGGCAAGCTGGCTGGAGGGGTCGGGGGCGTAGAAGAACCCTTCCGCCTCGACCGCGCCCGAGACCGAGAGATTGGTCCGGCCCGACTGCACCCGGATGAAGCGGTTCTCGTAGTCGGTCTCCAGCACCGCGTTCATCCGCGCGACCCCGAGGATCACGCTGTCGGCCGTCGGCATCGCGCCACCGGCCAGGCTGGTGCCCGAGCCGCGCGGGACCACCGGCACGCCTTCCTCCCAGCAGGTGCGCAGCACGGCCGAGACCTCTGCCGTCGAGCGTGGCAGGACGGCGGCCAGCGGCGGGCAGCGGTAGGCGGTCAGCGCGTCGCATTCGTAGGCACGCAACTCCTCGGGCGCGTCGATCACCGCGTCGGGGGGCAGGATGGCGCGCAGAAGCGCCACGATCCGCGCCTTGCGGGCGAGCACGCCCCCGTCTGGCTCTGGCATCTGCATCGGCAAGCCCCCTGATGATTGGTAAGATAATATAACCAATCCCCCAGATCACAAGCCGAAATCGATCCGCTTCCCAAAGCGCCGCCGCCCGCCTAACCTGCGGCCATGCTGCCCTTCGGTCCCCTTCCGCTGCTCGACGCCGCCGCGCTTGGCTATCTTGTGGCAGCCTGGTTCCTGGCGAGTTGGCTGATCGAAAGCCCGCCGCGCCGCTATCCCTCGGTCTCGCTGATCATGCAGGACTACCGGCGCGACTGGATGCGGACCTTCGTCACCCGCCAGCCCCGGATCTTCGACGCCACGCTGATCGACTCGCTGCGGCAGGGCACGGCCTTCTTCGCCTCGGCCTCGATGATCGCGATCGGCGGCGGGGTGGCGCTGATCGGCAATGCGGGGGCGGTGCAGCGGCTCGCGGGCGACCTGCCGCTGGCGGGGACCGGGCCGGACCTCGCGCTGCGGATGCTGCCGGTGATCGGCTTCCTGGCCAATGCGCTTCTGAAATTCGTCTGGGCGCATCGCCTTTTCGGCTATTGCTCGATCCTGATGGCCGCCGTGCCGAACGACCCCGCCGATCCCGTCGCCTTCCACCGCGCCGGACAGGCGGCCGAGATCAACATCACCGCGGCGAGAAGCTTCAACCGGGGCCTGCGGTCGATCTATTTCGCGCTGGCGGCGCTTGGCTGGCTGCTGGGTCCCTGGGGCCTGATCATCGGCAACACGCTGGCGACCGGCGTCCTGTTGCGGCGCGAATTCGCCAGCCAGTCACGCCGCGTCATCCTGATGCGAGAGCCATAGCGCCACTTTCCCCGCCACCGCCTCGCCCGACAGCCGCGCCCCGCCGGCGGTCTGCTTCAGGCCCCCGGCCAGCGCCTCGCCGGCGAACCAGATCCGCTCGCCCACCGGGCGCGACAGGACCTCCCGCGCATGGGCCTTTCCGGGCCGGGCGGCGGCATAGGCGCCCCGGACATGGCGCTCGGCGCTCCAGTTCGTCATCGCGCCGCCGGTCACCGCCTTTCGCGCCGAGGCGCCGAAGACCTCCACCAGCCGGTCGGTGACGAAATCCACCGCCGCCGCCCGGCCTGCCGCCTCCATCTCCCAGGCGAAGTCGCCGCCGACAAAACCGACCATCAGGTCGAGGTCGAAGGGAAAGGCGAGGAAATAGAGGTCGTGCCGCGCGTGGCGTTCGATCAGCAGGTCGTCGAAGGGCTGCAGGCCCAGCCGGGTGCCTTCGATACGCAGCGGGATCTTGGTCAGAAGGCCCATCGGCAGGTCGAAGATCGCCTCCAGATGGCCGTCGGGCAGGTCGGGGGTGAAGGCGATCTCCTCGAAGGCCAGGACCCCGGTCGAGACCGTCACGATCGCCGCCTTCGCCCGGATCGTGCCCTTGTCGGTCACCACCTCCACCCCCGGGCCGTCCCAGCGGATGCGGCGGACCGGGGTGGCCAGCGTCACCGGCACATCGGCGCCCCAGCGGTGGATCAGCGCGCCGAAGCCTTCCTTCGTGAGGTAGTTCGGGTCCAGCTCGGCCGCGCTGCGGAAGTCGGTCACGCTGATCTCGTCGTCGTCGGCGCCATAATCCATCGGCCCGGCGAAGGTCGCGCTGGCCCGAAGGCCGTGGCAGGCCTCGACCAGCGTCGACAGCCGGTCGCTCGCGCCCCGGTGCCGCTCGATGCAGGCCGCAAGCTCTGCCGCCGCCCGCACCTCGGCCGCCATTTCCGCCGCACCGGCCTTGCGCTTGCCGAACCAGAGGTGATCCAGCCCCATGTCGTGATGCCGCAGGGTCCAGCCCGCCGCCACCGCCTCGGGGAAGAAGGGGTTGCGGTCGGCGGCATGGAGCCAGGCGCAGCCGATGTCGAAGGCCACCCCGAAATCGGTCGAGGTGGTCCAGGCCCGGCCGCCGATCCGGTCCATCGCCTCCAGCACCGTGACCCGCAGGCCCTGGCCGATCAGCCGCTTCGCCGCCGCCAGCCCCGCCGCGCCCGCGCCGACGACCACCACATCCGCATCCGTCATCGCGAAATCCCGCCCTGAAATGCGGCAAGAATGGGGCGGGCGGCGATTCGAGCCAAGTGCTTCGACCGTCTTGCCCGGCCGCCGCGCGAGGCTTCGGGGTATCCCTCAGCCCGCCTTCGCCCCCTTCCTGCCCTCGACCAGCCAGGCCAGGACCGCCAGCCCCGCCGCCAGCAGCAGCCAGGCCCAGGCGGGCAGGAACGGCACCACGGTCACGTCGGTGGTGAGATAGGCCTCGCGCGGGGTCACGCCGATCCAGCCGCGCCCCAGGGCCGGGCGGCCGGGGGACACGGCGCGGATGTCCGGGAGCCCGGCCTCGATCCGCGTCACCCCGCCCCGCGTCGCCTCGGCCAGCGGGGCGAGATCGCTGCCCGAGGCGATGGTCTCGACGAATTCGCGCGGGGCGGCGGGGCCGACGGCGATGACGCGCACCAGATCGCCCTGCTCCAGCCGGTAGAGGCCCAGGGCGGGGGCCAGCCAGACGGTCTCATGCTTGCCGGGACTGACCTCGGGCATCTCGACCACGACCTGCGCCCCGTCCGGCCCGGTGATCGTGACCGGCCCCGGCGGCTCTTCCAGCATCGAGCGTCGGGTGATCGTCATCGCCTCGCCCGAGACGGTGGCGGTCAGGGTCTCCTCCTCCAGCTCGGGTTCCTTCAGCATCCAGTGCGCCAGCCGCCGCAGAAGCTCCAGCTGCGGCCCGCCGCCCTCATACCCCCGGCCCCAGAGCCAGGCGTGGTCCGAGGCCAGCACCGCCACCCGGCCCTGGTCGACCCGGTTCAGCACCAGAAGCGGCAGGTCGCGCGGGCCGGTCATCAGGACCTGGCCGTCCAGCTGCTCGACCTCGATCGCGCGGAACCAGCGGCCCCAGCCGCCTTCGGGGGCCGCCTCCTCCAGCCCCTCGGTCACCGGATGGCGGCGGCCAAGGTCGGTCAGTTTCGGGCGGAACCCCTCCTCGACCACCTGCGCGGTGGGGGCGACCGGCAGGATCTGCGCCAGGGGCGAGCGGTAGAGGCTGTCCACCGCGCCATATTCCGGCCCGGCGGCGACCAGCACGGTGCCGCCGTTCCTGACATAGTTCACCACATTCTCGATATAGGACATCGGCAGGATGCCCCGCATCCGGTAGCGGTCGAAGATGATCAGGTCGAATTCCTCGATCTTCTCGACGAAGAGCTCGCGCGTCGGGAAGGCGATGAGGGACAGTTCCTCGACCGGGACGCCGTCCTGCTTTTCCGGCGGGCGCAGGATGGTGAAGTGCACCAGATCGACGCTGGCATCCGACTTCAGGAGGTTGCGCCACACCCTTTCGCCGGCGTGCGGCTCGCCCGAGACCAGCAGCACCCGCAGCCGGTCGCGCACGCCGTTGATCTGGATCGCGGTGGCGTTGTTGCGGTCGGTAAGTTCCCCCTCGACCGGGGCCACGCTGAACTGCAGCACGTTCGCCCCGCCATGCGGCAGGGTGACGGGCAGTTCCAGATCCTCGTTCAGGGGCACGGTATAGGTGGCCGGTTCCTCGGCATCGACGCTGATGGTCAGCGCGACTTCGGTCGCGCCGGGCGGCGGGGCGCCCACGTCCTCGATGCGGAGGTCGAGGACGAATTCCTCGCCGATGATGGCGAAGGCGGGGGCGTTCTTCACCACGAGGCGGCGGTCCCAGTCGTCCTCATGCCCCGTCAGCAGCACCTGCAGCGGCGCGGGCAGGTTCGGGACCAGGCCGAGGTCGTGCGTGCGCCCGTCGGTGATCAGGATCGCGCCCGCGACCCTTGCGCGGGGTTCCTCGGCCAGCGCCTCGGCCAGGGCGGTCAGCGCCAGGGTTCCGGCGTCCTCCTCGCCGTCGCCGAGGCGGTGGATGCGAAGCTCGGTATTCGGCAGCGCGGCGACCTCGGCCTCGACCGCCGCCACCGCCGCCGCGGTCTGCGCCCTGCGGTCGCCCAGCGACTGGCTGGCGCTTTCGTCGACGACGAGGATCACGATGTCGGACAGGCCCGCCCGTTCCTCCTCCTGCAGCGCCGGGTTGACCAGCGCGCCCAGAAGCGCGGCCAGGGCCAGCCCCCGCAGCCACCAGCCCGGAAGCCCGCGCCAGAGCGCGAGCGCCAACAGCGCCAGGGCAAGCCCGGCCAGCGCCAGGATCACTCCCCAGCCGACCAGCGGCGCATAGGCGAGCGAGGCGCTCATTGCCCCAGCCTTTCCAGAAGTGCTGGCACATGGACCTGGTCGGATTTGTAGTTGCCG
Organism: Tabrizicola soli; assembly: GCF_015999335.1. GTDB lineage: Bacteria > Pseudomonadota > Alphaproteobacteria > Rhodobacterales > Rhodobacteraceae > Tabrizicola > Tabrizicola soli. The sequence goes on along the minus strand of NZ_JAEACP010000005.1, from coordinate 188,882 downwards.
GTCAGCACATGCATGATCAGGTTGATCCCGAAGCGCCAGGCGATCTCGCGCTGCTGCTCGCCCGCCATGCCGCGGCCGACCGGCAGCAGCGGCACGCCGCCGTCATCCACCGCCCAGGCCGCCGCCCAGTCGTTGCCGCCGATCACCACCGGGGTCACCCCGTCGTTCAGGTTGCGGAACGGCATCCCCTCGGGCGCCTCCGCCTCGGCCATGGGCGCGGCCTCGACCCAGATCGGGCCACGCGGATGGCGGCCGGGGAAATCGTGCAGGAGATAGAAGGTGCGGGTCAGCACATGGTCGGGCGGCATCTGCTCCAGGGGCGGCACGTCCAGCCCGGCGGCGATGCGCTGCAGGGCCTGACCTTCCGGCGTCGTTGCGCCATAGCCCGCCACATCGGCGTCGCGGGTGTCGAACAGGATCATGCCGCCGGTGCGCAGATACTGGTTCAGCTTGTCGTAGGCCTTGGCCGAGGGTGTGGGCTGGTCCGCCGTCACCGGCCAGTAGAGGAAGGGAAAGAAGGCCAGTTCGTCGCGTTCGATATCGACGCCGATCGGGAGCTGCGGTTCGACCGAGGTGCGCTGCCAGAGCTTGTCGCCAAGGCCCAGCAGCCCGGCCTGCGCGATGTCGTCCACCTTGGCGTCGCCGGTCAGCACATGCGCCAGCACGACGGCGGTCGTCGCCTCCAGCGCCAGCGCATCGTCGGGCATCGCGTCCTGCGCGCGGGCCTCGGGGGCCAGCGGCAGCAGCGCCAGGGCCAGCAGGGCCACCCCGCGACGCAGGCCGGAAAGCCGACCCGCGACCCAGAGCGCCGCCAGCACGTCCAGCAGCAGAAGCGCCAGCGCCGCCGTCAGGAAGGCCCCTTTCAGCGCCTGCGCCTCGGGCCGTTCCAGCCCCTCGACCGGGACCGAGGGCGGCCAGTCGGCGGGAAGAAGCTTCGTCTCCGGCCCCATCACGTTCAGCGCCACCCGGCGATCCTCGCCGGCGTAAAGGCCGGGCGGCAGGGCCAGCGTCGGGCCGCCGCTGATCGCTTCGGCCAGAACCTCGCCCGCGACGCCGCCCATCTCGCCGGCGTCCTGCGACTGGCCGTAGGCATCCAGGAGTTCCTCGGGCACCCAGGTCTGGCCCGCCAGATCCGCCGCCCCCGGCAGCGCCGCGCGGGTCGAGACCGCCAGCCGCTCCAGCATCTGCACGAAAAGGCCCGAGAGCGGCAGCGAGGACCATTCCGCATTCGCCGTCACATGCACCAGCACCACCTGCCCGTCGCCAAGCGCCTTGCGGGTGACGAGGGGGGTCCCGTCCTCCAGCGCGGCGATGGTGCGTTCGGCAAGCTGCGGGTCGGGCTGGGCCAGCACCTGCGCCCGCACCACCACATCCGGAGGCGCCACGAGGCCATAGAAGGGCGAACCTTCCGCGAAGGGGGCCAGCGCCTTCGGCTCGCCCCAGCTCATCGCGCCGCCGACGGTGCGGCCGCCCTCGCGCAGGCGGACGGGCAAGAGCGGGTCTTCCTCGAAGCGGCTGATGTCCGAGGCGGCAAGGCGCGGCCCGGCGAAACGGAGCAGGAGGCCGCCCTCCTCGACCCATTCGGTCAGGGCATCGGATTCGCCCTGCGTGAGGCGGGCGACATCGGCCAGGACCACCACGTCGGGATTGGCCAGCACCACGTCCGACAGGCTGCCCTCGATCAGCTCGGCCACCGGCTCCAGCGCCTGGCGAAGGTAGTGCAGCGGCGAAAGGAGCTGCAGCCCCTCCTGGTCCGGCCCGGCGCCGATCAGCGCGACCTTGCGCCGCTTCAGGCTGTCGTCGGCCAGGCTGACCGCCCCGGCCGTCCGGCCGGCGGCGAGTTCGAAGCGGGTGATCCGGTTGCGCAATTCGGGCGGCAGGTCCAGCGTGGCCTCGGCCCGCGCCTCTCCGGCGGCGAAGGCCAGGGGCAGGCGGGCCAGTTCCCGCTCGATCCCCGAAGGGTCGGGGCCGCGCGCCAGAACCTCGAGCTGGAGCGCATCGGCGGCGGGCATCCGGCTGGCGGCCAGCACGACCTTGCCCGCATCGAAGCGCGCCGGATGCAGGGCAAGGACGGGGCGCGGGCTTTCGATCACCCGCACCGTGCCCCGGCCCTGCAGCGCGTCCAGAAGCGCCCCGCGTCCGGGGTGGTCAAGGCCGTCGGACAGCCAGACGGTCTCGAACCTGCCCTCGGGCAGCGTCCCGGCCCAGGGCTCCATCGCCGGGGTCCAGGGCTGCGGCTCCAGCGCCGCGACGCGGCCGGTCCAGGCCTCGGCGGTCTGGAACGTCAAAGCTTCGGGGGCATCGGTCAGCCGGAGCAGCGCCACCGGACGCCCCTCGGCCCCGGCTTCGGCGACCAGGGCCCCGGCCTTTTCCACCCGGCGCGGCCAGTCGCGGGCATCGGCCCAGCTGCCGTCGACCACGACCAGCAGCGGACCCGAGCCCGCGACCCGCGCCTCGGGGTTCAGGATCGGCCCGGCGAAGGCGACGATCGCCAACCCCACCGCCAGCATCCGCAGCAGCAGGAGCCACCAGGGCGTGCGGTCGGTCTCGGCCTCGTCATCCTTCAGGCCCAGCAGGAGCGCCACGCCGGGAAAGCGCCGGCGGATCGGCGCGGGCGGCACGGCGCGGAGGAGGAACCACAGCACCGGCAGCGCGATCAGCGCGAGGAGAAGCCAGGGGGTCGCAAAGCCGATGGGCCCAAGGGTGAACATCTACCGCCCCCCCTGCAGCGCCGCATAGGCCCAGAGAAGCGCCGATTGCGCCGGCTGGCCGGTGTGATGCGTGCTGAAATGCCAGCCGACCGCCCGGCCAAGGGTGGCCAGCCGGTCCTTGCGCTCGGCCAGGCGGGAGAGGTAGCGGCTGCGCAATTCCCCGGCCTGGCGGGTCTCGTGCCGCAGGCTGCCGCCCATGGATTCAAAGATCGTGCGGCCGTCGAAGGGAAACTCCTCCTCGGCCGGGTCGAGGATCTGCAGGAGCACGCCCTTCACCCCGCGGTCGGCGGCGCGGGCCAGCCCGGCCTCGATGCCGGAAAGGTCGCCCAGGAAATCCGACAGGAAAACCGCGCGGCCGTGGCTGACCATGCCCTCGGTTTCGGGGGCGCCGTAGTCCTGGGTCCCCTCCTCGCCCGCCAGCCGCCCGGCCAGCCGCAGAAGCTGCGTCCGCCCCGCGCGGGGGGCGGCAAGGCCCGCGAGGCCCACCCTCTCGCCGCCGCGCAGGAGAAGGACCGCCAGCGCGAGGCCGAGGAGCCTTGCCCGGTCGGCCTTGGCCGGGCGCGACCTGTCGCCGGTGAAGGCCATGGACCGCGAGGGATCGACCCAGATCGTCACCGACTGCGCCGCCTGCCATTCGCGCTCGCGCACGAAATGCGCGTCCGACCGGGCGCTGCGCCGCCAGTCGATCATCCGCGCCGAATCGCCCTGATGCGCCGGCCGGTACTGCCAGAACTCATCCCCGAGCCCCGCCCGCCTGCGGCCATGCTCACCCAGCATGACCGTGGCCGCCAGCATCTCGGCCTCGGCCAGCAAGGGCGGCAGGGTCTGCCCCAGCGCCTCGGCGCGGGAGCGGAGGTCGGGGCTGCTGCTCACGCCGCCGCCTCGAGGCCCAGCACGCGGCCGGTGGTGCGGGCGATGATGCCGGAGAGCGTCTCGCCCCGCGCGCGGGCGGCGAAGCTGAGCGCCATCCGGTGCACCAGCACCGCCTGCGCCAGTTCCGCCACGTCCGGGATCGAGGGCGCCAGCCGCCCGTCCAGAAGCGCGCGCGCCCGCACCGTCAGCATCAGCGCCTGCGCCGCGCGGGGGCCGGGGCCCCAGGAGAGGGAATCCGCCAGCTCGCGCCCCTCGGGTTCGCCGGGACGGCAGGCGCGGACGAGGTCCAGGATCGCCTCGACCACCTGCTCGCCCACCGGCATCCGGCGGATCACGGCCTGCGCCGCGATCAGTTCCCCGGCGGTGAAGACCTGATGCGCCTCGGCCTCCTCGGCCCCGGTGGTGGCGATCAGGATGTCGCGTTCGGTCTGGCGCGTGGGGTATTCGACATCGACCTGCACCAGGAAGCGGTCCAGCTGCGCCTCGGGCAGGGGATAGGTGCCCTCCTGCTCGATCGGGTTCTGGGTGGCGAGGACGTGGAAGGGCCGGCCGAGCGCGCGGTGCTGGCCGGCGATGGTCACTTCCTTCTCCTGCATCGCCTGCAGCAGCGCCGACTGGGTGCGGGGCGAGGCCCGGTTGATCTCGTCCGCCATCAGGAGCTGGCAGAAGATCGGACCTTCGACGAAGCGGAACGAGCGGCTGCCATCGGCGGCAGTCTCCAGCACCTCGGAGCCGAGGATGTCGGCGGGCATCAGGTCGGGGGTGAACTGGACACGGTTGGCCTTCAGCCCCATCACCGTGCCGAGCGTGTCCACCAGCCGGGTCTTGCCCAGCCCCGGCAGGCCGACCAGCAGCGCATGGCCGCCGCAAAGCAGGCTGGCCAGCACCAGGTCCACCACCTTCTCCTGCCCGATGAAGCGGCGGTTGATCGAGGCCTTGGCCTGGCCCAGAACCGCGCCCAGCGCCTCGATTTCCGCTACAAGCGCCTTGGTGTCGGCCATGCCCGATGCTCCCTCCAGGGTGATACGCGGTCAGTAAAGCGAGTTATCCCGCCGGGCACAAATGGCAAAAGGCGCCTTGGCACAAATGATCGTGAGAGGTTTGTCAGCGGGACCAAAAGCCTTCGAAGGCTTTTGCAAATCTTTTCGAAAAGATTTGCGCGCGCCATGCGGGAACCCCGGCTCCCATCTCCCGTTGCACCCGCACGAGACGCCGCTAGAGTGCGCCCGATGACGAAACCCAGCGCCGATACGCTCGCCGCCGCCGCCAAGGCCGCCGGAACCAAGGGCCCGCCGCCCGTCCACCTGTGGAATCCGCCGTTCTGCGGCGACCTCGACATGCGCATCGCCCGGGACGGGACCTGGTTCTATCTTGGCACACCCATCGGGCGCGCACCGCTGGTGAAGCTCTTCTCCTCGATCCTGAAGCGCGAGGGCGACGACTATTTCCTGGTCACTCCGGTCGAGAAGGTCGGAATCCGGGTCGACGACGCGCCGCTCCTCGCCATCGACTTCGACGCCAGGGGCGCGGAGCGCGACCAGACCCTGACCTTCACCACCAGGACCGAGGATGTGGCGGTGCTTGGCCCGGACCATCCCCTGCGCGTCGAGCGCGACCCCGAGAGCGGCGAGCCGTCGCCCTATATCCTGATCCGCAGCAATCTATGGGCGCTGGTGGACCGGAAATCCTTCTACCGGCTGGTCGATCTTTGTTGCCATCACGAGCATGACGGGCATAAGTGGTTCGGCCTGTGGTCCTCGGGGCAGTTCTTCCCGGTCATCCCCTCGTCGGAATTGCCCTGATCAGACATGCCCCGTTTCGCCGCCAACCTGACGCTTCTTTTCACCGAGGTTCCGATGCTTGACCGCCCCGACTGGGCGGTGCGCTCGGGGTTCGACGGGGTCGAGGTCCTGTTCCCCTACGACCAGCCGATGAGCGACTGGGAGACCGCACTGAACGGCCTGCCGCTGGCGCTGATCAACACGCCGCCGGGCGACTGGGCCTCGGGCGACCGGGGTTTCGCCGCGGTGCCGGGAATGGAGTTGCGCTTCCGCGACAGTTTCCTGCGCGCGGCGGAATATGCCACGCGGCTGAAGGCGGGGCGGGTGCATGTGATGTCGGGCGTCGCCAAGGGTCCGCAGGCGGAGCAGTGCTATGCGGAGAACCTCGCCTGGGCGCTGGCCGAGGTGCCGGGGCTGACCCTGACGGTCGAGCCCCTGAACCCCGACGACATGCCGGGCTATTTCCTGAACGACTACGATCAGGCCGCCCGCATCCTGGACGACATCGGCGATCCGCGGATCGGACTCCAGTTCGACCTCTGGCACGCGGCGCGCCTGCATGGCGACGCGGGCGCGGTCTGGGCCGAGCACCGCCACCGGATCAACCACGTCCAGATCGCCGGCTTCCCGGCGCGGAACGAGCCGGGCGGCGGCGGCTTCTCGCTGCCCGACCTCTGCGACGAGATCGACGCCCATTGCCCCGAGGTCTGGATCGCCGCCGAATACCGCCCGGCCAGGGGCACCGCGCAGGGCCTGGGCTGGCTGGCGGCACTGAAGTCGCGCGGGGCGCTGATCGGGGGATAGGGGCGGCGGGCTTGCCCCCCATCGAGGGGGGCAAGCCCGCATTGCCATGGACGGCCGGCGCCGGTCGCAGAGCGCGCGTGCGGTGGTTTTCGGTGCCGGGCGGCGCTCTGTCCCTTGTGTCCGGGGGGCGGTGACCGCTAAAAGCGGGCAGCGACAGCAGACAGGACCCGGCCCATGCGCGATGATGCCCCCGAGACCCAGATCGTTACCAGCTGGAAAGTGGCCTGCGACGGCGGCGAGGGCGCGCTGGGCCATCCGCGCGTCTGGCTGACGATCCCGGCCGACATCGGCTGGGTCGAATGCGGCTATTGCGACAAGCGCTACGTCATCGACCGCGAGCACGCCCACGACGATCACTGAGGGGGCTCCCCCTCAGTCGCCCAGCTTGGCGTGCACCTCGTCCAGGTCGACGGGGCCCTTCGGCATCTTGTTGGCCGGGTTGTCGAAGTCATAGCGGAACAGCTGGAAGTCCCGCTTGTAGATTTCCCACATCAGATGCATCGAGAGGTCGTCGAAATAGGCCTCGACCGGATGGGCGCGCTTCGGCCCGTGGCCCTCGCTCTCGTTGAAGCGCGGGATCGTGGCCAGATCCACCGGATGCGGCGCGTCGATCCCCTCCAGCACCGTTTGCATCCCGGCATTGAAATCCTCGGTGAAGAAGATCCGGTCGTAGCGCCCGCCGTTGACGATGAAGGTCGAGACATGGCCCGCCATCGCCGACCAGTGGATGTCGGGCTCCATCGGCTTCTTGAAGCGGATGGTGTCGCGCGCGAACAGAAGGAAGCGGCGGAAACTGGCGATCTGGTCGAATTCCTGCCTGCCGTCCTCGCCGCCGACCTCGACCCCGTATTTCTGCACCAGAAGCGGCACCAGATTGCCCCGGTAGCGCCGGCCGTTGCGCTGGATGCCGCAGATCTTGTCGAAGAACGAGGACAGGATCCGCGTGTAGGGATTGCGCACGCAGGTGAAGGCCGGCGCCTTGCGGCCGTGCACCACCGCCTCGATCCGGGGCTGGCTATGCTCCTGCGCCCATTTGTGCAGGCCGGTGGTGGAATCGTGGATGTCGCCGTCGAAGAACCGGCCGTGGTCGGAGTAATACAGGATCTGCCCGATGGTCGAGCAGGCGCATTTCGGCACCACCCGGTAGACGACGCTTTCGCTTTCGGTCATCCAGGTTCCGGGGAAACCCATGCCACGCTCCATCCAAAGGCATCCTGCAGAAACGAGCACTGCACGAGGACTGCGGCAATCAAGCAGACAAGTTGGGGCTTTTCAAGGAAGCTTGCCGCGGTTTAGGGAGGACCGTGGTCCCAAGGCCGTGGTCCCGGTTAACCAGTGCGCAGCATGACGCAGATTGCCTTTATCCTGCTTTGTCACAAGGACCCCGAGGGGATCATCGCCCAGGCGCTGCGGCTGACGGCCGGGGGCGACTGCATTGCGATCCATTTCGACGCCCGCGCCAATCCCTTCGACCATGCCCGCATCCGCGGCGCGCTGGCGGACAATCCGCGCGTGACCTTCACCCGGCGGCGGGTGAAATGCGGCTGGGGGGAGTGGAGCCTGGTGGCTGCGACGCTGGAGGCCCTGCGCGCCGCCGAGGCCGCCTTTCCCGCGGCCACGCATTTCTACATGCTCTCGGGCGACTGCATGCCGGTCAAGACGGCGGAATATGCGCATCGGTGGCTGGAGGCCGAGGATGTGGATCATATCGAGAGCTTCGACTTCTTCACCTCGGACTGGATCAAGACCGGGATCCGGGAAGAACGGCTGATCTATCGCCACTGGTTCAACGAGCGCCGGCGGAAGCGGCTGTTCTATGCCTCGCTCGACTGGCAGAAGCGGCTGGGGCTGAGGCGCCGGGTGCCCGCGGACCTGAAGATGCGCATCGGCAGCCAGTGGTGGTGCCTGCGCCGCCGCACGGTCGAGGCGGTGCTGGAGCTGGTCGCAAGGCGGCGCGACCTGGTGCGCTTCTTCCGCACCAGCTGGATCCCGGACGAGACCTTCTTCCAGACCCTCGTCGCCCATCTGGTCCCCGACCGCGAATTGCGCAAGCGCACGCCGACCTTCCTGATGTTCACCGATTACGGGATGCCGGTGACCTTCCACGACGACCATCTCGATCTGCTGCTCGGCCAGGATTACCTGTTCGCCCGCAAGATCAGCCCGGAAGCGAAGCTGCTGAAGAACAGCCTTGGCGCGCTCTATGCCGAGACCGGGCGCAGCTTCGACACCGGCGGCGACGGCAAGCGGCAGTTCGAGTTCCTGACCGCCCGCGGCCGCGAGGGGCGCCGCTTTGCCCCCCGCTTCTGGGAGGCCGAGGCCAGTCTCGGCCACAGGCGCACGCTGATGCTGGTGACCTGCAAGAAATGGCATGTGGCCAAGCGCCTGGTCGAGAGGGTGCGGCAGGCGACCGGACTGCCGGCGGTGGACTATCTGTTCAACGAGGAGGCCACCCCCCTGCCCGACCTTGGCGGCATCCAGAGCCGCCTGGAAAAGCGGATGCGCCACCGCCGGGCGCTGGTGCGGATGCTCTTCGACTACTGGGGGACCGACCGGCTGGTGCTGTGCCTCGATCCGGCCTCGACCGACCTGATCCAGGACTTCTACGCCGACCGGGCGGAGGTGCGGCTTCTGGAGATCGGCTGCGACTTCAGCGACGACTACCTGATCGGCCACGCCCGCCGCGTCGGGCTGGCCGGGCCGCACACCCCGGCCTCGGCCTTGGCGCGGCTGTTGCCGACGATCCGCTACGACCTGCGCTTCGAGAGCGACCGGCTGCGCGACATGGACCTTTCCGGCCACCATCGCATCCGCCAATCCGCCAGCCCCGAGGAAAACGCCTCGCCCCTGGCGGAATTCCTAGGTATCCCGGTGGAAGTGGCGCGCGAGATCGCGGCCACCGACTATCTGTTCGTCGATTGAAGAAAGGCTGTGCCCATGGGCTGGACCTACGACCCCACCAATATCTTCGCCCGCATCCTGCGCGGCGAGATCCCGAACCGGACCGTGATGGAGACGCCGCATACGCTGGTCTTCCACGACATCCGGCCGCTTGCCCCGGTGCATGTCCTGGTGATCCCGAAAGGCGCCTATGTCAGCCTCGACCATTTCGCGGCCGAAGGATCCGAGGAGGAGATCGTCGATTTCCACCGCACCATCGCCAAGACCTGCGCGATCCTGGGGCTGTCGGGCGAGGACGGGTTCCGCGCGATCTCGAACACCGGCGACCACGGGCACCAGGAGGTGCCGCACTACCACCTGCACATCCTGGGCGGCCGCCCGATCGGCCGGATGATCGAGCCGGCCTGAGCGGGGGGCCCTGGCCGGCCGCCGGGGGCGCTGCCCCCGGACCCCCGGAGTATTTCCACCAGGGGAAATCCGGGGGTCAGGCCCCGATCAATGCGCCGCCGCCCAGGTCGGGCCCTGCCCGGCCTCGACCGCGAGATGGACCTTCAGCGCGACGGCGGGACGGGCGGCGCTTTCCATTACCTCCTTCGCGACCGGGATCAGGCGGGGGACGTCGGTCTCGGCCACCTCGAACAGAAGTTCGTCATGGACCTGGAGCAGCATCTTCGCGTCGAGCCCGGCGATGGCCGCGGGCATGCGGATCATCGCGCGGCGGATCACGTCGGCCGCCGTGCCCTGGATCGGCGCGTTGATCGCCGCGCGCTTGGCGAAACCTGCCCCCGGACCCTTGGCGTTGATTTCGGACGTATGGATTTTCCGACCGAAAAGCGTCTGCACATGGCCGTTCGACTGCGCGAACTTGACAGTATCGGACATATAGGTCCGGATGCCGGGAAAGCGTTCGAAATAGCGGTCTATGAAGCCCTGCGCCTCGGCCCGGGGGATGCGCAGGTTGCGGGCGAGACCGAAGCCCGAGATGCCGTAGATCACGCCGAAGTTGATCGCCTTGGCCTTGCGCCGGATCTCGGGGGTCATCTGGTCCAAGGGCACGTTGAACATCTCGGACGCGGTCAGCGCGTGGATGTCGATCCCCTCCTCGAAGGCGCGGCGCAGCTCGGGGATGTCGGCGATATGGGCGAGGATGCGCAGCTCGATCTGGGAGTAGTCGAGCGACACCAGGACCCGGCCCGCGGGGGCGACGAAGGCCTCGCGGATGCGGCGGCCCTCCTCGGTACGGACGGGGATGTTCTGCAGGTTCGGGTCGGTCGAGGCCAGCCGCCCGGTGTTCGCCCCGGCGATGGAATAGCAGGTATGGACCCGGCCGGTATCGGGGTTGATCGCCTGTTGCAGCGCGTCGGTATAGGTGGATTTCAGCTTGGCGATCTGCCGCCAGTCCAGAACCCGGGCGGCCAGCCGCGCGCCCTGCGGATGGCTGTCCTCCAGCGTGGTGACGTCTTCCAGCACATCGGCGCCGGTGCCATAGGCGCCGGTCTTGCCGCGCTCGCCCCCCGGCACCTGCATCCGGTCGAACAGGATCTCGCCCAGCTGTTTCGGCGATCCGACATTGAACGGTTCGCCGGCGATAGACTGGATCTCCTCCTCGAGCTGCACGAGCTTTTGCGCGAAGACGTTGGACATGCCGCGCAGGACCTCGCGGTCGACCTTGATCCCGGCCATCTCCATCTCGGCCAGGACCGGGACCAGCGGGCGCTCCAGCGTCTCGTAGACGGTGGTCACCCCGGCGCGGTGGAGCTGCGGCTTGAAAAGCTGCCAGAGCCGCAGGGTCACGTCGGCATCCTCGGCCGCGTATTTCACCGCGTCGTCGAGGGCGACCTTGTCGAAGGTGATCTGCGACTTGCCCGAGCCGAGGAGCGACTTGATCGGGATGCACTGGTGGCCGAGGTAGCGGTCGGCAAGCTCGTCCATGCCATGGCCGTTCAGGCCCGCCTGCATGGCATAGCTCATCAGCATCGTGTCGTCGAAGGGCGTGATGCGGATGCCGTTCCGGGCGAAGATCTTCCAGTCGTATTTCATGTTCTGGCCGATCTTCAGCACCGCCGGGTCTTCCAGCACCGGCTTCAGCGCCGCCAGCACATCGGCAAGCGGCAGCTGGTCCGGCGCCAGCGCCGTCGCGCCGAAGAGGTCGCCGCCGCCGGTGGTGTGGCCCAGGGGGATATAGGCCGCCTGCCCCGGATCGACGGCCAGCGAGATGCCCACGAGCGCGGCCTGCATCTCGTCAAGGCTGGTGGTCTCGGTGTCGACGGCGACATGGCCGACCTCGCGGATGCGGGCGATCCAGCGGTCCAGCGTGGCGGAGTCACGGATGCGGACATAGGAGGCGTGGTCGAAGGGCAGGGGCTCCTCGTTCGACTGCGTCTCCTCCTCGCGGGGGGTGACCTGCAGTTGCGAGGTCTCGGGCAGCGACGGGGGTGCGATGCCCAGCTTGTCGGCCACGCGCTTCGTCAGGGTGCGGAACTCCATCTTCGCGAGGAATTCCATAACCTTGTCGGCCTCGGGCAGCCGGATCTCCAGATCCTCGAGCGTCGCGTCGACGGGCGTGTCATCCTGCAGCGTCACCAGCTCGCGGCTGATGCGGATGCGGTCGGCGTTCTCGATCAGGGTATCGCGGCGCTTGGGCTGCCTGATCTCTCCGGCGCGGGCCAGAAGCGTGTCGAGGTCGCCGTATTCCTGGATCAGGAGCGCCGCCGTCTTCAGCCCGATGCCCGGCGCGCCCGGCACGTTGTCGACGCTGTCTCCGGCCAGCGACTGCACGTCGATCACCCGGTCCGGCGGGACGCCGAATTTCTCGATCACCTCGTCGGGGCCGATGGTGCGGGACTTCATCGGGTCGAACATGTCGATCCCCGGCCCGACCAGCTGCATCAGGTCCTTGTCCGAGGAGATGATCGTGCAGCTTCCCCCCGCCGCCACCGCGCGCCGCGCCAGCGTGGCGATGATGTCGTCGGCCTCGAAGCCCTCGGTCTCCAGGCAGGCGACGTTGAAGGCCCGCGTCGCCTCGCGCGTGAGGGGGAACTGCGGGCGCAGATCCTCGGGCGGCTCGGGGCGGTTGGCCTTGTAGTCGGAATAGATCGCGTTGCGGAAGGTCCTGGAGGAATGGTCGAAAACCACCGCCAGATGCGTGGCGGCCTTGTCCCCGTTCGACCCGTTCGACCGCGACAGCTCGTTCCACAGGATGTTGCAGAAGCCCGCGACCGCGCCCACCGGCAGGCCGTCCGACTTGCGCGTCAGCGGCGGCAGCGCGTGGTAGGCCCGGAAGATATAGGCCGAGCCGTCGATCAGGTGCAGGTGGTGGCCCTTGCCGAATGTCATGTCCCTGGCCCCCCTTGGCTGGCTTGGGCCAGTATTGCCACGAAGCCCGGCGGGGTGCCACCCTGCGGATGGGCGGGGCCGCGAAGCCCCGCCCGAGGTCCGGGTCAGAGACCCTTGATCGCTTCGCAGATCTGACGCATGTGGGCGTCGTTCTCGAACATGTTGATCTCGGCCGCCGTCGTGCCGGCCGTGGTCGAGTCGGTCGCAGTGCCGCCGCCCGACGCCGAAGCGTCACCGCCCTCGCTTTCCGACGCCTGGTTCATCAGCTTCTCGCAGCGGTCGCGCAGCGCGGTCTGGTCCTCGGGGCTGATCGTGGCCCATTGGGTCTGGATCTCGGTCGCCGGGCGCAGCGTGGTCATCTCGGTGTCGCTATAGAAGGCCGGCCCCACGCGCGAGGACATCTCGGCCTCCATCCGGGCATCGGCGCCGGCACTGTTGCCGGTGGCCTCACCCGTGGCGTCGCCCTCGGTCTGGGCAAAGGCCGGAACGGCCAGAAGGGCAGCGAAAAGGGTTGCATAGAGTTTCATCTTCTATCTCCGGATTGGATGGCTCCTTGGCAAACCCCGGGCAAGAGCGGGGCCGCCGTCCGGGCGGGCCGCTTCCAGCCAAGGTTCGCGTCCCCAACCGGGCCGGGGCCGGGTTGTTCCCGGGCCCCCGAAACAGGAAAAGACGCTGCGCGGGTCCTTGCCGCCGTCAGATCGGCGCGCCGGCGCCCGCCGCGCGGAACCAGCGCAGGATCGCCGCGCGTTCCTCGGGCTCCATGAAGCTGAGGTTGCCCGGCGGCATGGCATGGGTCACACCGGCCTGCAGGTAGATCCGCCGCGCCTCATGCGCGATCTGGGCCTCGGTCTCCAGCACCACGCCCTTCGGCGGCCGGTGCAGCCCCTCCCACGAGGGTTCGGCCGCGTGGCACATGCTGCAGCGGCCCTGCACGATGCCGACGACATCTTCGAACCCCTCGGCCGAGGCATAGGTCAGCGCGGCCCCCTCCAGCTTGGCCTCGCCCTCGACCAGCCGCATCGGCGCGGTCGAAAGCCAGGCGATGGCCAGGAACAGGACCAGCGTGACGCCCCAGGTCCAGTAGGGGCTGCCCTTGCGGGCATGGCGGCTGTTGAACCAGTGCCGGATCGTGACGCCCATCAGGAAGACGAGGCTGGCGATCACCCAGTTCCACTTTGTCGCGAAGACCAGGGGATAATGGTTCGACAGCATCAGGAAGACGACCGGCAGCGTCAGATAGTTGTTGTGGGTGCTGCGCTGCTTGGCGATCTTGCCGTATTTCGGGTCCGGCTTCCGCCCCGCCTTCAGGTCGGCCACCACCACGCGCTGGTTCGGCATGATCACGAAGAACACGTTCCCCGACATGATGGAGGCGGTGAAGGCCCCCAGATGCAGCATCGCCGCCCTTCCGCTGAAGACCTGGGTGTAGAACCAGCTCATCCCCACCAGGACCACGAACAAGGCCACCATCAGCAGCGTCTGGTTGGCGTTCACGAAGACCTTGCAGATCGTGTTGTAGGCCAGCCAGCCGAAGGCCAGCGAGGCCAGCGAGATCGCGACGGCCTGCCAGACCGAAAGCTCCATCACCGTCGGGTCGATCAGGAACAGCTCGGCCCCGAGGTAATAGACCAGTACCAGCATGGCGAAGCCCGACAGCCAGGTCGCATAGCTTTCCCATTTGAACCAGACCAGATGGTCCGGCATCGCCGAGGGCGCGACCAGGTATTTCTGGATGTGGTAGAACCCGCCGCCATGGACCTGCCATTCCTCGCCATCCGCGCCCGAGGCGAGGTTGCGGTCCCGGTGCAGGCCAAGGTCCAGCGCGATGAAATAGAAGCTCGACCCGATCCAGGCGATCGCGGTGACCACATGCAGCCAGCGCACCGCGATCTCGACCCAATCCCAAAGCACCGCCCAGTCGTACATGCCCGCCCCCCCGGTCTGCCGCCTTCACGCTATACCGTCGCACACCTTTCTGTTAATTCAGCGAAAGCCCGCATCACTTTCAAGCCGTGCCGAAAAATGGCCCCCGCATGTCCTATGTGAACAATATCCGCATGTTCGTCCGCGTCTACGAACTGGGCAGCATGTCCGCCGCCGCCCGCGACCAGCGGACCTCGCCGGCGGTCGCCTCGGCGCGGATTTCGGAACTGGAGAAACATCTCGGCGTAAGGCTCTTCGCCCGCACCACGCGCAGCCTGCAAGCCACGGAAAACGGCCGCATCTTCTATGACGGCGCGCGCCGGGTGCTGGAGGCGATCGACGAGGCCGAGGCCGCGGTGATGGACCTGACGCAGAACCCGCGCGGCACGATCTTCGTGGCGGCGCCGCTGGGAATCGGGCGGCGGCTGATCGCGCCAAGGGTGCCGTCCTTCAAGGAGCTTTACCCCCAGATCGACGTGCGCCTGCGCCTGTCGGACCGCGGCATCGACGTGGTGGCCGAGGGGATCGACGTCTCCTTCCACCTCGGGCTGCTGGAGGATTCGACGCTGAAGGTCCGCACCATCGCCGACTGCCCGCGCCTGCTGTGCGCCGCCCCCGCCTATGTCGCGCGGCGGGGGATGCCGGCCGACGGGGCGGCGCTGGTCCATGACCGGCACGACTGCCTGAACCTGCGCTTCCCCGGCGCGAAAGAGTTCCAATGGACCCTCCTCACCCCGGAGGGCCCGCGCCGGTTCGAGATCTCGGGCCCGTTCGAGAGCGACGACGGCGACGTGCTGACCGGCTGGGCGCTGGACGGGCACGGGATCGTGCTGAAACCGCTGTTCGAAGTGGCCGAGCATCTGCGGACGGGCCGGCTGGTCCCGGTCGCGGCCGCCACGCCGCCGCTGCCGGTGCAGCTTTCGGCGCTGAGCCAGCACCGGCGGCTGAAGGACCCCAAGGTGCAGCTTTTCACCGATTTCATGGCCAACCAGATCCGCGAGGACCTCCGCCGCGCCAGTCTTCCCGCACAAGGTGGGTGACTCATCCACCCTGCCCCGGCACCGGATCTGCGGCCCCGTAAGGTAGGCGATCCGCCCTCCCGGCATGAAGAAGGGCGGGACCCGAAAGCCCCGCCCTTCCCAAAGCCCCGATCCGGGATCACATCGGCAGCGGCTGCCCGTTCACCAGGATCTGCATCCCCTCCTTGGCCTCGATCTTCGAGGTCAGCGCATCGTCGCCCGAGGGCACCATGAACATGCCCATCATCATCCGGGCGCCCATCGCATCGTCCTCGGTGATCAGCCCGGTCGCGATCAGCCCGTCGATCAGCGCATTGGCGCCGGTCACGGTCACGTTCGCCTCGCCCAGCGGCGCCGGGAAGCCCATCGAGTTGTCGAAGGTGAAGGCCCCGGTCCCGGTCAGGGCCGCGCCTGCGACCTTCAGCAGGACCTCGTTGATGTTCAGGCTTTCCGGCTGCGGCACCGGCGGCTCGACCCCGGTCTCTTCCGCGGCGATCATCGCCGGCAGGTCGATCCTGGTCTTGCCCGACAGGTCGATCACCAGATCCGCCGCGTCACGCTTCAGCGCGCCCTGCGGGTCGAACAGCGCCCAGGTCTCCTCGTTCAGGCTGAACTGGCTCAGCTTGACCAGGAAGGAATAGTCGCCCGCGGCCTCGGCGGCCGTCACCGGCATGCTCAGCCCGAATTCGATCGGCCCCGAGGTCACCTTGACCGGCGCCGGCATCATGCCCGAGGTGCCCTCGATCTCCAGCCCCGAGCCGGCCGACTTGAGCGACAGGCTGTCCTTGTTGAACAGGCCCGAAGCCTCGCCGCCACCCGCCTTGATGGTCAGGTTCATCGGCATGTAGGGGCTTTCCTGGTTCATCGTGCCGCTGGTCTCGCCCTGCTTGCTGGCGAAGGTGACCGAAAGCCCCTCGTTCAGCGCGGTGGCGAAGTCCGGCGCCATGCCGCCCGCCGCCGACATCGAGGTCGGCAGCACCAGGTCGAAGGCCATCTCCACCGCGGCGGTGGTGCTGGTGCTGGTCTGCTTCATCTCCAGCGACGGGTCGTCCATGCTGGTCGAATAGGCCAGCGTCTCGGCCTTCATGTCCAGCCCGAAGGCGCGGTTGGCGCCGGGGGTGTCGGAATAGGTCCCCGACAGGCCCGCAAGCCCGACCGTGCCGGAATTCTTCACTTCCGGCGCGGGCGAGCCGTCCAGCGACACGCCCGGGGAGGTGGCGTCATAGACGAGGTCCAGCTTCGCCGCGCCATAGTCGTAGGCCAGGCCGCCGTCGGCCTCGCGCGCGACAAGCGTCAGCCCGTCATGCGTCACCTTGACCGAGCCCTTGGTCTCGCCCGCGAGCTCCAGCCCGATATTCGCACCCGGCGCGATGCTGACCGAACCGTCGGCGGCCTCGGTCAGGGTCATGTCCGAGATGGTGATCCCCGATTCTCCGGCCGGAGCGATGGAGACGCCGTTCAGCGTCAGCACGCCGCCGGAATTGTTCTCGGTCGCGGCCTTCACCTCCAGCCCGGCCGAGGCGCCCGCGTCCTTCCACGACTGCCACACCTGGTCCGCCGTCAGCGCGAACGAGGCGGTGCTTCCCATCAGGAAGACGGCAGCCGGCGCCACCAAATAAGACGTCATACGAAACATGCGGTTTCTCCTTAACCCCTGCAATGGACGGCTGCACAAAATACCCTCTCGCCGCCCTTCGCAAGTGGCGGTTTCACGACCATCATAACGCTTGTGTCAGGACCCGCGATAGGTCGAATAACCGAAGGGAGAGATCAAAAGCGGCACATGGTAATGCTGGCCGGCATCGGGCACCCCGAAGCGGATCGGAATCTCGTCCAGGAACAGCACGTCCCCGCCCGCCTGCCCGCTGGCGCGCAGATAATCGCCCGCCCGGAACAGAAGCTCGTAGCTCCCCGCCGCCAGCGCCGCCCCCTCCAGCAGCGGGCCGTCGGTCCGTCCATCGGCGTTGGTGACGACCTCGCGCAAGAGGCTCCGTCCGGTGTCCTCCAGCCGGTAAAGCAGGATCACCACGCCCGCGGCAGGCTTTCCCCGCGCGGTATCCAGCACATGCGTCGACAAGCGCCCCATGACACCCCCCCGATTTGCCTGCATCTGACCACGAAACCCCCGCCCCCGCGACCCTGCATTGCGCACATATGACCTTTCGTGAAATCCTGAAAATATCTTCGCCCCTCCTGGCCTAACCTTCCCGCGAAGGAGACCGACCTTGAACCGCTATCCCCGAGATTTCCGTGGCCACGGCCCCACGCCCCCCGATGCCCGCTGGCCCGGCGGCGCAAAGATCGCCGTTTCCATCGTCCTGAACTACGAGGAGGGCGGCGAGAACAACCTTCTGCACGGCGACGCCCAGTCCGAGGCCTTCCTCAGCGACATCGCCGGGGCCGCGCCCTGGCCGGGGATGCGGCATTGGAACATGGAGTCGATCTACGACTACGGCGCCCGCGCCGGGTTCTGGCGCCTGCACCGGCTGTTCACCGGGATGGAGATTCCCGTCACGATCTACGGCGTGACCTCGGCGCTTGCCCGCAACCCCGAGCAGGTCGCCGCGATGAAGGCCGCCGGGTGGGAGATCGCCAGCCACGGCCTGAAATGGGTCGACCACCGCGACATGGCCCCCGAGGAGGAGGCCCGCCAGATCGCCGAGTCCTTCCGCCTGCACGAGGAGGTGGTGGGCGAGGCCCCGCAGGGCTGGTATACCGGGCGGTGCAGCATGAACACCGTCCAGCTGACCGCCGAGACCCGGCGGCTGGCCTGGATTTCCGACACCTACGACGACGACCTGCCCTATTGGCGCGAATATGGCGACCACGACCAGCTGGTGATCCCCTATACGCTGGAAGCCAACGACATGCGCTTCGCCACCGCGCCGGGCTACATCACCGGCGAGCAGTTCTTCCAGTATCTGAGGGACAGTTTCGACACGCTCTATGCCGAAGGCGAGGCGGGTGCGGCCAAGATGTTCTCGATCGGCCTGCACTGCCGCCTGATCGGCCGCCCCGGCAAGATCGCCGGGCTGAAACGCTTCCTCGACCATGCGAAATCGCATGACGGCGTCTGGTTCCCGCGCCGGATCGAGATTGCCGAGCACTGGAGAAAAACCCATCCGCACAAGCGGTTCGAGCGGCCGTCGCAGATGCCGCGCGAACGCTTCGTCACCCGCTTCGGCTCCATTTTCGAACATTCCCCCTGGATCGCCGAGCGCGCCTTCGATCTGGAGCTCGGCCCCGCGCATGACAGCGCCACGGGCCTGCACAACGCGCTGGCCCGCATCTTCCGCTCGGCCACGCCCGAGGAACGCCTCGGCGTCCTGAAGGCCCATCCCGACCTTGCGGGCAAGCTGGCGGCGGCCAGACGGCTGACGCCCGAGTCCACCGCCGAACAGGCCTCCGCCGCGCTGGACGCGCTGACCGACGAGGAGCGAAGCCGCTTCCAGCGGCTGAACGAGGAGTATGTGCGCAAGCACGGCTTCCCCTTCATCATCGCCGTCCGCGACAACAGCAAGGCCTCGATCCTCAAGGCCTTCCAGACCCGCATCGACAACGACACCGCCACGGAATTCGCCACTGCCTGCAAACAGGTGGAACGCATCGCCGAGCTTCGCCTGAAGGATCAACTGCCATGACCGGCTACTACGCCCCGCCCGGCGGCCTGCCGCCGCAGACCGCGCTCATGACCCAGCGCGCGGTCTTCACCACCGCCTATGCCTTCATCCCCAAGGGCTGCTTCTCCGACATCGTCACCAGTTGCCTGCCCGGCTGGACCCGGACGAAGCTCTGGCTGATCGCGCGGCCCATGTCGGGCTTCGCGGAAACCTTCAGCCAGTATGTGATGGAGGTCCAGCCCGGCGGCGGCTCCGACGCCCCCGATCCCGAGACGGGCGCAGAAGCCTGGCTCTTCTTCACCGGCGGCCTCGCCACCCTCACCATCGACGGCACCGGCTACGAGATGGAGGACGGCTCCTACGCCTATATCCCCGCCGGATCGCGCTGGACCCTCCTGGCCGAGGGCACCCAACCCGCCCGCTTCCACTGGCTGCGCAAGATCTACGAACCCGCCCCCGGCACCCCCGCGCCCGAAGCCTTCGTCATCAACGAACGCGACGTCCCCGTCCGCTGGATGCCCGACACCGGCGAACGCTGGGGCACCACCCGCTTCGTCGAACCCGAGGACATCCGCCACGACGCGCATGTCAACATCGTCACCTTCCAGCCCGGCGGCGTGATCCCCTTCGAGGAGACGCATGTCATGGAACACGGCCTCTACGTGCTCGAGGGCAAGGCCGTCTACAAGCTGAACCAGGACTGGGTCGAGGTCGAGGCCGGCGACTTCATGTGGCTGCGCGCCTATTGCCCGCAGGCCTGCTATGCCGCCGGACCCGGCCGCTTCCGCTATCTCCTCTACAAGGACGTCAACCGCCACGCCAGGCTGCGCGGCCCCGGCGCCTTCGGTCCCGCCCGATGAGCGCCGCGCGCCTGCGCCTTCGGCACTCCTCGCTGGCCGCCCGCCCTGCGACGAGCGGTCGAAGACCGACGAGGAGCGGCCGATGAGGTCCATCCGCCCCGCCCCCCTGACGCCCGAGGCCTTCGCCCCCTTCGGCGACCTGCTCGACGCAACCGGCGCGCACCGCCTGATCAACGCGGGCCTCTGCCGCCGCCACCACGACCGCGCGGCGCTGGACTTCGGACCCGAGGGCCGCGCCGGCATCTCGATCTTCCTGGCCGAACCCCGCGCCCTGCCCTACAGCTTCGACCTGATCGAGCGCCACCCCGAAGGCTCCCAGGCCTTCCTGCCGATGACGGAACACCCGTTCCTCGTCATCGTCGCCCCCGGCCCGGAGGCGGTCCCGCTGGCCTTCCTGACCGACGGCACCCAGGGCATCAACCTGCATCGCGGCACCTGGCACGGCGTCCTCACCCCGCTCTCCGCGCCCGGCCGGTTCGCCGTCGTGGACCGGATCGGCAGCACCCCGAACCTGGAAGAATACCGTTACAGCCAGGCCTGGACGGTCCTGGCCCCCTGAGGGGTCCTTAACCGGAGCACATCCCGGGGCGATGTGCAGACGGCGCGAACAGAAAGCCCCGAGGGAAAGGTAGTGAACGAATGACCCAGCAGGTCCACCCCGTGGACGAGGTTCTGGCCCCGCCCAAGCTATTCACGCTTGGCCTCCAGCATGTCCTTGTCATGTATGCCGGCGCCGTCGCGGTGCCGCTGATCGTCGGCCGCGCCCTGAAGCTGGAGCCCGCCGACGTGGCCTTCCTGATTTCCGCCGACCTTTTCGTCTGCGGCCTGGTCACGCTGATCCAGTCGCTTGGCGCGACGCAATGGTTCGGGATCAGGCTGCCGGTGATGATGGGCGTCACCTTCGCCGCCGTGGGCCCGATGGTGGCCATGGCCAATGCGAGCGGCGGGCCCGAGGGCGCGCGGGCGATCTTCGGCGCGATCATCGCGGCCGGGATCATCTCGATCCTCATCGCCCCCTTCGTCAGCCGCATGCTGCGCTTCTTCCCGCCGGTGGTGACCGGCACGATCATCCTGGTGATCGGCGTCAGCCTGATGCGGATCGGCATCAACTGGATCTTCGGCAACCCGGTCGGCCCGACCGCGCCGATGGTCGTCGACCCGGCCCATGCCGAATGGCTGAAGGCCGTGACCGAGGGAGCCGCCGCCGGCACGATCTCCGGCCTGCCCGAGTTGCCCGCGAAATTCTCCGCCGCCGCGACCCTGCCGAACGAGGCCTACGCCCCCCTCGGCAATGTCGCGGTCTCGACCGTGGTCCTGGTCTCGATCCTGCTGATCGCGCGCTATGCCAAGGGGTTCCTGTGCAACATCTCGGTGCTCCTCGGCATCGTGATCGGCGCGATGATCGCGGTCGCCCTGGGCAAGATGACCTTCGCCAAGGTGGCGGATGCCGCCTGGTTCGGGATGATCACGCCCTTCCACTTCGGGATGCCGACCTTCGACCTGGTGATGATCGTGACCATGGTGCTGGTGATGATCGTGGTGATGATCGAATCGACCGGCATGTTCCTCGCGCTCGGCGACATGACCGGCAAGCCGGTGACCCAGCCGATGCTCTCGGCGGGCCTCAGGACCGACGGCCTCGGCACGCTGATCGGCGGCATCTTCAACACCTTCCCCTATACCTCGTTCAGCCAGAACGTCGGCCTCGTCGGCGTGACCGGCGTCCGCTCGCGCTTCGTCTGCGTCGCGGGGGGCGCGATCCTGATCGTGCTGGGGCTGGTGCCGAAGATGGGCGCGCTGGTCGAATCGATCCCCACCATGGTGCTGGGCGGCGCGGGGCTGGTGATGTTCGGCATGGTCGCCGCGACCGGGATCCGCATCCTGGCCGGCGTCGATTTCGGCCGCCGCAACAACCTGTTCATCGTCGCGGTCAGCCTTGGCATGGGGATGATCCCGCTGGTCGCGCCGAACTTCAAGCAGTGGATGCCGCACGAGATCCACCCGCTGATCGAATCGGGCATCCTGCTCGCCTCGATCGCGGCGGTGATCCTGAACGCCTTCTTCAACGGCACGCAGGGCTCGGTCGCAGAGGCGAAATCGGCCGCCGCGCTCGCCGATCACTGACGGAAGGGGCCGGGGGAGTCCCCCGGCCACAGCTCCGCTTCCGGCGGCAATGTCCTCAGGCCACGATCTCGCGCGGGACGACGAAATCCGCCGCCACGCCCGAGCCGAAGCCGACCGAGGCCCAGTCCGGCGCGTCGAAATCGACCACCAGCGTTGCCCCGGTCGGATAGCGCTGGAAGTCCGGCGTCGCGGGCGGATGCGCCACCAGCCGCTGGGCGAATTCGGCGATGCCGGGATTGTGGCCGATCATCATCACCACATCCGCCGTCGCATGGCGCAGGACCGCCATCATCACATCCGGCCCGGCATGGTAAAGCACGGGCTTCAGCTCCAGCACCGGGGTTCCGGGCAGCGCCGGGGCAATGCCGGAAAAGGTCTTGCGCGTGCGCAGCGCGTCCGAGCACAGCACCTCGCCGGGGATATAGTCGCGGCTGGCCAGCCATTGCCCCAGATCCGCCGCCGCCGCCTTGCCGCGCTCGTTCAGCGGGCGGTCGTGGTCGGGCATCATCGGATCGTCCCACGAGGATTTCGCGTGCCGCGTCAGGATCAACCGCTTCATTTGTGAAACTTTCCCATGTGATAGGCCGACTGTTCCGGCAGTCTTGCATAGCTTTGCGACAGCGGGCAAGCGCGGCGCACCAGGCAGCCGCCAGTCATGCATTCCGCCCCCTCGGGCCGGTCCAGAAAAGCATGGCACGCGGGCACGTCATAGCCCGCAGCACCCAGCGCGCCGGCCGGGCAGGCGCTCAGGCAGGGGGCCGGGCAGGTCCCGCAGGGCTTCGCGACCGGAGGCGGCACCGGCACCGCCTCGCGCAGCGCCAGCGCGCCGCGAAAGCTGACCATCAGCCCCTGCCCGGCATGGACCAAAAGCCGCACCGGACTGTCCCAGGCCCGCCCCGTGCGCAGCGCCCATTGGTAGAACGGATGATAGGGCGGCCCGCCGAAGGGAAACAGCGCCTTGGCCCCCAGGTCGCAGGCGATCCGCCCGATCACCCGCCGCGACCAGCGGTCCACCGGATCGGGCGCGCCGTCCCATTCCGGCGCCGCCGTCAGATGTGCCCAGAACTCAGGCTCCCTCGGCCCCAGAAGCAGCAGCGTCCGCGTGCCCGGCGGAAAACCCGCCTCGTCCCCGGCGACGGCAAAGCCGCCCAGCACCTCCAGCCGCTCCTCGGCCAGCCGCGCCTCTAGCGCCGGAAGAAGGGCAGCCCCAGCACCCATCCCAGCCGCATCGTCCTGTCGTCCTGCCATTCCAGCCCCACCACCATGCCGTCCTGCCCTGCCTTCGGTTCTGGCACATGGGTCCCGAAGAGCCTGTCCCAAAGCGACAGGGCAAAGCCGTAATTGCTGTCATGCTCCTCACGGTGGACCGAATGGTGCACCCGGTGCATGTCCGGCGTCACCAACACCAGCCGCACCACCCGGTCCAGCCAGGGGGGCAGGCGCAGATTCGCATGGTTGAACATCGCCGTGGCGTTCAGCGCGATCTCGAACAGCACCACCGCCAGCGCCGAGGGACCAAGCAGATAGACCAGCCCGGCCTTGAGCATCGCCGAGCCCGCGATCTCGACCGGGTGGAAGCGCAGGGCCGTCGTCACGTCGAAATCGCGGTCGGCATGGTGCACCCGGTGAAAGCGCCACAGGATCGGCACCTTGTGCGTCACCAGATGCTGCGTCCAGATCGCAAGGTCCAGGATCAGCATCGCCAGCACGACCTCCAGCCAGGCAGGCCAGCCAAGCGCATTGAACAGGCCCCAGCCCAGCCGCCCCGCATCCAGCGCCGCCGCGACCGCCAGGATCGGCAGCGCCAGCGCCAGCGCCCGGAGCGTCAGCGTGTCGATCACCACCAGTCCGAGGTTCGTCGCCCAGCGCCGCGCCTTCGGCTGCAGCGGCGGCCGTCGCGGGGCCAGCCGCTCCAGCCCCGCAAGCGCCAGAAGCACCGCGAGGAACACCCCGACCCGCCAGAGAACCTCATGCTCCACCGCCACCTCCCCGCAAGGAACCTGCCAGGCCTTGTTCAAGGGTCCTGCGCGCCCCCCGCCCGGATCTCCGCCAGCAATTCCTCGACCTTCGGCCCCAGCCCCTCGACGATCAGCCGCACCCCCTCGGGGCCCGGATGCAGCCCGTCCGCCTGCATGTAGGCCGCCATCGAAGCCGGGTCCGCAGGATCCGCCCCCGCCGCCCGCAACCCGGCGAAGAAGTCCTCGGCCAGAAGCGCGCCATACCGGCCCGCCAGATCGCCATACATCGCATCGAACGCCGCCTTGTACTCCGGCCCGAAGTTCCCCGGCGCCGTCATCGCCACCAGCAGCACCGGCAGCTTCCGAGCCCCGGCCTCCTTCAGGATGCCCTCCAGGTTGGCCTTCGAGGCCGCCGGGTCGATCCCGCGCAACAGATCGTTCCCGCCCAGCGTGACGATCACCCCGTCCGCATCCGGCCCCAGCGCCCAGCCGACCCGCGCAAGGCCCCCCGCCGTCGTGTCGCCCGAAACGCCCGCATTCTGCACCACCACCTCATGCCCGCGCGCCTTCAGCCAGCCTTCCAGCTGCGGCACGAGACCCTGCGCAGGGTCCGCCAGCCCGAACCCCGCCGTCAGGCTGTCGCCCAGCGCCACCAGCGTCACCGGCTCGGCCGAGGCAAGCCCGGCCGTCAACAACGTGACCGCCAGCCCATTGCGCAGCCCCCGCCCCGCGCCATATCCCTTTGCAACCATTGCCCCGAGGGACCGTTTCATGGCCGACGACATCCTCGCGCTCACCGACGCGCGCCTCACCCTCGCGGGCAATGCCGGGCCGGTGGAAATCCTGAAGGGCATCACGCTGACCGTCCACAAGGGCGAGACGGTCGGGCTCATCGGGCCATCGGGGTCGGGCAAGTCGTCGCTCCTCATGCTCATGGGCGGGCTGGAGCGCGCCACCGCAGGCCGCGTGCTTGCCCTGGGGCAGGACCTGACCGCGATGGACGAGGACGCGCTCGCCCGCTTCCGCCGGGGGAATATGGGGGTTGTGTTCCAATCCTTCCACCTCATTCCGACGATGACCGCGCTGGAGAACGTCGCCCTGCCGCTGGAACTGGCGGGCGCATCGGACGCCTTCCCCCGCGCCGAGGCCGAGCTTGCCGCCATGGGCCTGGGCAACCGGATGCATCACTATCCCAGCCAGATGTCCGGCGGCGAACAGCAGCGCGTCGCCCTGGCCCGCGCTGCCGCGCCGCGTCCCGCAATCCTTCTGGCGGACGAGCCCACCGGCAATCTCGACGGCGTCAACGGCCAGGCGATCATGGACCTGCTCTTCTCCCTTCGCGACCGCCACGGCGCGACGCTGGTCCTGGTCACCCACGCGCCGGAGCTGGCCGCGCGCTGCGACCGGATCATCCGCCTCGCCGACGGCCGCCTCGCGCCCGAGACCCACGCGAAAGCCGCCGAATGAGCCTCTCTCTCACCATCGCCCGGCGCGAGCTTCGCGGCGGCCTTCGCGGCTTCCGCGTCTTTCTCGCCTGCCTCGCCCTTGGCGTCGCCGCCATCGCCGCCGTCGGCACCCTTCGCGCCGGAATCCAGCAGGGCCTCGCCGATCAGGGCGCGGTGATCCTCGGCGGCGATGCCGAGATGCGCTTCACCTGGCGCAGCGCCGACACGGAAGAACGCGCCTATATGCAGCGGATCGCCACCAAGGTCTCCGAAGTCTACGACTTCCGCTCCATGGCGCTGACCCCCGGCGACCAGGCCCTTACCCAGATCAAGGCGGTGGACAGCGCCTGGCCCCTCACCGGCTCCGCGCAGCTCGACCCGCCGATTCCCGTTGCCGAGGCGCTGGCCGACACCGATGGCCTCCCCGGCGCGATCATGGACCCCGTCCTGATCGACCGCCTCTCTCTCAAACCGGGTGACACCTTCCGCCTCGGGACGCAAGACTTCCGCCTCACCGCCGCCCTGACCCGAGAGCCCGACTCCGCCTCCGCCGGCTTCACCCTCGGCCCCCGCACCGTGGTCCGGTCCGAGGCGCTGGCGTCATCCGGCCTCCTCACCGCAGGCTCGATGTACGAGACCCGCTACCGCCTGCTCCTGCCGCCCGGCGCCGACCTGCAGACCCTCGAGACCGAGGCGGAATCCACCTTCCGCGACAAGGGGATGCGCTGGACCGACAGCCGCCGCGCCGCGCCGGGGGTCGAGAATTTCGTCGACCGCATCGGCAGCTTCCTCGTCCTCGTCGGCCTCGCTGGCCTCGCGGTGGGCGGGGTCGGCATCTCGGCCGCGATCCGCAGCTATCTCGACGGCAAGGTGGAAACCATCGCCACCCTCAAGACCCTTGGCGCGGAAGGCGGGCTGATCTTCCGCATCTATCTCTGGCAGACCGCGATCCTCTCCGCCCTCGGCATCGCCATCGGCCTCGCCCTCGGCGCCGTCGCCCCGATCCTCGCCGCGCCCCTGATCGAGGCCTCGCTCCCCTTCCCGGCCGCGATCCGCCTCGCTCCCGGCGCGCTGGTCGAGGCCGCCGCCTACGGTGCCCTCTCCGCCCTGATCTTCACCCTCCTCCCCCTCGCCCGGACCGAGCGCATCCGCCCCGCCGCCCTCTATCGCGGCGGCAGCGGCACCCGCGCCTGGCCCCGCAAACGCTATCTCGCCGCCCTCGCCCTCCTCGCCGTCGCCCTGATCGGCACCGCCACCTGGCTCTCCGGCATCCCCGAACTTGCCCTCGGGGCAGCGGGCGGCGTCCTCGGATCGCTCCTCGTGCTTGCGCTCGCGGCGCGCGCGCTGCGTCTCGTCGCCAGGCGCCTGGCCCGCACCCGCCTCACCCGCGGCCGCCCCGCCACCCGCGCGGCGCTGGCCGCCATCGGCGCGCCCCGCTCCGACGCCACCTCGGTCGTCCTCTCGCTCGGCCTCGGGCTTTCGGTGCTGGCGGCGGTGGGCCAGATCGACTGGAACCTGCGCCAGGCCATCGCCACCGACCTGCCGACCCGCGCCCCCGCCTTCTTCTTCATCGACATCCAGCCCGACCAGATCGACCCCTTCCGCGCGCTGATGCAGGCCAACCCCGCCGTGACCGAGATGGAAACCGCCCCGATGCTGCGCGGCGTGATCACCCGGATCAACGACCGCCCCGCGCGCGAGGTCGCCGGCGACCACTGGGTCGTACGCGGCGACCGCGGCATCACCTATGCCGCCAGCCCCGGCGAAAAGACCCGGATCACCGCCGGAACCTTCTGGCCAAGAGACTATGCCGGCGAGCCCCAGATCAGCTTCGCCGCCGCGGAAGCCGAGGAGATCGGCCTGAAGCTCGGCGACAGGATGACCGTCAACATCCTCGGCCGCGACCTGACCGCGACCATCACCTCCTTCCGCGAGGTCGACTTCTCCAATGCCGGAATGGGCTTCGTGATGACGCTGAACCCCTCGGCCCTGGCCGGTGCCCCCCACACCCATATCGCCACCGTCTACGCCCCCCCGGAAGCCGAGGCGCAGATCCTGAGGGACGTGACGAAGACCTGGCCCAACATCACCGCCATCGGCATCCGTGAGACCGTCGGCCGCGTGACCGAGGCGCTGTCCGCCATCGCCACCGCCACCGCCTGGGCCGCGGCCGGGACACTCGTGACCGGGTTCGTCGTCCTGGTCGGCGCCGCGGCGGCCGGCGAGCGCGCAAGGATCTACGAAGCCGCGATCCTGAAGGTGCTGGGGGCCAGGCGGGGGAAGATCCTCGCCAGCTTCGCCCTGCGCTCCGCCCTGACCGGCGCGGCCGCGGGCATGGTGGCGGTGATCGCGGGCGGCATCTCGGGCTGGGCGGTGATGACCTTCGTGATGGAGACGGACTACCGCTTCGAGCCGTTCTCGGCCCTCGGCATCATTGCGGGCGGCATCCTCGCCACCCTGCTTGCGGGCCTTGTCTTCGCGCTGCGGCCGCTGTCCCTCCGCCCCGCCCGCACGCTGCGCGCCCAGGAATGAGGCGGGAGCGGAAATCGAACGATTTCCGTCACGATTTCCGAACGGAAATCGCCGCCTCGCCGTGCCGCAGGCGCCGCAGCGTCAACCCGACCGCCCGCAGCTCACGGCTTTCCGGCTTCACCCGAACCAGCAGCCCGGCCAGCGCGCCAAGCGGCGTCAACCACCTTGCCAGCCGCGCGACCCGCGCCATCGCCCCCGGCGGCGCATTTCCGGCGTAGCCCGCCAGCGCCGCCTCCAGCCAGCGCGCGTCCCCGGGCCAGCGGGTGAAGGCCGTCTGCGCGAGCATCACCACATCCGCCGCCTGCCACAGCCCGCCCCGCCGCGCCGGGCGGAAACGTTCAAGGTCGATGAACCGCGCCTCCTGCCCGTCCCAGCAGATGTCCCGCACCGCCGGCCGGCCATGCACCATTCCCGCCCAGTGCAAAAGGCCCAGCGCGCGGCCCGCCCGCGCGAAGGCGGCCAGTTTCCCGGCCTCGTCCCGCGAAGGATCGGCCACCACCTCCGGCAGCACCGGCCCCGCATCGGGCATCAGCATCCAGTCCGGCCCCTCCAGGACCACCGCCGCCACCGGCAGCCCCGCCCCTTCCAGCGCCCGCAGCCCTTCGCGCTCGGCCGCGAAGGCCCGCGCCGGATCGCCCTTCTGCAGCCGCATCCGGCCCGAGAGCCGCTCCACCCGCTTCAGCCAGAACCGGCGCCCGTCCGGCAGCACCACTTTCCGCACCCGGCGAAAGGGCTCGGCCAGGGCGGCCTGCACATGGGCTTGCAGATCAGGGTCGGGCAAGGGGCCACTCCGGCGATACCGGGGCCATGTAACGCCTTGCCGTCAGCTTTGTAACCCTAGGCGAAGAAGCCCGGCCCGGCGCGGTCTAGAAGCTCCTCGGCCAGGGCGCGACCGATCGCCGCGCCCTCGTCCGCCGGCCCCCGCCGCTCGCCCGCCACCGAGGCCGAGCCGTCCGGCCGCAGGAGCTCGCCCCGCAGCCAGAGCCGGTCGCCCTCCAGCACCGCCAGCCCGGCGATCGGCGTCTCGCAGGACCCGTCCAGCCGCAAAAGGAAGCTCCGCTCCGCGGCGAGCCGCAGCCCGGTGTCGCGGTCGTGGATCGCGGCCAGCATCGCGGCCACCCGCGCATCGTCCGACCGCCGTTCGACCCCGATCGCGCCCTGGGCGACGGCGGGCAGCATCTCCTCGGGCTCGATGGCCGAGCGCACCACGTCCAGCATCCCCAGCCGGGTCAGCCCGGCCATGGCGAGGAAGGTCGCATCCGCCACCCGCTCCTCCAGCTTGCGCATCCGGGTCTGCACATTGCCCCGGAACTCCACCAGCTTGAGGTCCGGCCGCCGCAGCGCCAGTTGCGCCCGCCGGCGCAAGGACGAGGACCCCACCACCGCCCCCGCCGGCAGCTCGGCGATCGAGCCATGGCGCAGCGAGACGAAGGAATCGCGCACATCCGCCCGCTTCAGGTAGCAGTCCAGCACCAGCCCCTCGGGCTGCAGCGTCGGCATGTCCTTCATCGAATGGACCGCGATGTCGATGCCGCCGTCCAGCAGCGCCTCCTCGATCTCGCGGGTGAACAGGCCCTTGCCGCCGATCTCGCGCAGCGCCTTGTCCTGGATCTGGTCGCCGGTGACCTTGATCACCACGGTCTCGAAGGCCGCCTCGGGCAGGCCGAAGGCCGCCATCAGGCAGCGCCGCACCTCATGCGCCTGCCACAGGGCCAGCACAGAGCCACGGGTTCCGATCTTCAGCGGGCGGGCGGGGGTGGGCAGATCATCGCGCATGGGTGCAGCCTTACCCCTGTCGGGCGCGGGTGACAACTCTTGACAACCCCCGCGCCACGGCCGACCCATGGGCCGACTGGAAGGATGCCCCGATGACCAAGACGATCCTGCGCGCCCTGAAGGGCGAGGTGCTGCCCACCCCGCCGATCTGGATGATGCGCCAGGCCGGCCGCTACCTGCCGGAATACCGCGAGACGCGCGCCAAGGCCGGCGATTTCCTGACGCTCTGCTACACGCCCGAGCTTGCGGCCGAAGTCACGCTGCAACCGATCCGCCGCTACGGCTTCGACGCGGCGATCCTCTTCGCCGACATCCTGCTCCTGCCGCAGGCCCTTGGCCCGAAGCTCTGGTTCGAGACCGGCGAAGGCCCCCGGATGGAGACGACGGACACCCCCGCCCAGGTGGCGAACCTGCGCCCGACCGAGGCGATCCACGACACGCTCTCCCCGGTCTACGAGACGGTTCGCATCCTGGCCCGCGAACTGCCGAGGGAAACCACGCTGATCGGCTTTGCCGGCGCGCCCTGGACCGTGGCCACCTACATGGTCGGCGGCAGGGGCTCGAAGGACCAGGCCGCCGCCCATGACCTCAAGGCCCAGGACCGCCCCACCTTCGAGGCCCTGATCGAGCGGATCACCGAGGCCACGATCGAATATCTCTCGGCCCAGATCCAGGCCGGGGCCGAGGTGGTCAAGCTTTTCGACAGCTGGGCCGGCAGCCTGAAGGGCCAGGATTTCCGCGACTTCGCCGAGGCGCCGGCCGCGCGGATCATCGCCGCGCTGAAGGCCCGCCACCCCGGCATCCCGGTCATCGCCTTCCCGCGCGAGGCCGGGCAGGGCTATATCGGCTTTGCCCACCGCACCGGGGCCGACTGCGTCGCCATCGACAATTCGGTCAGCCCGGAATGGGCGGCGGCCAATGTCCAGGTCGACGGCTGCGTGCAGGGCAACCTTGCGCCCGAGCATCTGGTGACCGGCGGCCAGGCCCTGGTCGCCGCCACGCGGCATGTGGTGCGGGCCTTCTCGAAGGGGCCGCATATCTTCAACCTCGGCCATGGCATCACCCCGGAGGCGAGCCCCGAGCATGTGCAACTGATGATCGACACGGTGCGCGGCGGCTGAGGTCGCGCCATATTTCTTGAGGAAGGAATTTGTCAAAATCCTTCCTCAAGGATTTCGGCCCCTTGCCGCAAGCGCGCCCGAAGCCCCTGCCGGGGGCAACCGTCGCAGCCGCTCCAGCAGACAGCCGTTTCCCGGGAAAGATCCTGCCTTCCCAACTCTTTCACTCCAAGGATGCCGCCGGCCCAGTCGCCAAAAGGATTGAGGGTCAGGCCAACCGCCGTCGCCAGCAGGGCCAAATTTCTTCCTCAAGAAATTTGCCAAAATCCTTCCTTCAAGGATTTTGCGGCCCGCCCCGCAATGCACGCCGCTTGACCTGCCCGGCCCCTCGGCCCGACAGTGGGCCAGACGCCGTGGAACCCGCGAGATGCCAGAAACCAGCCTCCGCAGCCGCCTGCGCACCCTCTACGAGAGCCACGGCCCGGTCGGGGATCGCTTCCGCTATGCGCTCCTGGCCTTCGACCTGGCGATCGTGGCCTGGCTGGTCGCCTCCTCCTTCCTGCCGCGCGGGCTGCACACCACGACGATCGACATCTCGATCGGCGCGATCTTCCTTGCCGACCTGATGGTCCGGCTCTGGATCGCCCGCCGCCCCTCGCGCGAGATCTTCAGTCTCTGGGGCCTCGCCGACCTGCTGGTGATCTTCTCCCTTCTGGTCCCGATCTGGGGCGAGGGACTGGCCTTCCTGCGGGTGCTGCGGCTTTACCGCGTGTTCCATTCGCCGCAAACGCTGACCCAGCTGCGCGACGACCTCCCCGGCTTCCGCCGGAACGAGACCGCGCTGCGGGCCGGGCTGAACCTGCTGATCTTCCTCTTCGCGATGACGGCGCTGGTCTACCAGACGCAATCGGGGATCAACGAGCGGATCGGGAACTATGTCGATGCGCTCTATTTCACCGTGTCCACGCTGTCGACCACGGGCTATGGCGACGTCACGCTGGTGGGCACTTCCGGCAAGCTTCTGTCCGTCGTGACCATGATCATCGGGATCAGCCTTTTCCTGCGGCTGGTGCAGGTGATCTTCCGCCCGCGCAAGGCCCAGTTCCGCTGCCCGACCTGCGGCCTCGGCCGGCATGACGCCGACGCCGTGCATTGCAAGGCCTGCGGCACGGTGCTGGCGATCCCGGACGAAGGGCTGGATTGAGCCGCATCCCCCTCGGGTCCGGACCTCTCCCGCCGCGGGCGATCCGCTCACCCCATCCGCAGCGCCATGTCCAGCATCCGGTTGGAAAAGCCCCATTCGTTGTCATACCAGCCGAAGACCCGCAGCATCCCCGCCCCGGTCACCTTGGTCTCGGGGCAGGCCATCACCACGCTTTCCGGCCGCGCCCGCAGGTCGGTCGAGACCAGCGGCCGGTCGGTCGCGCCGATCACCCCCCCGGCGGCGCGGAAGGCGGCGTTGACCTCGTCGGCCGTGGGCCGGGCTTCCGTCACCAGGTGGAAGTCCAGGCAGGAGACCGAGGCCACCGGCACCCGCACCGCCTGCGCCACGATCCGCCCGGCAAGCGCCGGCAGCACCCCGTCCAGCAGCCGCGCGGCACTGGTCGTGGTCGGCACCATCGACAGGGCCGCCGCCCGGCTGCGCGGATAGTCGGCCGCCGGGGCATCGACCGTGGGCTGGCTGCCGGTGTAGCAGTGCACCGTCGTCATCGAGCCGGTGACGATCCCCCAGTTCTCGTGGATCAGCCGCGCCAGCGGGGCCAGCGCATTGGTCGTGCAGGAGGCGTTCGAGACGATCCGCTGCCCGGCCAGCACCGCATCGTTGGCCCCGAGCACCACGGTCGCCTCGGCCGCCGAGGAGGGGCCCGAGACCAGCACCCGCGCCGCCCCGGCCTTCAGGCCGCGCTCGGCCACCTCGCGCGTCTCGGCCCGGCCGGTGCATTCCATCACCAGGTCCATGCCGGCAAGGTCCAGGCCCGACAGGTCGCCCGTCCGGTAGAGCGGCACCCGGCGGCCGTCGACCGCCAGAGCCCCGCCGTCCAGCGCCACGGTCCCGCGCCAGGGGCCGAAGACGCTGTCGTATTCGAAGAGATAGGCGCACATCTCGGGCGCGGCGATGTCGTTGATCCCGACGATCTCCAGCCCCGGCCAGCGCGACGGGGCCTGCATCCAGGCCCGCAGCACCGACCGGCCGATCCGGCCGAACCCGTTGATGAAGACCCGCATCGCCTGTTTTCCCCCGCTGTGCTCTGCGCAGTCTCACCACGCGGCGCGCGGCGCTTCAACCGGGCTCTTGTGTCCGTCACAATCCCCCGGACCGAAGAAGGGCGGACCCCAACGTCGGACTGGAAACGCAAACGGTTGCCGCGTAACAAAGGAGGGCCAGCTACCGGCCGCCCCACAGGAACTGTCACAATCCTGTCGGAGACGCGGGCTACGGGAAGTCGGTCAACATAGGAGGACGACCCAAATGATGCTCAAGACCGCCCTTGGAACGGCAAGTATCGTCGCAATGCTTTCGGCAAGCGTTGTTTCCGCGCAGTCGCTCGAGGAAATCGAGGCCGCTGCCAAGGCCGAAGGCACTCTGACCACCATCGCCCTGCCGCATTCCTGGTGCGGCTATGGCGCGGTCATCGAGGGCTTCAAGGCCAAGTATCCCGAGATTTCCGTCAACGAACTGAACCCCGACGCGGGCTCGGCCGACGAGGTCGAGGCGATCAAGGCCAACAAGGACAACAAGGGTCCGCAGGCGCCCGACGTGATCGACGTGGGCCTGTCCTTCGGGCCTTCGGCCAAGGCCGAGGGGCTGACCCAGCCGCACAAGGTCGCCACCTGGGACGAGATCCCGGATGCGGTCAAGGATGCCGAGGGCCACTGGTACGGCGACTATTACGGCGTCATGTCCTTCATGGTGAACAAGGACCTGGTCGAGAACGCGCCGCAGGACTGGGCCGATCTCCTGAAGCCGGAATATGCCGGGCAGGTCGCGCTGGCGGGCGATCCGCGCGCCTCGAACCAGGCGATCCTCGCGGTTCTGGCGGCGGGCATGGCCACCGGCGCCGCCCCGGGCGAAGCGGCCGGGAAGGCCGGGCTGGAGTTCTTCAAGCAGCTGAACGCGGCGGGCAACTTCGTCCCGGTCATCGGCAAGGCCGGCACGCTGGCGCAGGGCACGACGCCGATCGTCATCGCCTGGGACTACAACGCCCTGTCGTGGAAGAACGACCTGGCCGGCAACCCGCCGGTCGAGGTGGTGGTGCCGAAGTCGGGCGTCCTGGCCGGCGTCTACGTCCAGGCGATCAGCGCCTATGCGCCGCAGCCGAACGCGGCGAAGCTGTGGATGGAATATCTCTACAGCGACGAGGGTCAGCTGGGCTGGCTGAAGGGCTACTGCCACCCGGCGCGCTTCAACGCGATGGCCGCCGCCGGCAAGATCCCGCAGGACCTGCTGGACGCCCTGCCGCCGGCCGCCGCCTATGAGGCGGCCTATTTCCCGACGCTGGACGAGGTGAACGCCAACAGCGCCGCCGTCACCGGCGGCTGGGATTCGGTCGTCGGCGCCAACGTCGAATGATCTGATCCGACGCTTCTCCCCGTCCCGGTCGCACCGGGGCGGGGAACGCTCACCCTGGCCGCCAGACGCCACGGGGGCATGACCGACAAGGGGGACCGACCGTCGATGCCACAAGCCCGCCCGCGCGCCCGTCCGAAGTGGCGCCTGCCCGTCGAATGGCTGGGCATCCTGCCCTTCGTGGCTTTCGCGCTGCTGTTCCTGATCCTGCCGACGATGAAGATCGTGATCGGGGCCTTCCAGTCGCCCGACGGCGGCTTCACGCTGCAGAACCTGATCGACCTGAACACCGACTCGATCCGCAACGCCTACTGGACCTCGATCAAGCTGTCGCTGATCACCGCGCTCCTGGGCTGCGCGGTGGGCTTCGCCATGGCGGCGGCGGTGGTGTTCGGCGGCCTGCCGAAGCGGCTGCGCAGCCCGCTCCTCACCTTTTCCGGCGTCGCCTCGAACTTCGCGGGCGTGCCCCTGGCCTTTGCCTTCATCGCCACGCTGGGGCCGGCCGGGCTGGTCACGCTGTGGCTGAAGACCGAGTTCGGCATCAACCTGCGCGCCTATGGCTTCAACCTGCTGTCCTTCTGGGGTCTCGTCGTCACCTATCTCTTCTTCCAGATCCCGCTGATGATCCTGATCATCATCCCCGCGCTGGACGGGCTCAAGCGCGAATGGCGCGAGGCGGCCGAGGTGCTGGGCGCGACCTGGGCGCAATACTGGCGCATGGTGGCGCTGCCGATCCTGTTCCCCTCGCTGCTGGGCACCTTCGCGCTGCTGTTCGCCAATTCCTTCGGCGCCGTCGCCACCGCCTTCGCCCTGACCGGGCCGCAGCTGAACATCGTGCCGATCAAGCTTTTCGCGCAGATCCGCGGCGATGTGCTGGGCAATCCGAACCTCGGCTATGCGCTGGCCTTCGGGATGATCGTGATCACCGGGCTGGCCAATGTCATCTACATCGTCTTGCGCACCCGGTCCGAGAGGTGGCTGAAATGAAGCGCCTTGTCGCCTGGGCGGCCTTCCTTCTGGGCTGCCTCTACTTCCTTCTGCCGCTGATCGGGATGACCGAGTTCAGCCTGAAGATGCGGCGGGGAGAGTATTCCTTCGACGCCTATGTCCGCGTCTTCGAGGACCCCCGCTTCTGGGAGACCTTCGGCTATTCCCTGACCCTGGCCGCCGCCACGATCGTCTTCGGCGTGCTCCTCGTGGTGCCGACCGCCTATTGGGTGCGCCTGAAGCTGCCGCAGGCCCGGCCGATCATCGAGTTCATCACCCTCCTGCCGCTGGTGATCCCGGCCATCGTCATCGTCTTCGGCTATATCCGGCTCTACAACACCTCGTCCTTCCTGCCGCTGACCGGCTCGGCCTTCGGGACCGACATCCTCTTGACCATGGGCTATGCCACCCTGGCCCTGCCCTACATGTACCGCGCGGTGGACACCGGGCTGCGCACCATCGACGTCGCCACCCTGACCGAGGCGGCGCAGTCGCTGGGGGCGGGCTGGTTCACCATCCTGGCGCGGATCATCCTGCCGAACGTGCTGGTCGCGGTCCTGTCGGGGGCCTTCCTGACGCTCGCCATCGTGATCGGCGAATTCACCATGGCCGCGCTGCTGAACCGCCCGGCCTTCGGCCCCTACATGCAGCTTCTGGGCGCCAACCGCGCCTACGAGCCGCCGGCCCTGGCCGTGATCGCCTTCGCCATCACCTGGGGCTGCATGGGGCTGATCCAGCTTGTCACCCGCTTCTCGAAACATGAAAGGGCGAAAGCCTGATGGCCTTCCTTGAGCTGACCGACCTGGAAAAGACCTTCGGCGCCAACCGCGTGGTCAAGGCTTTCAGCCTGGCGATCGAAAAGGGCGAGTTCGTCTCGCTGCTGGGGCCGTCGGGCTGCGGCAAGACCACGGTGCTGCGGATGGTGGCGGGGTTCGAGGCCCCGACCTCGGGCACGATCCGGATCGACGGGCATGACGTCGGCGACCAGCGCGCCAACCAGCGCAACATCGGGATGATGTTCCAGGCCTATGCGCTGTTCCCGAACATGACCGTCGCCGACAACGTGGCTTTCGGCCTGCGCGTCAAGGGCGTCTCCCGGTCCGAACGGGACGCCAGGGTGGCCGAGATGCTGCAGTTGATCGGCCTGCCCGACCTGGGCGCGCGCTTTCCCTTCCAGCTGTCGGGCGGCCAGCAGCAGCGGGTCGCGCTGGCGCGCGCGCTGGCCCCCCGGCCGCGCGTCCTTCTCTTGGACGAGCCGCTGTCGGCGCTGGATGCCAAGGTCCGCGTCTCCTTGCGCAACGAGATCCGCGAGATCCAGCGCGAGCTGGGGATCACCACGATCTTCGTGACGCATGACCAGGAAGAGGCGATGTCGATCTCGGACCGGATCGTGGTGATGAACGGCGGCATCGCCGAACAGGCCGGCGCCCCGTTCGAGATCTACAACAAGCCCAGCACCCGCTTCGTGGCGGGGTTCGTCGGCACGCTGAACATGCTGGAGGCCAGGGTCGTCGCCCCCGAGGCGGGACGCGTGACCGTCGCCGGACAGGCGCTCGACCTTGCGCAGGCGATCCCGGCGGCAGAGGGCGCTTCGGTCACGCTCGCCCTGCGCCCCGAGGCGATCAGCCTGGGCCGCGCCGAGGGACGCGAGGTCGTGCTGCCCGCAACCATCGACGAGGTGCATTTCCTGGGCTCGGTCATCCGCATCCGGGCGCGGGTCGAGGGGTCCGTCGTGGCGCTGGACACGTTCAACCGCCCCGACCAGCCACCGCCGCCGGTCGGCAGCGCGGCCGAGATCAGCTTTGCCGCCGTGGATGCGATCCTGCTGCCGGCGTGAGTTCAGAACAGGCCGAGGAACCGCTCCGGCAGCTCATGCTGCTCGTTGTAGTCCGGCCGGGCGAATTCCCAAAAGCCGGTATCGCCGCGCGGCTTGAAGCTGCGGTGCATCCTCCGGCGGTAGGGACCCATCTGGAACCCCTCGAGCTTCGGCAGGACGGCGAACCCCTCGAACAGCGCGCGGTCCTCGCCCCTGGCCTCGGCGAACCAGTGCCGCCCGATCGAGGCCTCCTTGACCCCGACCCCGGTCGCCGCCGCCACCGCATTGCGGGCGTTCATCACCTCGACATAGGCCGGAAAGTCGCAGAACTTGAGGTGGAAGAGATACAACTCGTCCGGGGCGTGCAACTTGTCATGCGAGGCGAAATGCCCGCCGCGCGCGATCTTGGTCCCGGCCGAGATCACGCAGGGCTTGGAGTAATGCGGCGCGACCCGGACATGGCGGCGCGGACCCAGCACCTTGCCGGCGATCGGCTCGGGCTCCAGGTCGATGCGGTGGATCACCTCCAGCCCCAGCGGGGTCAGCACCCGGTCGGCCGGGATCGCCGCCAGCCAGGGCACCAGGTCCTTGCCGGCCGCCGGATCGACCACCACCAGCTCGTCCACATCGCCGACGATGACATGGTCGTAATAGACCCGCAGGCCCATGACGAGGTTGTTCAGAAGCCGCCAGCGCCGCATGTCGAAGTTCTTGTGATGCTCGCCGGGGATGCCGATGATGTTGCAGCCCGCCGCCATCGCGCTGACCCCGGCCCCGCGGCCGTGATTGACGACATAGCAATTCTCGCGCCCCAGCCGCGTGCCGTAATAGTCCAGCCAGATCCGCAGGAAGAACGGATCGTCCCGGACCATCGTGACCGCCGCCACCGTCGTCTGCATCCCCGGCCCCGTCGTTGTTGTTCTTGCCCGGAACGCAGCCTAACCTCATTCCACAGCAGCGAGAATCGCAAAATGTCGCCCGTTCCGAGGTAAAGAGTGCCCTATCCCATCCCCGCCGACTTTGCGACCACCGGACTGTTCTGCGCCGCCCTGGGCACGAAGGTCGCCCGGTTCCAGGTGATCGGCGAGCGCAGTTCGGGCACCAATTTCGTCAAGCGGATCCTGGGGCGCAACCTGCCGCTTGCCGCGACCGAGGCGCTTGGCTGGAAGCATGGCCATGCGCAGATGCTGCAGGTCCCTTCGGACCTGGTGGTGGTGATCGCGGTGCGCCGGGCCGACGACTGGGCGCGGTCGATGTTCGCCAAGCCCTGGCACAGCCGCCCCGGCATGCAGCGCCTGGCCTTCCCCGAATTCATCCGTGCCCCCTGGGACACGATCATCGACCGGCCGCGCTATTTCGACATGCATCTGGCCGGGCCAGAGCCGGGCCAGCCGCTGCAACAGGATCGCGACCCGGTCACGGGACGGCGCTATCCCAACCTCTTTGCGCTGCGCCGGGGCAAGCTGGCCTCGCATCTGGGGTTCCTGAACCGGGACTGCAACGTCTGCCTGCTGCGGATGGAGGCCGCCATCGCCGATCCGCAGGGCCTGCTGATGGCGTTCCGGGCGGCGTTCGGCCTGCCCGCCCCGGATACGGCGCTGCGGCCGGTGCTGAAACGGCTGGGTGCGCGGTTCCAGCCGGCGGTGGCGGCGCGGCCGCCTTTGCCCGAGATCCTGTCGGCCGACGACCTCGCCTTCCTGCGCGCGGAATGCGACCAGGAACTCGAGGCGCGGCTCGGCTATCGCTATCCGGCAAGTGCGGCCTGAAGCTGCGACGGCGCCCCGAAGCTCACGGCTGCGCGCGGCTGCCGCACGCTTCGGCCTGGCGCGAGACCCAGATCGGGTTGTTCACCTCGGCCGCCTCGCCCAGCGCGAATTCCAGCATCGCCCGCCGCACCGGGGCACGCAGCGAGGCATCGCAAAGCGGCAGCCGCTCGAGGTCGAAGTCGTCGGTGAGAAAGCCGCGCGACACCAGGATCACCGGCAGGTCGGGGCGGCTGCGGCGCAGCACCAGGAGGCTCTCGAGCGCGGCCAGGATGCCTCCCATGGCGTCAAGGTCGATCAGCGCAAGGCCGATCCGCCGATCCGCCGCCAGCGAGGCCAGCAGCTCCGGCGCCGGTTTCGCCCAGGCGATTGCCACCCCGTCCCGCCGCAGCCAGTTCGCGACATCGGCCATCGTGCCCTCGGGGCGGCCGAAGAGGGCCACCCGCCCGGCAGTTTCCGCATCCGGCGCGGGCTGCGGGACCGGCCACAGCGCGGCCGCCGAGGCCAGATGCGCGAGGCCCGCCAGAAAGCCGTTGCCCGGCGCTTCGATCCGAATCCTTGCTGTCACGCCCGGCCCCCCAG
The DNA here is from genome assembly GCF_015999335.1 of Tabrizicola soli. Taxonomy (GTDB): domain Bacteria; phylum Pseudomonadota; class Alphaproteobacteria; order Rhodobacterales; family Rhodobacteraceae; genus Tabrizicola; species Tabrizicola soli. The sequence goes on along the minus strand of NZ_JAEACP010000005.1, from coordinate 149,445 downwards.
CTTTGCCCCAGTATCCCCCCGCAGGAGAGAAGGGGGAGACGGGCAAAAGTTGCGAAGGACCGCCCAGAGGACAGGGCGCCATACTTTCGTCGCCACCGGCCATCCCATCGAACGGGCGTCCAGCGCGAAACAAAGCACTGCGCCGATGCGGCGCATCGTGCGATCGCCGGTCTTTTGGGGGATTTTGGCGGACCCGGAGCGATTCGAACGCCCGACCCTCAGATTCGTAGTCTGATGCTCTATCCAGCTGAGCTACGGGTCCGCAATGCCGGGCGATGTAGCCCCCCGCGGCGGGCAATGCAAGGGCAAATCATGCAAAAGATTCGGTTGTTTCCTTCGGCAGGTGGATGGTGAACTCCGTGCCCTCGGCATCGGAGCGCGCAAGCTCCAGCCGGCCGCCATGGCCGCGCACCAGTTCGGCGGCGATGGCAAGGCCAAGGCCGGTGCCGCCCTTGCGCGCGCCGCCCTGGAAGGCCGAGAACAGGTGCTCGCGCGCCTTGGGCGGCAGGCCGGGCCCGGTGTCGCCGACGCGGATCCACCATTCGCCCTCGTCCTCGCCGGCGGAAAGCTCGATCGTGCCGGGCTGGCCGGTGGCCTCGATCGCCTGGCGGGCGTTGCGCATCAGGTTCGAGAGCACGCGGTGGAGCTGCTCGCCGTCGGCGCGGATCGTCAGGCCCGGCGGGATGTCGATCAGGCAGGTGATCTGCGTCTCGGTCCCCAGCCCCTCGCCTTCGGCCACCTCGCCCGCCAGCTGGGCCAGGTTCAGGCGGCGCAGCTGCGGCGGCGGTTCCTCGGCCTTGCCGAAGGCCAGCGTCGCCTCGCACAGGCTGACCGCACGGCTGATCGAGTTGATGAGCTTCGGCGCGGACCGGGCCACGGCGGGGTCGGCGCTGCCTTCCAGCCGGTCGGCGAACAGCTGCGCCGTGGTCAGGATGTTGCGCAGGTCGTGGCTGATCTTGGCCACCGCGCCGCCCAGCTGGGCCAGCCGCTCCTTCTGGCGCAGCGCGGCGGTCAGCTGGGTCTGCATGGATTTCAGCGCCTCCTCGGCCCGGCGCAGTTCCTCGACATCGGCATTGGGCTCGATCACCCGGCGGGCATCCTCGGGCGCCTCGGCATAGGTCTGCATGTGATGGACGACGCGGCGGATCGGCAGGACCAGCAGGCGCTGGACCGCGATGAACAGAAGGAAGGCGGTGACCACCGAGATCAGCGCCGAGAGGAACAGGATGCGCAGCCCGTAGTCCAGCATCGCCAGGCGCAGCGGCCGGGTCTCCATCGTGACCTCGATCAGCGTGCCCGCGTCCTGCACCGGATAGCCGATCACCCGGACGATCCGGTTCTGCGGATCCATCATCAGGGCGAAGGCATCGCGGATCAGCTCCCACGGGCCGGCCACCCGCAGGTCGTAGGTCGCGTGGATCTCGCCGGGGACCGGGGACGACAGGACAAGCTGGCGCACCTCGTTGCGGCGCAGGACGACGTTGTAGACCTCGGCATTGGCAAGGAGCTCGGCCTCGAGCTCGGGCATGATCATGTCCTCGGTCGCAAGCTGGGTCAGCGCCGCGATCTGGGCCTGTTTCAGCCGGGTCAGCAGGAAATCGGCGCGGTAGCGGGCGATCGAGGGGACGAAGATCAGCACCTCGGCCAGCATCACGAAGATGACCGTAAGGATCAGGAAGCGCCCCGACAGGGTCTTGAAGAAGCCTCTGCGCCGTTCCGCCACCTGGTTCGTCCTTGCCCGGTGTCAGGGCACCCGGTCCTGGATCAGGCGCACGATGCGCCGCAGCAGGGGGTTCCCGAACAATCTCGGGCTAAAATAGGCACCTGCGGCCCGTTTGGAAACCTCTCCCAGCGTCGGATAGGGCAGGACCGTGCTGGCCACGGCGGAAAGTTTCAGCCGGGCGGCGATGGCAAGCGACCAGAGGGAGATCAGCTCTCCGGCCTGCGGGCCGACGATCGTGGCCCCGACCGGGCGGCCCCGGACCACCATCACCTTGGCAAAGCCCGTGCCCAGGCCTTCGGTCCTTGCGCGGTCGTTGTGCGCAAGCCCGGCGCGGGTGACGGTCAGCCGCTCGCCATGCACAGCGCGGGCCTCGGCCTCGGTCAGGCCGACCTGGGCCAGTTCGGGCGCGGTATAGGTCACGCGCGGAATGGCGCGGGGGCCGGCGCGGGAGGGCAGGCCCAGGACGATCCGGCGGATCACGATCCCGGCCTGCCATCCCGCGAGATGGGTGAACTGCGGCCCGCCCGTCACGTCGCCCACCGCATAGACCCGGCGGTTGGTGGTCCGCAGGCCGGGGGTGACGGTGACGCCTTGCGCCGTATGGGCGATCCCGGCCTCCGTCAGTCCAAGCCCCTCCAGCGCGGCCCTGCGGCCGGTGGCGAGAAGGAGGTGGCTGCCCCCCACCCCGGTCCCGTCGGCAAGGGTGGCCTCGATCCCCTCTGCCCCGCCCGCCAGGCGGACGACCGCCTGCCCCTCGATCAGCCGCACGCCCTCGGCCCGCAGCTGGTCCAGCACCAGCGCGGCGGCCTCGGGATCCTCGCGGCCAAGGGCCGTCGCGGCCTCGATCACCGTGACCTCGCTGCCAAGGCGGCGGTGGGCCTGGGCCAGCTCGATCCCGACCGGCCCGCCGCCAAGGATCACCAGATGCCGGGGCCGGTCGCGCAGGGCGAAGATGGTCTCGTTGGTCAGGTATGGCGTGGCCTCGATGCCCGCGATTTCCGGCACCACCGGGCGCGAGCCGGTGGCGAGGACGAAGCGGCGGGCGCGGATCCGATACCCGCCGGCCGCGACCTCGCGCGGCGAGGTGAAGCGGGCCATGGCGCGGATCACGGTGCAGCCAAGCCCCTCGAACCGCGCCTGGCTGTCCATGGGAGCGATCCCGGCGATCACGGCAGCGACATGGTCCCTGACGGCGGCAAAATCGATCCGGGGATCCTGCGGCGCGATGCCGGGAAAGCCGCGCCGCTGCGCCTCGGCCGCGCGGGCGGCGGCGATCAGCGCCTTCGACGGCACGCAACCCGCGTTCAGGCAGTCGCCGCCCATCTCGCCGCCCTCGACCAGGACGACACGGGCCCCCATCTGCGCCGCCCCGGCCGCCACCGACAGCCCGCCCGCTCCGGCGCCGATCACGCAGATGTCGGTCGTCAGCATGTCAGGGCCCTTTCCTCAGCGCCCGAAGCAGCATCGGCAGCGCCGCCAGCGCGGCAAGCCCCACAAGCGGCAGGAGAACGGGGGGCGAGAAGATCAGCGCCAGGTCCGGGCGCCCCCCTTGCGCGAAGACCTCGCCCAGGCCCGCGCCGACCGAGGTGAAGACGAAGGCCGCCGGGATGATGCCAAGGAAGGTGGTGGCGGCATAGGTCGGCAGGCGGGTGCCGGTGAAGGCGGGGATCAGGTTGGCCAGGAAGAAGGGCACGGCCGGCACCAGCCGCATCATCAGGAGCACCGACCATTCGTTCTCCCGGATCGCCGCGATCAGCCCGGCGGCCCGGCCGCCGCCGCGGTTCAGGCGGCTTGCGAAGCTGCCGCCAAGGCCCGAACGGGCGGCAAGGAAAAGCAGGACCGCGCCCGAAGTGGCGGCGGTGACGTTGAGAAGGACGCCGGGAAAGAGGCCGAAGAGGAATCCGCCCGCCAGCGTGGCCACGGTCCCGCCGGGCAGGCTCAGCGCCACGATCGCGACATAGGCGGCCAGGAAGGCGGCGACGCTGGCCAGGTAATGCGCATCGCGGAAGGCGAGCAGCGCCTCGCGGTGCCGGGCAAGCGCCTCGACCCCCAGCGCGTCGCGGAAGAACAGCGCCCCCAGCAGCGCCGCAGCCAGGAGCGCAAGGATCGGCACGCGCCGCAGCCAGATGCGGCGCTGGCCAGGAATCCGGGAGGTGATCTGCGGCGGGCCTTGCATGGGGGGCGAAGATGGCCGAAACGGGGAGCCTTGGACAGGGGCATGGCCTGCCCTCACGCCGCATTGATCCGGCCGGCGGAAGGCGGGACGCGGTTGAAACATTTCGGTGCCGGCCGGTGCGGAATGTTGCAGGAAATCCGCGCCGGATGCGTTGACTTGCGGGCCGGTCGCCCGTAAAGGACGGGCTTCAAGTTCAAGGGCCCTCGAATCCCGTCAGGGTTCGGGTCAATTACGGAGAGCCGCGATGAAGCGCACCTTTCAACCGTCGAACCTGGTCCGCAAGCGCCGCCACGGCTTCCGTGCGCGCATGGCGACGAAGAACGGCCGTCTTGTGCTGGCTGCCCGCCGCGCCAAGGGCCGCCACAAGCTGACCGCCTGATGCCTGCCCCTGCGGGGGCGATCGGTGGCATGATGACACCGCCGGAGAGCCAGGGGACGCGCGACCGCGCCGCACCCGAAGGCTCGCCGGCGGTTTCGCTTTGCGTGTTGCGCAAGCGCGCCGACTTCCTGAAGGCCGCCAGCGCCCGGCGGCAGGGGACGGATGGCTTCCTCTTGCAGGCCCGCGACCGCGCCGATGGCGACGCGGCGGTGCGCGTGGGTTTCACCGCCTCGAAGAAGATCGGCAATGCGGTGGCCCGCAACCGCGCGAAACGGCGGCTTCGGGCCCTGGCGCGCGAGTTGCTTGGCCCGGCGGCCCGGCCCGGCTGGGACTATGTGCTGGTCGCCCGGCCCGAGGCGACCGTGACCCGCCCCTATGCCGACCTGTGCGCCGACATGGAGCGGGCCCTGCGCTCGGTCCACCGCAGATGACGCCCCTGGCCCATGTCCTTGCCCTGCCGGTGCGGGCCTACCGCCTGCTCCTGTCGCCCTGGGTCGGGCATGGCTGCCGCTTCCAGCCGACCTGCTCGGCCTATGCGCTCGAGGCGCTGGAGCGGCACGGCGCGCTGAAGGGCGGCTACCTGACCGCGCATCGCCTCTGCCGCTGCCATCCCTGGGGCGGGCATGGCTATGATCCGGTGCCGGGCGCAGACCCCGGACACGACGCGGGGCGCTAGGGCCGGGGCCACGATTTCCGAACGGAAATCGGCACGAATTCCGTTCGGAATTCGGTGCCGCGTCGATCCGGCGTCACTCCAGGGTGGCGATGATGGCGCGGAGGGTCTCGATCCCCTCGCCCTTTTCCGAACTGGTCACCACGATCTCGGGATAGGCCGCCGGATGCTTCGCCAGCGCGCCCTTGACCTGTTCGATCACCGCCTCGCGCTCGGCGCGGTTGATCTTGTCCACCTTGGTCAGCACCGCCTGGAAGGTCACCGCCGAACGGTCGAGCAGCTTCAGGATCTCCGCGTCGACCGCCTTGATCCCGTGCCGGGAATCGACCAGCACGAAGGCCCGGCGCAGGGTCTGGCGACCGGCGAGATACTGTTTCAGCAGCGCCTGCCACTTGGCGACGACGGCCACCGGCGCCTCGGCATAGCCATAGCCGGGCAGGTCGACCAGATAGCGCGATTCGCCCAGGGCGAAATAGTTGATCTCCTGCGTCCGGCCCGGCGTGTTCGAGGCCCGGGCCAGGGTCTTGCGGCCGGTGAGGGCGTTGATCAGGCTGGACTTGCCGACGTTCGAGCGTCCCGCGAAGCAAACCTCCACCCGGTCGGCCGGAGGCAGGCCCGCCATGGCGACGACGCCCTTGACGAAGGTCACCGGCCCGGCGAACAGAAGGCGCCCCGCCTCGCGCGGTTCTTCCTCGGCCTCGGGCGCAAGGGTGAAGGTCAGGCTGGTCACAGATGCACCTCGTCTCCCAGGGCCACGGCCCCCGCCTGGATCACCCGGGCGAAGACGCCAAAGTCGGTATGGCCGAACCGGCCCGACAGCGCGGCCATCACATCGGCGTCCTGCCGCCCGGTGCCCGGGTTCGCCCCCGTCGCGCGGCAGCGCCCGATCGGCTTTTCGATCCGCAGCCGGGCATTGCCGATGCCGATCTCCTGCCCGATCAGTTCCAGCTCGGCGCGGGGCGGCAGGCCTTCGATCCAGATATTGCCGCGGAAGCGGTGGATCGACAGCTCCTGCCCCATCTCGTCGGAAAGCTCGGCCAGAGAGGACAGGCTGTTGATCGAGACCAGCGGCTGCTCCTGGTCGGTCATGGCCTGGCCGGGGACGCGGACCACCCGCGCCGGCTCGGGCCGGGTATCGGGCCAGAGCGGGCGCAGCCAGTCGATCAGCCGCGCGGCATCCCCGGGATCGTCCGGGCGAAAGCTTGCGCCTTGCAGCTGCGGATGGCTGAGCGTGACCCGGCCCGCCGCCGCGTCCGAGGTGCAGGCGACGGCCATCAGCCCGGCCGAGCCCCAGCCGCGCAGGAACTGCAGCTTGGGCGCCCATTCCGGAGGCTCGGCCAGGCGGGCGGCGGCATGGGCCACGGCCCAGACCCGGTCGAAGGGAAAGGCCGCGCCGGGGCTCAGCGCGGCCGTCTCCACGGGCTCGTGCCCGGCGGACTTGATCGGATGGCGAACCAGATGCGCGACCCGCGCCCTCACTTCTTGCCCTTCTTCGGCTGCGGCGGCGCGGCCTTGGCCTCGGCCCTGGCGGCGCGGGCCGAGCGGATGTTGCCGAAGATGTCGGGGCGTTTGCCGTGGCTCCACATGATCAGGTACTGCTGCACGAAGGTGATCGTGTTGTTGGTGATCCAGTAGATCACCAGGCCCGAGGCGAAGCCCCCGAGCATGAACATGAACACCCAGGGCATCCAGGCGAAGATCTGCTGCTGCACCGGATCGGCGGGGGCCGGGTTCAGCTTCTGCTGCAGCCACATGGTGATGCCGAGCAGGATCGGCAGCGCGCCGATGAAGATCAGGTGCAGGATCGTGCCGGAGGCGGGCGCATCCCAGGGCAAGAGGCCGAAGAGGTTGTAAAGCGAGGAGGGATCGGGCGCGGACAGGTCCCTGAGCCAGCCGAAGAACGGCGCATGGCGCAACTCGATGGTGACGAAGATCACCTTGTAGAGGCTGAAGAAGATCGGGATCTGGATCAGGATCGGCAGGCAGCCCGCGGCGGGGTTCACCTTCTTTTCCTTGTAGAGCTGCATCATCTCGCGCTGGAGCTTCTGCCGGTCCTCGCCCGCGCGTTCCTTCAGCGCCTCCATCTCGGGCTGCAGCTCCTTCATCCGCGCCATCGAGACATAGGATTTGTAGGCCAGCGGCAGGACCAGGAACTTGAGGAAGAAGGTCAGCCCGATGATGGCCAGGCCCATGTTGCCGATCAGGCCGTGCAGCCAGTGCAGGACGGCGAAGATCGGCTTCGTGAGGAAGTAGAACCAGCCCCAGTCGATCGAGTCGATGAAGCCCGGGATGCCGCCTTCGGTCTCGTAGGCGCGGATGGTGGCCCATTCCTTGGCCCCGGCGAACAGGCGGATGGTCGAGCTGGCCTCGGCCCCGGCGGCAAGGTTGACGGCGGGCGGACGGACCTCGGCCTGGTAGATGCCGCCCGAGGGGACGTATTTCAGCACCTGCTTGTAGGGCTTGCCCTGCTCGGGGACCAGGGTGGTCATCCAGTAGTGGTCGGTGAAGCCGATCCAGCCATCGGTCGCGGCCTCGGTCACCTGGGCGGGCTGGCCCTCGTTCGGATCGACCGCGAACTCGGTCAGGTCGGCATAGTCGGTCTCGGTCAGCTCGCCATCGGCGCGCTGCACGGCGCCCTCGTGGACGACGAAGATCTTCTGCAGCTGCGGCAGGCCGTGCCGGGCGATGATGCCGTAGGGCTGCAGGCTGACCGGATCGGCCGAACCGTTCTTCACATGATCGGTGACGGTGAACATGTAGTCCTCGTCCACCGCGATCTCGCGGGTGAAGGCCAGGCCGTTCGGGCTGGTCCAGCTCAGCGTGACCGGCTGGCCCGGGGCCAGCGCGGTGCCGCCGGTCGTGGTCCATTCGGTCATCGCGCCGGGAACGTCGGCGCCCTCCAGCCCGCTGCCGGGCAGCCAGCCGAAGACCGAGTAATAGGGCAGGTTCTCGCCCACCGGCGAGAGGAGCCGGACGGTGTCCGAACCGGGGTCCAGCGTCTCGTGATAGGCCTTCAGCGACAGATCGTCGATCCGGCCGCCCAAGAGCGAGATCGAGCCGCCGAGCTTCGGCGTGTCGATGGCGAGGCGCGGTGCCTGGGGGACGGGCTCGATGGCCGGGGTGGCGCCGGGGGTCGTGGCCGTCGTGGCATCGGCGGCCGGGACGGTGGCGGTGCCCTCGGCGACCTCGGTCGCGGGCGGGGTCACGGCCGGCTCGGGCGGCGGGAAGAAGACGAACCAGATGACCATCACGGCGGCGGAGAGCGCCATCGCCAGGATCAGGTTCTTGTTGTTCTGCTCTTCCATCGGCCCGCACCCAAGCATCATCGGATCAGCGGTGCTTCAACGACAGGGGCGGCGAAAGGTCAAGCAGTTTCGCCCCGGCGAGGGTCGCGGGCATGATCAAATCACCGCGTCAGTTCGGCGGCTCGGCCCGGATGCCGATGCGCAGGGCCCGGGCCAGGCGGTCGCGATACTGGCGCAGCCACGCGGCGACCTCCTCGGCCGGCAGCGGGCGGGCGAGGACATAGCCCTGGACATGGCCGCAGCCGAGCTGGGCCAGCATCGCATGTTCCCCCGGCGTCTCCACCCCCTCCGCCAGGGTGTCGAGGCCGAGCTGTTCGGCCATGGCCAGGATCGCCGTGACGATGCGCTGCTGGCCGCGGTCCACGTCCACCTCGCGCACGAAGGAGCGGTCGATCTTCAGCCGGCGCAGGGCGAAGCGGCGGATCGAGGTGATCGAGGCATTGCCGGTGCCGAAATCGTCGAGATCCACGCCGCAGCCCATCTCGGAGATCCGGGCGATGTTGCGCGCGATGGCATCGTCCGACGGGGCGGCGATGACGGTTTCCAGCACCTCGATCGTCAGGCGCCCGGGGGCGAGGTCGTGGCGGTCCAGCGTCCAGCGCAGACGCTCGGGCAGGCCGGGATCGCGCAACTCCTGCGCCGAGAGGTTGACGGCCACGGTCGGCACGCGCAGCCCCGCTTTCTCCCATGCGGCCAGCGCGGCAAGGCCCTGTGCGATCATCGCCTGGCCAAGCTGTTGCATGAGTTCGGTCCCCTCGATCGCGGGCAGGAACTGGCCGGGGGCAAGGATTCCGCGTTCGGGGTGGTGCCAGCGCGCCAGCGCCTCGACCCCGGTCACCTCGCCGCTGTCGGTGCTGACCTGGGGCTGGAAATGGGCGCGGATCTGGCCGCCGTCGATGGCGGCGGCAAAGCCGGCGCGCAGCGCGTCGCGGGCGGCCCGCATCCCGGCGAGATCGGCGGTATGGGCCCGGATCGCGGCGGGGCGGTGACGCCCGGCCTCATCCGCGGCGACCTGGGCGGCATCCAGCAGCGCGCGCCCGTCGGCGCCGGGCAGAAGCCGCGCATGGCAGAAACCGATCGAGCAGGTCACCTGCGCCACGTCCAGGCTGAGGGCCATCGGTTGCTGCACCACCAGCTGCATCCGCCCGGCGATGGCAACCATCGCCTCGAAATCCAGGCGCAGGGTCGGGCCAAGGACGACGGCCATGCTGCCATCCTCAAGCGCGTAGAGCCGGTCGCCGGGACGCAGCGCGCCGCGCAGGCGGGCGATGCAGGCGGCCAGAAGCCCGGACTGGCGGACCCGGCCGTGCCGGTCGCACAGGTCCGAGGCATCGTCGAACTGGATCACGAAACAGCCGGTGGAGGCGCCGGTGGCCGTCCCTTCGGCAAGCGCCAGGTCCAGCGCCCGCGCCACCTGGTCCGAGACCGGGACCGCCGTCCCCCTGCCCCGCCGCATCGCGGCCACCGCTGCAAGTGTGCCCAGGGAAAGGGGAATTATCGCAACCTCGCCCCCGAGCATCAGGGCCAGCAGCATCGCCGCCGGCAGGAACAGAAGCAGTCCGGGCCGGTCAATTCGATCCGCAATCCGTGCGAGCGTCATTCCACCATCCCTGCCCGGTTCACCTCATGTTCCGGGCAGGTTAGCGGGATGTTCGTGATCAGTTCCTTAACGCTCGTCCGGAAGTTGCGTAGAATTGTCGCCATCTGCCAGAGCGGCAGTCAGCCCGGCAAAGTCGAACAGCGCGGGATCGGCCAGGTGCGAGGGCCGGACGTTCATCAGCGCGCGGAACATCACCTGGCGGCGGCCCGGCATGCGCGCCTCCCATTCGTCGAGGAGCTTCTTGACCTGGGCGCGCTGCAGCCCGTCCTGGCTGCCGCAGAGGTCGCAGGGGATGATCGGATAGTTCATCCCGGCGGCGAATTTCCCGCAATCCTCCTCGGAGACGAAGGCCAGCGGACGGGCGAGGTAGAGATCGCCCTCCTCGTTCAGCAGACGCGGCGGCATGCTGGCCAGGCGGCCGCCGTGGAAGAGATTCATGAAGAAGGTCTCGAGGATGTCGTCGCGATGATGCCCCAGGACGACCGTCGAGCAGCCCTCCTCGCGCGCGATACGGTAGAGATTTCCGCGCCTTAGCCGGGAGCAGAGGCTGCACATCGTCCCGCCCGGCTTGATCTTGTCGATCACCACCGAATAGGTGTCCTGGTATTCGATCCGGTGCGGGACACCCATCTTCGACAGGAAGCCGGGCAGGACCGTCGCGGGGAAATTGGGCTGGCCCTGGTCGAGGTTGCAGGCCAGGATATCCACCGGCAGAAGGCCGCGCCATTTCAGCTCGTGCAGGATGGCGAGCAGCGTATAGCTGTCCTTGCCGCCCGAGAGGCAGACCAGCCAGCGCTCGCCGGCCCTTGCCATGCCGTAGGTGTCGATCGCCTCGCGCACCTGTTGCACCAGGCGCTTGCGGAGCTTGCGGAACTCCAGCCCCTTGGGCGCGCCGTGGAAGAGCGGGTGGATGTCGTCGTCGGTGTCGTCAAGCATGGGAGCCTCGCGCGGGATGCGCCCTTATGCCAGAGGCCGGGGCCGAGGGCAAAGCGGGGGTGGGCGGGGATTGGTTGCGGGAAGATGAACGCGTGCGTCCGGCGGGGCGGCGGCGGAGGCGGGCAAGGGTCTGGAAACGCTGCGTTAACCGGGCTTTTCCCGACCGGCGGGACCGTCTGCCTTGCGTCTGGCATCTGTCTGGCATCGGTACAGACGCCGGGCGGGAGGAGAGGCTGTTCACCTTGCCCCCGCGAATCGGGTGGTGCGCTGTAGCGCAGCCTACGCTGGCGCGGCGGTCGGAGGTGGCGGGCGCCGGTGACCTCGATCCCGGCGCCAGAGAGGTCCGGGCAGGGAACCGGAGCACATCCGCCACCTTGCGCGGCGGGCAGGAGCGGGGTTGATCCTGCCCCGCGAGTCGGATGGTGCGCTGTAGCGCACCCTACGCTGGTGCGGCGGTCGGAGGTGGCGGGCGCCGGTGACCTCGATCCCGGCGCCGGAGTGGTGGCTGGACGGGTCCGGGCAGAGGAACCGGAGCACATCCGCCACCTCGCGCGGCGGGCGGGAGCGGGGTTGGCCCTGCCCTGCGAGTCGGATGGTGCGCTGTAGCGCAGCCTACGCTGGTGCGGCGGTCAGACGTGCTGGGCGCCGTTGACCTCGATCTCGGCGCCGGAGATGTAGCTGGACTGGTCCGAGCAGAGGAACCAGATCACATCCGCCACCTCGCGCGGCTGGCCGAGGCGCTGCATCGGCAGTTTCTCGACGATCTTCTCGGTCCCCGGCGAGAGGATCGCGGTCTCCACCTCGCCGGGAGCGATGGCGTTGACGCGCACGCCGAGAGGGCCGAAGTCATGCGCCATCTCGCGCGTGAGCGCCGCCAGCGCCGCCTTCGAGGTGGCATAGGCCGCCCCGGCGAAGGGATGGACGCGCGAGCCCGCGATGGAGGTGACGTTGACGATGCTGCCCCGCGCGGCGGTAAGCTCGTCCTTGAGGCCGCGTGCCAGGATCACGCTGGCGAAGAAATTGACGTGGAAGACATGGCCCCAGGTGCGCAGGTCGGTCTCGAGCGTGTTCAGCCGCGACCCGCCGGGGCCTTTCGGGCTGATTCCGGCGTTGTTCACCAGGGCATGGATCCTGCCGCCGGCCTTCTCCTTGATCGTCTCGATCGCGGCGATGGTCTTGTTCGGGTCGGCGAGGTCCAGCTCGATATGGCTCGCCTCGCCGCCGGGCCAGGGGCAGCGCGGGTCGAAAGGCTGGCGCGAGCAGGTCAGGACCCGCCAGCCCTCGGCCGAGAACCGCTTGACGGTGGCATGGCCGATCCCCCGGCTTGCGCCGGTCAGGACGAGGGTTTTCCGTTCGGACATCGGGGTCTCCTTTGGCGTGACAAGCTACCCTTGCCGACGGGGAAGGCAAGGCTTGGCAGGGGGGCGGAAAAGGCTTATGCGGCGCGAAAGCATGGAGGTCCCGATGAAGCAGCAGACCCTGACCGCAGAAGACGCCAAGACCACCGCGAAGATGCTGTCCGAGGCGCTGCCCTACCTGCAACGCTTCGAGGGCGCGGTGGTGGTCGTCAAGTTCGGCGGCAATGCGATGGGCGACGACGCGGCGATGGCCGAATTCGCCCGCGACATCGTGCTGATGAAACAGGTCGGCGTGCATCCGGTCGTGGTGCACGGCGGCGGGCCGATGATCAACGAGATGCTGCAAAAGCTCGGGATCAAGTCGGAATTCGTGCGCGGCAAGCGGGTCACCGACAAGGCCACCGTGCAGGTGGTCGAGATGATCCTCTCGGGCCTCGTCAACAAGCGGATCGTGCAGGCGATCATGGATGCGGGCGGGCGCGCGGTGGGGATCTCGGGCAAGGACGACGACCTGATGGTCTGCGAGCCGGACGATCCCGAGCTGGGCTATGTCGGCCGCCCGGTCGAGATGAACGTGCAGGTGCTGCGCGACCTCTACAACGCCGGGATCATCCCGGTGGTGGCGCCGGTGGCGACGGGGATGCAGGACAACGAGACCTTCAACGTGAACGGCGACACCGCCGCCGGGGCGATCGCGGGGGCGCTGAAGGCGGATCGCCTGCTGCTGCTGACCGACGTGCCGGGGGTCAAGGATGCCTCGGGCGAGGTGATGACCCAGATCACGCCGGAGGAGATCCGGCAGATGACGCGGGACGGGGTGATCTCGGGCGGGATGATCCCGAAGACCGAGACGGCGCTGATGGCGATCGAAGAGGGGACGCGGGCGGTCACGATCCTGGACGGCAAGGTGCCGAACGCCTGCCTGCTGGAGCTGTTCACCGACCACGGCGCGGGCAGCCAGATCCGATCGACCGAGCCGCGGGTGAAGCCGCAGGTCCGGCGCTAGGCTCCCGGACCCGGCGCGTCGCTTGCGCCGGTGCAGCGGGACGCGGGGGAAGCGGCCTGGGCTGTCATCGCCCGCCGGGGAACATTCCGGCGGCGCCGTAATGCTTGCAGACCTCGGCAAATGCCTGCGCAAGCTCGGCATGGGCCGGATGGCCGGGGCCGAGGTCCCTTTGCTGCCACCAATCCTCCGCCAGATCATGCAGGGATGTGCCGCCGTCCCTGGTCCGCGTGAACCTGTAGCGGCCCAGGCGGATCGAGGCGCCGTCTGCCCGGAACGTGGGAATGGCGCGATCTGCGCGCGATCCCGCCCCCTGCAGGAGCGGAACCAGCGATTGCCCCAGGCCATGCGGCGGGGCGGGCAGGCCCAGCATTGCCAGGACCGTCGGCCCGACGTCGATCAGGCCGACCGGATCGGCCACCTCCTGCGGCCGGGGCCGGGCAGGGTCGTGGAGGATGAGCGGCACATTGGCGACCTGTTCCAGGAGCGTCGATTTCCCGAAACGCCGCTTTTCCCCCAGATGCATGCCGTGATCGGTCAGGATGACCAGGATGGTGTTCCCGGCATGGCGCGAGGATTGCAGCGCGTTCCAGACCGTTCCCAGATGGTGATCGCCATGCGATATGGCCGAGAAGTAGTTGCGGACGCTCTTTTGCCAGTGCCGCTTGCGGTCGGTCTTGAAATTGGCCCGGACGGATTCCGACCGCTCTCCTTCGGGCTGCAACTCCTCGTCCCATTCCGGCGGATATTCGAAATCGCCGACCCTGTAGAGCTGCTTGAAACGGGCCGGGGTGATGAAGGGATTGTGCGGGCTGAAGAAACCGACCTCGCGGTAGAACGGGGCGTCGCCGTCGTAATTCGCGATGAAATCGGCAAAGGACCGGGCGGAATGGGCGTCGTAATAGCCGCCGTCATCCTCGGGATCCAGGGTCGCGATCCCACCGCCCGCGCCGCCCGAGATATTGGCGCTGACGCCGGGGCGAAGCCGGAGATCCCGGGGAAACTGCTTCGGCGCGTCCGAATAGAGCTGGTCGTGGATCGCGCCGGGAAGCGGGACATAGCCGTGATGCACCTTGCCGCCGGACGAGCAGAAATAGCCGTTGCGCTTCAGGCCGTGGGACCAGATGTCCCCGGGCTTCAGGATGCTGAAGGCCTCGATGCGGTTGGAGAGGATGCCGGTCTCGATCGGCGAGCGGCCGGACATGAAGCTGGCGCGCGAGGGGCCGCACAATGGCGACTGGCAATAGGCGGCCGAGAAGGTGGTCGAGACCGCGCGGATCCGGTCGAGGTTCGGCGTCTGCAATTCCGCGCCGAACAGGGTCTTGTATTTCCAGAAGGCGACGGCGTCGTCGAAGCTGACGAGGACGACATTCTTCCGCTTTTCGGCTGGGCTCATGGGGCTATCCGTCGATTTCAAGCGCCAGCGCCATGGCGGCCCGTTCCAGATCGTCAAGCTGCATGGCCTGGGTCTGCCGGAACAGTTCGGCGAATTCGGGGGTGTCGCGCAGTTCGGCGGCCTTGGCCCGGTGCCATTCCACCCCGGCCAGATGCAGCCGCTTCACCTCTGGATCGGCCATGAGGCGCGCGGTTTCCGCCGCGAGACGCGGAAGGTTGCGCATGATCGCGACATCCCGGTTCTGCGACCAGTCCATCCGCACCCAGTAGTTAAGCCCGATCGAGCGGTCGACATGCAGGGCCCGGCCGCGCTGGCGCTTGATCAGGAAACTTTCGGCCGAGCGGAGCGCATAGTGATTGAGCTGCAGCAGGTCATAGCCGATGCTCGACGGATCCGAGCGCCAGCCCTTTTCGTGATAGCGCGCGGGCATCGGCTTTCCGGATCCGTTGACCCATTGCACGGGGGCGCCGGGATCGCGCTTGTTCGGCCGGTGGCAGGAGAGTTTGCCATAGGCGCCGGAATTGCGGGTCATCGTCTTGAAGCCCCAGGAGGTATGCGGCTTGGGGCAGTATCTTGGCGCCGCATGATCGAATTGCGCGATCACCGGGCGGTCCTCGAACGTCTCGACCCGGTTGTTGCCGAACATGCGCCAGGTCATGGCGACATTGGTGGCGTCGGGGACGCGTTCGAGGAAATCGTCCAGCGTGCCGTTCCCGACCCGGACATTGATGAACTCGTCCACGTCGATATGGATCAGCCAGTCGGCCTTGCGGACCAGATCCTCGCGCAGGGCCTTGTTCAGGGCGTGCTGCTGCGGCGAGTTTCCCTTCCAGTCGTCGTTCGGCCGGTGCTGGACGATGCCGAGCTCCGTCAGGCGGTCCAGCAATGCGTCGGTGCCGTCGCTGCAATCATTGGTGTAGATCAGGAAATTGTCGACGCCGATCTGGCGATGGTAGGCGAGCCATTCCAGGACATAGGGGGCCTCGTTCTTCATGCAGGCCAGGATGACCTTGCCGGTCTTGCCGGCAGGCAATGGCACGGGCGCGGTTTCGGCGAAGGGCGCGGATTCAACGTCGCTCGGGGGGCCGATCCGGTCATGCGGCGCGAAGCGGTTGCCTTTCAACGAAACGAGGATCTCTTTCGCCTTGTCGGACAGCAGGCGTTCGGCTGCGGGAGTCATTCCGGCGCGCTCTGCCGGCTTTGCGGTCGTGGCCTCAAGGATGGCGGGCAGGATCGCGGCGACATATTGCGTCGCGCGAAAGCCGAAGCCGGGATCTGGCTCGGCCCAGGCGGGCCGGGGCCCGTCCGGGCCGAGGCAGTTGGCGAGGTCCGGAAAGCGGGCGACGAGCGAGCGGTTTTCGAGCTGGAACCGGCGGGAGAGGGCGGCCAGCCCCCCCGCCTCGACCGGCGGGCCGGGAAGCGACGCCTCGGCCAGGAGGCCGCGCCAGAGCGGGCGCGGGACATTGCGGCCCGTCGCCAGCACCCTGGCCAGAACGGCGTTCAGCTGGCGCCAGCGGGCAAGCGTGACGGCGGAGGCCGGGGGATCCGCGGGCGGGGCCGCGATCTTCCTGCGCAGGGCCTTCAGGCCGAGAAGCGTGCAAAGCTGGTCCGGGATTGTCGCGCCGGTCGGGTCGTGGGGGCGCAGGATCACCTTGTCCGCGCCGAAGACCTGCTGCCAGCGCGCCACCAGCGCCGGGTAGTCGAGCCAGTGCGGGATCCCCTGGATCTCGGGGCAATCGTGCGCGCTTTGCACCGGGCCCCAGCCGGCAATCGCCGTTGCGGCCCAGGGCGCGCCGCTTTCCGCCAGCGAAAGCTCTTGCTGCAGGGAGGCGAGACGCCCGTGGCGCAGGGCCTCGGCGTAGAACCGGGCCAGGGTGCGCGCCTGTTCGTCCAGATGGGCGAGGATCGTGATATCCCCGGACAGGGGCGCGAGGAGGGAGCGCAGCCGCTCGAGCTCGGCCGTATCGGGCAGGGTCGCGAGTTGCGGCGCGGAGAACAGGAGGAGGCGGGCGTCGGGATGGCGCGCGGCCTCGGCCTGAAGCTCTTGCGCGAGGTCGCGGCGCAGCTTTTCCTGCACCGGGGGCGGGGCGAAGCCGCGGGCGTGGCGCAGCGGGTCGGCGCGGCCGGGGTCCGACACGGCCATGTAGAGCCGGCTGTGGTTGCTGCGGCCCGCCGCGCCGGAATAGAGTACGCCCTTGCGCAAAAGCTCGGGCCGCAGCTGCCCGAGGGCCGATTGCATCGCCTCTGCCCCACATTCCGGCACACCGATATGCACGACGATCCGCATCAGCGCCGGCTCACCTGATCAACTCCAGCAGCGCCAGTTCCGCCGGGCTTTCGGTCGGAAGCTGCCGCAGCCGGTCGCGCAGGGCGCGGTAGTCGGGATCGGCCAGGAGACGGTCGCGGGTCGCGCGATGGGCGGCGACGGCGGTGTCGTGCAGGTCGCGCAATCGCGCATCGGCCCGGAGCCGGGCCATTTCCGCGCAAAGCCGCGGCAGCATGCGCAGGATCGAGCGATCCTCGTGGGCGGGATCATTGCGCTCGCGCCAATAGCTGTCGTCGAAAGTGCGGTTCTCGCGGTTGACGTCGCCGCGGTCGTTCTTCACCAGATAGCTGTCCAGCGAGCGCAGTGCGTAATGGTTGAGCGTCGCAAGGGCGCGCGCGCCCCTGGCCGGAAACTTGCGGATCCATTGCTTGCTGCCGGCGGTGCGGAATTTCCAGGGCACATCACGCCCCGAACCATCGGTCCAGGCCGGGCGGTCGGTCTTCTTCACGCCCTCGGCCATGAAGGGCCGGTGCGCGCCGTAGTATTTCACCGGGAAATCGCGGCGGATCAGGGTCTTCACCTCTTGCCGGGTCTCGGCGCACCAGATGTCGGGATTGTGCGAGCGGGTGAATTGCTCGATCACCGGGCGGTCCTCGAAGGTCTCGATCCCGGCATTGGCGAAGAACTGGAAGGTCACGCTGATGGCATGGGGATTGCCGCAGGCCGCGACCAGTTCGGGGATGGTGCCGTTGCCGGTCTGGATGTTCAGGAATTCGTCGACATCGGCGATCCAGATCCAGTCGGCGTCAAGCACGACGGGCTGCCGGCGCGCGTCCTTCAGCGCCTCCATCTGGTAATTGCGGCCCTCGGCGGGGTTGGGCAGGTGGCGGACGAGGCCCAGGTCCTGCATCCGGTCGAGGATCCGGTCGGTCGCGTCGCTGCAATCGTTGGAATAGACAAGGAAATCGGTCACGCCGATGACCCGGTTGAAGGCGATCCATTCGATCAGGAACGGCCCTTCGTTCTTGACGCAAGTCACGGCCGTTATGCGCAAGAGACTGTCCGGGGTTGCACTGGTTACTGTAGCCCCGACTATCGCCGAGGCCCGCCGGAAGATCAAGCCGGCGGGCCCCGGGGGTGGTCAGTGCCCGAGGATCTGGCTGAGGAACAGCTTGGTCCGTTCGCTTTGCGGGTTCGAGAAGAACTCTTTCGGGGCGTTCTGTTCGACGATCTGGCCCTGGTCCATGAAGATGACCCGGTTCGCCACCGCCTGGGCGAAGCCCATCTCATGCGTGACGCAGAGCATCGTCATCCCCTCCTGCGCCAGCTGGATCATCGTATCCAGCACCTCCTTGATCATCTCGGGGTCGAGGGCGGAGGTCGGCTCGTCGAAGAGCATGATCCGGGGCTTCATGCACAGGGACCGCGCGATGGCGACGCGCTGCTGCTGGCCGCCGGAGAGCTGGCCGGGGTATTTGTGCGCCTGTTCCGGGATCTTGACCTTGGAGAGGAAGTACATCGCGGTTTCTTCCGCTTCCTTCTTCGGCACCTTGCGGACCCAGATCGGGGCCAGGGTCAGGTTCTCGAGGATCGTGAGGTGCGGGAAGAGGTTGAAGTGCTGGAACACCATCCCGACCTCGGACCGGACCTTGTCGATGTTCTTCAGGTCGTTGGTCAGTTCGGTGCCGTCGACGATGATCTGGCCCTGCTGATGTTCCTCGAGCCGGTTGATGCAGCGGATCAGCGTCGACTTGCCCGAGCCCGAGGGGCCGCAGATCACGATGCGTTCGCCGCGCATGACGGTCATGTTGATGTCGCGCAACACGTGGAACTGGCCGTACCACTTGTTCATGCCGGTGATCTGGATCGCGACCTCGTCCGAGACCTGCATTTTAGCTGCTTCTGCCATGATGTGCCCTTAGCGATGATCGGTCTTCAGCTTCTTTTCCAGATACATCGAGTACCGGGACATGCCGAAGCAGATGATGAAGAAGATGGCGCCGACGAAGATGTAGGGCTCCCAGTAGATGCCCTTCCAGTCGATGTCGGCGCGCACGATTTGCGTGACGCCCTTCAAGGGGTCCATCAGGCCGACGAAGGCGACCAGGGTGGTGTCCTTGAAGAGGCCGATGAAGGTGGAGACGATGGCAGGGATCGAGACCTTGAGCGCCTGCGGCAGGATGATGAGGCGCTGCGCCCGCCAGTAGTCGAGGCCGAGCGCATCCGCCGCCTCGTACTGGCCGCGCGGCAGGGCGGCGAGGCCGCCCCGGATCACCTCGGCCAGGTAGGCGGCGGCGAAGAAGGTGACCAGGATGATCACGCGCAGGATGATGTCGAAATTCGTCCCCGGCGGCAGGAAGTATTGCAGGAGGAGCGAGGCGGTGAAGAGCAGCGTGATCAGCGGCACGCCCCGCACGAATTCGATGAAGCCGACCGAGAGCGTCTTGACGATCAGCATGTCCGACTGGCGGCCCAGCGCCAGGAGGATGCCGATCGGCAGGGAGAAGGCGATGCCGGTGACGCCGATCACGATGGCAAGGAGGAAGCCGCCGAACAGATCGGAGTTGATCGCGCGCAGGCCGAAGGGCAAGGCGCCCTGCAAAAGGCCGGATACCGGGCCTTGCAGGTAGAGCCACCAGAGCACCGCCGCCACGATCCCCGCCCCGGCCGCCGGGGTGAGGCCGATCACCGGCGCGGCGAAGCGGAACACGAGGTAGAGCAGGACGAAGCCCGCCATGGCGACGATGGGCGCCCAGACCGTGCCGCCCCACAGGAGCCAGAAGCACAGCGCGGGATAGATCGCGGTGAACCACAGAAGCCGTCCGGGCTGCACCTGGGACAGGGCCGTGAGGCCGAGCACCAGCGCCACGGCGAGCGCGAAGGCGGCGGCGGGCGTCTCGGCGAGGGTCAGCGTCACCACCAGGTAGACCGCGATGCCGCCGAGGAGGAAGGCCATGTTGCGCTTCTGGCCCGCGAACAGGACCGGCGCGAGGGCGACGAAAAGCAGTCCCAGCGCCAGGATCGGCCGCCACCACTGGTCCGGCGGGTAGAAGCCGAACAGGAACTGGTGCCAGCGCTCGCGGATCATCGCCCAGCAGGCGCCCGTCGCGCCCTCTCCGGCCGTCTCGGCGACGATGGCGCGGCACTGGCCCAGGCTTTCCGCGTTCCAGACCGAGTTCAGCCACCAGGGCAGCGAGGCGGCGACCAGCGCATAGATCGCGGCCAGGCCGAGCAGCGTGAGGATCGCGTTCAACGGCGAGGAGAACAGGTTCTCGCGCATCCACTTGACCGCGCCGCGCTCGGTGATCGGCGGGGCCAGCGGGGGCAGCATCTCGCTGCGGGAAAAGTGCTGGTCCATCTTAGCGCGCCTTCAACTGGACGGAACGGTTGTAGAGGTTCATCGCCGCCGAAATGATCAGGCTGATCGTCAGGTAGATCAGCATCATCAGGAGCATGCATTCCAGTTCCCTCCCGGTCTGGTTCAGCGAGATGCCCCCCAGCGTGCCGCGCAGGTCGAGGTAGCTGACCGCGATCCCCAGCGAGGTGTTCTTGGTCAGGTTCAGGTACTGGCTGATCAGGGGCGGGATGATCACCCGCAGCGCCTGGGGCAGGATGATCAGGCGCGTGGTCCGGTTCGGGCGCAGGCCGAGCGCGAAGGCGGCCTCGCTTTGCCCGCGGCTGATCGCCTGGATCCCGGCGCGGACGATCTCGGCGATGAAGGCGGCGGTGTAGAGCGTCAGCGCGATCAGGAGCGCGGTGAAGCTGTGCGCGACCAGGATGCCGCCGGTGAAGTTGAAGCCCTTGAGCTCCGGGACTTCCAGATGGAAGCCGAGCGCGGCCATGAGCGCGATGAAGGGCCCGAACAGGATCAGGATCGACTTCCACCAGGTCGCCGGCCGCACACCCGTCGCCTCCTGCTGCGCGCGGGCGGCGGCGACGAGGCGATGGTTGACCCAGAACGAGCCCGCCACGACCGCGAGGGCGGCGAGAAGCGTGAGGTTCAGCGTGACGAAGCCCAGGTCGACCGAGCCGAGCCCGCGCTCGAACAGGGGGGCGGGGACGTTGGTGCCGCGGTTGGTGACGGCCACGGTGTCGAAGAAGATCATCGAGGCGGCGGGCGCCTCTCCGGCGGCGGCCATCTCGTCCGTCACCCGGAAATCGCGGGGCTGGGGCGTCGTCTCGGAGAGGATGACGTAGGACAGCAGGATCCAGAGCAGCAGGGGAATGTTGCGGAAGGTCTCGACATAGACGGTCATCATCCGGCTGATCAGCCAGTTGTGCGACAGGCGCAGGACGCCGACGATCACGCCGAGGATGGTGGCGAAGATGCAGCCCCAGAAGGCCACGACCAGCGTGTTGATCAGCCCGACCAGGAGCGCGCGGAAATGCGTGCTGTCGTTGGTATAGGGGATCAGCTGCTGGCCGATGTCATAGCCGGCGCGCTGCCAGAGGAAGGCGAAGTTGAACTCCTTCCCGCGCGCGGCAAGGTTCTGTGCCGTGTTGTTCAGAAGCCAGGCCACCGCCATGGCGAACAGAAGCAGGACCACGATCTGGATCGTGTAGGACCTGTACCGCGTATCGTATACCAGCATCGAGAGCCGAAAGCTGTCTTTCGGCACGTCCGTGGCCATTGCCATGGCTTCCCCCTGTTGCCCGCAGACGGCCCCGTTTTTCCGGTGGCGACGGGGTCGTGGCCCCTGGTCTGCCGGGTTGTCATTGTCGTGAAGAAAGGGGGCGCCACGATGGGCGCCCCCGGGCCGGGATCAACGGAACGGCGGGGCGTATTGCAGGCCGCCCTGGGTCCACAGCGCGTTCAGGCCGCGGGCCAGGTTGATCGTGGTGCCTTCGCCGATGTTGCGGGCGTAGACCTCGCCATAGTTGCCGACAGCGGCGATGGCGCGCTTGAAGGCGTCGTTGTCGAGCCCCATCTTCGCGCCCATCTCGCCCGAGACGCCGAGCAGGCGCTTGACTTCCTCATCCGTGGTCGAGGTCGCGACTTCCTCGACATTGGCCGAGGTCACGCCCTTTTCCTCGGCGACCAGCAGCGCGAAGAAGGTCCAGCGGACCACGTCGCCCCACTGGTTGTCGCCATGGCGCACGGCCGGCCCGAGCGGCTCTTTCGAGATGATCTCGGGCAGGATGATGTGGGTATCGGCATCCGGCATGGTCGCGCGGCTGGCGGCCAGGCCCGAGGCGTCGGTGGTATAGGCGTCGCAGGCGCCGGCCAGATACTGGCGCTGCGCCTCGGAGTCGTCGGCCACGGTGACCGGCTGGTAGGAGATGTTGTTCTGCTTGAAGAAGTCGGCCAGGTTAAGCTCGGTCGTGGTGCCGGTCTGGATGCAGACGGTGGCGCCGTCCAGCTCCTTGGCCGAGGAGACGCCGAGGTCCTTCTTCACCATGAAGCCCTGGCCGTCGTAGTAGTTCACCGCCACGAAATCGAGCGCCAGCTCGGAATCGCGCGAGAAGGACCAGGTCGAGTTGCGGACCAGGACGTCGACCTCGCCCGATTGCAGCGCGGTGAAGCGGGTCTCGCCGGTGGTGGGCAGGAACTTGACCTTGGTGGGATCGCCGAGGACCGCCGCGGCGATGGCGCGGCACAGGTCGACGTCGAAGCCGGTCCAGTTGCCGCTGGCATCCGGGGCACCGAAGCCGGTCAGGCCGGTGTTCGATCCGCAGATCAGCTCCCCCCGCGCCTTGACGTCATCAAGCGTTCCAGCCCCCGCCAGACCGGCGACAAGCGTGCTGGCCGCCAGCGCGCCGAAGAATACGGTCTTTTTCATTCTTACCTCTTCCTGAGTGAGCGGCCTTCCAGGGGCCGCGCTTTTTCTTGCTGCCGATCGACCCCGCGACCGGCGGACTGTGGAGGTGATCTCCCAGTGCGGCCAGTTTCGGCGAAAGCGGTTTGGGACGTCAAGCGGTAGCGGTCACATTCAGAAAAAACGCCTGTTTCCGCGGCGTTGTGGCAGGTCGGCACGGCATCGGCGATCAATTGCGCAGTCTTCGCGCCCAATTGTTACCGGCACAATGCGAAGAATCGGTCGGCCTGCAGGAAATCGCCGTGCTTGCGGGCGGTTGCCTCGGCCGCCTCCTCGTCCTCGCCCCATTCCTCGATCTGCCAGTTCTCGTCGATCCGGCTGAGGCTCCAGGCCTCCTCGGCGCCCAGCCGGCCCCGGGTCACGGCCAGCGCCAGCACCAGCGAGCCGGAGAGCGCGACGAGATCGTGGAAGGCCGCAAGCTGGAAGGGCGTCAGCGCATGGACGGCCGCGGAGAGGGCGGCGAGGCTGGCCTCGGGCTGGGGGCGCGGCATCACGCCGGGGGTGGGATGCAGCGGCGCGGCGAAGGTGGCGGCGGTCCAGTCGAGCAGCGGATCCCAGCCTTTGGCCTGGCGCTCGACCAGACCCTCGGGACGCTCGGCGCGGTAGCAGGTCAGGTCGCTGCCGCCGTATTCGGCCAGCATCCCGGCCACCGCCGCGAACTGCGGCGCGACCTTGTCGATGGCGGAATTCGCCATGCGGGTGAAGGGCATGACGGAAGGGTCGACCTTGCCCTCGACCGCCTGCCATTCGGCGGCGACGGCCCGCGCGAGGCCCTCGGTCGGCAGGACCAGCGGCGCCTTCAGCGGCGTGCGGACCGGCTTGCCGTCCAGCTGGACGGCGAAGCCGCCCCCGGCGGGAACCACGCTGGCCGTGGTCCAGAAGCGGCGGGGGGCCCAGACGCTCATCGGATCGCCTCGAACGGGTCGGCGGGGACGTCGCTTTCCTTCCAGTCCAGCAGTTTCCAGGTCCGGGCCATATGCTCCGGCAGCGGCGCGGTGAAGGTCATCGGCTTCTTGGTGATCGGGTGCTCGATGGTCAGGCTGCGCGCGTGCAGGTGCAGCTTCCTGGACAGGTCGCCGCCGGTGCCCGCGCCCCAGCCGTCGCCAAGGTTCTCGGTCTCGGAGCCGCCATACTTGCCGTCGCCCAGGATCGGATGGCCGATCTCGGCCATATGGGCGCGCAGTTGGTGGGTGCGGCCGGTCACCGGCTCCAGCGCCATCCAGGAGAGGCGGGTGCCGAGGAACCAGAGGGTGAAATAATCGGTATGGGCGCGCTTCGCCTCGGGGTGGTCGGCCATCTTCGCCGGGTGGACGCAGAGCATCTTCTCGCCCTCGCCCCCCCTGCCCCGGCCCGGCGCCTTTTCCAGCGCGAACTTGATCGAGCCCTGCCGGGGATGCGGCACGCCGGCGACGACGGCCCAGTAGATCTTGCGCGCGGCGCGGTGGCGCAGCGCCTCGGACAAGGCCCGCGCCACGCGGTCGGTGCGCGCCAGCATCAACACGCCGGAGGTGTCCTTGTCGAGGCGATGCACCAGCTTGGGCTTGTCCTTGTAGCCGAACTTCAGCGCCTCGGCGAGGCCGTCGACATGCCGGTCGCCCTGGCCTGAACCCCCCTGCGACGGCAGGCCGGCGGGCTTGTTCAGCACGATCAGATGCTCGTCCTTGTAGAGGACCGCCGCCTGGATCATCTTCGCATCCGCCGCGCTGATCCCCCTGGGGCGCACCTCGACCGGGGCGTCGGCGGGCGGCAGCGGCGGCACCCGCACCATCTGGCCGGGGGCGACCCGGTCCGCGGCCTTGACCCGGCCCTTGTCCACCCGGATCTGGCCGGTGCGGCACAGCTTCTCGACCGCGCCCTGGGTCAGGTGCGGGAAGCGGCGGCGCAGCCATTTGTCCAGGCGCTGCTCGCCCTCGTCCTCGGTCACGGTCAGGATCTGGACGGTCATGTCAGGCTCCGGGCGATGGCGGCGCCAAGGGCGACCGCGAGAAGGGAAAGCGCGACCGAGCCTGCGACATAGGCCAGGGCCTGCGCCGGCTGGCCCCCTTCGATCAGCTTCAGGGTGTCGAGCGAGAAGGCGGAAAAGGTGGTGAAGCCGCCCAGAAGGCCGGTGACCAGCAGGAAATGCCAGCCCTCGCGCGCGCCGAGCAGGACGAAGAGGACACCGATGGCGAAACTGCCCAGCACGTTCACCGCCGCCGTGCCCAGGGGCGCGCCGATGGCGGTGACCATCAGGTAGCGCAGGACGGAGCCCGCGGCGCCGCCAAGCGCAATCAGGGGAAGGGTCTGGGACATGGGCCCGGTTTGCGGCGGGGCGGGCGGATTGTCAATGTTGCCGCTTGCCCCGGGCCGGGTTGCGGCCCGGGGCGGGGCAGCGGATCAGTGCCCGGCCAGGAATTTCTCGGCGTCCAGCGCCGCCATGCAGCCCATTCCGGCGCTGGTGACGGCCTGGCGGTAGATGTGATCGGTCAGGTCGCCCGCCGCGAAGACGCCGGGGATCGCGGTGCGGGTGCTGCCCGGCTCGACCACGACATAGCCGCCGGAGTGCAGCGGCAGCTGGTCCTTGACCAGTTCCGAGGCCGGGGCGTGGCCGATGGCGACGAAGAACCCCGCACAGGGGATCTCGGACTCGGCCCCGGACTTGAGGTTGCGGACCTTGACGGCGGTGACGCCGAGCGGGGCCTCGGCACCCAGGATCTCGGTCACCTCGCTGTCCCAGACGACCTGGACCTTGGGATTCTTGAACAGCCGGTCCTGCAGGATCTTCTCGGCGCGGAAGCTGTCGCGGCGGTGGATGACGGTGACTTTCGCGGCGAAGTTGGTCAGGAACAGCGCCTCTTCCACCGCCGTATTGCCGCCGCCGATCACCACGACCTCTTTGCCGCGATAGAAGAACCCGTCGCAGGTGGCACAGGCGCTGACGCCGAAGCCCTTGAACTTCTCCTCGGAGGGCAGGCCCAGCCATTTCGCCTGCGCGCCGGTGGCCAGGATCACCGCATCGGCGGTATAGGTGGTGCCGCTGTCGGCGGTGGCGGTGAAGGGGCGCTGCTTGAGGTCCAGCGCGGTGATGTAGTCCGAGATCACCTCGGCCCCCATCGCCCTGGCGTGTTCTTCCATCCGGACCATCAGGTCGGGGCCCTGCACTTCCGTGTCGCCGGGCCAGTTCTCGACCTCGGTGGTGATGGTCAGCTGGCCGCCGGGCTGCAGGCCCTGGATCAGCAGGGGTTCCAGCATGGCGCGGGCGGAATAGACCGCGGCGGTATAGCCCGCAGGCCCCGAGCCGATGATCAGAACCCTGGTGTGACGCGTCTCGGCCATGCTTGCCCCCTGCAGAAATCCGGCCCCCGATATAGTCTGCGGCGGCAGGGGCGGAAAGCCCCCGCATGGCGGCCTTGCAGAGGGCGCAGGAGCCGCGACAATGCGTTTTCTTGCGCCCGGTTGAAACATTATTGCGCAAACCCGGCTCGGCGCTTAAGTAAGGTGACTTCAAAGAGGGCACCCCGAAATGGCCGGACACAAGCTAGACCCGATCGACCGTCAGATTCTGGCCGAATTGCAGGCCGATGGCCGGATGACGAATGTCGAGCTGGCCGGCCGGGTCGGAATCTCGGCCCCGCCCTGCCTGCGCCGCGTGCGCGGGCTGGAGGAGCAGGGCTACATCAAGGGCTATCACGCCGACATCGACGCGCGCGAGCTGGGGTTCGAGGTCCAGGTCTTCGCCATGGTGCGGCTGTCGAGCCAGGCCGAGGCCGATCTTTCCGCCTTCGAGGCCCGGTGCCGGGCCTGGCCGCTGGTCCGCGAATGCCACATGCTGAACGGCGAGATCGACTTCATCCTGAAATGCGTCTCGCCCGATCTTTCGACCTTCCAGAGTTTCCTGACCGAAGAGCTGCTGAAGGCCGACCATGTGGCGAACGTCAAGACCAGCCTGGTGATCCGCTGCGCCAAGGACGAGCCCGGCCTGCCCTTCGACGTGCTCGAGGCGCGGCTGGCGCGGAACGCCTAATCTGCCGGGGCCATCGGGCGGGTGGCCGCTTTCAGCCGCGAGGCAAAGCCCTTTTCGCCGGGCCTGAGCCGCCGCGCGGAGGGCTTTGCCGCGACGCGGGCGGGGGGGCGGGCCGCCTCCGCCTCGGCCACGGCCGCAAGCACGGACACGATCCAGCGCCGCCTGGTCTTCAACTCGATGATCATGCCCGTCCCCGTTCAGCATGTGGATTTCCGGGCAGGCTGGGGGCCGATTGCGGCGAGGATGCGGAAAAGATTGGGGCGAAACGGTGCATTTTCATGCCCGTTCGAGTTGAATCAGAGACGGATCGTCGCGATCAGCCGCCCGTAATCCGCTTCTCCGGCATGGGTGGTGCGGCGGAAGGAATAGAACCGCGCGGCGTCGCGGTAGGTGCAATGCCGGGTCCATTCCGCATGGCCCAGGCCCGCCGCGCGCAGCCGCCAGAGCCCATAGCCCGGCAGGTCGAACAGCAGCCGGTCGCCCGCGCCATTGGCGAAGAAGCGGGCGGCCTCCGGGTCCTCGTCGCGGAAACGGTCGAAGAATTCCGGCCCGACCTCATAGGCGGCCTGGCTGATCGTCGGGCCGATCACGGCGCGGATGTCGGCCCGCCGCGCGCCAAGCGCCTCCATCGCCTCGACGGTCGCCTCCAGCACCCCATCCGCCGCGCCGCGCCAGCCGGCATGGGCGGCCCCCACCACGCGCGCCTTCGGGTCGTGGAACAGGACCGGCTGGCAATCGGCGGTCAGCACGCCGAGCAGCACCCCCGGCGTGGCCGTGACCAGCGCATCCGCCTCGGGGCGGTCCTTGAGCGGGCCGGTGACGGGAATCGCCTTGGCGGAATGGACCTGGTGCAGGGTGACCAGCGCCTCGGGCGCGAGGCCCATCGCCTCGGCCACGCGGGCGCGGTTGATCGCCACGATCTCGGCCTGGTCCGACGAGCCGGTGCCGCAGTTCAGCCCCGCGAAGATGCCCGAGGAGGCCCCGCCCTTGCGGGTGAAGAACCCGTGGCGGGTGTCCAGCACGTCCGAGGTGATGATCTCCAGCGTCGAATGCATCAGGCGGCGAATCCGGGTGGCAAGGGGGCGTCGGCGCGGGTCAGGGCCAGCACCTTGAACAACGAACCCATTTCTGCGGGATCGGTCAAGCGGCGATGCGCGGCCCGGTGGTTTTCCAGCGCGGCGCCGGTCAGGTTCCGCGCCAGCCTCTCGGCCCGGGCCGCGATGCCGAGGCGCAGCAGGAACTCGCCCTGGGTGGTGTAGTGGTGGTGCGGGGCAAGGGCGGCCAGCGGCTCGAAATCGACATGGGCGGTCAGGTCGGCCTGACCGGGACGGGCCAGCGGCGGATCGAAGGCATGGGACCGCAGGGCTTGCAGCGTATCGCCCTTCGAGCGCCAGCCGCCGTAGTCGATGAAGAGCGCAAACCCGCCATGGCGCAGGATGGGGGCCAGCGTGGCCGCGACCGCCACCTGTGCGGGGGCGCAATGTTCGACCAGATCGCCGGGCCTTGCGGCGCGGAAGGCGGGACTGTCGGGCACCTGCGGCAGGGGGGGCGAGAGGCCGAAGGCCAGCGTCCCGTCCGCAAGCCCGACCAGCCGCTCGCGCCAGCCTTCGGGGGTCAGCTGGAACTGGCGGATCGGCAGGGCGTCCAGGAATTCGTTCGCCACCACGAACAGGGGCCGGTCGGGCAGATCCTCGACCCGGTCGAGCCAGAGCGGGACATGCGGGGCCAGCGTCCGCGCCTGCACCTCGCGCAGCCGGGGCGAGGCCTCGACCAGCACCGGCCGGGCCGCGGCGTGGAAGCCCGGCACGCCCCGCGTCGCGCGCAGGATGTCGGCCATCAGCGTGCCGCGCCCCGGCCCCAGCTCGGCCAGGGTGAAGGGATCGGGCGCGCCCTGGTCCAGCCAGGCCTGCGCCAGGGCGAGGCCCACCAGTTCGCCGAACATCTGGCTGATCTCGGGCGCGGTGACGAAGTCGCCGGCGGCGCCGAAGGGTTCGCGCGTGGTGTAATAGCCGTGCAGGGGATGCAAGAGGCACTCGGCCATGTAGTCGGCCACCGGGATCGGTCCGCCTTCGCGGATGCGTTCGACCAGCAGGCGCGCCAGCGGCGTCATCGGGCGCGCAGCACGAACCACAGGCCCGCCGCGATCATCGGCAGCGAGAGGATCTGGCCCATGGTCAGGCCGAAGTCGCCGAATTGCAGCGCCCAGCCGACCGGGTTGCCGGGCGAGACGAATTGCGCGTCGGGCTGGCGGACGAATTCCACCAGGAAGCGCGCAAGGCCGTAGCCCGCCAGGAACAGCCCCATCAGCGCGCCCGGCCGCTTCAGCCAGCCGCGCCGGAAGGCCAGCCAGATCAGGACCACGGCCAGCACCAGCCCCTCGAGCGCGGCCTGGTAAAGCTGGCTGGGGTGGCGGGCGCAGAGGCCGATCACGCCCGCGCAGTTCTGCGCCGCCTCGCCGGGGAAGATCACGCCCCAGGGCAGCGTCGTCGGGCGGCCCCAGAGCTCGGCGTTGATGAAGTTCGCGAGCCGTCCCAGCATGAGGCCGACGGGGGCCGCCATGGCCAGCAGGTCGCCCAGCGACAGCATCGGGATCCTCTCGCGGCGGCAGAAGATCAGGCCCGCGACGACCACCCCGGCAAAGCCGCCGTGAAAGGCCATGCCGCCCTCCCAGACCCGTACGATCTGCAGGGGATCGGCCAGGTAGGTCTGCGGATCGTAGAAGATCACATAGCCGAGCCGCCCGCCCAGGATCACGCCGAAGACGGCCCAGGTCAGGAAGCGTTCGACCTGCCCGGGGGTCAGCGGCGCCGCGCCGGACCACAGGCGCGGGGTGCGGACCGCGCGCAGGATGATCCACCAGCCGAAGAGGAGCCCGGCGATATAGGCCAGCGCATACCAGCGCAGCGCCAGGGTGAAGCCGAAAAGCTCGATCTCGAACAGGGTGGGCGAGATGTCGGGAAAGGGGATCATGCTGGCCTCCGTCCGGCGCTTGTCGCGGGCGGGGCGGGCGAAGTCAACCGCGCTTGCCCCTGCGGGCGGGCGGGGCCATATAGGACGCAGCCCGCAGAAGGAGAGGCCCATGCAAAGCCGCAACAAGTTCCTCGACGACATGAGCCAGCTGATGACCAATGCCATGGGCGTGGCGCAGGGGGCGAAGACCGAGGCGGAGACCGCGTTCCGCAGCTTCATCGACCGCTGGATGGCCGACCGCGATTTCGTGACGCGCGAGGAATTCGACGCCGCCCGCGCCATGGCCCAGAAGGCCCGGGAAGAGAACGCGGCGCTGGAAGCCCGGATCGCGGCGCTGGAGGCGGCGCTGGCGAAGAAGGGCTGACCGGGCGCTCGTCGATGACTTCGTCACTCCTCGCCGCGCATCGCCGGCGACGAGGAGACGAAGTCGAACGAGGAGCGGCGGTCAGGCCCGGACCAGACGGAACGCGGCCGAGGCGCCCCAGCCGGCAATCCCGGCCATCACCAGCGACAGAAGGCCGTAGAGCAGCGGCTGCTCCCTGGCGAGGTTGAAGATCCAGCGTTCCAGCCCCTCCTTACGCACGCCGATCACCCGCTCCTGGTGCGCGATCACCTTGCGGTCGCGCAAGAGGAACAGGCGGACCTTGTATTCGCCTTCGGTCAGGTTCGAGGGCAGCACGATGTCGGTGCGGAACAGCGTGTCCTCGGTCAGTTCCACCTTGCCCTGCAGCACGCGGTAGCGGTCCTCGTTCGTGCGCACCCTGAGCAGGCCCAGCAGGAACTCGCCCGCCTTGTCGGCCTCGGCGGTGATGCCGACGGCGCGGATCACCCGTTCGATGGTGATGCCGTAGCGCAGGTTGTCGGTGTCCGACAGGATGTGGTCCAGGGGCCCGGTGGTCGCCAGGGCGAAGAAGCTGGGCGCGCTGTCCACCCGCACCTCGGCGTTGTTCAGCCAGATGCCCGCCACGCGGTCCTTGCGCCGCACCGCGACCGGCGTCGAGGGCCCCTCGACCGTCACGATCACCTCCAGCGGACCCCGGCCCTCGGGCGGGGGGGCGTCGCGCTTGACCGCGCCGTAGATCAGGATTTCCGAGCCGTCGAAATCGGCGGTGATCGAGACGCGGTTCTGGCTCATCCCGGCCACGATCTGCTCTTGCGCGGCGGCCGGCAGGGCCAGCGCCAGAAGGAGGAGCGCGAGCCGGATCATGGCAGCACCGCGGCGACCGAGTAATGCTCGGCCGGCTCGACCAGGAGGTCCACCGCGATGCGGACCGAGACGGCGATGACCAGGAGCGACAGCAGGATGCGCAGTTGCTCGGCCTTCAGCCGCATGCCCACCCGCGTGCCGATCTGCGCCCCCACGACGCCGCCCAGGATCAAAAGGAGCGCCAGCATCATGTCGACCGACTGGCTGGTGACGGCATGCATGACCGTGGTGAAGGCGGTGACGAAGATGATCTGGAAGAGCGAGGTGCCGATCACCACCTTGGTCGGCATGCCCAGAAGGTAGATCATCGCGGGCACCATGATGAAGCCGCCGCCCACCCCCATGATCGCGGCGAGAAAGCCGACCAGCGCGCCCACGGCCAGGGGCGGGATCACGCTGATGTAGAGGCCGCTGGCGCGGAACTTCATCTTGAAGGGCAGGCCATGCACCCAGGAATGGACATGCGCGCGCCGGACCGGCCCGTCGGGCTTGCGCGCGCGCAGCATGCTGCGCAGGCTTTCCTGGAACATCATCGCGCCGATCAGGCCGAGGAAGACGACATAGGACAGTTGCACGAACAGGTCGACCTGGCCGGCCTCGGTCATCAGGCGGAAGACCCAGACGCCCAGCGCCGAGCCCGCGAAGCCCCCCGCCAGGAGCACCCAGCCCATGGTGAAGTCAACGCCCTTGCGCTTGAGCTGCGCCAGCACGCCCGAGACCGAGGAGGCCACGACCTGGTTCGCGCCGGTGGCCACCGCAACGGCCGGGGGAACGCCGATGAAGAACAGCAGCGGCGTGATCAGGAAGCCGCCGCCCACCCCGAACATCCCCGACAGGAAGCCCACGATCCCGCCCAGCCCGAGAATCAGGAAGGCATTGACCGATACCTCGGCGATGGGGAGGTAGACCTGCATGGCGACGGCTGGCTCGGGCGGAAAGCGGCGGAGTGTTCAAAGGCTTGCGCGGTCTTGCCGGCGAAGTCAAACCCCGATGCGCCCTAGCCCAGGTTGCGCAGGTATTCGCGCAGGATCCGTTCCAGTTTTGCCGCACCGAGCGGGGCCATCGCCTTGGTGTGCTCATGCCCGATCCGCTCGTCCGAAAGGCCCGCCGCCATGTTGGTGACGGTCGAGATCGCCGCGACCCTCAGCCCCAGGAAGCGCGCCAGGATCACCTCGGGCACGGTGGACATGCCCACCGCATCGCCGCCAAGGAGCTTCAGCATCCTGATCTCGGCCGGGGTCTCGAAGGAGGGGCCGGAATACCAGCAGTAGACGCCCTCGGGCAGGGGCAGGCCCTGCCGTGCGGCGGCGGCCTTGAGGGCGGCGCGGAGGTCCGGGTCGTGGGCATCCGTCATCGGCACGAAGCGGGCGTCGGTCTTCTCGCCGATCAGCGGGTTCAGGCCGTTGTAGTTGATGTGGTCGGAGAGGAGCATCAGATCGCCCGGCCGGATGTCCGCGCGCAGCGAGCCCGCGGCATTGGTCAGGAGCACCGCGCCGGCCCCCAGCGCCCGCAGCACCTGCAGCGGCAGGAGCATCGCCCTGGGATTGCCGTTCTCGTAGTAGTGCTCGCGCGCGCCGAAGACGGCGACGCGGATCCCCTCCAGCCGGCCGATGTGCAGCTGCGGATTGTGGCCCGAGACGCCGACATGGGGAAAGCCAGGCAACTCGGCATAGGGGATCGCGACCCCGTCCACCTCATGCGCGAGGTGGCCGAGGCCAGAGCCGAGGATCAGGCCGAGGCGGACCGGATCATCGCCGGCGCGGGCGCGGATCGTGGCGGCAAGGGTGGCGGCATCGGTCATGGCTCAGCCCAGCGGTGCGGGAGGGTCGATCTTCGCGACTTCGTAGATGATCAGCCGCAGGCGCGACCCATCCAGCTCGATCTCGGCCTTGCCCTGCATCGCGCAGGGCGAGCCGCCGCCGAACATCGCGAACTTGCAGCCTTCCAGCGATTTCCGCGCGGTTCGCCCTGCGTCGAAGATCACGGGATAGACGTTCCCTTCGGCATCGCGGAAGGACAGCGCCTCGTCGTCGCCGATGTCGAGCCCGGCGCCGATATGGCCGGTGACCGCCACCTCGCGCCCGGCCAGGCCGGCGCGAAGCCCGGGCAGGGTTTCGGCATGGGCGGCAATGGGGAGGATTGTGGCCAGGATCGCGGCCTGCGCATGCTTCAGGACCATCATCTTTCCTTCACATAGGGCTCGCCCCCGGCGCGGGGCGGGATCGCCTTGCCGATGAAGCCGGCGAGGACCACGACGGTCAGGATATAGGGCAGCGCGTCCAGGAAGGGGACGGGCACCTTGACCTGCACCACCGCCTGCACCACGTCGGGGCGCAGCGCGAGCGCCTGGAAGAAGCCGAACAGCAGGCAGGCCCAGAGCGCGGCCACCGGGCGCCATTTCGCGAAGATCAGCGCGGCGAGCGCGATATAGCCGCGGCCCGCCGTCATCTCGCGCCCGAAGCCCGCCTGCAGCGCGGTCGCCATATAGGCCCCGGCCAGGCCGCAAAGAATGCCGGTGATCGCCAGCGCGGCATAGCGCAGGCCCACGACCGAGACGCCGGCCGTGTCCACCGCCGCCGGATTCTCGCCCACCGCGCGCAGGCGCAGGCCGAAGCGGGTGCGGTTCAGCACCCACCAGGACAGGGGCACCATGGCCAGCGCGAGGTAGACCGGCAGCGCGTGGCCCGAGATGACCTCGCGATAGAGCGGGCCGAGGACAGGGACGCCCTGCAACGTGTCGGCGAAGGGCAGCGTGATCGGGTTGAAGCGGGCGGCGCCCGACAGGGGCGGGGTGCGGCCGCCCTGGCCGAAGAGCGCCTGCGCCACCAGCACCGTGATCCCCGAGGCGAGGAAGTTCAGCGCCACGCCCGAGATCAGCTGGTTGCCGCGGAAGGTGATCGAGGCGAGGCCGTGAATCGCCGCGAAGACCAGCGAGGCCCCGATCCCCGCCAGCATCCCCAGCCAGGCCGAGCCGGTCAGGAAGGCCACCGCGCCCGAGGCCATGGCGGCGGCGAGCATCTTGCCCTCGAGCCCGATGTCGAAGATGCCGGAGCGCTCGGAAAAGAGCCCGGCCAGGCAGGCGAAGAGAAGTGGCGTGGCCAGCCGCAGCGTGGTGTCGAGGATCTGCAGCAGCGTTGCGTAATCCATCACGCCACCCCCGGTTGCCGGCTGCGGAACAGTGCGAAGATCCGGGCCAGCAGCATCCGCACCATCATGTCCAGCGCGCCGGTGAACAGGATCACCAGCCCCTGCACCACGATCCGCATCTCGATCGGGATCGAGGTCCAGAGGCCAAGCTCGGCCCCGCCCTGGTAGAGAAAGCCGAACAGAAGGGCGGCCAGCACCACGCCGAAGGGATGGTTCCGTCCCATCAGCGCCACCGCGATGCCGATGAAGCCCGCCCCTTCGGACGAGTTCTGCAACAGACGCTCGGCCTCGCCCATGACGTTGTTGACGCTCATCATTCCGGCCAGCGCGCCGGACATCAGCATGGCGACCATGATGATGAAGGTCGGGTTGATCCCGGCGTAGCGGGCGGCGGGTTCGGACTTGCCGAAGGCGCGGATCTGGTAGCCGAGGCGGGTCTGCCAGAGGATCGCCCAGACGACGACCGCCATGGCGAGCGCGATGAAGAGGGTGACGTTGGCCGGGACCGGCTTGGTGAAGATCAGGTTCAGGCCGGGGATGTCGTTCAGGGCAGGCAGATGCGCGCCCTCGGGGAAGCGGGCCGAGGCCGGGTCCATCTGCCCGGCCGGGCGCAGCACGTCGACGAGGAGGTAGACCAGGAAGGCGGCGGCGATGTAGTTGAACATGATCGTGGTGATCACGATATGGCTGCCGCGCCTGGCCTGGAGATATGCCGGGATCGCCGCCCAGGCCGCGCCGAAAAGCGCCGCGCCCAGGGTCGCCGCCGCCAGCGCCAGCGTCCAGTGCGGCCAGGGCAGCGCCAGCGCCACCAGCGCGACGCCCAGCCCCCCCAGCTGCGCCTGCCCCTCGCCGCCGATGTTGAACATGCTGGCGTGGAAGGCGAAGGTCACCGAAAGGCCGGTGAAGATGAAGCTGGTGGTGTAATACAGCGTATAGCCCCAGCCATAGGCCGAGCCGAGCGCCCCGTCCACCATGACGTCGAACGCCTCGACCGGGCTTTGCCCGATCGACAGCAGCACCAGCGCCGAGATGATCGCGGCGAGGAGAAGCGAGATCAGCGGCACGAGGGCGACATCGGCCCAGCGGGGGAGACGGTCCATCAGGCGGCCCTCCGATCCTGTGGGTGGGCTGCCCCCCCACCCCATCCCTCCCCCACGGTGGGGGGAGGGAGGTGCCTCGGGCTGCTGTTCCTCACCTCGGGCAACGGCAGGTTTGGCGCGCCTCTCCTCCCGTTCGGAGAGGGGATGGGAGTGGCGGGCCGGCAGGGAACAAAGGTCTCCATCACGCCGCCTCCCCCTGCCCGGCCATCCCGGCCATCATCATCCCGAGCTCGCGCTCGTCGGTCTTCTCGGGGTCGCGGAAGCCCATCAGGCGGCCGTCGAACATCACCGCGATCCGGTCGGAGAGCGACAGGATCTCGTCCAGCTCGACGCTGACCAGCAGCACCGCCTTGCCGGCGTCGCGCAGGGCGACGATCTGGTTGTGGATGAACTCGATCGCGCCGATGTCGACGCCGCGGGTCGGCTGGCCGACGAGGAGGAGGTCGGGGTTCTGCTCCATCTCGCGGGCGACGACGATCTTCTGCTGGTTCCCGCCCGAGAAGCTTTTTGCCGCAAGGCCGGGGATCGGCGGGCGGACGTCGTATTTCTCCATCTTCCGGCGGGTGTCCTCGCGCAGCGCGGCATTGTCCATGAAGAGCGCGTTCTTCTGGTATTCGGGTTCGTTGAAATAGCCGAAGGCCACGTTCTCCCAGGCGGTGAAGTCCAGGATCAGGCCGTAGTGGTGCCGGTCCTCGGGGACATGGGCGATCCCGGCGCGGCGGCGGCTTTGGCCATCCGATCCTTTCCCCGCGAGCGGCAGTTCCGCCCCGTTCAGCGTCACCTTGCCGGTCGCCCGCATCATGCCGCCGAGCGCGGCCAGAAGCTCAGACTGGCCGTTGCCGGCGACGCCCGCGATGCCCAGGATCTCGCCGGCGCGGATCTCGAAGCTGACGCCTTTCAGCCGCTCGACCTTGTGCTCGTCGCTGACGCGCAGGTCCTCGACCTTCAGGACCACGGCGCCGGGGGTGGCGGGCTTCTTCTCGACCTCGAGGAGGACCTTGCGGCCGACCATCAGCTCGGCCAGTTCCTCGGGCGAGGTCCCGGCCGTCTTGACCGTGGCCACCATCGTCCCGCGCCGCATGACGCTGACATTGTCGGTCGCCTCCATGATCTCGCGCAGCTTGTGGGTGATCAGGATGATGGTCTTGCCCTGGTCCTTCAGCCCTTCCAGGATGCGGAACAGGTGGTCGGCCTCGGCCGGGGTCAGGACGCCGGTGGGTTCGTCCAGGATCAGGATGTCGGCCTGGCGATAGAGCGCCTTCAGGATCTCGACCCGTTGCTGGTGGCCGACGGAAAGGTCCTCGATCAGCGCGTCGGGGTCGACGTCCAGGTCATAGTCGCGGCTCAGCCCCTCCAGCACCTTGCGGGCCTTGGCAAGCGAGCGGTTCAGGAGCTGGCCTTCCTCGGCGCCGAGGATCACGTTTTCCAGCACGGTGAAGTTCTGCACCAGCTTGAAATGCTGGAACACCATGCCGATCCCGGCGCGGATCGCGCTTTGGCTGTCGGGGATGGCGGTGGGCTTGCCGCCGATGAAGATCTGCCCGGCATCGGCTTTATAGAAGCCGTAGAGGATGGACATGAGCGTGGATTTCCCCGCCCCGTTCTCGCCGATGATGCCGTGGATCGTGCCGCGCGGCACGGCGAAATTGATGTCCCTGTTCGCCTGGACCGGACCGAAGGCCTTGGAGATGCCCTTCAACTCGATGGCGAGCGTGCCGTCAGCCATGCCTTCCCCCTGTCACCCGCCGGATGCGCCCGCGTCTGCCGCGCGGGTACGGCCCATCCTTGCGAAACGTGCCGCGCCATGGCCCGGCGCGGCACGGATCATCTTCCCCGCCGCCTTAGAACGTGGCGGCCGGGCAGGTGTTGTCGGCCATGTAGTCGTGCACCGTGATCTCGCCCGACTTGATCTTTTCGGCTGCGGCATCGACCTGCGCCTGCATCTCGGGCGTCACCAGGCTGGCGTTGTTCTCGTCCATGGCATAGCTGACGCCGTCGTTCGCCAGCCCCATGACGTTGAGGCCCGGCTTGAGGTCGGTACCCTCCTTGAAGGCCTCGTAGACGGCGTTGTCGACCTTCTTGACCATCGAGGTCAGGACCTTGCCGGGATGCAGGTAGTTCTGGTTCGAATCGACGCCGATCGACAGGACCCCCTCGTCCGCGGCGGCCTGCAGCACGCCTACGCCCGTGCCGCCGGCGGCGGCATAGATCACGTCGGCGCCCTGGGCCTTCTGGCCCTTGGCCAGTTCCGCGCCCTTCACCGGGTCGTTCCAGGCCGCCGGAGTGGTGCCGGTCATGTTCAGCACGATGGTCGCGTCCGGGTTCACCGCCTTGACGCCCTGGGCATAGCCGCAGCCGAACTTGCGGATCAGCGGAATGTCCATGCCGCCGATGAAGCCCACGGTCCCGGTCTTCGAGGCCAGCGCGGCCAGCATGCCGACCAGATAGCTGCCCTCATGCTCGTTGAAGACGACCGATTTCACGTTCGGCTGGTCCACCACCATGTCGACGATGGCGAACTTGGTCTCGGGGAAGTCGGGGGCCACGGTGTTCAGCACGTCGCCGAAGGCGAAGCCGGTCATCACGATCGGATTCGCGCCCGATTCCGCCAGGCGGCGCAGCGCCTGTTCGCGCTGGGCCTCCGACTGCATCTCCAGCTCCTTGAAGGTGCCGCCGGTTTCCTGGGCCCAGCGGGTCGCGCCGTTGAAGGCGGCCTCGTTGAACGACTTGTCGAACTTGCCGCCCAGATCGAAGATGATCGCAGGCTCGGCCAGGGCGGCGCCGGCGGTCAGCGCCATGGCGGTGGCGCCCAGCAGGGATTTCATGAAGGTCATCGGATGCTCCCGGTCGGTTGTCGTTGTCCGTCATGCCGGCCAGCGGCCCGGCACCCCGACGGGGGCAGAGTCGACACTCGGCACTCACCGTTGAAGTTGGGCCGTTTCCCTTGGAACGGTCAAGGGTTATTCCATCCGGGACCCGCGAATTCTGACCATCCGGTCAGGTTGCGGCCGGGGCCAGTTCGCGGCACAGGACCAGCGCATCCAGCCCTCTCCCGTCCGGCCCGACGTAATAGCCGCGCCGCCGTCCCGCCGGGGCGAAGCCCGTCCGTTCATACAGCGCCTGCGCCGGGGCGTTGTCCGCCGCCACTTCGAGAAACGCGCTTGCCGCCCCGCGCAGCCGCGCCTGATAGAGGAACCGCCCGACCAGCCGCTGGCCCAGCCCGCGCCGCCGGGCCTCCGGGGCCACCGCCAGCGTCAGCAGCTCCGCCTCCCCCGCCACGGCGCGGCCAAGAAGAAAGCCCGCGTCGCCCTCGACCAGCAGGAAGGCCAGGGGGTCGGCGAGGAACCCGGCGAATTCCGCCGCGCTCCACGGGCGGGGAATGGTGAAGCAGCGGGCGTGGAGGGCGGCGAGGTCTTCCGGTGTCATCTGGCAGGCCCCCCCTCCCCATCCCTCCCCCACGAGGGGGGAGGGAGGCGCCGATCCGGCAAACGCGCCTCCCCTCCCCCTCGTGGGGTGGGGGTGGGGGGCGTCAGGGAGAGGCGCGGGCTCACGGCAGGATCACCGGCGGCGGGTCGGCGGGCGGGGCGGCATCGGCACCGCGCAGGTAGAAGGGGGCGGGCGGCGGCTGCGCGCCCAGGGCGCGGGCAGCGGCGATCCGGGCGATGGCTTCGGCCAGCGGCATCGCCGGAGGCAAGGCCATGGGTCCCGCTGCCGATCCGGTCACAGGCCCGGCGACGGGTTCGAGCGCGGGGGCCAGACGCGCCGGCCTCTCGCCGTCCACGTCGAACCGCTGCACATAGACCTCGCCCCGGCGGGCATCCTCGACCACCGTCAGCGGGCGCGGCAGGCCCTCGGCCAGCGCCTCCAGCCGCGTGACGCCCACCGCCGGGATGCCGAGGCCCAGCGCCAGCCCCCGCGCCGCCGCGACGGCGATGCGCACGCCGGTGAAGTTGCCCGGCCCGGTGCCCACGGCCAGCGCCTTCAGGTCGGACCAGCCCAGCTCCGCCTCGGCCAGGACCTCCTCGAGCATCGGCAGCAGCCGTTCGGCCTGGCCCTTCTCCATCGCCTCGTCATGCAGGATCAGGCCGCCGGACCAGAGCAAAGCGGCCGCGCAATGCGCGGCCGAGGTGTCGAAGGCGAGGATCGGCAGGATCACGTCAGGCCGCGACCGGACGCACTTCCAGCACTTCCGGGATGTAGTGCCGCAGGAGGTTCTCGATCCCCATCTTCAGCGTCAGGGTCGAGGAGGGGCAGCCCGCGCAGGCGCCCTGCATGTGCAGGTAGACCACGCCGCGGTCGAAGCCGTGGAAGGTGATGTCGCCGCCATCCTGCGCCACCGCCGGACGGACGCGGGTGTCCAGCAGTTCCTTGATCTGGCGCACGATCTCGCCATCCTCGCCGCTATGCTCGGCATGGCCGCCGGTGGGGGCGCCGTCGCCCTCGATCACCGGCTGGCCGGACTGGAAATGCTCCATGATCGCGCCGAGGATCTGCGGCTTGACATGCTGCCACTCCACGCCCTCGGCCTTGGTCACGGTGACGAAGTCGTTGCCGAAGAAGACGCCGGTCACGCCGCCGGCCGCGAAGATGCGCCGGGCAAGCGGGGATTTCGCCGCGGCCTCGGCGCTGGGAAAGTCGGCGGTGCCGGTGTCGAGAACCGTCTGGCCGGGCAGGAACTTCAGCGTCGCGGGGTTCGGGGTGGATTCGGTCTGGATGAACATGATGGGTCTCCGACAGGATCAGTCGGATATGCGCCCTCGACCCGCCACTGTCAAGTTTGGAACAATTCTAAATTACGGGTCGACCGGGCAGGGTGGGTGGAGCACCCGCCCTGCGCCTGCGCGCGCCTACTGCCGGTCGGAGCCCCAATAGGCATACATCTGCTCCAGCGCGGTCAGCGGGCGCAGCCGGACCGGGGTCTCGGGCTGGCGATCCGTCTGGAAATACAGCGCATCGACCGGAACGGCGCTGGCTTGGCGGGGCTGGGAATGGATGGACATCTTTCGGGACCTTTACGCTTGCGCTCCTCCCGTCACACCATCTAGCCCTGTGCGCGCGCCGCCCCAACCCCCGTTCGCGCATGGCAGGTCTGCGTGCGGCACCTACCGGCCGGGGCCACCTACCAGATCAGGATGACCCCGGCATAGATCAGCACCAGCCCGATCGTGCAGGCCACCGCCAGCGAGCCGAGGTCCTTGGCCTCCTTGGCCCAGGCCGACCAGCCCGGAGAGAGATGGTCCACCAGCACCTCGAGCGCGGTGTTCAGCGCCTCGATCGCGATCAGAAGCAGCCCCAGGCCGAGAAGCCCCAGCGTTTCGGGCAGGCTGGCGCCGAGGACGACGAAGAGCAGCAGCAGCCCCGCGATCAGCCCCAGTTCCTGCCGGAAGGCGCTTTCCCGGGCCAGCCGCGCCAGCCCAGCCAGCGAATAGCTGGCCGCCGCGAAGAAATGCGCCACGCCGCTCTTGCGCGGAGGTTTCTCCTGCACCGACATCTCAGCCCGCGCCCTTGCGGCAATGGCCCGCGAGGTCCAGCCCCTCGTCCCGCGCCGTGGTCGCAACGTCCAGAAGGCCCAGCACGGTCGAGAACATGTTGTCGTGGCTCACCGCTTCCCCCGTCGCCGCCGCCATGCATCCGGCATCCAGCGCCAGACTGGCACGGAAGCGTTGCGACATCCAGAGCACCATCGGCACCCGCGTCTGGAAGTCCGGCGCCATGAACTCCGGCGCGCCATGCAGGTAAAGCCCGCCCTCGCCCAGGCTCTCGCCATGGTCCGAGACATAGTACATCGCCGGGATCACCCGCTCTTGTCCGTCCAGAAGGTCGATCACCTGCGCCAGGAAATGATCGGTATAGGCGATGGTGTTGTCATAGGCGTTCACGATCTCCTCGGCCGAGCATTCGGTCAGCTCGGGCGTCTGGCAGGCGGGCGCAAAGACCTCGCGGTCGGCCGGATAGCGCAGCCAGTAGCTGGGGCCGTGGCTGCCGATCTGATGCAGCACGATGACCGTGTTGCGGGTGATCGTCCCGGCCTTCTTCTGCAGGTCGTTCAGGAACACCGCGTCGATGCACTCGGGCTGGCAGAACTCGGCCCCGTCCGCCGCCGTCATGGTGCGCGAGGCGACGCGGTCGGCGATGTTCTTGTGGCCGGTGTTGTTGTCCCACCATTCGACATCGAAGCCGGCATGGGCCAGCACATCCAGGAGGTTCTCGTGCGAGAGGCCGCCCTCGTAGGAATATTCGGCCTTGGTCAGGGGCGAGAACATGCAGGGCAGCGAGGTCGCGGTCGCGGTGCCGCAGCTGGTGACGTCGGGGTAGTAAAGGATGTCGCGCGCCGCCAGTTCGGGGTTCGTCTCGCGCCCGTAGCCGCCAAGCGACCAGTTCTGCGCCCGCGCCGTCTCGCCGGCGACGATGACCATCAGCACGGGTTTCGGCGCCTCGTCCAGGTAAAGCCCCGGAGCGGCGTCGAGCCCGGTGGGCTGCACCACGATCTGCGTCGATTTCAGCATCATCCTGGCATAGCGCAGCGCGCCCGTCATCGGCGCCAGCGGCTGGACCGCGCCCATCAGCTCCTTGTCGGCGCGCAGCACGGTGGAATAGGCCTTGAGGTTGGTGAACAGAAGCCCGACCACCATCGCCGCCGCCCCGACGGTGACCATGGACCAGCTGCCCAGCGCCCGCCAGCGCGTCTGCCGCCGGACCCCGACCCAAAGGACCAGGAGCGAGGGCAGGACGCCGAACAGGCCGACATGGGTCAGGAAGGCCAGGGTGACCAGATGCCGCGATTCGGCGAAGGTCGTCGTCATCGCGTTCTGGATCATCTCGCGGTCGATCACGACGCCCATGACATCGGCATAC
Source organism: Tabrizicola soli (assembly GCF_015999335.1). Classification (GTDB taxonomy): domain Bacteria; phylum Pseudomonadota; class Alphaproteobacteria; order Rhodobacterales; family Rhodobacteraceae; genus Tabrizicola; species Tabrizicola soli. The sequence goes on along the minus strand of NZ_JAEACP010000005.1, from coordinate 107,532 downwards.
CAGGAGCTGACCGCGCCGATCAGCAAGAGCGCCACCAGCACCGGCTTTTGCAGCCGGCGCGCGGCCAGAAGCTGCACCACCAGCAGGAGAAGCGCCCAGACCGCCCCGGCAAAGACCAGGGCCGTCAGGGTGCGCCCCTCGAAGATGCGGAACAGGTGACCCCAGAAGGTCGCGTTGCACAGCGCGAGAAGATAGGTGGTGACCAGCAGGTTGAGACCAAGGGCGGAGAGCGTCGGGCGGCGCCCGGTCGGCGGCAGAAGGGGCATCGGGTTGTCCTGGGGAAGGCCGGGCCAGTCTGCGGCCCTGGCGCCCATCTAGCGGATGCCTTGGCGGGTTGCTGTAAGCATGCGCTTATTTGCCTTGCCTTCAGCCCCGGCGCGCGATCACGTTATGCTTTCCAGCCGTTCCTTCGACATGTCGCCGGGCACGATGGTGATCGGGATCGGCAGGTTGCCCGAGTTGCGGCTGAGCGCCGTGACCAGCGGTCCGGGCCCGGCCTTTTCGGTTCCCGCCCCCAGCACCAGCACGCTGATCTGGGGATCGTCCTTCACCTGGGCCAGTATCTCGACCACCGGGTCGCCCTCGCGGATCACCAGTTCCGGGTTGACCCCCTGCTTGTCGCGCATCCACTTGGCGAAGACCTCGAAATGCGCCTCGATCCGGTCGCGCGCCTCGGCCCGCATCAGGTCGGCCACGCCCACCCAGGTCTGGAATTCGTCGGGCGGGACGATCGACAGGATCGTCACCCCGCCCCCGGTATGCGAGGCCCGGAGCGCGGCATAGCGCATGGCGTTCAGGCATTCGCGGCTGTCGTCCAGAACGACCAGGAATTTCCGCATCATTTCCCCCTTGGCGCGCAGATCATGCCCTTTCCCGACGGGAAAAGGCAAGCCTCAGCCGCCGGCCGCCAGCGCCGGGACCTTGGGATAGAGCCGCCACAGGGTCAGCGTCCGCGTCCCGTTCAGCACCATCAGCGCCGCCCAGAGCCCGTGGTTGCCCGCCAGCGGCACCAGCACGGCCAGCGCCAGCGCATAGACCGCGACCGAGGCCAGCATCGCCCGCAGCATGTCGCCGGTCAGCATCGCGCCGATGAAGATGCCGTCATAGATCCAGGCCGCGATGCCGATCAGCGGCGCGGCGACCAGCCAGGGCAGATAGGCTCGCGCCTCCTGCCGCACCACGCCCGAGGTGGTCAGAAGGTCGATGACCGCAGGCCCGGTCAGGGCGAAGGCCAGCGCCAGCCCGATGGCCCCGCCGATCCCCCATTGCATGCAGATCCGCGCCGCCGCCCGCGTCTGGCTTGCCGAGCGCGCGCCGACCGCCTGGCCGATCAGCGCCTCGGCCGCGAAGGCGAAGCCGTCCAGCGCATAGGCCGTGACCTCGAGGAACTGCATCAGCACCTGGTTCGCGGCCAGCGTCACGTCGCCGAAGCGCGCGCCCAGGAAGACGAAGCTGGTGAAGGACAGCTGCAGGAAGATCGTGCGGCCCATGATGTCGCGGCTGGCGGTGAACATCCGGCGCAGGGCCGGCCGGTCGCCCAGAAGCGCCATGCCCGCGCGGAACCCCGGCCCGAAAGCCTCACGCGCGAGCCACAGCGCCAGCGCCAGCCCGGTCCATTCCGCGATCAGCGTCGCGGAGGCCACCCCCGGCACGCCCCAGCCGAGGCCGAGTACGAACCACAGGTCCAGCCCGATGTTCGCCCCGTTCTGCCAGACCTGCAACGCCAGCACCCCGCGGGTGCGGCCCAGCCCGATCAGCCAGCCGGTGATCGCGTAAAGCGCGATGGTCGCGGGCGCGCCCCAGATGCGGATCGCCAGATATTGCCCCGCCAGGCGCTCGACCGCCGCGCTGGCCGGGGCCACAGCGAAGGCCGCGGCGAACAGGAGCGCCTGCACCGCCACCAGCGCGAGCCCCGCCAAGGCGCCTACGACCAGCGCCCGCAGCAGGACCGCCGACCGCTCGGCATGATCCCCTGCCCCATGCGCCTGCGCCGCCAGGCCCGAGGTCGACATCCTGAGAAAGCCGAAGGCCCAGTAGAGCGTGGCCAGGATCACCGCCCCGATCCCGACCGCCCCCAGCATGGCCGGATCGCCCAGCTGGCCGATGACCGCCGTATCCACCGCGCCCAGAAGCGGCACCGTGGCATTCGACAGGACGATGGGCCCCGCGATCCGCAGCACCCGGCCGTGGGTGATGTCGTTCACTTCGGCGACTCGGCCGGCGGCATCAGGAAATGCCCGGTCGCCTGGGCGAAGAGCCGCGCGCGGTTGTCCTGCCTGGCCTCGACATGGACCGAGGCATAGCGGCGGCCCGAGCGGTTGACCCGCGCCCGCGCATAGGCGTCGCGCGGCAGGCCGGGGCGCAGGTAATCCACGGTGAAGTCGATGGTCTTGGGCAGGCGCAGCGGCCCCTCCGGCAGCGCGCCCTGCGCCTCGACCCCGTCCCAGAGGGTGGACCACGACAGCTCGATCATCGCCGCGATCTCCAGGAAGCCGGCGGTCGCCCCGCCATGCAGGGCGGGCAGCACCGGGTTGCCGATCAGCTCTTCCTTGTAGGGCAGCACCGCCGTCAGCTCGTCGCCGCGCCGGTCGAACCGGATGCCGAGGAAGGCGATATAGGGCACCGCATCGACCAGCGTGCGCAAGAGCCCCTCGCGCCGCTGCTTGACCACATGGACCGGCTCGGGCCGCTTCATTGCGCGCCCCGCTCGATGGTGAAGGCCCCGGTCGCCATGGCCACCGGCCGGTCCGCGTCGTCATCCGTCGCCACGGCGCGGACAAAGGCCACGCTGCGGGTGACATGGTGGCACTCCGCCCGGGCCCGGATCGTCTGGCCCGGCGTCGCGGGGCGCATGTAGTCGATGCGCAGGTCCAGCGTCGCGGTCGAGAACCCCGCCTGCGGATGGCACAGCACCGCCGCGCCCGAGGCCGTGTCCATCAGCGCCGAAACCGCGCCGCCATGGATCACCCCGGTCTGCGGATCGCCCACCAGCTTGCGGTCGTAGGGCATCGCCAGAAGGGCCCAGCCCTCGCCCATCTCCTCCAGCCGCATCCCCAGCGCCCGGCTGTGCGGCAGCGCCTCGATGAACTGCCGGGCGATGGTCAGGATGTCGCGATCTTGCATGGCGCGATCAAACCGCCAGCCCGCGGGGAACGCAAGCCCCAGCGTCACCGTTGCGCCGTGCGACCGCTTGCGCCTAGGCTGCAGGACGAAAGGAGGCGCAGATGACCGAGACCCGCCTCAGCTTCAAGGAAATGTGCAGCCGGTTCGACGTGACGCCCCGCACCCTGCGCTATTACGAATATATCGAGCTTCTGGCCCCCGAGAAGGAAGGCCGCGCCCGGTTCTACGGCCCGCGCGAGGTGGCGCGGATGAAGCTGATCCTGCGCGGCCGCCGCTTCGGCTTTTCGCTGGAGGAGATCCGCCAGTGGCTGCTGATCTACGGCAAGAAGGGCGAGCGGCCGCAGCTCCAGGCCTGGCTCGCCCTCGCCGACCGCCAGCTGCAGGCGCTGGAACGCCAGCGCGAGGAACTGGACAGCACCCTCGCCGACCTGCGCGCCCTGAGGGAAACGGCGGTCGCTGAACTGGACCGCCTGCCCGACGATTGATGCGGCGCGCGGATTTTTCCAAAATCCGCACCGGAAATCTTCGATTTCCGTCACGATTTCTTTAAAGAAATCGGTGCCCCGCCCTCAGAACCCGCCTTCCAGCCGATCCACCAGCCGATCCAGCATCCCCCGGCACAGCTCCAGCTGTTCGACCGAGACGAATTCGTCCGGCTTGTGGCCCTGCGCCATCGAGCCCGGACCGCAGATCACCGTGGGCACCCCCAGCCGCTGGTCGAAGAGCCCGCCCTCGGTGCCGAAGGCCACCTTGATCGTGCCGTTCGCCCCGGTCAGCCCCTTGACGAAATTCACCACCTCCGCATCCGAGGGCGTGCCGAGCCCCGGATAGTCCCAAAGCCGTTCCACCCGGATCGCGGCCTCGGGGAACTCGGCGCGCAAGGGGGCGACGATCGCCTCGGCCTCGGCTTCCAGCCGGGCGATCAGCGCGGCCACATCCTCGCCGGCCAGGGCGCGGATCTCGAAATCCAGCACGGCATGGTTCGGTACGATGTTGACCTGCACGCCCCCCGCCATCTTGCCGACATGCAGCGTGCTGTAGGGCACGTCGTAATCGCCGTCCTTCAGCCCCGTCGCCGCGACCTCGGCCTGCAGCCGCCGCACCGCGCCCAGGAAATCCGCCGCCAGATGCAGCGCGTTCAGCGCCAGGGGCGCCAGCGCCGAATGTCCCTCGCGCCCGGTGCAGCTGGCCCGCAGCGCGACCTTGCCCTTGTGGCCGGTGGCGACCTGCATCCCGGTCGGCTCTCCGACGATGCAGAACCGGGGCCGGACCGGGGCCGCGGCCAGCAGGTCGATCAGGCTGCGCACCCCCATGCAGCCCACCTCCTCGTCGTAGGAGAGCGCCAGGTGCAGCGGCACCCGCAGCGGCCGGCGCGCGGCCAGCAGCATCGCCTCGACCGCGCAGGCGACGAAGCCCTTCATGTCGGTCGTGCCGCGCCCGTAATACCGCCCCGCCTCCTCGGTCAGCGCGAAGGGCGGTTTCGTCCAGGCCTGGCCCTCGACCGGCACCACGTCGGTATGGCCCGAGAGCATCACGCCCCCCATCCCCTCCGGTCCCGTGGTGGCATAGAGATTCGCCTTGCCGCCCTCCGCGTCCGGCACCAGCGTCACCGCGATCCCCGCGCCTTCCAGGAGGTCCTTCACATAGTCCATCAGCGCGATGTTCGGCTTCGAGCTTACCGTGTCGAAACCCACCAGCCGGTCGAGTATCCCGCGCATCGTCTTTCTCCCCTTTGCCACCTGCTAGCGCGAAACGCGCGCCTCGGAAAGGTCGCGCGGGCTTGCCGCTGCCGCCCCTCTTTGCCACAACGGACCCCATGCCCGAACCGGACCGCCCATGACCCTGCGCCTGCTGCCGATCCTTGCCCTTGCCGCCCTGCCCGCCCTGGCCGAGGCGCCGAACCTCTCGCGCCCCGCCGGCGGCGCGCCCGGCAGCGCCGCCCGGCTGGTGCTGGCCCAGCGCGCGCAGCAGGCGGCGCTGGAGCGGGGCGAGGTCATGGCGCTTCTGGCAGCGATCCGGCTGGCGCGCGGGATCAGCCAGCGCCCCGCCGTTGGCTGGACCCGCGAGACCGGGGGCAAGGCCCCGCAGGACGCGCCCCCCGGCGCTCCCGCCGCGCCCGATCCGGGCGGCGAGGCGGCGATGGCCATGGCGCGCAACCTCGCGGGCGAGGACCCGGACCTGCAGGACCTGGTCTATGCCCTGGACGCCCAGCTGCCGCACGGCGCCCTGCCCACCGCCCTTGTCGCCACGGCCGAGCTTGCCCCCGGCCAGACCGACCGCTGGACCCTGCCCCTCTTCGGCGAGGTCGCGGCCGAGATCGGCCTGATCGGCGATGGCGACGGTCCGCTGGCCCTTGCCCTGACCGACGAGACCGGCGCCACCCTGTGCACCCGCCCGGCCAGCGCGCAACCGGCGCTCTGCAGCCTGACGCCGGCCCGCAACGGCTTTTTCACCGTCACCATCCGCAATCCGGGCGCAAGCGTGAACAGCTACCGGCTGATCGGAAACTGAGTGACGGCATTTGTCACGCGGTGCCACCTTCTCAAACGCGTGACTCCCTGCAAGGATGCGGTCAGTCCGGCCGGTTCCGGGCCGGTTTTTTCAAGAAGGTAACGAGATGACGCAGAAACGCCTTTCCCTCGCGCTTGCCACCACCGCCATGCTGGCCGCGCTCTCGCTTCCGCTGATGGCGCAGGACAAGTCCGGCGCGAACGTCGGCCCCTCGGCCGAGGGCGCCACCCCCGGCGGCGCGACCACCATGGGCCTTGCGCAGGAGCTCTACGCCACCGGCGTCGCCCAGGGCGATGCGATCACCGTGCTCGCCGCCGCCAAGCTGGCCGCCTCGGTCGAGGTCGCCACGGCCGAGCCCGCCGCCCTCGACCCTGCCAAGGTCGTCTTCGCCGAGGGCGGGCAGGAAAGCTTCCGCAAGAAGGCCGCCCCCGCCGCCCCCGCGGCGCCCGCCCCGATGATGAACGACGGCAGCCCCCGCGCGGCCGGGAAGGCCACCTTCTTCAACGCCACCTCCGAGGATGAAGGCGCGGCCGATGCCCCGGTCACCGCCGATGCGATGTTCGCCAAGGCCAAGGAACTCGCCGCCGGGGACGAGGCGCTCCTCGGGCTGATCGACGACGCCATGGCCGAAGGCTCGCGCGGGCGGATCGGCGGGGCGGTGCAGTGGCTCTCGCGCCTGCCGGCCGGCCAAACCGATGTCTGGGAGGTGCCGTTCTACGGCAATTCCTACGCCGAGGTCGCCATCGTCGGCGACGGGGACGCCGACCTGGACGTGGCCGTCACCGACGAGAACGGCAATGTCATCTGCTATGACGTCAGCTGGTCCGACAAGCTCTACTGCGATTTCACCCCGGCCTGGGACGGCTATTTCTACGTCACCGTGCAGAACATGGGCGGGGTGCGGAACAGCTATTACCTGATGACGAACTGACCCCGCCAGCGGCGGAGAGCACGGCCCGGGGCGCGCGCGTCCCGGGCCTTTTGCGTCACACCGCAAGGCGACCCATCTTGTTCTTTTTGCAGATACTCCGGGGGATCGGGGGTGAAACCCCACCAGCCTCGCCCCTGCGCGTTCTTCACGCGCGGGAGCGAGAGAAAAGGCTTGCGCGGAACGCGCTCGATTGAACGGGCCGAACTCAGGGATTGGCCGCGATCACCTCGTTCAGCCAGGGCACGAAATGCGAGATGTTGGTATAGGCCGAGAACAGCGCCGTCTCCTCGCAGCCCTGGCCCGACCGGGCGCTCAGGCCCCAGCTCACGATCCCGGCCTGGATATAGCCGCCATCCTCCAGCGGCACGACCAGCGGCCCGCCGCTGTCGCCGTTGCAACTGGTCTTGCCACCCTCGAAGGTGCCCGAGCAGATCATGTTCTCGCTCACCGGCTTCGGCGCGCGGGCCAGAAGCTCGTCCCAGATCGCATAGGCGTCCGCTTCGCCCACCCCCAGCGTCTGCACCGCATAGCCGAAGCCGCCCGCGGCATCCTCGGCCATCGCCTCCAGCATCGCAGAATTGCACAGTTCGCGGTCCAGCACCTGGATCTGCGCCTGCCGCAACTGCGGCGAGGCCATCGCGCCCTCCTGCAGGCCCCAGCCGGTGACGATCGTGGTCACGCCCTGCCGGTTCAGGATGTCGCCGTATTCGGCGTCCGGCACCTCGATGGTCTGGAACGGCACCTTCGGCGCACGGGCAAGCTTGACCAGCGCGATGTCGAAATCGAACTGGGCGCCCGAATAGGACGGGTGGCGGAAGATCGCCTCGACCGGGATCAGGTCGCCCTTGCCCGGCTGCAGCGCGTTGGTGCCGACCAGGATCGCGACCTCCTGCGGCATGAGGTCGGCGAAACTGCCATCCTCCTGCGGCATGTGGATGCAATGCGCCGCCGTCAGCACCCAGCGGTCCATGACCAGCGAGCCGCCGCAGAACTGGGCATCCGTGCCGACCTCGGCCCCGGCGATCAGGAGCGCCACCTGCCAGGGCCAGGCGCCCTCGGCCGCGACCTCGCCGCCGATGACCTTGGCGCCCGCCGCATCCGCCGTCTTCGCGCGCTCGGCCTTGGCGCCGGACCTGGCATATTCGTAGGGCGAGGCCGTCACCGCCCTGGGCACGGCAAATCCCGTCTCCTCGGCCTGGGCCGGGACGGTGAGGGCGACGGCGAGGGCAAGCAGGGGAAGGGCGTTCCGCATCTCAATTCTCCATGGCAATCTTGGGGGTCAGGCGCACCAGCTGGCGCAGCATCACCAGCGGGGCGGGTTTCAGGGTAAAGCCTCGGCTCCGCGCCTCAGGGTCCAGCCGACCCTCCAGCCAGAGCGACATCGCATCCGTCCCGGCCGCGCGCGCCCGCTCGGGCGCGGCGAGGCGCGTCAGGTCCACGCGGGGCGCTGCGGGATCGGCCGGCACCGCCAGCACCCAGATCTCCTCCAGCCCCGCCGCGCTGCCTTCCTCGATCATCAGGCCGACGCGGGTGGTTTCGCCGGGGGCCAGCCGGTTCGCCAGATTCTGCATGGGCCAGATCGGCGTCACCGCGAAATCCGCCGCGAAATACAGGACCGAGACGTCCTGCGCCTTGCCGCCGGTGTTCTTCAGCACCAGCCAGAGCTGGTCGCAGGGCGCCACCCCCGTTGCCGGATCGAACGCCTCCGCCTCGCCCACCGTGCCGCAGCCACCCAGTGCCGCCCGCCGCTCCACCGTCATCGTCAGCGGCGGGGTCGCGGTCAGCCCGCGCCCGGTGGCACCTGCCAGCACCTCGCGCAGCCGCAGCCCCTGCGCCGCCTGGTCCAGCATCCGCGCCACCGCCTCGCCGGGCGTCTCGCCGTCACCCGCCACGATCCGGGGTGAGGAGCCGGGCCCCGCCGGGTCCAGCACCCCGTCCGCCCCGGCCAGCGCCACCCCCCCGTCCACCAGGATCGGCACCAGATCGGGCCCCGGTCCCGGCGGCGGCAGGGCGGCGGTCCAGGCGGCATAGTCCCGGCCGTCGTCCGGATCGGCGCGCACCGGGGCGGCCAGCGCCAGGGGCTCGGGCGGCGGGGCGCTGACCAGTTCGGCCCAGGCCGCGCCCTCGGGCACCACCCCGGCGATCCGCGCCTCGCGCGCCGTCACCCGGACCAGCGCAAGCACCGCCAGCGGCTCCCCGCCCGAGGCTTCCGCGTAGACCGCCACCTCGGCCCCCTGCGCCAACCCCTGCAGGAGGCCCCCCTCCAGCTTCCCGGCGACGACGGGCCACCGCGTCGCGCCCGTCCCCTCGCCGAAGACCTGCGCCTCCAGGAGCGGCCCCTCGCCCTCGGGCATCTGCCGGGCCGGGCCCTGCACCATCGCCTCGGTCGTGGCCGCCAGGACCTGTGCCCAGCTTGCCCCCGGCGCCTCGCGCAGGACCTGGGCCAGCCGCAGGGTGAACTCGCCATGCCATGTGCCGTCGGCCATCGGATATTCGAACGACCGCTGGTCGGATTGCGAGGAATAGAGGAACACGAACTCCCCGCTCAAGGGCGGCAGGGGATCGCCCACGACCGGCGCCACATCCTCGGGGATGCCCAGCAGGCCTTCCTCCACCACCCGCGCCACGCCCCCCGCGCCCAGCGCCCGGAACCCGGTGGCCGAATGGCAGGCGTCGATCAGCCCCACGACCCGCACGCCCCGCGCCAGCGCGCCCTGCGCCCATTCCTGCAACTCATCGTCCAGGATCGCATTCTCGACCGCCCCGATCGCGCCCTTCCAGCCCAAGGCGTCGGCGGGCAGGAGGATCTCGTCATGGCCCCCGCCCTCATCCCCCGACATGTCCGGCGCCTGCGCGCCGTGGCCCGAGAAATAGAAGACCAGCGTGTCGCCCGGCTGCGATTCCGCCGCCGCGGCGTCAAGCGCCGCCATGATCCCGGCCCGCAGCGGCGGACCCGTCGCCACCCCCGCCGGCAGGCCCGAGGGATCGGAGGTCAGCACCATCATCGCCCCGGCGGGAACACCCCGCGCGGCCAGCGTCCCGGCCATCAGGCGGACGTCGTTCGCCGGTCCCTTCAGGTCGGCGTCCAGCACCAGATAGTCGCCCACCCCGACCAGAACCGCCCGCACCTCGGCCAGGGCAGGAGACCCGGACAGGGCAAGGGCGCAGAGGAGCGGATGGAGAAGGCCACGCATGATGCCAAACTCTATCCGCGCGCCGGGATGGAACAAGTGCCCCGCCGCGCATGACGGAATTTGTCACCGGCCCATCAGCCTGAAATTTTTCGGCGAAAAATTTCAGGCCCGCCTCAGTTCCCCACCGGCAGCACCCGCCGCCCGCCCGAGGCGATCCCCGCCTCGATCCGCGTCTCGACCGCGTTGCCGTCCAGCGAGGCGAGGAACCCGTTGAACTCCGGCGTCGCCCTGACCGCCATCCGCCCCGCCGCGATCACCTTGTCGATCTGATCGCCCTCCAGCTTCAGCCGGGTCGGCACCCGGTTCATCTCGTCGCGCAGATCGGAGGGAAGGCTGGCGAAACTCGCCTCGCCGACGAAGAGCTTCACATCCCGGCAATCCCAGCCCCCGGTATCGCCGCGCAGCCGCCGGACCTCCGCCAGCGGCAGGGCGCAGCGCCATTCGATCAGTTCCATCTCCCACAGCCTGAGCTCGCCCCGCATCGAATCGTAGCCCGAGCGCGAGGCCGCCGACATCGCGCTGGACGCGATCGACATCGCCAGGTTCACGCCCCCCGGCCCCGCGACCTTCTGCGTCCAGCCGTAGTCCGATTCCACGCCCGCATTGGCGACCAGGAACAGCATCCGCTTCAGCTTCACCGCCTCTTCCGCCGTCAGGGGCGCATAGGGAACCTCGGCCCGCGCCCGCTCCACCGCCAGGCCGGTGGTGCCGAAATTGTCGGTGATCCCCCCGTCCAGGAGCTTGACGAACTTCACCTCATTCGGATCGGTATAGCTTTCCAGCGCCCTTGCATGGGCGCGCATCGCCGCCGTCGCCTCGGGATTGTAGCGCGCCGCCGTCAGCCAGTCGGGTTCGCGATAGGCGCAGTCGCCCTGATGCGCCCTCAGCACGATGGGGGTGAAGACCAGGGGATAGGCCGCGCTGGCCGCAACCGCCTCGGACAGGCGGACCTGCGACAGGTCGGAACAGAGCGCGTCGAAGGTCTCGGGGCTGAACAGGAAGGGCGTGTTGTTCGCCATGTCGGTGGCGTTGATCCAGGTCTTGATCCGGGAGCGGCGCAGGTCGGCGAAGGTCGCGCCGTGGAACAGGGTCTCGTCCAGCGTGCGGCCGAAGGTGTCGCGCCCGTTCACGCCCCCGGCCACGCCCTTGACGATGGTCAGCGGGTTGAAGCCCGAGGTGACCATCCGCGCCTCGCCGTCGCTGGCCAGGAAGGCGCGGAACCCGTCCAGTCCCCGCGGCCCATGCAGCCCGAACTGCGCCGCCATGATCGAGCCGCCCGACACGCCCGAGACCAGCCGCACCTCGTCCAGAAGTCCCTCCGGCCCCGCCCCCGCCGCGCGCAACTCCTCCAGCATGCCATAGGCGAAGGCCGTGGCCCGGAATCCGCCGCCCGAGAAGGCGAGGCCGATGTAATGCTCGCCCTCCCCCGTCCCCGGATCCGACAGCGGCGCGTTCTCGCCCTGCAGGGGCTGGTTCGTCGGCTGGTTCCAGGGGGCGCAGCCAAGAAGCACAAGCAGGGGAACAAGGGCGCGCCGCATCGGGAAACCGTGGATGAAATGCTCAGTCGGATTGCTGAAGCCTTGGCCAATGGATTTCAAGGGTAAATCCGGGGCCCTCGGGCAGGACCAGCCGCGCGCCGTGCCGTGCGGCGATGGCGCGCACCAGTGCAAGGCCAAGGCCGTGGCCGGGGGTCCCCCGGTCGCGCTCGGCCCTGGTGAAGCGGTCGAAGGCTTCGGCCCGCATCTCCTCGGGCAGGCCCGGCCCGCTGTCGGCGACGCGCAGGACATGGCGGTCCCCGGCCGTGGAGAGGTCCAGCTCCAGCCGGTCGCCCGCCGCGCAATACTTGACCGCGTTGTCCAGAAGGTTCGACAGAAGCTGCGCGATCAGGTTGCGGTCGCCCAGCACCCGCAGCCCCGGCGCGACCCGTGCCCCGGTCGCCAGCCCCTTGTCCTCGGCCAGCGGCTCGTAGAGGTCCCAGACCTCGGCCACGACCGCCGACAGGTCCACCGGCACCAGCCCGCCGCCCGTCCCGGCGTCGGCCTCGGCCCGGCTGATGTCGAGAAGCGAGTCGAACATGCGGATCGCCTGCCGCATCTCGGCCTTCAGCCCGGCCGTCACCTCCTCCTGCCCCTCGATCCGGGAGAGCTTCTGCAGCATCCGGTTCAGGGGCGTGCGCAATTCATGCGCGATGGTGTCGGACAGGCGATGCGTCGCCCGGTTCAGGTTCTGGATCCGGTCCAGCATCGCATGGACATGGGTTTCCAGAAGGCCGAACTCATCCCCACTGCGCGCGCCCGGCAGGCGGGCGTCCAGGGCACCCTCGGCCACCCGGTCGGCCAGATCGTTCAGCCGCCCGATCCGGCGCATGACCGAGCGCGCGGCCAGCCAGCCGACCCCGCCCCCAGCCAAGAGAAGCGCCGCGAAGAGCCCCAGCATCCCGCGCCGCATCGCCGCCAGCGTCTCGTCCACCGGCCGAAGACTTCGCGCCACCAGCAGCGGGAAGCCCCCCGGCAGATCGCGCGCGACGGCCAGCCAGCGCGAACCGCCGTCAAGGATGATCCCGGCCGGCTCGACCGCGAAGCCCTCACCTTCGGTCACCACGCCCGCCGGCCAAGCGACCCGGGTGCCCGCCAGCGCCGCGCCCTGCCGGTCCAGAAGGACCAGCATCTCCTCGCCCGTCGCCGCCGTCGCCCGGTATTCGATCGCCTGCCGCAAGGCGATGATCCGGCGCTGGTCGTATAGCGCGCCGAAGCCCGCCAGATCCGCCGCCAGCGCCGCGCGCTGTGCTGCCATCAGCCGCGCCTCGACCAGCCGGTATTGCAGCGCCATCGCCCCCAGCGACAGAAGCGTCACCGCCAGCGCCATCAGCGCCGCCAGGCGAAGCGTCACCCGCGCCGCCATCGGCCGGGCCAGCGTCACCCGCCCACCTTCGGCGCGAAGACATAGCCCTCGCCCCGCGCGGTCTGGATCGCTTGCGAGCCCGCCTCCTCCAGCTTGCGGCGCAGGCGGCCGACATGGACGTCGACGACATTGGTGCCGGGGTCGAAATGCAGGTTCCAGACGTTCTCCAGCAGCTGCATCCGCGTGACCACCTGCCCGGCATTGCGGGCGAAATAGGTCAGAAGCTCGAATTCCTTCGGGCTGACGGCGACATGCGCGCGCCTAACATGCACCGTCCGCGCCTTCAGCCGGATCTCCAGCTCGCCGAAGGCCAGGAGGTCGTTGTCCAGCACCTGCATCGTGCCCCGGCGCAACAGCGCCCTGAGCCGCGCGCGCAACTCCTCGGGCTCGAAGGGCTTCGGCAGGTAGTCGTCCGCCCCCTTCTCCAGCCCCTCCACCCGGTTCGCCGCCCGGCCCAGCGCCGAGAGGATCAGGATCAGCGCCGAGGAGCCCCCGGCCCTGATCCTGGCCATCGCCTCGACCCCGTCGCCGCCGGGCAGCATCCGGTCCAGCACGATCACCCGGTAGGGCTGCGAGACTGCCGCCGCGATCCCGCCTTCAAGCGTGTCGCGATGGTCGGCGGCGCAGCCCAGGCCTTCGACCTCGGCCCGCACGGCGGCGGCGGTCTCGGGGTCGTCCTCGACGATCAGGATACGGTCTTGCATGGCCCCGCCTTCACTCAACGATCATTCAGAACACGACCACGTCCGGGTCAAGCACATTCGCCCCGCCCACCGGCCGCAGGCCCCCGGTCTCGCCCCAGGGGTCGAGGTAGATGTGCCGCGTGGCACCGCCCGGCGCCGCGACCAGGATCAGCACCGGGCTGGTGATCTCATAGCCCGCCAGATCGACCGCCGCGCCGTTCACCGTCAGGATGCGGTCGCCCTGCGCCAGCCCGGCGAAGAGCGCGGGCGAGTTCTCGGTCACCCCCGTCACCACGCCTCCCGCGTCCAGCGCCACACCCAGCGCCGCCAGCCGGTAGGACCTGACCGCCACCGGCGCGGCCTGTCCCAGCTCGCGCAGCCGCAGCCCGCCCGCGTCCTCCGCCACCAGTGACAGCGCCAGCTCCAGCAGCTTTCCATCCCGCAGCAGCGTCAGCACCGCACCGTCCCCCGCCCGCTCCAGCGCGAAGGCCAGTTCCCCCGGCTGATCCAGCGCCACGCCGTCCACCGCCAAGAGGATATCCCCCGCCGCCAGACCCGAGGCCCCGGCCAGCGAGCCCGTCTCGACCCCGTCCACCAGAAGGCCCCCGACCGGCACGCCCAGCGCCGCCGCCACCTGCCGGTCCACCGGCCGCGCCATCAGCCCCAGCTTCGGCAGGGGCGCCAGCGTCTCGGCGACCAGTCCCGGCACGATCACCGCGAGATCGGCGGCCGGGATCGCATAGGCGATGCCCACGAACATCCGGCTGCCGTCGGCGATCTGGCTGTTCATGCCCAGAAGCCGCCCCCCGGCATCCACCAGCGGCCCGCCCGAGGACCCCGGATTGACCGCCGCGTCATGCTGGAGCAGCCGCAGCGGCACCGTGATGTCCACCTGCCGCGCGGTCGCCGAAATCCGCCCCTCGGTCAGCGTGAACTCCACCCCCAGGGGGGCGCCCAGCGCGAAGACCTCATCCCCCAGCCCCGGCACCGCATCCGCCAGCGCCAGCCCCTCGCGACCCGGCGCGACCGAGAGCACCGCCACATCCCGCACCGCATCGCGCGCGATGACCAGCGCCAGTTCCTCGGCCCCGTGCCGGTCGACCAGCCGCACCTCCCCCGCCTCGCCCACCACATGCGCATTGGTCACCGCGACCGTCCCGTCGCCCCAGAGGAAGGCCGAGCCGAGGAAACGGTCCTCGGCATCCGCGCTGTGCACGGTGAACACCCGGTCCATCGCCCGGTCCAGCGCCTGCGCCTCGGCCGGGCCGATCAGCGCGACCAGCACCAGCACGACCAGCACCGCCACCCCTTCGACAAACCGCATCGGGCGGCCTTTTCCCTGCCTTGCCTGCATCGTGAAACACCTTGTCCTGCCTCGTTGCCGCCTTGCTAGCAGCGCCGGTCCGGCAGGGCACATGACAAAGGCCGTCATGCGGAATTCCCGCATTTACAGGCGGAAGGCCGCGCCGCATCCTGCCGTCAGACAGAACCGGGAAACTCCATGCGCCGCATCCTCATTGCCCTGACCCTGACCCTCGCCCCGCCCGCGCTGGCCGAGACCCCCTCCCCGGTCAAGACCGCCGAGCTTTCCGCCCGCCTCCATGCGTTGGGACTGGCGCAGGGCGACCCGCTCCTGATCCTCTGCGCCGCCCGCCTGCGCAAGACGCTCGCCCCCACCGCCAGCGACCGCGCGCCCGAAGGCGGCAGCCCGGCCGCAGGCACCCCGCTGACCTGGGAGGAGATGTTGGCCAGCGCCGAACCGCTTGCCAGCGGCGACGCGGCCCTGACCGGCCTGATCGACGACATCCGCGCCGAGACGGTGAAGGGCGTCGCCTCCGGCCCGGTCTACAACATCGGCCAGCTTGCGGATGGCCGCGACGACACCTACCCGCCGATCGAGTTCCGCGGCGGCGAATATGCCGAGGTCTATGTCGAGGCGAAGGCCGCCACCAACCTGAACCTGACCGTGCACGACGACAGGGGGCGGCTCGTGTGCTCGGATACCGACATCAGCCACATCGCCTATTGCGGCTGGACCCCGGCCACGGGCGGACGCTTCACGCTGAAAGTGGAAAACAAGGGCCCCGCCGCGGCCTCCTATGCGCTGATGACGAACTGATGCTGCGCGCGCTTCTCACCTCCGCCCTCTGCCTTGCCGCCCTGCCTGCCTTGGCGCGCGAGAACTACGCGCTCCTGATCGGAGCGAACCAGTATCCGAACCTGGAAGAACGCTGGTGGTTGAAAGGCCCCGCGAACGACGTGCAGCTCGTCGCCACCTACCTGACGACCGAGGCCCCGGTTCCCTTCGCCGCCGATCATGTCGCCCTCCTCTCGGACGGCGTTCCCGACGCCACGCCGCCCACCCTTGGCGCCATCCGCGCGGCCTTCGCCGACCTCACGGCAAAGGTGCAGCCCGGCGATTTCGTCTACCTGCACTTCTCCGGCCATGGCACCCAGGCCCCGGCGCTGGACCCGACGAGCGAGCTCGACGGGCTGGACGAGCTCTTCCTGCCCGTCGACATCGGCCCCTGGTCGAACCAGGTCGGCGCGGTGGAAAACGCGCTGGTCGATGACGAGATCGGCGCGCTGATCGACGGGCTGCGCGGCAAGGGCGCGAATGTCTGGGCGGTGTTCGACAGCTGCCATTCCGGCACCGTCACCCGCAGCCTCGATGGCCCCGATGACGAGGTCCGCACCCGCCAGCTTCCGCCCGAGGCCTTGGGGATCGACCCCGAGGCGGTGGAGACCACCCGTTCGATCGGCGACCCGCGCGCGCCCGAGGCCCCTTTCGATGCGGGGGAAGGAGAGGGCAGCTTCGTCGCCTTCTTCGCCGCCCAGACCAACGAGGTCACGCCCGAGAAGAACCTGCCCAAGGGCAAGCCGGGACGGAAGCCGCAGGGCGTCTTCACCTGGACGCTGATGGAGGTGCTGGCCGAATATCCGCAGGCGACCTATGCCCAGATCGGGCAGGAGGTCCTGCGCCGCTATGCGGTGAAGAACCTCGCCCGCTCGACGCCGCTGTTCGAGGGCGATCTGGATCAGGTGGCCTTCTCCGGCACCGGCGGCGCCCGCGTCGCGCAATGGCAGGCCGAGGCGACCGGGGCCGGGCTGGTGATCCCCGCAGGCAGCCTGCACGGCCTTACAGAAGGCGAAGTGCTGGCGGTGCTGGCCAGCGCGGCCGATGCCGACGATGCCGCATTGGGCTTTGTGCAGCTGACGACGGTCGACACCTTCACCGCCACCGGCGCGCCCGTGGAACGGGACGGCAAGACCCTGCCCGCCGACCTGCCCAGGGGCGTCACCCTGCGCAAGCTGGACGAGGCGCTGGATTTCACCCTGACCGTCGCCCTGCCCCCCGCGGGCTCGCCCCCCGCCGACGCGCTCCTTTCCGCGCTGGAGGAGCTGACCGCCAGCGCCGGCCCCCGGCTGAGTTTCGTTCCCCCGGACCAGGAGGCCGACCTCCGCCTCGCCGTCCTGCCCGACAGCCCCCGCCCGGAGGCGATCTGGGTCCTGCCCGCCACCGGCCTTGCCGGGGATCCGCCCGCGACCCCCTCGGTCTCGACCGCCGACAAGTCCGGGGCGGAGCTCGCGGCGACGCTGGCCGACACGCTGACCACCATGGCCAGGGCGCAGAACCTGATGAAGCTCGGCGCGGCGGTGGGCGCGGGCGATCTGGAGGTCGAGGTCGAACTCCTCACCCGCACGCCCGAGGACCGCACCCTGCGCCCCCTGCCCTTCGCCCCGGTCCCGACGCTGCTGCCCGAGGACGAGGTGCATGTCCTCGCCCGCAACGGCAGCGACGGGCCGGTGGACGTGAACGTCCTCTACATCGGCGCGGACTGGTCGATCAGCCACTGGTTCTCGGGCCGGCTGCAGCCGGGGGACGAACTGAAGAAGGGCCTGTTCAAGATTTCCGATTCGGTGCTGGGACAGGAGCGGATGCTGGTCGTGGTCACGCCCGCCAAACCGCAAAGTCCGGTCGAGGACCTGAGCTATCTGGCCCAGGACGCACTGGACACCAGCCGCAGCCTCGGCGGCAGCGGCATCGATGCGGCGCTGGCCGAGGCCGGGTTCGGCGAGACCACACGCGGCGCGGTGGCCCTGGGCGAGGAGGCGGCGGAAGGACCGGGTCCCGCGATCCTGCAGCTCGATCTCAGGACGGTGGCTGCCGAATAGGCGCAAGCGCAAGGTGGGTGAATCACCCACCCTACCCGGCAACGGCGAGGACCGCCTGAAAGACGACTGCTACGCCGGGATCACCTTGCCGGGATTCATCCGTCCCTCCGGGTCCAGCGCGCGTTTCACCGCCCGCATCACCTCCAGCGCAACCGGGTCCTTGCGCCGCGCCATCGAGGGCAGCTTCGACAGCCCCACCCCATGCTCGGCCGAGAAACTGCCGCCCAGTTCCTCGACCGCATCCTCGACCAGTTCCAGCACCCGGTCCTTCAGCACGGCATCATCGCCGGTCGGAAAGACGGTGAAATGCAGGTTGCCGTCGCCCAGATGCGCCACCGTCAGGCTGCGGGCCCCCGGGTCCAGCGCCTCCAGTCGCGCCAGGACCTGCACCAGGAAGGCCTCCACCCGGTCCAGCGGCAGGCAGACATCCGTGTCCACGATCGGCCCCAGCCCCAGGCAAAGCTCGGCCGCCGCCTCGCGCCGCGCCCACATCGCCCGGCGCTGCTGCTCGCTCCGCGCGATCACCGCATCGGTGACCAGCCCCTCCTCCAGCATCCCGGCCAGGACCCGTTCCAGAAGCGCGACCAGCGGCACCTCGCCCGTGGCGTCCGGCTCGGCTTCCGCAGGCACCGTCGTCGCCGCCTCGATCAGGATCGTGACCTCGGGCATATGGTCGAAGGCCAGGCCCAGGTCGGGCCGCGCCTCGCGCAGCCGTTCGGAATAGGAGCGCGGCATGAACTCGAACGCCTCGACCCTTCCCCCGGTCGCCTCCTGCATCCGGTTCAGGAGCACCAGCGCATCCGGCACGGAGCGCGCGGCCAGCGTCGCCGTCGCATGGGCGCGCGGCAGGGGCACCAGCTTCATCACCGCCGCCGTGATGATCCCCAGCGTCCCCTCGGCCCCGATGAACATCTGCTTCAGGTCATAGCCCGAATTGTCCTTGTGGAGCTCGCCCATCAGGTCCAGCACCCGCCCGTCGGCCAGCACCACCTCCAGCCCCAGGCAGAGACCCCGCGTGCTGCCATAGCGCAGCACGTTCGATCCGCCCGCATTGGTGGACAGCACGCCCCCCAGCATGGCCGAGCCGCGCGCGCCGAACCACAGCGGGAAATACAGCCCCTCCGCCTCGGCCGCGTCGTGGAGGCGCGACAGGATAACCCCGGCTTCGGCCACCACCAGCCGCGCGTCGCATTTCACCGCCCGGATGCGGTTCATCCGCTCCAGGCTGACCATCACGCCGCCCGTGGTCATCGTCCCGCCCACGAGCCCGGTATTGCCGCCGACCGGCACCACCGGCACCCCATGCGCCGCCGCCACCCGGACGCAGGCCGCCACCTCGGCGGTCGAGCCCGGCCGGACCACAGCGACCGGCGCGCCCTGGTACTTGCCCAGCCAGTCTCGCGCATGGCGGGCCATGTCCGTCCCGGTCAGCACCTGCGCCGCGCCAACCGCCGCGCGAAGATCCTCGATCAGCGCCATCATTTCCCCCGTGACCGGGCGAAGGCTAGCCCATGGCGCGGCCGAACGGAACAGCGCGCTTGACCGGGGGATTTGTTAGCCAATAGGCTAACCATGCACAGCGAAAGGCACCGCCATGCTCCGCGCCCTCCTCCTCTCCGCCCTCCTCACCCTGCCCGCCGCTGCGCAGGACATGTCCGACCTCGGCACCCCGCCCAAAGGGACATACCGCACCGATCCCGCCCATACCCGGCTCTGGTTCCTCGTCGATCACCTGGGCTTCTCGCGCTTCATGGCGCTGTTCACCAAGGTCGAGGCGACGCTGGAGTTCGACCCCGACGCAGCCGAGACCATGCAGGTCAGTGCCAGCGTGGACCTGGCCTCGCTGGAAACCCACAACGACGACCCCACCTACGACTTCAACGCCCTCGTCTCGGGCCCGGATTTCCTGAACGCGCCCGCGCATCCCAGGGCCAGCTTCACCTCGACCCGCGTCACGCTGACCGGAGAGCGCACGGCGGATGTGAGCGGCGAGCTGACGCTGAACGGGATCACCAGGCCCGTCACGCTGCACGCCACCTACAATGGCGGCTGGGGCCACATGGCGCAGGACCCCGGCGGGGCAAGGGTGGGATTCTCGATCGAGACCACGCTGAAACGGTCCGATTTCGGGATCACGAACGGCATCCCCGAGCCCGGCACGACCATGGGCGTCTCGGACGCGGTGCAGGTCTTCATCGAGACCGAGCTCATGAACCCCGAAGCGCCGAAGCCCGCTCAGCCCTGAAACCGCGCGCCCAGCATCCTGCGCAGGGCTTCCAGCGCCGGGGCCGCATCCTCGCAGCCCGCGCCGATCCTGACCGCGACGCTCCCGGCAAAACCGAAAGCGGCGCGCTTGGCGGGGGCGATCGCGATCTCCAGCCCCTCGGGACCAAGCGTCACCGAATCGATCCCGTCCTCGGTCCCGAAGGTCTCGTCCCCGACCTCGAACCAGACCGGCCCGCCCCCCAGCGGCTGGCGGAACAGCGCATAGTTCTCCTCCTCGTCCTCGCCCTCGGCGAAGCCGACGAAAAGCATCCCCTCGTCCTCGACGACCGAGCCATAGGCCGCCTTCACCACGATATCCGCCATCCTTACCCCCGCCAGAAAAGCCACACCGCCACCAGAACCAGCGCCAGCGCCTGGATCCGGTGCATCCTGACCGAAACCGCGGGATCGGCAAGCCATCCGCCCAGAGACCCGGCCGCCAGCACGATCACCAGATGCACCGCCGTCGCCAGCGCCACATAGACCGCCGACAGCGCCAGCGCCGCCCCCGCGCTCGCCGCCTGCGGCAGGAATCCCGGCAGCACGGTCACGAAGAACAGCGCCGCCTTCGGATTCAACAGGTTCGCCACCAGACCGCGCCGGAAACCGGCGGCCCCGTCCTCGCCCCCGCCCGGCCGGTGATGCGCCGGATCGCCCGAATCGCGCCAGCTTTCCCAGGCGAGGAACAGGAGGAACCCCACCCCCGCCAGATGCAGCACACGGTACAGCCCCGGCCAGGCCGCCATCAGCGCCGCGACCCCCACCACGGCCAACACCGCCTGCAGGGCCAGCCCCAGTGCGATTCCCGTCAGCGCCGCCAGCCCGACCCTCCGCCCGGCCGTGGCGGTCAGAAGCGCAAGCCAGGTCATGTTGGGGCCCGGCGTCAGCTCCAGTACCAGCGCCGCCAGCAGGAACGAGGTCAGGCTGTCCGCACCCACCTCAGGGCCATTTCGCGACCGGAGGCAGGCTCATCAGCACGGCGTTGGCGTCGTGCCCGGTCTCGAGCCCGAACTTGGTGCCCCGGTCGTAGACCAGGTTGTATTCGGCATAAAGCCCGCGATGGACCAGTTGCACCTCGCGGTCGGCCTCGGTCCAGGGGGTCGCGATGCGCCGTTCCGTCACCGGCAGGAAGGCCGGCAGGAAGGCGCTGCCGACGTCGCGGGTAAAGGCGAAATCCGCCTCCCAGTCGCCCGTGTTCAGGTCGTCGTAGAAGATGCCGCCCACGCCCCGCGCCCTTCCGCGATGCGGGACGAAGAAATACTCGTCGGCCCAGGCCTTGAAGCGCGGGTAGTAGTCCGGCGCATGGGCATCGCAGGCGCGCTGCATCTGCCCGTGGAAATGCGCGGTATCCTCGGCATATTCGATGCAGGGATTGAGGTCCGCCCCGCCGCCGAACCACCAGGCGCCGGGGGTCCAGAACATCCGGGTGTTCATGTGCACCGCCGGGGTATGCGGGTTCACCATATGCGCGACCAGGCTGATCCCGCTGGCCCAGAAGCGCGGGTCGCTCTCCATCCCCGGCACGCCCCGCGCCGCCATCGCGCGCTGCGCCTTCTCGCCAAGGGTGCCATGCACCTCGGACCAGTTGACGCCGACCTTCTCGAAGACGCCGCCGCCGCGCATCACGCTCATCAGCCCGCCGCCGCCATCGGCGCGCTGCGTCGGCGTCACCTCGAACCGGCCCGGAGTGCCCTTGGCATGCCGGTCCTCCAGCGCCTCGAAGGCCACGACGATGCGGTCGCGCAGGCCCCGGAACCAGGCGGCGGCCTCGGCCTTGCGGCTGTCAAAGAGATCGGTCATCCTCTGCCTCCGGCTGCTTCCGGCCCTGCCTAGCATCCCCGCGATCCGCTTTCCACCGCCGCAAGGAGGGATCCCGATGAAACGTCTTGCCCTTACGCTCTGCGCCCTGCTGGCCGCCTGCGGCACCCCGCAGGAGCAATGCATCAACCGCTCCACCCGCGATCTGCGCACCGTCGACCGCCTGATCGCCGAGACCGAGACCAACCTCGACCGGGGCTATGCGCTCGAGACGATCACGGTCTACGAAATGGAATGGGACTGGTGCCATTCCCATTCGAAACCGGGCGAACCGCCGCGCCCGCCGCATATGTGCCTCGACCGCGAGCCGGTCACGAAGACCCGGCCCAAGGCCATCGACCTGCGGGAAGAGGCGCGGAAGCTGGAAAGCCTGCAGGCCAAGCGGCGCGAACTTGCGCGCGAGGCGCAGCCGCTGATCGCCCAGTGCAAGGCGGTCTACCCGGAATGATCAGTGCGAGGGCGCGCAGGCCACGTCCAGGATGCCGCGCCCGCCGTCCACGGTCAGCACCTGCCCCGTGACGAAGCCCGCCGCGTCGGATGCCAGGAACTGCACCGCCTCGGCCAGCTCGGCCGGGGCGGCGATCCGGCCGAGCGGCGTGGCGGCCGTGATCATCTCGCGGTAATCCGGGTTGTCGCGCAGCGCCACCTGCAGGCTTGCGCTCATCACGCTGCCGAAAGCCACCGCGTTGACCCGGATCCCCTTCGGCGCCAGCGCGACGGCCAGCGAGCGCGTCATCTGGTCCATCCCGGCCGCCGCCATCGAATAGCCCAGAAGCTCGGGCCGGGTCGCCTGCGCCGCGATCGACGAGATGTTGATGATCGAGCCGAGCATCGTGCCCTCTTCCAGCCCCGCGCGCTGGCCGTGCTGGATCATCCGCTTCGCCGTCATCTGCGACATCCGCAGCGCCGACAGCACGTTCTGACGCCACAATTCCTCGACCCCGTCGGCCTCGGGGTTCAGCACCTCCGAGACCATCATCTTGCGGTTCGCGTTCACCAGGATGTCCAGCCGGTCGAAGGCATCAACGGTGGCCGACAGAAGGTTGGCGATGGTCAGCTTCTCGGTCAGGTCGCCGGCGAAGATGCGGATCGGCCCCTCGGCCCGGGCCTCCTCGCCCAGTTCGGCCTCGAGCCGGGCCTCGTCGATGTCGGCGAACATCACGTTCGCGCCCTTGTCGACCAGGTGCCGCGCGATGGCAAGCCCGATGCCGGCCGCCGCGCCGGTCACGATGGCGGTCTTGCCGCTGACGGAAAAGGACATGCACTGCCTCTAGGGTTTCGCCCGCCTGGGCTTGATGGCGTGGATGACGCGGAAGGCGCCATCGCCGGCCACCTCCTGCACCTCCAGGAAGCATTCGGCCAGCACCGCATCATAGGGCAGGTGGCGGTTGGCCACCAGCCAGAGCCCGCCATCCGGCGCCAGCATCCGCCGCGCCGCCCGGATGAACCCGGCACCCAGCCCGGCGTCTGCCTCGCGCCCGGTGTGGAAGGGCGGGTTCGTCACCACCGCGTCCAGCAGGCTCTCGGGCTTCCACAGGGTCGCATCCGCCCAATGGAACCGCGCCCTCTCGTCGGCCACGTTGACCTTGGCGCAGGCCAGCGCATCGGCCTCGGCCTCGACCAGGTCCAGCCGCTTGACCCCCGGCCGCTTCAGGATTTCGGCCGCGAGATAGCCCCAGCCGGCCCCCAGATCGGCGATCTTGCCGCCCAGCCTGGCCGGCAGCGCCCCGGCCAGGAGGGCCGAGCCGCGATCCGGTCCGTCGGCCGAGAACACCCCCGGCAGGGTCTGGAATCCCCCGACCCGCGACGGCTGCGCGCGCCAGTCCGACAGGTCGGGCCCCACCGGGAACGAGGCGAGCTTGCCATGCGCCTTGGACAGGCTCTCCGACAGCTCCACCCGCCTGCGCAGGTCCTTCAGCGCCGTGTCGATCCCGTCGGTCTTCTGTCCGTCCACCGCGACCCAGCCGCCGGGGGCCACCTCGGCCGCCGCCTGCGCGATCAGCGCGCGCCCCGCCTCGCGGCTGCGCGGCAGGCAGACGATGGCGGCGGCATAGGGCGGCGCGGGGGCAACCGCATAGGCCCTGGCGAAATGGTCGTGGTCCGGCCGGAACCCGGTCAGCACCACCACCCGCTCCTGCGGCAGCGCCAGGAGGCTGTCACCGATCCGGGGCCGATAGACGGCGATCCGGCCCTCGCCGGGAAGGACTAGCGCGCCGCTTTCCAGCGCCAGGGACAGACGGGCGGACCGCATGGGACTCAGGCCCCGGACCCTTGGAGGGAGGGCCGAAGAATCATTCCTTTTCCATCGTGCATTGCAGCGGATGCTGGTGCCGGCGCGAGAAATCCATCACCTGCGCCACCTTGGTCTCGGCCACCTCGAAGCTGAACACGCCCACCACCGCCAGCCCCTTCTTGTGCACCGTCAACATGATCTCGAAGGCCTGGGCATGGTTCAGGCCGAAGAACCGCTCCAGCACATGGACGACGAATTCCATCGGCGTGTAGTCGTCGTTCAGGAGCAGCACCTTGTACAGCGGCGGGCGCTGGGTCTTCGTCTTGGTCTTGGTCAGGATCGAGGTGTCGTTCCCCGGCCCATCCGTCTTGTCAGACATGCTCAACGGACGAATGGACACGGGCCTCGGCTTCCTGGATTCGGGGGTTGCATCTCATTGCGGAAATATAGCCTCTTTTGCCGCAGCGAAAAGGGGGCGGCGCAGGGGCCGCCCAAGGGTGCTTCATGTTGACCACGATCGGCTTCGACGCCGACGACACGCTCTGGCAGAACGAGGCCTTCTTCCGCCTGACGCAAGAGCGTTTCGCCATGCTCCTGTCGCGCTACGCCGACCCCCTGCTTCTCGCCCAGCGGCTGGAGGCGGCCGAGCGGCGCAACCTCGGCCACTATGGCTTTGGCGTGAAGGGCTTCACCCTGTCGATGATCGAGACCGCGATCGAGGTCACCGAGGCCCGCGTCCCCGCCCGGCTGATCGGCGAGATCGTGGCGGCGGGCCGCGAGATGCTGGAACACCCGATCGAGCTTCTGCCCCATGTCCGTGCCACGGTGGCCGCGCTGGCCACCGAGTACCGCGTCCTGCTGATCACCAAGGGCGATCTTCTGGACCAGGAACGGAAACTCGCGCAATCCGGCCTGGGCGAGCTTTTCGACGGGGTCGAGATCGTCAGCGACAAGACCGCCGAATCCTACCGCACCATCTTTGCCCGCCACGGCACCGGCGCGGATCAGGCGATGATGGTGGGCAATTCTCTGAAATCCGACGTCATTCCCGCCCTGGCCGCCGGAGCCTGGGGCGTGCATGTCCCGCATGGCGCGACCTGGGCGCTGGAAGCCGCCGATCCGCCCGAGGGCCATCGGCGCTTTCACGTGATCGAGACCCTGGCCATCTTGCCGGCCCTGGTGGAAAGCCTTAAGCCCGGCCGCAACGGATAGCGGCGACAGGTGCCCCGGCCGCAAGATGTGGCCGGGTGCTGCATCCGCGCAACTGGGTGAGCTTGTCCCGCAAAGTCCTTGGTATTTTTGGGTTTTCGGAATCCATTCCCTGTGCTAGCCTTCCCTCCGAGGCAGAACTGGCACCGGGAAACCCGGGCCGCACAGGCAAAGGAATGGGCGACGTGGCATCGCTTGTCGGGCGCATTCTCCGCGCAGTCTTCGTATATCTCGTGGTCGGCACGGTGCTGGTGACCAGCCCGCTGCAGGCGGCTCCCTTCGCGGCCATCGTGATGGACGCGCGGTCCGGCGAGATCCTCTATGAAAAGAACGCCCGCACCCGGCTGCACCCGGCCTCGCTGACCAAGATGATGACGCTCTACATCACCTTCCAGGAGATCGAGGCCGGCCGCCTGTCGCTGGACACCAAGGTCACGGTGTCGAAATACGCCGCCTCGCAGCCGCCGTCGCGGCTGGGGCTGAAGCCGGGCCAGAAGATCGCCGTGCGCTACCTGATCCGCGCCGCGGCGGTGAAATCGGCCAATGACGCGGCGGCCGCGCTCGGCGACCAGATCGGCGGCGACTACACGGCCTTCGCCAAGCGGATGACCAAGACCGCCCGCAGCCTGGGAATGAACGACACCACCTTCCGCAACGCCAACGGCCTCACGGCCGAGGGGCACCTGTCCACCGCCTATGACATGAACATCCTGGGGCGGCACCTGTTCTATGATTTCCCCCAGTATTACAACATCTTCTCGCGCCGCACCGCCGATGCGGGCGTGGCCACCGTGCGCAACACCAACTCGCGCTTCCTGGACGGCTACGAGGGCGCCGACGGCATCAAGACCGGCTATACCTCGGCCGCGGGCTTCAACCTGACCGCCTCGGCCGTGCGCGGCAACAAGCGGATCATCGCCACCGTCTTCGGCGGCACCTCGACCGCGAATCGCAACGCCAAGATGGCCGAGCTGATGGACCTCGGCTTCGGCACCGCCAAGAACCGTGTGAAGGAACAGCCGCCCGAGACGCCCGCGCCGCTGCCGTCGGATGCGCTGATCGCTTCTGCCGAACCCGAGATCGACGAGATCGGCGCCGAGGGCGGCGCGGGCAAGACCGTCCGCGTCTCGGGTGGCGTGGCGTCCAGCCTGCGGCCCAAGGCCCGGCCGGGTGCTCCCGCCCCGGCCGTCCCCGACGCGGTGGCGATCGCCATGGCCGCCAGCATCGACGGCGCGCTGGCCGAGGCCACCGCCGAACCCGCCCCGCCCGGCACCCTGGACTTCCAGGCCGAGACGATGGCCGGCCCGGCGCCCGAGACCGCCCCCGAAACCGCCATCGCCGAGGCCCTGCCCGAGGTCGAGGTCCCGGCCGAACTCCTGCCCGAACCCGGCACGCTGGAGGCCCAGGCCACCGCGCTGGCAGCCCTTCCCGCCGAGCCCGCGCCCGAGCCCGGCACGCTGGACGCCCAGGCCGCCGCCCTGGCCGAAGGCGCGCTGCCCGCCGAAACCCCGGCAGAGATCGTCCCCGAGGCCACCACCCTCGCCGCCGCCGAACCCGCGCCCGAGCCCGGCACGCTCGAGGCCCAGGCCGCCGCCCTCGCCGAGGAAATCCTGCCTGCCGTCGCCGACCCGGCCCTCGCCGCCGTGCAACCCCTGGCCCGTCCCGCAACCCTCGCCCCTGCGGCCGAGACCCCCGTCGACCTTGCCGCCGCGCCGCAGGAAGTCGTCACCGACCCCGGCCTCGCCGCCGGGGCCGGGCCGGTCGAGCTCGCCCTCGCCGACCCGCAGGCGGAACTGACCGCCGTCGAGACCCTCGCCGCCGCCGCCAACATGGCCCCCCCCGTCCCGGCCGCACCCGCCCGCAAGGCCCCGATCTTCGACCCGGTCGAGGTCGCCGAGGCCCCCGAGCCGGAGCAGGAGGAGGTCGTCGTCTCCATGTCCACCTCCGGCGGCCGGCATTTCGGGGTGAACGTCGGCGAATACCCCTCGCGCTACGAGGCCGAGCGCGCGCTGCTCAAGACCGCGCTGGCCGAAAGCGCCACGCTGAACGAGGGGCTGCGCAAGACCTCGCAGGCCGGCGGCGCCTGGCGCGCCAGCTTCATGGGGCTGACCGAAGAACAGGCGGAACTCGCGTGCCGCCGGCTGCGCGCCCGCGCCGTGCCCTGCGAAACCGTGGGGGGCTGAGATGGTCGCGCTCGTCTTCCCCGCCCTGCCCACCGTCACCCTGCCGGTCACCGGCCGCGCCGAACGCTTCCCGGTCCGCCGCATCTTCTGCGTCGGCCGCAACTACGCCGAACATGCCCGCGAGATGGGCGGCGAGCCCGAGAAGGAGCCGCCGTTCTTCTTCACCAAGCCCGCCGATGCCGTGGTCGAATCCGGCAGCCGCATCCCCTACCCGCCCGCGACCACCAACCTGCACCACGAGGCCGAACTGGTCCTTGCCATCGGCAAGGGCGGCGCGATGGTGGCCGAAGAGGACGCGCCCGCGCTGATCTGGGGCCATGCGACCGGCAACGACCTCACCCGCCGCGACCTGCAGGCCGAGGCCAAGGCCAACCGCCGCCCCTGGGACATGGCCAAGGCCTTCGACAAATCCGCCGTGATCGGGCCGATCCGCCCCGGCGCCCTGCCGGACGGCAGCCTGCGCTGCACGGTGAACGGCGCGCTGCGGCAGGAGGCGCGGCTGTCGGACATGATCTGGAGCCCGGCCGCGATCATCGCCGCGCTGTCGCGCCTCGTCAGCCTGTCGCCGGGCGACCTGATCTTCACCGGCACCCCCGCCGGCGTCGGCCCGCTGACCCGCGGCGACATCTGCAAGGTCGAGATCGACGGGCTGCAATCGGCGACGGTGACCATCGGCTGACGCTCGTCGATGACTTCGTCACTCCTCGCAGCGCCCTGCCGACGAGGAGACGAAGTCGAACGAGGAGGTGCCTCAGGGCTTTGGCCGGTCGTCCCAGTCCCGGGTCAGGATCCGGTTGGCATCGCCCTCCGGGTCGTCGAACTGCCGCGTCTTCATCGCCCAGAAGAAGGCCACCAGCCCGATTCCTCCCAGGAACAGCGACACGGGGATGAGGATCGACAGGATCTCCATCAGCGCAGCCGCATCGCGTTCAGGGAGACGGTGATCGACGACAGCGACATCGCCAGCGCAGCGGCCAGCGGCGTGGCCAGCCCGACCAGCGCCAGCGGCACCGCGACCACGTTGTAGCCGCCCGAGATCAGGAAGTTCCCCACCATCCGCCGCGCCGCCTGCCGCCCAATCCGGACCGCATCGGCGATCGGCGCCATGTCCTGGCCCAGAAGCACGATGTCGGACGCCACCCGCGCCGCGTCCAGCGCCGAAGCGGGCGAGATCGAGACATGCGCCGCCGCCAGCGCCGCGGTGTCGTTCAGCCCGTCGCCGACCATCAGCACCTTGCCCGTCCGCGAGAGCTCGGCCACCCGCGCGGCCTTCTCCGCCGGCAGCACGCCCGCGCGCCAGTCGGCGATGCCCAGCCGCGCGGCCAGCGCCCGGACCGGCGCTTCGGCGTCGCCCGACAGAAGCTCGACCTTCAGGCCCGCCTTCTGCAGCGCCGCCACCGCCTCGGCCGCGCCCGGACGGGGCCGGTCGGTGAAGGCGAAGCCATGCGTCGCATCGCCCAGCGCCAGATAGGTCGCCGTCTCGGGCAGGGCCTCGGCCCCGCACCAGTCGGCCCGGCCCAGCCCCACCCGCCTGCCCTGCCACAGCCCCTCGATCCCCTGGCCCGGCACCTCGCGCAGGTCCTGCACCGCCTCGGGGGCGATGCCCAGCGCCCGCGCGCCTTCGGCCAGCGCCCGGGCCAGCGGATGCGACGAGCCCGAAGCCAGCGCCGCCGCGACCGCCACCACCTCACGCGGCTGCCCGGCCAGCGCCACCGGCTCGGGCACGCCAAGGGTCAGGGTTCCGGTCTTGTCGAAGACCACGGTGTCGACCTCGGCCAGCCGCTCCAGCGCCGTGCCATGCTTGATGAGGAGGCCCTTGCGGAAGAGCTTGCCCGAGGCCGAGGTGATCACCGCCGGCACCGCCAGCCCCAGCGCGCAGGGGCAGGTGATGATCAGCACCGCCGCCGAGATGTTGATCGCATGGCGCAGATCGCCGCCCGTCGCCCACAGCCAGTAGCCGAAGGCGCTGAACGAAAGGATATGCACCAGGGGCGAGTAAAGCCCGGCCGCCCGGTCGGCCAGGCTGGTGTAGCGCGTCTTCGCCCCTTCGGCGACCGCGACCAGGTCGGCCATCCGGTGCAGGCTCGATTCCTTGCCCGCCGCCGTCACCCGCACCGTCAGCGGCCCGGTCAGGTTGACCTCGCCCGCGCTGACCACCGTGCCCTCGCCCGCCTGCACCGGCAGGCTTTCCCCGGTCAGCAGGCTGCGGTCCAGCTCGGAGGCGCCCTTGACCACGATCCCGTCGACCGGCATCCGCGCGCCGGGGCGGACCAGGACCAGATCGCCCGGCTGCACCGCCGCGATCGGCGTCTCGACCTCGGCCCCGTCCAGGAGCACGATGGCGCGCGGCACTTCCAGCGCCGCCAGTTCCTCGGCGGCCGAGCGCGCGACGGCCCGCGTCCGGTGGTCCAGATAGCGGCCGAGAAGCAGGAAGAAGGCCAGCATCACGGCGGCGTCGAAATAGGCATGGTGACCCGACATCCAGGTCTCGTAGACCGAGATGCAGGAGGCCAGGATCAGCGCAAGGCTGATCGGCACATCCATCCCCAGCCGCCCCCGGCGCAGGCTGGCCCAGGCCGACCTGAAGAACGGTTGCCCGGCGAAGATCACCGTCGGCAGCGCGATGGCGCCCGAGATCCAGTGGAAGAGGTCGCGCGTCGCGTCCTCGGCCCCGGACCAGACCGCGACCGACAAAAGCATCACGTTCATCATGCTGAAGAAGGCGACGCCCAGCCGCATCAGAAGCTCGCGGCCCTGGCGGTCGGTCTCGGTCACCGACAGGAGGCCGGGGTCCAGTTCATGCGCCTCCTGCCCCTGCCCTTCTAGCACCTCGATCAGCTGGGCCGCCGTGACCTGCGGCATGGCCTCGATGCTGGCCCGCTTCAGCGTCAGGTTCACCCGGGCCGACAGGACCCCCGGCACCGCCTGCAGCGCCGCCTCGACGGTCGAGATCGACTGTGCCCCCGCCGCATTCGGGAGCGACAGCACGATCCGCCCCGCCCGGTCGGCGCGCAGCGCGGCGATCCGCTCGGCCGCGGGCACCACCACGCAGGCCGGACAGGCCGAGACCGGGGCACGCCCGTACTCCTGCCCGAAATCCTCGACCACCGCCATCGCCTAGCCCTTCACGAACAGTTCGGATCGCTGCTCGAACAGCGTCCCGTCGGCCGAGCGGGCGGTGACCTTCACCATCCACTTGCCATGCCCCAGCGCCACATCGGCGGCGTAGAGGTCGCCCAAGGGCGCGAAGTCCGGCCAGAGATCCTCATTCGCCTCGGTCGTGCGCCCGATCAGCACCTGCAGCTCGCCCACCCGTACCGGCAGGCCCTTGCCATCGGTGAAGGCCAGCGTCATCCGCCCGCCGTCATAGGCGGGCTTCATCGTCCAGCCCAGCGCCTCCTGCGCCGCCTTGCGAGCCTCGAAGTCCTGGCTCGCGACATAGGAGTTCCCGACCTCCAGCCCCGGAAAGGTGGAGACCGCCTTCACCGCCAGAAGGACGTTCACCCCGATGATGACCGTAAAGGCCCCGGCGGTGATCGCGAACACATGCTTTCCGGTCAGCTCAGCCATCGCCGCCCTCCTTGCCGTTGAAGATCGTATCATGGTGGACGCGGTTCGTCGTGCCCTCTTCCGCGATCCACAGCCGCACATCGCTGTGGTGCGCGCGCGCCGCCGGGCTGTCGGGCGGTGCCGTGAGGTACAGGCGCTGCGACAGCGTCTCGTTCGCCGGGACCGTCACCACCAGCCCCTCCTGCCCTTCCAGCGACAGCGCCAGCGGCGCCTCGGAGTCCACCGTCAGCGCGAACTCGGCCGCCTCGCCCTGCATGTTGCGCAGCCGGATCTCGTAGGCGTTGCGGATCGACCCGTCGGACAGGGTCACGAAGGTCGGGTTGCGGACCGGCGTCACGTTCACGTCGATGGGCGAGCGCAGGAACAGCGCCACCACCAACCCGATGCCGATCCCGGCCCAGAGCACCGTGTAAAGCACGGTCCGCGGCCGGAACACATGCGCCCAGACCGATTTCGGCGGCTGGCCCTCGCGCTCGCGCAGCTCGTCGGTCAGCGCCAGATAGCCGATCAGGTCGCGCGGCTTGCCGATCTTGTCCATCACGTCGTTGCAGGCGTCGATGCAGAGGCCGCAGGTGATGCAGGCCATCTGCTGGCCATTGCGGATGTCGATCCCCATCGGGCAGACGTTCACGCAGGCCATGCAGTCGATGCAGTCGCCGTTACCCGCGACATTCGCCTTGCCGCGGGGTTCTCCGCGCCAGTCGCGATAGCCGATGGTCAGCGTGTCCTCGTCCACCATCGCGGCCTGGATGCGCGGCCAGGGGCAGGCATAGATGCAGATCTGCTCGCGCGCGAAACCGCCGAAGAAGAAGGTGGTCAGCGTCAGGACCAGCATGGTCGTATAGGCGATCGGATGCGCCTGGCCGCTCACCAGATCGCCGAGCAGCGTCGGCGCATCGGTGAAGTAGAAGATCCAGGCTCCGCCGGTGGCCAGGCCGATCAGGAGCCAGACCGTCCACTTGACCGCGCGCTTGCGGATCTTCTCGCCGTTCCAGACCTGCCGGTGCAGGCGCAGCCGCGCGTTGCGGTCGCCCTCGATCCAGCGTTCGACCAGGATGAACAGATCTGTCCACACCGTCTGCGGACAGGCATAGCCGCACCAGACCCGCCCCGCCGCACTGGTGAAGAGGAACAGCCCGAGCCCCGCCATGATCAGGAGGCCCGCGACGAAATAGAACTCGTGCGGCCAGATCTCGATCATGAAGAAGAAGAAGCGCCGGTTCGCCAGGTCGACCAGCACCGCCTGGTCCGGCAGGGCAGGCCCCCGGTCCCAGCGGATCCACGGCAGGATGTAGTAGATGCCCAGCGTCACCGCCATGATCCACCACTTGAGCGTGCGGAAGGTGCCCTTCACCCGGCGCGGAAAGACCGGCTCGCGGGCGGCGTAGAGAGAGGGGGCGGGATCTGGGTTGGACAAGGGAAAGCTCCTGAACCGGGCGCAGGGTCTGGCAGGCCCTGCTTCGGCCATTCACGGCCGGGGAACATTGACCTGTATCAATTATAAACTGGCGGCGAGTTCCGCCATGCGGCAAGGCGGCACAACTCGGCGTGAAGCGCGGCGCCGCCGAAAGGAACAGGGGACCCGAAGGCCCCCTGTCCGGTCGTCTCCGCGACGGCTTACTCGCCGCCGCCCTGACCGTGGACGAAATAGGCCACGGCGCGGATCTCGTCCTCGCTCAGCCGTCCGTTCCAGTTCGGCATGACGCCGAAACGGGCATTGGTCACCGTCTCGGTGATCGCGTCGCGCGAACCGCCATAGAGCCAGATCGCATCCGACAGCCTCGGCGCGCCCTGCGCCCGGTCGCCCGAGCCGTCCTCCATGTGGCAGGCCACGCAGTTGTCGGCAAAGACGATCGCCCCCTCTGCCGCCAGCGCCGCGTCATGCTCCTGCCCCGAAAGGGCAAGGACATGCTCGACCACCTGGGCGATCTGGGTCTCGTCCAGGATGCCATCCGTGCCGAACTTCGGCATCTCGGAATAGCGCGCATCGGCGTCGGTCGTGTTGCGGATGCCATGGGTGACGGTCAGGTGGATGTCCTCCATCGTCCCGCCCCAGAGCCAGTCGTTGTCCAGGAGGTTGGGATAGCCCACGAACCCCGCCGCGCCCGAGCCGTGGCATTGCGCGCAGTTGGTGCGGAACACCGCCGCCCCCGCCCGCGTGGCGAATTCGGCCAGGGCCGGATCCGCCGCGATGGCGTTCAGGTCGGCGGCGACCAGCTTCTCCTTGATCGCCGCGTTGGCCGAGTCCACCGCCGCGATCTCGGCCGCGACATCGGCCCGGGTGCTGGCCCCCAGAAGGCCCGGAGTGGCCTCCTTGATCAGCGGCCAGGCGGGATAGGCGATGGTATAGCCGATCCCCCAGACGATCGTGGCGTAGAACACCCAGACCCACCAGCGCGGCAGGGGGTTGTTGTATTCCTCGATGCCGTCCCACTGGTGGCCGGTCGTTTCCACCTGCCGGGGTTCATGCTTGATTGGCTTGGCGCACATCGCTCAGGCCTCCTTCTGGGCAGGGTTGCGGTCCGCAGGACTGTCGTCGTTGCGGAAGATCGAGCCGGCCACCTCCTGGTGCATCGCACGGCTGCCGGGCCGGAAGGCCCAGACGCAGAGCGCAAGGAACCCGAGCGTCATCGCCAGGAGGAACCAGCTGTCGGCCATGTGGCGCAGGAAGGAATAGGTTTCCATTTCGGTTCCCTCCCCCTCAGCGATTGGCCACGGGCGTGAAGGTCGAGAAATCGACCATCGTCCCCAGCACCTGGATATAGGCGATCAGCGCGTCCATCTCGGTCAGCTCCGGCTGGCCGTCGAAGTTGCGCACGTTCACCGCATGGCCGAAGGCCCCGGCGCCGTAACGCTCCTCCAGCCCCGAGGGATCGCCGTTCGGATCGGCCTGGGCGGCAAAGTCGGCCCGGGCATTGGCGACCATCTCGTCGGTATAGGGCACGCCGGTCATCCGGTGCGTCTCGACGACGTCCTGGATGTATTTCCCGTCGATCTCCCGGTTCGCCAGGAAGCCATAGGGCGGCATCACCGATTCCGGCACCACCGACTTGGCGTCGTGGAAGTGGTCCTGGTGCCATTCGTCGGAATAGCGCCCGCCGACCCGCGCCAGGTCCGGCCCGGTGCGCTTGGACCCCCACTGGAACGGCCGGTCGTACATCGACTCGGCCGCCAGGCTGTAGTGGCCGTAGCGTTCCACCTCGTCGCGCATCGGGCGGATCATCTGGCTGTGGCAGCCATAGCAGCCCTCGCGGACATAGATGTCCCGCCCGGCCAGTTCCAGCGGCGTGTAGGGCCGCACGCCCTCCACCTTCTCGATCGTGTTCTCGAGGTAGAACAGCGGCACGATCTGCACGATCCCCCCGATGGTCACGACCAGAAGGCTGAGCACCATCAGAAGCGTGGCGTGGGTTTCGATTGCCTTGTGCTTGTCAAGGAAAGCCATTGTCCTGTCCCCTTATTCCGCCGGAACCGCCGAGTGCTGCGTCGCCCTTGCAGGGTGCGCGCGCACCGTCATCCACAGGTTCCAGCACATGATCAGCGCGCCCGTCAGGAACAGCAGCCCCCCCGTCGCCCGCACCACATACATCGGGAACTTCGCGGCCACCGTGTCGGCGAAGGCGTTCACCAGGAAGCCGTTCGCATCCACTTCGCGCCACATCAGGCCCTCCATGATCCCCGTCACCCACATCGACGAGGCGTAGAGCACGATCCCGATCGTCGCGAGCCAGAAGTGCCAACTCACCAGCTTGAGGCTGTACAGCCGCTCACGGTTCCACAGCCGCGGCACCAGGTAGTAGAGGACGCCGAAGGTGATCATCCCGTTCCAGCCCAAGGCGCCGGAATGGACGTGGCCGATGGTCCAGTCGGTGTAGTGGCTCAGCGAGTTCACCGCCTTGATCGACATCATCGGCCCTTCGAAGGTCGACATGCCGTAGAAGCCGATGGAGACGACCATCATCCGGATGATCGGATCGGTGCGGAGCTTGTCCCAGGCGCCCGAAAGCGTCATCAGGCCGTTGATCATGCCACCCCAGGACGGCATCCACAGGATCACCGAGAACACCATGCCCAGCGTCGAGGCCCAGTCGGGCAGCGCGGTGTAGTGCAGGTGGTGCGGACCGGCCCAGATATAAAGGAAGATCAGCGCCCAGAAGTGGATGATCGACAGCTTGTAGCTGTAGACCGGACGCTCGGCCTGCTTCGGGACGAAGTAGTACATCATCCCCAGGAAGCCCGCGGTCAGGAAGAAGCCCACCGCGTTGTGGCCATACCACCACTGCACCATCGCATCCTGCACGCCGGCATAGGCCTGCACCTGCGCCGAGCCGAAGATCGACACCGGGATCGCGGCGTTGTTCACCAGGTGCAGCATCGCGACGGTCAGGATCATCGACAGCAGGAACCAGTTCGCCACGTAGATATGGGGCTCTTTCCGCTTGAAAAGCGTGCCCATGAAGGCGACCAGAAGGCCGACCCAGACCGCGGTGATCAGGATGTCGACGTACCAGACGGGTTCCGCATATTCCTTGCTCTGCGTCGCCCCCAGCACATAGCCCGAGGCCGCGAGCACGATCACCAGCTGCCAGCCCCAGAACACGAACCAGCCCAGCGACCCGCCGAACAGCCGCGTCGCGCAGGTGCGCTGCACGATGTAGAACGAGGACATGATCAGCGCGTTGCCGCCGAAGGCGAAGATCACCGCGCTGGTGTGCAAGGGCCGCAGACGGCCGAAGTTGCCATAGCCCTGCAGGAATTCGAAGTTCAGCTGCGGAAAGGCCAGCTGCAGCGCGATGATCACGCCGACCAGAAAGCCCACCGCGCCCCAGAAGGCCGTGGCGATGGCGCCGGCCCGGACCACGCTGTCGAAATATTCGTGGCGCCGGTCGGGCTTCACGTCGCCCGCCGTCCGCAAGACCCAGAGGAAGGCGATGCCTGCGGCCAGCATCACCGTGATCGCATTGACCTGATAGGCCAGGTCATGGGCATAGTTGGCCGCGATCGCGGCGCAGACCGCGACCAGGCCAAGCCCTGCCAGTTTCAGATAGTCCCACATACTTTGTCCCTTCGTCCTGTCTGCCCCAGGGGCCCGAATCGGATTCGGACCCCATGCGGGGCATTTCGACACCGTGTCTTCTGCTGTGCAGCATCATCATGCGACATGATCTGAATCAAGTCGCCCCAAGGTTGCCCTTGACCTGCGTCAATGCGGCCACGAGGCTGCGGCGCAACACTGCTTCATCAGCAAGGAGATCCCCCATGGCCTACAAATCGCTCCTCACCATCGCGGCCTCGCCCGAGGGACTTCTGGCCCCGGTTTCGGCCGCAGCCCAGATCGCAGTGCGGACCGATGCCCACCTCGACGCCTTGGCGCTCGGCGTGGACCGTACCCAGGTCGGCTATTCCTATGTCGGCTCGGGCGCGGTGATGATCGCCGCCGCGATGGACCGCGCCGAGGCCGAGGCGCGCGAGGCCGAGGCCGCGCTGAACGCCGCCCTCGGCTCCCAGTCGCCCGACCTGCGCTACGGCGTCGAGTCGGTCGTGACCCAGCTCGGCGCGCTGACCGATGTGGTCGCCGCCCGCGCGCGCTATGCCGACCTGGTGGTCCTGCCCCTGCCCTATGGCAAGACCCGCGGCGTCGAGGACGAGGCCCTGACCGAGGCCGCGCTCTTCGAGGGCATGGCCCCGGTCCTCGTGGTGCCCGAGGCGGGGATGAAATCCAGCGACCCGCGCCGGATCGTCGTCGCCTGGAATCAAAGCCGCGAGGCCCTGGTCGCCGCCCGCCGCTCGATGCCCTTCCTGCGCCGGGCCGAGAATGTGCAGATCGTGGTGATCGACCCGCCGTCCCATGGGCCGGAACGGTCGGACCCGGGCGGGCTTCTGTGCCAGTATCTCGTGCGCCATGGCGTCCGCGCCGAGGTCACGGTGCTGGCCAAGTCCTTGCCCCGCGTCTCGGACGTTCTGGCGCGCCACCTGCGCGATGTCGACGCCGAGATGCTGGTGATGGGCGCCTACGGCCATTCCCGCTTCCGCGAGGCGATCATGGGCGGCGCGACCCGCGACATGCTGGAAGGCGCCGCGATCCCGGTCTTCCTGGCGCATTGACCCGGACAGGCGGCCGTCCTCGGGGCATCGAGCCCCTCGGACGGCGTTGCCAGGGAAAGCCGCAGCGGCGGAGCGCCTACCAAAAGGGCGCGCCGCCGGAAGCGGGGCGCGGAATTTTCAAAAATTCCGTCTCGGAACCTGTAGGTTCCGTCCCGATTTCTTCAAAGAAATCGGCGCCCCGTTCGAAACCGCCCCGACCGTCAGGCCGGTGCCCGGATCCGCCCTTCGGCCACCGGCACCGCGCCGCCGCTGATCCGGACCTCGACCAGCCGTCCCGCCGCCACGCGGGCGCGCAGCCCGATCTCGCTCGGCCGTCCCATCTCCACGCCCTGGCGCAGTTCCACTCGTGTTTCCCCCTCGCCCAGCGCATCCGAAGCCAGCAACTGCGCCGCCAGGATCGCGCTGGCCGAGCCCGTCGCGGGGTCCTCCGGGATCCCCGCGGTGGGCGAGAACATCCGGGCGCGGAAGGC
Source organism: Tabrizicola soli (assembly GCF_015999335.1). Taxonomy (GTDB): domain Bacteria; phylum Pseudomonadota; class Alphaproteobacteria; order Rhodobacterales; family Rhodobacteraceae; genus Tabrizicola; species Tabrizicola soli. The sequence goes on along the minus strand of NZ_JAEACP010000005.1, from coordinate 70,160 downwards.
GCAATCCTCGCCGGTCGTGTAAAGGTAGATGCTGTCCACCCCAGCCGCCCGCATCTGTTCCGACCAGAAGGGTTCGATCGGCCGCGCCCGGCCCAGCGCCGCCAGCGAGGCGACGGGAGCGTAAAGGAAGCGCGGCCCGCCCTGCCAGAGGCCCGGCCGATGCCCGGCAAAGCCGATCTCGCCCGCCTCCAGCCCCAGCGCCGCCGCCAGCCGCTTGTGGTCCAGCGCCGCGTCGCGGTCCGGTGCATCCGTCACCCCATGCGGCAGCACCGGGGCCAGGAACTCGGCACGGACCTCCTCGCCGCGGCGCCAGACCCGCACCGGGACCAGGCCGGCCGCCTCCTCCAGCACCAGGTCGCGGTCGAAATCGCCCACCGCGCCGGCCGAGGCCAGATGGATCGCGCAGCCGATCGTCGGATGGCCGGCAAAGGGGATCTCGGCTGTCGGGAAGAAGATGCGCACCCTTGCGGCATGGGCCGGATCGGCCGGGGCCTGGACGAAGATCGTCTCGGACAGGTTGAACTCGCGCGCGAGGGTCTGCATCTGCGCCGGGCTCAGCCCGTCGGCCTCAAGAACGATGGCCAGCGGATTGCCCGCAAAGGGCCGGTCGGTGAAGACATCGCAGGTTTGGAAGGTCAGCATGGCGCGGCTCTCAGCCTTGCGTCGGGTTAACGGATCCTGAACGCCCGCAGGCAAGCCTTTGATTATCCTTGCCTGGCAGGACTGTCCACGCGTGGACAGTCAGACCGGCAGCCCGCCGTCGGTATCGTCCCCGGCCTCCTCCAGAAGCCGGTCGATGTCCGGGATGCTGACATGCCGGTTCCCCTCCAGCGTGATCACCCCGTCCTTCTTCAGCGCGCTGATCTGCCGGCTGACCGTCTCGAGGGTCAGGCCGAGATAATCCGCCATTTCCTCCCGCGTGAGGGGCAGGTCCACCGAAAGATTCCCCGAGGCCTTCTTCTTGTGCAGCGCCGCCTCGCGCCGGGCGATGATCGAGATCAGCGAGGCGATCTTCTCCCGCGCGGTCTTGCGGCCGAGAAGCAGCATCCATTCCCGCGCCGCGTCCAGCTCGTCCAGGGTCATCTCCAGCAGACGCTGGGCGACGTGGGGCGTCTCGGCGATCAGGGTCTCGAAGGGTTTCTTGCGGAAGCAGCACATCACCACATCGGTGGTGGCGGTCACGTCGAAGGCCGCCGTCGACCGCCCCGGCCGTCCGACGAAATCCGAGGGCAGCAGGAGGCCGACCATCTGCCGCCGTCCGTCCTCCATCGTCTGGGTCAGGCTGGCGATCCCGCTCACGACCGAGCCGACGAAATCCATCCGGTCCCCCGACCAGATGATCGTCTGCCCCGCCTGGAAGCTGCGGTAGTACTTGATCTGCTCCAGCTCGGCGAGTTCGTCCGTATCGCACCGGGCGCAAACCGCGCGGTGCCGGATGGGGCAATCGCCGCATTGGACATGCACGAAGTGGTCTTGCATCCGGTGCTCCCAAATTGATTTGCGTCAAGGCGACTTGGGACGCAGCCGCTAATGTAGCCGCATGACCCACGATCCGCAACTCGCCCGCCTGGGGCTATTCGACGCGCGCGTGCCGCGCTACACTTCCTATCCGACCGCGCCGCATTTCGGCGCCTCGGTCAACGCCGGAGATTTCACCGACTGGATCGAGGCCGTGCCCGAGGGCAGCCAGATCTCGCTCTACGTCCACGTGCCCTTCTGCCGCCGGCTGTGCTGGTTCTGCGCCTGCCGGACCCAGGGCACGACGTCGAACGATCCGGTCAACGCCTATGTCGAGATGCTGCTGCTCGAGCTGGCCATGCTTGCCCGGCACCTGCCGCGCGGCGTCAGCCTTTCGCGGCTGCATTGGGGCGGGGGCACGCCGACGCTGCTGGACCCCGAGCGGATGACGCGGCTGGCCGAGGCGATCTTCAGGGTCGCGCCGATGGCCGCCGAAGGCGAATTCTCGGTCGAGATCGACCCGAACGAGATCGACGATCCCCGGCTGGATGCGCTGGCCGCCGCCGGGATGAACCGCGCCTCGATCGGGGTGCAGGACTTCGACCCGATGATCCAGAAGGCGATCGGCCGCGAGCAGAGCTACCAGCTGACCCGCGACGTGGTGGAACGCATCCGCGCCCGGGGCATCGGCAGCCTGAACGCCGACATCCTCTATGGCCTGCCGCACCAGACCGGGCCGCGCATCGCCGATTCGGTGCAGAAGCTCCTGACGCTCTCGCCCGACCGGGTGGCGCTTTACGGCTATGCCCATGTGCCCTGGATGAGCCGGCGGCAGCAGATGATCCCCTCGGACACGATGCCCACCCCGCAGGAGCGGCTTGACCTGTTCGAGACGGCGCGGCAGCTTTTCCTCTGGGACGGCTACCGGGAGATCGGCATCGACCATTTCGCCAAGCCCGAGGACGGCATGGCCAGGGCCCATGCGGCGGGTCGGCTGCGGCGGAACTTCCAGGGCTATACCGACGACACCTCGCCGGTGCTGATCGGGATCGGGGCCTCGTCGATCTCGCGCTTTCCGCAGGGTTTCGCGCAGAATGCGGCGGCGACGGCCGCGCATGTGAAGGCGATCCGCGAGGGGCGCTTCTCGGTCCACAAGGGGCACCGCTTCTCGGGCGAGGATACGCTGCGCGCCCGGATCATCGAGGCGCTGATGTGCGATTTCGCCGTCCGCCGGGAGGAACTTCTGTCGCGCTTCGCCACTACGGACGAGCATCTGGAGACCCTGTTCCAGGCGGCGAAGAAGACGTTCGGCGACATGGTGCAGGTGACGGAGGAGGGATTCTTCATCCCCGAGCGCGCCCGTCCCCTGACCCGGATGATCGCCCGTGCCTTCGATGCCTATGACAGCGCCCAGGCGCGGCATTCGTCAGCGGTGTGAGGCGCAAAAGTTTTCGAAAACTTTTGCAAAATCCTTCGAAGGATTTTGGTCCCGGCCGCGCCGGTCAGGCCCGGTCCAGCCGGGTGAGAAGCTCGACCTGTCGCGGCAGGCAGACCGAGCGGAGGTCATATTGCTCCCGAGCCATCTGCCGCGCGGTCTCGCGCATCTGCAGGTAGGCCTCGGGCCGGGCCAGGGCATCGGCAAGGGCATCCGACCAGCCCCGCACGTCGAAGAAATCGACCAGACGCCCGTTCACGCCGTCCTGGATCACCTCGGCCACCGGGGCGGTGTCCGAGCCGATCACCAGCGTTCCGGCGGCCAGCGTCTCGACCATCGACCAGGAGAGCACGAAGGGATAGGTCAGATAGGCATGGGCCCGGCTGACATGGATCAGGTCGACCAGCCGGTCATAGGGCAGCTTGCCGGTGAAATGCACGCGCGAGAGGTCGAGGCGATCCTTCACCTCGTCCAGGAAGACGTCCTTCCAGGTTCCTTCCTTCGGCGGCTGGCCGTAGCTGACCCCGTCGCCGCCGACGATCACGACCCGGGCCTGCGGCCGGGCGGCCAGCACGGCCGGCAGGGCGCGCATGAAGATGTGGTAGCCGCGATAGGGTTCGAGGTTGCGGTTGACGAAGGTCAGCACTTCGTCCCCGCGCCGGAGCTGGCGGCCATCGGGCAGGGTGAAGCGGGCCGCCGGGTCGGGGGCCAGCCGGTCGCAGTCGACGCCGTCGAAGATCACCTCGATCAGGCGGCGCAGGGCGGGGGGGTGGCTGTCGGCCTGCCAAAGGGTCGGCGAAATACCCCGGTCGGCATGGAGCAGCGCTTGGCCGAGATGCGCGGCGCGACCCTGGGCGATCATCGCCTGGTCGAAGCCGCGGCGCTGGAACTCCGGGTCGAAGCCGGAATCGGCACCCTCTCCGCGATAGTAGAATTCGGCGAAGACCAGCAGCCGCGCCTCGGGCCAGACCTCTTTCAGGAACAGGGTCTCGCCCCAGCCGGAATGGCCGTAGATCACGTCCGGCACATAGCCCTGGGCGCGCAACTGACGGGCGAAGCGGGCGACGGTGACGCCCCGGTCGCTCATCGTGGTGTAGTTGCGGCCAAGGCGGGTATGCTGCGGCTCGACCGGGGCGGGCTTGAAGTCGTAGCGCAAAAGCGGCACCGGCGAGGGGTTGCGGTTCGCCGCATCGGTGAGGGCGCGGACGTCATGGCCAAGGCGCTGCATCTCGGGCGCGAGGTGCAGGAACTGGGCGGGAAAGTTCTGGTGGACGAAGAGAAGCTTCAAGATCCGGTCCCGAAGGCTGCCGCCATCAGAGCCTTGGTGTAATCGGATTGAGGTTTGGTGAATACCGCCTCGCAGGGGCCGCTTTCCACCACGTCGCCGGCCCGCATCACGATGACCTGATGCGCCATGGCGCGGATCACCCGCAGGTCGTGGCTGATGAAGAGGTAGGCGAGGCCCCATTTGCGCTGCAGCGCGCGCAGAAGCTCGACGATCTGGACCTGTACCGTCATGTCCAAGGCCGAGGTCGGCTCGTCCAGCACCACCAGCTTGGGGCGCAGGATCATCGCGCGGGCGATGGCGATGCGCTGGCGCTGGCCGCCGGAGAATTCATGCGGGTAGCGGCCCATGGTGGTCGGGTCGAGGCCGACCTCGGCCATGATCTCGGCCACCATTTCGGTCCGGTTGCGGCCGGGTTCCACCCCGTGGACGCCCAAGCCTTCGGCGATGATCTGCTCGACCGTCATCCGGGGCGAGAGGCTGCCGTAGGGGTCCTGGAACACGACCTGCATCTCGCGCCTTATGGCACGCAGGGCGGCCCCATTGCGGTCGCGCAGATCGCGGCCGAGGAAGGCGACCTTCCCCTCCGACCCGATCAGCTGCAGGATCCCCAGCGCCATCGTCGTCTTGCCCGAGCCGCTTTCGCCGACGATGCCCAGCGTCTCGCCGGCGCGGACGGCGATGGTCGCGTCGTTCACCGCCTTCACATGGCCCACGGTGCGGCGCAGGAAGCCCTTCTGGATCGGGAACCAGACGCGGAGGTGTTCGGTCGCCACGATCTCGGGCGCGCCGGGGGGGACGGGATCGGGGCCGCCCCGCTGCTCGGCGGCCAAGAGCTTCCGCGTATAGGGATGCTGCGGATTGGCGAAGATCTCGGCGGTCGGGCCCTGCTCGACGATCTCGCCGCCCTGCATGACGCAGACCCGGTCGGCGATGCGGCGGACGATGTTCAGGTCGTGGGTGATGAAGAGAAGGCTCAGCCCCTCGGCCCGTTTCAGATCGGCCAGAAGGTCGAGGATCTGCGCCTGGATCGTCACGTCCAGCGCGGTGGTGGGCTCGTCGGCGACCAGAAGCTCGGGCCCGTTGGCCAGCGCCATGGCGATCATCACCCGCTGGCGCTGGCCGCCGGAAAGCTGGTGCGGATAGGCGCCGAGGCGGCTTTCGGCGTCGCGGATGCCGACCTTGTCCATCAGCTCGATGATCCGCGCGCGCGCCCTGTCGCCGGTCAGGCCCTGGTGCAGGGCCAGGCTTTCGCCAAGTTGCCTCTCGATCGTGTGCAGCGGGTTGAGGGAGGTCATCGGCTCCTGGAAGATGAAGCTGATGTCGTTGCCCCGGACCTTGCGCAGGGCGGGCTCGCTGGCGCCCAGCATCTGCGTGCCGCGATAGGTGACCGAGCCGGTGACCTGCGCGTTGTCGCCCAGAAGCCCGACGGTCGAGAGCGCCGTGACCGACTTGCCCGAGCCGCTTTCGCCGACCAGCGCCACCGTCTCGCCCTTGGAGACGGCGAAGCTGACCCCCTTCACCGCCTCGATCACCCTTCCGTCCTGGCGGAAGCTGACCTTCAGGTCGCGAACCTCGAGAACGCTCATCCGCCCGCCCTCATCTGAACGTCTTCCGCGGGTCGAAGGCATCGCGCACGCCCTCGAAGATGAAGACCAAGAGCGAGAGCATGATGGCGAAGGTGAAGAAGGACACGAAGGCCAGGTGCGGCGACTGCAGGTTCTGCTGCGCCTGCCGCGACAGCTGCCCCAGCGAGGGCGAGCTGGAGGGCAGGCCGAAGCCCAGGTAGTCGAGCATGGCGAGCGAGCCGATGGTGCCGGTGATGATGAACGGCAGCATGGTCAGGGTGGCGACCATGGCGTTCGGCAGGAGATGGCGGAACATGATCTGCAGGTCGGGCACGCCCAGCGCGCGGGCGGCGCGGACATATTCGAAGTTCCGCGCCCGCAGGAATTCGGCCCGGACGACGCCGACGAGGGCGGTCCAGCCGAAGACCACCATCAGCAGCACCATCAGCCAGAAGCTCTTCGACCAGACCGCGGTGACGATGATGATGACGTAAAGCGTCGGGACCGAGGACCAGAGCTCGATCACCCGCTGGAAGATCAGGTCCGTCCGGCCGCCGAAATAGCCCTGAACCGCGCCGGCCGCGATGCCGATCACCGAGGTCAGCAAGGTGACGATCAGCGCGAAGGTGACGGAGAGGCGGAAGCCGTAGATCACCCGCGCCGCCACGTCGCGGCTGGTGTCGTCGGTGCCCAGCCAGTTCTGCGCCGTGGGCGGGCCGGGGGCGACGCCGCCGGTATCGACGATCGTGTTGTAGCTGTAGGGGATCGGCGGCCAGAGGATCCAGCCCCGGTTCACGGCCTCGCCGGCGGCGGTGCCCTTCTCCTGCACTTCGGCGATGATGCCCTCGGGATCGTCCCAGCAGTCCAGCGAGCCGGCGGCGAGGATCAGGCATTGCACCTCGACCGTGGAATATTTCGCCTCGGTCCGGAGGTCGCCACCGAAGGCGGTCTCGGGGTAGAAGTTGAACACCGGCAGGTAATAGCCGCCGTCGTAGCGGACGAGGGCGGGGCGGTCGTTGGCGATCAGTTCGGCCCCCAGCGACAGGCCATAGAGGACCAGGAACAGCCAGAGCGACCAGAACGCCCGCCGGTTGGCCTTGAAGTTGCGCCAGCGGCGCTGGTTCAGGGGTGAAAGCGCCATCAGCCGCGCCTCTCGAAGTCGATGCGCGGGTCGACCAGCACATACATCAGGTCCGACAGGATGCCGACGACCAGCCCGATCAGGCCGAAGGCGAAGAGCGTGCCGAAGATCACCGGATAGTCCCGCTCGACCGCCGAGCGATAGCCGAGCTGGCCGAGGCCATCGAGCGAGAAGATGAACTCGATGATCAGGCTGGAGCCGAAGAACACCCCCAGGAACAGGCTGGGGAAGCCCGCGATCACGATCAGCATGGCGTTGCGGAAGACATGGCCGTACAGCACCCGCGCCTCGGACAGGCCCTTGGCGCGGGCGGTCATCACATAGTGCTTCTTGATCTCGTCCAGGAAGCTGTTCTTGGTCAGCAGCGTCAGCGTGGCGAAGGCCGAGATCAGCTGCGCCGTCACCGGCAGGATGATGTGCCAGAGGTAGTCGGTGACCTTCTGCCAGAGGGGGAAGCTCTCCCACCCTTCCGAGGTCAGGCCGCGCAACGGGAACCACTGGAAATAGCTGCCGCCGGCAAAGACCACCATCAGCATGATCGCGAACAGGAAGCCGGGAATCGCATAGGCCGCGATGATGATGCCGGAGGTCCAGGTGTCGAAGCTGGAGCCGTCGCGCACCGCCTTGCGGATGCCCAGCGGGATCGAGACCAGATAGGCGATCAGCGTGGACCACAGGCCCAGCGTGATCGAGACCGGCATCTTTTCCAGCACGAGGTCGACGACCGAGATCGAGCGGAAATAGCTTTGGCCGAAATCGAAGTTCAGGTAGTTCCCCATCATGATGAAGAACCGCTCGTAGGCCGGGATCGGCTCCTTGTGGCACTCGGGGGCCTTGATCGACGGCGTGCCGGTGAAGCCCTCGTCGCAGGTGATGCGGGCGAAACCGAACTGGACCTCGAGCTTGGCCAGGAATTCGGGCGGCAGGCCGCGGGCGCCGACATAGCCGCTGTCGTCTTCCTGGACGCCGCCGCCTTCGCCGCCCGCGATGTTCTGGATCGAATCCCCCTCGCCCTCGAACCGGGCGCGGATCTGGTCGATGGGGCCGCCGGGGACGAACTGGGTCAGCGCGAAGTTGATCACCATCACGCCAAACAGCGTCGGGATCACCAAGAGCAAGCGGCGAAGGATATAGGCGCCCAAGGTTCCTGCCCGTTCCTGGTTACTTCAACGCGCCCTTGGCCTTCAGCGCGTCGGCTTTTTCGGCGTTGTACCACCAGATCGACAGTTCGCCCAGAGCATAGGGGGGCAGGGTCACGGGATGTTCATACATATTGTAGTAGGCGACCCAGTTGTCCTTCTTGTAGTAGCGGGGGACGATCACGAATTCCGACCGCAGCACCCGGTCAAGGGCGCGGATCACCGTGGTCAGCTCCTCGCGGCTGGCGGCACCCTCGACCGCATCCAGAAGCCTGTCCACCGCCGGATTGGCATAGCCCATGCGGTTGCGGCTGGAATTGTCCCTGGCGACCGAGGCCCAGGCCTGTTTCAGCACGCCGCCCGGCTCCAGCCCGCCGTTCACGACGGTCGTCGGCAGCGCGTCGAAATCGAACACCGGCGGGCTGGCGCGCTCTTGCAACTGCGGGTCGTCGATGATGTCGAAACTGGCATCCACGCCCAGGGCGCGCAGGTTCTCGACATAGGCGATCATCACCGGCAAGAGGTCGGTGCGGGAATGGACCATCTCCATCCGCAGGGTCTGGCCAGCGGCATTGCGGCGAATCCCGTCATCGCCGACCGTCCAGCCGGCCTCGTCCAGCAGGGCCGAGGCCTTGCGCAGGTTCCTGCGGTCCAGCGCATTCGCCTCGGACGAGACGGGAGACACCGGCACCTCGTCGGTCAGGATGGCGGCGGGCAGGAGCCCCTCGTCGACCAGCGGTTGCAGCAGCGCCAGTTCTTCCGGCGTGGGCACCCCGGTCGCGGCCATCTCGGAGTTTTCCCAGATCGAGTTGATCCGCGCGAAAAGCCCGTAGAACAGCGATTTGTTCGACCATTCGAAGTTGAACATCAGGCCCAGCGCCTCACGCACGCGGGGGTCCTGGAACTGGGGGCGGCGCAGGTTGAAGATCACCGACTGGCCGCCGGCGATGTCGCCCGACGGGATCACTTCCTTGACCACATCGCTCGAGGTCACGGCGGGGAAATCGTAGTCATTGGCCCAGCGCTTCGGCAGGCTTTCGTTGCGGAAGGTGTAGACACCCGCCTTGAACGCCTCCATCGCCGCGTTGTCGTCGCTGAAATACTCGATGCGGATCCGGTCGAAGTTGTTCTGCCCGACGTTCAGCGGATGCGTCGCGCCCCAATAGTCTTCGTCCAGCTTGAAGACGACCCGCTGGCCGGGCTGGAAGCTTTCCAGGACATAGGCCCCGGTGCCGAGGAAAGGCTCCAGGCTCGACTTCTCCAGATCGCGGTTCTTCTCCAGATAGTCCTTCTTCGAGAAGATCAGCGTGCTGCCCGCCTGGGCCGGCATGTCGCGGAAGGGGGTTCCGGGCGTGAAGGTGAACTTGATGCGGTGGGGGTCCAGCACCTCGACCGACTGGAACTTGGCGTTGGCGACGCTGCGGTATTCCGGGATGCCCTTGTCGCGGAACAGCTCGTAGCTGAACAGCACGTCCTCGGCGGTCATCGGGCTGCCGTCCGAGAAGGTCACGTCCTTGCGCAGGTTGAAGATCACCCAGGATCGGTCCGCGGGATATTCCATCGTCTCGCACAAGAGGCAGTAGACGGCGCTGACGTCGTCCAGCGTGCCCGACAGGATGGATTCGTAGAAGATCGACGACAGCGCGGCCGCGCTGCCCTGGATCGTGTAGGGGTTGAAGGAATCGAAACTGCCCGGCGCCCACTGGCTGATCTCGCCGCCCTTGGGCGCGTCGGGGTTCACATAGGGCAGGTGGGAGAAATCGGCCGGAAGCTTGAGGTCGCCGAAGGTTGAGATGCCGTGCGAGACGATCACCTCCTGCTCCTGGGCGCGTGCGGCAAGGGCCGTCGCCGCCAGCGCCAGGATCAGCGCGCCGGTCGCGGCCAGCGCCTCGCCCCCCCTGCGCCGCACCACCGCCGCCGTCATCGACCCTGCGTTCCGCATCGGCAGACCTCCCGAACCTTCCGTCCCCATATTCATTTATGCTCCCATGCGGTTTGTCGAGCCAGCATGCTGCGACCTGCCTGCGCGATTGCGTGATTGCGCCGGGGGATCAGATGCCCAGCACGTCCATCATGTCATATTGCCCCGGCTTCCGGCCCTGCCCCCAGACCGCGGCCCTCAGCGCGCCCCGGGCAAAGATCGCCCGGTCGGTCGCGAGATGGCGCAGGACGACGCGCTCGCCCTCGGTGGCGAAGATCACGTCATGCTCGCCCACCACGTCGCCGCCCCGGATCGCGGAAAAGCCGATGCTGCCGCGTTCGCGCGCGCCGGTGATGCCGTCGCGGCCCGAGACGCGGGCATCCTCCAGCCGGACGCCGCGACCCTCGGCCGCGGCCGCGCCCAGCATCAGCGCGGTGCCCGAGGGGGCGTCGACCTTCATCCGGTGATGCGCCTCGACGATCTCGATGTCCCAGTCGGCATCCAGGGCCGCCGCGACCTTCTGGGTCAGGCGCACCAGCAGGTTGACGCCCAGCGACATGTTCCCGGCCCGCACGATCACCGCATGGCGGCTGGCGGCCTCGATCTTCGCCAGATGCGCGGGCTCCAGCCCCGTGGTGCCGATCACATGGCAGGCCCGGGCCTGCGCCGCCAGCGCCGCGAATTCCACCGTTGCCGCCGGGGCGGTGAAATCGACCACGGCCTGGGCCTTCGAAAAAGCCTCCAGCGGGTCGTCCGTCACCTTGACGCCCAGGGGGGCGCCGCCCATCGCCTCGCCGACGTCGCTGCCGATCCAGGGATGGCCCGCGCGTTCGACGCAGGCCACGAGCCGCAGCCGGTCGCTGCCCTGCGCCAGCCGGATCAGGGTCTGCCCCATCCGTCCAGACGCGCCGGTCACCACCAGGCCAGGAAGATCACCCATGCCGCACCCCCTTGCTTTCCCTTTCCCTAGCCGCTTCGCGCAGGCGTGAGAAGCCCGGCGTTGCAGGACGCCCGGAAAGGGCCTAAACGGGCGCAATGTCCAAGCGCACCCATACCGGCACCGGCCCCTCGCAACGCCAGCTGCGCGTCGGCGAACTGATCCGGCGCACCCTGAGCGACGTCCTGAACCGGGCCGAGATCCACGATCCCGAGTTGAACGCCATGTCGATCACGGTGGGCGAGGTCTCCTGCTCGCCCGACCTCAAGGTGGCGACGGTCTATGTCATGCCGCTGATGGGATCGGTCCCGGTGGAGGCGGCCATCGCGGCGCTGGCGCGCAACAAGGCGGAACTGCGCCACCGCGTCGCGCAGGAGATGACGCTGAAATACGCCCCCGACCTGCGCTTCCGCCCGGACGAGACCTTCGACCGGCTGGACGAAACGCGGCGGCTGTTCTCGGACCCCACCGTCCAGCGCGACATCGGGACGCCGGACGAGGAGGCGTGATGCTGCGCCTTGCGCTCGTCTTCCTGCTGATGCCCCTCGCGGCCGGTGCCGCCACCTGCCGCGATGCCAGCTTCGAGGGCACCTCCTATACCCTGTGCGAGGTGACGCTGGCCGACGACCTGCGCCTGTTCCATTCCGGCGCGGAAGGCCCCTACGGCAGCTTCCGCGCGGTGAACGAGGCGCTGGAGGCCGAGGGCAGGACGCTGGGCTTTGCGATGAACGCAGGCATGTATCACCGCGACCTTGCGCCGGTGGGCCTCTATGTCGAGGAAGGCAGCGAGGCCGCGCGCCTTGTCACCCGCGCCGGTCCCGGCAACTTCGGCCTGCTTCCGAACGGAGTCTTCTGCTGGGGCGAGCGGTTCCGGGTGATCGAAAGCCGCGCCTTCAAGGCCGAGGCCCCCGCCTGCCGCTTCGCCACCCAGTCCGGCCCGATGCTGGTGATCGCTGGCGCATTGCATCCGAAGTTCTTGCCCGCCAGCGACAGCACCTATGTCCGCAATGGCGTGGGCGTCAGCGCCGACGGCAGTCGCGCGGTCTTTGCGATTTCCAACGATGCCGTGAACTTCCACGCCTTTGCCCGCCTGTTCCGCGACGAGTTGGGGCTGGAGGACGCGCTGTATTTCGACGGCAACGTCTCGCGGCTTTACGCGCCCGAGCTTGGCCGCCATGACGGCGGCTTTCCGATGGGGCCGATCGTCGGCACCGTGGTTCCGAAAGGCTGATCAGGATGGGCCGCACGAAGAAGGGCCGCGCCGTCAGCGGCTGGCTGGTGGTGGACAAGCCGGCCGGAGTGACTTCGACCGCGGTGGTGAACAAGGTGAAATGGGCGCTCTCGGCGCAGAAGGCCGGCCATGCCGGAACGCTCGACCCGGATGCGACCGGCGTGCTGGCGGTGGCCCTGGGCGAGGCGACGAAGACCATTCCCTTCATCACCGACGCGCTGAAATGCTACCGCTTCCGGGTGGTGCTGGGGGCGGCGACGGATACCGACGATGCCTCGGGCCGGGTGATCGCGACCGGCGACACGCGGCCGACGGATGCGCAGATCGAGGCGGCGCTGACGCAGTTCCGGGGGCAGATCGAGCAGGTCCCGCCACAGTATTCCGCCGTCAAGGTGGACGGAGAACGGGCCTATGACCTTGCCCGCGAGGGCGAGGCGATGGACCTTGCGGCGCGGCCGTTGTGGGTGGAGCGGCTGGTGATCACGGGCCGCCCGGATCCGGATCATGTCGACCTCGAGATGGTCTGCGGCAAGGGCGGTTATGTCCGCTCCATCGCCCGCGACCTCGGGGTGGTTCTGGGGTGCCTCGGGCATGTGCAATGGCTGCGGCGCGAGTGGTCGGGGCCGTTCCGGGCCGAGCAGGGCGTGACGCTGGAGACCATCGACGCGGAAGCGAAGACCGAGGCGCTGGACGCCCGCATTTTGCCGCTGGAACTGGGCCTGCGCGACCTGCCGGAGTTCCGGGCGACGCCCGAAGGCGCGGTGCGGCTGCGCAACGGCAATCCGGGCCAGGTGATCGGCCATGCCGACTGGGGCACCGAAGGCTGGGCCAGCCTGGACGGGCAAGCCGTAGCGGTAGGGCACTATCGCGGCGGAGAGCTGCACCCCTCCCGCGTCTTCAACCGCTGACCTCCGACAATTCGACTAAAATCGTGCTTCCTCTTGGAGAAATACTCCACGGGGAGCGCGAGGGGTGTGAAACCCCTCGCTCCGCCATATGCCGCGGGCGCTGGGCCAAAGAAAAGGCCCCGCGTCGCCGCAGGGCCCCTCCCGATTTCGATGACCTGACAGATCAGGCCAGCGCGGCCTTGGCCTGGCCGGCGATGGCGTTGAACGCCTCCGGCTCGTGCACGGCCAGGTCGGCGAGGACCTTGCGGTCGACCTCGATCCCGGCTTTCGCCAGGCCGTTGATCAGGCGCGAATAGGTCATCTCGGCGTCGAACAGACGGACGGCGGCGTTGATCCGCTGGATCCACAGCGCGCGGAAGCTGCGCTTGCGGGCCTTGCGGTCGCGGGTCGCGTACTGGTTGGCCTTGTCGACCGCCTGGGTGGCGGTGCGGAAGTTGGTGGAACGGGCGGCATAGTAGCCGGCCGCCTGCTTGATCACCTTGCGGTGACGGGCATGGGTGACCTTGCCGGATTTGACGCGGGACATATCTGGCTCTCCTTAGCGGTCGTAGGGCATGTATTTCTTGACGATCTTCGCGTCGCTGTCGCACAGGATCATCGCTCCCGATGCGTCGCGGACGAATTTCGCCGTGCGCTTGATCATGCCGTGGCGCTTGCCGGCGGGGCCGGCCTTCACACGACCGGAGGCCGTGAAGCTGAAGCGCTTCTTCGCCGCCGACTTGGTCTTCATCTTGGGCATTTCCATCTCCGTGGTTTCAGGCACGACTCGGCATGCCACCTTGGCCGGCCGTGCGGGTAATGAAGCCGTCCCTATAGGGGCAGGCCGGGAAAGGTGCAAGGGGCCGCATTCAGTTGACCGCGCGCATCACCACGTTCAGCATCACGGTCGGGATCTCCTCGAAGCGATAGCCCGTCGGGCGGTACATCACCGCGGTCAGGATCATCGACATCGCCGCCAGCAGGATCAGCGCCCCGACCCTGGGCGGCCGACCCTCGACGAAGGCGGCAAGGAGCGAGGGGATGGTCAGCACGGCCAGGACGATGCCCAGTGTCAAAACCAGATCGGTATCCATGGCCCCCCCGACACCAACTGACGCAGGGGAAGGTTACTCCGGGTCCACGCTTGAAATCAATCGCTCGTCACAGGGCGCCACGCGCAGGATGTTGGTCGTGCCCTTCACGTTGAAGGGCACCCCGGCGGTGACGACGATCTGGTCCTCGTCGGTGGCGAAGCCCTCGGTCCGGGCCGCCCGCACCGCCGCCAGCACCGCGCCCTTGAAGCGTTCCTGCGGCTGGGTGATCACGCAATGCGCGCCCCAGGTCAGCGCGAGCCGCCGCGCGGTGGACATCAGCGGCGTCAGCGCGATGATCGGCACATGCGGCCGTTCCCGTGCGACCAGCGAGGCGGTGTTGCCGGTCTGGCTGAAACAGCAGATCGCCTTGATGTTGGTGGCTTCCGCGATCTCGCGCGCGGCGGCCACGATCCCGTCCGCCACCGATTCCCGCCGCACGACGCGGCTGGCCTCGATCACCGAGCGGTAGGTCGGGTCCTTCTCGACGCTCATCGCGACGTCGCTCATGGTGCGCACCGCCTCGACCGGATATTTTCCGGCGGCCGATTCCGCGGAGAGCATCACCGCATCCGCGCCCTCGTAGATCGCGGTGGCGACGTCCGAGACCTCGGCCCGGGTCGGGACCGGCGATTCGATCATCGATTCCAGCATCTGCGTCGCCACGATCACCGGCTTGGCCGCCGCCCGCGCCCGGCGCACCAGCCGCTTCTGGATCGGCGGCACCGAAGTCACCGGCAGTTCGACGCCAAGGTCGCCGCGCGCCACCATGATCCCGTCCGAGACCTGCAGGATGGCGTCATAGGCATTGACCGCCGCCGGCTTCTCGATCTTGGACAGCACCGCCGCCCGGCCCTTGACCAGGCTGCGCGCCTCGATCACGTCCTCCGGGCGCTGCACGAAGGAGAGCGCGATCCAGTCGACGCCCAGGCCGCAGACGAATTCCAGGTCGCCCCGGTCCTTTTCCGACAGCGCCGCCAGCGGCAGCACCACGTCGGGCACGTTCACGCCCTTGCGGTTCGAGATGGTGCCGCCGACCTCGACGGTGCAATCGGCGAAGTCCTTGCCGCAGGCGTTGACGCGCAGGCGGATCTTGCCGTCGTTGACCAGAAGCGAGGTCCCGGCCTCGAGCGCGGCAAAGATCTCGGGGTGGGGCAGGTTCACGCGGGTCGCATCGCCGGGGGCGGTCGACAGGTCCATGCGGAAGGCCGCGCCCTCGGCCAGGTCCTCGGCGCCGTTGGCGAAGACGCCGACGCGCAGCTTCGGCCCCTGCAGGTCGGCCAGGATGCCGATCGGACGGCCGAGGTCCTTTTCCACCTTGCGGATGATCTCGTGCCGCTGGCGGATGTCGTCATGCGCCCCGTGGCTCATGTTCAGGCGGAACACGTCGGCCCCGGCCTCGAACAGGGCGCGGATCATCTCATGGCTGCTGGACGCGGGGCCAAGGGTGGCCACAATCTTCACGTTGCGGTGGCGGCGCATCGCCATCCTCCTGCTGGTCATTACGGTTCGTGTGGGCCGGGTGCCTTATGGCCCAACTCCGCGCCTGCCGCAACGCCGGTTTCGCCATTCCGGGCCCCGGTTTCGCCGCGGCTCTCTGGCATCCGGGCGCGAGGGGCCGTAAGGAGGGAGACAGGGCAGCGACCAGAGCAGGGAATCCCGAGCCTTGGCCTTCATTCTTGACGGAGAACACCGCCCCGGCCGCTGGCTGGTCACCTGCGACCACGCCTCGAACCGGGTGCCGGACTGGGTGGCCGGCGGCGACCTTGGCATCCCGGCCGAGGACATGGCCCGCCACATCGCCTGGGACGTGGGCGCGGCCGGGGTGGCGCGCGAGTTGGGGCGCCTGCTGGACAGCCCGGTGATCCTGTCGGATTTCTCGCGCCTGGTGATCGACCCCAACCGGGGCGAGGACGATCCGACGCTGGTGATGAAGCTGTACGACGGCACGATCATCCCCGCCAACCGCCATGCCGGACCCGAGGAGGTGGAGCGCCGGCTGGATGCGCTCTATCGCCCCTATCACGCCGCCTATGCCCGGCTGGCCGCGCTGCGCCCCGACCGGGTGATCGTCGCGCTGCATTCCTTCACCCCGGCCCTGCGCGGCCGCGCGCCCCGGCCCTGGCAGGTGGGCGTCCTTTATTCGCATCTGGACGAGAGGTTCTCGAAACCGCTGATCGCCCGGCTGGAACGGGAGCCCGACCTCTGCATCGGCGACAACGAGCCCTACTCCGGCCACCTTCCCGGCGATGCGATCGACCGGCACGCCTTGCGCCTGGGGCGGCACAACACACTTATAGAACTGCGCAACGACCTGATCGCGACACCCGCCGAACAGGCGCATTGGGCGGCGCGGCTGGCGCCGATCCTGGCCGAAACACTGGAGGGCTTGTAGATGGACGACCAGACCCGGACGGAACTGGAAGCCGCCGCCTTCCGCGCGCTGGTGCATCACCTGATGGTCAAGCGGCCGGAAGTGCAGAACATCGACCTGATGAACCTGGGCGGCTTCTGCCGCAACTGCCTGTCGCGCTGGTATCAGGAAGCCGCGGCCGAGCACGGAATCGAGTTGTCGAAGGACGCCGCGCGCGAGATCGTCTATGGCATGCCCTATGCCGACTGGGTCGCGCAGCACCAGACCGGGGCGGATGCGGCCAAGCAGGCGGCGTTCCGGAAGGCCTTTGCCGAGAACGTCGGCAAGCAGGGCTGAGCCGCCTCAGAGTCCCGCCCAGCGCAGGCCCGCGACGATCCCGACGCCCAGGATCGCCGCGGCCACGTCGCTGCCGAGGACCTTGGTCAGCGCGACGACCGCCGTCAGCGCCAGCCCTTCGGCCAGCCCGCCCGCCTGAACGGCCAGCGCCGAGATCGCGGCCATCACCGCCAGCGGCGTCGCCCTGAGCGCCGCCTCCAGCCGGGGCGAGACCGGGACCAGCCGCATCAGCGTGAAGCCTGCGATCCGGCAAAGCAGCGCGGCCGCACCCATCACCAGCAACAAAAGGGGAAAGTTCCCGGTCATGCGGGGGGACGATACATCAGCGCCGCGACCGCGCCTCCGGCCAGGCCGGCGCCGATCACCGCCGCCGCCGGGCCGAGAAGCTGCGCGATCCCCAGGGCCGCCCCCGCCCCGACCGCGACCGGCACCAGGTCTACCCCCCGCCGCGCCATCGCCGCCACCATCGCGGTGGCGAAACAGGGCAGCATCAGGTCGAAGCCCAGGGCCTCGGGCCGGGGCAGGACGCTGACCGCCGCCGCCCCCAGCGCCGTGCCTGCGAGCCAGCCCAGTGCGATCGGCGCGCCGGTCCCGGCCAGATAGGCGCGGTCCTCCTCGCCCTGCGCGATGCGCCGCATGGTCAGAAGCCAGTTGGCATCGCCGAGCAGCAGGAGGCTGCCGTAGGACCGCAGGGGTCCCGCCTGCCAGAGCCAGGGTTGCAGCGCCGCGCCGAACAGGAGGTAACGCGCGTTGATCACCAGGATCGTGGCGAACAATGCCAGCAACGTCGCCTCTCCGGTCTGCAACAGGTTCACTGCCGCCAGCTGCGCCGAGCCCGAATAGATCGCGGCGCTGGTCGCCATCGCCTTCGCCACGCCGAACCCCGCCTGCGCCGCGACCAGGCCGAAGCCCAGGCCATAGGCGAAGATGCTGGCCGCGAGCGGCAGGCCCTCGCGCGCACCGCGCCGGAAGCCGTTCCAGGTGAAGAGCGCCCTGCCCATGCCCGCCCCCTTCCTCCATTGCCGGCCAGGGAAGGGTTAGAACCCGCCCCCCAGCCCGTCAACCTGCCGCCTCTTGCCGCGGGCCACCCGTTCGGCTTAGTCCGGGCCTGCGAACGACAGGACCCCGCGTGCCCAAGACCGCCGACATGATCCAGACGATCACGCAGGAGCTGCGACTGAACGCGGCGACCTTCATCGTGACCATCTATGGCGATGTCGTGGTGCCGCGCGGCGGCGTCCTCTGGACCGGCACGCTGATCGAGCTTTGCGCCGAGGTCGGGATCAGCGAATCCCTCGTCCGCACCGCCGTCTCGCGCCTGGTCGCGGCGGCGCAACTGACCGGCGAACGGATCGGGCGGCGCAGTTTCTACCGGCTGGAAAGCAGCGCCGTTGCGACCTTCATGGAGGCGGCGGACCTGCTTTACGGTCCCGACCGGCCCTCGAAGGGCTGGCAGATCATCCATGATCCCGACCTGCGGATCGAGGATGCGCGGCGGTTGCGCATGGGGCACATGGGCGGGCCGGTCTTCATCCGCCCCGACCGGGGCCAGCCCCTGCCGCCCGCGGCGCTGGTCTTCCATGCCGAGACGGTGACCACCGCCGAGCCGCTGGCCGGGTTCTGGGACCTGAGCGCGCTTCGCGACGGATATGACCGTTTCATGGCGCTGTTCGACATGCTGGAGCCTGCGCGCCTCTCCGACCATCAGGCGCTGGTGGCGCGTCTCCTCCTCGTCCATGCCTATCGCATGGTCCTCTTGCGCGATCCCCGCCTGCCGGCCGAACACCTGCCGGCGGACTGGAACGGCGCCGAGGCGCGCGCCCTCTTCCGCAGGCTTTATGGGGGCCTGACCCCCGGCGCGCACCGCCATATCGCCCTGTGCTGCGAGGGCGCGGATGGCCTGCTGCCGGCCGAAACCGAGGCCACCGCCCGCCGGCTGGCGCGTCTTCTCACTCCGGTCTGATCCTGCAAGCCATTGCGCGCGCATCGTAATTTCACGGCGCACGAAAGCATTACAAGGATTCTAAAAAAATCGCTTTTCCTGTGATGCTTCCAGATGTATACGTTGACCGATCGGTCGGCGAATGAGGAATCGCCGGTCTCAGCAGACAACAGGAGGAAGGATGCGCGACGCCTTCATTTGCGATGCGGTCAGGACGCCGGTGGGGCGTTATGGCGGTGCTCTGGCACAGGTGCGTGCCGACGATCTTGCCGCCGAGCCGCTGAAGGCGCTGATGGCGCGCAATCCGGGCGTGGACTGGTCGGCGGTCGACGACCTGATCTACGGTTGCGCCAACCAGGCGGGCGAGGACAACCGCAACGTGGGCCGGATGGCGGTGCTCTTGGCCGGGATGCCCATCGGCGTGCCGGGGACGACGGTGAACCGGCTTTGCGGCTCGGGCATGGATGCGGTCGGCATGGCCGCCCGGGCGATCAAGGCCGGGGACTGCGATTTCGTCATCGCGGGCGGCGTCGAGAGCATGAGCCGCGCGCCCTTCGTGATGCCCAAGGCCGAGACGGCGTTCTCGCGGTCGAATGCGGTCTATGACACGACCATCGGCTGGCGCTTCCCGAACCCGGCGATGAAGAAGATCTACGGCACCCATTCGATGCCGGAAACCGCCGACAACGTGGCGGCGGACTACGACATCAGCCGCGCCGACCAGGATGCCTTCGCGCTGCGCAGCCAGCAGCGTTGGGCGGCGGCGCAGGCGGCGGGTGTCTTCAAGGACGAGATCGTGCCGCTGGTGATCCCGCAGAAGAAGGGCGATCCGCTGGTCATCGACACGGACGAGCATCCGCGCCCCGGCACCACGCTGGAGCAGCTGGCGAAGCTGCGCGGGGTGAACGGGCCGGAGCTGTCGGTGACGGCGGGCAACGCCTCGGGCGTGAACGACGGGGCGGCTGCGCTGGCGGTGCTGTCGGGCGAGGCTGCGGCGGCGCAGGGCCTGACGCCCAAGGCGCGGATCGTCGCGATGGCGGCGGCGGGAGTCGAGCCACGGATCATGGGCGTCGGCCCGGCTCCGGCGGTGCGCAAGGTGCTGGCGCGGGCCGGCATGACGCTGGACCAGATGGACGTGATCGAGCTGAACGAGGCTTTCGCGGCGCAGGCGCTGGCCGTGCTGCGCGACCTTGGCCTGCCGGATGACGCCGCGCATGTGAACGCGAACGGCGGGGCCATCGCCATGGGCCATCCGCTGGGCATGTCCGGCGCACGGCTGATCACAACGGCGATGTACCAGCTGCACCGCACGGGCGGCCGCTATGCGCTTTGCACCATGTGCATCGGCGTGGGCCAGGGCATCGCCATCATCATCGAGAAAGTCTGAGGGAGGACCCACCATGTATGCACAGATGGTCAAGGCCGAAGGCGCCAAGTCCCGCGAGGAGATGAGCGAGCAGGAACGCGTCTTCCAGGACCGCATCGACCGGGGCGAGAAGATCGAGCCCAAGGAATGGATGCCGGAGGGCTATCGCAAGACGCTGATCCGCCAGATCGGCCAGCATGCGCACAGCGAGATCGTCGGCCAGCTGCCCGAAGGCAACTGGATCACCCGCGCCCCGACGCTGGAGCGCAAGGCGATCCTTCTGGCCAAGGTGCAGGACGAGGCGGGGCATGGGCTCTACCTCTACTCCGCCGCCGAGACGCTGGGCGTGAGCCGGGATGAGCTGCTGGCGCTGCTGCACAATGGCAAGATGAAATACTCGTCGATCTTCAACTATCCGACGCTGAACTGGGCCGACATCGGCACTGTCGGCTGGCTGGTCGACGGCGCGGCGATCATGAACCAGGTGCAGCTGCAGAAGACCTCTTACGGTCCCTACAGCCGCGCGATGATCCGGATCTGCAAGGAAGAGTCGTTCCACCAGCGCCAGGGCTACGACATCCTGCTGAAGATGTGCCTGCAGGGTACGCACGAGCAGAAGGAGATGGCGCAGGATGCGCTGAACCGCTTCTGGTATCCGTCGCTGATGATGTTCGGCCCGTCGGACAAGGACTCGGTCCATTCCGCGCAGTCGATGCAGTGGAAGATCAAGATCAACACCAATGACGAGCTGCGCCAGAAGTTCGTCGACCAGACCGTGCCGCAGGCCGAATACCTGGGCCTGACCATCCCCGACCCGAACCTGAAGTGGAACGAGGCGAAGGGTGGGTATGATTTCAGCGAGCCCGACTGGAACGAGTTCTTCGACGTCATCAATGGCAACGGCCCCTGCAACGTCGAGCGGATGGAGGCCCGTGTCACCGCCTGGGAAGACGGCGCCTGGTTCCGCGAGGGTCTGATGGCGCATGCCAAGAAGCAGGACGCCCGCCGCGCCGCCGCCCGCGTGGCTGCCGAGTAACCCATTTCCGGGCGGGCGCATTGCCCGCCCCCACCCTTCAACCTCCGGGAGGAGATACCGATGTCCAGCGAATGGCCCCTGTGGGAAGTCTTCATCCGCGGCCAGCATGGCCTGAACCACCGCCATGTCGGCAGCCTGCACGCCCCCGACGCCGAGATGGCGATCTGCAATGCCCGCGACGTCTACACCCGCCGCAACGAGGGCGTGTCGATCTGGGTCGTGAAGTCGAACGAGATCACCGCCTCGGCCCCGTCCGAGAAAGGCCCGCTGTTCGAGCCCTCGAACTCCAAGATCTACCGTCACCCGACCTTCTTCGACATCCCGGCCGAAGTGGGGCACATGTGATGGCGACCGCTGACATTGCGGTCGATCAGGCCGCCTATTTCGACTGGCTCTGCCGGTTGGGCGACAATTGCCTGGTGCTGGGGCACCGGGTCTCGGAATGGTGCGGGCACAGCCCCGTGCTGGAAGAGGATATCGCGCTGGCAAACACCGCGCTGGACCTGATCGGGCAGACGCAGCTTTGGCTGGGTCTCGCCGGCGAGGTCGAGGGCAAGGGCCGGACCGCAGACAAGCTGGCATACCTGCGCGATGCGGCGCAGTTCCGCAACGTGCTGCTGGTCGAGCGCCCGAACGGCGACTTCGGCCAGACGCTGATGCGCCAGTTCCTGTTCGATGCCTGGCACATGGAGCTTCTGCGCGCGCTGCAGAAGTCCAGCGACCCGCGCGTGGCGGAAATCGCGGCCAAGGCGGCGAAGGAAGTGGCCTACCACCTGGAACGCTTGGCCGATCTGGTGATCCGTCTGGGCGACGGGACCGAGGAAAGCCGCGCCCGGATGCAGAAGGCGCTGAACGTGCTCTGGCCCTATACGGGCGAGTTGTTCATGGCCGATGCGGTGGATCAGGCCGTGGTCGCGGCGGGGATTGCGCCTGCGCCGGAAAGCCTGAAAGCCGCATGGGACCGCACTGTGGCCGAGGTGATGGCCGAGGCGACGCTCTCGCTGCCCGAGGGCACCTTCCAGCACAGGGGCGGCAAGGCCGGCCGGCATACCGAGGCGCTCGGCTTCATCCTGGCCGACATGCAGTTCCTGCAGCGCGCCTATCCGGGCGGCACCTGGTAAGCCCATGACCGGCGCGGCGCTTCCCGATCTGGAGACGGTCCGGCACTGGCTTTCCCAGGTGCCGGACCCGGAAATCCCGGTGATCAGCCTGACCGACCTGGGCATCATCCGGGAGGTGGAATGGCAGGATGACACGCTGGTCGTCACGGTCACGCCCACCTATTCCGGCTGCCCCGCGACCAGCGTGATCAACTTGGACATCGAGGCCGCGCTGCGCGCCAAGGGGATCCAGAAGCTGCGGCTGGAACGCCAGCTTTCCCCCCCTTGGACGACCGACTGGATCACCACTGAGGGCCGCGAGAAGCTGCGCGCCTACGGCATTGCCCCGCCGGTGGACGGCACCGCCGCCGACGGGCGCCTTGCCGGCCGGGTGGCCCGGCTGGCCGGGACCTCGAACCTGGTGATCGCCTGCCCGCGCTGCGGGTCGGCCAAGACCGAGAAGGTCAGCCAGTTCGGCTCGACCCCCTGCAAGGCAAGTTACCGCTGCACCGACTGCCTGGAACCCTTCGACTATTTCAAATGCATCTGAGGATGCGCCCGACCGGGAGGACATGATGTCTCGCTTTCATCCGCTGAAGGTCACCGAGGTCCGCCGCGAAACCCGCGACGCCGTGGTGGTGACCCTCGCCCCGCGCGACGAGGACCGCGCGCTGTTCGACTTTACCCAAGGCCAGTACCTGACCTTCCGCCGCGCCTTCGACGGTGAGGAGTTGCGCCGGTCCTATTCGATCTGCGCCGGCCGGCACGAGGGCGTGCTGCAGGTCGGGATCAAGCGCGTCGACGGCGGCACCTTCTCGACCTGGGCCAACGAGAACCTCGCGCCCGGCGACGAGATCGAGGCGATGCCGCCGATGGGCAAGTTCTTCACCCCGATCGACGCCAGCGCCGAGAAGCACTACCTCGGCTTCGCGGGTGGCTCCGGGATCACCCCGGTCCTGTCGATCATCAAGACTGTGCTGGCAGACGAGCCGAATTCGCGTTTCACGCTGGTCTACGCCAACCGCGCGATCAACTCGATCATGTTCCGCGAAGATCTTGAGGACCTGAAGAACAGCTACCTCGGCCGCTTCTCGGTGATCCATGTGCTGGAAACCGAGGCGCAGGAGATCGACCTGTTCACCGGCCGCGTCGATGCCGAGAAGATGAAGGCGCTGTTCACCGGCTGGATCGACCCCAGGTCCGTCGACACCGCCTTCATCTGCGGGCCAGAGCCGATGATGCTGGCCATCGCCGCGTCCTTGCGCGACCACGGGCTGACCGATGCCCAGATCAAGTTCGAGCTGTTCGCCTCGGGCCAGCCGGGCCGCGCCAAGGCAAAGCCGGTCACCAAGGCCGAGCTGGGCACCGGCAACTCCACCGCCGCGACGGTGACCTTGGACGGCACCACCCGCAGCTTCCAGATGCCGCGCCAGGGGCAAAGCATCCTGGACGCCGCCATCGAGGCCGCTCTGGACGCACCCTATTCCTGCAAGGCCGGGGTCTGTTCGACCTGCCGCTGCAAGGTGATCGAGGGCGAGGTCGAGATGCTGACCAACCACGCGCTCGAGGATTACGAGGTGCGGGCCGGCTACGTCCTGTCGTGCCAGAGCTTCCCGATGACCGACAAGGTCGTCGTCACCTATGACGAGTGAGGACCAGATGACCCAGACGATGAACATCGAGGACTACCTCGCGCAGGGCGGCGTCCTGACCTCTCCGGGCAATGTGCCGGCCCGCTACCGGGGCGAACTGTTGCGGCTGATGTCCTCCTTCGTGGACAGCGAGTTGGCGGCCTCGGCCGGGTTCGCCGCGTCGATCAACTTCGCGCCGGGGATCAAGGAGCGGATCGCCGCCAGCCGGATCACGCTGGAGAAGGCCAACCATGCGGAACGCGTGCTGGCCGTGATGGCCGATTTCGGCACCGACACCGCGCGTTACCAGCGCCAGCACGACTGGGCGGCGCGGCTGCCGCGGGAGGCCGACTTCGGCTCGACCCGGACCGGGGGCGACATGCGGCTGTCGGTGTTCCACTACCCGATCACCGGCTGGGCCGATGCGGTGGTGATGAACGTGCTGATGGGCCTCGCCACCGGCGTCCAGATGACCGAGCTGACCCGCGTCTCCTATGCGCCGCTGGCCGAGGTCTTCCGCGAGATCGCCCCGCGGGAGGCGCGTCATGCCGCGCTGGGGATCGAGGGGCTGGACCAGCTTGTCGCCACCGAGGACGGCAAGGCCGAGGCCAAGGCCGCCGTCGCCTATTGGCGGCCGCGCGTCGCCGTGACCTTCGGCATCGCCAATTCGGCCCGCTACCAGACCCAGGCCCGGTTCGGCCTGCGCCATGCGACCAACGAGACCCTGCACGCCCGCTGGGACGCGCTGGTCGCCGAGACACTGGGCCCGATCGGCCTGAACTGACCTGACGGGGCGGGCGCAAGGCCCGTCCCGCGCATTGACCAAGGAATATGCCCATGACCATTTCGGCACGCCCCCCGCGCCGTCTGGAAAGCTTTGTCTCCGGCCGCTGGACCCCCGGCGCCAAGGAGGGCCAGGCCCTGCGCGACGCCGCGACCGGAGACGTCGTGGCCACCATCGACTCCACCGGCATCGACTTTGCCGCAGCACTCGCCTACGGACGCGAGATGGCGGGGCCGAAGCTGCGCGCCATGTCCTTCCATGATCGGGCCGGGATGCTGAAGGCGCTTGGCCTGAAGCTGATGGAACTGATGGAAGAATTCTACGCCGAAAGCCTGCACACCGGGGCGACCCGCGCGGATGGCTGGATCGACATCGAGGGCGGGATCGGCACCATGCTGACCTTCGCCTCCAAGGCACGGCGGGAACTGCCGAACACCCGCGTGCTGACCGATGGCGAGGTCGAGGTGCTGTCGAAGGACGGTAGCTTCGTCGCCCAGCACATCTTCACGCCGCTGCAGGGCGTGGCGGTCCACATCAACGCCTTCAACTTCCCGGTCTGGGGGATGCTGGAGAAGATCGCGCCCACCCTGATCGCGGGCGTGCCCTGCATCGTGAAACCGGCCAGCCAGACCGCCTACCTGACCGAGCTGGTGGTGCGGCGGATCGTGGAAACCGGCCTTCTGCCCGAAGGCGCGCTGCAACTGATCTCCGGTTCGGTCGGCGACCTGTTGGACCATGTGACGGGGCAGGACGCGGTGACCTTCACCGGCTCGGCCTGGACGGGGCGGAAGCTGAAATCGCACAAGGCGGTGATCGAGAATTCGACCCGTTTCACGATGGAGGCGGACAGCCTGAACGCCTCGATCCTGGGTCCCGATGCGGGGCCGGGAACGGCGGAGTTCGATCTGTTCGTGCGTGAAGTGGCGCGCGAGATGACGGCGAAGGCCGGGCAGAAATGCACCGCGATCCGCCGCGTCTTCGTGCCGCGCGCCCATGTGCAGGCGGTGATCGCCGCGCTTGGCGACCGGCTGGAGAAGACACCGCTCGGCCTGCCGGGGGATGAGGGGACGCGGATGGGTCCCTTGGCCTCGCTTGACCAGCGCGACGAGGTCCGAGCGCGGATCCGCGACCTGCAGGCGGATGCCGAGATCGTGGCGGGCAATCCGGATCAGGTCCGCGTCGCCTCGGGCGATGCCGACGCGGGGGCCTTCCTGAACCCGGTGCTGATGTATTGCGACAAGCCCTTCGCGGCGGGCGCGGCGCATGATGTCGAGGCCTTCGGCCCGGTCTCCACCGTCATGCCCTACGACGATATCGAGGAAGCCGTGGCGCTGGCGGCCAGGGGCAAGGGCTCCTTGGTGTCGTCCGTATTCACCGAAGATCCCAAGGTGGCCGAAGCGGCGGTGCTGGGCCTCGCTCCGCATCACGGCCGGGTGCTGATCGGCAACCGGGCGACGGCGAAATCCTCCACCGGGCACGGCTCGCCGCTTGCGCCGCTGGTCCACGGTGGTCCGGGCCGGGCCGGCGGCGGCGAGGAGATGGGCGGGATGCGCGGCGTGAAGCACTACATGCAGCGCACCGCCGTGCAGGGCAGCCCGCGCTTGCTGTCGGCGGTGACGGGCCGCTGGGTCGAGGGGGCCGACGTGCAGCAGGGCGTGCATCCGTTCCGCAAGTCGCTGGCCGAGCTGAATATCGGCGACCAGCTGGTCACGGCGGCGCGGCAGGTGACGCAGGAGGATGTGGAACATTTCGCCCATTTCACCGGCGACACCTTCTATGCCCATATGGACAGCGCGGCGGCCAGGGCGAACCCGTTCTTCGACGACCGCGTGGCGCATGGCTACCTGATCGCCTCCTTCGCGGCGGGCCTCTTCGTCGATCCCGCGCCCGGCCCGGTGCTGGCGAACTACGGCGTCGACTCCTTGCGCTTCCTGACGCCGGTCTATTTCGGCGACACGCTGCAGGTCCGGCTGACCTGCAAGGAAATCAACCCGCGCGCCGGCGCCGAACACGGCGAGGTGCGCTGGGATTGCCGGGTGACCAAGCAGACCGGGGCCGTGGTGGCGCAGTACGACGTTCTGACCATGGTGGCCAAGGTCTGGCCGCCGGTCGCCGCTCGGGCGGCCGAGTGACCCGGCGCATCTACAGCTGGGACGGCATCGTCCCGGTGATCGACCCCACGGCCTTCGTCCATCCGGAGGCCGTGGTGATCGGCGACGTGCTGATCGGCCCGGCCTGCTATGTCGGCCCCGGTGCCGTGCTGCGCGGCGACTTCGGCCGCATCGTGATGGAGAGGGGCAGCAACCTGCAGGAGACCTGCGTCGTCCATGCCTTCCCCGGCAAGGATGTGGTGATCGAGGAAGCCGGCCATATCGGCCACGGCGCGGTGCTGCATGGCTGCCGGATCGGCCGCAATGCCATGGTCGGGATGAACGCCGTGGTGATGGACGAGGCGATGGTGGGCGAGAACTCGATCATCGCGGCGCTGGCCTTCGTGAAGGCGGGGGCGGTGATCCCGCCGCGCAGCCTGGCGGTGGGGTCGCCGGCCAAGGTGCTGCGGGAACTGTCCGACGACGAGATCGCCTGGAAATCGCAGGGCACCGCTATCTATCAGCGCCTTGCCCTGGAGGCGCCGGAGAAACTGCGCCCCGTCACGCCCCTGACCGCGCCCGAGCCGGATCGCAGGCGCGCCGAGGCGCCGGCCTATGACCCGAAGGTTCTGGCGGGCCTCAACGGACGGATTTGATCCCTTCCAGGATCAGCGTCGTCGCCACGTCGGCATAATCCTCGCGGCTGATCCGGCCGCCGTCCTTGAACCACATGTAGACCCAGTTCATCATGCCGAAAAGCGACATGGTCACCGGCATCAGAAGCGGCCGCTCCCTGGTGTTCAGCCCCGGCTTGACCTGGTCCAGCACGGTAGAGAACCGCCGCACGATGCTGCGTTCCAGCGCCATGATCTCGGCCTTCTGCTCATCCGACAGGGCTGCGGTCGCGTTCAACTGCACCTTGTGCTGATTGTCCGCGCCCCGGTAATTCTCCAGCACCGTGCCCACCAGCTTGCGCAGGCGCTGCTCGGGCGGGAGCGTAGGATCGTCGGCCTCCTCGATGGCTGCGTCCAGGCCTTCCAGATGGGTGATGATGATCGCGAAGATCAGCGCATCCTTGCTGGGATAATAGTGGTACAGCAGCGCCTTCGACACCTGGGCGACGCTTGCGATCTGGGACATGGAGGCCTTCTCCATCCCCTGTTCCGCAAAGACCTGGGCCGCCTTGTCCAGAATGCCGCGCTGCTTTTCCTCGAAATCTGCTGCCCGTGTCCGAGCCATGATGTTATTCCTGACGCTGCCAATGTCGAAGGGGCATCGCTGCCCCTTCTAAAGCAAGCATATGATTGTGTCACTGACCGGACGGTCAGCCTTTCGGGCGATTGTCCACGACGCGCTTGGCCTTGCCTTCGGAACGGGCAATCGCATTCGGATCGGTCACGTTGATGCGCGTGGAGACACCGACGATGGCCTTGATGTGATGCGCAAGCTCTTTTGCCGACCTGGCGCGGGCATCGGCGTCCACCATGTCGGCGGTGCATTCGACATGGACGGTCATGTTGTCCATGCGCCCCTCCCGCGCGAGTTCGATCTGGAAATGCGGGGCGAGGCCGCGGCATTTCAGGATCTGCTCCTCGATCTGGGTCGGGAAGACGTTGACGCCGCGCAGGATGATCATGTCGTCGCTGCGGCCGGTGATCTTCTCGATCCGCCGCATGCTGCGGGCGGTGCCGGGCAGCAGACGGGTCAGGTCCCGGGTGCGGTAGCGCACCATCGGCAGGCCTTCCTTGGTCAGCGTGGTGAAGACCAGCTCGCCCATCTCGCCATCCGGCAGCACCTCGCCCGTCACCGGGTCGATGATCTCGGGGTAGAAGTGGTCCTCCCAGATGTGCAGCCCGTCCTTGGTCTCCACGCATTCCTGCGCCACGCCGGGGCCCATGACTTCCGACAGGCCGTAGATGTCCACGGCGTGCATGTCGAACGCCTCCTCGATCTCCTGCCGCATCGCGTTGGTCCAGGGTTCGGCCCCGAAGATGCCGACCTTCAGCGAGGATTGCCGCGGGTCGAGGCCCTGGCGGCGGAACTCGTCCAGGATCGACAGCATGTAGCTGGGCGTGACCATGATGATCTGCGGCTGGAAGTCCGAGATCAGCGAGACCTGGCGCTCGGTCTGCCCGCCCGAGATCGGGACGACCGTGCAGCCCAGCCGTTCCGCCCCGTAATGAGCGCCGAGGCCGCCGGTGAAGAGGCCATAGCCATAGGCATTGTGCAGCATGTCGCCGGGACGGCCGCCGGCGGCGCGGATCGAGCGCGCGATCAGGTTGGCCCAGACGTCGATGTCACCCGCGGTATAGCCCACCACCGTCGGCTTGCCCGTGGTGCCGGATGAACCATGCACGCGGACCAGTTTCGACCGGGGAACGGCGAACATGCCGAAGGGGTAGGTCTCGCGCAGGTCCTGCTTGTAGGTGAAGGGGAACTTGGCGATGTCCTTCAGCGTCTTCAGTTCTTCGGGATGGACGTCATGCTCGATGAAGCGGTTGCGGTAGAAGGGCGAGTTCTCGTAGGCGTGTTTCAGCGACCGCTTCATGCGGTGGAACTGCAGGGCCTCGATCTCGTCGCGCGAGGCGATCTCGATCGGGTCCAGGTCCTGCTTGCGGGGGGTAAGATCTTCCATGGTTCCTCCCTCGGGAAATAGCTACGCCGGTCAGCCGTCGACCGGAAGATGGGTGCCCTTGACGGTGCGCGACAGGCCGCGGAATTCCGCGACATGCACCCCGTCCTGATTGGTGACGCGGACGTCGTAGACGCCCGACCGGCCCTGGCGCGACACCTCGCGGCAGGCGGCGGTCAGCCGGTCGCCCACACGGCCGGGCGCGAGATAGGTGATCGAGGCATGTTGCCCGACCGTGCGCTGGTTGTAGCCGTTGCAGGCGAAGGCGAAGGCGCTGTCGGCGAGGGTGAAGATATAGCCGCCGTGGCAGGTGCCGTGGCCGTTCGACATGGCCTCGGTCACGGTCATCGACAGCGTGGCCTCGCCGGGGGCGAGATGGTCCATCACCATCCCCAGCCGCTGGCTGGCCGAATCGTCGTTCCAGAGCGCCTTGGCCGAGGCTTCGGCCAGCTCCTGCGGGGTCATCTGCGCGACAGGTTTCATTTGCCGGTGAACCTTGCGGGGCGCTTGTCCAGGAAGGCGGTCACGCCCTCGGCATAATCGGCGCTTCGGCCGGCCTGCTGCTGAAGATCGCGTTCCATGTCGAGCTGTTCGTCAAGCGAGTTGGTCGCGGCGGCCTGGATCAGCCGCTTGGTGAGGCCAAGGCCCAGCGTCGGCCCGGCGGCAAGCGATCCGGCCAGCTTCGCCGCCTCGGCCATCAGTTCGGCATCCTCAACGGCCTTCCAGATCAGGCCCCAGTCGGCGGCCTTTTCGGCGGGCAGCGGCTCCGCCGTCAGGGCCAGCGCCTTGGCGCGCGGCTCGCCCAGGATGCGGGCCAGCGACCAGCTGCCGCCCGCGTCGGGAATCAGGCCGATCCTGGCGAAGGCCTGGATGAACTTCGCCGACTTTGCCGCCAGCACGATGTCGCAGGCGAAGGCGATGTTCGCGCCTGCGCCCGCCGCCACGCCGTTCACCGCGCAGATCACCGGCTTCTCCAGCCCCCGAATCAGCCGCAGCGTCGGGTTGTAGAAGGTCTCCAGCGTGTGGCCGAGATCGGGGACCGGCCCGCCCTTGCGCGGATCGCGGTCGCCAAGATCCTGGCCCGCGCAGAAGCCGCGCCCCGCCCCGGTCAGCAGGACGGCGCGGACGGCCTCGTCCTCATGCGCGCGCCGGATCTGGGCGCGGAGCGCCAGGAGCATCTCCTCGTTGAAGGAATTCAGCTTGTCCGGCCGGTTCAGGGTCAGGCGCAGCACGCCCGTGTCAAGGCTGGCAAGGACGGTGTCGGATGTGGTCATTGGAGCGTCTCCCCGTCCGGATCCATTTTCCGGACGCCTTGAAAAAGCTCTTGCATAAACCGACCGGCCGGTCAATGATAAAACCCGTCGGGGAGGAGAGCCCTCGGCAGGAGGATATCATGGCGGACTTCTTCGACCTTCACCGGCCGACGCTTGAGGCGGCCGTCTCGGCCCTTGCATGCCGCGAATACTGGACCCCCTACCCGGAGGTGCCCAGCGGCAGGATCTATGGCGAAACCGCCAAGGCCGAGGGCGAGTCCGCCTTCGCCGCGCTGTTGGGCCAGGAATTCGACCTGCCCGGCCATCCGGGCCAGGCTCGCGCCGGGGCCGAGGTCTCGCCCTTCGGCCCGACCCTCGCCATCCGCTACCCCGCTGCGACGCCCGACGAACTGATCGCCGCCGCCACGGCTGCCGCGCCCGCACTGGCCGCGGCTTCGCCCGAAACCCGCGTCGGTGTCTGCCTCGAGGCGCTGGCCCGGCTGAACCGGCAGAGCTTCCTGATCGGCAACGCCACCATGCACACCACCGGGCAGGCCTTCGCCATGGCCTTCCAGGCCGGCGGCCCGCATGCCCAGGACCGCGGCCTTGAAGCCGTCGCCGCCGCCTGGACCGAGATGACCCGTTTCGCCGCCACCGCCCGCTGGGAGAAGCCGCAGGGCAAGGCCGCGCCGATCGTAGTGGAGAAGTCCTGGACGCTCCGCCCCGCCGGGATCGCGCTGACCATCGGCTGCAACACCTTCCCGACCTGGAACTCCTACCCCGGTCTCTTCGCCAGCCTTGCCACCGGCAACCCGGTGATCGTGAAGCCGCATCCCCGCGCCATCCTGCCGCTGGCGCTGACCGTCCGGGTACTCCGCGAGGTGCTGGCCGAAGCGCGCCTGCCCGCCGATGCGGTGCTGCTGGCCGTCGACGAACCGGGGGCCGAGATCACCAAGGACCTCGCCACCCGGCCCGAGGTGAAACTGATCGACTACACCGGCTCCTCCACCTTCGGCCAATGGCTCCGCGACAACGCCCGCCAGGCGCAGCTGTTCACCGAGGAGACCGGCGTCAACAGCGTCGTCATCGCCGCGACCCGCGACCTTGATGGCATGTGCGCGAACCTCGCCTTCGCGCTCTCGCTCTATTCCGGCCAGATGTGTACCTCGCCGCAGAACCTCTACATCCCCGCGGGCGGCATCGAGACCGACAAGGGCCACAAGTCCTTTGACGAGGTCGCCGCCGGCCTTGTGACGGCCATCGACACCCTCCTGTCCGACCCCGCCCGTGCGGCAGGCGTCTGCGGAGCCATCGCCAACCCGGCAACCCAAGCCCGCGCCGAGGGGACCGCCGCCAAGGGCCGTATCCTGCGCGCCGGGGCTGCCAAGGGCGAACCGGGGCCGCTTCTGCTGGCAGTGGACGCCAACGACGCCGTCACCGGCGAAGAATGTTTCGGCCCTGTCGCCTTCCTGATTGCGGCCAAGGACGCCGACGCCGCGATCCGGCAGGCCGCGACCCTTGCGACCGAGAAGGGCGCGATCACCGCCGCGCTCTACGACACCGACGAATCGCGCATCGGCCGCGCCGAAGCCGCCTTTGCGCAAGCCGGGGTGAACCTGTCGATCAACCTGACCGGCAACATCTTCGTCAACCAGTCCGCGGCCTTCAGCGACTTCCACGTCACCGGGGCCAACCCCGCCGGCAACGCCAGCCTGACCGACACCGCCTTCGTCGCCACCCGCTTCCGCCGGGTGATGTCGCGCCGGCTGGCGGCCTGAATTCATCAGTAACTCTCTGGGAGGAGACCCATGAAGACTTTCCTGACCACCACCGCCCTGATCGCCCTTGCCATGCCCGCCATGGCCGAGATCAAGCTTGGCGCCTCGATTTCCGCGACCGGCCCGGCCGCCTTCCTGGGCGATCCGGAGTTGAAGACCCTGGAAATGCTGGTCGAGGACCTGAACGCCAAGGGCGGCATCAACGGCGAGGAAGTCACCCTGATCGCCTATGACGACAATGGCGACCCGAACAAGGCCCGCACCTTCGCGACCCGCCTGGTCGAGGACGACGAAGTGGTCGCCATCATCGGCGGCACCACCACCGGCACCACCATGTCGATCCTGGCCGTGGCCGAGGACGCCGAGATCCCCTTCATCTCGCTGGCCGGGGCCATCGACATCATCGACCCGGTGAAGCCCTACACCTTCAAGACCCCGCACACCGACCGCATGGCCTGCCAGAAGATCTTCGAGGACATGCAGAAGGCCGGGATCACCAAGATCGGCATGATCTCGGGCACCGACGGCTTTGGCGCCTCGATGCAGGCCCAGTGCAAGACGGTGGCCCCGGACTACGCAATCGAGATCGTCGCCGACGAGACCTATGATCCCAAGGACGCGGACATGACCGCGCAGCTGACCAAGATCAAGGGCACCGAGGGCGTGCAGGCGATCCTGAACCCCGGTTTCGGCCAGGGCCCGTCGATCGTGACCCGCAACTACAAGCAGCTGGCGATCGAGCTGCCGTTCTACCAGTCGCATGGCGTCGCCTCGGACGGGTTCATCGAGCTTGCCGGAACGGAAGCGGCCGAGGGCGTGCGCCTGCCGGGCACCGCGCTTCTGGTCGCCGGCCTCTTGGCGGCGGATGACCCGCAGAAGCCGGTCGTCGATGCCTACAAGGCGATGTTCGAGGAAAAGACCGGCACTCCGGTCGGCACCTTCGGCGGCTATGCGCATGACGCCTTCCTGATCATGACCGACGCCATCACCCGCGCCGGTTCGGCCGAGCCCGCCGCGATCCGCGACGCAATCGAGGCGACCTCGGGCCTCGCCGGCACCACCGGCGTCTACACCTTCACGCCCGAGGATCACCTGGGCCTCGACCTGACCGCCTTCCGCATGCTGGAAATCCAGGGCGGCAAATGGACCCTGGTTCAGTAATCCACCCGCCGCGCCCCTGACCGGGCGCGGCGACCCATTTCGGGCCATCGGGGGGCTGGGACGCATGTCGGAACTTCTGCAATTCCTTCTGTCCGGGGTGACGGTCGGCGCAGTCTACGCGCTGGTCGCCCTGGGCTTCACCATCATCTACAACGCCTCCGACGTGGTGAACTTCGCGCAAGGCGAGTTCGTCATGCTGGGCGGGATGATCACCGTCTTCACCTATGCCGCAGGCGCGCCGCTGCCACTGGCCGCGCTGGTCGCGATCGTGGCGACCGCCGCGCTGGGGGTGGCGATGAACAAGCTCGCGATCGAGCCCGCGCGGGGCGCCCCGGTCGTGTCGCTGGTCATCATCACCATCGGCGTGTCGATCTTCATCCGGGGCGCGGCGCAGCTGGTGTTCGACAAGCAGATCCACAGCTTCCCGGCCTTCTCGGGCGACGACCCGCTCCGCATCCTGGGCGCGACGATCCTGCCGCAAAGCCTCTGGGTGATCGGCGGGGCCCTCGCGGTCTTCGTCGGCCTCTGGCTGTTCTTCACCCGGACGCTGCTCGGCCGGGCGGTGCTCGCGACCTCGAACAACCGCCTCGCCGCGCAGCTGGTGGGGATCAATACGCCCTTCGTGATGACCCTCTCCTTCGCGCTTTCCGCCGGGATCGGCGCGCTGGCGGGCGTGCTGGTCACGCCGATCACCATGACCTCATACGACGTGGGCCTCGCCTTCGCGCTGAAGGGCTTCGCCGCCGCCATGCTGGGCGGCATGGGCAATCCCAAGGGCGCACTCGTCGGCGGCTTCCTCCTGGGCGTGCTCGAGGGGCTGACGGCGGGTTACCTGTCCTCGCAATACAAGGACGCCGCCGCCTTCATCGTGATCCTCGGCGTGCTCTTCTTCCTGCCGCAGGGCCTTTTCGGCCGCAAATCGACCGACCGGGTGTGACCATGCGACTGACTCCGAAATCCGTCACGCTCCTCGCCCTTGTCGTCCTGATCGCGCTGTCGCCGATCTTCTTCCCCTCGGGCTTCTACTACCGCATCGGCGCGCTGATCTTCGTCAACGCGCTGGCCGTCACCGGCATCGTGATCCTGACCGGCTGGGCCGGGCAGATCAGCCTTGGCCACGCCGGGTTCGCCGGGATCGGCGCCTATGCCTGCGCCCTGGCTCCGGTGCATTGGGGCATCCATCCCGCCCTGGCAGTCGTTCTCGGCGCGGCGATCTCGGCCGTCCTCGCCTGGCTCGTCGGCCGCCCGATCCTGCGGCTCAAGGGCTATTACCTCGCCGTCGCCTCGCTGGGGATGGGCATCCTGATCTCGATGGTCCTGAACAACGAACGCGAGCTCACGCGCGGCCCCGATGGCATCGACGTGGCCGAGCTTGGCCTGCGCGGCGTGCTGAAGGACGCGGGGCTCGACCTGTCGAACGGCCAGTTCTGGTATTTCTTCTGCGGCATCGTCCTGATCCTTGGCGCCTGGCTGGCGCTGAACCTGCGCGACAGCGCCACGGGCCGGGCGCTGCGGGCCTTGCATGGCTCCGAAGTCGCGGCCAAGACCGTGGGCATGGACGTGGCGCGGCTCAAGCTGCAGGCCTTCGTGATCTCGGCCGTCTACGCCTCGGTCGCGGGCTCGCTGTTGGCGCTGCAGAACAAGTTCATAACGCCGGATGTCGCGGGCTTCATGCACTCGGTCGAGATGGTGACGATGGCCGTCCTGGGCGGCGTCGGCTCGGTCGCGGGCGCGATCTTCGGCGCGGCGGTGCTGACGCTGCTGCCGCAGGTGCTGACGGTCTTTGCCGAATACGAACAACTGGTCCTCGGCGCCGTGATGGTGCTGGTGATGATCTTCCTGCGCGAAGGCGTCGTCCCGTCGATCCTGCGCAAGATCCGGGGGAGGGGCGAATGACTCTGCTGTCGATCGAGGGGCTGGGGATCAGCTTCGGCGGGCTGAAGGCCGTCAACGACGTCTCCTTCACCGTGAAACCCGGCGAGATCGTCTCGGTCATCGGGCCGAACGGGGCGGGCAAGACCACGCTGTTCAACATGATCTCGGGCGTCTACCGGCCCGGCATGGGCAAGGTGGTGCTCAATGGCGAGGACGTGACCGCCATGTCCCCGCACCTTCTGGCCCGCCGGGGCATGTGCCGGACCTTCCAGAACCTCCAGGTCTTCCAGTCGATGACCGTGCTGGAGAACACCATCGCGGGCTATCACCTGCAGGAAAGCGGCCATGTACTGTCCGATCTCCTGAACCTCCCCGCCTCGCGCCGCCGCGCGAAAGCGGCCGAGGCCGGGGCGCGGGAGCTTCTGAAGCGCGTCGGCCTGGAACGCGCGGCCGAGCGTGAGGCGGGCAGCCTCTCCTATGGCTCGCTCAAGCGGCTGGAGATCGCGCGGGCCATGGCGCTGAAGCCCAAGGTCCTGCTTCTGGACGAACCCGCCGCAGGCTGCAACGCGGTCGAGACCGAGGAGATCGACCACCTGATCGCCGAGATCGCCGCCTCGGGCGTGGCGATCCTGCTGGTGGAGCACGACATGAAGATGGTGATGCGGATTTCCAACCACATCGTCGTCCTCGACCACGGCGAGAAGATCGCCGAGGGCGACCCAGCCTCGGTCAGCCGGAACCCTGCCGTCATCGCTGCCTATCTGGGGGCCGAAAATGCTGCTGGTTGAAGGTCTGCGCGCCCGCTACGGGCGGATCGAAGTGCTGCACGGGATCGACCTTGCCGTGAACTCGGGCGAGATCGTCACCGTCATCGGGGCGAACGGGGCGGGGAAGACCACGCTTCTGCGTTGCCTCTCGGGCGTGCATCCCCTGGCCGGAGGCTCCGTCACCTTCCGGGGCGAGCCGATGTCGGGCGTCCCCGCCTGGCGCCGCGTCGGCCGGGGCCTGTCGCAATCGCCCGAAGGCCGGCAGATCTTTACCAACCTGACGGTGGAGGAGAACCTCCGCCTCGGCGCCTATCTCTACGCCGACGACCGGGTGGAGAAGGACATGGCTGACGCCTTCCAGATGTTCCCGATCCTGAAGGAAAAGCGCAACCTTGCGGCCGGGGGCCTGTCCGGCGGACAGCAGCAGATGCTGGCGATGGCGCGGGCGCTGATGGGCCGGCCGTCCTGTCTGCTCCTTGACGAACCCTCGATGGGCCTTGCCCCGATCATCGTCGCGCAGATCTTCGACGTGGTGAAGGGGCTCAAGGCGCTGGATGTCACCGTGCTCCTGGTCGAACAGAACGCCTATGGCGCGCTGAAGATCGCGGACCGGGGCTATGTGATGGAGACGGGCCGGATCACGATGGACGGCCCGGCCGAGGCGCTGATCGCCGACCCACGCATCCGCGAAGCTTACCTGGGGATTTGAGATGATTGTCAGCATCGACCGCGACGGCGACATCGCCCTGGTCACCGTGGACAACCCGCCGGTGAACGCCCTTGGCCAGGCCCTGCGCCAGGGCCTTTGGGACGCCGTGGGCGCACTGGACGCCGATCCGACCGTCCGCGCGGTGGTGCTGATCTGCGCCGGGCGCACCTTCATCGCCGGGGCCGACGTGAGCGAGTTCGGGAAGCCCCCTGTGCCCCCGCATCTGCCCGACCTCGTGGACCGACTTGAGGGCGCAGCAAAGCCCTGGACCGCCGCGATCCACGGCTCGGCCCTCGGCGGCGGGTTCGAGGTCGCCATGGGCTGCCGCTTCCGCGTGGCGCTGGATAGCGCCTCGGTCGGCCTTCCCGAAGTGACCCTTGGGATCGTGCCCGGGGCCTCTGGCACCGTCCGGACCCCGCGTCTTGCGGGCGTGGAAGCGGCCGTCGAGCTGGTCACCACCGGCCGTCCGGTCAAGGCCGGCAAGGCGCTGTCGATGGGCCTTGTCGATGCCGTCGTCAGCGGAGACCTGCGCGCCGAATCCCTGGCCTTCGCCCGCAAGGCCCTGACCCACCCCCTGCCGCCGCCGATCTCGGCCCGCCCCGTCACCTCGCCTGACCCGGCCTGGTGGGACGAGCAGCGCAAGGCCATCGCCAAGCGCGCCAAGGGGGAGGTCGCCCCCCTCCGCGCGCTCGACTGCCTGCGCATCGCCGCCGAGAAGCCCTTCGCCGAGGCGATGGCCCACGAACGCGCGACCTTCCTGGAACTGCGCGCCTCCGACCAGGCCGCCGCGCTGCGCCACATCTTCTTCGCCGAACGCGCCGCGCCCAAGCCCGCGCATCTGGCCGGTGTGAAGCCGCGCGAGATCCGCTCCACCGCCGTGATCGGCGGCGGCACGATGGGCGCGGGCATCGCCGCCGCGTTGCGCGACGCGGGCCTGCCCGTTGTGCTGATCGAGCGCGACGAGGAAGCCGTCCAGCGCGGCCTTGCGAACCTCCGCTCCATCTTCGACGGCGCCGTCAAGCGCGGCAGGCTGACCGAGGCGCAGGCCCGGGCCCGCATGGACGGGGTGACGGCAGGCAGCGACTATGCGCTCCTCTCCGGCACCGGCCTCGTCATCGAGGCCGTCTTCGAGGACCTCGCCGTCAAGCGCGCCGTCTTCGCCCGGCTGGGCCAGGCCTGCCGCCCCGACGCGATCCTTGCGACCAACACCTCCTACCTCGACCCCCGCCTCATCGCCGAGGGCCTGCCCCACCCCGACCGTTTCATCGGCCTGCACTTCTTCAGCCCGGCCAATGTGATGAAACTGCTGGAGATCGTGCCGACCCCGACGACCTCGCCCGAAACCCTCGCCACCGGCTTCGCCCTTGCCCGGCAACTGGGCAAGATCCCGGTCCAGGCCGGGATCTGCGACGGCTTCATCGGCAACCGCATCCTGAAACGCTACCGGGCCGAGGCGGAAACGCTGGTCCGCGACGGCACCCCCATCGCCGCCGTCGACGCGGCCATGCGCGCCCACGGCTTCGCCATGGGCCCGTTCGAGGCGCAGGACCTGGGCGGTCTCGACATCGCCTACCTCCAGCGCGAAGGCGCCCGCGCCTCGGGCCAGGACGCGCCGGAAACGCTGGGAGACATCCTGGTCCGCGCGGGCCGCAAGGGGCAGAAGACCGGCGGCGGCTGGTACGACTACGCGCCCGGCGACCGGACGCCGAAGCCCTCGGACACGACCGCCGGCCTGCTGGCGGGCCGGATCACCGCAGGCCCGACCCTGACGGCGGAAGGGATCGCCAGCCGCCTCACCGGAGCCATGGCGGCTGAAGGCAAGGCGATCCTGGAGGAAGGCATCGCGCTGAAGCCCTCGGACATCGACCTGGTGGAAGTGCACGGCTACGGCTACCCGCGCTGGCGCGGCGGGCCGATGTTCGCGGCGGAGGGCTGAGGTCAGCCCTTCGTCTCGACCCGCCCCCCGGCCGCGACCCAGCCGGTGAAGCCCTCGGGAATGTGGCTGGCGGCAAAGCCCATGTCCTGCAGCGTCGCCACCGCCAGCGCCGACCGCCAGCCCGAGGCGCAGTGGAACACGAACTGCTTCTCCTCGGCGAAGACCGGCTTGAAATAGGGGCTGTCCGGGTCCACCCAGAACTCCAGCATACCGCGCGGACAGTGGAAGCTGCCGGGGATGAATCCCGACCGCTCGCGCTCCCGCACGTCGCGCAGGTCGACGAAGACCACATCCGACCTTCCCAGCAACGCCACCGCCTCGGCCGCCGGGATCTCCTCGATCCGGGCCCGGGCGGCGGCGACCATCGCGGCCGAGGACAGCGCCAGCGGCATCAGATCGCCGCCTTGCGCATTTCGTCCAGATAGATCTCGCGCAGCCGGACCGCCACCGGGCCGGGCTTGCCCGTCCCCACCGGCTTGCCGTCCACCTCGACGACCGGCATCACGAAGATCGACGCGGCGGTCGAGAAGGCCTCGTCCGCGCCCTGGGCCTCTTCGGGGGTGAAGGGCCGCTCCTCGATCTCGTACTGCGCCTCGGCCGCGAACCGCAGCACGGCGGCGCGGGTGATCCCGTGCAGGATGTCGTTGCCGAGCGCCCGGGTGATGATCCGGTTGCCCTTGACGATATAGGCGTTGTTCGAGGTGCCTTCGGTCACCCGGCCCGCCTCGTCGGTGAACCAGCTGTCATCGACGCCGGCCTTCTTCGCCGCCATCTTGCCCATCGACGGGTAGAGAAGCTGCACCGTCTTGATGTCGACCCGGCTCCAGCGCAGGTCGGGGATGGTGATCACCCGGAACCCGGTCTTCGCCGCAGGCGCATCCGCGAGGTTCGGAATGTTCTGGGTGAAGGCGACGATCGTCCCCGGCAGCGAGGCATCGGGGAAGACGAAGCTGCGGTCGCCCGGATTGCCGCGGGTGACCTGCAGGTAGATCATTCCCTGGTCGATCCCGTTCCGCGCCACCAGTTCGCGGTGCATCGCCAGAAGCTCCTCCTCCGGGATCGGGCAGGTCATCTCCAGCTCGTTCAGCGACCGCGCCAGGCGTTTGGCGTGGCCATCGAAGTCGATCAGCTTGCCCTCCAGCACCGAGGTCACCTCATAGACCCCGTCCGCCATCAGGAAGCCGCGGTCGAAGATCGAGACCTTGGCTTCGGTCTC
Organism: Tabrizicola soli; assembly: GCF_015999335.1. Classification (GTDB taxonomy): domain Bacteria; phylum Pseudomonadota; class Alphaproteobacteria; order Rhodobacterales; family Rhodobacteraceae; genus Tabrizicola; species Tabrizicola soli. The sequence goes on along the minus strand of NZ_JAEACP010000005.1, from coordinate 30,081 downwards.
GGGCAGGTAGTCTCCATTCACATAGACGGTGCGGGTCATTCTCTATCCCCAAAGCTGCGGCGAGGCCGGGTGGATGGTACGGTCGTCGTAGATGACCGGATGGGCGCGGTCCTGCGCCATGTCGGCGGGGCCGTCAAGGTCGGACCAGTCGGCCCCCTGCGCGACCAGGATCGCCGGGGCCATCGAGAGCGAGGTCGAGATCATGCAGCCGACCATCACCTTCAGGCCCAGCCGCCGCGCCTCGTCCCGCGCCCGCAGGGCTTCGGTCAGGCCCCCGGTCTTGTCGAGCTTCAGGTTCACCACGTCATACCGGCCGACCAGCCCCGGCAGCGAGGCCGCATCATGGGCGCTTTCATCGGCGCAGACCGGCAGCGGGCGGGCGATCTCGGCCAGCATGTCATCGGCGCCTTGCGGCAGGGGCTGCTCCACCATCTCCACCCCCAGCCGGATCAGGTGCGGCGCGAGGTCGGAGTAGACCTCGGGCGTCCAGCCTTCGTTCGCATCGACGATCAGGCGGACCTTGGGGGCGCCCTGCCGCACCGCCTCGATCCGGGGCATGTCGGCGGGGGTGCCGAGCTTGACCTTCAGCACGGCCCGATGGGCATTACGGGCGGCGGCGGCGCGCATCGCCTCCGGCGTGTCGAGCGAGAGGGTGAAGGCGATCTCCACCGGCCTCGGCTCGGGCAGGCCCGCAAGTTGCCAGACCGGCTTGCCCGTGGTCTTGGCCTCCAGATCCCAGAGCGCGCAGTCCACCGCATTCCGCGCCGCGCCGGGCTTCATGGCGTGTTGCAGGGCGGCCCGGGTGATCGCTTCGGGCAGGGCGTGGATCGCCGCAATGGCCTCCTCCACGGTTTCGCCATAGCGCGGGTAGGGCAGCCCCTCGCCCCAGCCGCGATGGCCGCCGCGGGTGACGGTGGCCGTCACCACCCGCGCCTCGGTCTTGGATCCGCGCGAGATGGTGAAGGGATTGCGAAGCGGGAAGGTCTCGGCCTGGGCGGTGATCATGGGCGGACTGTAGGGGGACAGGCTGGGTTTGGGAAGGCGCAGGGATTTCTGCGGCCGCAAAAGGCATGTTGCACTGCGGCGCGCAACAATATAACCACATCACCGCAACCCGCGTAATATCATTGCCGACAGGTATCCCCATGAGCTTCCGCCTGCAACCCCCCGCCCCCGCCCGCCCGAACCGCTGCCAGCTTTTCGGCCCCGGCTCGCGGCCCGAGCTGTTCGCCAAGATGGCGGCCTCGGCGGCAGACGTGATCAACCTCGACCTGGAGGATTCGGTCGCCCCGGCCGACAAGGCCCAGGCGCGGGCGAACATCACCCGGGCGGTCTCCGAGGTGGACTGGGGGAACAAGACGCTCTCGGTCAGGATCAATGGGCTGGACACGCCCTTCTGGTATCGCGACGTGGTCGACCTCCTGGAACAGGCGGGCGAGCGGCTGGACCAGATCATGATCCCGAAAGTGGGCTGCGCGGCGGATGTCTATGCGGTCGACGCGCTGGTCACCGCCTGCGAGGCGGCGGCGGGGCGGAAGAAGCGGATCAGCCTGGAGGTGATCATCGAGACGGCGGCTGGGATCGCCCATGTCGAGGAGATCGCGGCCTCCTCACCGCGCCTGCAGGCGATGAGCCTGGGCGCGGCGGATTTCGCGGCCTCGATGGGGATGCAGACCACCGGGATCGGCGGGACGCAGGAGAACTACTACATGCACCGCGAGGGGGCGAAATACTGGTCCGATCCCTGGCACTGGGCGCAGGCGGCGATCGTGGCGGCCTGCCGGACGCATGGCGTGCTGCCGGTGGACGGGCCGTTCGGCGACTTCTCGGACGAGGAGGGGTTCCGGGCCCAGGCGCGGCGGTCGGCGACCTTGGGGATGGTCGGCAAATGGGCGATCCATCCGAAGCAGGTGGCGCTGGCGAACGAGGTCTTCACCCCGTCCGAGGCGGCGGTGACCGAGGCGCGCGAGATTCTGGCTGCGATGGAGGCGGCCAAGGCCGCGGGCCAGGGCGCGGCGGTCTACAAGGGCCGGCTGGTGGACATCGCCTCGATGCGGCAGGCGGAGGTGATCGTGCGGCAGGCCGACATCATCTCGGGGAATCGTTGACAGGTTGCCCGGGAAAGGGGCAGCGTTCCCCATCGGTCGCCTGAAAGCCGGGCGGACCGCGAAGGATACCTGAGCCGCGCATCAGGGGTGGGGAGACCCCGCGCGGCGAATGGGAGGATGCACGCCCCGTGGCCCGGCCACGGGGCGCTGCTGTTTCGGGGGGTGTCCACGCGTGGCGGGAATCCGAATCCTGCAAAATCAGTGACTTGTCCGGGAGCATTAATACTCTGGTAAGGTTTGGCCCTTTGGGGTGCCCGATGCGGAATGCCCCGGAGTGCCGAAAGGCAGGCCACGGATCCGCCAATACGCAGCCGGGTCAGCCGAGCGCCTGACGGAGATGGTCCGGGGTCAACACCGAGTGCTCTCGCATGAAATCCGCCAGTTCGGCATAGAGCGAGCGGTTGCGCAGGGCGAAGGCGATGGCGGGCTCGATCTCGGACTTTCGCAGGCAGACCGGAATCGGAAGGCCGGTCCAGTCCACGAAAGCCTCGATCTTGTGGCTGTTCGACGGCGTGGTGACGAAGGGGCAGCCGGCAAGCGCCGCGGCATAGACGCCATGGTGCTGGGCTGTGAGATACAGTTCGGCGCCGCGCAGGGTGGCGACGATGTCCTCGAAGGGAAGGCGGCGCAGGCCCAGCTTCTCGCCGGGGAGGCCCGCGAAGGGATCGGGGATCAGCCCATGCGGATGCGCCCCGCCGACCAGCCGGCCGTCAAGCAGGGGGCGGGCCTTGCCCTGCGCCAGAAAGGCGGGGTCGGCGGCGGAGTCGAGCAGGACAAGCGGCTCTCCCCCGAAGCGGCGGGCGAAGGCGGCGCTGCGCGGCTCTCGCGTGGCGAGGAGCGTCAGGCCGGACAGGATGTCCGGGGCGGGGCAGTCGTATTGCTGGAAGAGCGCATTGACCAGAAGGACGCGCTTCCCCTCGCGCCGGGCGCGCGCGACCAGTTCCAGCAGGAACAGGGCGCGGGGGCCGGAATGGTGGATCGTGCCCTCGCCGTTGATCAGAAGCACCCCGGCCTGCGCGAAGGCTTCCGGGTCTATTGCGCGCGTTCCGGTGACATGGCGGCCGGTGATCGTCATCCCTGCCCCGGCGATGGCGGCGTGAAGCGAGCGCATGACGGCCTTGCAGCCGGCGTGCTGGACCTCGGAAGTGTCGTTGGCAAGGAAAAGGGTCACGAAAGGTCCGGTGCTGGGGCGTGGCGCAAGGCTAGACAGGGCGGACGGGGCGACGCAAGGCCGATGGCGGGTCCGACGGTTGCCTTTGCACCGCCCTTTGGCCATATAGGCAGCGCCGGAAGATGGAGCGCGCGATGAACTACCTCGAATTCGAGAAGCCCCTGTCCGAACTCGAAGGCAAGGCCGAGGAACTGCGCGCGCTGGCCAGGACCGGCGGCGGCGTGGACCTGACCAAGGAGGCCGAGGCGCTGGACCGCAAGGCGGAAGCGGCTCTGCGCGACCTGTATAAGGGCCTGACGGCCTGGCAGAAGTGCCAGGTGGCGCGGCATCCGGACCGGCCGCATTGCAAGGATTATGTCGAGGGGCTGTTCACCGAATTCACCTCGCTGGCGGGCGACCGGGCCTTTGCCGACGACCATGCGGTGATGGGCGGGATCGCGCGGTTCCAGGACCAGCCGGTGGTGGTGATCGGGCACGAGAAGGGCAACGACACCAAGTCGCGGATCGAGCGCAACTTCGGCATGGCGCGGCCCGAAGGCTATCGCAAGGCGATCCGGCTGATGGACCTGGCGGATCGCTTCCGCCTGCCGGTGATCACGCTGGTCGACACGCCCGGCGCCTATCCCGGCAAGGGCGCCGAGGAGCGCGGCCAGGCCGAGGCGATCGCCCGCAGCACCGAGAAGTGCCTGGCGATCGGGGTGCCCCTGATCAGCGTGGTGATCGGCGAGGGCGGCAGCGGCGGGGCGGTGGCCTTCGCCACGGCGAACCGGGTGGCGATGCTGGAGCATTCGGTCTATTCGGTGATCTCGCCTGAGGGCTGCGCCTCGATCCTGTGGAAGGATGCCGAGAAGATGCGCGAGGCGGCCGAGGCCCTGCGCCTGACGGCGCAGGACCTGCAGAAGCTGGGGATCATCGACCGGATCGTGAAGGAGCCGATGGGCGGTGCGCAGCGCGCGCCGAAAGAGACGATCGAGGCGGTCGGCAAGGCGATCGAGGCGATGCTGAAGGAACTTTCCGGCAAGAAGCCCGAGACGCTGGTCAAGGACCGGCGGCAGAAATTCCTGGACATGGGGGCGAAGGGCCTGGCCGCCTGAGCCCCTGGCTTACCGTCGTCATCGCATGGAGAGCGGGGGGGCGCTTGGACTGAAGTATTCCGACGGGTTCACCCGGCTTTGGCCCGCGGTGGTGACGGTGGTGCTGATGCTGAGGTCGGTCTGGCTGCTGGCGGCGGCGATGAAAACACTGCCGGTCGGCACGGCCTATGCGGTCTGGGTCGGCATCGGCGCGGTGGGGACGGCGGTGGCGGCGGTGTCCCTGTTCCACGAGCCGGTGAACCTGATGCGGGTCGCGGGAAACCTGCTGATCTTCGCCGGTATCGTGGCGCTGAAATTCGCCGGAAGCGGTATCGTAAGGTGGGCAATACTGCCCACCCTACCCCTGCGCTTCTGATCTGAAACCAGCTTCGGCCATCAGGCGGTCGGAGTGTGTCTCGACCTCGGCCTCCAGCCGGCGCATGAACTCCGCCACGCGCAGGCCGGGGGCGATCGGCTCCAGGAACTCGACCACGGCGGTGCCGGGCTTGCGCAGGATGCCGCGCTTGGGCCAGAAGATCCCGACATTGGTCGCGGCCGGGTGGCAGGGCTGGCCGAGCTGGTCGTAAAGCAGGCCGGTGCCGACCTTGTAGGGCTTCACGTCGCCGGGCGCGACGCGGGTGCCCTGGGGGTAGATGATCAGCTGGCCGGGCTCGGCCGTGCCCTTTGCCACGTCGGACTTCATCCGGGCGATCGCCGCGCCGCGCTTGCCGCGATCGACCGGCACGCAGCCTATGCGCAGCGCGTATTGGCCGAGGAAGGGCGTGTACATCAGCTCGCGCTTCATGATGAACTTGGCGGCCGGGACGGCGTTGAAGATCAGGATGATGTCGAGAAAGCTCTGATGCTTGGCGGCGATGATGCATTCGCCGGTCGGCGGGGTGCCCCGGACCTCGGATTTCAGGCCGGTGAGGACGCGCAGCGAGAAGATCGTCCAGCGGCAGAATGTCTTGCAGGCGACCCGCGCACCGTGGCGCGAGGCCAGCGCCCAGGGGGCGAAGACCACCGCGATCACCGCCATGGCGAGATACATCTGCACGATGAAGACCAGCGACAGCAGCCAGCGGATCGGGGTCATGTCAGCTCTCTCAGTTTCTGGAAGGCGGCGCGGCGGGTGGCGAGGAAGGCGACGAGCGCGGCAAGCGGCGGCAGGGCCAGGGGCCAGAGCCAGCCGGTGCCGGTAAAGCCGAGGCCGGTGAGAAAGCCCCCGGCGGCGTCGGTTGCCGGCAGGGCCGCGACCCCGGCCATGCCGGCGGCGGCCCCGACCCCGGCCCCGCCCAGGGCGCGCAGGGTGAAGCGGCGCACGAAGGCGCGGGCGATGTAGCTGTCCTTGGCGCCGACGAGGCGCAGGACGCGGATCACCCCGGCATTGGTCGCCAGCGCCGCGCGGGCGGCGAGCGTGATCATCGCGGCCATCGCCGCGCCGATCAGGGCGATGGAGAGCACACCAAGCAGGCGCAGGCGGGCCGCGGCCTCGGCCAGGGGGCGGCGCCAGCGGGTGTGGTCGTCGAGCGTCGCTCCTGGGGCCTCGGCCGCAAGGCGCTGGCGCAGGCCCTGGGCGTCATAGCCGGGATCGGCCTCGACCAGCTCGACCAGGCGGGGGATCGGCAGGGCCTCGACCGGGAGGTCGGGGCCGAACCAGGGTTCGAGGAGTGCGCGGGTCTCGGCCTCGTCCAGGGCGCGGAAACTGGCCACGCCGGGAGTGGTGGCGAGGACGGCAAGGATCGCGTCGGTCTGGATCTGCACCTGCTCCACCGGCGCGGAGAGACGGATCGTGGCGGTCCGGGCCAGCGCCTCGGACCAGCGGTCGGCGAGACGGCCGGAAGCGAGCGAGAGCGCGAGGGCGAAGACGCAGAGGAAGGCCATCGCGCCTGCGGTGAAGGTCGTCAGCCAGCCCGTGGGGCCGGAGGGCGGCACGACCTGCAGCGCGCGCGTTGCCGGGCTGGCGGGTTTCGCCTTGGGAAGCCTCACAGGTCGGCCCCCGCGAGTTGCACCCGGTGCCCGGCGATGCGCAGGACGCGGGCCTGGATCTGCGCCTTGGCCTGGCGGATCAGGTTCAGGTCGTGGGTGGCGACCAGGATGGTCTTGCCCATCCGGTTCAGCTCGACCAGCAGGGTGAGGATGCGCAGGGACATTTCCCAGTCCACGTTGCCCGTGGGCTCGTCCGCCAGGATCACGTCGGGATCGACGATCACCGCGCGGGCCAGCGCCGCGCGCTGGCGCTCGCCGCCGGAAAGCTGCGGCGGCAGCGCGTCGGCCAGATGCTTCAGCCCGACCCAGGACAGGAGGTCGTCCATGTCCTGCGGATCGCTCTCGCGGTCGGAAACGGTGAAGGGCAGCGCCATGTTCGCCGCCAGCGTCATGTGGTCGAGGAACTTGCAGTCCTGGTGCACGATGCCGATCCGGCGGCGGCTGCGGGCCACGTCGTCGCGTGTGAGGCTGGCAAGCTCGCGGTCGAACAGGGTGACGCGGCCGGAGGTGGGCTTCAGCTCGGCATAGGCGAGTTTCAGGAAGGTGGATTTCCCCGCGCCGGAAGGGCCGGTCAGGAAATGGAACGAGCCCGGAGCAAGGCGCAGCGAGACATCGGTCAGAAGCTCGCCGCCGCCATAGCTGTAGGCCACGTTTTCGAAGGCGATCACGACGGGTTCCCTGACTTTGGCGGCTGGCCGCGCGGCTTGACTGCGCTTTCCATCGCACAGGCGGAAAGGATTGTAAAAGGCCGCGAGACAAACCCTTGGAACCACAGGAATTAAGGGATAGAGAACTTCCGAGCGGTAGCCGAAACTGGCGTTGAGGGAACAGGATGCGGTTGGTTTGCCCGAAATGTGAGGCGAAATACGAGGTTCCGGACGACGCCATCCCGGAAGGCGGCCGCGACGTGCAATGCGCGAATTGCAATCACGCCTGGTTCCAGATGCGCCCCGTTGCGGCCGAACCGACCCCGGTCCTGACGCCCGTGGCCGAGGCGCCGCCGGTGGCGACGGCGGCGCCCTCCGCCCAGAGGCCGGAGCCCGAACCCGAGGTCGAACCCGAGATCACGCCCGAGGACCTGCCGGAAGACCTGCCCGAGGAGGTGCCGGAGGAACTGCCCGGCGCGTTGCCCGTCGAGATTCCGGTCGATCTGCCCGAGGATGCCCCCGAAGAACCCCCGGAAGATGAACCCGAGATCGCGCCGGAGCCGGGGATCGAGGCTGCGTCCGAGGCTGAGCCCGAGGTCGATCCTGAGCCAGAGATCGAGGCCGCGCCCGCCTACAAGGTGGATGACTCGGTGCTGGCGATCCTGCGCGAGGAGGCCGAGCGCGAGGTGAAGGCGCGGCGGGCCGAGACCAATATCTCGGAGCCGCCGCCCGCGCTTGGCGCTGCCCTGGCCGCGGCCGCCGCCGCCCCGGCGGCCGCCCCGGTCGCGGAAGAAGCCCGGCCCGCGGCCCGGCGCGACCTTCTGCCGGATGTCGAGGAGATCAACTCCTCGCTGCGGCCGTCCGAGCATGAGCAGGACCACACCCCGGCCGACCTGCCCCCGCCCGAGACCGGCGGCGGGTTCCGCAGCGGCTTCCTGATGGTGATGGCGGTGGCGATGATCGGCGCGGCGGTCTACCTTGCGGCCCCTGCCCTGTCGCGGCTGGTCCCGGCGCTGGCCGAGCCGCTGGACAGCTATGTCGCGCTGATCAACGGGTTGCGGCTGCAGCTGGACGGGGTGATGCGCCAGGCCACGGTGGCGCTGAACGGCGGCTGAGCCCGGCAAATCGGCTTGCCCCGGACCGGGCGGGTCTTTATCCCTTGCGGTAAGCACATTCCGTGAGGAAACCGCCATGTCCAACCAGCGTTTCGACAAGTCGAAGCTTCCCAGCCGCCATGTGACCGAAGGCCCGGCGCGCGCGCCCCATCGCAGCTATTTCTACGCGATGGGGATCACGGAAGAAGAGATCCACCAGCCCTGGGTGGGCGTGGCGACCTGCTGGAACGAGGCGGCCCCCTGCAACATCGCGCTGAACCGCCAGGCGCAGATCGTCAAGCAGGGAGTCAAGAAGGGCGGCGGCACCCCGCGCGAGTTCACGACGATCACCGTGACCGACGGCATCGCCATGGGGCATGAGGGGATGCGGTCCTCGCTGGCGTCGCGCGATGCGATTGCCGACACGGTGGAACTGACGATGCGGGGGCACTGCTACGACGCCATCGTCGGGCTGGCGGGCTGCGACAAGTCGCTGCCGGGGATGATGATGGCGATGGTTCGGCTGAACGTGCCCTCGGTCTTCATCTACGGCGGGTCGATCCTGCCCGGCCGCTACAACGGCCAGGACATCACCGTGCAGGACATGTTCGAGGCTGTGGGCAAGAACCAGGCCGGCGTCCTGAGCGAGGCCGAGCTGGAAATCATGGAGAAGGTCGCCTGCCCGTCCTCCGGTGCCTGCGGCGCGCAATATACTGCGAACACCATGGCCTGCGTCAGCGAGGCGATCGGGCTGGCGCTGCTGAATTCCTCCTCGGCCCCGGCGCCCTATGAAAGCCGCGACCAGTATGGCGAGGCTTCGGGTGTTGCGGTGATGAACCTGATCGAGAAGAACATCCGCGCCCGGGACATCGTGACGCGGAAGGCGCTGGAGAATGCGGCGCGGGTGGTGGGCTGCACCGGCGGCTCCACCAACGCGGCGCTGCACCTGCCGGCGCTGGCGAACGAGGCCGGGCTGGATTTCGACCTCTTCGACGTGGCCAAGATCATGAAGGACACGCCCTATTTCGTCGACCTGCGTCCGGGCGGAAAATACGTCGCCAAGGACCTGCACGAGGTGGGCGGCGTGGCCGTGGTGATGAAGGAACTGGCGCGCGAGGGGCTCCTGCACCTCGACTGCATCACCGCCAGCGGCAAGACCCTGGGCGAAAGCCTTGAGGAAATCCGGGGCGAGGCGGATGGGCGGGTGATCTATCATATCAGCTCACCTATCACCAAGACCGGGGGCGTGGTCAGCCTGAAGGGCAACCTCGCGCCGGACGGGGCCATCGTGAAGGTCGCGGGGATGACCGAGACCGAGCAGGTGTTCTCCGGCCCGGCCCGCGTCTTCGAATGCGAGGAGGACGCCTTCGAGGCGGTGAAGAAGCGGGAATACAGGGAGGGCGAGGTCATCGTCATCCGCAACGAAGGCCCGGCGGGCGGGCCGGGGATGCGCGAGATGCTGGCGACCACCGCCGCGCTGTCCGGTCACGGCATGGGCAAGAAGGTGGCGCTGATCACCGACGGTCGCTTCTCGGGCGCGACGCGGGGCTTCTGCGTCGGCCATGTCGGGCCGGAGGCGGCGCATGGCGGGCCGATTGCGCTCCTCAGGAACGGCGACATCATCAGCCTGAACGCCCTGACCGGCGAGCTGTCGGTGGCGCTGTCGGACGAGGAACTGGCGAAGCGCAAGGCCGAGTGGAAAGGGCCGCGCAAGACGCAATACACCTCGGGCGCGGTGCACAAGTTCGCGAAACTGGTCGGCGGCGCGCGCTGGGGGGCGGTGACGCATCCGGGCGCGAAGGAAGAAAGCCACGTCTACATGGACCAGTGACGCTCCATGGCAGGACGGTTGGCCCAGGCGCTTGACCGCTGGTGCCTGCGCCGGGTGCAGGGGCGCTGGACGCGGGCCGGCACCGATGCGCCGGAGCTCGACCTCTTCGAGCTTCCCGCGCTGCGGGCCGAGGCGCGGGCCATGCGCCGCCAGATCGACCGGCTGGTCCATGCCGCCGACGCCCGCCTGTCCCTGCCGCTGACCGATCGTCAGGAATGGCCGCTGGGAACCGACTGGATCTGGCGGCCGGATGGCTGGCGCGGGCCGCTGCCCGATCCGGGCGAGGTCATCGCCGGGCAGGCGAGCCAGGTCAGCGAGGATCTTGCCCTCTACCACGACTGCCCGCTGTCCGAAATCGCCTTCCGCCAGCTGCGGAACACGGAAGGGCGCACGCCTTTCGGCCTTGCGCTGGAGGTTTTCGGCTTTCGCGGCAATTTCCTGTCGCTCTCGCTCGGCCTGCCTGAAGGCGCCGCAACCGGCCTGGGCCCGCGCCATGTGCTGCGGCTGGATGCTGTGATCGAGGCCGACCGGCCGCTGCGCGCCTTTGCGCGGCTGAACCTCAAGCACTCGGCCGGGCTGGCGCAGCAGACCAGCGACCTGACGCAGGGCGGGGAGGCCGAGTTCGACCTGGCCTATGCCGGGATCGGCGAGGCGCGGATCGAACGGGCCTGGCTGGACCTGATCTTCAACGATGTGGCGATGACCCGTATCCTTTTGCGCGACGCGGTCCTCAGCCGCCGCCCGCGCGCCGGACTGTGAGCATGTGATGGCCGGACCGACCCTGACCCAGACGCGGATCGCAAATGGAACCTGGGAGGGCCTCCTGACCGGCGCGGGCGCGGCGCCCCGGGTCGAGGCGCTGCATGATGGCGCCGCCCTGCCGGGAGTGGAGGTCGTGGCGCTGCCCGAGGGTCACGCGGTGCGGGTGCCGCTGCCGGGCACGATCCTGTCCGAAGGGGTGCAGGTGGTGCTGTTGCGGCTGGACGGCGAGGTGCTGTCGCGGATCACCCTGATCGCCGGGTTGCCGCCGGATGAAGACCTGCGGGCAGAGGTCGGCCTGTTGCGGGCAGAGCTTGAGTTGCTGAAGCGGGCCTTCCGACGGCATTGCGCGGAAACGTCGGAATAGAGGCGCAAAAGTTTTCGAAAACTTTTGCAAATTCCTTCGAAGGAATTTGGGCGCGCCTCAGCCCCAGGTCGGGTGGAACTTGCCTGCCGGGGACAGGGTGAAGATCTCGCAGCCGGTGGCGGTGACGCCGACCGAGTGCTCGAACTGCGCCGAAAGCGAACGGTCGCGGGTCACGGCGGTCCAGTCGTCGGCAAGCACCTTGGTTTCGGGACGGCCCAGGTTCACCATCGGCTCGATGGTGAAGAACATGCCTTCTTCCAGCACCGGACCAGATCCCGCGCGGCCGTAGTGCAGCACGTTCGGCGGCGCGTGGAACACCCGGCCGAGGCCATGGCCGCAGAAGTCGCGGACGACCGACATGCGCTGCGCCTCGACATAGGACTGGATCGCATGGCCGATGTCGCCGAAGGTATTGCCCGGCTTGACGGCGGCGATGCCGCGCATCAGGCCCTCATGCGTGACTTCGACCAGACGCTCGGCCTTGCGGGGCAGCGCGCCGGCCACATACATCCGGCTGGTATCGCCGTACCAGCCATCCACGATCACCGTCACGTCGACGTTCAGGATATCGCCGTCCAGCAGCACCTTCGGCCCCGGAATCCCGTGGCAGACCACGTGGTTCACGCTGATGCAGGAGGCGTGCTTGTAGCCCTTGTAGCCGATGGTTGCCGAGATCACGCCACGGCGCTTGATCTCCTCGGTGATGAAATCGTCGATCGCGCCGGTCGTGGTGCCGGGCAGGACCAGCGGGGCGACGGCGTCCAGGATCTCGGCCGCGACACGCCCGGCGGTGCGCATGCCCGCGAAATCCGCGTCTTCATAGATGCGGATGCCATCCTTAGTGATACGCGCGCGCTGTTCGTCCAATCCCGGTCTCCTTGTCCCCTACATAAGAGCCTTGCGCGGAATTGGCCAGAGGCGGGGTTTGAAAGCCTGCAGTGCTTGGCTATACAAAAACCAGCCAAGGGAGCGAGCGATGACCAACCCAACCGCGGCGATTCTGGTGATCGGGGACGAGATCCTGTCCGGGCGCACCCGCGATTCGAACCTGCATTATCTGGCGGGCGAGTTGACCCGCGCCGGCATCACCCTGCGCGAGGCGCGGATCGTGGCGGATGTCCACGCCGAGATCGTCGCCGCCGTACGGGAACTGTCGGGACGGTATGACCATCTGTTCACCTCGGGCGGGATCGGCCCCACCCATGACGACATCACCGCCGATGCGGTGGCCGAGGCGATGGGGGCGAGGATCGGGCATCGGGCGGATGCGATGGCGCTCTTGCAGGCGCATTACGACCGTTCCGGGCTGCCTTTCAACGAGGCGCGGCAGCGCATGGCGCGGATCCCGGAGGGAGCAGGCCTGATCGACAACCCCGTCTCGATCGCGCCGGGCTTCACCATCGGCAATGTGCATGTGATGGCGGGCGTGCCGAACATCTTCCAGGCGATGGTCGCCAGCGTCCTGCCCAGGCTGACGGGGGGGCCGCCGCTTCTGTCGCAGAACCTGCGGGTGGACCGGGGCGAGGGCGAGGTTGCCGAGGCCTTCGGCGCACTGGCGGCCGAGTTTCCCGATCTTTCGATGGGTTCCTACCCCTTCATCCAGAACGGCGCCTATGGCACCAACCTGGTGATCCGGGGCACCGATCCGGGGCGGCTGGACGAGGCGATGGTCCGGCTGACGCGGCTGTTCGCATGACGCCCGAGGAGCTGGCGGCGGTGATGGAGGCGACCTGGCCCGCGGCGCGGGTCTGGCGCCAGGGGCCGTTCCTGTGCCGCGATGGCGCGGGGGGCGGCAAGCGCGTCTCGGCGGCAAGTTCTGCGGGGGACTGGACCGAGGCGGATCTCGACGCGCTGGACCAGGGGCTGGTGCTGATCCGCGAGGGCGAGACGGCGCTGGACCGGGCGCTGGAGGCGCGGGGCTGGCGCATGGTCGATCCGGTGGTGGCCTATGCCGCGCCGGTGGCGGAGTTGAACGCCGACCTGCCGCCGCTGTCCGCCTTCCCGCACTGGGCGCCGCTGGCGATTGCCAGGACGATCTGGGCCGAGGGCGGGATCGGCCCCGAACGCGTCGCGGTGATGGAGCGCACCGTGGGCAAGCGCACCGCGATCCTGGCCCGGCACGAGGATCACCCCGCCGGGGCCGCGTTCGTCGCGCTGCACGGGAAGGAGGCGATGCTCCATGCGCTTGAGGTGCGCGAGAGCGTGCGGCGGCAGGGCGTGGGCGCGAATCTTCTGCGCGCGGCGGCGAACTGGGCCGCCGCCGAGGGGGCGACGCGGCTGTCACTGGTGGTGACAGAGCGGAACATCGCCGCCCGGGCGCTCTACGCTCGTCTCGGGTTGCGGAATGTGGGACAGTATCACTACCGGATGAAGTGATCGCGGAAAGCGGCGCGGGCAGTGCAGAACGTCTTCAAGGCTGTGGTTTCCCTGCTGCTGGCAGCCCTGCCAGGACTTGCGCATGGGCTGACGCTGGACCTTCCGGGCAAGATCCTGGGCGAGGAGAGCCGCAGCGAGGCGAGGGGCAGCCATGCCCTGCCGCTGGGCCCCTTCGACGGGCAGTCGGTGCCCTCGCGGCAGGTGGACGGGGCGGTGGACCAGCGGGCCTGGCAGCTGGAGGCGGGCGATCAGACGACGCTGGGGGTGATCGAGGGTCTGCGCGCGCAGATCGTCGCGGCGGGCTTCAGGGTGGTCTTCGACTGCGAGACCCGTGCCTGCGGCGGCTTCGACTTCCGTTTCGGCACCGATGTGATGCCCGAGCCCGATATGCATGTCGACCTGGGCGATTTCCGCTTCCTCTCGGCCGAAAAGGGCGAGGAGGCGGTCTCGGTCCTGGTCAGCCGCTCGGCCGCGTCGATCTATGTGCAGGTGACGCGGGTCCGGCCCTCGGATCCGACCGCCGCCCCGGTAGCGGCAAGCGTCGATCTGGAGGTGGCGGAGCCGCAGGCCCTGCCCATTGCGCCAACCGGCGAGATCGGCGCCACGCTGGATGCGGAGGGCGCGGCGGTGCTGGAGGATCTGGTCTTTGCCAGCGGCTCGTCCGCGCTGGCCGAGGGGGATTATCCCTCGCTGGCGGCACTGGCGGCCTGGCTGGAGGCGAACCCGGACGGGACACTGGCGCTGGTCGGCCATACCGATGCCTCGGGCAGCCTGGCAGCGAATATCGCGCTGTCGGAACGCCGGGCCGAGGCGGTGGCGCAGGTGCTGGAGGATCGCTATGGCGCCGATCCTGGCCGGGTCATGGCCGAGGGCGTGGGCTTCCTGGCCCCGCGCGCGACGAATCAGACGGAGGAGGGTCGCCAGAAGAACCGGCGGGTCGAGGCCGTGGTGACCTCGACCCGCTGAGGATCGGAACAAGGGTTGCCCCGCGCCGCGATCACCAGTTGTCGGGGCCCTTTTCCTGATAGCGCTTGGCGAGGAAATCGATGAAGGCGCGCACCTTGGGCTGGGTGAAGCGGCCCGGCGGATAGACGGCGTAGATGCCGAGCGTCTCGACCGGCAGGCCGGGAATCGCCTCCTCCACCAGACCCTGGCGCATGGCGTCGGCGTAAAGGAAGCTGGGCAGGTAGGCGATGCCCAGGCCCGAAATCGCGGCGTTCAGCAGGCTTTGCCCATCGTTCACCGTCAGCCATCCGATCGAGCGGACCTGGCGCTTTTCGCCCGAGGGCGCGGTGATCTTCCAGACGTTCCCGTTGGCCTGGTTGGAATAGTGCAGAAGCTTGTGGTCGTTCAGATCGTCGATCTTCTGCGGGCGGCCGAATTTCTGGAAATAGGACGGCGCACCGATCATCCGCTTGGTCGTCTCGGTCAGCTTGCGGGCGCGGAGACTGGAATCCTCGAGGTCGCCGACACGGATCGCCATGTCGAAACCCTCGCTGATCAGTTCGACATAGCGGTTGTTCAGCACCATGTTCACGGTGATCTCGGGATATTCCAGCAGGAAATCCCCCAGGATCGGCGACAGCAGGTTGACGCCGAAATCGGTGGCGACCGACACCCGCAAGAGGCCCGAGGGCGCGGATTGCATCGAGGTCACCAGCGCGTCGGCCTCGCCCGCGTCGTTCAGCACGCGGCGGGCGCGGTCATAATAGGCAAGGCCGATCTCGGTCGGGCTGACACGGCGGGTGGTGCGGTTCAAGAGGCGGGCGCCCAACCGCGCCTCAAGCGCGGAGACATGCTTGGAAACAGCGGATTTGGAAATCCCCATCTTCTTCGCCGCGTCGGTGAAGCCGCCTTGGTCCACGACAGTGGCGAAGGCCTCCATCTCGGTCAGTCGATCCATTTCGTCCTCTTCGGGAACTTCACGCCTTGCCTTCCATCTTTCCCGGCCAAATCGGGCAGGATGGCGGCATTCAAGCGACCGATCCGGGGTATTCTGGGGGATCGTTCATGGCGTCGAAACGTAACTCGGGGATGGCGGTTGCGCGGCGGTCCGCCGCTTCCATCAGCAGGTATGGGCGGCGGAAGGCCCAATATTCGGCATCGGCAGGAAAATGTTCCCAGAAGCCACCAGAAATGCGGGGTTTCGCCAAGCATGCCGCAGAATCTCACAGGACATCTGGAATATCCTTCCGGGATTGCGCAGGTTCTGCCCCGCTGGTGGCATCAACGCCATCCGCCTCATGGACCAAGAAGGAGATTCCCATGACCCGCATCGCAATGTTCCTTGCACCTCTGGCCCTGGCCACGGCCGCCGTCGCCCAGACCGCGACCCTGCCCGAGGTGACGGACACCGATGGCAACGGCACCTGGTCGCTGGTGGAGTTGCAGGCGGTCTGGACCGACCTGACCGAGGAAGGTTTTGCCGGCATCGACACGAATACCGACGGCCAGGTCGACGCGACCGAGCTGCAGACGGCGCTGGACAATGGCGTGATCGCCGCGCCGGCGACCGGCAACTAAAGCCGGGCGGCCAGGCGCGCGGCCTGATCGATCGCGCGCTTGGCATCCAGTTCGGCCGCCACATCCGCTCCGCCGATCAGATGGTGGGGGATGCCCGCCCGGGTCAGGGCCTCGGACAGGGTCCGATCCGGCACCTGACCTGCGCAAAGGACGACGGCATCGACCGCGAGAAGCTCTGGCCTCTCGCGGTCGGGTCCGTGGGAAAGCCAGAGGCCCTGGGGCGTGATACGGTCATAGTTCACCCCGCCCCGCATCCTGACCCGCTTCATCGCCAGGGTGGCGCGGTGGATCCAGCCGGTGGTCTTGCCAAGGTGGCGGCCAGGCTTTTCGGGTTTGCGCTGCAGCAGATGCACCTCGCGCGCCGGGGGCTCCGGCGCAGGTCCTTGCGGCGCCAGGCCGCCCCTATCCTCCCACGGCGCGGTGACGCCCCATTCCCGGCGCCAGAGCGCGGGGTCCTCGGTCGGGCTGGTGCCTGCGTGGACCAGCGTCTCGGCCACGTCGAAGCCGATCCCGCCCGCGCCGACGATGGCCACCCGGCGGCCAGGATCGGTGCCTTGCAGCACGTCGACATAGGACAGGACCCGCGCCCCCGGTTCAAAAGGAATCCCCGGATCGCGCGGGGTGACGCCGGTCGCGATCACCACCTCATCGAAGTCGCGAAGGTCGGCGAGGCTGGCGGCGCGACCGAGGCGCAGGGTGATGCCGGAGGCCTGCAGCCGGACGGCAAACCAGTCCACCAGGCCCCGGAACTCCTCCTTCCCCGGAACCCGTTTCGCCAGGTTGAGCTGGCCGCCGACCTGCGAGGCCCTGTCGAACAGCGTGACCTGGTGACCCCGCTCCGCCGCGACCATGGCGGCGGTCATGCCGGCCGGGCCTGCGCCGACCACGGCGATGCGCTTTGGCGCCAGGGCGGGCGCATAGGTCAGCTCGGTCTCATGACAGGCGCGGGGATTCACCAGGCAGGAGGTGAGCTTGCCCGAGAAGGTGTGGTCGAGACAGGCCTGGTTGCAGGCAATGCAGGGGGCGATTTCCGCCGCGCGGCCGGTGGCGGCCTTGAGGATGAACTCGGGCTCGGCCAGCCAGGGGCGGGCCATCGAGACCATGTCGGCGACCCCCGAGGCCAGCAGTTCTTCGGCCACCTCGGGAGTGTTGATCCGGTTCGATGCGATGACGGGGATGCCGACCTCGGGCCGCAGGCGGGCGGTCAGCCGGGCGAAGGCGGCGCGGGGGACCGAGGTGGCGATGGTGGGCACCCGCGCCTCGTGCCAGCCGATGCCGGTGTTCAGGATGTTCGCTCCTGCCGCTTCGATGGCGCGGGCGAGCCGGACGATCTCCTCCCAGCTGGAGCCGTCGGGAATCAGGTCGATCAGCGAGATGCGATAGACCAGGATCGCGCCCGGCCCGATGGCCTGCCGCACACGCGAGACCACCTCGACCGGCAGGCGCATCCGGTTGGCGTAAGGGCCGCCCCAGCGGTCGCTGCGGCGGTTGGTGTGGGTGACGAGGAACTGGTTGAGGAAATAGCCTTCGGAGCCCATGACCTCGACCCCGTCATAGCCGGCCTGAATGGCGCGGGCGGCGGCGGTGGCGATGTCGGCGATCTGTTTTTCGATCCCGGCTTCGTCCAGCTCTTTCGGTGGAAAGGGCGAGATCGGCGATTTCACGGCCGAGGGCGCGACGCAATCGGGGGAATAGGCGTAGCGCCCGGCGTGGAGGATCTGCATGACGATATGGCCGCCCTCGGCATGGACGGCATCGGTCACCCCGGCATGGTTGGCGATGTCACGATCGGTGAAAAGGCCCGCCGCGCCGGGAAAGACGCCGCCCTCGGCATTCGGGGCTATGCCGCCGGTGACGATCAACCCGGCCCCGCCCCTGGCGCGCGCGGCGTAGAAGGCGGCGACGCGGGACCAGTCGCCGGTTTCCTCCAGCCCGGTGTGCATCGAGCCCATCAGGCAGCGGTTGCGCAAGGTATGGCAGCCGAGCGTGATCGGGGCGAGGAGATGGGGATGGCTGGTCATGGTTCCCTCTTTTCCCGGCAGAATGGCCCGGCGCGCGGGGCCTGTCACCCGCAACGCGACGTCACAGCTCCAGCAGCGCGGGCAGGTCGGACATGCGGTGGAACAGCGGCACGCCCAGCGCCGCAAGGCCGCGGGCGGGCGGGCTGCCGGATCCGTGCGGGGCGAAGCCCAGGCAGGGGATCCCGGCCGCGAGCGCGGCGCGGGCGCCCGAGGGGCTGTCCTCGATCACCACGCAGGCGGCGGGCTCCGCCCCGCAGGCAGCGGCGGCGGCAAGGTAGACATCGGGCGCGGGTTTCGGACGGCCGAGCGCCTGACCGGACAGCACGGCGCGGAAACGCGGGAGCAGCCCGTGCTGGCCAAGGCTGATCCGCATCTTCTCGGGCGTTCCGTTCGAGCCGACGGCAAAGGGAACCCCCGCCGCATCCAGCCGGTCGAAGACCTCGACCACGCCGGGGATCAGCGCGGTTTCCTCCGCCAGCATCGCATACATCCGGTCATAGAACCGGGCGACCCAGTCCTCGGGCAGCACCGCCCCGGCGGCGCGGGCGCGCAGGGCCACGGTCTCGATGGTGCCGCCGATATAGTCGGTCTCAAGCTGGTGCCGGGTAAGCGGCAGGCCATGGCCGGCAAGGTCGGCGATCAGAAGGTCGAAGGTCGGCCCTTCGCTGTCGGTGATCACCCCGTCGCAATCGAAAAGGACGGCAGAGGGGCGGGTCATGCGGGGGCCTCGAGCAGGGTGACGATGGTGTCGCCATACTTCCGCTGGTCGACAAGGGCAAAGCCTTCCGGCGGCACCGGGGGCTGGCTTTCCTCCCAGACGATCAGTGCACCCGGCGCCAGCCAGCCCCGCACCCGGGCCGAGGCGAGCGCGGCCTCGCCCAGCGCCTTGCCGTAGGGGGGATCGAGAAAGACCAGCGGGAAGGGGGCGGCAGGGTTCGGCGGCAGGCGGGTGGCATTCTGGCGCAGGACGCGGGTTTCGCCCTCGGCCCGCATCTTCGCGATGTTGGCCTTCAGCAGCGCCAGCGCCTTCGCGCCGTCATCGACGAACACCGCCTCGGCCGCGCCGCGGCTGATCGCCTCGAGCCCCAGCGCGCCGGTCCCGGCGAAGAGGTCCAGCACCCGCGCCCCGTGCAGCGGAAAGGACCGGGCGTTGATCACCAAGTTGAAGATCGCCTCGCGCACCCGGTCCGATGTGGGGCGGAGATGGGCGGCGGCATCGCCCTCGCCCACATCGGCCAGCTTCAGGCCCCGGCGTGCGCCGCCGATGATCCTCATGCCTTGAGCAGGGCCTTGAGGTCGGGGGTCGAGGTCACCGCCTCGGCCGTGGGGGACTTGCCGGCCTCGATCAGGCGCTTGCCGACCATATAGGCGCGGCTGTCGTTCATCGCGTCCACGGCGAGCAGGCGGTCGCCCTGGTAATACCAGAAACTGACGGCATCCCCCTCGCCCTTGCGGGTGACGATGCGGTCATAGCCGGTGTTCAACCCGGCGATCTGGAGCTTCAGGTCGAACTGGTCGGACCAGAACCAGGGCTTCGCCTCATAGGGCTGGCCGGCGCCCAGAATGTTGGCGGCCACCGCCTCGGCCATGTCGATGGCATTGCCGACCGATTCCAGCCGGAGCCGCCCGCCGCCATGCGGGAACGAGGCGCAATCGCCCGCCGCCCAGACCGCCGGGTCGGAGGTCCGGCCATAAGCATCGGTGGCGATGCCGTTGTCGATCGCAAGGCCCGCATTCTCGGCCAGGTGGGTGTTCGGCGTGATGCCGACGCCCACGATCACGAAATCCGCCGGCAGGACCCGGCCGTCCCTCAGGATCGCCCCGGTCACCCGGTCGTCGCCCTCCAGCCGGTCAAGGCCGGTTTCCTCCAGCACGGTGACGCCGTGGGACTGGTGCAGCGCGCGGACATGGGCCGAGGTCTCGGGCGCCGCGACGCGTTGCAGGATGCGGGGCGCCATCTCCAGCACGGTGACGTTGAGACCAAGCTTCGCCGCGACCGCCGCCGCCTCCAGCCCGATATAGCCGCCGCCGACGATGATGACGCGGCGGCCGGGCTGGAACTCGGCGCGCATGGCATCGACATCGGCCAGCGTCCGCACCGCGAACACCCTCTCCAGCGCGCCGCCCAGCGCCGGGGAAAGGCGGCGGGGAGAGGAGCCGGTGGTCAGCGCAAGCTGGTCGTATTCCAGCGCCTCGCCGCCGACGGTCACGGTCTTGGCCACGAGATCAAGGTCGGTGACGGCCTGGCCCAGCCGCAGGGTCACGTTGTTCTCGGCCCAGAATTCGGGCGAGCGAAGCCAGAGCCGGTCCTCCTCCATCTCGCCCAGCAGATAGGCCTTCGACAGCGGCGGGCGCTGGTAGGGCGGCGCGGGCTCGTCCCCAAGCATCACGATCTCCCCCGCATGGCCCAGCGCGCGCAGCCTGGCCGCCAATGCCGCGCCTGCCTGCCCTGCCCCGACGATCACCACCCGCATGCCCGCATCCCTCTGGAAACCCTTGCGCCAGAGCCTATAACCCATGGCGCAACCTGCGCAACGCAGCCTGGTGACGAGGAATGACGAAAATGACTTTGACGATCGGGGCGAAGCTGCCCGAGGCAACCCTTCTGCGCATGGCCGAGGCCGGGGCCGAGCCGGTGAACCTGACCGAGGTGCTGAAGGGCCGCAAGGTGGTGATCTTCGGCCTGCCGGGCGCGTTCACCGGCACCTGCTCGACCGCGCATGTCCCAAGTTTCATCCGCACTGCGGGGAAGCTGGCCGAAAAGGGCGTGGACGAGATCATCTGCGTCTCGGTCAACGATCCCTTCGTGATGAAGGCCTGGGGCGAGGCGACGGGTGCCGATGCCGCCGGGATCTCGATGGTCGCCGATGCGGATTCCAGCTTCACCAGGGCGATCGGCATGACCCTGGACCTGCCGCATCTCGGCCTTCTGGCCCGCTCGAAACGCTACTCGCTGGTGGCGGAGGATGGCGTGGTCACGCAGTTCAACCCCGAAACCGGGCCGGGCTGCGAGATTTCGGCGGGCGAACACCTGCTGTCGCAGCTCTGAACCCGTCGCAGGGTGGGCAATCTGCCCACCTTCCCGCCTCACGCCTTGCGCGCGTGGATCTCGCACAGGCAGCTGACCGGCTCGCCATGATCGCGCTGGATTTCGGCGCCGGGCGCGAAGCGGTCCATCGCCTTGGCGAGATCGAGGTCAAGGCGCGAAAGCCCCTGGCAGTCATGCGTGGTCAGGGTCACGTCGACCACGTTGTAGACATTGCTCCATTCCGGGTGGTGGTTCAGCTTCTCGGCCACCAGGGCCGCGCGGGACATGAAGCCCCAGGCTTCGGAAAAGCTGCGGAACTTCCAGATCTTGCGGATCGCGTCGCGGCCCGGCACGGCGGCCCAGCCGGTCTCGGCCAGGGGCGGCAACAGGGTCTTGCGGTCCGCTTCGGGCAGAAGCTGGGTCATGGCTGGTTCTCCCGGATCAGGGCATTGTCGAGGGCCTCGGCCGATTGGCGGGCGGGGCGGTCCCTGATCCGCGCCCAATAGGCCTGCAACACGGCATTGGCCGGAATGCCGCCGTTCTGCATCCCCCAGCCGATCTGGCTGCCGACATAGACATCGGCGGCAGTGAAGCGGCCGTCGGCCACAAAATCATGTGCGGCCAGATGCCCGGTCAACGCGCCCAGGACATCGGCCAGGTCGCCATAGCCCGCCCGGCGCTTTTCCTGCGGGCCCGAGGGATGCCAGCCGAAAGAGGCATTGACCGCCGCCTGCTCCAGCGGGCCCGCGGCGAAGAACATCCAGCGGAAGAAGGCGGCCTTGTCCTCGGCCATCAGCCCGGCCTCGGGGAAGGTCATCGCCAGATAGGTGCAGATCGCCGCCACCTCGGTCACGACCTTGCCATCGTGGACGATCGCGGGAACCTTGCCCATCGGATTGAGCGCCAGATAGTCCGGCGCCTTCATCGTGGTGTAGTATTCCAGGACCTGGGTCCTGTAGGGCTGGCCCAACTCCTCGAGCATCCAGCGGGCAATGCGGCCGCGCGACATCGGGTTGGTGTAGAAGGTCAGCATCGGCGGGTCCTCCCCCGGGAAGGCTACTCCCGATCCGGCCCCCGGCGGAAGGGGCCATAGCTGGTCAGCACCTCGATCTCCTCGCCGACTGCGCGGCGTTCCGCCTGCAGGTAGCGGTCCACCGCCGTCCGGAAGGCGGGCTCGGCGATCCAGTGCAGGGAATGCGTCTGAACCGGCAGGTAGCCACGGGCAAGCTTGTGCTCGCCCTGCGCCCCGGCCTCGACCCTTTGCAGGCCATGGGCGATGGCCCAGTCGATGGCCTGGTAATAGCAGAGCTCGAAATGCAGGCAGGGGTGGTCCTGGATGCAGCCCCAGTAGCGACCGTAAAGCGCATCGCGGCCGATGAAGTTCAGCGCCCCGGCAACGGGACGCCCATCGTCGAATGCAAGGACCAGAAGGATGTCGTCGCGCATGGTCTGGTGGAACAGATCAAACGCCTGCCGCGTCAGGTAGGGGCGGCCCCATTTGCGGCTGCCGGTGTCCTGGTAGAAGGCCCAGAACGCCGCCCAATGCGCGGACTCGATCTCGTCCCCGGTCAGGCTGCGGAACGTCAGACCCGAGGCCAGCGCCACTTCGCGCTCTTTCCGGATCATCTTGCGCTTGCGGCTGGAGAGGTCGGACAGGAAGTCGGCAAAGCTGCCGTACCCCCGGTTTTGCCAGTGGAACTGCTGGGTAACGCGGTGGAGCGTGCCCTCGACGCCCGCCAGCGCCGCGGCTTCCTCTGCCGTACAGAAGGTGGCGTGCAGGGAAGAGAGACGGTTCCGCGCTGCGATGCCGATGGCGGCGCGCCAGAGGGTTTCACGACACGGGTCCGCGCCAAGGAAGCGGCGGCCGGTGGCGGGGGTGAAGGGAACGGCGACCTGCAGCTTGGGATAGTAGCGCCCCCCTGCCCTTTCGAGAGCCTCGGCCCAGCCATGGTCGAAGATGTATTCGCCCTGGCTGTGCGCCTTGACGTAAAGCGGCGTGACGGCCACGAGGCGCCCGCCCTCGCGCAGGGCCAGCGGCCGGGCCTGCCAGCCGGTGCCGGGGCCGGTCGAGCCCGAGGCTTCCAGGGCGGAGAGGAAGCGATGGGTGGTGAAAGGGTCGACAGGGCGGCCCGGCTCGGGTGCGGCCAAGGCGTCCCAGTCCGAGGCGGCAATCTCGGACAGGCTGTCGTGAAGTGTCAGATCGGCCATGCGGGGTTCCCCAGGCGGAACCCGCGGGGGTTTTGCACCCCCGCACCCCCGCAGGATATTTCGACCAATGTGGAACTGGCCGCCACCAGGGCAAGGTCAAGCCGGGAACTGCGCCGCATAGCCTTCGAAGGTCACGTTCTGGGCAATCTCGCGCGCCTTCGCCTCGGCCTCGGGCGAGCGGATGGTCCAGCACAGGATCGCCGCGCCCTGCGCCTTCAGTTCGGCCACGCGGGGGCGGGCAAGGTCGGCGGCCTCGTGGCTGATGAAGCTGGAGAGGGTCGGGGCGTAATCCGGGATCGCGCGCAGCCGGTCGCAGGTGGCGGGAGGCAGGGGGGCCCAGTCCTCGGGGTCATAGGCCGAGGTGGTGATCCCACGCGGCAGCTGCGGGGCAAGGCGGGCCATATGGGCGATGGAGTGGGGATTGAAGGACATCACCGCCACATCGCCCCGGTAGCCGGTCAGCGCCTGGGCCGTCGCCGCCTCCAGCCGGCCGTCGGTCGGGCCCATGGCAAGGGTCTGGTCCTTAAGTTCGACCAGCAGCGGCACGCGGCCATCGATCAGGGCCAGGACCTGGGCGAGGGTCGGGATCGTGTCGGCCGCATCCTTCAGGCGGATGCGACCCAGTTCCTCGGCGCTGCGGGCGTTCACCGGGCCGGTCTCGCCGGTCAGGCGGTCCAGTTCCTCGTCATGGAAGACCATCGCCACGCCATCGCGCGACAGCTGCAGGTCCACCTCGATCGCATAGCCCGCCGCCACCGCCGCGCGGATCGCGGCGGGCGAATTCTCGATCCGGCCCGCCGCCCGGTCGTGCAGGGCACGATGCGCGATCGGCAGGCGGAGGAAGCTTTCCGGCAGCGGGACCCGGCTCATTTCAGGGCGAAGATCGCCTCGATCTCGACCGCGACGCCGAGGGGCAGCGAGGCGGCCGAGACGGCCGAACGGGCGTGGCGGCCGGCATCGCCCAGGACGGCGACCATGAAGTCGGAAGCGCCGTTGATCACCTTGGGCTGGTCGGTGAAATCGGGGGTGGAGTTCACGAAGCCCACCAGCTTGACCGCGCGGTCCAGCCGGTCCCAGTCGCCGCCGACGGCCTTCTTCAGCTGCGCCAGAAGCGAGATCGCGCAGCGTTTCGCCGCCTCGGCCCCCTGTTCGACGGCCATGTCCGCACCCAACCGACCCTTGATCAGGCCCTGCTCGCTCTGGCTGATCTGGCCCGAGATGTGGACCAGATTGCCCAGCTGCACGAAGGGCACATAATTCGCCGCCGGGGCGGGGGCGTCGGGCAGGGTGACGCCCAGTTCGGCAAGGCGTTTCTCGATCGGGTGCATGGGGTCCTCCGCAGCTGGTCGGGGCGGAGCCTAGCGGCTGGCCGGAGGAGGGGCAAGGCGGGGCCGACGCCTTTCCAGGCACTTGCGACGCGTCCGAGAGGGAAATGGTGGCGAGGGAGGGACTCGAACCCTCGACCTTGCGATTATGAGTCGCACGCTCTAACCAGCTGAGCTACCTAGCCACTGCGGCGCGGATTAAGGGCGCGGCGGGGCGAGGTCAAGGGTGAATCTGGGCGGGTTTGCCTTCCGGCCACTTATGCAGCATCCCGCATGCCATGGAGGAGGCCGATTTCCGCGAGGGGCAGGTTCTGGCGGATCTGGAGTAGGCGGCCATGGCTGCGACGCCCGGCCTTGCGGAGCCGGCCCCGGAGGTTCCGCCATCTTTAACGAGGCCAACCGCAGCCTGAGCCCCGGCGCTGCCGGAAATCTTCACCCTGCCCCGGGTCGAGCCCGGCTAGCGGGCGACGCGGGGGCGGCCCGAGGCGGTGGCAGAGACCCTTGCCTCGATGAACATGGTGCGGCCCTCGATCTCGACGTCCTTCACCTGGCGGTCGATGGTGAGGCGCAGGTCCACCGCCCCGGCCTCACGCGCGCGCTCTGACGCCTCGGCCACCAGCGCGGCCTCGAGCGCCTCGAGCGCCGCCTCGGGGGTGGAGAAATTCTGCAGCCCGGAAGCGAGATGGGTCACATAGCGCCCCTCGGCCGGCGAGGAGATGGTGCCGGTCGCGCGCTGGCTGACCTGGCCCGCGACGGCGCCGATGGCATTGGCGACCCCGGCATGGTCGGGCAGGATCATCGGGCAGCCCAGCCGCTCGCCCACCGCGCCGTAATAGGACGGGGCCGAGGCGCCGAGGCCGATCACCGGCACGCCGAGCCGGAGGCCGATCTCGACGATGCCGCGATGCTGGTCCATCCCGGCGCGGGTCAGGCCGTGGCGGGCCAGTCCGACGGGGGGCTCGGCGGCAAAGCGCGGGTCCTCGGCGAAGGCGGCTTCCAGAAGGCAGTCGACGGTCTGCCGCGTCAGCTGGTCCACGATCGCCTGCGACAGGGTCTCGGGCCCGCCGGCGAAGCGCTCGCCCGCGCCGGTGCGGCGCCGGGCCAGCAGGCGCAGCGCCTTTTCGGCCGCCGCCGCGTCCCACCCCTCCTGCCGCCCCAGCATGTGGCTGGCATCCGAGGGCGTCACGCCCGAGATCATCACGAGGCCGCGCGCCACCAGCCGCTCCAGCGCCGCCACCTCCAGCCGCGAGGTCAGGGCAGAGGCCATCGGCATCGGCCGGGTGATCCGGTCCAGCACCGCGATGTCGCGGGCGTTCAGCCCGCCGCGCTGGCCGGTCATCGGGACGACGAAACGGCCGTCCATCTCGCCCGCGGATTCGGTCGAGAGCCAGCGGTCGAGGGCGGCATGGACCATCGGCCCGTGCTCCATCGCAAGGAGCGAGACCGGCATCAGCCGCCGGGGTCCAAGGTGCAACCCGCCCGCCAGGCCCTCGGTGACCAGATGCACCTCGCTGTCGCCGCCCAGGCCCGAGGTGCGCATCGCCACCGCCTCGACCATGGTGCGGAAGCCGCCGACGCGCGCGCCCTCGGGGTCGATCTCGGGCAGGCCGTCCCGCAGCAGCGCCACGTCGGTCGTGGTGCCGCCGATGTCCGAGACGAGCGCGTCCGAGGCGCCGGTCAGCCAGCGCGCGCCGACGATGCTGGCGGCGGGGCCGGAGAGGATGGTCTCGATCGGGCGCTCGCGCACCATGGCGGCGCTGATCAGCGCCCCGTCGCCGCGCACCACCATCAGCGGCGCGTCGATGCCAACCCGGGCCAGGTGACGCTCGCAGGCGGCGACGAGGCGGTCGATCATCCCGATCAGCCGGGCGTTCAGCACGGCGGTCAGCGCGCGCTTGGGGCCGTTCAGATTGGCCGAGAGCTCGTGGCTGCAGGTCACCGGACTGCCGGTCAGGCGGCGGACCAGATTCCGCGCGGCGATCTCGTGCTCGGGGTTGCGGGTGGCGAAGCTGGAGGCGATGGCATAGCCCGAGACCTGATCGCCGAGGGTGCGCAGCCCCTCCTCCAGCGCGGCGAGGTCCAGGGGCGCGGCCTCGTTCCCGGCATGGGTGTGGCCGCCGCCGAGGGCGATCACGGGGTCGCCCTTCAGCGCCTCGGACAGGCCGCCGCGCGACAGGTCGCTGTCGCCAAAGCCGATGAAGACCAGCGCCACCCGGGCGCCCTGCCCTTCCACCAGCGCATTGGTCGCCAGCGTGGTGGAAAGCGAGACCAGCGCCACCTCGCCCGCGGCGACCCCGGCGGCGGCAAGGGCCGCGTCGACCGCCTGGCCGATGCCGATGGCCAGGTCATGCCGGCTGGTCAGCGCCTTGGCCTTGCCGAGGACCTGGTTCGCCACATCGTCCAGGATCACCGCATCGGTATAGGTGCCCCCGGTATCGACACCCAGAAAGATCGCCATGCCAGTCCCTGCCTGCCTGCCCTTTCCTGCCAGCTAAGCCAGCTTCTGACCCCTGTCATCCCCGGAAGCGACACGCGCCGTCGGTCGAGCGGCGCGCAGGCGGCGGCGATGGGCGGGCGGCAGGCCCAGCATGGCGCGATACTTGGCCACGGTGCGCCGGGCGAGCGGGGCCCCGCCCTCGGCCAGGGCCAGGGCCAGGGCCTCGTCGGTCAGGGGCGCGGCGGGGTCCTCCTCGGCCACCAGCCGGGCCAGCCGGTCGCGCAGTGCCCCGGCCGCCGGCCCGCCGTCGCGCGCCGGCCGGGTGAACAGCGCGCGCAGCCACCAGGTGCCGCGCGGCGTGTCCACGGCGGTTCCGGCAACCACCCGGCTGACGGTGCTTTCATGCAGGCCCAGGGCCTCGGCCACCTCGGCCATGGTCATCGGCAGAAGCGCGCCGGGCCCCAGTTCCAAGGCGGGATGCTGCCGCGCCAGGATCTCCTGCGCGACGCTGAGGAGCGTGGCGTTCCGCCCTTCGACCAACCGGATCAGCGCCCGCGCCTCGGCCCGGCCGCCACCCCGGCCGGGGGCGACGGCAAGCGTCGGCAGGGCCGAGCGGTTCAGCTGCACCACCCAGACCCCTTCGCGCTTTTCGGCGACCAGATCGGGCTCGCGCAGCGGCGCGGCAAGGGGGTGGAATCCGGCACCGGGCTTCGGGTCGTAGCGGCGCAGGCGACCGATGCGCAGGCGGATCGCATCGGCGTCGAAACCGGAATCGCGGGCGATCCGGTCGATCTCGCCCCGCGCCACCAGGTCGAGCCGGTCGAGAACGGCCACCATCGGCGGATCCAGCTCACCCGCGTCCTCGGCCTGCAGGCGCAGGCATTCCGACAGGTTCCGGGCGAAAAGGCCGGTCGGCTCGGCGCGGGCCTGCAGGCGGGAAAGCAGGCTCTCGATCTCGGCCAGGGACGCCCCGGCTTGCCGGGCGATGGCGGAAAGCGGCGGGCCAAGCCAGCCCGAAGGCTCCAGCCCCTCGACCAGGGCCTCGGCGATGCGGGCCTCCCGCGGGGAGAGGCGCAGCGTGTCGACCAGCGCAAGCGCGTGCGAGACGAGGCTGGGCGCCAGGGCAGCGGTTTCGGGAAGCTCTCCGGCCGGGGCGAAAGCCGCCCGCCAGCGGGGAAGCCAGTCGGCAGGCGGCGGGCGCGACAGAAGCAGTTGCGGATTTTCCGCCGCCTGTTCCTCGAGATAGCGGCTCAGCCCGGCGGCATCGGCGCGCAACAGGCGGATCGAGGCGGCGAGCTTCGTCGTCAGCGTCAGCCGCTGCGTCTGCTGCACCGAGATGCGGCTTCTGGACTTCATGGGCCGGATCGTTTCACGCGGGCACGAGGCTGGCAAGCGAAACGCCGGAAATCGAACGATTTCCGGGCCGGAATTCTTCCTGGAATTCCGTCGCCCCGCCGCGAGGCCAGCCGAAGATCTCCCGCAATACCAGCCATCGGCAATCGCGCACCCTCGCGCCAGCCGGGATTCTCCCCGCCTCGGCCTCGGCCCCGTTCACCTCGGCCACGGCGGCGAGCGGCGCGTGCAGCACGTCCGGGCGGAGGTGCTGGACACTCCGGCGCCGGGCGCGGCAACCAGAGCGCAAGGATGCGCCGACCGGACATTCATTCTCCTTTGGCTCGGGCCATCCCCGCCCTGCCTCGCACAGGCCGAGTCCGAACCTGCGGTTGCAATGACAACTGCGTGAGGGGGTGTAACGCCCGCTTCCGGGCCGGATCGCCGTCCCTATAGTGGCCTGCGACAAAACCGCACGGGAGCCCGACGAATGAAACTTGCGAAAGCCTTCGCCATCGCCACCATCCTTGCCGCCGGCACCGCCCAGGCCGAGGCCGAACGCACCGACCCGAACGCCATCGCCCGCGAGGAGCTGATGGAACTGGTCGGCAAGAACACCGGCATCCTGGGCGACATGGCCAAGGGCAAGACTGCCTTCGACGCCGCCCAGGCCGAGACCGCCAAGGCCGCCCTGGTCGAAGCCGCGGGCAAGATCGAGGCCACCTTCGCCGAGCCGGGCGCGACCGATCCGGTCTCGGAAGCCAAGCCCGAGATCTGGACCAACTGGGAGGATTTCCTGGTCAAGGCCAAGACGCTTGGCGAGGCGGCGGGCGCGATGGATGTCGCCTCGGCCGAAAGCATCGGCGCGGGGATGGGCAAGCTGGGCGGCGCCTGCAAGGATTGCCACACCACCTATCGCGTGATGAAGGAATAAGTCCCGTCACACGGAAGCACGGGCCCCGGTCCTCCGACCGGGGCCTTTTTCATGCGATCAGCCGCAGACGACCTTTTCGATCACGTCACGCCGGTCCAGCCAGAAGTTCAGCCGGTCGGCGCGGAAGTCCATCGTGACCGCCATCCCGTACTGGATCACCCGCACCTCCTGGCTGAAATGCATCCCGTCCAGAAGCACGCCGGGCTTGCCGACGAGATACTGGAATTCGGACGCGCCGCAGGCGTCCACCGGGTCGTAGGGGGGCGGCATCGGCTCGACGCAGGCGGCCAGCAGCAGCGGGGCGCAGAGCAGCAGGGGCAGGCCATGTTTCATCTTTCGCTCCATAGTCCTGGGGTGCATCGGGAATACCTGATTGCTTTACGCCCGAGTTTGGCACAGGTTCCGGAAAATCTTGAAGGAGGTCAAACCCCATGCGCACCCGAGCCGCCGTTGCAGTCGCCGCCGGACAACCCTTGCAGGTGATGGAGGTCAATCTCGACGACCCCAGGGAAGGCGAGGTCCTGGTCGAGATCAAGGCCACCGGCATCTGCCATACCGACGAATTCACCCTCTCGGGCGCGGACCCGGAGGGGATCTTCCCCTCCATTCTCGGCCATGAAGGCGCGGGCGTGGTGGTGAAATGCGGGCCGGGGGTGAAAAGCCTGAAACCGGGCGACCATGTGATCCCGCTCTACACGCCGGAATGCCGGGAATGCCCGTCCTGCCTCAGCCGCAAGACCAACCTCTGCACCGCGATCCGCGACACGCAAGGCAAGGGGCTGATGCCGGACGGGACGACGCGGTTCTCGATGCTCGACGGCACGCCGATCCATCACTACATGGGCTGCTCGACCTTCG
>NZ_JAEACP010000049.1 GCF_015999335.1 Tabrizicola soli | reverse complement strand
TACCTCAACGATGACGACAGCTGGCTGAGGATTTCCCACCAGCAAACTGCGGTGACTTGAGAAGCGCAGAGGCAATCAACCTTCCGCAGGCGCCGGGGCTAACCTGCGTCAGTGCGGCGTGGCGCTGACATCGGCTAGTTGAGTCGTGCCCGCCGAACATTCGGTGGTGCATTTTTCCGAGTACCCGAGAAGCGTGTGGGCGTGTCGATCCCCAAAGGTCGGCATGTCGACACGCTTCTTATTCTCGGATCGTCCAGGAAAGGACAATCCCAATGACTCCCGAACAGACCAAGACCGCCGAGAAGATGACCTCCGTGAAAGCCGCATGGGACAAGGCACCCGCTGGTCCGAAGAAGGATGCGGCGCTGAAGCACTACCAAGCAGCCGAGAAGGCCAACACCGCGAAGAACGACGCCGAGACCAACAAGGAACTCGATGCGGCGACCCACGCCCTCGCGTAACCTCCGGCGTCTGACGTGAACACTGGGGCCGCCTGCCGAGCAAGGGAGGGCGGCCCTCTCATTTCAGTAGCGGCCCAGTCTGGTCCAGATATTCCGGATCGAACTCGGCAAGGTCTACCAGCCCACCATAGTCGTGAAACGTAACGCGGCCGTCCCGAAAGGTGACCAGTCCACTCTCGCGAAGCTGCCGCAGGACGCGGTTCACATGGACCGCGCTCAACCCCAGCGTATCGGCGAGGTGGTATTGCGTCAGAGGGCAGTCGAATCCTTCCTTGCTGCCTATTCCAACCAGCGCAAGCCTCGATCCCAGTTCGAGCAGGAAATGCGCCATTCGGGCGTCCGCATCACGCCGACCGATCCCGACCAGATGCTCCACGACCATCGCTTCGTCCCTTGACGCTGCCCAGAGTATGGCGGTCGCGAGGCGCGGCGTCCGCGCGAAGGCATCGATAAGGTCGCTCGCCAGCACTTCGGCGGCCTCGATGTCAACGATGGGTTCGAAGCTGTGATCCGAAGTGCGCAACAGGACGCTGCGCAATCCCAGAAAATCCCCCGGAACCTGGAAATCCACGATCTGCCGCGTCCCGTCGGCCTGGAGCTTGTAGGAACAAACCCAACCCGACGACAGAATGTACGCGGCTTGAGCCGACTGCCCCTGATGCACCATGTCATGCCCCGCGACGAATGAGCGACGACGCTCATGCAGTCGTTCAAGCACGACCAGCTCGACCTCCGACAGGGCGACGAAGGCGGAGAGCTTGCGTGTCAGGGGGCTGTGTTCGGCTGATGTCATGAAGGCTCCCGGCGTGCCGTGACCCAGGAGCGGAAATCGGTCCGGACACTGCTCTGGATCAGTCCAGCATAGAGCACTTCCTGCGAGAAGTACGGATGTATCTGAAACTCGCCTTCCACGGGGATCACGATGCCAAGGAAGGGACGCCAGATGTCGACTGCGAGCGAACATGCAGGCCAGGCCGCCCTGTCAATCTGCGAGGCGCTCCTGCTTGCCTTGAACGATCGCGGGGTGCTGCCGGAGCAAGAGATTGTGGGGGTTCTGCGCGACGCCGCGGCGACCCATGAGAATGCCGTTGGCACTGAACTCGAAATGGAAAGGCACCGGGCCGTCGCCGAAATGATCAACGCGATCATCGCGGGCGGAAACTCGGTTCGACGGCCGTGAACCGCTCGGGACGGGGGTGTCGATCCGAATTCTCGGAGTGGAGACACAATAGGTAACGGCGGACCTGCGCACAATGCAGCCGGGCATTCGACCCGGCCAGTTCCGCCAACCAAACCTCGACAAGGAGCACATCGATGTCATTCACTCCCCTCCATGACCGGGTGCTCGTTCGCCGTATCGAAGGCGACGAGACGACCAAGGGCGGCCTCATCATTCCAGATACTGCCAAGGAGAAGCCTCAAGAAGGCGAAGTCGTCTCCGTTGGCGCCGGAGGAAGGCGCGAGGACGGCGAGCGCATCCCGATGGACGTCAAGGCCGGCGACCGGATCCTGTTCGGAAAATGGTCCGGGTCAGAGATCAAGCTCGATGGTGAAGACCTTCTGATCATGAAGGAGAGCGACATTCTCGGCGTGATCGCCTGAGTCCGAAACCTTTCACGTCAACCTCAGCCTCAGGAACTCACACCATGTCCGCCAAGGAAGTTCGATTCAGTACCGACGCCCGCGACCGAATGCTAAAAGGCATCAACACGCTGGCAAATGCCGTCAAGATAACCCTCGGCCCAAAGGGCCGAAACGTCATTCTCGATAAATCCTGGGGTGCGCCGCGCATCACCAAGGACGGTGTGACCGTCGCCAAGGAGATCGAGCTTTCGGATCATTTCGAGAATATGGGCGCCCAGATGGTCAAGGAGGTCGCGCAGCGCACGAACGACGAGGCCGGCGACGGAACCACCACGGCAACCGTACTCGCTCATGCGATTGTCCGGGAAGGTATGAAGTCGGTTGCGGCCGGCATGAACCCGATGGATCTCAAACGCGGAATCGACAGGGCGGTGGCCGCAGTCGTGGCCGAGATCAAGACCATGTCCAGACCGGTCGGTGATAGCGACGAGATCGCCAAGGTCGGGTCCATCTCGGCCAACGGAGAACTCGAGATTGGTCGGCAGATCGCCGACGCGATGGCCAAGGTCGGCAAGGAAGGCGTGATCACCGTCGAGGAAAACAAGGGGTTGGAGACCGAGACCGAAGTGGTCGAAGGCATGCAGTTCGACCGCGGCTATCTGAGCCCCTATTTCGTCACGAATGCTCAGAAAATGGTCGTCGAGCTGGAAGACTGCGTCGTCCTGCTTCACGAAAAGAAGCTGACCTCTCTCATATCCATGGTGCCGTTGCTGGAGGCTGTGATTCAGGCCGAGAAGCAACTTCTGATCGTGGCCGAGGATATCGAGGGCGAGGCGCTGGCGACGCTGGTCGTCAACAAGCTGCGCGGCGGATTGAAGGTGGCGGCCGTCAAGGCACCGGGCTTCGGGGATCGCCGCAAGGCGATGATGGAAGACATCGCCGTGCTGACGGGCGGTCAGGTGATTTCCGTTGAAATGGGCACTAAGCTGGAGAACGTCACCATGGACATGCTCGGGTCCGCCAGAAAGGTCACGATCACCAAGGATGACACGATGATTATCGACGGTGCCGGCGACAAAGGTGCTATCGCGGCGCGCGTGACGCAGATCCGGGCGCAGGTCGAGGACACCACCTCGGACTACGACAAGGAGAAGCTGCAGGAACGGCTCGCCAAGCTTGCCGGTGGCATTGCCGTGATCCGGGTCGGCGGGGCAACCGAGATCGAGGTGAAGGAGCGCAAGGACCGCGTCGACGACGCGCTGAACGCCACCCGCGCTGCGGTTCAGGAAGGTGTCGTGCCCGGCGGCGGCGTGGCCCTGGTTCACGCTGGCAAGGTGCTCGCGACGCTGGAGGGTGAGAACAATGATCAGGATGCCGGCATCAAGATCGTCCGCCGCGCGATCCAGGCACCGCTGCGCCAGATCGCCGAAAATGCCGGGGTCGACGGATCGGTTGTGGTTGGAAAGGTGATCGAGAACGACAGCCCAAACTTCGGTTTCGACGCTCAGGCCGAAAAATACGGCGACATGCTGAAGGCCGGTGTCATCGATCCGACGAAAGTCGTTCGGATCGCACTGGAAAACGCCGCGTCCATTGCCGGGCTATTGATCACGACCGAAGCGATGGTCGCGCAAAAGCCCGAGAAGGCCGGTGCCGGCAGCGAAATGCCCGACATGGGCGGAATGATGTGAACGGCGGCGTCCCGCGGGCAGGAGCCCCCGGACACCAATCCACGGTGTTAATGAAAACAAACACCGAGCA
>NZ_JAEACP010000048.1 GCF_015999335.1 Tabrizicola soli | reverse complement strand
CATAGCCCTTGAAGTCGCCGAAATACTTGGTGATCGCCGCCGTCAGCGTCGTCTTTCCATGGTCGACGTGACCGATCGTCCCGATGTTAACGTGCGGTTTCGTCCGTTCAAACTTTGCCTTCGCCATCGCGCTTTCCGCCCTTGTCCAGAAGGGGCCGGGTGGGGCCCTTGATTACACGCGCGGCGGCTTAGCCCGGTGAGGCGGGAAATTCAAGCCTGATCGGGCTGGGCAGAGGGGCAGACCTCCTCGTTCGACTTCGTCACCTCGTCGGACTATCTGCGAGGAGTGACGAAGTCATCGACGAGCCGCCGCGTCAGGTGAAGCGGTTGTCGCGGGGAAAGCCGCGCGGGGCCATCTTTCCGGCACCCGCCCTTGCCCCGGTCCATTCGGCCAGGTCGGTCTCGGTCCGGGTGCGCCCGGCCGGGTCCTTCCAGCTCAGCCCCTCGGCGCGGGCAAAGGTCGTGGCGTCCGAAAGCCCGCCGTCCTTGTACTTCTGCAACCTCACGCCCTTGCCCCGGGCCATTTCCGGCAGTTCGGACAGCGCAAAAACCAGCATCTTGCGGTTGTCGCCCACCACGGCGACCGAGTCGCCCGCGACCGCCACGCAGACCGCCGTCTTCACCCCGTCACGCACGGTCAGCACCGCCTTGCCCGCCCTGGTCTGGGCCAGCAGTTCCTCGGAGGACACCACGAACCCGTCGCCGGCGGTCGAGGCGATGAGGTATTTCTGCCCCGGCCGGTAGATCAGGAGGTCGGTGATCCCGGTGTCGTTCGGCAGGTCGACCATCAGGCGCACCGGCTCGCCCATGCCGCGGCCGCCGGGAAGGTTCGCGCCGAGGAGGGTGTAGAACCGGCCGTTCTCGGCCACCAGCAGGATCTTGTCCGTGGTCTCGGCATGGAAGGCGAAGCGGGGGCCGTCGCCGTCCTTGAACTTCTGTTCCGCCGCAAGGTCGACATGGCCCTTCATCGCGCGGATCCAGCCCATCTTCGAGCAGATCACGGTGATCGGCTCGCGGTCGATCATTGCTTCGTAGGGGATCTCCTCGATCTCGGCGGCATCGGCGAACTGCGTCCGGCGGGCACCAAGCGCGGTCTGCTTGCCGTAAAGCCTGCGGACCTCGTCCAGTTCCTGCCCGATCCGCTGCCACTGGCGGGTCTCGCTGGCCAGAAGGTCGGCAAGGTCGGCGCGTTCCGCCTTCAGCGCGTCGCGCTCGGCATTCAGTTCCATCTCCTCGAGCCGCCGCAAGGACCGCAGGCGCATGTTGAGGATGGCTTCGGCCTGGTTCTCGGTCAGCATGCCCCGGCCTGGCGCCGGCGGGCGGTAATCCTTTTCCGAAGTCGCCCGGATGTGCGATTTCGACCAATCCTCGGCCATCAGCGCGGCCTTCGGGTCGGTGTCGTATCGGATGATGTCAATCACGCGGTCGAGGTTCAGGAAGGCGATCAGCAGGCCCTCCAGCACCTCGAGCCGCACGTCGATCTTCTCGATCCGGTGCTGGCTGCGGCGCTGCAGCACGTCGCGCCGGTGGTCGAGGAAGGCGCGCAGCACCTCTTTCAGCGAGCAGACCTTCGGCACCTTGCCATCGATCAGCACGTTCATGTTCAAGGAGAACCGGACCTCCAGATCGGAGTTCCGGAACAGGCTGCCCATCAGCACCTCGGCGTCCACGGTGCGGGCGCGGGGTTCCAGGACCAGGCGGATGTCCTCGGCGGATTCGTCCCGCACGTCGGCCAGCAGGGGAACCTTCTTGATCTGGATAAGCTCGGCCAGCTTCTCGATCAGTTTGGACTTCTGCACCTGGAACGGGATCTCGGTGACGACGATCTGCCAGGTGCCACGGCCCAGGTCCTCCACTTCCCACTTGGCGCGCAGGCGGAAAGCGCCGCGTCCGGTGCGATAGGCTTCGAGGATCGAGTCGCGCGGCTCGACGATCACGCCGCCGGTCGGGAAATCCGGGCCGGGGATCAGGGCGACCAGCGCCTCGTCGGTGAGCGAAGGGTCGGCCAGCAGCGCCTGGCAGCCATCGATCAACTCGTCCAGGTTGTGCGGTGGAATGTTGGTGGCCATGCCGACCGCGATGCCGGAGGAGCCGTTGGCGAGAAGGTTCGGGAAAGCCGCCGGCAGGACGACGGGCTCTTCCAGCCGGCCGTCATAGTTCGGACGGAAATCGACGGCGGTCTCGTCGATCCCCTCCATCAGCGCTTCGGCGGCATGGGTGACGCGGGCCTCGGTGTAGCGGGAGGCGGCCGGGTTGTCGCCGTCGATGTTGCCGAAGTTGCCCTGCCCGTCGACCAGCGGGTAGCGCATGTTGAAATCCTGCGCGAGCCGCGCCATCGCGTCATAGATCGCCTGGTCGCCGTGCGGGTGGAAATCCCCCATCGTGTCGCCGCTGATCTTGGCCGACTTCAGGAAACCCCCGGTGGGCGTGAGCCGCAGCCGCCGCATCGCCCAGAGGATCCGCCGGTGCACGGGCTTCAGCCCGTCGCGCGCATCCGGCAGAGCCCGGTGCATGATCGTCGACAGCGCATAGGTCAGGTAACGCTCGCCGATCGCGCGGGACAGCGGTTCGGAGACGGTCAGGCCATCCGGC
The DNA here is from genome assembly GCF_015999335.1 of Tabrizicola soli. Taxonomy (GTDB): domain Bacteria; phylum Pseudomonadota; class Alphaproteobacteria; order Rhodobacterales; family Rhodobacteraceae; genus Tabrizicola; species Tabrizicola soli. The sequence continues at coordinate 2,776 of NZ_JAEACP010000048.1, read as the reverse complement.
CCCTCGATCCTGGGTTCGTCATCATCTGTGGTCATGCCCGTCCTTTACGGGAAAACCGCGCGTCCGGTCCAGATGGGTTTCTCGGCCCGGCCGGAACCTGTTGGCAAGCGATGCGTTTTGGACTCAACCTGCGGGCCGAACGGTGCTAATAACCAGACAATTGCCAGACCGGAAAATCCCATGTTGCGCCTGACCTTACTCTTGTGCCTGGGCATATTCGTCGCCCTGATGACCCTGGGGCAGGACCGGGGCCAGTTGCGTCCGGGCCTGGCGCTGGCGCAATCCGAGGGGCGGCTGGACGAGGTCTGGGCTGAGGCGAAGGCCCGGCCAGCCCCCGTCCCGGTGGCGAAGCCCGCGCCAGCCCTGGCCGCGCTGGCGCCGGAACCCGCCGCCCCCGCCCCAGTCGCCCCCCCTGCCCCCGCGATCAAGCCCGCGGTCGAGGTCGAGCCGGGCCGGGAGATCGTGGCGGCGGTCGAGGAGCCGATCTTCTCGCTTGCCTCCTTCGGCAACGAACCCGTCCCGGGCGAAACCGGGGCCCCGCAACCCGAAGCTGCCGCCCCCGAAGCCGCAGCCCTCGGGGACGAGTCGATCCGCTATGTCACCGCAAGCTCGGTCAACGTGCGGGCCGATCCCTCGACCGACGCCGAGGTCCTGGGCAAGCTCGCCAATGGCGAGGCCGCGCTGATGGTCCAGGAGGTCGATGGCGAATGGGCCCGAATCATCATTCAGGGCGATGGGCTGGAAGGCTATGTCGCGCTGCGCTACCTCAGCCCCGAGGCGCCCTGACCTTCCATGCGCTCCATCCTGATCACCGGCTCCTCGTCGGGCATCGGCCTTGACGCCGCCCGGGCCCTGCATGTGCGCGGCTGGCGCGTCTTTGCCACCTGTCGCCAGGAGGCCGATTGCGCGCGCCTGCGGGCCGAGGGACTGGAGAGCTTCCGACTCGACTATGCCGACGAGGCCAGCATCGCCGAGGCGGTGGCAGAGGTGGAGGCCCGGACCGGCGGCACATTGGACGCGCTTTACAACAATGGCGCCTTCGCCTGCCCCGGCGCGGTCGAGGACCTGCCGCGGGGGGCGCTCCGCGAGATCTTCGAGACCAATCTCTTCGGCTACCACGACCTGACCCGGCGGGTGATTCCGCTGATGCGGGCGCAGGGACATGGGCGGATCGTCAACTGCTCCTCGGTCCTCGGCCTGGTCGCGCTGACCTGGCGCGGCGCCTATGTCGCGACCAAGTTCGCGATGGAGGGGCTGACGGACGTGCTGCGGATCGAGATGCGCGGGACGGGAATCGACATCGTCCTGATCGAACCCGGCCCGATCGCCACGAAGATCCGCGAGAACGCGATTCCGCATTTCGAGCAATGGATCGACTGGGAGAACTCCGCCCGGCGCGAGGAATATGTGCGGCTGCGTGGGCGGCTTTACGACAGGAAGGTGAAGAAGGACAGGTTCGAGCTTCCCCCCTCGGCGGTGACGCAAAGCCTGATCCGGGCGCTGGAGGCGAAACGGCCGAAGGCGCGGTATTACGTCACCACGCCCACCCATCTGATGGGCCTTGCCCGGCGGGTGCTGCCGACCCGCGCCCTGGACTGGCTGATCGCCAAGGGCTAAGATCAAGAATTTCAAGTAAAATTCTTGACAAATTTCTTGAGGAAGAAATTTGGCTTCGCTTTCCGTCGCCGCGCGCTTAGATCAGGGGCAAAGGGAGTGCACCCATGTTTTCCGATCCGCTGTTCCTCTTTGCGACCGTGGCCTGCCTGGTCGTGCTGGCGATCCTGCTGTTCGGGATCGGAACCTTCGCCAAGGGCGGCGACTTCAACAAGCGCAACGCCAACCGCATCATGCGCTGGCGGCTCGGGGTGCAGTTCGTGGCGGTGGTGCTGATCGTCGCTTTCGCCTGGCTGCGCAGCGGCTCGTGATCCGGAGGAAAGAATGGTCGTCCTGTCGAAGATCTATACCCGTACCGGGGATGCCGGGGAAACCGCGCTTGGCAACGGCACGCGGGTGGCCAAGCACAGCCTGCGGGTCAGCGCCTATGGCACGGTGGACGAGACCAACGCCACCGTCGGCCTTGCCCGCCTGCATGCGAAAGGCGAGGCCGGCGCGGCGCTGCAGCGCATTTCCAACGACCTTTTCGATCTGGGCGCCGATCTCTGCACCCCCGACCGGCATCTGGACCCGACCCTGGGTTACACCCCCCTGCGCATGATCGAGGCCCAGGTCACCCGGCTGGAGCGCGAGATCGACGCGATGAACGACCGGCTCACGCCCTTGCGCAGCTTCATCCTGCCCGGCGGATCGGTCCTGGCCGCCCAGTTGCACCTCTGCCGGACGGTCTGCCGCCGGGCCGAGCGGCTGGTGGTGGAACTGGCGACGGAGGAGGACGTGAACCCCGAGGCGGTGCGCTATCTCAATCGCCTGTCCGACTGGTTCTTCGTCGCCGGCCGGATCGCCAATGACGACGGCAGGGCCGATGTGCTCTGGGTTCCCGGCCTGACGCGCTGATCGGCCGCCCCGATCAGAAACGCGGCGTCCTGTCGCCTGAAGGTGTCGCATTTGCTCTGTTCCGGCGGGCCGCCTTCCGCTATCTGGCGGGGCGAGAGCTTGTGCGCCCCTGGGCGCGTCGGATGAGGAGTGCGGCCGATGAAGGTGCTGGTCCCGGTCAAGCGGGTGATCGACTACAACGTGAAGGTTCGGGTCAAGGCGGACGGGTCTGGAGTTGACCTGGCGAACGTGAAGATGTCGATGAACCCTTTCGACGAGATCGCGG
>NZ_JAEACP010000047.1:2500-5708 GCF_015999335.1 Tabrizicola soli | reverse complement strand
TGGTTGCGGGGGCAGGATTTGAACCTGCGGCCTTCAGGTTATGAGCCTGACGAGCTACCGGGCTGCTCCACCCCGCGCCATTTGTGCCTTGACTTGGCACGCGTGCCCCGAGGGCTTTTTCTTGCGATCGGGGGATTGTGATCGTTTTGAGGGAGGTGTCTCTTTTCAGGTCTGGCGGTGACCTACTCTCCCACGTCTTGAGACGCAGTACCATTGGCGTAGGCACACTTATCGGCCGAGTTCGGGATGGGATCGGGAGTTTTGTGCTTGCTATGACCACCAGACCGGAGAAGAGACCGGGGGTTTCCCCCCAACATCAGTGTTGTTCCAGGTTTTGTTACGTGCTTTTGACGATCCTTGAAGCAAGTATTCCTTGCTGTTACCGGATCAGATCAAGCCAATCGGGCAATTAGTACCAGTCAGCTGAACGCATTGCTGCGCTTACACCTCTGGCCTATCGACGTGGTCGTCTTCCACGGCCCTCAAGGGAGACCTTGTTTTGAAGGGGGCTTCCCGCTTAGATGCCTTCAGCGGTTATCCTGTCCGCTCATAGCTACCCAGCACTGCCGTTGGCACGACAACTGGTCCACCAGTGGAGCGTTCAACCCGGTCCTCTCGTACTAGGGTCAACTCTTCTCAAGTCTCCTGCACCCACGGCAGATAGGGACCGAACTGTCTCACGACGTTCTAAACCCAGCTCACGTACCTCTTTAAACGGCGAACAGCCGTACCCTTGGGACCTGCTCCAGCCCCAGGATGAGATGAGCCGACATCGAGGTGCCAAACGATGCCGTCGATATGGACTCTTGGGCATCATCAGCCTGTTATCCCCAGAGTACCTTTTATCCGTTGAGCGATGGCCCTCCCACTTGGGACCACCGGATCACTATGACCGACTTTCGTCTCTGCTCGACTTGTCAGTCTTGCAGTCAGGCTGGCTTCTGCCATTGCACTCAACGACCGATTTCCGACCGGTCTGAGCCAACCATCGCGCGCCTCCGTTACTGTTTGGGAGGCGACCGCCCCAGTCAAACTCCCCACCATGCACGGTCCCGGGCCCGGATAACGGGTCGCGGTTAGACAACAAGACGGCGAAGGGTGGTATCTCAAGGGAGGCTCCACGAAGACTGGCGTCCCCGCTTCGATGCCTACCACCTATCCTGCACATCACAGTCCTGTTGCCAATGCAAAGCTGGAGTAAAGGTTCATGGGGTCTTTCCGTCTAACCGCGGGTAGTGTGCATCTTGACACACAGTTCAATTTCGCTGAGTCCACGTTAGAGACAGCGGGGAGATCGTTACGCCATTCGTGCAGGTCGGAACTTACCCGACAAGGAATTTCGCTACCTTAGGACCGTTATAGTTACGGCCGCCGTTTACTGGGACTTCAATTCAGAGCTTGCACCCCTCCTCTTAATCTTCCAGCACCGGGCAGGCGTCAGACTGTATACGTCGCCTTACGGCTTCGCACAGCCCTGTGTTTTAAGTAAACAGTCGCCACCCCCTAGTTTGTGCCCCCCGCCCATAGTTGCCTACAGACGGGGCTCCCTTCTCGCGAACTTACGGGAGCATTTTGCCGAGTTCCTTTAACGTGGTTCTCTCAAGCGCCTTGGTATACTCTACCAGTCCACCTGTGTCGGTTTAGGGTACGGTCTGATGGAGGGCTATTTCCAGGAACCTCTGAGCGGCCCACCCAATCCGATAAGGGCAGACAACCTTCGAGATCCGTCACATCCTCCTGGCCCAGGAATATTAACCTGGTTCCCATCGACTACGCCTTTCGGCCTCGCCTTAGGGGCCGGCTTACCCTGCTCAGATTAGCTTTAAGCAGGAACCCTTGGACTTTCGGCGACAGGGTTTCTCACCCTGTTTGTCGCTACTCATGTCAACATTCTCGCTTCTGATCTCTCCACCGGATGCCTTACAGCCCGGCTTCACAGAAAGCTCTCCATGTCCGTCGCCGTCTTCAGCACTTGGCCGAAGGCAGATAAGACATGATGAGCTATATCACAGAACGCTCCGCTACCACGCATATCTCTATGCATCCTGAGCTTCGGCTCGTGGCTTGAGCCCCGTTACATCTTCGCCGCAGGACAGCTTGTCTAGACCAGTGAGCTGTTACGCTATCTTTAAATGATGGCTGCTTCTAAGCCAACATCCTGGTTGTTTTGGCCGTCCCACATGCTTTCCCACTTAGCCACGAATTAGGGGCCTTAGCTGCAGGTCAGGGTTGTTTCCCTCTTCACACCGGACGTTAGCACCCGATGTGTGTCTCCCGGATAGTACTCTGCGGTATTCGGAGTTTGCTTAGACTCAGTAAGGCTGTGGGCCCCCATCATCCATGCAGTGCTCTACCCCCGCAGGTATTCGTCCGAGGCGCTACCTAAATAGCTTTCGCGGAGAACCAGCTATCTCCAGGTTTGATTAGCCTTTCACCCCTAGCCACAAGTCATCCAGACCCTTTTCAACGGGTGTTGGTTCGGACCTCCAGTTGGTGTTACCCAACCTTCATCCTGCTCATGGCTAGATCACCTGGTTTCGGGTCTGATCCCACGAACTCATGCGCCCTTTTAAGACTCGCTTTCGCTGCGCCTACACCTACCGGCTTAAGCTTGCTCGTAAGACCAAGTCGTTGACCCATTATACAAAAGGTACGCCGTCAGGGCTCGAGGCCCCTCCGACTGCTTGTAGGCGTCCGGTTTCAGGTACTGTTTCACTCCCCTCGTCGGGGTGCTTTTCACCTTTCCCTCACGGTACTGGTTCGCTATCGGTCAGCAAGGAGTACTTAGCCTTCGGGGGTGGTCCCCCGATCTTCAGACAGGATTACACGTGTCCCGCCCTACTTGATACGTCCCGTGGTACTTCGCATACGGGGCTGTCACCCATGTCGCTGGCCTTTCCAGACCATTCTGCTCGCACTTCCAGGCTCGGCTGGTCCGCGTTCGCTCGCCACTACTAACGGAGTCTCTGTTGATTTCCTTTCCTCCGGGTACTTAGATGTTTCAGTTCCCCGGGTTTGCTCTTATTCCCCTATGTATTCAGGGATAAGTACCTGGCTCACCCTGCTATAAGCTGCCGAAGCAATTATAGCTGAGTGTCAGGTGGGTTCCCCCATTCGGAGATCCATGGATCAAAGCCTATTCCCGGCTCCCCATGGCTTAACGCAGGGTATCACGTCCTTCATCGCCTCTTGCTGCCTAGGCATCCAC
>NZ_JAEACP010000046.1 GCF_015999335.1 Tabrizicola soli | reverse complement strand
TCTCGGACCTGTCGCCAGCGTCGTGACCAAGGGGGCGCAGGTCCTGCCCTTCGCCCCGGTGATGAGCCTCGCGGCCGACCCGGGCTGGATCGGCAGCGGGGTCAATGTCGTGGTCGATGGCGGGGCGCTGAAGCTTGCGGATATCACCAGCGAGGGCAGCTTCACCTTCCCGGCCGGGATGGACTTCGGGACCCTGCGCCGCGTGCGGCTGCGCTCGGAGATCGATGTCGCCGCGCTGAACCTCGGCGGGCTGATCGATGACCGGCTGGCGCTGATCGACAGCTGGCTCGATGTCGATGACACCGACGGCGCGGAGATCGACGTGATCGTCGAAGCCCGCAGCACCGACGACGATCCGGCAGGCACGCCCAGCTGGTCGGACTGGTCCCGGCTCGACAGCTCGGAAGACGAGGTCCGGGCGGTCGAGCTGCGCGCCCGGCTGATGTCTGAGAGCCCCGATTACAACGTGCTCCTCCTGAGGCTCCGCATCCATGCGGAAGAGGTATCCTGATGGTCGACTACAATCTTGCCAACCAGTCCGGGGCGCAGTTCCGGGCCGAGCTGAACCTGATCCTGGCGGCCCTGCAGTCCTGCGCCTTCGGGGCAACCGCGCCCTCCACCACGACGGCCGGGCAGCTCTGGGTCGATGCTTCCGGCGCCAGTCCGGTCGTGAAGGTCCGCAATGCGCTGAATACGGGGTGGACCCCGCTCGGCACACTGGCTGCGAGCGGGTTCGAACTGGCGGGCAGTTCGGAAGCCGGGCGGGCGCTGATCGCGGCGGCCAGCGTCGCGGCACAGCGCACGGCGCTCGGACTTGGCGCCGGGGCCACGCTGGGGCTCGCGAGCCAGGCGCAGGCCCAGTCGGGGACCGACAATGCCACGCTGATGACCCCGCTCCGGGTGGCGGAGGCGATCGCCGCCTTGGTGACCGGGGTCTCGAACCTCCTGCCCGATGCGATGGCGCCGACAGCCGCCGCCGACATCGTGGTCCTGAAGCATTGCTCCGGCGGCGGTACCCTGCCCATCTCCCACGACAAGTCCGGCAACGGGACCAGCTATGTCTTCCTCGCCGGAGAAACCGGAATCACCGCCACCCGGGACTGCGCCCTGCGCGTGGCCTTCGACCAGGCCCGGGGTGGTACCACGGCCACGCAATATGCCGCCGTGGTGCGGGACGGGGTGGTCTTGCAGGAATGGACCACCTCCAGCACCTCCTGGGCCGCCCGCAGCATCGATGTGACCTTGGCCGTGGGCCAGACGCTCTGCATCCGCCTCGGCGCAACAGGCGGAACAACCGACGTCGGCAACACCACCACCAACACCACCGGTAGCTCACTCATCCGCAACGTCCGCTACCTCGCGGACCAGCGCTCTCTGATCGGGATCTGATCCATGCAAGCCGAATGGCGCACTGCCGACCGCACCATCCTCGCCCTCATCGAAGACAGCGGCCATGTCGTGATCGTGGAACCAGGCCATCCGCTCTGGGCCTCTGCCTCCGCCCGGCCGGACATCGTGCCCTTCACGCCGCCCGTGGTGCCGGAGCCGCCCCCCGAGGATCCCCGCGCCGCGATCCCGCCGCTCACCCGCCGCCAGCTCTTCATCGCGCTCCACCGGCTGGGGCTCATCACCGCCGAAGAAGCCGTGGCCGCGGCCGCCACCGGCGCTGTCCCGGCCGCCCTCGAGCCCACCTTCGCCGCCCTGCCGGAGCCCGACCAGACCGACGCCCGCGTCACCTTCGCCGCCTTCCAGATGGCCTACCGGCTCGATCCCCTGACCGCGATGATCGCCGCGGCCGCCGGGAAAACCGAGGAAGAGCTCGACGCGATCTGGACCGGCTTCGCCGCGGTCTGAGCCTCTCCCATCCCCTGAAGGAAACCCGACATGACCGACAGACCCGGCCTCCTCGAGGGCGTGGCGCAGGCCTTCCGCGACCATGGCCTGACCGCCGCCCTCACCGCCCTGATCGGCGGCTCGCTCGCGCTCGCGGCCGCCGTCACCCGCAAGGCCTTCACCAACGAGGCGCTCCTCGACCGTCTCGACCGCGAGCTTGCACAGGAGCGGGAGCGCGTCGAGCGTCAGCGCGCCGAAGACCGCAAGGCCGATGCCGACCGGCTCGACCGCATCGAGACCGACATCCGCGCCATGCGCGACATGCTCTTCGAGGCCTTCCAGCGCACGCGCCCGGAGTGACTCTCCCCCCGCAATTCCGAACGACCACCCGAACCCGCCCTTTGGCGGGTTCTTCATTTGGAGGATTCCCCATGCCCACTCTGACCTATGCGCATTGGCGCGACGTGCCCGAGAAAGCCTGGCGCTGGCCGAACTTCTCGGCCGCCGAGATCGCCTGCCGCGGCACCGGTGCGATCAAGATCAACACCGAGGCCATGGACAGGCTGCAGGCGCTGCGCGACCGGCTCGGCAAGCCGCTGATCGTCCGTTCCGCCTATCGCAGCCCCGAACACAACCGCGCCGTCGGCGGGGCCCCGGCCTCGAAGCACATGCAGGCCACCGCCTTCGACATCGCGATGTCGAACCACGATCCCGCAACCTTCGAGGCGGCGGCGCGTGCGGTCGGGTTCCTTGGATTCGGCTATTACCCGCGCTCGGGATTCATGCACATCGACCTTGGGCCCGCCCGGTCCTGGGGCGATCCCTTCCCGGTCCGCGCGGTGCCCTTTGCCCCGGAACTGCCGCCTGCGCGCGAAGTCCTGTCGGAAAGCCGCACCCTGCGTGGTGGCGGGGCCGCAGGGGCGGCCACTGTCGGCGCGGCCGGGGTGGAGGTGCTGCAGGATGTCCTTGCGGAAACTCAGTCCACGATCCAGCCACTGGTGCCCTATCTCGACACCCTGCGCTGGGTGCTGATCGCCATCGCGCTGATCGGCATCGCCGTCACCATCCACGCCCGACTCGACGACTGGAAGCGGGGCCAGCGGTGATCAGCTGGCTTCTGACCCATGGCCCGGCGCGAAAAGCGCTGGGCCTCATCCTCACCGCAGCAGCGATCCTGCTGTTCCTTCTGAACCTGCGCCGTGCCGGTGAACGCGCTGGGCGCGCGGCCGAACGGCTAGACCTCCGAGAGAGAAACGATGCCATCCACCGCCAGATGCTCGACGCCGCCGCCCGTCGCCCTCCTGATCGCGATGCTCTCGCTGAGCGCCTGCGCGATGGGCGGTTCTGAGACCCGCGCGCCCTGCCCACCCGTCGTTGACTACACGGCCGCCGAGCAGGCGCGGGCGGGCGGCGAGGTCGAAGCGTTGCCGGAAGGGGCCGTCATTGTCAGGATGCTCGGCGACTACGCGGTCCTTCGCGACCAGGCGCGGGTCTGCCGGTAGAGGGGAGGCCAGCGCCGACCTTTAACGCCTGGAGAGGTCAAGAACCACAACATCAATCTTGCCCACAAGCTCGGCGGGCAAGCCTTCTTCGAGTTTCTTTTTCAGACCAGATGCCTGCAAGTTATCGTGGTTCTTTAGGCCTGCGATCTTTTCATTCGCCCCAAACCAGAGAACCAGATAGACACCCTGTTCTTCTGCTGTTGGGTGTACTGCGTAGCGATCTGCAAGCTGCATCTGGGCAGCTGTGAAAAGTTCAGCATTCCATTGGCCTTTGACTTCCACAACCAACATCCTGCGCCCCGCAGGCGTTTGGATAGAGCATGTGATGTCGCATCGATTGCCGCCCGCAAGCTGATGTTCAATCACGTCCACAAACCCAAGGGGTTCAAGGCGAGGTCTCAGCCAGTTTACGATGCGCTTCGTCGCGGCGTTCTCGCCAAGCCGCTGTCCTTTCTCGTAGAACTGGTCGATCACCCCAAGATCACCGCCGAGGACATCGTCCTGTAGGCGTCCAAGGAACTCGACAACGACGCGGCGCATATGTTCAACGCTGGCTGGCCGTCCCTGATCAAGTGCCCCTCTGACGGCTGCGGCGCTGGGTGGTGTGAAGTCGCGTAGGGATCTTGTGCGCCTGCTCGCCGCCCGTATGCTCCGCAGATTTCTGTGAAACGGTGCCATCCGAGGATCGGCGAGAAGGCCATCCAGAACCGGCAAGACAGCGTCCGTCGTATCCCGTCCTATCATGTAGACGATGTCAGTCAGATAACGATAGGCGGATTCCGGCTTCGGGCTACCAGTTCCCCAACTTGAAGGAAGTGGGACAGGCGGCCAGCGGTCAATGAACGTGTCCAAGATGCGCGCAATTTTCGCGGCACTCAGGTCGGGCCATGTCGCATCGTCCCCTCTCTGGTCACTTCGGATGTGTTCGAGTTCGAAGATGAAATCAGGGTTCCGATCAAGAACCGACCAGACCGCTGACTGATCGTCGTCCAAGAACCAGAAGTGGCGAAGGAACCAAAAGCGCCTTTGGGCTTCAAGCCTGTGGGGAAGCATGCCGGAATCAAGGTCTGCACAGCGCTCCCTGATCAAGGAAAGCAGGTCTGCGCGATCCCCGTAGCGAACAGCCATGTCGAAGAGCCGGTTTAAGGGGTGGTGTGCAATGGCCGGAAACTTGCGCAACCATTCCAAAGGACGCTTTGGCAGAAGGAAATGGAACATTGGCTTTCGTTCCAGCCAGCTTACGTCTGCCGTTTCGCTTCCAGAGGCGAGCTGAGCTTCAACGTACCCTGTTATGAACGCGTCTGCATCGGCCGCGTTGCGAAAAAGCGTTCCATCGACTGCTTCCTCGAACCGCTCGCGTTCACCCTCACTGCCCCAATTGTATCCACCGATGTCTGTTCGGACCGCGGCAAGGACGCGCCGATCAATCTGTGACAGGTCACGGGTAGCTCTAAACTCGGCGACGCAGGCGGCATGGAGCCTGACAACGCTTGCGCGAGCGGTGCCCAACGCACACTGTTCCAAGGTCGGGATGTCATCGCCGACAGTGCGGAGATAGTTCCGCAGGGACGCGCCTACGTCGATCAGCCCACGCGTAAGCTCGTCCATGTCGTTCGGTTGAACCAGGTAACAGCGCGCGATGTAGGTCAACCAGCCTTTGTGTTGGCCAGCTTCGATAATGCTGCGATCTCTGGTCAGTGATCTGACCGCCTTGCCTTCAGCTGCGCGCTCTCGACGCCGCCGACGGGCCTGAAAGCGATAGCGCCGTTCGCGATTTTGCCGCCAGCTGCGGAATTGTCGGCGTTGCCTGAGTGCCCACCTGGCGAGGAAATCCGGATTCTGAAGCGCTTGCTGTCGAGCATAATTTCGAAGCTCGTCCGGGCCCCTTTCCCCTCGCGCTCGATAGAAGTTGTGCGAGTGAACGAAAAAGTCCCAAAGTTCGACATTGCCTGTCGCAACTGCGTGATCCATCATCGGCCGGATATCGTCATACTGAAAAGACAACCCCGCATGGCCATAGCGGTCGATCCCTTGGTCGATCATGGCCTCTCGAGTGTTCAGCCCCTCGAAGATCATCCGCTGAATTTCACGCCGCAGGTGGTGTTCCTCCTGCAGGACGCGGACTGCCGCGCTATCCTTCGCACTGGCAGCGCGGTGGTAGTTAAGTGGTTTCAGCCAGCGCCAGATCCTCACAGGATCCCGCGGCGCCTCAGCGATGTCGAAAAATCTGTCAAGTAGATGCCCTGCAATCTTGCTGATGCCATCTCGGCAGTAACATTCCCATGAACGCGCACCGCAGGTGCACGCCACGCCCTGAGTAATCTCGCCAAGCAGCCAACCACACAGATCAGCGTCGAAAGCCCGCACTAGGATTCGAATGAAGTACCGTGATCCGATCACGCCTTCGCGCTCTCTTGGATCAGCCGGGTACAAGTTGGCGCAGACCAGAAGCAGGTCGCGAAGCTTTTCGCGAGGTAACCGAGCTACGCCCAGATAGCCAACGATCTTTGCAGCAAGACGCAGCGCCTCGTTCGTGGCAGACGCGATAAGTGGATCGACCATGAATGCCAGGTCGAGTTTCGCATTGACGAGGCAATCGAGCGCTGCGTGCCTGCACTGTGGCGTGGCGGTGGCGTCCAGCACGATCGCTTCCAGTTCTGGACGCAGCAAAGTGACCGCTGGCGAACCCGACAGAAGCTCGAGGAGCAACGCGCGCAAGTCTCCTCCGCCCTCGCGCACAATCATCGGGCGGATCGCATCAACGATGTCGGGAGAAAAGAACCCCGAAGCGCTGAAACTTCGCCAGCGATCTACACGGCGGAAGAAGGGATCATCGGCCTCCAGTTTGCCCAGGGCTTCAAGAAGTCGATGTCTGGACCTAACCGAGAGACGCGATGGATCCCCGTTTGAGAGGACTGCATAGGGGTCAACATCGATTGCCGCATCCTGGACATTCTGGCTTCCCAATGCCGCCATCCAACCAAGGAGACCACGAAGGTCATCACGGGTTGCACCGTTGGGTGCCACGAGGCTGAGACACTGCTTCACGGTGAATGCATTTGCAGGATCGTCAATCCGTTGGACAAGCGCCCGGGCTGCACAATGCTCCGCAACGATGCGATGGACCGGCTCATGTCGGTCGGCGCCTGCGGCTGGACGGAAAAGGCGGGTGTCGAGGATCGAGGGGAGGCGTTGGTCGGGAAGGCCAAGGTCAGCGAGACGGGGGAATGTTGGGCCTTCGGCGAGAGCAGCCATAGAAACCCCGTCGGAACCTGACAGGAGGAGGCGCGCAAAAACTTCATCTGCCCAAGCAATGCGTTGTTCAGTTGTCGGCGCATCTCGGGTGGTAACCGACCTGTTTGTTTCGCGAGCCAGATAGCGAACCGCGTCGCCGAAGATCTCATGTCGATTCGTGAATCGGCCACCGGCCTGAACGAACGCATCCGCGAACAGGTTCAGGAACTCTGGATTGCCAAGGAGATGAGTAAGGTCGTGGCGGGCGGCATCGGAGAGGAAATTCTCGAAGTTGGCGTCCGGGTGGCGATGGCGAAAAAGCAGAGCCTGTTCGTCTTGATCAAAAGGGACCAATCTGGCGAGGATCGGCTCGGTGCCCAGGATTTCATGCAGAAGACGAGTGTCCGCGTCGCTCCATTCCCCAGATCGGCTCGACAGGATTGTGCGATCAGCTCCCGTATGTCGCAGCTCTTTCAAAGCGCGATGAAGGCCTGTGGGATCAATGCGAGCAACCTCATCGAAGGCATCGACGACGATGCAGGACGCAGTCGTTCTTTCGAAGATGCTTGCTTTGACTGGCGTTGTGCCAAAACGCGCCGCAAGACTGGCCAGCAGCGCAGTTTTTCCTGCCCCTGGTTCGGCGAGAACGATTGCGACACCAGGCGCGGTGAGCAGATCACCTTCGGCAATACGCACTTCACCGATGATGAGCTTTCGGGGGATGTGAAACGTGGGCACGGGAAACTAGCTTTCGGACAACGTTGAGTTGTTGGCCGAGGATGCAGTGCTGGATCGATGCACGCAAGGTCACGGCGTAACCTTTGCACGCCGCTGCATACCTCTGCCCGCTTATGCGTGCTGGTGCAGTTTTTCTGGTGTCGTGTTGATGTGGCGTTGATGTAAACCGCAAACGCCGAAAGCCGAGCGTTTTGCTCGGCTTTGAAGTCTTTGATAAGACGGGTAAATTTGGTTGCGGGGGCAGGATTTGAACCTGCGGCCTTCAGGTTATGAGCCTGACGAGCTACCGGGCTGCTCCACCCCGCGCCATTTGTGCCTTGACTTGGCACGCGTGCCCCGAGGGCTTTTTCTTGCGA
>NZ_JAEACP010000045.1 GCF_015999335.1 Tabrizicola soli | reverse complement strand
GGCCGGCTGAAGGACTGGAGACGCGTTGCCACCCGATACGACAGATGCCCGGAAACCTTCTTCTCCGCTATCGCCCTCGCAGCAACCGTCATGTTCTGGCTCTGAAACTCAATGAGTCTGGAGCCTAGAGCAGGCTGACGGGAAAATCCGTACCGTTGGTGGGTAGAGTATCGAAAAATGGCGAGGCCGCGACAGAGAACGACCCTCCTGCCCCAACGACACACGGAGCCTGACCTCTTCGTGTGCGATATCCTTGACGCGACTCCCAAGAGCGATCGCGCGTCCATGGAGCACCCCCTGTTCTCCTTGTCCGTCAAGAAAGATATGGCGCCCTTCCAGTACGAGCATGGTGCCCTGAAGGTGAAGATCACCCCTTCCGCGTTGGAGGGGCGTGCTAACGTGTTTGACCGGGATATTCTGATCTACGTTCTTAGCCAGCTGATGGCTGCCAAGAACGAGGGGCATGAGATCAGTCGTCGCGTCCGCGTATCAGCATATGATCTTCTCAAATCCACGAACCGCCACACGACTGGCCAGGCCTACGGTACGCTAAAGCGAGCCTTAACCCGCCTCCAGTTTACGCAGATCGAGACCAACCTCCACGATCATGGGTTGGGTGAGTGGCGGTCGTTCTCGTTCCTCACCGACACGAAGATCGTGAAGGAGGACGCGACGGGAAGGCTCCTAAGTGTTGAGCTGGAGGTGGGCGACTGGCTCATCAAGGCCATCGAGAACCAGAACGTCCTGACCCTGCATAGGTCATACTTCCAGCTCAGGAAACCGCTTGAGAGGAGGCTTTATGAACTCGCCCGGAAGCATTGCGGGAAGCAGTCCGTCTGGCGGATCGGTTTGGACAAGCTCCAGCACAAGACTGGGTCCACCTCGACGGAGAAAGAGTTCAAGCGCCTGGTGAAGGCGATCTGTCAGACGGACGAGGAGCAGTCCCATATGCCGGATTACAGCTTCCGGCTGATGCACGACGTTCTCGAGGTTTCCCCTAAACCCGATTTCATTGATGCATATGCGGACAAGCCTGCCGTGACGTCAGAGATGACCGTTCGGCTCTCTGGGGACGTCTATGACAAGGCGCGCGAGGCTGCTCCGGGATGGGACGTCTACTTCTTGGAAAGTGAGTGGCGGATGTGGATGGAGGCGCCTCCTCGTGACCCCAACGCTGCGTTCATCGGGTTTTGTCGGAAGTGGTTTGAGAGGCGCGGGCGCCCAACATGATGTACTATTTTAGATTGAAAACCGGTTACTGATTTATTTCCGGTTAAGGAAATAAATCAGGTATAGGAAATGTTTCCGGTTACTGATATAAATCCGGTGTGTTAAACGGAGGACTGTCCAGTGCCCGTCATAGTCATGGCCTCCCCGAAAGGCGGCGTGGGAAAATCAACATGCGCGGTCATCTTGGCGTCCGAGTTCGCCCGCATGGGCGCGGATGTCACCGTGCTCGACTGTGACCCGAACAGGTCCCTGAGCCGGTGGGCGTCACACGGTTTGCCGAAGGGCGTTACCCTTCACGGAGACATCGGCCGGGCCGAGATCGTCCCAACGATCCGGGCCGCGGACGGCGACGGGAAGATCGTGATCGTGGACCTTGAGGGGGTCGCGTCCCAGCTCGTCAGCCGGGCCATCTCCCAGGCGGACCTCGTCATCGTCCCGATGCAGGCGACCGCGCTTGACGCGGAGATCGGATCCGAGGCCCTGGCGCTGGTCCGGGAAGAGGAGGACGCGCTCGGCCGCAAGATCCGGCATGCGGTCGTTCTGACGAAGACGAGCGCCGCGGTGAAGAGCCGGGTCCAGAAAGAGCTTGAGGAGCAGCTCCGGGGAGCCGGGATCGACCTGATTGAGCCCTCCCTGGTGTCCCGGGCGGCTTTCTCGGAGATTTTCGCATACGGGGGCGACCTGACCCGGATGATGAATGATCCCGAGATGATGACCGGGGGGAAGGTTGATAAGGCCCTTGAGAATGCACGACAGTTCACGGAGGCGGTCTATGAGCGGCTCAAATAGGCTCGCGGGCCTGAAGGCCCGGCCCAAGGACACGACCACCGCGGAGGTCCGGCGTGTCGACGAGGTCGGAGAGGCGAGGGGGTTCGTGGACCGGTCCCCGCGGAAGAAGCCGGGACGGAAACCGAGCCCGCGGACATACCAGCTTCACCCTAAAGTTTTCCCAGAGGTGGGTGAGGCGATCGCGGCCGAAGCGGAGCGTCTAGGGATCACCCAGGGTCAGCTGATCGAGCAGATGTGGGTTCTCTATAGAGAACAGGGATGATGCTGATGTCCACCTCAGCCCGGAAAAGAGTGGAGATCTCATGCCACCGAAGTCTGTGAATCTTCAACAAATCTGTGGTTCATGGATACCTCTTGACGACACTTCGGCGTCCGAAGAGCGTGATGACGCTGATCTATGGTTCATGCAGGCGCTGATTTCGGGCAAGGCGATCACAGAATTCG
This sequence comes from Tabrizicola soli, assembly GCF_015999335.1. Lineage (GTDB taxonomy): Bacteria > Pseudomonadota > Alphaproteobacteria > Rhodobacterales > Rhodobacteraceae > Tabrizicola > Tabrizicola soli. The sequence goes on along the minus strand of NZ_JAEACP010000045.1, from coordinate 5,877 downwards.
ATCGGGCCGAGATCTAAGGTCTTTACGGAGACCAAGGCGCCGTTACGGGAGGTGCGGAGCAGGCTGTGAACCACGAGGTCAGTTATCCCACACCGCGCCAATATCTCCTTCAAAACGTTCACCATTCCCCGAGGTTTTAGACATGCAGCTTTCCACGTTTCAGATCATGAACTACCGCTCCATCCAGGACAGCGGCGAGATTTCAGCCTCCCGGATCACGGCTCTTCTGGGGCGGAACGAAAGCGGCAAGTCGAACCTCCTGCGGGCCCTGACCCATGTGAATCCCGTCGGCGGCCTGCAGCCCCTGAACGGCGTGAAGGACTTCCCACGCAACCGCCGGCTGGAGGAATGCAGCGAGCATACCCCTGTAGCCGTCACGACCTGGGTCCTGAACGAGCATGAGCAGGCTCACATCTCCAAGCTCTGGCCTCGTGCGCGGCCAGATGAACCCATCACGATCAAGCGCTTCTACGGCGCGAAGCGCACCATATTTATTCCACGCGATGATCTGTCTTTCGACACGGTCGCCATCGAGAAAACCGTGGAGAAGATCGGCGCCAGCGTCAAAGCGGCGGCATCCAGGGTCGAAGACGCCGCAGCCAAATTGGCTCTGGAGACGGCCGCCGACACATTCAAGACTGCAGCCGCGCCCCGGGAGCATGCTCAGGACTGGGCAACCGCCGCGATCGCGGCGATCGATACCCTCCGCACGGAACTGGCTAAGGCCGACGAGGATCTCACCGAGAAGCAGGAAGAGGTTCTGACGGGCCTGCAGAAGGGCGCACAGGCGATCGCCGGAGACGAAAAGGCACATGCTGCGGCCCGGACGTGGCTGATGGAGCAGCTGCCGCTGTTCGTCTATTTCGACGACTATCCCGAGATTCCTGGCCACCAGAGCATCCCCATATTTCTGAAGCGCAAGGCGGAAGGCGCGATGGAAAAGGGAGAGGTGAATTTCGAGAAGCTCTGTAAGGTGGCCGGCCTCGATCCAAGCAAGCTGCAGGAGTTGCAGAAGTCGGACACCGAGCAGCGGAACCAGCTCGCGAACAGGGCGAGCGCGGTGGTCTCAGAAGAGCTGCAGAAGCGATGGACCGACCGAAAGGTTAAGGTCCGCTTCAATCTGGACGGCGACGATCTCCAGACCTTCGTGTCGGATACCGCACACACCTTCGACGTGGACGTAAACCTGAGCGAGCGCAGCCGCGGGTTCCAGTGGTTCTTCGGCTTCTATACCGCCTTCGCAGCCGACACAGACAACGGTGACAAGGATACGGCGATCCTGCTGCTCGACGAGCCCGGGCTCTACCTGCACGCCAAGTCTCAGGGAGACCTGCTTACCCACCTCGAGGACGATTTCGAGAACCAGATTCTCTACACCACGCATTCCCCATTCATGGTCCCGACCAGGCACCTCGACTGGGTGCGGACGGTCAACATCGCCGAGGCCGACGGGACCACGGTCACGAACAACCCGTCCGGTGACCGGAAGACCCTGTTCCCCCTCCAGGCAGCCCTTGGCTACGACCTAGCGCAGAGCCTCTTCCTAGGCGGGAGCAACCTGATCGTCGAGGGCGTAACCGATTTCTGGATCCTATCGGCAGTGTCGGAATATCTGGCCTCCCAAGGCCGGAAGAGCCTCGACAAGAGCCTAACGATCACGCCGGCCGGCGGCGCTCAGAAGATCCCCTACATGGCTGCTCTGCTGGCGTCGGAGAACCTGAACGTGTTGGTCCTACTCGACCACGAGAAGGACGCGATCTCGACCCGGGAAGATCTCCTGAAAACGAAGGTCCTCCGGGAGAACAACATCCTATCGATTGGTGATGCCTTCGAGGAGGACGCGCGTCCCAAGGATGCCGACATCGAGGATTTGCTCGACGCCGATGTCTACGAGAAGCTCGTCCGCGACAGCCATGCTCCCGAGATCGGGAAGAAGAAGCTTACCGTAAACGATCGCATCCCGCGGCTTACCAAGCGCATGGAGCAGGCTCTCAAGGGCGTCGAGGTGGAGTTCAGCAAGACCCGTCCTGCCCGGCTGTTTCTCGAGAAGATGGGGCAGTCGCCTGCCGACGTTCTGACCCCGGACGCCCTCGACCGGTTCGAGCGCCTGATCGTGACTATCAACGAGAAGCTGGCGCGTCACATCGCCCGGGATGCGGGCACCTTCCAGTGAGCGTATCGTGTTGGTAGCTGCCACCATGTGCCCGGAACAGGCCGCTTGAAGGTTGACAGGATATACCTAAATGAGTATCAAAACAAAGGACGCTTCACTCAAGCCGTGTCGCTGGGTCGGGAGTTCGCTGAAGGACCTTCAGGACTTCCCAGCCCCGGTCAGGAAAGACATCGGGACCGCCTTGATGTTCGCGCAAGCAGGCCAGAAGGCCGGCAGCGCCAAGCCATACAAGGGCGTCGGTTCCGGCGTCCTGGAGATCGTGGAAGACCATGACGGTGACACCTATCGGTGCGTCTACCTCCTCCGCCTGAAGGGGGTCGTGTATGTTCTGCACGCCTTCCAGAAGAAATCGAAGACGGGCATCAAGACGCCGCCCAAGGACATCGAAATGATCAAGTCTCGGATCAAGCTCGCCGAGGACGATTACAAAAAGAGGCCACTACCATGACGGACGAAATCACAGACAGTTCCGGTAACGTCTTCGCGGATCTTGGCCTCGAGGACGCCGAAGAACTGAGCCTGAAAGCTGCGCTCGCGATCCAGGTCGCCTCCATCATCAAGCATCGTCACCTAACGCAGCGCGATGCCGGAGATCTTCTGGGTATTCCTCAGTCCCATGTCTCCAAGATCATGAACGGCAAGCTCGAAGGCATCACGTCTGACAGGATCCTGCGGATGCTGCTCAAGCTCGGTCGCGACATCGATATCGTGATCAAGAAGAAGAGCCCGAAGGTCGACCAGGGTCGCCTGTCGATCGCAACACCGAAGAAGCGCGTTCCGGTCGCGGCCTAAGAACTGCCACGGGCCTTCACCCGCAGCACGCAGAAGCCGTTCTCAGTATTGTGGAAGGTCACCCACTCCACCAGCCCGGCCAGGACCGCAGTCGTGCTGTCAGGTCCTGCACCCATCACCGCTCAGACCACCCGCCGGATCGTTTTCTCGCTGACCTTGAACAGTGCGGCGATCTCCGGGATGGGCCGGTGCTCCTCGTCGCGCATCCGTTTCACCTCGGCTCTCTGGGCGGGCGATAGGGCAGGGGGTCTGCCCCCGACCCTGCCCCGTTTCCGAGCCGCCTCGAGTCCCTCCTTCGTCCGCTCCACGATCCGCGCCCGCTCAAACTCAGCGATCGATCCAAAAATGTGAAAAACCAACTTCCCGGCGGGGGTGGTCGTGTCAATGTCCTCCCCCAAGGACCGGAAACCGGCACCTTTCCCACGGATCGCTTCTACGATCCCCAAGAGGTCCGGGAGGGACCGGGCCATCCTATCGTACTTGGTCACCGTGACGACATCTCCAGGCCGGAGCTCCGAAAGGAGCCGGTCCAGCTCGGGCCGGGTCCGGGCGGTCCCGGTAATCGTGTCTGCGAAAATCCGTTCCGCCCCGGCGGCGGCGAGGGCGTCTCGTTGGCCGTCGAGGTTCTGGTCCCGGGTCGACACCCGCGCATACCCCAAGATCATGGACAAAACCCTCCCAAAACTATCTAGGTTTTGTCATGGGTTTTTGTCCCGGTCAACCTGTTGAAATCCGGCAGGGCAGGGCGGTCCGGTCAAAAACGACCTATTTTGACCAAGCACGGAGGAGCAGTTGAACACCGGACCGGGGCACGGCAGCTCACCTCATGTGACTGAAATCCCCCGATCAGACGTGTTACAGTAACGCTCCGTTACGGCCCTGTTACGGACCTTTGTAACAGACGTAAATCATTGAAAAGAAAGGAGTGTTTCTATATCTATCTATGGGTGTTACAAAGATAAATATATAAGTACACGCGCACACGCCCATACAGGCACACGCAGGCGCACATAGGCGCACGCCCACAACCCATTTATCCCTGGATTTTCCTGTAATCTGTTACACGATTGATTTTTTAGGGTTTTTCTCGTTACGAGCTTGAAGCGCGTAACAGGGGGACAGAATTGGCCGCCCGTCCGGCTGGTCCCGACATGCCGCGCCCATCTCGCTCCACCCTCGAATCATGCAGGCATGAGGCGCGGCGGCCCGGCCCGGTCTCTTTTGGCTCCCAGCACGGCTCCGGAGCCCCGGAGTTGCGAGATTCCTACGCCGACCTTTTTTCGCACAAGCTAAGCCTCTGGTTCCGAAAGAGAGGCCTGCTTGAGTAGACCGGCTTGTAGGGTTTGCGACGTTTTCGGGCTTCTCCCTATTTTTTATCGTTATAAATCATATCTTTACGCGGATAACCGGGTGGAGTTTGGCGCGTCAATCTGATATACATGCTGGACAACCAACAAGCTGGTCCACACCCCATGTGACCTGTCCGCGTCGCGCGGACAGCTGAGCGCGCTCGGCCGGTAGGAAGTACGGAACGGAGCGCGCACATGAGTTTGATCGCCGTCATCGCCGATCCCCATTTCGATAGTTGGGCCCGGTGGGCTGTGGACCCGCTGACCGCGACAGGGCTCGATATTCACATCAGTCAGCGTGAACCCGACCTCCTTGTGGTGGCCGGAGATCTCTCAAACGACCCCCTCTGGAGCTGGCCCAAGATCCTGGGACGCCTTGGGCGCCTAGTTGCTCCAGAGAAGATCATCGTCGTCCCTGGTAACCATGACTACTACGCGCACCGATTGGATGGCGAACACCTCCTGAGGGAGATGTGCACGGACGCAGGTGTTCGCTTCGGCCAGATGGAAGAAATCCGGATCAACAGGACCCGGGTCCTTTGCTGCACCCTGTGGAGCGATTTCGCATTGAACGGAAATGTCCGTGCGGCGGCCGAGACGGCCGGACGCGCGATGAACGATTATCGGTTCATCCGGATCGGGACGCCATCTGGTCTACCCTATGACCAACAGGATACGCGTCCAATCACCCCAAGAGACACACTGGCGCTACATCTAGAGCAACGCGCTTGGCTGGCCACGGCCTTGCGTGAGCCGCATTTCGCCGGCGAGGGGGGCCGGACGGTTGTCGTGACACATCATGGGCCGAGCCCAGCTACGGTAGCTGGTAAGATCGACGACCTAACGCCGTCATTTCATTCCGATCTTAATGACCTGATCCTCGAAACGGCGCCGACCGTTTGGTTCTTCGGACACTCCCACAGACGATGTCGGGCGCGCGTCGGCCGGACCGAAATCCGGAACATTTCCATAGGGTACCCCAACGAGGTAGGAGACCACACCACAAATTTGCGCGACCTCATCTTCTTCGAGGCGGACTGAGATGGAACCGGAACGCCCCCTCCGGTCAGACCTGCTCCAGCCCGTGCAGTTGCGTCTGGACGGCCTCCACGAGCGCCTGGCGCATCTTGACCGGACCCTGGCGGAGGTGCCGACTGGCTTGTCTGACGACATACAGCGACGGCTTGAGCGCGCTGCACTCTTCCGCGGACTGAACGCGATCCAGCGCAGCTTCGAGGCCATCGCGACGGTGCTGTGCCTCACTCTGGACAGCAGTGTCCCGGACGACGAGGAGAACTGGTATAAGGACGCCCTGGATCAGCTATCCGGATCCGGCTCAGGCCGGATGCCGGTCCTGCCCCCCGCACTGGCGGATCTGCTGCGAGAGGTCGGCGACTATCCGGATTTTGACCCTATCCTTGAGCTCGAGCCGAACCTAGGCTCCAGACCCATTGATTTCGGGCGGTTCGCGTGATTCAGGCCTCGCAAGGAGACCTGACCGATGAGCAACCTCTACTGGCTGTCCGAGGCGCAAATGGAGCGCCTGAAGCCATTCTTTCCGAA
>NZ_JAEACP010000044.1 GCF_015999335.1 Tabrizicola soli | reverse complement strand
TTCGGAAAGAATGGCTTCAGGCGCTCCATTTGCGCCTCGGACAGCCAGTAGAGGTTGCTCATCGGTCAGGTCTCCTTGCGAGGCCTGAATCACGCGAACCGCCCGAAATCAATGGGTCTGGAGCCTAGCTCGGCTTACGCGAATCGGGGAGGCATTAGGTTCCAGAGAGACGCTCTTAAAACCACTTCGGCCCGCCGAATTCGAAGCCGGCTTGTTGAGGACTTGACCCGCGGCGCAGTTATTCCGCCAATTGTGATTGGCATCGTGGTAGATGAAAATGGATGGGGCAGTGTCCCGGGTCTCGCATCTCCGATGGCAGTTAGAAAAGTCTTGGACGACTTTAAGGATAACCTCTCAATCATTGATGGTATGCAGCGAACAACTGCGCTAATTGACGCAAGAAGTAACTCAGAAGACGTTGGGCATCATACAATTAGAGTGGAGGTTTGGATTGCAAAAACATCAGAAAGCCTCATTTACCGGATGCTTGTGCTGAACACTGGCCAAGTACCTTGGAATTTGAAGCAACAGCTTGAGGTCGTTTACGCTCCTCTGGTCAACACAATAGCAAGCAAAGTCAAGTTTACACGTCTCCTCACGGGAAGTGATAGGAGATGGAAGGGGGGAGAATTCAAGACGGATTCACTCATCGAATCATACATCGCATTTGGACTCCGGAGAACGGAGATCGATACCCAAGAGAATTTAGCGGATGAATTTTCCAGACTCGATGTTGCCGACGCACTAACTGGCCGGAAGTATGATCAATATTTTTACCGCGTTGTGCAGATGCTAGTTGATTTTGATATAGCCCTATCTCGGCTGAATGAAGTTGTCGACCCTCAGACAGCAAATCCGGATGACGGCGACGATGGCGTTGAAAAACCTCAGCGTGGGCGCCAGATGAACCGCGGAAGGAATATTTTCGATTCTCAAGCTGCTCGCGTCGGCTTTATCGTTGCCTGCGCGGTGTCAATTCTCGGAAGAATTGGCATGGATAAGGATAACGAAGACAGTGAGAAAAATTGCGCCGCCTTGGAGGACAAATGCTCTAATCTGATCGCTGAGATGGCCAAAAAGAACGAGGATGAGTTGAATAAATTCATCGCTCTGGATGTCCTTTCTGAAAAGCTTAGCAAAAGACCAAGCTCAGCAGTCGGTCGGTGGGAGCGAAACTACTTTGAGAGCGCCTTCAAAATATTGATAGAAGAAGAGTTTTCTGTTCCCAGTCTTGAACCCTGCTGGCGGGCGTAATGGCGCGCCGAAGGATTGAAATGTCTAAGGATGTATTTGATAGAATATTTTCCTCGGCAGTTGCCCTCGACAAGGATTTCCCTATCGACTCGGAGGCGCGCTGGATCACTCGGAAGGATGATGACGACGCTGATCTGATGGCTAATGCCAAAATTCAAGTGAGGCGACTTGGTCAGAGAGAGGTCACGGCGGTTGTCGATCATATGGATCGCAAGATATTCTGCGCAAGCGGATATGGGAGGCCAAACGAACCGTGGGAACGGGTCAAGGAGATTGACGGCACTCCAGGCCTATTTGCTCTATTTGTTACGGAGGCCAACATCCCATCCACCGCAACTGCGGCTCGGGCTCGGAATGTCTTGGAAGGTTCATACCGTGGGGTCGCGGGATACGAAGGGCACTCTCTTTTGGAGGTTTCTGAGGTGTTCCCTGAATTGACCTTCTGGGAAATTGAACGCCCTGAGGTCGATGTTTACTCAACTGACATCTATCGGATAGCGGGTAGTTTCGTAGTGCGATCTTATGGGCATTACCCGCTGGAGATAGGCCCAAAAACCAAGTTGAAGCTTGTAGGGTTATTCGAGGACGGTTCTTCTGTGATGCCTTTCCCCCTGCTGCTGCAAGGAGTTATTTCCTATAGTTGGTCCGGCCTTTTTTTGGATGTTTACAGAAGCATTGAGCAACTGTACAGTGCTCCTAAAATTGAGAGGTTGGCTGCGAAGTTTTCTATTAACTGCGCACTCTCGGATCTGGCCGAGGCGCTTGAGAGTTTTATTTCTTGGAGGCCGAAAGAAGAAGAAGCGCTCTCGCTTCTCCTTGGAGAGGTGTCACAGCCAGTTCGTGCGTCTATCGTCAATGCATTTTTTCAAGGCACCGGAGATCCACCAGATGCAACTCCAGCTAAGTGTGCATCTTACATTTACCAATTAAGAAACTCCCACGTTCACTTCCGCCCGGCGATGAAAGCAGCACCGATGTCGCCAGAAAAGTGGGACAAGATAATTTCTGCGATGTGTGACGCAGTTCTTGAAATATATGAAAAATTTGGCCACGCTTTCCTTGTCTCGAGAACACCGCAGGCCTCTGCCCGCATTCGGTGACGCGGATGCCTTGTATCTACGCCGGGTGGTTGCCTCGGGGGGTATCGGCGGGAAGGTCGGCTACCTGCGCAGTGCATCGCCATCTGAGCGAGACGCGAATGGCCGCTTTCGCCGATTGCTGCGGAGACGATGCCGCAACCTCACGGGCCGCATCCCGCCCTTCGCGCCTACCCCCAGTGCGCCCTAGCGATACCAGCGCGGTGATCATGCGCTTCCAGGGAGGGATAGGGAAGCGGAGCAAGTAGCCGGGTCGGTAGGCCACCCGTCGGCTTGAAGGTCCTCATTCGCTTGGCCGAAGTTCGGCCTGGACTTCCTGCCGCAAGGAAGCGGTGGTCGGTTGGGGGCAGCGACGCGAGGACCGAATGCCGCATGCAGAGATGGGGGAAGGGTTCGCGGTCCTGACGGGGCTGCTGGAGGATGCTGCTGGTCTGGCCGCGGAGGGACAGTCGCCCAGGCTGGCGCGAGGAGAGGCGCAGGCCTTGGTTGCCGATCTCCGCGATCTGCTTGGACACGCGACTGCTGCCCTGGATGAGCTCGACGCGACACTCGCCGGAGGCTAGAGCCGAAGTGGGCTGCCGTTCCGGCGCCTTGTAGTCCCGCCTCCATCCGATCAAGTCGCCGAGAGATCCGGCCCGCAGGCCCTGCCCGGACATCACGCGTTTTGCCCTGCGGCCCGATTGCCCGACCGTCGGTCGGGAGGGCGAAGATGCCGGTGGGAGCGGTCTGGCTATCCGATGTGGCGTCGGCATCGCGGGGCGCTGCCGATGGATGTTCACCCTGTCCATCGGCAGCATGGGCGCAAGGTGCGGTCAACGAAGCTTCCTGAGCTTCTCGAGCTCTGCGCTCATCGCCGCAATCGCTTCGGCGCCCAGTTCGTTGGTCTCGTCCGTCAAAATCTCCAGATAGGGATCGGCGAGTGGCAGCTTATGGTTGATTCCATAGAGTTCCTTGAGAGCCGTATGATACCAGGTCGTCGCAACCTGGATCGCGCGCAGGTCACCCTTCAAGGCTCTCCCCGTGAGGCTGCGAAGGATCGCCGTTTGGATGGGTATCTTGATCCTGCCCTTGGGGGTGTTCGCCGTGATCTCCTCTTGCATGATCTCGATGATGTCGCGGCGGTGCTGCGACAGGAACGGTCCGTGCGGCAGCTTGGGCGGCCGTCCACGGGAGTTGCCGGAATGGCCTTTGGCAAACCTCCCGTTCTTCTGCCTGACGGGTTTGGCCGCGCCGCCAGGTGGCTGAGCCGCAAGGTCCGCGCCTCGTGCCGCCGGTTCGGCGTCGCTGGAACCGGCTGCGGGGGTATCGGCGGAACCACCATGGTCCTGATGCCCCTCGTTGCCCGCGCCAGTCTCGATCCCTCTGTCATGTGCCGGGGTGTCACGGTCCTCGTTGTTGTCGTCGTTGCTCATGCTGCATCCTCCTGGTTCGAGGCGGCGCGCTCGGCCGCGACCTGATCGAAGGAACGGCCAGCGAGCGTGGCCTCCAGACCTGCGCATGCGCGCAGGCGCCGGATGATGACATCGCAATAGAGGGGATCGATCTCGATGCCGTAGCCGCGCCGCCCGGCCCTGTGGGCGGCGACCAGCGTCGTCCCCGATCCGGCGAAGGCGTCGAGCACGATGCCCCCGCGCCGGGAACAGTCGAGGATGGCGTCATGAACCAGCGCCACCGGCTTCACCGTCGGATGCATGGAAAGATCGGCGTCCCGGCTGCCGCCGAAGCTGTTGGCGCCGGCATAGGTCCAGACATTGGTGCGGTAGCGCTCGTTCTTGCCCAGCTCGACATTGTTGACATGCGGCGCGCGTCCGGACTTGAAGACGAACACCAGTTCATGGGCCGACCTATAGAGCGAGCCCATGCCGCCATTGGTCTTGGCCCAGACGCAGAGGTTCTTCAGCTCGGTGTAGCTCGCATTGCCGGCGGCCAGGATTTCCTGTTGATGGCGCCAGTCCATGCAGTGGAAATGGATGGAGCCGTCGACCGAAGCCCCGGCCAGGTGCCCGAAGACGGTGAAGAGGAACTTGGTGAACGCCTCGGGTGACATCTCGCCGGAGGCCATGGCGAATTCGCGATGGCGCACCCTGCCCAAGCCGGAGACATGGCCGTCGATCGGGACGTTGTAGGGCGGATCGGTGAACACCATGCCCGCCTTCTCCTCCCCCATCAGCGCGGCATAGGTCGCCCCCTCCAGGGCATCGCCGCAGATCAGCCGGTGCCTGCCGAGCTGCCAGATGTCGCCCGGCCGCGTGACCGCCGGCCCGGAGGTGATCCCGGGCAGGTCGTCGGCCGGGTCCGGTGCAGCGGCATCGGGTGAGGCGGTGTCGATCAGCGCGTCGATCTCCGGAAGCTCGAAGCCGGTGATCGTCAGGTCGAAGTCGAAATCGAGCTCGGCCAGGTATTTGAACTCGATTCCCAGCAATTGCTTGTCCCAGCCGGCGTTCTCCGCCAGCCGGTTGTCGGCGATGACATAGGCTCTGATGTCGGCCTCGCTCATGTCGCCGAGGCGCAGGGTGGGAACCTCGGTCATGCCGAGGCGCCTGGCGGCCTCGACCCGGCCGTGGCCGGCGACGATCCCGTCGCTGTCGTCGACGAGGACGGGATTGGTGAAGCCGAACCGCGTGATCGAGGCGGCGATCTGGTCGAGCTGTTTCTTCGAATGGGTGCGGGGATTGCCCGCACGCGGATGCAGATCAGGGATGCGCCGATAGCGCAGTTCAAGCCTTTCCATGGGGAAAGCCCTCCGATGGCCGGGACCGCAGCACAGAGCTGCGCTGTCCGGGCGATTGACGTCTCATGCTGTTCGGGAAACCACACGCGGCCCATGCCATACGCTGGTCGACCAGCTGGGTCGAACGAACTGCCCATGCAGCCCATGCTTCCCCGGCGATCTCCGCACCCAGCCATCTGGCCTGCGGCGCACCACCACTGGTGGATGGCTTGTGAAGAGGGGCCGTGTCGTCCGAATTGCAGTCCAGGCGGGTCGAAAGCGCGACGTGGCGCTTCGCGTAAATCGACGCCCGTCTGGACGTTCAAACGGCCTCGATGATCAAGCCCTCTCGGAGCGGTGCATGGCACCGGCCTTGGATCGGCGCGAATGGAGCCGCAACCGGCAGGTCTCCAGTCCGGCGTCGCCAGCGCTGGCACTGCCCGGGGCCACGCCGGCCGGACGCAGCGCAAAATTGTCCCGATAGCGGGCGAACAGGCCCTCGAGCTGGTCGATGCGGAAGTAGCGCTCGTTGGCCGTCCTGCTGGTCGGCTTGTCGCGCCGGGCCACCCGGCCGGCCTCCTCCCGCGGCACCAGGTAGACGGTGCGCACCGAACTGCTCTCTGGCGCGAGAACGACGATGGCCAGCCAGTCGAACTGGTCGGGTTCCTGGTAGCCGACATAGGCCGGACCGCGGCTGAAGGTGCGCGACTTCACGGAGATGCGCTGGGCCGGTCCGTCGGGCGGCTGGGCGATCACGTCGTAGTGCGGCCAGTTGTCCGGCACCTTCAGGGCCGGAATCCCAGCCAGGGTCAGTTCCGCGGCGATCAGCATCTCGCAGGCATCGCCCATCTGCTTCGTCGTGAAGCTGCGCGCCGGACTCGCCCCTGCGGCCCTGGTTCGCTGCTCCTTCGGCACCTCTTCCAGCATCGTCACGTCCATGTTCATACGATCAGTGACGGCAGCACCGCTCTTCCACGGATGGAAGTCAAGCTGAATGTCACTGATCGTCTGTAGACCGGATGACGACAAACCTCTGTCTGTCTGGACATGGAAGATGTCCGCCACCGTCTCGGCTCGAACCTCCGCAAGCTGCGCCAGGCCAAGGGCCTGAGCCAGGAGGCTTTTGCCGACGAGGCCGGGCTGCACCGCACCTACATCAGCGATCTCGAGCGCTATGCCCGCAACCCGACGATCACCGTCGTCGACAGGATCGCGACCGCCCTCGGCGTCAGCATCGGTGACCTGCTCGATGACACGCCATCCTCCCCGCCGCAGAACCCAGGCGAGTGAGTCGACGCGCTCCGCGACACGAAGCCAGCATGATCGCTCGCAAAGGCAGCAGGATGCAGCCGCTCGGCCCATGGCGGTTCCGGTCCTTCTCGGACGGTCGGGCGGTCGTGAACACTGCAATGCATGCCACAAAGCGATCACGCATGCTGACCGCAGCGAGAAATCTTGGATTCAGGTCAAGCCAGTCGCAAGGCTCACTCATTGATATCTAGCCCCTGGAGCAAATCAGCTATTGGTACATCTTACCGCAATTGAGTGCGAGCCGCCCCTGAGCGTATGCTTCGCGCTGGAGGCGACCCGCGAGCACCGAGGGTGACAAAAGAACCGGGCCAAATAGCACAGGGACATATTCCGCGATTGTCATGTGGCTTTCATCACTCGCGACGCCAGGTTGGCTCGATCAAGCATCTGGAATACCGCAACGACCATGTCTTCCTCGTCCCCAGCTCCCGAAAAATTCGAAATCTCCAGACAGGATCTCTACGAGCAGGTCTGGGTCACCCCAGTCAGCAAGCTCGCCGAGAAATTCGGCGTGTCCGGTTCCTACCTCGCCCGGGTCTGCGAAGCGCTGAATGTGCCGCGACCTCCAGCTGGGTACTGGCAGAAGAAAGCGGTCGGGAAGGCGAAACCACGCCCCGACCTGCCGCCCCTGCTGCCGGGCGATCAGGAGACCTGGTCGAAGAACAAGCCACTCTCCATCCCCATCAGGAGCACCTCAACGCCACGCGGCAACAGCGCACGCAGCCCGGCAGCGAAGATTGTCCGAACAGGCCGCCATCCGCTTCTTCTCGGCGTGGAAGGGCACTTCCGCAGGACACGAAAGCTCGACGAAGGCGAGTTCCTGCGGCCCTACAAGCAGCTTCTGCCCGACATCGTCACCTCGGAAACCTGCCTGACCCACGCCCTCGACCTTGCGAGTGAAATCTACAATGCTCTCGAAAAGAGGGGACACCGCGTCCTGTTCGCTCCTCCGGACGGCAAGATGCACCGTCCTGACATCGAAGAGCGGGAGAGCCCTGGAAAGGACCGGAAATATGGCCGGTATTCCATGGGGCGCATCTGGTCCCCGCATCGGCCAACGATCAGCTATATCGGCACCGTCCCTGTCGGTCTTGCCCTGACAGAGATGACGGAGCGGGTTACCCTTCGCCGGATCGGCGACAGATACGTCCGGGAGGACAGCAAGGAGGTTCGATCTGCGAGGGCGTGGCAACTCTCCAATTCATGGACGACCGAACAGGATCTTCCCTGTGGTCGTTTCCGGCTGGTGGTCTATTCGCCCCTGCATGGGTCGCCTGGACGCACAATTGGCAAGAGACCGCGAAAGCCTCGCTTGGTGGGATGATCCCGGCAATCGTTCGCAAGCTGGAAAGCTCCGAGGAGGAACTCCGGAGGCTCATGACCGTAGCCGAGGAGGCGGCCGCGCAACGTCAGCGCGAATGGGAAGAGCAGCAGGAACGCTGGCGTCGGGAGGATGATCAGCGGCGCGTCGAGCAGGCGCAATCCGAGAGCCGGAAACAGCTGTCTGACATCATGGATAGGTGGGCAACCGCCCTTGCCGTCCAGCGTTTCTTTTCCGAAGCACGAGGAACGTGCAGGTCAGGTGGACGACGAACGCCGCGCCAGACTCATACAACGCTTGGCCTTGGCGAGATCAATGCTCGGCACATCTGATCCCTTGGACTATCTAGAGGAGTGGCAGGCTCCGGAAGAGCGCTATAGGTCAAAGTATAGCAGGGAGTGACGACCGAACAGAGCACGTGCAAAGCTCACCTTGTTCGAGTGTCGAGCGACTGAGGAGGACAAGGACGGCCCTGAGCTGCCGGTTGATCTTGCTGGATACTGCCACCGGCGCTCAACGTGAGTCAATTGGTGGGAACAATCGGAGATCGAGTCGAGGTTGTGTCGCCACGCAGATATCACGGCCCGCTATCGAGACCTCGTTCAGTTGGCTAGGGTTTAGCGATGTTATTTCTGACCTGCCACGGGATTTTTCCTCCATCTGCGATTAGAGTCCGGCCCATGGAGAGGACGGACGATGAAGAAGGCACGACTGACGGAAGAGCAGATCATTGGCATCCTGCAGGAGCACGAAGCCGGCGCGAAGTGTGCTGATCTGTGCCGCAAGCACGGGATGTCGGAGGGGACGTTCTATGCCTGGAAGGCGAAGTATTCCGGGATGACGGTATCGGAGGCCAAGCGGCTGAAGGCGCTGGAGGACGAG
>NZ_JAEACP010000043.1 GCF_015999335.1 Tabrizicola soli | reverse complement strand
ACGGTGAAGACCTCGGACGCGAAGAAGGTGCTGACGATCCGCACCGCGACCTTCGACGCCGCCGGCAAGGGCGGCTCGGCCCCGGTCGAGACGGTTTCGGCCTCCGTCGACGGCAGCCTGTCCTCCTGGGTCGAGGACAGGGTCGCCTCCTCCGACCGGCCCGAGCTGACCTCGGCCGGGATCGTGGTCTCGGGCGGCCGTGGGGTTGGCTCGCAGGCCGACTTCGCGCTGATCGAGAAGCTGGCCGACAAGCTGAACGCCGCCGTGGGTGCGTCCCGCGCGGCGGTGGACAGTGGCTATGCGCCGAACGACTGGCAGGTCGGCCAGACCGGCAAGGTCGTGGCGCCCGAGCTTTACGTCGCCGTCGGCATCTCGGGCGCGATCCAGCATCTCGCCGGGATGAAGGACTCCAAGGTCATCGTCGCCATCAACAAGGACGAAGAGGCCCCGATCTTCCAGGTCGCAGACTACGGCCTCGTCGCCGACCTCTTCTCCGCAGTGCCGGAAATGATCGAAAAACTCTGACCCTGTCCGACTGCACTCCCTGCGGCGGACTGACTGGCGCCGGACTGCATTCTGCATCCGGCGCCATTTTTCATTCGCAGGGCCCCTCGGATGCATGGCCACGATCCGGCATGCGGGCTCGCCAGCGCCTCCCCTTGCAAGATCGCCATCGACCGCAGCTGGGCCAACACTGCCGGCATCTGCGCGATCAACCGGATGCTGCGGAGCTTTGGATGCCCCGCCCCGTCGCGATAGTCCGGATCAAGTATCTCAACATGATCGAGCGGGATCAGCGAACGATCGGGAAGCGAATCCGACCGCCTCGGCCAGGGATCGAAGTCGCGACCCTGATCCGAAGTGGGCGTCGAACCTCTTCGCCGATCCGGATCCGCCCTCAACAACCAGTCGGCCGGATCACCACCAGCACCGTGCGCAGAAGGATGCCAATGTCATATGCAACGGACTTGCGCGTGATGTAATCCAGGTCGATGCGGCAGCGTTCGTTGAAGTCACGCGGCTTGTTTCGCATGACCTGCCAGGATCCCGTCACGCCAGGGCGCACAAGCAGCCGCAGCCGCTGCCAGGACTGAAGTCCGGCCGGATCCGCCGAATTGGCACGTGGTCCGACGATAGACATATCCCCTCGGACCACGTTCCAGAGCTGGGCCACCTCGTCCAGATACAGTTTGCGCAGCTTGCGGCCAGGGCGGGTGACGCGAGGATCGTTGTCCAGCTTGAATCCGGCGCCCTTGTCCTCGCTTTGCATCAGCAGCGCTTCCTTGATCCTGTCGGCGTCGCAAACCATGGTTCGAACCTTCAGGATTTGAAACGGCTTGCCGTTCTTTCCGTAACGCGTCTGCCGATAGAAGACCGGCGAGCGCGGATCGTCCAGCTTCACCCACAGCACGATCAGCGCAAGTGTAGGCAGTACGAAAGGCGCAGACATAAAAACGAAGGCATAGTCCAACACGCGGTGTCGCCAGTTGTCGGCCAGAGGCGCGCGGCGGATCACTTCATCCAGAAGATCGGATAGCGGAACCTGGTCGATCACCTCGACAGGCTGCGCGACAGGAAAACTGTGTTGAAGCATCGTTCGTTTTCCAAACCTTGCACTGCCGCGCCAGACAGGACTTCGCCAGGTGGGTTGCCGGGCCTGGGCGGCTGAATGGGTCAACGGACTGGATGGACGAGCTTCGAGATATTCTAGATACCACGCCCCATTCTGTCCACATTTTGGCCAAATTTCCGCAAAACGAAACAATTTTGGATCAGGACGCCGACTTGTGTCCAGTGCTCCCGGTTGCGCTCTGATTAACCAGAACGGGTGCTGCCGTCCCGAATGGCAACCATGACGTCATGTGGCAGCGGAATGCCTTTCGGCAGGCAGGACAAATGTGATCGAATCGTCGCTTTTGCCGGGCCAGATCAGCGAAGTCAGCGACGCACTGCCTTCAGCTTCCGTGCGACGCAGAGGCTCCAGGTTTCACGGCCCTGCATCAGGTCGACGAAGTTCTGCAGGGAGGTCTCTGCCCGAACATTGGTGCGGTGAACGACGTTGTCCGTCGGGCGACTTCTTCCGCCATCTGTCGAATAAACCCTGGCATAGCCCGCGCGGCGCACGGCGGACAGGACGCGCGGATCGTAGCGGCCGAACGGAAACGAGGCGGCCGTCACGGCCCGCCCGATGCAGCTTTCAAGCACCTGCTTCGATCCGACAAGCTCGCCGTCAAGCTGTTGCGCATCCAGTCTGCGCCAGTCGAGATGGTTGATCCCGTGACTTCCCACCTCCATCGCCGAAGCCAGCGCCTGAAGCTGCGGCGTACTGAGCGAGCCCGGCCGATCCAGGCGACTGGTGATGATGAAGAAACTGCCTGCCAGTCCGCGCGCCTGCAGGGCGGGCATGGCGATCGTGAAATCCGATTCGTTGCAATCGTCGAAGGTCAGATGCACGCGTCCGGGGTCGGGAGCGGTTGCCACAAGATCCAGAAACCGGAGGAAGCGTTCGCGGGTGATCCAGTAGCGGGACTCGCCCGGCTCCAGCTCGCGACCGGGATGCCCGATGCCGTGGAACGCGATGACGCTCTGCGACGCTGCTGTGGCCAAATGAACCCTCCTGACACAACCTTGGCAGGATAGTCGGACATTCAATCGGCGCAATGCTTTCCTGATTGCGGACGGCGGCTGGCCCGGCCCCGCGGCCCCGTCCCGGGATCGATCTGCGGCAAGGGATTGACGTGGAAGAGCGGCGGGTTGTTTGCTGCAGCAGGGCGCACGGACAGGGGATCGCATGAGCGGATTTTTCGAGGCTCTGACGCTTCTCTGCCTGGGCGTGCAGCTTTACCACTATGCGGGCTATCCGTTGCTTCTGGGCCTGCTGGCCCGGCGGCACCGGCGGCCCGCAGCGGACGCGGCGCCGGACCAAAGCGTCTCGATGGTGATCTGCGCGCATAACGAGGCCGGAGTGATCGCCGAAAAGGTCGCCAACTGCCGCCTGCTGGACCCGGCCCCGGACGAGATCGTGATCATCGACGACGGCTCGACCGACGGCACCGCGGCGATTGCGGCCGCTGCGATCGGGTCGGATGACCGCATCCGCATGGTCGGGAAGTCCGTTCGCGGCGGCAAGTCGGCGGCGATGACCTATGGAGCCGGACTGACGCGGGGCGACATCATTCTCTTCTCCGACGCGTCCGAGATGTACGAACGGCAGGCGATCCGCTGGCTGGTCGCCGAATTTGCCGACCAAAGCGTCGCTGTGGTCAGCGGCTCTCACCGGCTCAAGCCGCCGAATCCGAACGAGCCGGGCTATCTGGTGGGGACAACCGAAGGCCTTTACTGGCGGTACGAGGATTTCATCCGCCGCAAGGAAAGCGCGCTGGGGGCCACCGTGGCCTCGGTCGGGTCGATGCTGGCGATGCGGCGGACGGACTGGCACGGGCTTCCACCGGGTACGGTGAACGACGACGCCTGGCTGACGATGACGGCTCTTGCACGCGGGCGCAACGTCCGCTTCGCGCATCGCGCCATCAGCTGGGAAAAGTCAAACGATCATCCGCGCGACGAACATGTCCGCCGCCGGCGGATCGCGGCGGGACGCGTACTGCTGATCCTGAAGCCCGAAGTCTGGCCCTTGCGCCGCCCTGTGGTGCTGGCGGCCTTTCTGTCGCACAAGGTCCTGCGCCTGGCGCTGCCGCTGTTCATGATCGTCGGAGGCATTGCGAACCTGGGCGCGGTGCTGCTGAACCCCGATCATCGGCTCTTCGTCGTCCTCCTGCTGTTGCAGCTGGCGGTGGCGGGCCTGGCGCTTCTGGGTCGCATCGGCCTGGGGCTGGGCCGCAAGTGGAAGCTGCCGCACCTGGCCTATCATGTGGTGTACTCGAACCTGATGGTGCTCCTGGCCATTCTGGACGTGCTGGCCGGCCGATCCTTCCTGAAATGGGAGAAGCCGGACCGCTAGGCCAGTTCGGCATAGATCCGTTCCAACGTCCGCTGCCACCCGGCAACGTCGCAATGCGGCCCTGCCGCTTGGAGCGCCCGGCGGGCAAGTCCCTCGCGCAGGGCCTTGTCCGCCGCCAGCTTTGCAAGTGCGGCTGCGAAGCCTGCCTCATCCTCCCGCTGAACCATCAGCGCCGCGTCCTCGGGCAGCAATTCCGGAATGTCGCCGACCCTCGTGCAGACGATGCCGAGACCCGCAGCCATCGCCTCGAGCAAGGCAACCGGCAGGCCCTCCCACCGCGAGCTGAGCGCGTAGATGTCGGCCGCGGGCAGGAGGCGCTGGACATCGTCACGCGCTCCGAGGAAGCGAATTCGCGGCCGGACCGGATCTTCCGCCGGCAGAACGTCGCGCGCCAGCGCCTCGACCCCGGCCCGCAGCGCGCCATCACCGACCACCCAGAGGACGAGGTTTCCCGCCCGCGCCTGTGCGGCAGCGAAGGCCCGTACCAACAGAAACGGGTCCTTCTGCTCCGACAGCCGGCCAGTGGCGATCACCGCCACATCCTCGGGCCCGACGCCAAGTCCCTGGCGTATCGACGCGCGGTCGGCTGGAGGCAGGGGCTTCGGCCTCGGGATGACATTCGGCACCACGATTCCGGGCGTTCGACCGATGCGGCTGCGGTTCGCGCGCTCGACATTCGCGCCCACGAAGACCACCCGGTCGGCGAGATGGCGCAGGCAGAAGTCTTCCAGCCCGCGCAGGATCCGGGCGCGCAGGCTGTTCCCGTCCACCGTCTGCGCGTTGTGCAGCGACACGACGACCCGCTTGCCGACCAGGCGGGCCGCCGGCACGCCAAGGATCGTCGCATAGGTCAGGTGAACATGGACCACCGCTTCCTTCCGGCCCCGCAACTCCCGGACCAGGCGCGGAACCGACATGGGATGCCAGAGCTTGAGGTTGTCCAAGGTCGTGACCTCCGCCCCCATCGAACGCAGCATCGTTCGGAACGGCGCCGGTCCCTCCATCAGGGACACGACCTGCAGGCTTTGCCCCCGGGAATACTGGCCGGCCAGAGTGGCGAGCAATCGCTGCGCACCACCGAGCTCCAGGTTGTCGATCACCTGCAAAGCCAGGACAGCCGGCGCTTCCGCAGGGATGTCCGGATCGGGATCGGGTGTCATAGGTTCATCCAACTGACAGACTTGCAAGCGGTCGGCGGCGACGAAACCGGGGCTGCGGCACGGAGGGGAAACCTGACGGCGTAACCGGGCCGAAGACCGCAGCATTTGGCGCATTGTTCCATCGCAAATTCAAGGCGCTGTCCGCATATTTCCGAGTAGCGGCGGGGAATTGTCGCGGCCGGGGCAGGTTGCCCCTTGCGTGCCGGGCCCGTGGGCTTAGGCTTTCGGTCGCCCGCTGTGCAGTTCGCATAGTGGCAACAGGCGGTCAGGGCATATATGATGGAAGGTCAGGTCCGGAGTTGCCAGGGCGACCGAGAGCCGCATCGGTGAACGCCGCTCTGCCTGTCGTGGTCGCGATCGCACTGGTTCTCGCGCCGGTTTTCATGCGCCGTCCGACTTGGGCGGTCTTCGCCTTCTCCTTTCTGCTGCTCCTGCATGCCAATCTGGTCCTGTCCAGCCACTTTGGGGTCGGCCTCGCCGATCCTTTGCTGTTCGGGGCAATGCTGGGCCTGGTTGCGGTCTATCCCCTGCTGCACGGCGACAGCGCCAAGGGCAGCGGCCGGTTTCTGGCGGCCGGAGGATTCTGGCTGGTGGCGGTCCTGAATTCCTATCTCTGGTCGACGGCCACGGGCGTCTCGGTCCTGAAACTGCGCGAATTCCTCCCGAACGTGCTTTATGGCGCCATGCTGTTCCTTCTGGTCGTCGACCAGCCCCGGCTGCTCGCCGCACTGGCGGGTGTGCTGGCGGCGACAGTCCTTCTGAGCACCTTGACGCTTGTCCAGGTGTGCCTGGGAATCACCGGCTTCAACTTCTATGGCTTCGCCAACGGCCTGGTCGACCACATCGCCGGGCAGGTCGACGCCTTCCGGCCGCGGGGGCCGGTCGAGGACCCCAATTACTATGCCCAGATCCTCGTTCCAGGCTATGCCATCGCCCTGGGCATCGTCCTCGGCAGCGCAAAGGCCTGCTGGCGGGGGATGGGAGCGGTTGCGACGATCGTCATCCTGACGGCGATCCTGCTGACCGCATCGCGCGGGGGGCTGATTGCCATGGCCATGGGGACGGTCGCGCTGCTTCTGGCGTATCGCAAGATCCAGTATCTCGCCGCAGTCATGGTCCCCGGCATCGCCGTGCTGTACCTGGTCCCGTCCTACTACGCCCGCGTGAGCTCGCTGATGACCTCGCTTGCCGCGCTGGCCTCAGGCCAGACCGCACGAGACATCTCGGTCTCTGGCCGCCTGGCCGAGATGAAGGCGGCCGCGATCCTTTTTGCCGAGCATCCGGTTTCCGGGATCGGATTCGGCATGTTCGAAACCCGCTATCAGGATATCTCGGCCAACTACGACATGATGCTGCGCGGTGCGGACCGCGCGGCGCACAGCCTCTACCTCGAGACGGCGGCCGAACAGGGGGTTATCGGACTGGCGGCCCTGATGTTCCTGCTGGGCGCTTCCCTGCGCGCCATCCAGCTCGCCCATCGCGAGGCTGTCCGGAAGCGAAACGCGACATTGATGAACGCCCTCCGGGCCATGGCGGCCGCCGCAGTGGGACTGTTCGTCTCTGCCCTCTTCCTGCATGATGCCTACGCCCAGCATTTCTGGCTGGTTCTTGCGCTGCTTTTCGCCGCGGAAAGGACTGCCGGCGACAAGCCGATCGCTGCCCAACCACGAGTGGACGCAAATGTTTGAAAGTCACTCCTATCCGGACAAGACCCCGGCCGAATTCAGGATCTTGGGCGCAATCTGGCGATGGGCGTTGCCGATCCTTCTGCTGACAGCCCTGACTGCCGGGGCCGCCTGGGTCATCACGCGATCCGAGGTGCCCCTCCGCACCGTCCAGTCCGAGCTTTTGGTCCGAATCGGCTATGAATACACGCCCGTGCCATGGATCGCATCCGGCGAGACGCAGCAGATCAACTTCCGCGCCGACGAAGTGATCGGGACCGAGATCCAGTTTCTCACCGCCGAACGGACGATCCAGGGGGCGCTTGCGGCCGCCCCGCATCCGGAGATGAAGCCTTCGGCCGACGGCAGATACGACGCGGCCGAGATGCTGCGCGCGCGGCAAAAGCTGGCGGTCAAGCGGCTTGAGGGCAGCAACGTGATCCTGGTCGAGGTGACCGACCGCGACGCGGCCTGGCCGATTGCCTTTTCCCAAGCGCTGCTGGACACCTATCTTCAGGACCGCATGCAGCTTTTTTCGGATCCGGCCTATGACAACCTTCTGATGGAGGACGAAGCTGCGGCGGCCGGTACGTCTTTGGGGCTGGACAAAGAGGCCCTGGGGATCGGGCGGCGCATTGCGGAGACCATCGATTATCTGGGCGCGACGGCGGCGGCGCTGGCGGCCTCGCCGGCCCAGCCCGAACTCCGTACCGCGCTGGCGCAGGACGTGCGGGCGCTGCAGATCTTTGCCGAAGGGCTGGAGCGGATGTCCGCGCTGCAGAACCAACTGGATCAGCTGGCCCGTATTCTCGCCGCGGAAAGCGGCCCGGCAGCCACCGCCGGCACCGCGAACCTCGTCTCGGAGGACCTGCTGGATGCGGCGGTGGAACAGCTCGCCAGCGACGCGGCGCGCCTGAACGCGATCGCCGCCGAGCGCAACATGCTGGCGAAACAGCTCGACACCATCCGCGCGGCCCGGCTACGCAAGTCCATGCGCGACGAAGCGAGCCACAACATGACGGTGATCACGCCTCCGCATATCCTGGCGGCCACGAACGGTATCGACCGTGTCCAGCGGACGATCCTGGCCGGCCTGATCGCGCTGATCCTGTCCAGCCTGTTCTTCGTCTATCTCGACGGCATCCGCCGCCGGAAGATATGAGCGGGGCGATGCCAGAGGCGCCCGACAGCTCCGGCTGGGCGGCGCTGCCCCCGGTCGTGATCGTCTGCCTCGCGATCCGCCATGGGGGTGTTGACGTCAGGATCGTGCAGACCGCGCGCAAGCTGCGGCAGGAGGGCTGCGAATTCGTGGTCGTCGTCATCGCCGGCACCGGGCTGCACCGCACGCTGACCGACCTTGGCCTGCCGGTCGCGGCCCTGCCCCGGTCGCGGCTGGATCCGCGCCTCGTGCCGGACCTCGTGCGCATCATCCGCCGCATGGGGGCCGGGCTGATCGACGCCCACAACGGCCAGTCGCAATTCTGGGGCGCGCTGGCCGCGCTGGCGACTGGCATCCGCGGCCGGGTCGCCACCGTGCATTCGGTCTACCGAGAGGATCACGCCGCCCGTTGGCGCCAGCGGATCCACGAACTCGCCCTGCATCTGTGCAAGGCGCTGGGGTTCCGCTTTCTGGCCGTATCGAGCAACGTCCAGCGCTACCTGGTGGAGGACTTCCACGTGGACCCCGCGCGCCTGGTCCTCAGCCGCAACGGGATGGAGGATTTGGCCGAGCCGCCGCCGCCCTTCGACATGGTCGCGGAAACCGGCTGGCCCGCCGATACGGTGGTGCTCGCGATCATCGGGCGGCTCGATCCCCGCAAGGGACACCGCTTCCTTCTGCACGCCCTTGCCGCGATGGTCCGGGCCGGTGACCACCGGGCACGCCTGCTGGTCGTTGGCGCGGGCCGCGAGGAAGGGGCGATCCGCGCCTTGGTGCAGGACCTGCAGCTCCAGAACCATGTCCATTTCACTGGCTTTCGCAGCGAAGTCTTTTCGATCCTGACCCGCGTCGACATCCTCTGCCTGCCTTCGACCAGCGAGGGGCTCCCCTACTCGGTCATCGAGGCAGCGCGCCAGTCGGTGCCCACGCTCGCCTCGCGGCTTGAAGGGACCGACGACATCTTTGTCGAGGGCGAGACGATCCTCTTCACGCGGATCGGAGATGCCGAGGACATCCGCGAAAAGCTGACCCTCCTTCTGGACAACCCCGACCGCCGGCGCGAGATCGGTGCAGCGGCGCGGCGGATGTTCCTCAAGGACCTCAGCGTCGAGCGGATGCTGGGCGAGTCGCTGGAAATCTACACGCGTGCCCTGCGTTGACCAGCGATCCCGCCGGCCTGACGGAATCGGCTCGTTTGACAATTCCCAGCCTGGCCAAGCTCATGTAAACGACCATGGCAGGCATTCCGCAAAAGGGTGATCATGCCAGGCCCACACAGCGCCAGCCGCCACATCGCGTCGGGCACCGCGGTTTCCTATCTCGGCTTCTTCCTGGGCAAGATCATCGTCTTCCTGAACACGGTGGTGCTCGCCCGCATCCTTCTGCCCGAGCATTTTGGCCTGGTCGCCATCGGCCTTCTGGTGCTGGCGGTCAGCGAAACCCTTGCCGAGGCGGGGACCGGCGCCGCGATCGTCTGGCGCAAGGGCGAGATCATGTCCATAGCACCCGTCGCGCTGGCGGTCGGACTGATCGGCGGCGGCGTCACCGCCCTGGGATCGATCCTGCTGGCGCCCGCAATCGCCGCCTATTTCGGCGCGCCCGAGGTCGAGCCGATCATCCAGGTCCTGTCGCTCGCCGCGCTGATCAGCACGCCGACCTCGGTCTTCATGGCCATCCTGCAATCCCGCATGGAGTTCGGCCGCCGCCTCGTGACCGACGCCAGCAAGGCCTTGACCAAGGGGCTTGTCGGCATTCCGCTGGCCTATCTGGGCGCCGAAGCCTGGAGCATCGTCCTCGGCCACTTCGCCGGGATCGCGGTCGGCCTTGTCCTGTCCTGGTGGTTCAGCCGCTGGGCGGTGCGGCTGAGCCTTCATCCCGACATCCTGCGCCAGATCGTGCCCTACGGCCTTCAGATCGCTTCCGTTGCGCTCGTCGGCCTCGCGATCCGGCGGCTTGACGTGGCGATCGTCGGCGCGCAGCTCACCACGGCGGAACTCGGCTATTATACCATGGCCTTCTCACTGATCGAACTTTCGATCATGGGCCTGTGCTGGTCCGCCAGCCAGGCCTTGTTCCCCGCGCTCAGCGGCTCGGGCCGGACGCGGGAGGAGATGGCGGCACTCTTCGCCCGAGGGCTGTCGCTCCTCATGGCAGTGACTTTCCCCCTGGCCTTCGGCATTGCCGTGCTGGCCGAGCCCATTGTCCTGACCCTCCTGGGCGAAAAGTGGCGCGGGGCGATAGCGCCGATGCATATGCTCGCCTTCTACGCGCTGATTTACTCGGCCGGATTCAACCTGGGGGATGTCTACAAGGCCACCGGGCACCCCGGCATTCTGACCGCGATCAACGTCATGAACCTGATCATCGCCGTGCCGCTCCTGATCCTGGGCGCGCGCGGCGGGCTGACCGGGATCGCCCTGGCCCAGGTCGGGATCGCACTGGCCATGACCACCGTCAACTGGGTAGTCGCGTCTCACCGCTCGGGGATCGGGGCTGGCGTGCTGGTACGATCGGTCTGGGCGCCGCTCGTCGCGGCGGCTCCGGCCAGCGCGCTCTGCCTGACCCTCGACCGCCTGCTCCTTGCGGGATGCAGCCCGATGCTGCGGCTGGCGGCGGGAAGCGTGGCGGGAGCGGCGCTCTATGCCCTGCTCTTCGGACTTCTGCGCCGCGACATGGTTCAGCCGCTTCTCGCCACCATCCGCAAGGGGCGCTAGCTGTGAGTTCTTACGAGGTCGTTCACCTTTGAGAGGGGAGGCGTTCGGTTGAGTGCGGAGTGTGGTCTTGATCGGTTGAACCAGTCAAGCCAGCGCGGCAGATCGGCGTTTCTCGCGTCGGATGTGGG
>NZ_JAEACP010000042.1 GCF_015999335.1 Tabrizicola soli | reverse complement strand
TGCTCTCGACTGTAGACGGTAAGGCGGGCACCTTGGTGCGGGTTGTTCATCCTGCGGGGTCCTCGGCTGGAGTTTGGCGATTGCAGCCTAACCCCGCCTCGGGTGAACAACCTCCTGAGAATTCACACCTAGGCCATCAAGCCGGCGACGGCCCCCTGCCGCCACCCCGATCGAGGAGGACCGAATGACCACGCTTCACGCCGCCGAATGGCTGAACACCGACCACCCCCTGGCGCTGGCGGATTTCCACGGCCGCGTCCTGGTGGTCGAGGTGTTCCAGATGCTCTGCCCCGGCTGCGTCAGCCATGGCCTGCCGCAGGCCGGACGCATCGCCAGCACCTTCGCGCCGGGCAAGGTGGCGGTGATCGGGCTGCATTCGGTCTTCGAGCATCACGAGGCGATGACGCCGGCCGCGCTGCGCGCCTTCCTGCACGAATACCGCATCCGATTCCCGGTGGCGGTGGACCAGCCCGGCACGCCCGGCCCCCTGCCCCGGACCATGGCGGAATGGCAGCTCGAGGGCACGCCGACGCTGGTGCTGTTCGACCGCCACGGCCAGATGCGGGCGCGGCATTTCGGGCAGGTCTCGGACCTGGCGCTCGGGGCGCAGATCATGGCGCTGATGCTGGAAGGCCGGGAATGAGCGGCTTTCGCATCCTGGAGGTGCGCGTCGGCCGCGCCCGTCCTTTCGGTCCGCGGGGGCAACCCTCGGCCATCGGGAAGGAACCCGTCTCCTGGCCGGTCGCGGCGGCGGCGCAGGGGCTGGACGGCGACGAGCAGGGCGACCGGCAGCGCCACGGCGGGCCGGACAAGGCGGTGCATTGCTACCCGGTTGCGCATTATCCGCTCTGGGCCTCGACCTTGCCTGCGGGAACCCCCAACCTCCGGCCCGGCGGCTTTGGCGAGAACCTTGTGGCCGAGGGCATCGACGAGGCCGGCCTCTGCCTGGGCGATCTCTGGCGGGTCGGGACCGCGCTGATGCAGGTCAGCCAGTCGCGCCAACCCTGCTGGAAGCTGAACCTGCGCTTCGCCCTGCCGGACATGGCGCGGCGGGTGCAAGAAAGCGGGCGCACCGGCTGGTATTTCCGCGTAATGGAGCCCGGCGCCGTGGCGGCAGGCGACAGCGCGGCGCTGGTCGCGCGCCCGCAGGCCGACTGGCCGCTTTCCCGGGTGTGGCGGCTTCTCTACCGCGACATGCTGGACCGCGCCGCGCTGGCCGATCTTGCCGCCCTGCCCGGCCTGCCCGCAAGCTGGCAGCGGCTGGCCCGCGCCCGGCTGGAGAGCCAGCGGGTCGAGGATTGGGCCCCCCGGCTGGAAACGCCGGCCTGAACCGACGGCTGTCCTTCCCCCCGGCCTTCCCCTATCCTCTGGCGCTGCCCTTTGCCTTGCCGTCCGCAGGAGACCCAGATGTCCAGACCCGAGCCCCCACACGGCCCCCACCGGACAAAGGGCTGCGCGCCGTGAGCCTGGTCGATGCGCTGATCCTGGGACTCGCCGCCTTCGGGGCCGGAATACTGAACACCGTCGCGGGGGGCGGCACCTTCCTGACCTTCCCGGCGCTTGTGCTGGCCGGAATCCCGCCCGTCATGGCCAACGCGACCAGCGCGGTCGCGGTCTTTCCCGGCTATCTGGCCGGGGCAATCGGCTTTCGCTCCGAACTGGCGCAAGTGCCCCGCGCCCGGTTGGTGCGGCTGTCCGCGGTGACCCTTGCCGGCGGGCTGGCGGGTTCGCTTTTGCTCATGGTCTCGTCGAACGAGGTCTTTGCGCGCATCGTGCCGGGGCTTCTCCTGTTCGCCACCCTGGTGTTCCTGTTCGGCGACAGGCTGCGCTGCGCCGGGGCGCGGTCCGGGACCGGCGAGGGGGCGGCGGGCATGGCCGGTCTCCTGCTGGTCTCGATCTATGGCGGCTATTTCAACGGCGGGCTGGGCATCATGCTGCTGGCGCTGTTCTCGCTCTGGGGGATGCGCGACCTGCACCGGATGAACGGGCTGAAAAGCGGGCTGTCCTTCGTGCTGTCCGCCATCTCGGTCGCGGCCTTTGCGGTGGCGGGGCTGGTTGCCTGGCCCGAGGCGGCGCTGATGATGCTGGGCTCGGCGCTCGGCGGCTATGCGGGGGCGCCGGTGGCCCGCGCGATGCCGCGCCGGGTGTTGCGGGCGTTGATCGGGATCGTCGGCTTCGGCATGACGCTGGTCTTTGCCCTGCGCGCCTGGAGCTGACCTGTCCGGCCCGGAGATCGCCTCCGGGCCGGACCGGGCCTCACGGGCGCACCAGCCCCTCGACGGCCGCCTTGTCCAGATCGGCCAAGGAGTCGTGCATGAGCTGCAGCACATAGGGCGCGTTATGCGCATAGGCCCCCGGATCCTTGGCGACGAACTGGTAGTTGTAGGCCGCGCGCAACAGCCGGGGGGTCCAGCTTGCGTATTTGTTGTCCCCCACCGCCTCGCCTTCCTCGACGCTGCCGCTACTGTCCTTGTCGATGAAGAAATAGGGATGCGCATGCCCATCATAGGCGATGGCCGTGCCGGCCACATCCTTGCCATAGGCCTTGATCGCCTCGAGCAGGCGCTCGTGCAGGGCGGTGACTTCCGCCGCGATCCCCTCGGTCACGTCCCCGTCCCCGTCGTAGTCCACCTTGCCCTTGCGGATGGTCCGCAGGGATTCGCGGTCGGTCACCCGGTCATGGCAGGCGGCGCAGGGTTCCACCTTCGGCTGCACGCTGTGCAGCTCGTGGCAGGTGATGCAGCTGTCGAAGGGCTCGGCATGGCGGCGGCGCGAGGCATAGGTCTGGCCGTCATACTCATAGCCGCCCCGCGCCAGCGTGCCCATCAGGGTCGCCCCGGCCGCCCGGTAATGGACGTTGATGAAGGCAAGGTCCGGCGACACCGTGTCATCGCCGATCCCCGCCACCGCGCGGTTGACGCTGAGCGTGGATTCGCGGCCCTGATGGCAGGTCATGCAGCGCGCCTCGGCGCCCAGATCCTCGACCCGCTGGCCCGAGGGAAAGGTGACGCCGGACATCTGGCGCGTCGTCTCGTTGTGGCAGGCCATGCAGCCGATGACCGTGCCCGTCGGGGCCTTCGCCTCGACGCTGCCCACGGCCGAGCCATCCGCACCGATGTAGTCCAGGAAGCCGGGGGTCGAATGGCAACGCGAGCAGGCTTCGGGGATCTCGCCCTTGTCGTCCCAGTTGGTGAAGGCCCGGGCATCCGCCTTGGCATGGGGCGACGACTGCCAGTCGTGGAAGAACGGCACCCGCTCGGCCGGAATCATCGCAGGGGCCTCTGCGGGCGTGGCCTCCTGCGCGGCACCGGCAAGCGGGAGCAGTGCCGTCGCGGCGACGAAACCCAGAACCGACAGGGCCTGCCGGACCCGATACCGGGAACACATGCGATGGTGATACAAGCTGCGCATAACTCCTCCTTCCACACATCCCGTGTGTCTGCATGAGCCGATGACTGCACCCGATTCCGGGCTGCGCGCTTTCCCATGCACAGGCTAGCCCCGTCCGGCGCGCCGGAACAAGTCCCTTGCTCACGGCAGAGTGAATGAACCACCGCTTCCTGACGGCAACCTGAAGCAGAATGTCCCGCACCGTAAGTTTCCGCTCATCCGGGCAGGCCAGTCTCGGCGGATCAGGAGAGAGGAGACCGGAATGCACAAGATCATCATCATCGCCGCTGCAATCGCGGCACTGCCCTTGCCGACCTTTGCGGCACCCTTCGAGACCCCCTACGCCCTGCGCAGCGCCCATGCGGATTTCCAGGCCCAGCTTGAGGAGGTCGGCGCAAGGCAGGACGATATCGGCAAAGCCGCCCGCGCCGCCGCCGCGCTGACGGCCCCCCACAACGCCGCGCAGGAGGCGACCATCCTGCCCGTGCTCTGCTGGACGGACACGGCCACCTCCGGCTCGCGGGAGGCGCTGCCAGAACTGCCCGACGCCGCGGCCCTGCAGGCCGAGCTGGCGCGGCTTTACGACGGCGATGTCGCGGTCGTCACCGCCCTGGTCGAGCTTTACGCCGAGGCCCTGGACGAGGGCGACACCGACACCGCCCGCCTGGCCGAGCGGATCATCTGGCACCAGACCGCCGACCTGGAGGTCTTCTACCCGGCGGCGCTGCTTGTGGCGGCCTCGCTTCGGGCACCGACCTATTCGGTGGACCGGATCGCGCTCCAGGTCGGGCCGGGGCCGCTCTACGGCAGCGGGATGCTGCCGATGATGGGCATCGGGAACCCGCACGGGCCCGTGGACAACTAAGCCCGGACGGGCACGCACCCGGCAAGGCGGACGATGGCCGCCAGGATCGCCTGAAAGCTGCGCCGGGCGCGGTCGCTCTCGCGGCGGGCGCGCAAATAGCCATGCGGCAACTCGGGCTCGTTGCGCCATTCCGCCGCTACACCCGCCAGCCGCAGGCGCGCCACATAGTCACGTCCGTCATCGCGCAGGGGGTCGACATCCGCACTGACGACGAAGGCCGGGGCCAGACCGCCAAGCCTGGGGGCCCGCAGCGGCTGCGCCAGTGGGTCCGCGACCGGCCCCTCGCCATGCAGAGCGCGCTGGTAGCCGTCCAGATCAACCGTGCGCAGCATCGGGGCCTCGGCGTTCACGGTGTAGGAGGACGCGCTGCGATCGCCGCCGAGGCTGGGGTAGATCAGCACCTGTCCCAAGGGTTGCCGCTGTCCCCGGCAGGACAGGCAAAGGGCGGCTGCCAACAGCCCGCCCGCACTGTCGCCCACCACCACCGCAGGCCGGTCCAGCGCCTGCCAGACCGCCTCGACATCGCGGAGCGGTGCGGGCCAGCGATGTTCGGGTGCCAGCCGGTAATCCACCGCGACCAGCATGAGTCCGGTGGCATCGGCGATCTCGGCGCAGACATCATCGTGACTGTCCAGCCCCCCCACCACAAAGCCGCCACCGTGGAGATACAGCACCGCCACCGGCGTCCTGACCCCGTAGACCCGGCAGGATACGCCCCCCAGCTCCTGGTCCCTGACCGGCAGGCCGGGAGGACGCGGTGCGCGGAACCGCGCGCACATGGCGTCATAATATCTGCGGTTGTCGGCGGCGCTGGCGCCGTTGGCCTCGGCGGGATAGGCAGCTTCGGTGCTGCGGATGAACTCCAGCACCTGGGGATCGGCAATCATGGCGCACCTATGTTGTCTCCGGCCCATCTGCGGCATCGCTGGCGGAGCGTGTCAAGCGCCCACGCGACGGTCAGCCCGGCATGGGCAGGACATCCGGATGCTGCAGGGGAGCGGCCTTGATCCAGATCCGCGCGCCTTCGGGACCGGCCAGCGCCGACAGCGCCCGACCGGTGGGCAGGCGGCCCCAGCTTTGCTCCGCGCAGGCTTCGCCGCCGATCCGCGCCGTGCCGTCGATCAGCAGGAACTCGAGCCCCGCCGCATTCCCGATCCAGATTTCGGCGTCGGGGCCCCAGTCCTCGGTCCAGACCCGCTCGGCCCCGTCTTCGAACAGCAGGCGCGCCGCAGTCGCTCCGGGACGCGGCGCCAGGGCCTGGCCTTCGCCGGGCTGCCGGATGACCTGGGCCGTATCGCCGCTGCGGAATTGCCAGAGCCGGACAAGGATGGTGCAGCCCTCGGCGGCGGCCGGACTGTGGGCGGTGCCGGGAGGGTTGCGGAAATAGGATCCGGCAGGATAATCGTCATGCTCGTCCTGGAACGTGCCCTCCAGCACCAGGATTTCCTCGCCCCCGCCATGGACATGTTCGGGAAATGCGCTGCCCGGCGCATAGCGCACGATCGAGGTGGCCCGGGCGACCTCATCCCCGGCGCGATACAGCATCCGGCGCTCCACCCCCGCGGCCGGGCTGGGCACCCAGTCCAGGCGGGCCGCATGAACGATCACGGGCTGGTCGAAATCGGCGTTGAGGCGCATCAGGCTTCCTTTCCCACAGACAGGGATGAGACGTGCCAGAGGAACGATGGTTCCACCACAAGCCGTCCTGATCGCTGAACGGATCAGGAAGCAGAATAGCACATCCTGCGGGTGCTGCCGCTGCCGAAGAAGGCCTCAGGTTGCCTCCACCTGGACGACACCGGCGCCGGTCAGGTCCGCTTCGGCGGCGAAGACCCTCGCCTTCGGACGGCCGGAACCTTGCCGATAGCCGCGTGGCGGATCACCGGAAGGCCGCCGGCGCAGGAGCGGAGCCAGACGCAAGCCAAGCAGGTAGGTCGTCACGAACAGGCCGGCGAAACCGATCAGGGCCAGGAAGGCCGCCAGCGGGCGGTTCCAAAGCCAGATGCCGAAGAAGGCGGGGACTGCCGCCATCGGAAGCAGGAGCAACGTCGCCACGGGATTGGTGATGTGGCGCGCGGAACGCCCGGTCACGGTGATCTCGAGTGCCCGCATTGCCAGCTGGTGAAAATGCAGCCGGTCGGGTCGGGTGGTCGGTCGGCCGGAGCGTCGGCGGCGATAGATGGCAAAGAAAGTGTCGGCGACCGGCCAGAAGAAGATGAGGAGGACCGCCCAAGGCGTCAGATCGGGAACGCGATGCATCAGCACGATGGCGAACCAGGCAAGGACATGGCCCAGGGTGTAGGCCCCGGCATCGCCCAGGAACAGGCGTCCCCAAGGATAGTTGAAGACAATGAATCCCAACAGGGCCGCCGTCAGCATCAGGTTGAGGTGGGCCAGGGCATCCGCACCGCCGCGGGTCGCGATCGCAGCCATCGCCAGCGCCGAGATCACGCCCACCCCGGCTGCCAGACCGTTGATCCCGTCGATCAGGTTGAACCCGTTGGAGACCCCGGCCGTGGCAACCAGCGTGAAAAGGATCGCGACAAAGGGCGCCCACTGGAACAGCGCGTCGAAGCCGGGCACATCCAGACGCGGCACCCAATGACCGAGCAGCGTCACGGCGATGAGGGAGGACAAAGCCGCCGCAAGCAACCGCATGGATGGCGAGACGCGACGGCCGATATCCTCCAGCAGGCCCGCGATGAAGATCGGACCAAGCGAAAGCAGGAAGAGCCCGAACCATGGGGCCAGATCCGCCCTGATCATGAAAGTCATCGGCAGAAGCCCGGCCAAGAGCGCGAGTCCACCGATCCGTGGCGTCAGCCGGCGATGTGCCGCCTGAACGGCAGCCACGTCGCCGCGACGGACGACATATCCAATATGATGGCGTCGGGTGGCAAGAATGGCGCCGCACACCAAGGCCGATACCAGGAAGATCAGCAGGATCTCGAGGGAGAAATGACGATCAACCATGGCGGCGTGTCCCAGAAGATTATTTGGAACGGAATAACGACGCCACAATCTGCCTAATGGTTAAATGCCGCAATCTGTCCAAAAGTTAATGGGATACATCCAATTGGCGCCGCGCCCTTGGCGCAACCCTGCGGCATCATTTCGCAAAGCGTTAAAGCGTTAAAGCGTTGTCGGGTTGCACGAAAACGCAGATCTGCGCTGTCGAGGCTGATCAGTCCTGTTCGCGACGTTCCCTATAGCCATACCGATAGCTGTAGCCGTACCCATAGCCGGCGACCAAGGCGGCACGGCGCGGATCAAAGCCATTCAGAACCGCACCCGAAAGGCGGATTCCGGCGTTCAGGAACTGGCGCTTGAGTGCTTCTATCTCTCCCGCCGGTGTTTGGTCGAAGCGCACCACGGCGATTGCCGCGCCGGTCGAGCGGCCAATGATGATGGGATCAGTCACCGCCAGAACAGGGGGTGCATCGACGACCGTAAGATCATATTGGCGATCCAGTTCCTTCAGAAGAACCGCCAGTTCCCGACGCAGAAGCAGTTCCGACGGATTCGGCGGAAAGCGCCCCGCCGGAATGAAGAAGAGTCCCGGGACCGGACCGGGGATCATGATTTCCTCAAGCGTCGCGGTTCCAGCAAGATAATCGGAAAGCCCTTTCATGTTCTTTGGAAGGCCGAAATACCGCCGCAGATAGCCGCGGCGCAAATCGGCGTCGATCAGGCAGACCTTCCGGCCCGCCTGAGCCGCAACCACGGCCAGGTTGACGGCCGTAAAGGATTTCCCGGCATCCGGTGCCGCGCTTGTAATCAGGATCGAATGGCTCTGGCTCTCGATCAATCCGAAATGCAGACTGGTGCGCAGCGAGCGGAAGCCTTCGATGGCAAGGTCGTTCGGGGTCTCGATCGCATGGACAGGAAGCTTGCCCTTCAGCTTCCTGTGATCCCTGGCCCCATCCACCATATTGATGGTCGCGAACACCGGCAGGCCCAGGGCGTCGATTTCCTCGGCGCTCTGCACGCCTTTGCGCAGCCAGCCGCGCAGGAGCACATAGCCGATCCCCAGACCCAACCCGAGCACCAGGCTGAGCGCCAGGATGCGCGCACCGCGTGGTGCAATAGGTTCAGGAGCGGTGCGCGCCGGGTCGATGATGCGGACATTGCCGATCGAACTGGCGCGCAGCACGCGGAGTTCCTGCGCGCGATTGAGCAACTGGACATAGACTTCCTGCGCAAGTTCGAGGTCGCGGGTCAGGTTGAAGACCACGCGCTGCGTTTCCGGCAGGTCCGAAACTTCGGCGCGCAAGGATTCGATCCGCTCCTCGAGCCGCGCCCGGGTGGCGAGCAATTGCTGGTAGGACGGGTGGTCGGGCGTATACCGCTCCGCGAGTTCGCCTTCCTTGTCCGCGAGTTGCTGCAGCTCGGCCTCGAGGGTCGAGATCTGGGTCAGAAGGTTCTGGCCTTCGAAACCCAGGTCGATGGCCTGTTGTTTCTGACGGTAATCATTGAGTGCGCCCTCGGCCCGGCGGACAGCTGCTTCGGCATCCGGCAACTGGCTCTCGACGAATTCAAGGCTGCTGTCCGCCTCGGCCGAGGACCGGCCCACGTTCTGGCGAAGATAGGCATCGGCGATGGCCTGCAGCACCCGCTCGGTTTCGGCGGGATTGCTTCCGGTCAGCCCAAGTTCGAGAATTCCGGTCTGGCGCCCGCGTTCGGCAACTGAAAGTCGCCGACGCAGTGCCTCGATCGCGGCTGCGTCGTTGATGTGGCCCAACAGGAACTCCCGTCCGGGGGGCCCGTCGATCTCGCCGATCCGCAGGGCGAACCGTTCTTCGGGAAGAGTCAGAAGCACATCGGTCTGGCCGGCAAGCTCTCGCCCATCGGGCAGCGTGACGGTGAACGTGCCTGCCTCACCCAGCCGAAGCGCGATTTCCCTGCCGATCCATGTTGGCGGGACTTCCAGCAGATCGATGCGGATTCGCTCGCCTCCACGCGCGTAGGCCGCAAGGCCGAAGCCGTCGGGAAGCGGGATGCCCAGCCGGACCAGCGCCGCGACCGGCAGCGGCAGCCGTCTTGGGGTCGCGGTCCAGTCGAGATGCGCGTCCGCAACCGCCTGCCCAAGCACCAGACGCGAGCGCAGGATCTCGATCTCGGTCGCGCTGGTCGGCTCGCTTCCGGCAAGGTCGCTCAGCCCCGCCGGCAAGGCAAGCTGGCCCTTCTTCTCTTCCAGCTGCAACAGTGCATCCGCCCGGTAGGTCGGCGCCGTTCCGAAAAAGAACAGAAGCCCCCCGGCAAATGCCAGGGCGGAAATGGCCGCGATCACGCCCTTATTCGCCCAGAGGCGGGTGAACAGGCGGGCAAGGTCGATTTCGTCTTCGTCCCGAGAGGCAGCAGGCTGAGCGGGTGTCGAGGCCATCCCGCTACTCCCCAGCCGCAAGGCGCCGCGCCCAGGCGTTGGCGGCGGCCGCGATAAGGGCATGGACCTCTTCATGGACCACGTGGGACTGCCGATGGGGATCCGGGATCCCGTGGCCGCCCGTCCAGTGATCGAACAGCATTGTCCGTCCCGCCAGCTCGGGCGCTCGCCGCGCGATCTCGCGACGGTGGCCGGGCTCCATCACCAGGATGAGGTCTGCAGCTTTCCCAAGTTCGGGCGTGAACTGCCGCGCGACGTGACCATCGACGTCGAGACCATGTTCGGCGGCGACCGCCCGGGTCGTTTCATCCGCGGCATGTCCAACCAAGGCGGCAATCCCGGCCGAGTGGATATCGACCCCCGGCAGGACCGCGCGCAACATCCTCTCCCCGGTCGGAGAGCGACAGATGTTGCCGACGCAAACGACAAGGATGGAATGGATCACGACGCTACTCTTGGATGTTGTCGAGCCCACCCGCCACGGTGACCGAGGGGAGGATGCGGCTGATCGTGTCGTTCCATTTGCCCAGGGGCGAGCGCGTCACATAGACGACATCGTTCGGGGCTAGCAGGAATTCGGTGCCCAGGACCAGGCCGGTGGGCGACGAGGTGTCGAGCTGGAAGACGGTTATCTCCGGACCCGCCTTGCGAAACACGAAGACGCCACGCGCATCGGCCGCAATCTCCTGCAGTCCACCCTGGCGGGTCAGCGACTGTGTCAGGGTCACGGGATCCTTCGACAGGTCGATGGTCGCAGGTTTGGCTACCTTTCCCAGGAGATAGGCCTCTTCTAGCTTGTGCCGGGGAACCATGACGACATCGCCTGACTGCAGGATCGGGTTGTTGCGCAAGAGATCGCCGGACAGGAACTGCTCGAGATTGATGTTGTAGGTCTTGCCCCCGCGCTGAAGGATGACACGCGCCGGATCGGCCGTCTCGGTGAAGCCGCCGGCGGCGTTGATCGCCTCGAGCACGGTCAACGGCACGCTGCTCAGGGCCTGCCGGTTTGGTTCGGCCACATCTCCCGTCACGACGATGGCCTGCGAATTGAAGGCGGCGACGCGCACTTCCAGCTGGGGATCGGGAATATACTGCGCAAGTCGCGCCCGCAGATCCTCGCGGATCTGCTCGGGGGCCTGCCCCAAGGCCGTCACCTGGCCCACGAAGGGGTAGAAAAAGGTTCCGTCCGCCTGGACACGGAAGCCGGATTCTGCCGCGCTGCGCTGCGGACCGGCCGGCAGCGTAAGTTCGGGGTGATCGAAGACATCGATGCTCAGGATATCGCCGACACCGACCTTGTAGTTCCAGACTTGCGGTTCGGGGACCGGATGCGACGGCACCCGCATTTCGGGCCGGGCGTGGGTTGCGATATTTGCAGTGCTCAGCCGAACCACCGTCACATTGTCGGGAAGCTTCTCCTGGCCCGCTTCAGTGACCGGAAAATTGACATGCCCCTGCGCGCAACCAGCCAGAAGAGCCATAAGGATCAGAATGCCGAAGCGCTTGCGCATCTTGCTCTCCAGTTTGCGCCCCGAACGCCGCAGATGCAGGTTCGGCCACCCCTCGCGCGTAATCTTTCGGAGACCAGCCATTGCACCATGGGCGCGGGAGTTCAACCATGATGTATTGGATAAAACGTGAAATGCGCCGTCGCCCATGGACCAAATATTTTTCAATTCGTGGTGGTACGCCCCCTTGCCTACCATTATTCTCGGTACAAGTTTTCGCCAATGGGTCATTCGCGTCTTCTTTGGGGTCAATGATCCGTCTTTAGGCTCCAGACTCATTGAGTTTCAGAGCCAGAACATGACGGTTGCT
Organism: Tabrizicola soli; assembly: GCF_015999335.1. Classification (GTDB taxonomy): domain Bacteria; phylum Pseudomonadota; class Alphaproteobacteria; order Rhodobacterales; family Rhodobacteraceae; genus Tabrizicola; species Tabrizicola soli. Next base: position 80 of record NZ_JAEACP010000042.1, on the reverse strand, counting down.
GCGAGGGCGATAGCGGAGAAGAAGGTTTCCGGGCATCTGTCGTATCGGGTGGCAACGCGTCTCCAGTCCTTCAGCCGGCC
>NZ_JAEACP010000041.1 GCF_015999335.1 Tabrizicola soli | reverse complement strand
TTCGGAAAGAATGGCTTCAGGCGCTCCATTTGCGCCTCGGACAGCCAGTAGAGGTTGCTCATCGGTCAGGTCTCCTTGCGAGGCCTGAATCACGCGAACCGCCCGAAATCAATGGGTCTGGAGCCTAACATGCGGAAAGAGTTAGCCGCGGATGTCGAACTTTCGATTTTTATACGTGACCACGATCTTGATTCTGAAACGCGATACGATTCCATTCTCGTGAACTGCTGGACCGACACGGAAGCTGGGCCAGTATACTATGCAAGTCCCAATCAGTTTACGGCTTCCGGCCTGAAGCGCGCGATGGCGGGCGACACTTTGACATAATCTACCTCAACAGTTTTTTCAGTTATCACGCATCGATTCAGGTCTATCTGAAGTTCCGGCATCTTTCGCCTGAGGTGCCGATCTTGTTAGGTCATGTCGACAAACGGCGAAGGCGGATCGATGTGATGTTGATAAAGCCGAGGAAGCTTTCGGCGGTCTTGTCGTAGCGGGTGGCGACACGGCGGGCGTTCTTCAGCCTGTTAAAGCACCGCTCGACGAGGTTGCGCAGCCGGTAGAGAGTGCGGTCCACGGCCACGCGGAGCTTGCGGGATTTGCGCATCGGGATCACCGGCACAACGTCGCGCGCTTCCATGGTTTCTCGAACCTTGTCAGAGTCATAACCTCGGTCTGCAAGCAGGATGCAGGGCTCGGGCAGGTTGTCGTCCATATGGTGCTGGCCTATCTGATGATCTATCGCAAGATTGCCCTGCCCAAGCGCCGCAATAGACGGCCTCCACCACCCGCACGCCAATCCAGGTAAGACTTCGGCCTGAAGCAAGGAGTGGGCTGCCCGTAGAAACAGCCCGCGCAACCGGGTGGAGGCTTTACGACCGACATCTTGGCATGCATGACGGAAAGACCCACCCGGATTTCCCCTTCAAGACCCGGAGGACTGAATGAAACGCGTTATGACTTATGGAACGTTCGATACCCTGCATTTCGGGCATATCCGGCTGCTACAACGAGCGCGCGCCTTGGGAGATTATCTGATCGTCGGCTTGTCGGGCGATGAGTTCAATGCGCAAAAGAACAAGAAGGCCTTTCACAGTTGGGAAGAGCGGAAATTCTTTCTTGAGGCCCTGCGCTATGTCGATCTGGTGATCAGGGAAGACACTTGGGAGCAGAAGGTCGCGGATGTGAAGCTTTATCATATCGACACCTTCACCATGGGCAGCGATTGGGAAGGCAAGTTCGACTTCCTGTCAGATTTCTGCGAGGTCATCTATCTGCCGCGCACGCCCAGCATTTCCTCGACCCAGATTCGCGAGCTCATTGGCAGCTAGGTTTCTGTAACCTCTGGACCGTGGCCCGCCCAGCCCCCTGATGAGACCCATGACCTTTGCAGCCTCCCTTGTCCGCGCTCTTGCCTATCTTGCCGCGCGCGTGCTTCCGAAATCGCGCACCGCTGTCTTGCGGGGGTTCCCGCCTTATGAGGACAATCTTCTGGCGGTCTATGCGGCACTCGAGGGGCGGCCGGTCAAGCGCGTCATCTGGGTGGTGCAGTATCCTGCGGTCCTGCCGCCGGTGCCGCTACGCGCCGGAACGCGGCTGGTGCGCAAGAGAAGCGTGTGGGACATCTATTATGCTCTGACGGCGAAATATCTCTTCATCACCCACGGGCATTTTCTGCGCCGCACCCCACCCAACCAGATCAGCGTCAATCTGTGGCACGGCATCCCGTTCAAAGCCATCGGACGCACCGTGGGCCAGGAGGGGCGCGAGGACAGCTATCTTGTGGCCACCTCGGCCTTCACGCGTGACATCCTCGCCGAAGCTTTCGGCATGCCACCCGAGCAGATCATCCTGACGGGTCAGGCCCGCACCGACCGGATGCTGAGCGTGGATCGCGCCGAGATCTGGCGGCGGACCTTTCCAGACCGGCCATTGCCCCGCAAGATCCTTCTGTGGCTGCCCACCTTTCGCCAAACGCCCTATGCCGCAGGCCAGTCGGATGGTGCGATCTTTGGCAATGTCTTCAACTGTTCGAATTTTTCCGAAGAGACGTTCAACCGGATTCTCAGCGATCATGATGCGGTCTGCCTGGTCAAACCGCATCCGATGGCCGCGCATCAAAGCCACACCAACCGCAGTAACCTGCATTTCATGGATGAAGCCTGGCTGGCACGCCAAGGCCTGTCGCTTTATCAGCTGACCGGGGCGGCGGATGCGCTGATTTCGGATATCTCCAGCATTATAGCCGATTTCATGCTCATGGACCGCCCGATTGTCCTCTTGTTCGAGGATATTGCGCTTTATGAAGAGAGCCGGGGGTTTTCGTTCAATCCGATCACCGAATTCCTGCCCGCCGAAGTGGCACGGAGCTTTGAGAGTTTTCTGGACGAGTTGCGCCCGGTTCTGGCCGGAGAAGACCCCTATGCCGCGCGGCGGGCGAAGCTGAAAAAGCTGTTTTTTGATCACAGCGATGCCGGGGCGGCGGCGCGCATTCTGGATTGCGTGATGGGAGAGAGCCACTGATGCCCATTCGCGTGCTTTGTGTGCTGGATTATTATCTGCCCGGCTTCAAGGGCGGCGGGCCGCTGCGCACCATTGCCAATATGCGCCGCCTGCTGGCGGGTCGGGTTGAACTGGCCGTCTTTACCCGCGACCGGGATCTTGGCGCAGATCAGCCCTATGATGGGATCGAGCTCGATCGCTGGATCGAAACCCCAGACGATCCGGTCTATTACGCCCGCCCCGAAACCTTCTCGGCCGCGGGGTTGCAGGCGGCCATGGAGGGGCAACCCGCATCGCTGCTTTATCTCAACAGCTTTTTCGGCTTTCGCTCGTCGATCCAGATCTATCACTGGGCACGCCGCCAAGCGCCACCCCTGCCGATCCTCTTGGCCCCGCGCGGTGAGTTTTCCCAAGGTGCCCTGGCCATCAAGCCAAGCAAGAAGTGGTTTTTCCTGACGCTGTGCAAATGGTTCCGGCTTTACCGCGATGTCAGCTGGCATGCCTCAACCGCGGCCGAGCAGGCCGATATTCTGCGGCAGTTTCCGTCTGCCGCAGGCCGGATTCATCTGGCGAAAGACCCCGTTGATCTTGGCGCGGCGGTGCCTGCCGAGAACCGCCCGGCACCCAGCCCCGCGGGCCAGTTGCGGCTGTGTTTTCTGTCGCGCATTTCGCCGATGAAAAACCTAGATGGCCTGCTGCGGGCCTTAGCCCAGTGCCCCGAAGAGATCGCGCTGGATATCTGGGGCCCGGTGGAGGATGCCGCGCATTGGCAGGCCTGCCAGCGGTTGATGGCGGCCTTGCCTGCCCATGTGACAGTTCAACACAAGGGGCCGGTGGCCCCCGAGGCCGTTTCGGCAACCTTTGCCGCCTATGACCTTTTTGCCTTCCCGACCCATGGCGAGAATTTCGGTCACGTGATCTTCGAAGCGCTGCGCGCCGGAACCCCGGTGCTGGTCAGTGACCGAACCCCTTGGCAGGCGGGTGCCGAAGGCGCGCTCAGGGTGCTGTCACTTACCGGGGTCGAGGGGGGCGCGCAGGATTGGGCAGCAGGGCTTTCGGCCTTTGCCGCGTTCAGCGCAGCCGACAAGGGGCGGCTGCGTCAGGCCGCCCGCCACTATGCCGAAGATTTTGTTCAGAACTCGGACATCGCCGCGAAAAATCTTGCGATGTTTCAGGCGGTGGCAGCGGGGCAGGTTGCGCGCCTGCCCGCAGGCAGCGCCCCCCAATCAGGAGCGGATGCGCCGTGACCGACAAATCCCGCTCTGCCTTTCTCAGACATTTCATCTATGTCTTTGGCTCGCAGTTGATCGTGCTGATCTCTGGCTTCATCAAGGCACTGGCCATTCCGGTTCTTCTGGGCCTGTCAGACTATGGCTATTGGCAGATCTATGTCTTTTACACGGTCCATATCGGCCTATTCACCTTTGGCTATGGTGACGGGCTTTATCTGAAATATGGCGGGCATGGCTTTACCGAACTGCCACTGCCCCGCATCCGGTCGGCCAATATTGTTTATCTTGGCGTGCTGATGCTTGGCAAGGTGGCCTTGGTGGCTTTTGCCCTGACCAACAGCGACCCTGACAGGCAGACCGTCTATCTTGCGGTGGCCGCCAATGTGATTCTTCTGGGTCTTATCTCGATTGTCTCTCTGACGCTTCAGGCGACGAATGAGCTGAAGGGCTATGCCTTTATCAACTCGGCCGACAAGGTGTTCTTCACTCTGGCATTGCTGGCGCTGCTGAGTGAGGATTTTCAAACCTTCACCTATCTGATCGGGGCAGATATCGCATCCAAGCTGGTGGTGCTGCTTGTCTTGTTGCAGCGCTATCGGCCACTCTTTCTGGGGTCATTGGCCCGCCGTGCGGAAGGGGTGAAGGAGTTTTTTGACAGTGCCGGGGCGGGCATTCAGCTTTTGATCGCAAATCTTTCGGGGATGCTGGTGCTTGGAGTCGGGCGCATCATCGTCGAGTATCAGGGCGCGCTGGGGCATTATGCCCATTATGCCTTTTCCGTCTCGCTGGCCAATGTGGTCCTGATCAGCATCACCGCGCTCAGCATTGTGATCTACCCCACGCTGCGCCGCCAACCGCGGGACAATTATCTGCTCTATTTCGACAAGACCACCCGGGCCTATGCGGTCTTTGCGCTGGTCATGCTGACGGGCTATTTCCCGGCACTGGCCTTCATCGAACAGGTCGCCCCCGCCTATCAGCCGGTGGCCGTGTTCCTGAATGCGATGTTCGTGATCACCGTGCTGCAGGGCAAGATGCAGCTGGTCAACAACACCTATTACAAGGCGCTGCGGCTGGAGCGACCAATGCTGGTTGCCAATCTGGCCAGCCTGCTGATCGCGGCGGCGCTGTCCTGGCTGGGGTTTGTGTGGTTTCACTCCATTCTGGCGGTGGTCTATGCCGCTCTTGTGACGATGCTGTTCCGGGTCTATGCCTCGGAAATCTTTCTGCTCCGCCATATGGGGGTCAAGCCTGAGCTGCAACTTCTTGCAGAGCCGTTGATCCTGGGGGGGTTCTTGTTGGTGACATCGCTGCTCTCCGCCCCGGTCGCGGCCGGTCTGTGGCTGCTTATGGGGGCCAGCCTTGCCCTGATCCGTCGCGCCGCACTGCGGGCCGCATGGCAGCAGCTTCGCGGGCGCCGCCGATGAGCCGGATTGTCTTTCTGCTTGGCTCGTTCTACCCGAATTTTTCGGCCGTGGGCTATTGCGGCTATCAGGTGCAGAAATGCCTGGCCGAGAGCCATGACATCACGGTCATATCCCTGCGCGATGACACGGCCTTGCCGCTGGAGGATCAGCATGAGGGGCTGCGCATTCTGCGGGTGGAAACCCCGGCCATAAAGCAGCGCAACAGCCTACGCGCCACAGGCGGGCGGCGCGCGCAACTGGGGCTGACGGCCTTGCGCGCCAAGGGGGCGTTGAAGCGACTGCTGTCGCCTGCAACCATCGACTGGGCGCTGGTGCGCGCCTATCTTGACCAGCTTGAGGCCCTGACCCCCGCCCCGCAAGCCATCGTGCCACTGGTCTTTCCGTTTGAATCCGTGCTGGCGGCGCTGGCCTATAAACGCGCCCATCCGGGCACGCGGGTCTTGCCCTATCTGTTTGATGATTTCGCCGACTCCGGCTCGCTTCATGTTCTGAAACTGGCGCGCTGGCTGAAACGCGGGCGGCATCTGCGGCTGGAACGCCAGATGTTGCAAAAGGCCGATGCCATCCTGGCCATGCACCCGTTGCGCGCGCATTTCGAGGCCCCTTTCGAACAGCCCCTGCGCGACAAGATCACCTTTCTGGAACACCCGCTGCTATTTGCCCCCAAGGCGCAGAACCTGCCGCCCAAGGATGCCACCATCCGACTGTGCTACACCGGGTCACTGATCGGCAAGGTACGCGAGCCGGATTATCTTCTGGAACTGCTGCAGGCCATCCGGCCCGCAGACCCCATGCGGGCCGATTTCTATGTGATGGGCAACAATGCCCACAAGGTTCAACCCCTGTCCGGACCGCGGCGGGTCGAGATTGCCAACCACGGCCGGGTTGCCAAGCCCATGGCCGACGCGGCGGTGCAAGGCGCCGATGTGCTGCTGAACCTTGGCGAGGCTCAGGGCCGTCAGGTGTCGAGCAAAATCTTTGAATACATGGCAACCGGCAAGCCGATCCTGCATCTGGCCTATGTGGCGCAGGATGTGGTGTCGGGCATCCTTGCGAAATACCCTCTGGCGCTGTGTCTGCTGCAAGAGCGCGACCGCTTTGCCGAGAATGTCCGGCAGGCTGAGGCCTTTCTGGCCCGCTGCCGGGGCCGGCAGCTCAGCTTTGACGAGGTCGCAGCACTCTATCCCGAGGCTTTGCCGCAAGCGACGGCAGAGCTTATGGAGCGTCTGACAGAGCATGACGTTCATCCACCAATACAAGCGGAAGAAGAGAAGCGCCTTATGACATCATCTAACGCACTGACCCCCTAAAAAATGAAGTTGAGATACACAGTTTTATTTATGGTGATGGCGGTTACTCATTGCGCCAACTCCGAGCATTTCCTTTATTATATACCATACTCATTTGTCGCATATGCGCTTCTTCTCAGCATAAACAATTCGAGAGTTTCTATATATATAAGATTTCTTACAGCTACTTTTCTGCTTGGAAATTGGACAAAGATAACGGTTCACGGCATATTTGGCTACCCCTTCGTGGAGGCGACTGGAAAGTTCTCTGGCACGCAAGAACAGTGGGACAGTTTTTACCTGTTTTCGCTCACAATTTCTCTTGCTCTTCTTATTTCTGCGCTTGCAAGCACAGGAATTACACCGGTTGGACGAAAATATGCTGGCAGATCTCTTCAAAAGACAAATAAGCGATTATTCTACTATGTGGCGATTTTTCTGATATTTTCCATTTACGCGCTTAATTGGCAGTATGGGTTTTACAGGGTTGGCGTTGGAAGAGATTTGAACCTTCCTTTTGGATTGAACGCACCAGCCTCGTTTATGGTTTATCTTGGCGCTCCAATGCTGACAGCCATTTTGGCTACAAACAGCGTTGTTAAAAGAAGACTGGTTACGCCATCCGCGCTTACTTTTGTGGCGGCAGCCTCCATTATTGCCGCAATCGTTACATATAGCCGCGCTACAGTTGCGGTATTAATGCTTCCAATTGTGATGGGTATGTATCAAAAGTCTAAGGAGATAAATGGAAAGCCCCAACCCATCACCGGGCTTTTGGTGGCAATGGTTACAGCAGTTGTTATAACATTGGTATCCGTCAGCTTAATTCGAATTGCAATATATGGAAACTCTGAATCGTTTAGCGTTGAATCCCTTAAAATCTATCTATATGAAAGCATCGGACTGTTCATTGACCGATGGATAGGTGCGGAAGGGCTGATGGTTGCTGTTTCCAGCCCGCAGTCTATAGACTTACTCCTACAAATGATCACAGAAGATCCAGCCGCTGGTATGCGCGGAATTTTCCAGAGCTTCTCTGACTCTCAGTATCTGAATCTGTTCCTTGACAATATGACATTCCTAACGCTGCCGGGTGCATTTGCCATACTTGCCTTTTCGGGAAGTTTGCTTGTTGCTTTTTTTGGTGTTACAGCCATGTCTATTGTTGGCGTTTCGCTAGAAAGATATGTTGGTTGGATTTTTAGAGGGCAGCATTCATTACAATTTCTTATTTCCGCAAGTCTTGCATACCACTTCTCTCAAATGGTGTTTCCGCTTCTTTTTATCCCATTTATCGTGCAAGTAGTTTTCTTCACAACGCTGCTTGGCTTGTATTATGCGGATTCTCGCAGAAATTAGATCATGGCTATATCACTTGACAGCGACAGGGATGCTTTATAAGTCGACCCATGTTCAGGTTGTCCTACCTATACTTCCCGTTTGCCCTGTAGAAACGGGACTATTCAATCTTTTAGTTCCATAAGACTCATCCTTTAAAAGTGTATTGTCAGACCAGCCCCGACGGAAGGAGCATGCCATGTTCACCAACAAGACCCTACTCATCACCGGCGGGACCGGATCGTTCGGGAATGCCGTGCTGCGCCGGTTTCTCGACTCGGATCTGCGGGAGGTGCGCATTTTCAGCCGCGACGAGAAGAAGCAGGATGACATGCGCAAGAAGTACAAGAGCGACAAGCTCAAGTTCTACATCGGCGATGTGCGCGATTTCCAGTCGGTGATGACGGCGGTTCGGGGGGTGGATTTCATCTATCACGCCGCCGCCCTGAAGCAGGTGCCGTCCTGTGAGTTCTACCCGCTTGAGGCGGTCAAGACCAATGTGTTGGGCACCGAGAATATGCTGGAGGCCGCCATTCAGGCCGGGGTCGAGCGGGTGATTTGCCTCAGCACCGACAAGGCGGTTTATCCGATCAACGCCATGGGCATCAGCAAGGCGATGATGGAAAAGGTGGTGGTGGCCAAGTCGCGCTCCAGCCGCGATACGGTGATCTGCGCCACGCGCTATGGCAATGTGATGGCCTCGCGCGGGTCGGTCATTCCGCTTTTTGCCAACCAGATCCGCGCGGGCCAGCCCATCACCATCACCGACCCGACCATGACGCGCTTCATGATGACGCTGGATGATGCGGTAAATCTGGTGCTGTTTGCCTTTGAGCATGGGCGCCCCGGCGAGATTTTCGTGCAAAAAGCCCCGGCGGCCACGATCGAGACGCTGGCCAAGGCCCTGACCGGTCTTTTGGGGGTTCCCGATCACCGAATCGACATCATCGGCACCCGGCATGGCGAAAAGCTGTTCGAGGCGCTGTTGAGCCGTGAGGAAATGGTGGCGGCCGAGGATATGGGCGATTATTACTGCGTGCCGCCCGATTTACGCGATCTGAACTATGGCAAGTATTTCGAACAGGGTGAGGTCGAGATTTCCGAGGCCACCGAATACACCTCGCACAACACCACAAGGCTGGATGTGGCCGGGATGCAGGCCCTGCTGATGAAGCTGCACTTCATCAAGGCCACGATGCGGGGCGAGTTGAATGAATCGGAAGAATGACCGGGCCCCTTTTTGCGCCGGGGGTCTCATCCAATATCTTGCAAAGAGCCTGAACATGACACGATCAACAAAGCCCAGGGTTCTGATTTTCGGTGCCAATGGAATGTTGGGCTCGGCCCTGTTCCGCACCTTCAGCGCCGATGCCGGGTTTGAGACCTTTGGCACGCTGCGCGATGGCGCGGGGGCGCGGCATTTCAGCCCTAGCCTGCGCGGGGCGCTGATTGCCAATGTGCATCTGGAGGGCGAGGCGGGCATGCTGGCCGCTTTTTCCCAAGTGCAGCCCGATATTGTCATCAACTGTGTGGGCGTCATCAAGCAATTGGCCAATGCCAGCGATCATCTGGAAAGTCTAGCCATCAATGCTAGCCTGCCGCATCGGTTGGCGAAATACTGTAGCCTCGTTGGGGCGCGGCTGATCCATTTCAGCACCGATTGCGTGTTCTCCGGCAAGGCGGGGCTTTACCGCGAAGACGCCTTCCCCGATGCCTACGACGTCTATGGCCGCACCAAGCTTCTCGGCGAGGTGGATTATGAACATGCCATCACGCTGCGCACCTCGATCATCGGCCATGAGATGAACCGGGCGAAAAGCCTGATCGACTGGTTTCTGAGCCAGTCGGGCACGGTGAAAGGGTTCCGCCGGGCGGTGTTTTCGGGCCTGCCCACGGTGGAGGTGGCCCGACTTGTCCGCGATCTGGTGATCCCGCGGCCCGAATTGCGCGGACTTTACCACCTCTCGGTTGACCCGATCAACAAATATGACCTGTTGCGTCTGGTGGGCGAGATCTATGGCAAGACCACCACCATCACCCCCGATGATGCGCTGATCATCGACCGTTCGCTCAATTCCGACCGGTTCCGGCATGCAACGGGCTTCACCCCGAAACCCTGGCCCAAGCTGATCCGCGCCATGCACGAAGATTATCTGGCCAGCCAGTCCGCAGAGGGCTGATCGGCCCTTGTATTCCTTTGCCGCCGGGCCATCTGCCCTGCCACAGCCTGTTGATCGAGGATATCATGAAGCGCCTGAAAGTCATGACCATTGTCGGAACCCGACCCGAGATCATCCGGCTGTCGCGGGTGATCGCGCGTCTGGACCAGTTTTGCGACCATGTGTTGGTGCATACCGGCCAGAGCTATGACTATGAGCTGAATCAGGTGTTCTTCGATGAGCTGGGCGTGCGCAAGCCCGATCATTTCCTGAACAGCGCCGAGGGCAGCACCAGTGCGGCCAACACCATCGGTAATGTGATTTCCAATGTCGACCGGGTGCTGGCCAGCGACACCCCCGAGGCGGTGCTTATTCTGGGCGATACCAACAGCAGCCTTGCCGCCATTCCGGCCAAGCGCCGCAAGATCCCGATCTTCCACATGGAGGCCGGCAACCGCAGCTTTGACCTCCGGGTTCCCGAAGAGATCAACCGCCGCATCGTGGACCACACCGCCGATATCAATCTGACCTACAGCACCATCGCGCGTAACTATCTGTTGCGCGAAGGCCTGCCGCCCGATCAGGTGATCAAGACCGGCAGCCCGATGCTTGAGGTCTTGCAGCATTACCTGCCGCAGATCGAGGCTTCGGATGCGCTGGCGCGGCTGGGGGTCGGGCCGCAGGGCTATTTCGTGGTCAGCGCCCACCGCGAAGAAAACATCGACAGCGACCGCAACTTTGCCAAGATGGTGGACGTGCTGAATGCGGTGGCTGAAGACTATGACCTGCCGGTCATCGTCTCGACCCATCCTAGAACCCAAAAGCGGGTGGATGCCGCCGGGGTCACCTTTCACCGCCGGGTGCAGCTGCTCAAACCCATGGGCTTTTTTGACTATGTAAAGCTGCAGCTTGAGGCGAAGGCCGTGCTGTCCGACAGCGGCACCATCACAGAGGAAAGCTCGATCCTGAACTTCCCGGCGCTGAACCTGCGCGAGGCGCATGAGCGGCCCGAGGGCATGGAAGAAGCGGCGGTGATGATGGTCGGGCTTGAGGTGGACCGGGTGCGTCAGGCCTTGACCATTCTGGACAGCCAGCCGCGTGGTGCGGCGCGCGCCCTGCGCATCGTGCCCGATTACGATGCCCCGAATGTCAGCGACAAGGTGTTGCGCATCGTGCAAAGCTACACTGACTACGTCAATCGCGTGGTCTGGAAGAAATACTGATCCATCGCCATGAAACTGGTTCTGATCGCTGACACATTCCCGCCCTTGCGCAGTTCGGGGGCAGTGCAGTTGCGCGATCTGGCGCGCGCCTTTGTGCGGCAGGGGCATGAGGTGACCGTGCTTTTGCCTGCCGCCGAGATTGCCGGGTATTGGGCGGAAGAGCCGTTTGACGGCGCGCGGGTGATGCGGTTGAAGGCGCCGGCCACCAAGGATATCGGCTATGTCAGGCGCACGCTGGGCGAATGGCGCATGCCCTATGCGATGCGCCGGGCACTCGGCCAGTCGCCCCTGGCGGGCGCGCGCTGGGATGGAGTAATCTGGTATTCCCCTTCCATCTTTCACGCCCCGCTGGTGCGCACGCTCAAGGCGCGCAGCCGCTGCAAATCCTATCTGATCATCCGCGACATCTTTCCGGAATGGGCGGTGGATCTGGGGCTGATGCGCAAGGGACTGCCCTATCGCTTTTTCAAATGGATTGCCCGTCAGCAATATGAGGCCGCCGATATCATCGGTGTGCAGACCCCCGGCAACACCGGCTATTTCCAGCACTGGCAGCAGGAAAAGCCCCGCCGGGTGCTAGGCTCCAGACCCATTGATTTCGGGCGGTTCGCGTGATTCAGGCCTCGCAAGGAGACCTGACCGATGAGCAACCTCTACTGGCTGTCCGAGGCGCAAATGGAGCGCCTGAAGCCATTCTTTCCGAA
>NZ_JAEACP010000040.1 GCF_015999335.1 Tabrizicola soli | reverse complement strand
TTCGGAAAGAATGGCTTCAGGCGCTCCATTTGCGCCTCGGACAGCCAGTAGAGGTTGCTCATCGGTCAGGTCTCCTTGCGAGGCCTGAATCACGCGAACCGCCCGAAATCAATGGGTCTGGAGCCTAGGTCACAGCCGCGATTTGAAATCATCCAAGCGGCCATTACTCGTAAGCTGTCCAAGATGACAGAACCAAAAAATTAGAAGTGGTTTACGCTGCCACGCTGGTGGTTGCGACGCTGGACCGAATGAGCCGGAACGCGGCGTTCTTGTGTCCGCCAACGCTGCGGCCTTTGCGGCGGACCTCTCGCCGGTGCTCGCGGACATACATGCCAAGGGTCACAACTCGCTGCGTGAGATTGCGGCGGAACTCACTGCACGTGGGATCAGGACGCGGCGCGGTGGGAAATGGGATGTGGGGAACGTCGGGCAACTCTTGCTGCGGGTAAGCGCATGAAGCTTTCGACCCAGCATACTCATCAGGTCGCCACCCAAGGCCCTTCTGTCCACTTGCCGGTACCGACATGGACCCTTGTCAAGAATGTGCGTCCGCCGACCTGAGTCCCCGCCTTAGTTCAAGCGCCAGTGCCACTTCGCGCTGCAGGTAGCTTCGGTCGGCCTTTTGCTCCAGTTCGGCCCAGCTATCGACCATCGCTTGTGCGTCCCAGCCGGGAGACAGAGCTTCGGCGCGGTCCAGATGGCGGGCCGCGGCGGTCGCGTCGCCAAGCGCAGCATGACAGGCGGCAAGGCGCGTCTCTTTCCATGCATCCAGCGCCGGCAGGCGCTGGATGCAGGCGATGGCTTCGGCATGGTTGCCAGCGATGTGATGCGCTATCGCCAGGTCCCCGTGATACCAGGCCGGATGCAGGGGATTGAGCCGTATCGCGGCGTTGAGGCAGGCGATGCCCTCGTGCGGCTTCCCGCGAAGGGTCAGCACGTATCCCAGCATGGCAAGGGGATCGGCGTCCGATGGGTTGGTGTCCACTGCCTTGCGCGCAGAGTATTCGGCGGCGTCGAACTCGCGTCGCCAAAGGCGGGCAAGCGCGAGGATGGCGTGACAGCGCGCCTCTTCCGGCGCAAGCTCGACCCCGCGCAGCGCATGGGCCAGACCTTCGTCCAGCATCTCGGGGGGCGAGGCGTCGTATCGGCCCAAGGTCAGGATTGCGAGCCCAAGATAGGCCTGCCCCAAGGCGAAGCCCGGATCCCGCGCGACTGTGGCGCGGAAATGGGCGCAGGCTTCCTCGTTCACACCGCCGCCGTAGCGACGCAGCGCTGCCACCCCTGCCACGAAATGGCGCCATGCGCCAAGATGGGAGCTTGGCGAGGCGGGGAGCAGCGCCGTGCGCTTCTGTTCGTCGAGGGCCAGCCGGGTGACAATGCGATGCGTAAGGGCCGACACTACCTCGGCGGGGCCGTTCTCGCCGGCAAGGAAGGTTTCCGTCCAGATCTGCCGTCCTGTCGCCGTCTCGCACAGGGCTGGCGACAGGCGCAGGCCATCCGGAACGCGCCGCGCCGGCCCCTCGACAAACCAGTCGGCGCCGAGCTTGCGTGCCGCCTCATGCGGGGTGATTTCCTCGGGGCGACATTGGAAGGCCGAGTGCCGGGCGATGACATTGACTAGGCCGTAGCGTCCCAGGCATTGGCAGATTTCCTCCACGATCGCATCTGCCAGGGGGCGGTCCTCCGGCCGATCAGAGACGGTGAGGAAGGGCAGGACGACCACGGTGGGCGGACCCTCCTGCACAGCCTCTTGCCGCGCCATTTCAAGCATGTAGCCCCGGCGGGGAACGGTGCGGATCAGAACGTCACCCAGCACCCGGCGAAGCTCGCTGATGGCCTGGGTGAGCGAATCCTCGGTCACGATCACGTCCGGCCAGACGGCCGCCAACAACTCGTCCTTGCCGATCACGCGCCCCGCGTTGCGGGCAAGGTATGTGAGCAGGGCAAAGGTCTTGGCCCGCAGATGCACGGGCGCGCCGTCATGGACCAGCGTGCCGAGCTGCAGATCGAGATCGTGATCTCCGATCCTCATGGCTTCCCCGCAGAAGGGTGCCCCCAAGCGAAGACGCGTCGGTGCGACCTGTCAAGCGTTCAAAAACCCAAGATGCGCCGCAACCATGTGCGGTCGTCGCTCCAGGAGGGCGCGGGGGCGTCGACGGAGGGCATCAGGGCGAGGAAATCGCCTTCGGCGCAGCAATCCATGCTGCCGGCCTCGACAAGCCGCTGACGACGATCATCCCACAGGGGCAGCTCGTCGGCCCCGGAGATGACCGCGACAAGATCTTGAGCGAGGAGGAAAGGATCGTGGAGGGACATGGGACACCTCGGTCTGGATGATGTCCAACGGTCGGTGAGGTCCGGTCCAATGTCCTGAAAGAAGGGTGAAGTCCTTCTGAATTCTTCAGCCCACAGCCAACACCGTATGACACGCATACGGACGTTAGACGCTCCGTAATCCAACATGCTCCGAAGAACGTGGGGTGCGCTTTTGAAGCCGTGGACATGCCGGGGGCAAACGACCTGACGGTTGGGATCATGGCGCTGGTCGCCCAGGCCGAGCGCGAGGCAATCTCCCGGCGGACGAAGGAGGCCCTCGCGGTCGCGAAGTCCCGGGGGGTGAAGCTTGGCAATCCCAATGGGGCAAAGAGCCTGCGGCGGACTGGCAAGGGCGGCACTGCGCCGGGTCCGTGGACACTTCCACCGCTGTTCATTAATCTCAGGGGCGCTACGAGGGCGGTTCTGACCGTCTTGAGTGAGCCAGGCGGCCCCTCTGATCTGAAGGTTCTTCCTGTTGGTGTCGCGGTCCGGTTGCGAAGGCACGAAGTGCTGGGTCTCGCGCGAGCACGAGCGTCCGGCTTGCATCCGACGTCAGGATCGGCTTCTGTGCCGGGGCTTTTGGCGATCGCTATCATCCTCGCGAAAACCGACATCGCTCTTCACGAGATCGCTGAGTTCTGGCAATGTTCCATTTCCAAATCATTTGGAACACCTGATGTGCAACCTCTACTCACAGACCAAGAGCCAGGATGCGATGCGCCGTCTTTTCGACGAGATGCGGGATGAAGCAGAGGTGCTGGAAGATGACACGGGGAACCTGCCACAGCTGCCGGGTATCTACCCTGACTACCAAGCACCGATCCTGCGCAGCGGTCCGTCCGGGTTCCGCCTGTCAATGGCGCGCTGGGGTATGCCGACGCCACCAAAATTCCTGGAGGGCAAGCGCACCGATCCCGGAGTGACGAACATCCGCAACGTATCATCGCCGCACTGGCGGCGCTGGCTCGGCGCAGAGAATCGCTGCCTTGTGCCGTTCACAAGCTTTTCCGAGATCGATGGACGACCGGGTGCACCGCGCAATCACCCGGTATGGTTCGCGCTTGGGCCCGATCGACCGCTGGCGTGCTTTGCCGGAATCTGGACCGACTGGACCTCGGTGCGGAAGCTCAAGGAAGGTGAAGTCGAATCCACGCTATTCGGCTTCCTAACCTGCTCGCCCAACCGAGAGGTCGGCCTGATTCATCCGAAGGCGATGCCGGTGGTCTTGACCCGTGCAGAGGAGTGGCGACAATGGTTGACGGCACCCGCAGAGGTAGCGCTCGGCCTGCAACGCCCGCTGCCGGACGGCGTGCTGCAGGTCGTCGCCGAGGGGACACGCGAAGATGCTGCGTGATCTGCGCCGGAGGTTAACCCCTGTTTCACCACTCACCCTGGCCCCCAACCGTGTGCATGAAGCGGGAGGACGAGGACGCCGGGCATTTGCGCTCTTCCAGGCCCTGCGCCATGCAGGCCCGATAGTCTGGATCCTGCCAGACCATATTCCCGAACGACCTCTGCTTGCGGGTTTGCCAGAAGGCCTTGGCGAACGGCTGATCCTGCTCACACCAAAGAGCGCGACAGATCTCCTCTGGTCCGTTGAAGAGGCATTGCGGGCCGCACCAGTCGGATTGTTGATAGCAGAGCCGAAGGCCGCCTTGACGCTCACCGAGGGTCGCCGACTGCAACTCGCGGCCGAAACCGGTCAGACCACCGGATTGATGCTGATTCGCGAGGGCGAGGGCTGCCCTTCGACCGAGACCAGGTGGAATTGTGAACCGGCCGCAGGCCCATCCGACTCGACACTGCAGCGCTGGTCCCTTAGCAAGAACAAAAGAGGAACATGCGGTGAATGGGTGATAGACTGGGATGGCGCGTCGGCTGCTTTCCATATGGTTCCCGAGGCTGGCGAGCGACGTAAGCCTCAGGAGGCGCCCGGTTGAGGGTGCCTTCGCCTTGACCTTGCGGTCTGGGAATACCGATCACTTGCATTGCGTGAACCAGGCAGCTTTCGCTCGGGGGCTCCGCCGAGGCATGGCGCTGGCGGATGCACGCGCCGTTGCGCCCGACATCAGCACCCGCCCCGCCGATCTTGCAGGCGAGGCAGCGGCCTTGTCGGCGCTGAGACGGTGGGCGGGACGCTATGCACCGATGGTTGCCTGTGACGGGTCGGAAGGGCTCATTGCCGATGTCTCTGGGGTATCGCATCTCTTTGGTGGCGAAGAGGACCTGCGCGCAGACTTGCATGCGCGGCTCGACCGGGCGGGCCTGGTCGCAGCGAGCGCTATTGCAGGGACCAGAGGAGCAGCGCACGCCCTGTCCCGGAACGGTGGCGGGATCATCGCCGATGGCGCACTTGCGATCGGCCTGGGGCGGTTGCCGGTCTCTGCCCTTCGCATTGACCCTGAGACCGCAGACGAGCTTGTCCGGGTTGGCCTGACGCGCATCTCGGACATCGTTGCGCTGCCCCGCGCACCTCTTGCGCGCCGCTTTGGTGCAGGTCTAATCCTGCGCCTCGATCAGGCGCTTGGCGTGCAGCCGGAGCCGGTCTCCCCCGAAGCTGAGACACCCCATTTCGGGGTGAGGATGACACTCCCCGAAGCCATCGGGCTCCAGGCCGACGTGATGGCGGGTCTCGACCGGCTCCTGGAGCGGCTCTGCGCACATCTGGCACGGCACCACCAGGGCGCGAGACGGATGAAGCTGGAGCTGCGCCGGGTGGACGGCGAGACGGCTCAGGTCTCGATTGGCCTCGCCCGCCCGATGCGCGACCCCCTCCGGATCGCGGGGCTGTTCCTGAAGGGTGTCGAGGAGATCGACGCGGGCTTCGGCATCGACGCCCTGCGCCTGAGCGCCCTCGTCACTGAGCCGATGGCTCCCGAGCAGATCGGTGAAGGGCCGACCGTGCGTGCGGAGGATGCCTTGGCAGACCTCGTCTCCCGGCTTGGGAACCGGATTGGTTTTGACCGCGTACTGCGCTTGCAGCCCGCTGACAGCCTGGTCCCGGAGCGGAGCTTCCTGACCGTGCCGGTGGCCTACAGCACGCCCACCCCAAGCCCTGCACGTCGCGGCCCATCTAGACCTGCGTTCCTCTTTCCGCCGGAGCCCGTGAGCGTCGCATCGCCACCCCGACCCGGTCATCCTCCTGCTCGGTTTCGCTGGCGCCGGATGCCACTCTCTACCTTGCGCGCAGTAGGCCCGGAGCGGATCAGCCCGGAATGGTGGTTCGATGATCCGGCCTGGCGCACCGGCATCAGGGACTACTGGCGGATCGAGACCCAGGAGGGTCCGCGGCTCTGGCTCTTCCACACGCCCCAGAGCGCGAGCTGGCATGGACCGGACCGGGCGAGGGCCTGGTTTGCGCAAGGCGAATTCGCATGACCGCCCCTAGCCCCCAACCCTATGCTGAATTGTGCGTGACCTCGAACTTCACCTTCCTGACCGGTGCCTCGCATCCCGAAGAACTCGTCACCCGTGCGGCCGAACTCGGTCTTGCTGCCATCGCCATCACCGACCGCAACTCGGTCGCGGGCGTCGTGCGCGCCTTCTCGGCGCTGAAGGAACTCGCGCGGCTGCGCGACGAGGCTCTGGCCAATGCGGCGACGACGCAGGATGGACCGGTCATCCGGTCGCAGCGAGTGACGGACCATTCCAGCCGCCAGACCGTCCCGCGTTTCACGGGGGCAACGGAAGCCCATGAGATGTCCGCAGCCCCCCTACCTCGCCTGATCCCGGGTGCGAGACTTGTGCTGACCGACAGCCCGGTCGAATGGCTGGCGCTTCCCCGCGATGTCGCCGCCTGGTCTCGTCTGACGCGCCTTTTGTCGATCGGTAAGCGTCGCGCACCGAAGGGCGAATGCCACCTCACCCGCGCCGATCTTCTGGAATGGGCGAGAGGCATGGTGCTCATCGCCCTGATCCCCGATCCAATGGAGAGCGGCTCCTCTCCTAGGTCCGATCTCGCAGCCATCGCCCTCCGCTTCCCTCGCGACTGCTTTCTCGGCATGGCACCCCGATACGATGGGCGCGATCAGGCAAGACTCGACCGGCATTCCGCTCTGGCGCAAGCGACTGGCCTTCCGCTCGTTGCCTTGGGCGATGTGCTGATGCACCGCGCCGCCCGTCGCCCGGTCGCCGACGTTCTGACCTGCCTGCGAATCGGCTGCACCATCGACGACATCGGCACCAACCGCCTAACCAACGGCGAGCGGCGGCTGAAGTCGGGAGCCGAGATGGCACGGCTCTTCCACCGCTACCCTGGTGCACTTCGGCGCACGATCGAGATCGCCAATGCCTGCGCCTTCCGGCTCGATGACCTCCGCTACCAGTATCCCGACGAGGAAGCAGATGGGGAGCCTGCGCAGGACCGCTTGGAACGGCTTGCCCGCGACGGCCTGCACTGGCGCTACCCGGATGGCCCGCCGTCGAAGATCGTTCACCGGGTTGAGAAGGAACTGATCCTGATCCGCGAGATCGGTTATGCGCCCTACTTCCTCACTGTCCACGATATCGTGGCCTTCGCCCGCTCGAAGGGCATCCTCTGCCAGGGTCGGGGATCTGCGGCCAATTCGGTGGTCTGCTATCTTCTCGGCATCACCGAGGTGCCGCCCGAGAGCATCACCCTGATCTTCGAGCGCTTCATCTCGAAGGAACGCGGCGAACCACCTGACATCGACGTGGACTTCGAGCACGAGCGCCGGGAAGAAGTGATCCAGTGGATCTATCAGCGCTACGGCCGCGAACGCGCGGGGCTGACCGCCACTGTGATCCATTTCCGGAGCCGGGCTGCGATCCGTGAGGTCGGCAAGGTCATGGGTCTCAGCCAGGACGTGGTAGCCCGCCTCTCGGGCCAGATCTGGGGCTGGTCCTCCTCGGTGCCGGGCGAAGACCGGATGCGGGATGCCGGGCTGGACCCCGCCGATGGCAGGGTGCGCCTGGCGGCCGAGCTCATCGGCCAGATCATCGGCTTTCCACGCCATCTCTCCCAGCACGTCGGCGGCTTCGTCATCACCAAAGGCCGCCTTGATGAGCTTTGCCCAATCGAGAATGCCGCGATGGAGGACCGAACCATCATCGAATGGGACAAGGACGATATCGATGCCCTCGGGCTCCTGAAGGTCGACATTCTTGCTCTCGGCATGCTGACCTGCATCCGCAAGGCGTTCGGCCTTCTCGTTGAGCATCGCAGTCAGCGCTGGACACTCGCCAACGTGCCACCGGAGGACCCGGCGATCTACGACATGCTCTGTCGTGCCGATGCGATCGGTGTGTTCCAGGTCGAAAGCCGGGCGCAGCTGAACTTCCTGCCGCGGATGCGACCGCGCGCCTTCTACGACTTGGTCTGCGAAGTGGCGATCGTCCGGCCGGGCCCGATCCAGGGTGGCATGGTCCATCCGTTCATCAACCGGCGCATGGGGCGCGAGAAGGTGGAGGACCTTGGGCCTGCAATGATGGAAGTGCTGGGGCGCACCTACGGCGTGCCGCTCTTTCAGGAACAGGCTATGCAGATCGCCGTCGTGGCCGCGGGCTTCACACCGGCCGAGGCGGATCGGCTGCGACGCTCGCTCGCGACCTTCAAGCGGATGGGGACCATCGGCTCCTTTCGGGATCGCTTTGTCAGCGGCATGCTGGCGCGCGGCTATGATGCGGAGTTCGCAGCGCGCTGCTTCGCGCAGATCGAGGGCTTCGGCTCCTACGGTTTCCCGGAGAGCCACGCGGCGAGCTTCGCGCGGCTCGTCTACATCTCCGCCTGGCTCAAATGCCATCACCAGGCCGTGTTCACCTGCGCGCTCCTGAACTCGCAGCCCATGGGGTTCTATGCCCCAGCGCAGCTGGTGCGCGACGCGCGCGACTGTGGTGTCGAGGTGCGAGGGGTCTCGATCAACCACTCCGACTGGGACTGCACGCTGGAGTCCCGCCCGGATGGTGAACTGGCCCTGCGGCTAGGCCTCCGCCAGATCAAGGGCCTGCGCGAGGAGGATGCCACCTGGATCAAGGCGGCGCGCGGCAATGGCTATCCTGACTTGGAAAGCGTCTGGCGCCGAGCAGGCGTGAAGCCCGAGACGCTGGAGAGGCTTGCCGAGGCCGACGCTTTCACGCCGATCGGCCTGATCCGGCGCGATGCTCTCTGGGCCGCCAAGACCCTGCGTGGGCCTGCGCCTCTGCCTCTCTTCGGCACGGACGGGGAAGGAGGCGAAGAGCCTGTCGTGCAACTCCCGCAGATGACCCTGGGACAGGAGGTCATCGAGGATTACCTGTCGCTCCGTCTCAGTCTCCGCGCGCATCCGATGGAACTCCTGCGCCCCCGCCTTCCCGAAAGTCTGCCGCATGATCGCTTGCTCGAAGCCAGGGGTCGCGTCATCGTCACCGGCCTCGTCATCACCCGCCAGCGCCCCGGCACAGCCTCCGGCGTGATCTTCCTGACCTTGGAGGACGAGACAGGCGTTTCAAACGTCGTAATCTGGCGCAAGGTTTACGAGACCTTCCGCAAGGCGGTCATCGCCGGACGTCTGGTGCGGGTCAAAGGTCGCATCGAGCGCGACGGGCCGGTAGTGCATCTCATCGCGGAGGAGATCGTTGATCTGTCGCACCTCCTCACGACCCTGGGACGCTCGGTGATGATCGAGGCGAACGACGGTCGGGCCGATGAGACCCGACGCCCGGCAGGTGGCAGCGTCCGATCAACCGCACAACATCCGCGAGAGCAGGCGAAGCGGCTCTTCCCCAGCCGGGACTTCCACTAGGACAGATCGGCCATCGTCACCACCAACCTCGCCTTCGGCGAATGGCCGACCGTGTTCGGCGACGCCAAGATGACCACGGTATTCCGCGACACGTGCAGTTCCCGCACGATCTTCTTCACTGACCAGCCCTGGACATAGAAGGCCCGCCGGACCCGCGCGATCGTATCCACCCGCTTCAACTCCCCCTCCGTCCGCTGCCTCGCAACGGACGGTCCGACAGAACATCAGGGGTCAAAATTGGACGCCGATACCCCGCCTTAGGGGGTCAAAATTGCACGTCGAAACACATTCAAGGCGCGGAGATGCCGACTGCGGGGAACTCAAGATCAGCCAGACCCAAATAATCCAGGCTGAAAAGTGGAAAGGCACAGACTTTTTCAGGAAAGAGTTGCGATGACTCATGCCTCGGTTTGGTATACAGTGCCACGTTCAAGTACATACAGAGAGCCTTTGCCCGCCCGCATACCCGCCTACTGTTTCCGCAACTAGGGGGAGAAATATGTTGAAGATTATCAAGAGGAGATTAGTCCTCTGGTTGCACAGCCTTCTCAAGGGTCAGGACTTTGTGGTTCACGGAGTGAAGGTTACGCTTCCACGGACGGTAAGTGAAGAACTTCGATACCTGCTTCTCCGTAATGGTCCTTATGAAGACGGGGAGGTTGCCCTTTGCAGGAAGATGCTCAGCTCCGGCATTAATGTGCTCGAACTGGGGGGGTCGTTGGGGGTGGTCTCGGCTGTGGTCAGATCAATCATCGGATCTCAGGCAGTTCATGTCATCATAGAAGCGAACAATAAGCTGGCCGACGTGTGCCTTGAAAATGCGAGCCGTAGTGCGGTGCCGGGTAAAACAGTTCTGATCAACGCCGCAATTGATTATTCCGGGGCTGACTTTGTCCACTTTGAGGAAGGAGGCAGCAGCTTTGATGGAAGAGTCTCGGCCCACTCCAAAGGAGTTCCCATACCGACCATTACTGCCTCTGAATGCGAAGGGCATTTCGGCGGTATGCCATTTGCACTTGTGTGCGATATCGAGGGCGCCGAGAAGGACCTCGTTTGTCACGACCGAGATTTTCTGTCGAACTGCAGATCTATTGTAATGGAAATGCATCCGACCATGTATGAGGCCGGACAAAGAGATCTGGATGCCGTTCTGTCCACCCTGGAAAACTGCGGTTTCCAAATAACCGACCAGGTCGGTGACGTCTTCCTCTTCACGCGAGAAGATAACAAGCAATCCTGATAATCGTCACCGAAAGCACTGGGCCGGAGTTGTTGCAGTCGAGTGGAGGCCTGTTGGGAATTCGACTGGTGTACGAAAGGGTTGGGACCTGTAACTCGATGCACACCTAGTAGCCTCTCGCTCTATGGAGAGTGCCGCGCCGCGAGCTGCCATTCGATCCACAGCGGAGGCACTAATTGGCTGGTGCGTTACCACTGACGCAGGGGCAAGGCCAAGTCGCCGCGCCGCTCGAATTAATAAAATGATTTCAATGGTCTAAATTGGAGATGGGGTGGATGCCGCTCTCACCCCAACGGCATCGCGATGTGCCATACTCGTGGTGTCGAAGCACAAGCTGAAGGAGAGGGCATCCATGGGAGAGGTTAGCATCATCGGCGTGGATCTGGCAAAGAACGTGTTCCAGGTTCATGGGGCTGCGGCGGACGGGTCCGTCCTGTTCCGCAAGAAGCTGTCGCGGCCGCAGTTCGCGCGGTTCATGGCGGATCAGCCGCCGTGCCTTGTGGCGATGGAAGCCTGCGCCAGCGCGCATCATTGGGCGCGGGAAATGTCCCGCTACGGGCACGAGGTTCGACTGATCGCCCCGCATTACGTCAAGCCGTTCCTGAAACGCCAGAAGAATGATGCGGCCGATGCTGAGGCGATCGTCGAGGCGGCGCTGCGGCCGACCATGCGCTTCGTCGAACCGAAATCTGCCGACCAGCAGGCGCGGGCCGTCGCGTTCCGCACGCGCGAGCAGCTCGTGAAGCAGCGCACCGAGGCGGTGAACGCGCTGCGGTCGCATCTCTACGAGTTCGGACATGTTGCCCCGGAGGGGATCGGCTACCTGCCGCGCCTCGCCAAGGTCATCGACGAACCCGGCACCGACGTACCGGAACTCGCCCGGGAAATCTGCCGCATGCTCCTTGAGCAGATCGCCCAGCTCACCGCCCGGATCGATGCGCTGAAGGCGCGGATCGCGGCGATGTCGCAGGAAGCGGACCTGCCGCGCCAGTTGCAGACGATGCCTGGCGTCGGTCCGATCACCGCACTCGCGGTCGAGACCTTCGCCCCGCCGATGGATCAG
Source organism: Tabrizicola soli (assembly GCF_015999335.1). Classification (GTDB taxonomy): domain Bacteria; phylum Pseudomonadota; class Alphaproteobacteria; order Rhodobacterales; family Rhodobacteraceae; genus Tabrizicola; species Tabrizicola soli. The sequence continues at coordinate 5,412 of NZ_JAEACP010000040.1, read as the reverse complement.
TTCCGCCGCGGACGTGACTTCGCCGCCTGGCTCGGCTTGGTCCCGCGGCAGCATTCCAGCGGCGGCAAGCAGAAGCTCGGGAAAACCTCGAAGATGGGGCAGCGCGATATCCGGCGACTGCTTGTGATCGGGGCGACTGCGGTGATCCGCTGGGCATCGCGCCGGGGAGCGCCAAAGGGCTCGTGGCTCGCACGGATGCTGGATCGCAAGCCAGTCCCGATCGTGGCCATCGCATTGGCGAACAAGATGGCGCGCGGCATCTGGGCGATGCTGACGCGCGGCGAAAGCTATCGCGGCCCGGTGCTGATCGGCGCATGATCGGGCGTCGAACGGGCAACCGGGCTACCGAGTTGTGAGGAAGGCATGAACAGTATGGGCGCATGATCGACATGATCCGGATCGGGCAAACCAGAAACCTTCTCCGAGCCTCGAGCTCGCTGTTGGAGATGTGGCCCCGCTCCGCGCATCACCATCTCGGCCAGCGGCATCTATCGGGCCGCGCTAACAGGCCTGACAAGAGTCCGCACTCGATCACATGTCTAAGGTTCAGAAATTCCTTGCAAATGAGAGCGGCATCCACAAGAGAAGGTTGGATATCAGGCCCATTCCCTCCGCCATCCACCCTTGTCTCTCGTGCCCTTCGCGCGACTTGCCAGGATTTCCCCCGTCATTCCGTGGGTTAGTGGCGTATCTCCAGCACGGAGACGCACGGCCCTCGCGCCAACCGGCCGCTCTGCGGGATGCGTCTCCGCGGGCATGGAGAGCCGGTTCGGTTTGCCCCGGGATGTCGGACGCGGATCGCAGCAACCTGATATCGTAGATTTCGCCCTGTATCAGGGCCCGATGGTGGTGCTAGAATTGCACTAAATGTCGTGATTTCGGTATGTTATCGAACGCCTCTGGCGGCAAGAATATCAGGCCGGGATCAGGACGGGAACAGGCGAATAACAGGTGCCGATCAGGCCTGTTGCAGGTCGATATCCGGTGCCAGATTTCGTCGCGGATGGCGCAGATGTGCCGTCCGTAGCCGGTTGCGATCTCAGAGAGCCGCGAGGCGACGCTGCTGCTCATCCCAGTCAAGGGGAAGCGGTTCGCGGACGAGATACGCGACTGTCAGCCCCGGGGGCTGGCGTCCTTCGAGGATGGCCTGCTGCAGGCGCGGCGACAGAAAGGCCAGTTGTATGCGGGTTCGCATATAGGGTTCGGAATGCCCGGTGCGTGCGGCCAACTCGGTCAGGCTGACACCCTCCCTCAGGGCCTTGGCCCAGTTGCGGGCTTCGGCCAGGACCCGGATCAATGTCGCATCGGGTGCCGGCAGCGCCTCCCCGGCAACGATCCTGGTCTCTATCCCGCGGCGGGCCAAGGTCAGGGGCGCGGTGAAGCCGAGAACGTCCGGTGCAAGGTCCTCGGGCGCGAGATCGAGTGCGGCTGACAGCGCCCTGGCGTCGAGGGAGAGCTTGACGGTGCCGCGGCCGAGTTCGCCGCGCAGGATCAGTGTTGCGAACGCGCTTGCATCCTCGGTCAACCGTTGCAGGAGCCTCCTAGCACTCCCGGCGGCCAGCAGCGCGCGTTGGGCGTCGGGCGCGGCCAAGAGCCGATGCTGGTCGGCCAACTTGCGAAGGTGCCCGACCAGAAGGCTACGGACCGCGGTCTCCAGTGCCGGAGCGGGCAGGCGCCAGCCGGTGGGATCGGTGCCTCCGGCGATCAGGCGATGCGATGTGTAATAGGCGAAGCGGCGACCATGGCGCTGCGCATGGGTCGGGGTCAGCGGATCTCCGGCCTCGTCCCGCAGCTTGCCGGTCAGCGGGCGGGCTGCGGATGAAGATACGGCGGGCCTTTGGGATGCCGCAGAGGTCTGCAGATCGATGCCCGGTCCGACGCCCGAAGCGGTTGCGACCGGATCCATCGTTCGGCAGCGCGGCCGAGCACGGGCGAAGATCAGCTTCGCCTGCACGGCATCCCAGGTCTGCGCATCGATGATCGCCGCATGCTGACCTGCGTAGCTCCGGTCCTTGTGCCGGATGCGGCCGATGTAGACCGGGTTGGTCAGCAGGTAGTGCAACTGTCCGCGGCTGAAGCGAGCCTCGCCGGATGCCGTGACCACCGAACGGGCCATCTGCTTCGGCCGCAACCCGAGGCGCATCGCTTCATCCTCGACCAGCCGCAGGTTGCCATGTCGAAGGTAGAGATCGAAGAGCTGCCGCACTGTCATGGCCTCCGCCTCGTTGACGACGAGTTCGCGGCGCTGCGGGTCGGAATGCCGGTCGTAGCCGAGGGGCGGCGGACCACCCATCCACAACCCCTTCGCCTTCGAGGCGGCGATCTTGTCGCGGATACGCTCGGCGGTGACCTCGCGCTCGAACTGCGCGAAGGAGAGAAGCACGTTCAACGTCAACCTGCCCATAGACGAGGAAGTGTTGAAGGCCTGCGTGACCGAGACGAAGGAACAGCCCCTGGCGTCGAGCTTCTCGACCAGTCGCACGAAGTCGGCGAGGGAACGGGTCAGCCGGTCGATCTTGTAGACGACGACCATTCCGATGCGGCCCGCCTCGATCTCGGCAAGAAGGCGCTGCAAGGCCGGGCGTTCCAGAGTGCCGCCCGAGAGTCCGCCGTCGTCGAACCGTTCGGGAACCGTGGTCCAGCCTTCGTGGCGCTGGCTGGCGATAAAGGCGGCGCAGGCCTCACGCTGGGCGTCGAGCGAGTTGAAGGCCTGATCCAGGCCTTCCTCGGAGGATTTGCGGGTGTAGATCGCGCAACGGATGGTGGGTCCTGGGCTCATCGGTGTCCCCCGCTTCGAACCGCCGAGCCAGTGCGCTTCCTGCCACCTCCTTGCTCATTCTGGTCCAGTTCCGTCATCAGCCCGAAGAACCGCGGTCCGGACCAGCGGGCGCCGGTGATGGCACGGGCGATGGCGGAGAGCGATCGATGCCGCGCGCCGTTCCAGCGGAAGCCGTCGGGTTCGACGTCGACGACATGGGTGACCCCGTTCCATGTGCGCAGGAGCCGCGCCCCGGGCTTCAACGCGGGGCTTGCCTTGCGCTCGCTACCCGCGGCGATGCGATCCAGCCGGGTGGCGATAGCGGGAGGCAGATCGCCGAAGCGTGCGACCTGCACCGCATGCGCCAGGAAGCGGCGCTGCATGGGCTGGCTCATCCTGGCGGGCACGGGACGCTTGAACGTCCTGGTCCAGAGCGCCGCGAGGGCGCTCCGGTCCATCGTCTCGAGATCGCGAACCTCGATCACTGGGTGACCTCGGTGGGTTTGCCGGAGGTCGGGTCGGCGCTGGACGAGGTGGCATCGGGGTTGTCGGCAGCACCGCCTGCCGAGGCATCGCCCGCGACGATGCGGTAGATGGTATCCTGACCGCGCCGGGTCCGGTCGAGTGTGAGTCCGGACTTGCGCAGACCGGACAGCGCGGCCTGCACGGTGTGCGCCTGCCAACCTGTCGCTTCCGTCATCTGTGCGAGGCTGGCACCATTTTCGCGCGCCAGCATCTCGCGCAGGTGCAGCGCCTTCGTGGGACGCCGCTCCGCGGTCGCAGTGACCATCGTGGGTAGGTCAGGGATCGTCAGCGAACTGCTGGCCGGCGAACCCGCCTCGGCATGGGCATCCCGCGCCAGTCCTTCCGCCTGTTCGGTCTGGCCGCGCCTGGTCTCCCGCCGCGTGCCTTTGGCCCGGGTCTTGCTGGTCATGATGGTCTCCTCGGTTCGGGCGGCGACCGTCGCGCGCCCGTACCGAGGCAAGCCCGGACGCGGCCGGGCATGGCACGCAGCACCGCTTCGTTGCGAGAGGAAGTCCAGCTACAAATTGGAGAAATTGCCGGAGGTGACGTCACCCTTCACCACGATTGGACGAGGTTCTGCTCAACACTGCGGTCGGTTCCTGCCGCAGGACAAGGCCGAGAGCGCTCCCGCTGGTCCTCAACCAGGTCTGGGCAGCGGCGTAAGGAGAGAGGGTGCCATACGGGCCGGACGCGATCGTTGGTCGTGTTTCGGCCGAGGCTGTGTGGAAACCCAGTCGAGCATGACAGAACGTGGAAGGAAGTTCGCCCACAGGCATTGCGGAGAGAATTTGTTCTCAAGCAGACCGCCGCGAACGATTTTCTGAGGAAAATGTTCTTCCCAAATTCTCAGAACTGGAGTTTCCACACAGCCTCGGCCCTTAGACGACAGTCGGCCCTCCCGGCGCAGGCCTCCGAAGCAGCCACTCGAGCTGCCGCAGCGAGATGCGTGGCAGCCCTCTGCGGAAGTGGACGCTAAGTGGCTGAGCGCAACAAATCTCCACCCCGTTAGGATGTAGGGTCAGGGTTCATAACCAGTAGATGACGGTCGCGGCGAGAGCGATCGCTGAGAGAAAGACCTTTGGGCATCGGTCGTAGCGGGTCGCCACCCGGCGCCAGTCCTTGAGCCTGCCAAACATGATCTCGATGCGGTTGCGCCGCTTGTATCGGCGCTTGTCGTATTTGACTGGGGTCTTGCGTTGCTTCCGGCCAGGGATGCAGGTGTGTATCCCGTTGTCTTTCAACGCGTCTCGAAACCAGTCGGCGTCATAGCCGCGATCCCCCAGCAGCCAGTCGACCTTTGGCAGGCTGCCGAGCAGCGCCCGCGCGCCGATGTAATCGCTAACCGGCCCTGCAGTGACGAACAGGTTGAGCGGCCGTCCCTGGCTGTCACAGATGGCATGCAGCTTGGTGTTCATGCCGCCCTTGGTTCGACCGATCAGGCGACCTCGCCCCCCCTTTTTCGCAGCCATGCTGGTCGCCGTGCGGTGTGCCTTCAGGTAGGTCGCGTCGATCATGACGGTCTTTTCCTCGCCGTGTTCGGAAGCCAGACCGACCATCATCCGCGCGAAGATGCCTTTCTCGCTCCAACGCTTCCACCGGCTGTAGAGCGTTTTGTGCGGTCCGTAGGCAGCTGGAGCGTCTCGCCAGCGCAACCCATTGCGATTGATGAAAATAATTCCACTCAGTACCCGCCTGTCATCGACCAGTGGCTTTCCGTGCGACTTCGGGAAGCACGCAGAGCCTTGAAAATCAATGCATCCTGACCCTAGGCTCGAAAGGGCTCTGGAGAGTGCTGCTCCATGTCCTTTGCGCGCACCAAAACCCCTTGAACCGCTTCCTACGGCAACAAGTTCTTGCGCTTACTGTTCGGGGCGGAGATAACGGGGCGACAGTGGAGAGGTGAAATGTCAGTTTCTCAATATCTTAGCTTCATTCAAGATACTAGAGTCGATTGCTGGTCTGCCCTCATGGAAATGAAGGTTGATGAGTATCTAGCTCTTGCTAGGCTCCAGACTCATTGAGTTTCAGAGCCAGAACATGACGGTTGCTGCGAGGGCGATAGCGGAGAAGAAGGTTTCCGGGCATCTGTCGTATCGGGTGGCAACGCGTCTCCAGTCCTTCAGCCGGCC
>NZ_JAEACP010000004.1:188688-226855 GCF_015999335.1 Tabrizicola soli | reverse complement strand
GGCCGGCTGAAGGACTGGAGACGCGTTGCCACCCGATACGACAGATGCCCGGAAACCTTCTTCTCCGCTATCGCCCTCGCAGCAACCGTCATGTTCTGGCTCTGAAACTCAATGAGTCTGGAGCCTAGCTTCGGCGGCCAGGGTCATCTCCAGCGCGTCCTGCGCCAGCGGGGCCAGCGGCTTCTCGCAGTAGACGTGCTTGCCTGCAGCGATGGCCATCAGCGACATCTCCTTGTGCAACGCGTTCGGCGCCGTGATGGAGACGAGGTCGATCTCGGGGTTCGCCATGATCGTGCGCCAGTCGCTGGTCGCATGGGCAAATCCCAGGGTCACCCGGGCACGTTCGGCGGCCTCGGGCGTGATATCGGCGACCGTGTGCAGGTCCAGATCATAAGGCAGCTCGAACACGCGCGGGGCCGAGGTGAAGCCGAAGACATGGGCCTTGCCCATAAAGCCGGTGCCGATCAGGCCGATACGCAAGCGGGGTTTGGTCATTTCGCAAGTTCCTTGAGGCCGACGGCGGCCCGGTTGACGATAAGCGCGGGGTCCAGAGTCCCCGCGAAGAAGTCGAGCACGTTCTGCACCGAGGCGAGCGCCATCCGTTCCGCGCATTCCACCGTCAGCGCGGCGTTGTGCGGGGTCAGCACCGCCTGGTCGAGGCCGAAAAGCGGGTGATCCTTGCCCGGGGGCTCGGCGTTGAAGACCTCGATCCCGGCCCCACCGAGGCGGCCCGCACGCAGGGCATCGGCGAGTGCCACCTCGTCTACCAGCCCACCCCGCGCCGTGTTCACAACGACGGCGGTTGGCTTCATCAGGGCCAGTTCTGCGGCCCCCAGGATCGCCTTGTCCGCGCGCGGCAAGTGCAGCGAGACGGCATCCGCCTTTGCAAGCGCGGCAGGAAGGTCCAGGGCACGGGTCGCACCGCTCGGCCAGGCGCTTTCAGGGATGTAGGGGTCATGCGCATGGACCTCCATTCCGAAAGCATGCGCCAAGGCGGCAAGCTTCTGGCCGATCCGCCCAAAACCCACGATCAGAAGGCGCTTGCCCGCGACTTCACGCGTCTGAAGACCGTTGCGCCAGGCCCAATCCCCGCTGCGCGTGGCGCGATCCGCCGCGATCAGCCGGTGCGTGGCGGCCAGGATCAGCATCATCGCATGTTCTGCCACGCCCGAGGAGTTGACATCCCCCACGATGCACAGCGGGATCCCACGCGCGTTCAGCGCCGGGACGTCCACGGCATCGTAGCCAACCCCATGCCGCGAGACGATCTTCAGCCCCGGGGCCTTGGCGATAGACGCCGCCGTCAGGGGCTGCGTGCGGATCACCAGTGCGTCAGCCTTGGGAAGGAACGCCTGGTAGGACGGCTCGGAAATCTCCTCGACATAGTCGAAGGTCACGGGGGCAGACCGAAGCAGGTCAAGGCCCGAGGGATGCAGCTTTCCTGCCACCAAGAGATGCGGCATCAGTAGGCCCCCTTCTCGGTCTTGGTGGTGACAGCGTCGGTGAGCTTGCGGAAACCGGCGACCGCCGCCCCAGCCGCCGCCGCCAGGAACCGCGAGTCCCCGCCCACGGTCGTCATGTCGAAGCCCCAGCTGATGGCCTTGGCCGCGTAGTCCGGCGTTCCGCAGTGCAGAGCGGCCCGGATGCCGTCCCTCTTACAGGCCGCGACGATGGTTTGCAGCGCCGCAATCATCTCCGGCTCTTCTCGGTCGAAGCCAGGAGCCAGCCGACCTTGGGTCAAGGACAGCGTCAGGTCCGCCGGGCCGACATAGATACCGTCCAGCCCTGGCGTGGCAGCAATGGCGTCCAGGTTCGCCATTCCCTCGGCCGTCTCGATCATCGCGAAGGCAAGGATGTTGTCGTTCGCCTCGCCCGCGTAGTTCGCCCCCGCCGCAAAGGACACGCGGGTCGGCCCGAAGCTGCGTTGCCCCAGGGGCGGGTAGCGCAGATAGCTGACGAAGCGCGCTGCATCCTCCGCGCTGTTCACCATAGGGCAGATGATCCCGTAGGCGCCCGCGTCCAGCGCCTTCATGATGATCCCTGGCTCCAGCCACGGCACTCGCGCCATCAAGGTGGCACCCGACGCCCGCATTGCCTGGAACATCGGCAAGAGGTGACTGTAATCGAGGGCGCCGTGCTGCATGTCGATGGTGACGCTGTCGAACCCCTGGGCCGCCATGATCTCGGCGGTGAAAGGGTTGCCGATCGAGCACCACCCGTTGATCGTGGGCTTGCCCTCGGCCCAGAGCTGCTTGAGGCGGTTCGGTATCATGCCCACACCATCTGGCTGGATTTGATGTCGAGGTAGTCGCGGATCCCCTCGACCCCGCCCTCGCGGCCCATCCCAGAGTGGTTGGTGCCGCCGAAGGGCGCCTCGGACGCGGCCATCGCGAAGGAGTTGATGCCGACCATGCCGGCCTTCAGAGCCTGGACCGTGCGGCGGGCGCGGGCGGGGTTGGTGGTGAAGGCATAGGCGGAGAGGCCCATGTCCGAGGCATTTGCGCGCGCCAGCACCTCGTCTTCGCTGGTGAACGGGGTGATTGCGGCGATGGGGCCGAAATTCTCGTCCGCCATCACGCCCATCTCATCGGTGCAACCGGTCAGCACCGTCGGCTCGAAGAAATGCCCGGCGTTGAAGCCCTGAGCGCGCTTGCCGCCGGAGGCGATCTTCGCCCCCGAGGCGACTGCTGCGCCAACGATCCGCTCCATCTCGTCCACGCGATCCCCGCTGATCAGCGGACCCATGCCCACCGTTGGGTCTAGCCCGTCCCCCAGCTTGATCGTCTCGGCCCGCTTGACGAAGCCCTCGACGAAGGCATCGTGCAGACCTTCGTGCACGTAGAACCGGTCGCCCGTCACGCAGACCTGGCCTGCATTGGCGAACTTCGTCGGCACCGCCACATTGAGACAGGCTTCAAGATCCGCGTCGTCGTAGACGATCACCGGTGCATTGCCGCCAAGCTCCATCGACACCTTCTTAAGCGTCGCAGCGGCGTCACGGATCATCTGCTGACCGACGCGGGTTGACCCCGTGAGGCTGACCTTGCGCACCGCCTTCGAGGCCATCAACGGCCCGTAGGTGGCGTCCGTCGGCCCGACAACCAGGTTGACTGCGCCGGCGGGCAGGTTGCCCGCACGGACGCAGTCAACCATCACCATCGCCACACCCGGCGTCTGCTTCGACGGACGAACGATGGTGGAGCACCCTGCGGCTAGGGCGGGAGCCACCTTTCGCGCGATCAGGGCTGCGGGAAAATTCCAGGCGGTGAAGGCCGCCACGATGCCGACCGGCTCGTGGTGAACCTCGAAGCGCCCACCCGGCACGCGGGATTCGACGATGCGACCGTAGATGCGGCGGGCCTCCTCGGCATACCAGCGGAATTGGTCGATGCTGAGGGCCCATTCGCGGCCTGACTGGGCGATGGGCTTGCCCGTCTCAAGGCTGATCATCCGCGCGGCTTCGTCGGCACGGCGCACCATTTCGTCGGCGATCCGGTGCAGCGCGTCCGCACGGGTGAAGGCCGGCGTGGCCGCCCACGCTCTGAACCCGGACGCCGCGGCTTTCAGCGCGGCCTCCGTGTCCGCCACCGAAGCAACGGGGCAATCTCCCAGTGCCTGTTCGGTAACCGGGCTGAACACTGGCGCGGTCTTGCCAGTGACGCTTGCGCGCCATTCACCGTTGATGAAGAGACCGAAGTGGGAATACATCAGGAAACCTCCTTAACGGCCACGACGCGGCGTTCGGCGATGGACTTCAGGGCGGCCTCGGCAAGGACAAGGGCAAGGCGGCCATCCTCGAAGCCGACAGAGGGTGCCCGCTTCTGCTCGACAGCTTCCACGAACTCCGAGATTTCCGCGTCGAAGCCTTCGCGGTAGCGCTCGATGAAGAAGTTCAGCAGCGGCTCGGCCCGGTCGGTGAAACTGGCCGTGTGCAGGGTCATCTCGTGCGGGCGGCGGTTCTCCGAGATCGCCATCCCCTTGTCGCCAAGTGCCTCGACCCGCTGGTCGTAACCGTAGGTGGCCCGGCGCGAGTTGGTGATGATGGCCTGCTTGCCACTCGCCGTGATCAGCACGACCGTTATCGTGTCATGATCGCCCAGCCGATCCATCAGCGCCGGATCCACCAAGCGCGACCCGGTGGCGAAGACCTCGGTCACCTCTTCACCCAGGATGAAGCGGGCCATGTCGAGATCGTGGATCGTCATGTCACGCAGGATGCCTCCGGACACCTTCAGATAGGCTTCCGGTGCCAGTCCCGGATCGCGCGAAGTGATCACCACCTGGTGCAGGTCGCCGATGTCACCCGCCTCGATAGCCTTGCGGACCGCAGAGTGGCCAGGATCGAACCGGCGCACGAACCCCAGCTGGATCGGCACCGAAGTGCCGGCGATCTTGGCGGCACAGGCGTTCACGCGAGCGAGGCTCAGGTCGATGGGCTTCTCGCAGAGCACGGGCTTGCCGGCCGCCACTGCAAGTTCCAGAAGGCCAGCGTGCGTGTCCGTCGCCGTCGCGATCAAGACTGCGTCCACATCCCTCGAGGCAAACGCAGCTTCTGCGGACTGAAACACCTTCGCACCCGTCTTCGTGGCGACAGCCTCGGCGGCCGGTGCGTGGATGTCATACACCCCTGCCAGAGTGGCGCGTGGGTGCGCCGCGATGTTGGCAGCATGCATCACCCCAATGCGCCCGCAGCCGAGCACAGCGATCCGGATCATCGTGTTCCTCCCGATTCAATGCTGCAATACTCATTGCCATTAACATCTATTGTCAACCCATAATGCGTGTGACTATGCTGTGACTGCATTCGAGGGAGGAGAGGTCAATGGAACACTCGACGATTCGCCTGACCATGGCTCAGGCGGTAGTGCGCTGGCTCACGGCGCAGATGACCGAAATCGAGGGACAGCGCGTTCCGCTTTTCGCCGGAGTGTTCGGCATCTTCGGCCACGGCAACGTCACCTGCCTGTCCGAAGCTCTGGAAGCGGTGCAGGACCAGCTTCCCACCTGGCGCGGGCAGAACGAGCAGTCGATGGCGCTGGCGGCAATCGGGTTCGCCAAGGCCAAGCGCCGCCGTCAGATCATGATCGCTACCTCGTCGATCGGGCCCGGTGCGTTGAACATGGTCACCGCCGCCGGAACCGCTCATGCCAACCGCTTGCCGGTCCTCCTGATCGCGGGCGACACCTTCACGAACCGCCTGCCGGACCCGGTGCTGCAGCAGGTCGAGCATTACAGCAACCCGACCATCACGGTGAACGATGCCTTCAAGGCCGTCACCCGCTACTGGGACCGGATCACCCATCCCGCCCAGATCATCCAGTCCCTGCCACAGGCCGTGGGCGCAATGCTGGACCCCGCCGACTGCGGACCCGCCTTCATCGGCCTGCCGCAGGATACGCAGGAACTCGCCTTCGATTATCCGGTGGAATTCTTCGAGGAGAGCACCTGGTCTATCCCCCGCCCGCGCCCAGATCGGAAGGCAGTCGCCGAGGCTGCCGCTCTTCTGAAGACCGCGAAGAAGCCGCTGATCATCTCGGGCGGTGGCGTCCGCTATTCTGGTGCCGAAGGGGCAGTTGCCCGCTTTGCCGCCGAACGCGGCATCCCGGTGGTTGAGACGATCGCCGGAAAGGGCGGTCTTACGCATCACCATCCTGTGCATGCTGGCCCGATCGGGATCATCGGGTCGACCTCTGCCAACGCACTGGCGGCCGAAGCTGACGTGATCCTCGCCATCGGCACCAGACTGCAGGACTTCACAACCGGCTCATGGACCGCCTTTTCGCGCGATGCCCGCTTCATCTCGATCAACGCCGCCCGCTTCGACGCTATGAAGCACCGGTCGCTGGCCGTAGTGGGCGACGCGTTGGAAGGCGTTGACGAACTGGATTCGGCCCTTGGTGCATGGAAAGCGCCCGCCGGGCACCTGCCCTATGCCAAGGAGCTCTTCGCCGACTGGGACAAACTGCTGGACGACCACCAGACCCCCACGAACGCGCCCGTGCCGACCTATGCCCAGGTGGTCAATGTCGTGAACAACGCCGCCGAAGAGAAGGACACCCTGATCGCCGCGGCCGGGGGCATCCCGGGCGAGGTCGCCAAGGGCTGGCGGGTCAAGGCGCCCAACTCCTTCGACCTGGAATTCGGCTTCTCCTGCATGGGCTACGAGATCGCCGCCGGCTGGGGCTGCGCGATGGCACAGGAAGGCCCCGGCGGCCTGGGCGGAACGCCCATCGTCATGCTGGGCGACGGGACCTACATGATGATGAACTCGGACATCTATTCGACGGTGCTGTCGGGTCACAAGATGATCGTCGTGGTCTGCGACAACGGTGGCTATGCCGTGATCAGCCGCTTGCAGCAGTTCAAGGGCGTCCCCGGCTTCAACAACCTTCTGAAGGACTGCCGGATCACCGACAAGGCCAATCCCCTCCACGTCGACTTCGCCAAGCACGCCGAGTCGATGGGAGCCGCCGCCCGCCGCTGCGAGAGCTTGGCCGACCTGGAAGCCGCCCTCGAATGGGCCAAGGACAACGACCGCACGACCGTGATCACCATCGTGACCGACGCCTACTCCTGGGTGCCGGGCGATGCCGACTGGGATGTGGGCGTGCCCGAGATCTCGGACCGCGAAACCGTCAACAAGGCCCGTGAGAGCCAGATCGCAATCCGCGCCAAGCAGCGCGTTGGAGTCTAAGAATGAAAGCGAAACTTGGAATTGCCCCCATCGCTTGGTGGAACGACGACCTGGCGGAGCTGTCGGATGACGTGAGTCTGGAAGAGTGCCTGCGCCAGGCGTCTGTCGCCGGCTTCACGGGTATGGAGACCGGGCGCCGCTTCCCGATGGACATGGCCGAGCTTGGGCCCATCCTCGCCAAATACGGCATCTCGGTCTGCGGTGGCTGGTTCTCGGGCCTTCTTCTCGACGGTGACATCGAGGTCGAGAAGGACCGGATCGCGCAGCAGCATGCATTCTTCAAGGCCGCCAAGGCGCCTTGCATCGTCTATGGCGAAACCGCCCGGTCAGTGCAGGGCATCAAGTCCGCACCATTGTCGACGAAGCCCAAGCTTGCTGAGGCCGAGATGGCCGTCTACGGCCGCAAGGTCAGCGACTTCGCCGACTGGTGCGCGCAGAACGGCATGCCTCTGTCCTACCACCATCACATGGCCGCCGCCGTGGAAACCGAGGCCGAGCTTGACCTCTTCATGAAACACTCCTCAGTCCCGCTCCTGTTCGATGCAGGTCACATGGCCTTTGCCGGCGGCGACAACCTGCGGTTGATCGAAAACCACTGGAAGCGCATCACCCATGTCCACACCAAGGACGTGCGGATGGGCGTGATCAATGCGCTGGACCGGACCCGCGAAAGCTTCCTCGACGCTGTGGTCAAGGGGGCCTTCACCGTGCCGGGCGACGGCTCCCTGGACTTCGAGGCCATCGTCAAGGCCCTGGCTGCCAAGGGCTACGAGGGCTGGTTCGTCGTCGAGGCCGAGCAGGACCCGAAGGTCTCCCCTCCGCTCGAAATGGCGAAGAAGGGCCACAAGGAACTGCTGCGCGTCATGGCAGCAGCCGGCTATGAGGTCGTGCAATGAACCGGATGGACAGCAAGGTCTGCGTCGTCACCGGGGCGACTCAGGGGTTGGGCGCGGCCATCGCACGACGTTTGGCAGCCGCAGGAGCCAAGGGCATCGTCATCACCGGCCGCAACGCCGAACGAGGTGCGCACGTGGCGCGCGAGATCGCCGAGACGCACGGCATTTGGGCGCACTTCCTGCAGGCCGACTTCACCCGCGTCGAAGACTGCCAGATGGTGATTTCCGAAACGGACCGGCTGTTCGGTCGCCTCGACGTGCTCGTCAACGCCGGCGCCTCGACAGCGCGCGGCACGATCGTCGACACCTCGCCCGAGACCTTCGACGCCCTCTTCGCCACCAACGTCCGTGGACCCTATTTCCTGATGCAGGAAGCGATCAAACTGATGATCGCCAAGGGGATCGAGGGCGCGATCTGCAACATCGGGTCGATCTCGGCACTGGCCGGTCAGCCCTTCATCAACGCTTACTGCGCCAGTAAAGGCGCGCTGACGACGCTGACCGCGAACACCGCCTTCTCCGTCATGGCCAACCGTATCCGCGTGAACCAGCTGAACGTCGGCTGGATGGCCTCCGACCACGAACGCGAGATCCAGGCGGAAGGGGGCGACCCCGACTGGGAGGCGAAGGCCGCCGCCGCGCTACCCTTCGGTCGACTGGTGGACCCCACTGAAGCCGCGCGGGCGGTCAACTTCCTGGTCTCCGACGACGCGGGCCTGATGACCGGGGCCATCGTGAACTTCGACCAGTCGGTCTGGGGCGCAGTGGCGGCTGGCATGCCAGTTCCCGACGGACCGATGCAACTGTCTTGATCGATGGGGCCTCAGGGTCCCGTCACCACCGGGATCCTAGGTGCTTCTCCATCCTTCTGCACGCGCGCCGCCAGGGCGACACACAAGGCTTGCGCCAGGCACATCGGGGCCGCCAGGCTGCGCGAGAAGGTGTATTCGTGCTCGGGCACCGCGAACAGGGCCTGGGTCAACTTGGCGTAGGGGGAAAGCGTGCTGTCGGTGATCGCCAGGATCGGCACGCCGCGCTTTGCCGTCTCCTCGGCCACGTTGACCACCTCGGTCGCATAGAAACGGAAGGACACCACGAACAGCACATCCGTGGGCCGTGCGACCTTGGCCATGTGCGTCGCCAACCCCCCGCTGGCGTCCAGCAGCACCGTCCTCTTGCCCAGCATCGTCAGCACATAGCGCAGCAGCTCGACCACGGGGGCAGAGCGCAGCTGGCCGATCAGGTAGACCGTATCTGCAGTTTCCAGCAGCTCTGCCGCGCGGGCCAGGTGGCCGGGATCGATGCTTGCCAGAAGCTCCTGCAGTGATGCTACGTCGCGCGCAACTAGCTCAGCAAGGAACCCGATCTCTCCTTCGCGGGCCCCGCCAAGTTCTACCTCGAGCGCCTTCACCCGGGCATCGAACCCAGGAGCGGCAGTGGTCAGCCGGCGCTGGAAGACCGCCTGCAGCTCCTTGAAACCCTTGTAGCCCAACGACTGTGCGTAGCGGACGAAGCTGGACGCATGGATCCCGCACTTCGCACCGATCGCATTGACCGACAGGACGGCCACGTCATTCGGGTTCTGGGTCAAGTAGAGAGCGATCTTCTGATAAGACTTCGACATGTCGTCGTAGCGATCATGGATCAGAGTGATCAGTTCTTCGTAGGTCTCAGGCGGCCGGTAGGCCATGAACAGTCCCCTTCACATGCAGCAGACACAGCACGGTGAAATCATCGAGCACAATGCAGAGAAGTTTGTCAATTTCTTTGGGATGCACGAAATGATGCATGCAATTGCCTGGACCCGACATTCTCGGCACTCCGGCAACCACGACGAGAAATGCTGGCTCGCTGAGCTGCGCGATGCGTCTGACAACAGCGATCCGCGGATCACCACCAGATCGCGCGCTGCACTCAGGGCGATCTTCGGGAATGAGCTCCCACAGCGACGATCTGGTCTTCATGCTTCCCACGGCCCCAGCGCGACCAGGGACCAGCTGACCTCGAACGAGCAAACCCGGATCGAGTTCATCAGGGTAATCTCGGTCGGGCGCGAACCGAGGAACACGCCCGACCGTGTCCGGGCGCTGCGACAGCTCCTGGACACGGGATGAGGCGCCGGTGAGCAGATGGTGCGCCGGCTCCCGAAGACGAATCGAAACACTCCGGTCCTTTGGTGTGGTTGCCACCTTCGAGGACGACACAGCGAGATGCGAAGCGACGGCCCGATCCGGCTCACTTGTCCGCAAAACTGTTCCGGACAGGAACGGTCCGTCAATGTAAGTGCTTGTTATTTCGGGATTATTTCTACTGGTCGGAGCGAGAGGATTCGAACCTCCGACCCCCTGCTCCCGAAGCAGGTGCGCTACCAGACTGCGCTACGCTCCGACCTTGGGCGGGGGGTTAAACGGTCCCGCGGACTTTGGCAAGAGGACTTACGCCTGATCTCCGCCGCGACGCCGCAGCCAGCTGGAAATCCGGGGCTGGGTGCCGGTCTCCATCCGTGAGCGGGTTTCCAGCACCGGGCGGTTCTGGCTGACCGAGGGCGTGCCCTCGCGCAGCACGATGTAGATGCCCGAGCCGATGATCACGGCCGAGCCGAGCGCGGTGTAGAGGTCGACCGATTCATCGAAGAAGATCCAGCCGTAAAGGGCCGCCCAGAGGATCTGGGAATATTGCATCGGCGCGACGATCACGGCGGGCGCGGCGCGGTAGGCGGCGATGGTTCCCAGCGCGCCGAGGTTGCCGAGGATCGCCATGACGGCGGTCAGACCCAGATGCTCGACCGGCATCGGCGCATAGACGAAGGGCATGGTGGCGCCCATGGCGAAGAAGGTCAGGACCATCGGATACAGAATCAGCACGACCGAGCGTTCCGCCCCGCCGATCTTGCGCACGATGACGGCGCTCAGCGCCCCGGCCGCCGCCGCGCCGATGGCGGCGAGGTGGCCGAGGGAAAACTCCTGCCCCGCGCCGGGGCGCAGCACGATGAGGACGCCGAGCAGGCCCACGACCACGGCGATGCCCCGGCGCAGGCCCACCCTCTCGCCGAGCATGGGGATGGCGAGGAGGGTGATCAGAAGCGGCATGGCGAAGAAGATCGCGTAGCATTGCGCCAGCGGAAGCTGCGAGAAGGCGTAGAACCCCAGCGCCCCGGTCGTCACCGCCGAGACCGAGCGCAGGATCGACCACCAGGGATGGCGCGGGATCAGGGTGCCGTCCCTGCGGTCGCCCATCAGCATCATGGTGACCAGCGGAAAGCCCATCAGGCCGGAAAAGAACATGATCTGGAACGAGGTATAGGTCTCGCCCAGAAGCTTTACCACGACATCGTGGGTCGCATAGGCTCCGAAAGCGGCCAGCGACAGAAGCGCCCCGCGCAGGTTGGAATGCATGTGACAGGCCCGCGAATGCGGCGGCTGGGGACCGCGCTGGTAGCGGTAGCATCATCACGAAAAACGGCCCCGTCCACAAGGCGGGGCCGCTGGATTTCGCGGGGTTTCCGCTTAGAGGCTGGCGTCGAGCGCCGAGATGATCGCGTCGCCCATCTGGCCGGTCGAGACCGGGCTGCCGCCTTCGGGACCCATCAGGTCGGCGGTGCGCACGCCATCGGCCAGCACCTTCTCGACCGCCTTCTCGACGCGGGTCGCTTCCTCGCCCAGGTCGAAGCTGTAGCGCAGCGCCATGGCGAAGCTGAGGATGCAGGCGATCGGGTTGGCCTTGCCCTGGCCCGCGATGTCGGGGGCCGAGCCGTGCACGGGTTCGTACAGCGCCTTCGGGCGGCCGTTCGCCATCGGCGCGCCGAGGCTGGCCGAGGGCAGCATGCCGAGGGAGCCGGTCAGCATCGCGGCGGCGTCGGACAAAAGGTCGCCGAACAGGTTGTCGGTCACGATCACGTCGAACTGCTTGGGCCAGCGGCAGAGCTGCATCGCGCCCGCGTCGGCATACATGTGCGACAGTTCCACATCTGGGTATTCGCGGTCGTGCACCTCGGTCACCACGTCGCGCCAGAGGATGCCCGATTCCATCACGTTGGCCTTCTCCATCGAGCAGACCTTGTTGTTGCGCTTGCGGGCGAGTTCAAAGGCCGAGCGGGCGACGCGGGCGATCTCGCTCTCGGTATAGCGCTGGGTGTTGATCCCCACCCGCTCGTTGCCTTCCTTGAAGATCCCGCGCGGCTCGCCGAAATAGACGCCCGAGGTCAACTCGCGCACGATGACGATGTCGAGGCCCGCGACGACCTCGCGCTTCAGGCTGGAGAAATCGGCCAGCGCGTCGAAGCACTGGGCGGGGCGGAGGTTGGAGTAGAGGTCCATCTCCTTGCGCAGGCGCAGCAGGCCACGCTCGGGCTTCACCGAGAAGTCCAGCTTGTCGTATTTCGGCCCGCCGACCGCGCCCAGCAGCACCGCGTCGGCGGCCTGGGCCCTGGCCATGGTCGCGTCGGTCAGCGGCGTGCCGTGGGCGTCATAGGCGCAGCCGCCGACCAGGTCCTCGGAGACGTCGAAGTGGATGCCGCGCTTGTCGCCCATCCAGCCGATGATCTTCTTCACCTCGGCCATGACTTCCGGGCCGATGCCGTCGCCGGCAAGGATGAGGATCGAGGGATTGGCCATGTCGCAAGCTCCGCAAGGTTCTGGGTCGCGGCTGGCCTAGCCAAAGGCCGGTGCAGGGTCAAGGATTCACAAGGTCGATGTCCACCCAGACCGGGAAATGCCGCGAGGCGGCGGCGAGGTCGGCGGTCAGCGGGTCGTCGGCGGCTGGCCAGAGCACGCCCGCGGCCATGACGCGCAGGCGGGAGGAGGGCAGGACGTAATCCAGCCGCAGCCCGCCGAGGTCGCCGTAAAGCACGGTGTCCAGCGCCGGGTCGCCCTGATGCGCGGGCTCGGCCCTTCCGTGGCTGCCCTTCGGCAGCGGATCCTGCAGCGCGGGGTGGGCCAGCAGCGCCGCGATCCCCTCGCGCCGGCCGTCGCCGTCGGCGGGGTCGAGGTTGCCGTCGCCCAACAGGACGAAGGGCGCGTCCGGTGGCGGCATCGGCAGCGCGCCGTCGAGATAGTGGCGCCAGAAGGCGGCCTCGTCATGGTTGCGGCGGCCGTTGCGATCCCCAGGCCCGTCGAAGACGGGGGGCGTGGCATGCCAGGCCAGGAGGTGCAGCGGGCCGGAGCCGGTGACCAGCGGCACGTCCCAGAAGCCGGTGGTGGCAAGGCGCTGCACCCCGGCCAGCGCAGGATCGCCCTCGGGCAGCAGCGCACCCGGCAGGTCGCGCCAGAGGAAGGCGGAATGGTCGCGCGCCGCGCCCTCGTCCAGCGGCAGGCGCGAGAGGATCGCCATGCCGCCCTGACCCGAGTAGAGCCCGTAGCCCTGCGCATCGCGGGGATCGCCGATCCGGCCGTTGCCATCGACGTCAAACCCGGTCTGCGTCCCGGTATTGGGGCGGAAGGCGAAGCGGTGGGGATATGGGGCCCCCGCCTCTGCCAGCCGCCCGGCCAGAAGCCGCAGCGCCACCCCGTCCCGGTCATAGTCCACGGCGGTCAACAGGAGGACATCGGCATCCAGCGCCACGGCCACCCGGGCGATGGCGGCGATCTGCGGCGACCCGCCCCCGGCGAGATCCTCGACCAGCAGCCCCGGCCCCTCGCGGTCCAGCGCGACGTTCCAGGTGGCAAGGCGCAATGTCTCGGCCGCGAGGGCGGTCGGAAGCAGCGCCAGAAGAAGGGCGGGGCGGAGGATCAGAACTCCTCGTCCTCCTCCTCGGCTGGGAGGGCGAGGGCTGCCTCTTCCGCAAGTTTCAGGTCGCGCTTGGTGCGGATCATGTCGGCGATCCGGGCCATGGCGACGCCGCGCATCAGAAGGCTGGCGGGCAGATAGGCCCAGGCGGCCATGGTCCAGATCAGCGTCTGCGGCGAGGTCAGCGTGCCCGGCGGGAGTCCCGCCGTCAGGCCCACGATCAGCGCCGGGACGACGAAGGGCAGAAGGAAGCCCACGGCAAGGTTGACGCGCGAATCACGCTCCAGCCGGTCGACGACATCGCCATGCGCGGTCGGCTCGAACGTGGGCAGGTTGACCCAGACGTTGAAGGCGCTTTTCGTGGACGGCCAGCCTGCCAGCTTCAGCACGATGACGAAGATCGCCAGCGACATCAGCGAGACCATATAGGCCGTTCCGGCGGTGGTGCGCATGTCCAGGACCTGCGCGGCGGTCGCGTTTTCGGCCAGCATGAGCGTTGCCAGGCGGACCGGCGAATAGGGGAAGTCCAGCGCGCTGCCCACGACCTCTCCCAGCGCGCGGACCAGGCGCGAGACGGTGGTCGGCTCCTCTCTGTCCGCGACGATCAGCGACAGGAGGAGGACGATCGCCAGCAGCATGAGGTAGCGGATGCGGTTGTAGGGCGCGCCGTCGCGGAACTCGACCAGGCTGGGATAGATCGCATTGTATTCGAAGAAGACCAGCGCACCGGCGAAAAGGGCGACCAGCGCCACGATCTGCTTGGTGTCGGGCCCGATGCCCGGCAGGATGACCGAGGGCAGGACGACGAGGATCATCACCAGGAAGGCGCGGACCGCCGAGGTGAAGGCACGGTTCAGCCAGGTCCGACTTGCATGCTCCAGCGAGGCCAGGATCCTGGCGCGCAGGCCGTCGCTTGTCAGCCCGCCCATGCTGGTCCTGATTGCCGCAATTTTGCCCAATTCTGCTCTGCTTCGCCTGACTCGTTCAACTGCCAGCCATCTGAACCCTTATTTGTGGCCATTTCAGGGTCAATCCTCAGCTTTCCCGGAAGGCACGGTGGAAATAGGCGGCAAATGGCGCAATGAGATAGGCCAGCGGCGTGCGGCTGCCGGTCTGCAGGTAGACCTCGACCGGCATGCCGGGGCGCAGGGGCGGCGCGGGGCCGGGATCGGGGACCACTTCGGCCAGGTAATAGGCCGCGCCGGTCTGCGGATCGCTCAGCGCGTCGGCCGAGACCAGCGCGACCCGCCCCGAAAGCCGGGGCCGGTCGCGCCCCGCGAGCGCGGTCGGCACCAGATCGGCGGGCTGGCCGGGGTGGACCTCGTCGATATGGATGGGCGGGATACGGGCGGCAATGACCAACGGGCGGTCCTGCGGCACGATGTGCAGGGCCGGCTCGGCCGGGCGGAGGACCGCGCCGGGCGTGGTGAGTTGCAGGCCGAGCACGACGCCCGAGACGGGCGCGCGCAGTTCCAGCCGGTCGATCCGTTGTCGCAGGACGCGGCGGCGCTCGGTCAGTTCCATGACCTCGGGGCCGATCGCGCGCAGCCCGGCCGCCGCCTCCTCGCGGCGGAGGGTTTCGAGGGTGGAGCGCTGGATCTCGACCTCGACCGCCTGGCCTCCGGCGCGGGCCAGCGCGGCCGCAAGTTCGCCCAATTGGCCCTCAAGCCGGGCTGCCTCACGCTCCAGCGCAAGAACGGTGGCGGAGGCGGCAAGGCCCCTGGCCTGAAGATCGCGCTGGATTGCGCGTTCGCGGTCGATCAGCCCGGCCTGGAGCGCCACGGCGGCGCGCTGGGCGGCGATCCCCTCGCCCTCGGCGCGGGCCTGGTCGATCCGCCGGTCCAGTTGCGCGCGGTTCTCGCGCAGCGTGGCGAGGCGAGCCTGGAACAGGCGGCGCTCGGCCTCGGCGGTGGGGCCGGGGGGGAAAGTCGGGGCGGTCAGGCCGTCACGCTCGGCCAGAAGGCGGGCGCGTTGCGCCGCAAGGTCCTGCAGGCGGAGCTCGACGATCGCCAGTTCGGACTCCAGCGCCGCACCGTCGAGCCGGATCAGGACCTGGCCCGCGCGGACCGCATCGCCCTCGGCCACCAGGATCGCGGCGACCACGCCGCCGTCGGGATGCTGGACGACCTGGCGGTGATCCTCGACCTCGACCCTGCCCTGGGCGACGATGGCCCCGGCAAGCGGCGTCAGCGCGGCCCAGAAACCGAAGCCCGGCACCACCGCGGCCAGGGCCACAAGGCCGAGAAGCGCGGCCGGGCGGAAGGAGAGCGGGGTCATGCGGCAGCCCCCGGACGGGCAATCGCGGTGGCGTTGCGGACCGTCTGGCGCAGCACCTCGTCCCTGGGTCCGAAGGCCGCCATCCTGCCGTCCTGCAGCACCATGAGGAGATCGCATTCCTGCAGCGCGGCGGGGCGGTGCGCCATGACCAGCACCGCCCCGCCCCGCGCCTTGGCGGCGCCGACCGCCCGGTTGAGCGCGTCGGTCCCGTCGCGGTCGAGGTTGGCGTTGGGCTCGTCCAGGATCAGAAGCACCGGATCGTCGTAAAGCGCCCGCGCCAGGGCCAGCCGCTGCAACTGGCCGCCGGAGAGCGGACTGCCCGAGGGGGAGAGCCGGGTGTCATACCCCTCGGCCAGGCTCAGGATCAGCCGGTGCGCCCCGGCGCCGGTGGCGGCGGCGATTACCTTGTCGGCTGCCGGGTTGGGGTCGAGACGGGCGATGTTCTCGGCCACGGTGCCGTCGAACAGCACCACCCGTTGCGGCAGGCAGCCGATCAGCTGGCCGAGGCGGTCGGGCCCGTATTGCGCAAGCGTCGCCCCGTCCAGCCTGACCTCTCCCGCAGCGACGGGCCAGAGGCCGGCCAGAACCCGCGCCAGGGCGCTTTTCCCCGCGCCGGAGGCACCGATCACCCCCAGGGCCTGACCGGGGGCAAGTGTGAAGCTGACGCCGCGCAGGATCGGGGTCGCTCCGCCGGGGGGCAGGATCGACAGACCCGCCACCGTGAGCAGGGCGCGCGGCTGGGGCAGGGGCAGTCGCGGCGGGGGTGGGGGCACGGCGGAGAGAAGCCCCGCCAGCCGCCGCCGGGCCCGCAGCGCGGCCGAGGCCATAGGCCAATGCGCCAGCGCCTGCTCGACCGGCTGCAGCGCGCGGCCGACCAGGATCGAGGTTGCGATCATCGCGCCGGGCGACAGTTCCTGCCGCAGGACCAGCCAGGCGGCAAGGCCCAGCATGGCCGATTGCAGGAACAGTCGGAAGGTGCGGCCCGCGACGGCGAAGCGCCCGGCTGCGTCCGAGGCTTCGATTCCGGCGAGAAGGGCGCGCTCGCGGCTGGCGGCCCAGCGCGAGAAGCCGGTGCCGGGCAGGGGCTCTCCCCCGGCGCGGAGGCTTTCGGAGAGGCGGTCGGCGGTCATCGCGGCCAGCGTTGCCGTATGGCCCCGGCCCTCGCCCAGCCGCTGGCTGGCCCAGGCCAGCGCCACCAACACCATCCCGCCGCCAAGCGCCAGCGCGCCAAGCCAGGGATGGAACAGGACCACCAGCATCGCGAAGACCGGGGTCCAGGGCGCGTCGAACAGCGCCGGCAGCAGCGGCGAGGCCCAGAGTCGCGCCAGAGCGTCGAGGTCGCGCTGGGCGGCAAGTGCCGCGGGATCGGCCGGGGCCAGCGCCAGCCGGTGCAGCGCGGCCCGCATCACCCTTGCATCGAGCCCGGCCTGGAACCGTGCCCCGACCCGGGCCAGGATCCGGGCGCGGGCGTGGTCCAAGAGCCCAAGGGCCAGCATCAGGAAGGCCGCGATCAGCGTCAGCGACAGCAGCGTCTCGGCCGAGTGCGAGACCAGCACCCGGTCGTAGACCTGCAGCATGTAGAGCGGCGGGGTCAGCATCAGGAGGTTGACCGCGACCGAGAAGGCGAAGGCCAGCCCGATGGCCCGGTTCAGCCCGGCGCGTGCGACCGAAAGCTCCTCAAGTCCGGGGTGGAGGTCGGGGGGCGGGACAGGCGGCGCGGCCATCGCGGTTCCTTGGCATCATCCTGCCGGCGCGGCGATCCGGCCACGGTTCGGCGTTGTCTTCGGCAGGTCACGGTCTTATGCCTTGCCAACCGCCCGTCCGGTCGTGACAGGGGGGCGGGTTGCGGAACTGTAGGTCCATGGGTCTGAAGAATTCATTTACGTCCGGGCGCCGCAGGGTCGGCCTGCTTGCCGTCCTGACGATGCAGGCGGGGCTGGCGGGCTGCGCCGGCGCGCCGGGGCCGGACGGGATCAACGATCCCTATGAGGCGACCAACCGCAAAGTGCATGCCTTCAACCGCGGCGTGGACCGGGCGCTGGTCGGCCCCGCGGCCGAGGGTTACGGCAGCGTCGTGCCCGAGCCGGTGCAGCGCGTCGTGGGCAACGTCGCCGACACGCTGGACCTGCCGGGCGACATCGCGAACAACCTGCTGCAGCTGCGCATCGCCGATGCGGGCCAGAACTCGCTGCGGCTGACGATGAACCTGATCTTCGGGATCGGCGGCCTGTTCGACTTCTCGACCGCCATCGGGCTTCCGGGCAAGCCGACCGACTTCGGCGAGACGCTGCATGTCTGGGGCGTGGGCGAGGGGGTCTATGTGGAACTTCCCTTCGCCGGGCCCTCGACCGCGCGGGACGCGGCGGGAATGGCGGTGGACGTGGTGCTGAACCCGGTGCGGCTGGCCCTGCCGGACAAGGAAGCGACGGCGGCCACGGTGCTGAAGCTCTTCTCACGGCTTGGTGACCGCAATCGTTACTCGGATACGATCGATTCCATCCTATATGAAAGCGCGGACAGCTATGCCCAGGCGCGGCTTCTCTACCTGCAGAACCGCCGGTTCGAACTGGGGCAGGAGGCAGGCGCGGCCGAAGGCGCTGGCGACGAAGGCTTCATCGACCCCTACGAGGACCCCTATGCCGAATGAGATCATCCTGACGCGCCGCGCCTTCGCGGCTGGACTGGCCGTGACGGCCGCCGCGCTGGCGCTGCCCCTGCCGGCGCAGGCGCTGACGGCCGATCAGGCGCGTTCGCTCGTCGACAAGACGGTGGCGGACATCAACTCCATCATCAACTCGGGCAAGTCCGAAGGCGCGATGCTGGGCGATTTCGAACGGCTTTTCGCCCGCTACGCCGATGTGCCGGCGATCGCGCGCTCGGTCCTGGGGCCGGCGGCGCGGCAGGCGTCCAAGGCGCAGCTCTCGGCCTATACCAAAGCGTTCCAGGGCTACATCAGCCGCAAGTATGGCCGCCGCTTCCGCGAGTTCATCGGCGGGCGGATCGAGGTGGCCGATGCGCGTAAGGTGAAAAGCTTCTACGAGGTGATCTCGACCGCGCATCTGAAGGGCGAGGCCCCGTTCGAGGTGCGCTGGCATGTGTCGGACAAGTCCGGCAAGAGCCTGTTCTTCAACATCATCATCGAGGGCGTGAACATGCTGGCCTCCGAGCGCACCGAGATGGGCGCGCTGCTGGACCAGCGCGGCGGCGACCTTGACCGGCTGATCAAGGATCTCGCCAGGCTCTGACTGCGCGGAAGATGAATGATGAGGCCCCTTGATCGCCTGATCAGGGGGCCTTTCCTATTCGGTGCCTCAGTTCCGCGGCGCGCCCAGGATCTCGTCCAGGATCTGCTCGGCCAGGTCGTCCGCGCCAAGGCCGCCGCCTTCGACGGGGCCTTCCTTCACCGCGCCCTCGGGGAGCGGGCCCTCGATATAGGGCACATCCCCGGGCAAGGGCGCGGTATAGGCCTCGGGCAGGGGGGCCTCATAGCCCTGGCCGTCGAAGACCGGGGCGTCAGGATCGTTGAAATAGGGCACTTCCTCGGCGGTGACGGCGCCTTCGGTGGTGCTGGGGTCGATCGGCGCATAGGTGGAATCCGGCACCTCGGTCAGCAGCGGCCTGGCCGGGACGCCTTCGTTGATCCGCACCATGACCTCGTGCCAGATCTCGGCCGGAAGGCCGCCGCCGGTGACGCCGGAAAGCGGGCTGTTGTCGTCATAGCCCATCCAGACGCCCACCACATAATCGGCGGTGAAGCCCACGAACCAGGCGTCCCGCGCGCTTTGCGTGGTGCCGGTCTTGCCCGCAGCCGGCCGGTCGTCGAGCCGGGCGCGGCCGCCGGTGCCGGAGTCCAGCACCTCGCGCATCATGTAGGTCAGCGCCCGCGCCGCCTTCTCCGAGATCACGCGCTCGCCGATGCCGCCGCCCGCGCCGAACAGTTCCTCGTCCATCCCCTTCAGCTTCAGCGCCTGCAGGCCATAGGGCGTGACGGCCGAGCCGCCGTTCAGGATGCCGGCGAAGGCGCCGGTCATGTCGATCAGGGTGGATTCCGACACGCCGAGCGCCAGCGCCGGGCCGTCGGCGAAATTCTGCGCCAGG
Organism: Tabrizicola soli; assembly: GCF_015999335.1. GTDB lineage: Bacteria > Pseudomonadota > Alphaproteobacteria > Rhodobacterales > Rhodobacteraceae > Tabrizicola > Tabrizicola soli. The sequence continues at coordinate 207,166 of NZ_JAEACP010000004.1, read as the reverse complement.
CCGAAGTCGGTGGCGACCTGCTTGACCAGGTCGCGGCCCACCGCCTCGGACACCCGGACGGCCGGGATGTTGCGGCTTTCGGCCAGGGCCTGGGTCAGGGTGATCCGGCCCTTGAACGTCTTGTCATAGTTCTGCGGGCACCAGTCCCCCGACCCGGCGGTGTAGATGCAGAGCGGCGTATCCTCGACCAGATCCATCGGGCTGTAGCCAAGGTCCATCGCCACGGCATAGACGAAGGGCTTGAACGTCGATCCGGTCTGCCGCAGCGCCTGGGTAGCGCGGTTGAAATCGCCCGCGTTCGGGGTGTTGCGCCCACCGACCATGGCCCGCACCGCGCCGTCCGCGCTCATCACCACGATGGCGGCCTGGGCTTTCGAGCCCGCCTTGACCTTGTTCTCGAACACCCAGGCCAGCGCCTCCTCGGCCTGCCGCTGCATGGTCTGGTCCAGCGTCGTCTCGATCACCACATCCTCGGTGGTGTCGCGGGCGAGATAGTCGGGAGTCGTCTCCATCACCCAGTCGGCGAAATAGCCGCCTGACTTCTGCTTGGCCGCCTTGGACAGCACGGCCGGATTGGCCCGCGCCTCGTCCGCCTGGGCCTTGGTCAGGAAGCCCTGCTCCTCCATCAGCCCGATCACCACGGCGGCGCGGTTGCGCGCCCGCTCCATGCTGGAGGTCGGCGCATAGGTCGAGGGGGCCTTCAGAAGCCCTGCAAGCATCGCCGCCTCGGCCGCGGTCACGTCCTTGGCGGACTTGCCGAAATAGCGTTGCGCGGCGGCCTCGAACCCCCGGGTGCCCGCGCCGAGATAGGCGCGGTTGAGGTAGATCGTCAGGATCTCCTCCTTGGAATACTTGGTCTCCATCGCGATGGAGAAGGGGACTTCCTTGATCTTGCGCCACATGCCGCCCTGACGGCAGTCACGCTCGTAATCGGTCTCGGACTTCCACTGCTTGGGGTCCCATTGCACGCCAAGGCACAGAAGCTTGGCTGTCTGCTGGGTGATGGTCGAGCCGCCGTTGCCCTCGAAGGCCCCGCGGCCCTCGGACAGGTTGATGCGGATGGCGCTGGCGATGCCGCGGGGGCTGACGCCGTAATGCCAGTAGAACCGCTTGTCCTCGGTCGCGATCACCGCGTCATGCAGGAAGGGCGAGACGCTTTCGGCGGTGATCATGCCGCCGAAGGTCTCGCCCCGCCAGGCGAAGACCTCGCCCTCGCGGTCGAGCATGGTGACCGAGCCCCGGGCGCGGCCGTCGATCAGCTCGGCCACCGGGGGAAGCTGGGCGTAGAAATACCAGACGATGCCGCCGAGGATCAGCGCGCCGATCGCGGTGGCGCGCCAGGCGATGCCCCAGAGGACGCGCCAGACCATCAGGAAGAAGCCGAGGACCAGCCCGTGCTGCCGCCGGGGCGGACGGGCGCGCCGCGCCTTGCGCGCCCTGGCCGGCTTCGGCGCGGCGGGCTTGCGCGCGCCGCCATTGCCGCCCGGGCCGCCGTTGCCGCCCGTGCGCGCCGAATACCGCTTGTCCGCGACCAGGGGACGCTTGCCCCCGCTACCTGCTGCCATGCCCGATGTCCGCCATTGGAACGAGGCCGGTTCCCGGCCTGATTGGGCGCAACATAGCGGGCTTTGTCGGGAAAGCGAAGGTTGCTGCATCCGATTCGCCTTAACCTGCCGCTCAAAAACCGGGCATCGCGGCGCGGAAGTGCCGGAATTTTGTCTAAGGGGCCTGCCCGGGCCCGGTCGCGGGTGCGGAATCCTTGTCCCGATGCCGCCTTGCCCCGCCTCATCGGGGCGACTGGCGTGGAAGAAAGGAACCGACCGTGAAGCCGATGCTTGCAGCAATCCCGACCCTGGCCCTCATGGCCGGCCTGCCCGCCCGGGCCGAGGCGGTCGCCCCGGTGATGGACAGGGGCGATGTCGGCTGGATGATGGTCGCGACGGTGCTGGTCCTGCTCATGACCGTGCCGGGCCTCGCGCTGTTCTACGGCGGGCTGGTGCGGTCGAAGAACATGCTTTCGATCCTGATGCAGACGACGGCCATCGCCTGCGTGATGATGCTGGTCTGGGTGGTCTACGGCTATTCCCTGGCCTTCGGCGGCTCGACCAGCCCGCTCTGGGGCGGCACGGGCAAGCTGTTCCTGGCCGGAGTGACCCCCGACAGCATGGCCGCGACCTTCAGCCCGGACCGTGTCATCCCGGAATACTTGTTCATCGCCTTCCAGATGACCTTCGCCGCGATCACTCCGGCGCTGATCATCGGCGGCTTTGCCGAGCGGGTGAAGTTCGGCGCGGTCCTGGTCTTCTCGGTCCTCTGGGCCACGTTCTCGTACTTTCCGATCGCGCATATGGTCTGGGACGCGAGCGGCTATCTCTACGGCCGGGGGGCGATCGACTTTGCCGGGGGGACGGTGGTGCATATCAACGCCGGGATCGCGGCGCTGGTGGGCGCGCTGGTGATCGGGCCGCGCCTCGGCTACGGCCGCGACAACATGGCGCCGCATTCCATGGTGATGACGATGATCGGCGCCGCGCTGCTGTGGGTCGGCTGGTTCGGCTTCAACGTCGGCTCGAATCTCGAGGCGAATGGCGGGGCGGCGCTGGCGATGCTGAACACCTTCATCGCCCCGGCCGCGGCGACGCTGGTCTGGTGCCTGCTGGAGGCGGCGCAGCGCGGCAAGGCCAGCCTCCTCGGCGCGGTTTCGGGGATGGTGGCCGGTCTCGTCGCCATCACCCCGGCCTGCGGCACGGTCGGCCCGATGGGTGCGGTCGCGCTGGGCGTGCTGGCGACGCTGGCCTGCTATGTCTTCGTGACGGTGGTGAAGATCCGCCTGGGCTATGACGACAGCCTGGACGTCTTCGGCATCCACGGCATCGGCGGCATCGTCGGGGCCATCCTGACCGGGGTCTTCTCGGCGACGGCTTTCGGCGGGGTGAAGGGCGGGGATTACGCGATCCTGCCGCAGCTCTGGATCCAGGCCGAGGGCGTGCTGCTGACCCTGGTCTGGTCGGCGACCGTCTCTTACGCTGCGTTCAAGCTGGTCGACCTGACCATGGGCCTGCGCGTGGACCGCGAGACCGAGCGGCAGGGCCTGGACCTTACCAGCCATGGCGAGCAGGCCTATCACAGCTGAGCCGCGCGGGATCCCTCCTCGTTCGACTTCGTCACTCCTCGCCGGCCCTGGCGAGGAGTGACGAAGTCATCGACGAGCCGCCCTTTCGCTTGCCGGCTGCACGGTCTAGGGTCCGCCCGGCAAGGAGCGGTGATGCAGACCGAAGGCGATGCGTTGAAGGGCGTGGCGATGGTGGCGGTGGCGACGCTGCTCTTCGCCGCCGGCGACACGATGGGCAAGCACCTTGCCCTGCTTTACGCCACCACGCTGATCCTTGCCGCGCGCTACGCGCTGAACCTCGCCTTCGTCGCGGCGACCATGGCCCCCCGCCATCGCGGCGCCATCTGGCGGACGCGGCGCACCTGGCTGGTACTGGTGCGCGGCCTCAGCCTTGCGCTGGCCTCGGTCACCATGCTGCTGGCGCTGCGGGTCATGCCGGTGGCCGAGACGGTCGCGATCATGTACATCACGCCGGTCCTCGTCATGCTGGCCTCGGCCCGTTTCCTGGGCGAGCGGATCAGCCCGATCGGCTGGCTGGGGGCGATCCTCGGCTTTTCCGGCGTCCTTCTGATCGCGCGGCCGGGCAGCGGGCTTGACCCCGGGGGCGTCGGGCTGATGCTGGTCAACGCGTTTCTGGGCACGGTCTATCACGTCCTGACCCGCGTCCTCAGCCGGACCGAGACGACGATGGCGCTGATGTTCCATACTGCGCTGGTGGGAACGGTCCTGTTTCTGGCCGCGGTTGTGGTGCTGGGTCCCGGCCCGCTGCCCGGCGTGCTGGACCTGGGCCTGATCCTGGCCCTCGCGGCGCTGTCGACGCTGGGCCATCTCCTCCTGACCTCGGCCTATCGCGAGGCCCCGGCCTCGCTCCTCGCGCCGGTCAACTACCTGCACATCGCTTTCGCCACGGTGCTGGGCTGGGCCGCCTTCGCGCAGATCCCGGACGCGCCCGGCTTCACCGGCATGGCCCTGATCGCCTCGGCGGGTCTGCTGGCGGCCTGGCGGGCCAGCCGCTAGGCCAGCGAGATCAGCGCGGTCCCGGCCACCGCCAGCGCCGCCCCGGCCCAGGCGGCGGGGCCGGGCAAGCGGCGGGTGACGGTCCAGACCATCGGCAGGATCAGGATCGGCGTCGTCGAGGACAGGGTGGTCACGATCCCCACATCGCCCCGCGCCAGCGCGGCCATCAGCAGCGACATGCCGATGAACATGCCGGTCAGCGCGGAAAGCCCGATCCGGCGCGCATCGGGCAGCGCCAGCGGCGCGGTCGGCCGCAGGCGGGGCACCGAGAGGAGCAGCGCGAAGAACAGGACCGCAAGGAAGGTGCGGATCGCGATGGCGGTGAAAGGCTCGGTTCCGGCCAGCATCGCGGGGCGGGCGGTCAGGTTGCCAAGCGCCTGCATCAGCGCCGTGACCAGACCCAGCGCCGTGCCCAGCCCGAGTGTGCGCATCTTGCCGATGCCGTCCGCCCCGCGCGGACCAAGGATCGCCAGCACGATCCCGGCAAGGATCAGGACCACGCCAAGCCCCTGCGCGGGCGAAATCGTCTCGTCCCGGAACAGGAAGCCAAGCGCCAGGGCGAAGGGGGCCGAGAGAGTGAAGAACAGCGCGAACAGGCGCGGGCCCAGGGTCTTGATCGCGGCGATGTAGGTCAGCCCGCCGATCATCACCCCGGTCGCCGAGGAAGCGGCAAGCCAGAGAAAGCCGTCGGCGGTCACCGTCCTCCAGCCGCCAAGGACCAGCGCAGCGGCTGCGGTCAACAGGCAGGCGAAGATCATCTGCCAGCGCACCAGTTGCAGCGCGCCCACGCGAGAGGACACGCCGTCGACGTAGAGCGAGCCGAGCGCGAAGCAGGCCGCCGCCGCGAGGGACAGGACGACGGCCAGCATGACGCGTCAGATCACCTGCGCGATGGCGGCGGCGAGGACCGGGACGGTCTTGGCGTTCAGCCCGGCGATGTTGATCCGGCTGTCGCCGACCATGTAGATACCATGCTCCTCGCGCAGGCGGGTCACCTGCGCCTCGGTCAGGCCCAGGCGGCTGAACATGCCGCGGTGATGCGCGACAAAGTCGAAGCGGTCGGAGTTCGTCGCCCGGCGCAGCTCGTCGGCCAGCTGCTTGCGCAAGGACAGCATGTTCTGGCGGACTTCCTCCAGCTCGGCCTTCCAGTCGGCGGTCAGGGCCTGATCCTCGAGGATCATCGTCACCAGCCGCGCGCCGTGGTCGGGCGGGAAGCTGTAGTTCTGCCGGTTCAGGAAGTTCAGGTTGCCCTGCACCACCGCCTTGCGGTCGGGCGAGGTGAGGGCGACCAGGATCCCGGTCCGCTCGCGGTAGATGCCGAAGTTCTTGCTGCAGGAGGCGGCGATCAGCACTTCCGGGAAGGCGGCGGCGACCTTGCGGGTAGCGGCAGCGTCTTCCTCCAGCCCGTCGCCGAAGCCCTGGTAGGCAAGGTCGACGAAGGGCACCGCCTTCTTCTTCTGCAGAAGGGCGATCACCTGATCCCACTGGCCGGGCGTCAGGTTCGCGCCGGTCGGGTTGTGGCAGCAGCCATGCAGCAGCACAGCATCGCCCGCCGCGACGCCTTCGAGGTCCGCCATCAGCCCCGTGAAGTCGATGCCCGAGGTGGCGGTGTCGAAGTAGCGGTATTCCACCCCGGTCATGCCGAGGTATCTCACGATCGACGGATGGTTCGGCCAGGTCGGTGCCGACATCCAGACCCGGGCCCTGGGGTTGGCCATGCGGATCAGCTCCAGCGCCTGCCGGATCGCACCCGTCCCGCCGGGAGTGGCGACCGAGGCCGCGCGGTCGGCGTAGCCCTCGCCCAGGATCATCCCGACCAGGGCTGCGTTATAGGCGGGCTCGCCGGCCAGACCCGTATAGGTCTTGGTCGTCTCGACCTCCCACAGCTTCTTCTCGGCCGCCTTCACGGCGCGCATCACCGGCGTCAGGCCGGTCGCGTCCTTGTAGACGCCGACGCCAAGGTCGATCTTCGTGGTCCGCGGATCCTCGCGGAACATGGCGATGAGGGCCAGGATCTTGTCCTGCGGCTGGGGGTTCAGGGTCTCGAGCATCTCGTCCTCTGGGCGTCACGGCCCGGTTGCGACCCGCAGGTCGTCGTACATGCCCCATTCGGCCCAGGAGCCGTCATAGAGCGCATGGTTGCGGTGGCCGATCCGTTCCAGCGCAAGGCTCAGCACCGCCGCCGTCACACCCGAGCCGCAGGTGGTGATCGCGGGCTTCTTCAGGTCGACGCCTGCCGTCTCGAACAGGGCCTTCAGCCCGGCCGGGGATTTCATCGTGCCGTCGGGATTCAGCACCTCCGCCGCGGGGATATTGCGCGAGCCGGGGATATGGCCGCCGCGCAGGCCGGGCCGGGGCTCCGGCGCCTCGCCCCGGAAGCGCGGGGCGGGGCGGGCGTCCAGGATCTCGGCCTCGGCCAGCTTGGCGGCATGGGCGACCTGGGTGACGTCCTTGACCAGATGGTTCTGACGGGAAACGGTGATGTGCCGGTCGCGGATCACCGGGGGCATGTCCTCGATCTCGCGGCCCTCGGCCTGCCATTTCGGGAAACCGCCGTCCAGCACCGCCACGTCGGTCTTGCCCATCAGCCGGAAGGTCCACCAGACCCGCGCCGCGCTGAACAGGCCGGAGCCATCATAGACCACCACCTGATGCCCATCGCCGACACCCATGGCGCGCAGGCGCGAGATGAACTTCTCGGGCGGCGGGGCCATGTGCGGCAGGTCTGAACGCTGGTCGGAAATCTCGTCGATGTCGAAGAAACGCGCGCCGGGGATATGGGCGGCGGCATATTCCGCCTTCGCGTCGCGGTTCTGGGCGGGCAGGTACCAGCTTGCGTCCAGCACCCGCAGGTCGGGATCGCGCAGGTGCTTCGCCAGCCAGTCGGTCGAGACCAGCGTCTTCGGGTCATCCTGCGGCGAAGGGGTCATCTGGCGTCTCCCGGAGGCGTCACCGGGATATACAAGCGCCTGAAGGGGCGGCGCAAGCGGGCATCAGGCGGCGCAGGGGCCAAAGCCGCCCCCGCGCCGCCGAAATCACTTCGCGAGCGTCTTTTTCAGGAGGCCGACGATCGCGGTCAGCACCGCCCCGCCGACGCCCCCGCCCGCGACCGACTGGATGATCGCGTTCAGGTCGAGCCCCGCCGCCGCAGCCCCGGCATCGCCGCCCAGCATCCCCATGAGAATGCCGCCAAGCGCGCCCCCTGCGGCACCGACGGCCGAATTGCCCGCCGTCCCGAGGTTCGCATTCTTCAGACCCATGCCGGCGAGATTGCCGCCGACGAGGCCCGCGATGATCTGGATGATCAACTCCATGCCCATGCCCACAACCTTTCCCTTTTGCCGGGTCCCGGTCTCCGGAATGGCCCGGCTTTGCCCCGGACTTGCTGCCCGGTAGGCGGAATCATGCCAGAAAAGGGCGAATCCGGCAAGGAATTGCAGAAATGCGACCTGTCAATCGCGGCTGTTCTGTTTCAGCAGCCGCGCTTTCTGCCGGTCCCAGTCGCGTTTCGCGCTGGTTTCGCGCTTGTCGGCAAGCTTCTTGCCCTTGGCGATGCCCAGCTTCAGCTTCACGATGCCGCGGTCGTTGAAATACATCTTCATCGGCACGATGGTCATGCCCTCGCGCCCGACCGCCGACCAGAGCCGCCCGAGTTCCTTGCGCGAAACCAGCAGCTTGCGCCGACGTCGCTCCTCATGCCCGAAGGTCTTGGCCTGCAGGTAGGGCGCGATGTAGCCGTTGATCAGCCACAGCTCGCCGCCCTCGACGCTGGCATAGCTCTCCGCGATGTTCGCGCCGCCCTGCCGCAGCGACTTCACCTCGGAGCCGTAAAGCACGATCCCGGCCTCGAGATCGCTTTCGATGTGATAGTCGAACCGCGCCCGCCGGTTCTCGGCGATCAGTCTGGAATTGGGATCGGATTTCGCAACCATGATCGCCGTGAGATAAGGTCTGGCCGGGCCTTAGTCCAGAAGCTTCGCCGAGCGGACCGGCGCCTCCGGGACCCGGCGTGTGAGGGCTTCGGCCCCAGATCGCTCTGGAAACGGCTAATTTGCCCGCCAGAGTTGTGCCGCATAAGCGGCAGGTAACCCTATCGTCGGATTTTCACCGTACTGCCAGAATTCTTCCCGAAATGGTTCCAATTTGGCTGGACTTTAAACAAATCAGTTCGTTCTGGTGCGCACCAGTCCGGCACCTCCCAGATCTGCCGGAAGCGAGTCGCAAGGATGAGTGCCGTGAGTACCGAGCTGGAGCCCGAGGATTGGGGTGACGAGCTGGCGCCGGGAACCGAGTTGTTCCACGGCCAGTATGTGATCGAGCGGCACCTGCGGTCCGGCGGATTCGGCATCACCTATCTGGCGCGCGACAGCCTGCAGCGGCGTGTGGTCATCAAGGAATGTTTTCCCCAGGGCCTGTGCATGCGCCCCAGCCGCGCGGTGCGGGCGCGCTCGCGCACCTATGGCGCGGGTGTGTCGACGCTGATCCAGAAATTCGTCGGCGAGGCGCAGGCCCTGGCGCGGATCAGCCATCCCAACGTGGTCCGCGTCCACCAGGTGTTCGAGGACAACGACACCGCCTATATGGTGCTCGACTTCATCGAGGGCCGCGAACTGGGTGACGAGATCGCCGAGGCGCCGCTTGCCCCGCGGGAAATCCGCGCGGCGCTGCTGCAGCTTCTGGATGCGGTGGCGGTGATCCACGACAGCGGGCTTCTGCACCGCGACATCTCGCCGGACAACATCATGCTGGACACACAGCGCAGGCCGGTGCTGATCGACTTCGGGGCGGCACGCGATACCCTGCCGGGGGACAAGCGTCCGATCTCGACTGTGCATGTGGTGAAGGACGGCTATTCCCCGCAGGAGCTTTATGTCCAGGGCGCCGAGCAGGGGCCGTGGAGCGACCTCTACGCGCTGGCGGCCACCTTCCACCACCTGATCACGGGCGAGGCGCCGCCGAACAGCCAGCTGCGGCTTGCGGCGCTGGCCACCGGCGCGCCCGATCCTTATCGGCCGCTCGCCGGCCGGTTCGACGCCCATCCGCCCGCCTTCCTGGCGGCGATCGACAAGGCGCTTTCGGTCCTTGCGCGCGAAAGGATCCAGTCCGCCCGCGACTGGACGGCACGGATCAGCGGCGAGTCGTTGCCGCAGTTGCGGACACCGTCGCAGCCGCTGGCGCCGACGCAACCCGTGCCAAAGCCCCTCGCGCCCAGCCCCGAGCCGCGACTGATGGCGCTGGCCCGCGCGGTGGCCGGTGTGGCCGCGGTGCTGGCGCTGGGCGCGGTGATCATCTCGACCGTCTAGCCCTTCAGCTCCTCGGTGATCCTGACCGGCCCGACCGCACCCTTCAGCTTGGCGCGGTAGATCACCACGCCCTCGGCCACGCGCATCACATAGGTGCGGGTCTCGGCGAAGGGGATCGCCTCGACCCAGTCGATCACGTCCACATCCGGCCGACGGGGATCGCCGAACTCGGCCAGCCAGCCGCGCGGACGGCCTGGCCCCGCGTTGTAGCCCGAGGCGACCAGCGCGATCGAGGGGCCGAACTCCGCCACCATCTCGGCCAGATAGGCCGAGCCCATCTTCACGTTATAGGCCGGGTCCGACAGGAGCTTGCCCACCTCATGCGGCATGCCGAGCTTGCCCGCCATCAGCTTCGCCGTCCCCGGCAGGACCTGCATCAGCCCACGCGCGTCGGCCGAGGACCGCGCGCCCGGATCGAACTCGCTTTCCCGGCGCGAGATCGCCAGCGCCAGCGCCCGGCTGACCTTGAGGCCGTCGGGGACGAAGTCGGGCACCGGGTAATAGGCCGCGGGCAAGATCAGCCCGCGCTCGGCGGCGGCCTTGCCGATCAGGACGGCAAGGTGCGGCTCATTCCAGTCGGTGACCATCGCCGCCATCTGCGCCAGCCCCGTCGCGTCCTGGCTTTCCGCCAGATGCAGCAGGAAGCGCTTCGCCAGCGTCCGGTCGCCCGCCTGCCGCAAAAGCTCCGCCGCCTCCATCACCGAGGACTGGCGGAAGGCCGCGCCCTTCCAGTCGGGGGCCGCATTGCCGGTCAGCAGCCCGGCATCCAGCGACATCCCCAGCCGCTCGGCCGCGAGAAGGCCGTAATACGCGGTCTGGTGCGCCGCCGCCGCCTGGTAGCTGGCGGTGCCGTCCTGTCCCGCCGCCTCTTGCGCGCGACCGATCCAGTAATGCGCCCGCGCCAGGCTGATCGGGGTCGAGACTCCAGCCAGAAGATGCTGGAAATGCTTCAGCGCCGTTCCCGGATCGTCCAGCCGCCGCAGCGCGATGAAGCCGGCCAGGAACTCCAGGTCGGCATAGGCGGCCCCGCCCTCCAGATGGTGGCTGGCTGCGACGCGATAGGCCTCGGCCGGGCGGCCCTGGCGCATCAGCCAGCGGGTCAGGGTCGTACGCCGCTCGGCCCAGGCCTCGGGCCGGCCCAGAAGGTCGGCGTTGGCCGAGCGTTCCAGGATCAGCGGCAGCGCCTCGTCGTAAAGGTCGCGCTTCATGCGCCAGATGAAGCGGTCCAGCGCCAGACCCGCATCCCCGGCCCGCGCTTTCGGCACCGCGCCGATCAGCGCGGTCACGCCCTTTTCGTCGTTCTGCAATGCGATTCGCGCCCGGGCCAGGGCGCGCAGGTCCTCGGGCACTCGGGCGAGCATCCGGTTGGCCTGCCCGGGCCTGCCGGACCATAGCAGATTGTCCAGCCGCAGTTCATGGACGAAGCCCACCGCATCGGGCGCAAGCGCGAGCAGCGCCGCCTCCTCCTCCGGGGTGAAGGACAGTTCGGCCCAGGCGCGCATCGCCTCGGTCTCGGCATCGGCCATGCGCCCGGCGGCCTGCAGGGCGCGGACATAGGCCAGCGCGCCGGCCCCGGTCTCTGGCAGGCCACCGCTGAACCAGGCGATCACCCGCGCCGGATCGGTCGAGCGCGCCACCGCCTCCTCGCCCTTCTCGCGCAGGAGCGGCAAGCCGGGCCAGTCCGGCCTGTGGGCAAGGAAATCCTCGTACTCGCCCAGCCGCCCTTCGCCGTCCCGCAGTCGCTGCCATTCCACCAGATCGCGGCCCACGCCCGCAGGCGCCACCGCCAGCGCGCCGTCCCAGTCCTTGCCCGAAGCCAGCTCCAGCGCCGTGCGCAGCGCCTGCGACGGATCAGCCTGAACCGGGCCGGCCAGAAGCGTTGCCGCGACCAGAAGCGCGCGAAGATGTTTTCTGTCCCTCATGGGATGAATCTGCCAAAGCGGGCGGCGCGCCACAACCCACGACTGCGTTAGCGGCAAGTCTTGGCATTGCAGGGGCCAGCCGCTATGAGAAACGCGCTTTCTAGGGCAATTCCGCCCCATCACGAGGAGAAGCGTCATGATCAGAGGGTCCCTTCCAGCCCTGGTGACGCCGTTCAAGAACGGCGAGCTGGATCTGGTGACGCTGAAGAAACTCGTGGACTGGCATATCGCCGAGGGGTCGCATGGCATCGTCCCGGTCGGGACCACCGGCGAAAGCCCGACGCTCAGCCATGCCGAGCACCAGAAAGTGATCGAGGAAGTCGTCGCGGCCGTCGCGGGCCGGGTGCCGGTGATCGCGGGCGCGGGCTCGAACAACACGGTCGAGGGCATCAGCCTGATGCGCCATGCCGAGAAGGTCGGCGCCACCGCCGCGCTGGTCGTGACGCCTTACTACAACAAGCCCACGCAGGCCGGGATGGTCGCGCATTTCACCGCGCTGCACGACTGCTGCCAGCTGCCGATCGTGATCTACAACATCCCCGGCCGGTCCGTGGTGGACATGACGCCCGAGACGATGGGCGTTCTTGCGAAACTGCCCCGGATCATCGGCGTCAAGGATGCGACCGGCAAGATCGAGCGCGTCTCGATGCAGCGCGCCGCCTGCGGGACGGATTTCATCCAGCTCTCGGGCGAGGATGCGACCGCGCTCGGCTTCAACGCGCATGGCGGCGTGGGCTGCATCAGCGTCACCGCGAACGTGGCCCCGCGCCTCTGCGCCGAGTTCCAGGAAGCCACCCTGCGCGGCGATTACGCGAAGGCACTGGAGCATCAGGACAAGCTGATGCCGCTGCACGAGGCGATCTTCATCGAGCCGGGTCTCGTCGGCGCGAAATATGCGCTGTCGGTCCTGGGCCTGTGTTCCGAAGAGGTGCGCCTGCCGCTGGTCGGGCTGACCGAGGGGACCAAGGCCCGGATCAAGGCGGCGATGAAGCACGCCGGGCTGATCTAGGGACCAAATTCCTTCGAAGGAATTTGCAAATCTTTTCGAAAAGATTTGCGCCCCGTCACACTCGGCGGGGCGCTTGCCATTTCCGTCCCACCCGCGCAACTTGCGCCTCCGGAGGCCCCCCAATGCGCAGCTCGAAAACCATCCATGTCATCTCGGCCCATGCCGAAGGCGAAGTCGGCGATGTCATCGTCGGCGGCGTCGCCCCGCCGCCCGGCGAAACCCTGTGGGAGATGCGCGACTGGCTCTGGCGCAACCAGACCCTGCGCAACTTCGTCCTGAACGAACCCCGCGGCGGGGTGTTCCGGCACGTCAACCTGCTGGTTCCGCCCAAGGATCCCCGCGCGCAGATGGGCTTCATCATCATGGAGCCCGAGGACAACCCGCCGATGTCCGGCTCGAACTCGATCTGCGTCGCGACCGTGCTTCTGGACAGCGGCATCATCCCGATGACCGAGCCGGTCACCGAACTGACCCTGGAAGCCCCGGGCGGTCTGGTCACCGTCCGCGCCGACTGCCGCAACGGCAAGGCCGAGCGCATCCATGTCCGCAACCTGCCCTCCTTTGCCGACCGGCTGGGTGTGCCGCTGGATGTGCCGGGGCTTGGCCGGCTGACCGTGGACACCGCCTATGGCGCCGACAGTTTCGTCGTGGTCGACGCCACGGCGCTGGGCTTCACCCATTCGCCCAAGGACGCCCATGCCATGGCGAAGCTCGGCGTCCAGATCACCACGGCGGCGGATGAGCAGTTGGGCTTCACCCATCCCGAAAACCCCGACTGGCGGCATTTCTCCTTCTGCCTTTTCGCCGGCCCGCTGCAGAAGGTCGCCGACGGCTGGGAGACCAGCCACGCCGTCTCGATCCGCCCCGGCAAGATCGACCGCTCGCCCACCGGCACTGCCGTTTCCGCGCGCCTCGCGATCCTGGCGGCACGCGGCCAGATCGGGCCGGGCCAGGTGCTGCGCGCCCGCTCGCTGATCGGCGGCCAGTTCGAGGGGCGGATCGTCGGCGCGGCCAAGGTCGGCCACCTGGATGCGATCCTGCCGGAAATCTCGGGCCGCGCCTGGATCACCGGCACGCATCAGCACATGCTGGACCCGGCCGATCCCTGGCCCGAGGGCTATCGTCTGTCCGACACCTGGGGCGCGCGGTGAGCCAGAACCAGCGCGGCGCGCTGTACATGTCGGCCTCGATGGCGGGATTCGCGGTCGAGGATGTGCTGGTGAAGGCCGCCGCGCGCGAGATGCCGCTGGCCCAGGTCCTGCTGGTGATCGGGCTGGCGGGGATGCTGATCTTCGCCGCGATGGCGGCCCGCAGGGGCGAGGCCGTCCTGCCCGCCGCCTTCCTGTCGCGCGCCATGCTGGTCCGTTCCGCATTCGAGGTGACGGGGCGGCTCTTCTATGGCCTGGCGATCACGCTGACCGCGCTTTCCACCACCTCGGCGCTGTTGCAGGCGACGCCGCTGGTGGTGGTGGCCGGCGCGGCGCTGATCTTCGGCGAGAAGGTCGGCCCTACGCGCTGGCTCGCGGTGCTTCTGGGCTTTGCCGGGGTGCTGGTGATCCTGCGGCCGGGGGCGGATTTCTCGCCCCTGTCGCTTCTGGCGGTGGTGGGATTCCTCGGCTTTGCGGGGCGCGACCTGGCGACGCGGGCGGCCCCTAGGGGAATGTCGAACCGCCAGCTTGGCGCGCTGGGCTTCGCCATGCTGGCGCTCGCCGGGGCGATCCTCATGGCGGTAGAGGCTGACGCGGTGGTGCCGGGCCTGCGCGGCCTGGCGCTTCTGGCCGGGGGGACGCTGTTTGCCGTGCTGGGCTACCACGGCCTGACCTTCGCCATGCGGACCGGCGAGGTCTCGGCGGTCACCCCCTTCCGTTATACGCGGCTGGTCTTTGCCATGGTGCTGGCGATGGCGCTGTTCGGCGAGCGGCCGGATCTTGCCACCTGGATCGGCGCGGCGATGGTCGTGGGCTCGGGCGTGGTCGCGCTGCGGCGGGGCTGAGGCGCAGGCGTAGGGTGGGTGAATCACCCACCCTGCCGGGCGTCAGACCCGGTGATAGGGGCTGCCTGCAAGGATCGTCGCCGCGCGATACAGCTGTTCGGCCGCCATCACCCGGACCAGCATGTGCGGCCAGACCATCCGCCCGAAGCTGAGCACCAGATCCGCCCGCGCCCGCAGGCCGGGGTCCACCCCGTCGGCCCCGCCGATCACCAGCGCCGCGTCCTGCCGTCCGCCATCGCGCCACTGCGCCAGCGCCTGTGCGAATTCCGGGCTGGAGAGCGTCTTTCCCCTTTCGTCCAGCACGCAAAGCGCCGCGCCCGCGGGGATCGCGCGGGACAACAGCGCCGCTTCCGCTGCCATGCCGCCGCCCTTCCTGTCCTCGACCTCATGCTCGGTCGCGGGGCCAAGGCCAAGGGGCCGCCCGGTCCGCTCCAGCCGGGCAAGGTAGTCGTCGACCAGCGCGCGCTCGGGGCCCGCGCGCAACCGGCCCACGGCGCAGAGGTGGAGCCGCATCAGCCCTGGGCAGAGCGGGTCGATCCCGCAGGCAGCCACATCTTCTCCAGCTGGTAGAACTCGCGCACCTCGGGGCGGAAGACGTGGACGATCACGTCGCCCGCGTCGATCAGCACCCAGTCGCCGGTTTCCTTCCCCTCCATCCGGACGGAAATCCGCAGTTCCTGCTTCAGCCGGTCGGCCAGTTTCTCGGAGATCGAGGCGACCTGGCGCGACGACCGGCCCGAGCAGATCACCATGTAGTCCGCCACGTCCGAACGGCCGCGCAGGTCGATCTGGACGACGTCCTCGGCCTTGTCGTCATCGACGGATTTCAACACCAGCGCCAGCACATCCTGGGAGCTGTGCCCTTCGCTGACTGGGGCGGCGGGCGTCGGGCGCGGGCCGACCGGCAGGCCGGTGGCGGGATCGGAATGCGACAGGACCTGGTCCTCCTGGAAAAGCGCGGCAACGGGCCCCCGCGCCGGGCCGTGGATCAAGACTAGCACCGGGAGGGCCCGATCTCAACCAAGCGCGGGCGGCTACGCCTTATTCCGCGCCAAGGCAAGCGCCCAGGTCCCGGCGGCGGCGCGGGCGAAGGGCGGCGGAGCCTCCGGCGGGAGTATTTGTCGAAAGAGCAAGAGCGGGCGCCCACACAGGGAGCCGGGAAGGGTCCCTTCCGCAAGGGGTGTTGCCAGCTTGCCTGGCGGGCGTTTCGGGATTATATCGGCGGCATGTCCGGGTTCATCTACTTCGACATCACCGACCACGCGCGGCTTCCGGCCCGTTTTTTCGGCATGACCCGCACGATCCTCGCCCGCGCCTGACGCGGATCGCCGCCCCTTCGTCCTTCCCAAGCCATCCCGAACCTGAAGGTGAGAGCCATGACCGCTCCGCGCACGCTTTATGACAAGATCTGGGACGACCACGTCGTCCACCAGGCCGAGGACGGCACCTGCCTCCTCTACATCGACCGCCACCTGGTCCATGAAGTGACCAGCCCCCAGGCCTTCGAGGGCCTGCGCATGACCGGCCGCAAGGTGCGCGCGCCGGAGAAGACCATTGCCGTACCGGACCACAACGTGCCGACGACGCAGGGCCGCGAGAACCCGGAGCAGATGCCCGAGGAAAGCCGCATCCAGGTCGCCGCGCTGGACAAGAACGCCAGGGATTTCGGGATCAACTACTATCCCGTCACCGATATCCGCCAGGGCATCGTCCACATCGTCGGCCCCGAACAGGGCTGGACCCTGCCGGGCATGACCGTGGTCTGCGGTGACTCGCATACCGCGACCCACGGGGCCTTCGGCGCGCTGGCGCACGGGATCGGGACGTCGGAGGTCGAGCATGTGCTCGCCACCCAGACCCTGATCCAGAAGAAGTCGAAGAACATGAAGGTCGAGATCACCGGGTCGCTCCGCCCCGGCGTCACGGCCAAGGACATCACCCTCTCGGTCATCGGCGCCACCGGCACGGCGGGCGGCACCGGCTATGTCATCGAATACTGCGGCCAGGCGATCCGCGAGCTGTCGATGGAAGGCCGGATGACCGTCTGCAACATGGCGATCGAGGGCGGCGCGCGCGCGGGTCTCATTGCGCCGGACGAGAAGACCTTCGCCTATGTCATGGGCCGTCCCCATGCGCCGAAGGGCGCGAAGTGGGAAGCGGCGCTGGCCTACTGGAAGACGCTCTACACCGATGAAGGCGCGCATTTCGACAAGGTGGTGACGATCAAGGGCGAGGATATCGCCCCGGTCGTGACCTGGGGCACCAGCCCCGAGGACGTGCTGCCGATCACCGGCGCCGTTCCCTCGCCGGAGTCGTTCACCGGCGGCAAGGTCGACGCGGCGAGGCGGTCGATCGACTACATGGGCCTGACCGCCGGGCAGAAGCTGACCGACATCAAGATCGACACGGTCTTCATCGGCTCGTGCACCAATGGCCGGATCGAGGACCTGCGCGCCGCCGCGGCGATCCTGAAGGGCAAGAAGATCAAGGACGGGATGCGGGCGATGGTCGTTCCCGGCTCGGGTCTGGTGCGGGCGCAGGCCGAGGAAGAGGGCCTGGCGCAGATCTTCATCGACGCCGGTTTCGAATGGCGGCTCGCGGGCTGCTCGATGTGCCTCGCGATGAACCCCGACCAGTTGAGCCCAGGCGAACGCTGCGCGGCGACGTCGAACCGCAACTTCGAGGGCCGTCAGGGCCGGGGCGGGCGCACGCACCTGATGTCGCCCGCGATGGCGGCGGCGGCGGCGATCACCGGGCATCTGACCGATGTGCGCGAGTTGATGGGCGTGGAGGCCTGAGCATGGACAAGTTCACCACCCTGACCGGAATCGCGGCGCCGATGCCGCTGGTCAACATCGACACCGACATGATCATCCCCAAGCAGTTCCTGAAGACCATCCAGCGGTCGGGACTGGGGAAGAACCTGTTCGACGAGATGCGCTATACCCAGGACGGCAAGGAAATCCCGGATTTCGTGCTGAACCAGCCCGCCTACAGGCAGTCGCAGATCATCGTCGCCGGCGACAACTTCGGCTGCGGCTCCTCGCGCGAGCATGCGCCCTGGGCGCTTCTCGACTTCGGGATCCGCTGCGTGATCTCGACCTCGTTCGCGGACATCTTCTACAACAACTGCTTCAAGAACGGCATCCTGCCGGTGGTGCTGCCGCCCGAAGCCGTGGCGCATCTGATGGATGACGCGCGGAAGGGCGCCAACGCCCGGATCACCGTGGATCTGGAGGCGCAGACCGTCACCGCCTCGGACGGCAAGGTCTTTGCCTTCGAGGTCGACGCCTTCAAGAAGCACTGCCTGCTGAACGGGCTGGACGACATCGGCCTGACGCTGGAAAAGGCCGCCGCCATCGACGCCTTCGAGGCGAAGAACGCGAGCCTGCATCCCTGGGCATGACCCGGTGACGGCGGGGCCGCCTCTGCCCGACCCGTCCGCCACGGCGGGCGGCGGGGCGAGGCGGTTGGTCGTCATGGGCGTTTCCGGCTGCGGCAAGTCCTCGGTCGGGGCGGCCCTGTCGGCCCGGCTGGGCATCCCCTATGTCGAAGGCGACGCGCTGCATTCCCGGCAAGCGGTGGCGAAGATGCGGGCCGGAGTGCCGCTGACGGACGACGACCGCTGGCCCTGGCTGGACCGGGTGGCGCAGGTGCTGCACGACCGGGCCCCGGTGATCCTCGGTTGCTCGGCGCTGAAACGGGCCTACCGCGACCGGATCCGGGCCGGGGCAGGGGGGCCGGTGACCTTTGTCCATCTTTCGGGCAGCCGCGCGCTGATCGCCGCGCGGATGGCGGCGCGGTCCGGGCATTACATGCCGCTTGCGCTTCTCGACAGCCAGTTCGCGGCGCTGGAGCCGCCGGGGCCTGAAGAGGCGATCACGGTGGATATCGCCCTCGGCCTGCCGGAGCTGGTCGAAACCATCCTTTCCCGCCTGTCCTGACGTCCGGATCGAGGCGACTGCCGGAATGAGTGCTGCGCACGCGCCTTTCCTCTCGCGCTTTCGCGTGAAGAACGCGAAAGCGCTCGGCTGGGGGGGGGGGGGGGGGGGGCCCCCCCCCCCCCCCCGGGGGGGCCCCCCCCCCCCCCCCCCCCCCGCCGGGGGGGCGGGTGGGGGTGGG